>NZ_CP034998.1:1200000-2400000 GCF_002531755.2 Rhizobium acidisoli | reverse complement strand
TGGGCGATCGTCATTATCGGCGGCTTGAGCTTCGTCGTCTGGGCGCACCACATGTATGTCAGCGGCATGAACCCGGCCTTCGGCTTCTTCTTCGCCACCACGACGCTGATCATCGCCGTGCCCACCGCGATCAAGGTCTATAACTGGGTGCTGACGCTCTGGCGCGGCGACATTCACCTGACGCTGCCGATGCTGTTTGCGCTCGCCTTCATCGTCACCTTCGTCAATGGCGGCCTGACCGGCCTCTTCCTCGGCAATGTCGTCGTCGACGTGCCGCTGTCGGATACGATGTTCGTCGTCGCGCATTTCCACATGGTCATGGGGGTGGCGCCGATCCTCGTCATCTTCGGGGCGATCTATCACTGGTATCCGAAGGTGACGGGTCGCATGCTGAACCACATGCTCGGCCATATCCACTTCTGGATCACCTTCCTCGGCACCTATGCGATCTTCTTCCCGATGCATTATCTCGGCCTGCTCGGCGTGCCGCGCCGCTATTTCGAGATGGGAGAGACGGCCTTCGTTCCGCCTTCGGCCCATTCGCTGAACATCTTCATCACGGTAATGGCGCTGATCGTCGGGGCCGGGCAGATGGTCTTCCTGTTCAATCTGGTCTGGAGCCTTTTCCGGGGCAGGGAGGCAGGCGGCAATCCGTGGCGGGCAACGACGCTCGAATGGCAGACGCCGCAGACGCCGCCGGCACATGGCAACTGGGGCAAGGATCTGCCTGTCGTCTACCGCTGGGCCTATGATTACAGCGTGCCCGGGGCGGCTGAGGACTTCATCCCGCAGACAGTGCCGGCAAGCGATGGCGTCACCCGGGAGGTTCCGGCATGAACGTCATCCTGGTCTTTCTTGCCGCAGTCGCCGCCATCATCATCTGGTGGCTTTCCGGGCAGCGGCTGACATCCAAGCCCTGGCTGGAGACGGGGTCGGTGCGGCTGCCGGCTCATGACGGCGCCGATCGGCCAGCCGTGCCGGCGGTGAAGATCGGCCTCTTCGTGTTTCTCGGCGTCGTCGGCGCGCTCTTCAGCCTTGCCGTCAGCGCCTATTTCATGCGCATGGCGTCGGCGGACTGGTGGGGGATGCCCATTCCGCGCCTGCTCTGGGTGAACACGGCAGCACTGGCCTTGAGCAGTGCCGCGCTGCAATGGGCCAAACGAGAAGCGCGGCACGGCCGCATGGAAGCCCTGCGGCCGGCGCTTGTGACGGGACTTGCGCTTGCGGTCTTCTTCCTCGTCGGACAAATCCAGGCTTGGCGGGAACTGACGGCCGCCGGCTACGTGCTTGCCGACAACCCCGCCAACAGCTTCTTCTACATGCTGACCGGCCTGCACGGATTGCATATTTTCGGCGGGCTTGCCGTGCTCACGCACACGACGGTCAAGGCATTCTCAACCGACGTCGCGCCGGAAAGGCTGCGCCTCAGCGTCGATCTTTCCACCATCTACTCGCATTTCATGCTCGCCGTCTGGCTCCTGCTTTTTGCGCTTTTTGCCGGCTGGGCGAATGATTTCGTCGATCTCTGCCGGACGTTGTTGAAATAGGGGCTGAACCAGGAGGTTTGCAGATGGCACAGACTATCGAGACGCATGGCGAGCCAGGGCTGCGGCCGGCCGGTCTGCGCGGTGTCGCCGCCGATTTCAGCTCGGATCAGCGCGCCTTCAAGACCGCCTCCTGGGGCAAGGCGATGATGTGGATCTTTCTGCTCAGCGACACCTTCGTCTTCGGCTGCTTTCTGATCGCCTATATGACCGCCCGCATGTCGACGCCCGTCGCATGGCCCAATCCGAGCGAGGTTTTTGCGCTCCATATCGGCGGGCAGGATGTTCCGCTGATCCTGATCGCGATCATGACCTTCGTGCTGATCTCGAGCAGCGGCACCATGGCGATGGCGGTCAATTTCGGCTATCGCCGCGACCGCCACAAGACCGCGGTGCTGATGCTGCTGACGGCGCTTCTCGGGGCATGCTTCGTTGGCATGCAGGCCTTCGAATGGACCAAGCTGATCACCGAAGGCGTGCGCCCCTGGGGGAACCCGTGGGGGGCCGCACAGTTCGGCTCGACCTTCTTCATGATCACCGGCTTTCACGGCACCCATGTGACGATCGGCGTCATCTTCCTCCTCATTACCGCCCGCAAGGTCTGGCGGGGCGATTTCGACGTGGAGCGGCGCGGCTTCTTCACCAGCCGGAGAGGGCGCTACGAGGCCGTCGAGATCATGGGTCTCTACTGGCATTTCGTCGACCTGGTCTGGGTCTTCATCTTCGCGTTTTTCTATCTGTGGTGAGGTCGTCATGAGCGAGACAACAGCGCATGGGCAAAGCCCACATGCACAGGCCCCGCATGCACAAGATCACGGGCAGCAGCATCCGATCGGGCTCTATTTCTTCGTCTGGGGCCTGCTCTTCGTGCTCAGCGCCTTTTCCTATATGGTCGATTATCTCGGGATCCACGGCTATCTTCGCTGGACGCTGATCCTGCTGTTCATGATGCTGAAGGCCGGGCTGATCGTCGCCGTCTTCATGCATATGGCCTGGGAACGGCTGGCGCTGGTCTACGCCATCCTGCTGCCGCCGGTGCTGGTGCTGGTTTTCGTGGCACTGATGGTCTCGGAAGCGGACTATACGATCTTCACCCGGCTCGCCTTCTTCGGTGCCGCGCCTTAGATATCGGTCATCAGGTGCGACCATCTCAACCGGAGCAAATATGGCCGAGATTTTGCTGTTCCACCACGCTCAAGGGCTGACCCCTGGCGTGCGCGCCTTCGCTGACGAGATTACGGCCGCCGGCCACATCGTGCACACGCCTGACCTGTTCGACGGGCGCATATTCGACAGCATCGAGGAGGGGCTTGCCTATATCGGCGAGATCGGCTTCGACGCCATCCGGGAGCGCGGCGTCCGGCTTGCCGACGAATTGCCTCGCGAACTGGTCTATGCCGGGTTCTCATTCGGCGTGCTGCCCGCGCAGAAGCTGGCACAGACACGGCCTGGCGCCCGCGGGGCTCTGCTTTTTTACTCCTGCCTGCCGATCAGCGGCGAATGGGCTTTCGGGCCCTGGCCGGAGGGAGTGGCTGTCCAGATCCACGGCATGGACAACGATGCGATCTTTGTCGGCGAGGGTGACATCGATGCCGCCCGCGAGATCGTGGCGAAGGTCGAGGACGCGGAGCTTTTCCTCTACCCCGGCGATCAGCACTACTTCGCCGACAGTTCGCTGCCGTCCTATGATGCGGATGCGACCGCGCTCCTCACCACGCGGGTGCTGGCGTTCCTGGATGGCCGCTGATCCAGGCGGATCCCCCACAAAATCCCCATCTAAAACACGTCCTAAAACATGATGGAGGTCGCGCCCGGCGACGATCTCGGCAATGATGGCCGCCTATTCGCCACGATCCTGTCAGGCCATGCTGTTTATTCCGCTTCCCTTCGCCGTTGCCCTGCTGCTGCTTGTCCTTTTCGTCACGGTCCTCAGGCGCGACGAGGAGGCGGTGCCGAACCGGCCGTTTCTGGCGCTCATCCTGCTCGCCGCGCTGCAATCCGTGCTCTCCGGCCTGCGTTGGGGATATGGAGTGCAGGCCATCGGCTTGATCGCGCCGGTGATTGCGGCGATGGTGCCGCCGCTTGCCTATGCCGGGGTTTCCCGGCTGGTGCGGACCAGCCGGCGGCCACTGCCGGCGCGGGTGGCGCTGCATGCCGTGCCCGCCGCCCTTATCCTGCTGCTGATGGCCGTTTGGCGCGAGGCGATCGATATCGCGCTGGTGCTAATCTTCGTCGGTTATGCCCTGGCCATCCTGCTTCTGATGCGCCC
The DNA here is from genome assembly GCF_002531755.2 of Rhizobium acidisoli. NCBI lineage: Bacteria > Pseudomonadati > Pseudomonadota > Alphaproteobacteria > Hyphomicrobiales > Rhizobiaceae > Rhizobium > Rhizobium acidisoli. Next base: position 2,396,187 of record NZ_CP034998.1, on the reverse strand, counting down.
GGGCGCCGATGCGCTGCGGCTGGCGCCCTTCGAAGGGGCGGTGCCGGCCTACCGGGCGATCATCTTTGCGGCCGCCGCTCTGTGTCTCTCGGCCGCGCTCGATACCTTCGTCTTCCTCGACCTCACCTCGGCCCATAGTGCGCGGGCGCTGATGCTGATCAGTATCGGAAATCTCGCTGTCCTCGTCATCCTCGGCATCGCGGCGGCGGCCGCCAGCCGAAGCCGGGCGCCGGCCGAGATGGTGGAGACGGCGCCGCGGCCGGAGACGAGCGAGGACAAGGAGACGATCGCCGCGGTCGATGCGCTGATGGAGGCCCGTAAACTCTATCGCGACGCCAATCTCAATCTCGACCGGCTGGCCCGCAAGACCGGCATTCCCGCCCGCCAGATCTCGGCAGCGATCAACCGGGCGATGGACAAGAACGTGTCGCAATATGTCAATGACTACCGGATCGGCGAGGCCTGCCGGCTGCTTTCCGGCACTGGGAAATCGGTGACCGAGGTGATGTTCGAGGTCGGCTTCCAGACCAAGTCCAACTTCAACCGCGAATTTCGGCGAGTGACGGATATGACGCCGGTTGCCTGGCGGCAGAGGAAGGGGTGAGGGCGGTGTTTCCTCGGCAATGGGGGCTGTAGCGGCCAGCCATCCGCCCTCGTGGTTCGAGACGGCCCTGCAGGCCTCCTCACCATGAGGGCTAATTGTTGTGCCCTGCGGCTAACTCTCGGCGGCAGGGCGCCGCGTTCCCCAGCGATACAAGCCGTGCCCTCTCTCCGACCTCATCCTGAGGTGCCCCGCAGGGGCCTCGAAGGACGGGGGCGGCCAGCGGCGCTTAAACGCATCGGCATGCCACCCGCCCTCGTGGTTCGAGACGGCCCTGCGGGCCTCCTCACCATGAGGACTGATTGTTGTGCCCTGCGGCTAGCCTATCGGCGGCAGGGCGCCGCGTTCTCCAGCGATACAAGCCGTGTCCTCTCTCCGACCTCATCTTGAGGCGCCCCGCAGGGGCTCGAAGGACGAGGGCGGCCACTGGCACGTACGCAATCGCGATCGAGGACTGCCTGGATCGTGTTCGAGGTCGCGATTTCTGCCGGGTCGGCGATGTCTACCGGTATGAACACGACATCAGAACATGACCGAGACCTTGCCGCCAAGCTCAGATCGCTTTCGATCGCGCCCGCGGCCTTTGCGACGGAGCCGCCGAAGCCTCATGCCCGGCGGCGCACGACCCCTGGCGCAATGCTTGTCCTTGCCGCGACGGCATCGCTGGCGGCGGCTCTTTTCTATGGACCTGAGACGCTGCAGCGCATCGAGACCTCGCTTGCGGGGTTTTCGGGCAGAGACCTTGCGATATCCGCTGATGGGGTGGAGGCGCGAGCCAGGGACGGTGCCGCTGTTGAAGGAGTGCGGACTCCGACCGAGGGTGGAGCGAAGAGCACGGCTGCGCTCCCCCGCGAGGTCACCGGCTCCGGTTATGTCGTGGCCCCCGATATCGCCACCGTCTTTTCCAAATATGAGGGCCGGATCGTCGCGGTCGAGGTCGAAGCGGGCGACAGCGTCGTCGCCGGGCAGGTGCTGGTGCGGCTTGACGATGCCGGCGCGCGTTTTGCGCTTCGGGGCGCCGAGATAGCGGGGCGGGCGGCGGCGCTGGCGCTTGATGCGAGGACGATCGAGCTTGCGCAGGCGCGCTCGTCGTTTGCACGCACCGAGCGGCTCGCCGGGCGCGATGCCATGTCGGCACAGGCGCTGGAGGAGGCGAAAACGGCTGTCGACAAGGCCGAGAATGCCGCCCTGCAGGCACGCCAGGATGTCGAAAAGGCGGAGCTCGAGATCGACAAGGCGCGCGAGCAGGTGGAGGCGCTGACCGTGCGTGCGCCGATCTCCGGCGCCGTCACGGGGTTCGATGCGCATATCGGCGACACGGTGCTGTCGCGCGAGGACAGCGTGCGGGAGGATGAAAGCCTGCTTACCATCACCGATACGGCGAGCCTGGTCATCGATGCCGATGTGGCCGAGGCCAATATCGCGCTGATGCGGCCGGGCCTGTCGGGCGAGGCGGTGCTCGACGGCTTTCCCGGCCAACCCTTTGCGGTCGAGGTGTCGAAGATCGCGCCTGTGATTTCGCGGGAAAAGGGGACGGTGACGCTGCGCCTGTCGCTGACGTCGCCGCCGCCAGGCATGCGGCCTGCCATGGCGGCGCGCATCCGGCTGCTGGTGGGGTAGGAGGCGGCTTCCGATGGTGCCTATCATCCGCCCCCGTCCTTCGAGGCTCCGGCCTTTGGCCTGCGCACCTCAGGATAGGGCTGATTGTTGTGCCGTGTGGCTGGAAAGCTGATCGCGTGTCGTGCGGCTGGCGGGCTGATCTGATGACGTGCGGTTTGGCTTCCTGTGCCGCAGAGCGCAGCTTCTCTCCGACCTCATCCTGAGGTGCCCCGCGAGGGGCCTCGAAGGACGAGGTCGGCCACCGGCTACCGGCCACAAAACAACGAACCACCAAGGAGCAGAGCATGACGGACACTCAAGATCCCTATATCGCGCTTGCGGGCGTCAGGAAGGCGTTCCGGATCGGGGCGGAGACGATACCGATCTTCTCGGGGCTCGATCTTGCCATTCCGCGCGGCGATTTCGTCGCGGTGATGGGGCCGTCGGGTTCGGGGAAATCGACGCTGCTGAATATGCTAGGCGGCATCGACAGCGCAGACGCCGGCGAGATCCGGATCGGGCGCAGCCATCTCGAGCAGATGGGCGAAGGGGCGAGGGCCGACTGGCGGGCGCACAGCATGGGCATCGTCTTCCAGTTCTACAATCTGCTGCCGATGCTGAATGCGGCGGAGAATATCGAGCTGCCACTGCTCTTGAAGCCGCTCGGGCGCAAGGAGCGGCGGGCGCGTGTCGATACTGTGATGGATCTGGTCGGGCTTGCCGGGCGGCAGCGGCAGTTTCCGTCGAGCATGTCGGGCGGGCAGCAGCAGCGCGTCGGCATTGCGCGGGCCATCGTCGCCGATCCCGATCTCATTCTCTGCGATGAGCCGACCGGCGATCTCGACCGGAAATCGGCCAATGATATCCTGGAGATGTTGGGCTTCCTCAATCGCGAGCTTCAAAAGACCATCATCATGGTCACGCACGATCCCCAGGCCGCCGCCTTTGCCAGGCGGACGCTGCATCTCAACAAGGGCGAATTCGTCGAGGGGGAAGGCCGATGACCTTTTTCCAGCTGATGCGGCGCAATGCCTGGCGCAAGCGGCTGCGGGCGATCTTGCTGATGTTTTCGGTCGGCATCGCCTTCCTGATCTACGGACTGACGGCGAGTTTCGTCAGCGGCAGCCAGGGGGCGGCCGGCGCCAGCGACAATCTGCTCGGCGTGTTCAATAAATCGGGCCGGGGGCTGCCGCTGCCGATTGCCTATCTCAACCGGATCGCGGCGCAGCGCGATGTCGCGGCCGTCGCCTATACAGCGCGCATGCGCGGCTTCGTCGAGGTCGAGAAGAATATCGTCGCCGTCAGCGCGGTCGATCCGCAGGCGATTGCCGCCGCCAATGGCGCCGAACTCGGGCTGACGCCTGAGTTGATCGCGGCGCTGGAAGAAGGCGGCGACCGGGTGCTCGTCGGCCGGGCGCTGGCTGAGGCGCAGGGCTGGTCGGTCGGCCAGCGCATCGGCCTCACCAGCCAGCTCTTGAAGGCCGACGGCAGCCGGAACTGGAGCTTCACCATCGCAGGCATCTTCGAGGGCGCCGATGCCGGCACCGACACCTATTTCATGCTCGCCCGCTACGACATGGTCAATGCTGCCCGCGCGCGCGACAGGGATACGGTCGACGCCTTCGTGGTGCGCCCGCGCGACGGTATCGCCTCGGGCGTGCTGGCGGCGCGCATCGATGCGCTCTTTGCCAATTCGGCGGCTGAGACCCGGACGCAAACGGAAAAACAGTTCCTCGAAGCGTTTCTCCGGCAGTTCGCCGATGTCGGGCTGATTGTCAGCCTCGTCGTCGGCGCCGCCTTCGTGACGATCCTGATGATATCGGTCAACACCATGCTCTTTGCCATCCGGGAGCGCCGCTTCGAAATCGGCGTGATGAAGGTGCTCGGCTTTTCAAGCGGGCGGATCGTAGTGCTCATTCTCGGCGAGACGCTGTTCATTTTCGCCATCGGCGGGGCGGGCGGGCTCGTTCTGGCCAAGCTCGCGACACTGTCGATCGGGCCGGAATTCGGCCTCGTCTTCAGCGGCGAGGTGCTGCTGAAATCCGTCGCGATCATTGCCGGGCTCGGCCTTCTCACAGGGCTGTTGCCGGCCGCTAACGCCATGTGTCTGCCGATCGTCAACGCCTTCAAAACGAGATAGTCCAATGTCATCAGCGCTCAAGCAGACCTTTCTCATGATCAGAATCAATCTCGGCAGCCTGCCGCGGCGGCTCACGATTTCGTTGTCGATGGTGCTGTCGGTCGCCCTCGTGGTGGCGGTGCTGGCAGGGTTTCTGGCGATGGCGCGCGGTTTCGAGGCCGCTCTTGCCGGCGCCGGCTCGCCAGACATCGCCGTCATCCTCGGTGGCGGCACCAACCAGGAAACCGGCTCCGACGTGCCGGCAGATGCGATCCGCAGCCTGACCGCCATCAGCGGCGAGACCGGGATCGCACGCGACGGGGCCGGCGGGCTGGCGCTGTCACGCGAGACCATCGTGCCGATCGATGTAAAGGGGAGCGACGGTGCCGAGCAGACGCTGTCGTTGCGGGGCATGGACCGCACGGGGCTCGATCTGCGCGGCCGCGCCCGGCTTTCGCAGGGGCGGCTGTTTGCACCGGGCGCACGCGAGATCGTCGTCGGCGCCCGCATCGCAGACGCTTTTCCCGGCTTTTCCGTTGGCCAGAAGGTGCGGTTCGGCGCGGTCGACTGGACCGTCGCCGGCCATTTCACCTCCGGCGGCAGTGCCTTCGAATCCGAGATCTGGGCGGACCTGGACGCGGTGCAATCGGCCTTCGACCGTCAGGGGCAGGTGCAGAGCCTGCGCGTGCGGCTTGCCGGCGGCGACCCTGCAACAGCACTGGCGGTGCTGCGCGAGCGTCTGTCCGATCTATCAGGCACGCCGCTCACCGCTATCCCCGAGGCTGATCTCTATGCCGCGCAGGCCGAGCGCACCGAGAGCCTGATCCGCCTGTTCGGCTGGCCGATCGCGCTGCTGATGGCGGTCGGCGCGACGGCGGGCGCTTTGAATACGATGATGAGCTCGGTCTCCGACCGCGGCGTCGAGATCGCCACGCTGCGCCTGCTCGGCTTTCCCCGCCTGCCGGCCTTCGTCGCCACCTGGGTCGAGGCGGTGCTGCTGTCTGTAGCCGGCGCCGGTGTCGGCATCCTCGCCTCCCGTCTTGCCTTTAACGGCTGGCAGGCGAGCACGATGGGCGCCAACAATACGAAGATGGCGTTCCAGTTGGTCGTGACACCAGATGTGATTTTAACCGCCGGGCTTCTGGGGCTGGTGGTCGGGGTGATCGGCGGCGCCTTGCCGGCGCTGGCGGCGGCAAGGCTGCCGCTGAGGGCGGCGTTGCGGGCGAGGGGGTGAAGTAGTGCCGCCGATTCATGCAATTACGCCGCCGGAAATTTTTCGGATAAGTTGCATCTTTCCAGTGGCTTAGCAAATCCGGGCATTGCCTGTGGAGTAAGGTCCGCAAACCGACCCGCTGCCGCATTGACAACATCTTCTCGCCCTTTTGCCGTGGCGGGTTGCCCCCGCCGCGTTCGGACGGCCGGTTCCGGTCGATTCGCGTGGCAATGTAGCGATCCGACGAACAGGGCAACATTGGCGATATGACAATCTACTATGTGAACTCAGCGACTGGCTCCGACCGCAATGGCGGGACGGACCAGAAATCGGCTTTTGCGACTTTGTCCAAAGTGGAATCCTTGGGACTGAAACCGGGAGACAGCGTGCTTCTTGCCAAGGGAAGCGTGTTCAACGAACAGTTCGATATCAAATATTCCGGCAGCGAGACTGCGCCGATCAAGATCGGCAGTTACGGAACGGGGGCCGCGCCCGTTATCCACAGCGGCGGCGATGGCATTCACAGTCTTTATGCCTCGAACATCGTCATCGAGAACCTCAAAATATCGAACACCGGCGGTGCGGCCATCTATGGCGGCGATGTCACCAACTGGACGGTCCGCGATGTCGAGATCGCCAAGAGTGGAATGTCGGAAAACGCAGGTGCCGTCACCTTCAGGAACAGCAAGAACGTCACGGTCGAAGACAGCAAGATATCTGATGTCAAAGGCGACGGCTTCTGGATCGAAAAGGTCAGCGGCGTCAAACTTCTCAACAATACCGTTACCAGCGCCAATGGCTCTACGGCCGATGCGATGCAGCTCAACGACAGCAGCAACATTCTGATCAAGGGCAATCATCTCGACCAGACGCATGCCGTCAGTCCGAAGGGGGGGATCGCGCTGGTGCGGGCCACCGATGCCGTGGTCGCGGACAATGTCCTGACTGGCGGGGGCTTCGGCATCAGCGCGCCTGCGGGCAAGAACGTCGCTATCCACGGCAACGACATATCGGGATATCACGGTTACAGCTGGTCCTTCGCCGTCGGCCTCGGCGATCAGGGCAGTGCGCGGGATTACGACATCTCGGGCAACCATATTCACGATGGCGCTTGGGGCGTGGCCGTCAGCGGCGCCACCGGCACCAGCTATAGCCTCACGAATATCAAGGTCCACGACAATGTCTTCGACGACCTCACCCAGGCGGCGCTGAAGGTCGACAGGCCGGCGTCCGGCTCCTTCTACAGCAACACCATCGAGACCGGCGTCAAGGCCACCAGCATATCGCCCGCCATCGTCGACGCGCATACCTTTTCCGTCAGCAACAACCACACGGTCGCAAATGTCGAGACGGCGCTTGCAAGCACCGAGACCAAGATTGCCGCCACGACGGAGGCGGTTGCCGATCCGGCAGTCGTCGCCGTCCACGACAATCTGAAGATCTTCACCGATACGGGCGAAGCCCATCGCGGCAATCTTCTGGAAAACGACAGCTCCGACAACGACACGCTGGTGCTTCGCCGCTTCGGCGACGAAGCCGTCGGCAAACACGGCCTGACGCTGACTGGAGACTACGGTTCCATCCACGTGGACCGGGAGGGCAACTATGCCTATACGCTCGATGAAACGAAGCTGCCCGACGACCATAGCGGGCATGTGAGCGAGTCTTTCAAGTACGGCATCGACGATGGAACCTCGCATCACAGCGACGCGGATACGCTGACCGTCTTCATCCATATGGATGGTTTGCTGAGCTGAGATAGGGCACGGCCTCCCTCCGCCCTTGTCCTGAAGCGTCCCGTAAGGGGCGTTGAAGGGCGAGGGCGGCCATTCCCTTACGTTCATTGCAAACGGTCCGTTACCGTTTCATTCACCTTTCGGTCGTTATTTTATAGATTATTTTCTCGTAAGTTGTATTGTCGAGGATGCAGCCACCGCCAGGCTTCTCGGGAGCATTGCAGGCCACAGCCTGTCTACCGCCGTCGGGACAATCGAAGATTGTCCTATGGCCTTTCGCCCCGACCGCATCCGATCCACTCATCGCAGCTGATCCCCAAACAGCTGCGCGACAATGCGAGCATATGGCGATATGACAGTCTATTATGTGAACTCGGCGACAGGCGCCAACAACAACAGCGGCACGAGCGAGGATGCGCCTTTTGCATCCTTCTGGGCGGTGGAAAATTTGAAGCTGCAGCCCGGCGACACCGTGCTGCTCGCCGCCGGAAGCGTTTATAACGATCAGCTCGACCTGAAATATTCCGGCACCGCCAGCGCCCCGATCACCATCGGCAGCTACGGGATCGGCGATGCGCCGGTCATCCATAGTCCAGGCGACGGCATTCACAGCCTTTATGCGTCGAACATCGTCATCGAGAACATCAAGATCTCGGATACCGGCGGAGCAGCCATCTATGGCGGTTATGTTTCGAACTGGACGGTGCGCAATGTCGAGGTCGATCACACCGGTTTGGCGGGCAAGTCCGGTTCCGTCACCTTCCGGACGGGCTCGAACATCACCATCGAAAACAGCACGATCAACGACGTGAATGGCGACGGCGTCTGGATCGAGAAGATCAACGGCGTCACCCTTCTCAACAATACCGTCACCAATGCTCACGGCACCACGGCAGATGCCGTGCAGATGAACGACAGCAGCAACATCCTGATCAGCGGCAATTATCTCGACCAGACGGGGGCCGTTAGCCCTAAGGGCGTGCTGGCGCTCGTCCGGCCTGTCAATGCCGTGATCGAGGACAATACGCTGGTTGGCGGCGGCTTCGGGGTGGCCACCCAGGCGGGCACGAATATCGCCATCCACGACAACGACATATCGGGATATGGCGGCTACAGCTGGTCTTACGCCGTCGGTCTCGGCGACCAGGGCGATACGAGGGACTATGATATCTCAGGCAATTACATCCATGATGGCGTGTGGGGCGTGGTGGTCAGCTCTGCCGGCACCACCAGTTACGTCCGCGAAGATATCGACGTCCACAACAACGTTTTCGACGACCTGTCGCAGGCGGCGCTGAAGGTCGACAGGCCTGCATCCGGGGCTTTCCACGACAATGTCATCGCCAGCGATGTGACGCCCTACAGCATATCGCCGGCCATCATCGCCGCGAACACCTTTCCCGTCAGCAACAATACGACGCTCGAGGAGGCTGACCCCCTGTTTGTCAGCCTTGATAGTCACGTTGCCGGCGATACAACGCATGTGGGCGCGGCCCCGATAATTGTCGCGGCCCATGACAGCTTGAAAATCTCAGCCGACACGGATGGCGCCCATCACGGCAATCTGCTGGAAAACGACAGTTCGGCCAATGGGATCCTGCTGCTTCGCCGCTTTGAGGGTGAAGTCGTCGGCAAGAACGGTCTGACGCTGACCGGCCAATACGGCACCATCCATGTCGACGATCATGGCGACTACAGCTACACGCTCGATGCGGCGAAGCTTGCCGGCGTTACCGGAGACGTCAGCGAGACGTTCCACTATAAGATCTCCGACGGGGCTGCGCATCATTTCGATACGGATACGCTGAGCATTTCCATCGATGTGGATGGCGTGCTGATCTGAAAAGGATACCGGCCGCAGCTCATCGGCCGCCAAACAGGATCCTGGTGACGTCGATTTCGATTTCGGCGCAGATGATCTCGTATTCGCTGACAATCGCCGGGTCGGCCGACAGATCCTTGCGCATGCGATCAAGAACGGCGCAGGCCTCGCCATAGGCTCCGCACAGTTCGTAAAGATGGGGCTGGCTCGCCGCGGCGGCTCTGATCGTTGCCCTCGTCGCGGGCAGCCTCATCATCAGCCTGGCCAGCCCCTGTTCGGCGACTTGCCGGACAATGTGTGCGACGCCTTCTTTCCTGACCATGCCATCAACCCTCGCTGCCTGTATCCCGCTATCGAGAGTTAGTACGCAGGAATGCTGCATCTGGTTTCATACCGGATGCAAGATCGTCCTTTAAAACCTCTGTGGTGGAGGAATTCCGGCACGGCCGGCAGTTGGCGATCGGCGGCTTTCTCTGCTCTCCGCCTACGAAGAGAGGCCGATCGTGATGGTGGCGGAAAGCACGCCGCCATCGAGCTTCTCGAAGTCGAATATGTGATCGGCGGCATCCTCCGGGAAGATGCCGTCCGCTTCATTGCGGGTATCGCGGGGAGGGCGTCCAAGATAGTCCGGATGCTCGCCATAGATGATGTCGCTCAGCGTGTCATCGAAATAGATCTGGCTGACGAGAAGCTCCTTGCCTTCGACGAGGATGCGGCAATGAACATGCGGCGTGCGGCCCTTGTACCATCCGGGATAGGCCGTCAGGAAGCTTGCCTGCCCCTCAGCATCCGTCAGCTGGCGCCCCCGAAAGGCGAGGCCGCTGATTGCCTCGGCATCACCGAGCGTACACATGTCGGCAGCCTCGCGGCCGGAATAGATGCCACGATGATCGGTATGCCAGATTTCGATATCGGCGCTCTCGACCGGCCGGCAATCGGCGGCATGGACGATGCGAACGGCCAGCCGCAACGGCAGTCCGGCCTTTCCTTCCGAGACGTCCTGACGGGCCGGAATATTGTTGACGTGGCAGGGGCCAAGGGTTTGTGCTGATGTCACGATGCAATTCGGACGGCTGCGAAAGAGCGGCGCAGGCAGCTTTTCCCATGCGACCGACTTTGTGCCGCCGCTCAGGAAATCCGTTCCCTTCCAGTCGAATGTCCTGGCGGCAACAGTGATATGCCGCCGTGGCCAGATCGCCGCTGCAGCTACGGTCGAGGCCGCAATGGCTGCACCTCCCAGCACCAGAGTTCGTCTTTGCATCGGTCTTCCTTTCCTGAAGACGCAGCGTGTAAGGAGGATGCGCAGCAAACTCCAATTAAATCCAGGCAATGATTGATGGCAGAGAGAGTCAAAGTCTCCAAACTTGCCATTCCCGGTTCCGCAGCCTTTACAGCGCGTCGTGTCTTTTCAGATGCGCAAGGCCGCTGTAACTCTTTGCGGCAGGCATCCGACATTCGTTGCTGAGCCAGGGCAGGGCACATGGAACCAACCCAGTTATTCGAGCTCGTTATCGCGATGTTTCTGGCGATCATCGCGCTGCACTATGCCGCCCACAGGCTCGGACTGCCGCCGTCCGTCGCGCTGCTGACCGGTGGCGCTTTGCTGGCCTTTGTGCCGGGACTGCCGGCGATTTCAGTCGATCCCGGGCTGGTGCTGGTCATCTTCCTGCCGCCGCTGTTGATGGATGGCGCCTGGTCCATCGCGCTGTCGCGGCTGCGGCGCCACATGATCGGGATCGCCTCGCTTGCCGTCGGCGCGGTCTTCTTCACCTGCGTCGTCGTGGCCGTTGTCGTCCATCTTATCTTTCCGTCACTTCCCTGGGCCGCCTGCGCGGCACTGGGCGCGATCGTTGCGCCGCCGGACGCGGTCTCGGCGCGCGCCGTGCTCGAGCGCGTCAGGCTGCCACGGCGGCTGCAGATTCTGCTGGAAGGCGAGAGCCTGCTCAACGATGCGAGCGGCCTGGTTCTTTTCCGTTTTGCCGTTGCCGCCGCCGCAACGGGCGCCTTCAGCGCGGGGGAGGCGGTTGGCGACTTCTTCGTGCTGGCGCTCGGCGGCGCCATCGTCGGCATCGTCATTGCAGCCGCATGGGTCAAACTCATCCGGCATCTCGGCGATGATTACCTGATCATTGCGGCCACCGTGCTGCTCGGCTGGATTTCCTATCTGTTCGGCGAACTGCTGCATGTTTCCGGCGTCATTGCCACCGTGACCACGGGCTTGGTCGCCTCCTGGCACCAGCACACGGTATTTTCAGCGGCCACGCGCATGCGCGGCACGTCGTTCTGGACGGTGATGATCTTCCTGATGGAAGCGGCGGTCTTCACATTGATCGGGCTGTCGCTCCGGGATGTCGTCGAACGCGGCGGCGGCTTTAGCACCGTGATCGCGACAATGGGACTGCCGATGCTGGCAGTCCTCGTGACACTCGTAGCCGCGCGGTTTGCCTGGGTCTTTGCCTCCGATCTCGTCATCAAGTCATGTGCAGCGCTGGGGTTCACACGTACCCGGCCGCTCGGCGCAGGCGGGGCAACCGTTCTGAGCTGGGCAGGCGTGCGCGGCGTCGTCACACTCGCCTTGGCGCTGAGCCTGCCCGAAGGTTTCCCGGGCCGTGACTTCATTCTCGCCACGTCCTTTACCGTCATTCTCGGAACCGTGCTCGTGCAGGGCACGACATTGGGGCGGGTGATTGCCTGGGCGCGGCTGGCGCCCGAGACGGAAAGAGCGCGCCTGACAATGAGCCAGGCGGAAGCCGCCATGGCACAGGTGCAGCTCGGGATCGTGCAAAACCTGGCCTATGACACAGAGGGAAAGCTCATCCATCCGCAATTGCTGGAGCGCTATCAGCGCAGGGCGACGGCGATCGTCGACTATGCCGAGAGAACCGAGCATTACGTGCCGCTGCTCCATGCTCATTTCGACGTCGTTCTCGAAGCGGTTGCGACGGGGCGCCGGGAACTCATTCGCCTCCACCGCGCCGGCGACATCGATGACGAGACGTTGGACGAGCTGGAACGCGATCTCGATCTCGAGGAACTGAGCGCGATCTCGGCCAAGGCCTGACGTTCGGTATCTCGCACCGCGGCGCGTGCCTATCCGCCACTGCAAACTTGGCTTCCCGCGCTAAATGGCAATCTGTTCGCCGAGCTCGACGACGCGGTTCGACGGCAGGTTGAAGTAATCGGAAGGATCGATCGCCAAGCCTTCCAATGCCATGAATATGCGCTCCTGCCAGCCGGGCAGGCCGGTGTTCGGCGTCCTCACGAGGTTCCGGCGGCCGAGATAGAAAGAGGTTTTCATGATCTCGAACTTGAAACCGCCCTCCCGGCAGAGCGCCAGCGCCCTGGTGACATCAGGATCGTCCATGAAGCCGAAGGTGAGATCAAGGCGCACGAAGCGCGGCGAGAGTTGGCTGATCTTGATGCGCCTGTTGTCGGGGACATAAGGTTCGTCTTCGGTCCAGACGGTTAGGATGACGTTCTGCTGGTGGAGCACGTGGTTGTGCTTGAGATTGTGGAGCAGAACGTTCGGCGTCCGGTCCGGGACGCTGGTCAGGAAGACTGCCGTTCCCGGAACGGTGACCGGCGAATGGTCCGACTTCCGCTCGATCGATCTGATGAAGGAATCGAGCGGGATCTCATTGTTGGCGCGCAGTCTCTTCAGATAGGCCTGCCCGCGGGTCCATGTCCACATCAGGATCATGATCGCCAGCGCGAGGGCGACCGGAACCCAGCCGCCATCGTAGATCTTCAAGAGGTTGGCCGCCAGGAACAGGACTTCGATGATGAAGAGCGGCAGCAGCAGGGCAGCGGCGAGCACGAGGGAGTAGCCCCAGACGGCGCGGAGGAACTGGAAGACCAGCATGGTCGAGATGACCATGGTTCCGGTCACCGAGATGCCGTAGGCTGTCGCCAGCGACTCGGAGTCGCCGAAGGAAAAGATCAGCATCAAGACGCCGACCAAGAGGAGAAGATTGACGCTCGGCACGTAGATCTGGCCAGTGTTGGTCTCCGACGTGAACTTGATCCGCAGCCGCGGCAGGAAGCCGAGATGAACCGCCGAGCGGGCCAGCGAAAACGCACCGGTGATGACAGCCTGGCTGGCAATGATCGTCGCCATCGTCGCCAGCAGAACCACCGGCAGCAAGGCCCAATCGGGATACATCAGAAAGAATGGATTGGCAGCGGCTTCGGGATGGGCGAGCACGAGCGCGCCTTGTCCGAGATAGTTGAGAAGCAATGCCGGAAAGACCAGCACGAACCATGCCGTCTGGATCGGGCGGCGCCCGAAATGGCCGAGATCGGCATAGAGCGCTTCGCAGCCGGTGACGGTCAGAAAGACGGCGCCGAGAACGATGAGGCCGACCGTGCCGGCATGGGTGAGGAACAGAAATGCATTGACCGGATTGAGCGCCTCCAAAATCGCCCAGTCGTCACCGATATGGATCAGACCGCCCGCCGCCATCGCCAGAAACCACAACACCGTGATCGGCCCGAAAAACATCGAGACGGCAGCGGTTCCCCGCGACTGGACGCCAAACAGAACGATCATGATTGCAGCCGACGCAAGCGGGACATAGTCGGCAAAGGCCGGGGTGACCAGCTTCAGGCCTTCGAGCGCCGACATGACCGACAGAGCTGGCGTGATCATTGCATCGCCGATGAAGAGAGCCGCCCCGATCAGGCCGGCGAAGAAGAGCACCGGAACGTTCCGTCCCATCTTCTTCATCAGGAGGGCGAGAAGCGACAGCGTGCCGCCTTCGCCGTCATTATCCGCCCTGAGAAGGAAGAGCACATATTTGAAGGTCACAATGATCGTCAGCGTCCAGACCATCAGCGAAATGAGCCCGATGACCTCGGCCTCATGCACGCCATCGGCGGCAAAGGGCCTCAGCGCCTCACGAAGAGCATAGAGTGGGCTGGTGCCGATATCGCCATAGACGACGCCGATCGCGCCGACGACCAGTCCGACAAAGCCCTTACGGCCGGCACCTTCACCCGTATTGTCTGCACGTGTTGACGTCATGGTTCCCCGCTCATGCCACTTGGCCATGCACACAAACATATGCCGCATTGCAGAACGGCAAGTAAATTGATGCAGGTGCGAATTTTTTGTGAGGGTAGAAGGCGGACTGAGGAGGTCAGCATCCACTTGTGGCGTCACAAGCCGTTGGCTCGACGATTGCTTCCGGCGAGCCGCCAACCCTCCTGAAACGAGCGGCGGCACCAGCATGCTGACAGCAACTGTCAGCAAGGGTGGGAGATAAGCGAGAACCGCGGATTTTGGAGCCAGTCGCCGTTTCGTCGGAATGTCCGGCTATCTCGGATGCCTGGGCTTCAATCCCCGCCCCAATCGGAGCAAGTCCCCGAGATGAAGCCGCATCATCGCATTTTCTTCATTCAATTTGCCGTGGCCCTTTCCGTCGGTGCGTTTCTTTCGCGGCTGCCCGACCTTCAGCGCAAGTTCGGCCTTGCCGAAGGCGAACTCGGCCTTTTGCTCGCTGTCTTGTCGTTAGGGGTTCTCTGCGGGCTGACGTTCTCGGTGAGGTTCATCGAGAGGCTCGGTGCGCGCAAAACCGCCTTCGTCACCGTCTTCGGCGCGTCGCTGTTTTTGGCGCTGATCCCCTGGATGCCTTCGGCTCCGTCGGCGGTGCCTTTGTTCTTCATTGCCGGCATTTTCACCGGGGCATTCGAGATCAACGCCAATATCGAAACCGATCGCCATGAGGCGCTGCTCGGATACCGCATCATGAGCCGGGCTCACGGCATGTGGAGCCTCGGCTTCTGCCTCACCGCCCTTGTTGCCGCCGGCATGCGGCAGGCTGCCGTCTCCATCGAACTGCATACTTTCCTCACCCTCGTCATTGTCTTGATTGCTGGGTCGATCGTTTTCTCCGGGATCGAGAATGCGCCCAAGCGGCGCGATGCTCACCCCGGACATGCGCCGCTTATCGCCTTTCCCACCATCGGGCTGCTGCCCCTTTGCCTCGTCGGCGCAGCTCCGCTTCTTGCCGAAGGCGCAAGCGTCGATTGGTCGGCAATCTATATGCGGGACGTATTTGCCGTGGAACCATTCGTCGGCGGGCTCGGCGTGACCATCTTCTCCTTGCTGATTGCCATCGGGCGGCTCGGCATGGACCCTGTCATCGACCGCTTCAATCCCCGCCCGGTCGCCATAACCCTCCTTGGAATTACGGCCATCGGTGTCGTTATGGTGGCGACGGCGACGCATCCTGTTGTCGCGCTTGCAGGCTTCGGCATGACGGGGATCGGCTGCTCATCGGTCTATCCGCTTGCCATCTCGGCTGCGGCCCGGCGCAGGGATCGACCTGCACCGGTCAGCGTTGCAGCACTCGGGCAGACGACGTTTCTCGTGTTTTTCGCCGGGCCGCCGCTGCTCGGTTTCGTTGCCGAACACCTCGGCATCCGCTTTTCGTACTGGGCAGTCGTCCCTGTTCTCGCTGCGGCACTTCTGGTCACCAGGGCGCTTGCCGCGGATCCTGCTCCGGTCACAGGCCGGCCCGAACCGGTGCAACCTCACGGTTGACTCGCTACGCCGGCTATCCGCTGTCCGGCAGCGTCCATCTCCGCAACCGACAGGGTGGTGCACGACCAGCTTTAGCCGCCGAATGGGCGCGGGCGCAATGTATTTCCCGTGGTGACTAAGTATTACTGTGCCTATCTTAAATATAGCTCGTACAGGTGATGGCCGAGATCGCTCACCGCTGTCAACTTTTTGGTGAATCAACTTGTTGCTCAATCACTTGCGGGTGCGGTTCATCCTACCCAGAAGGAACTGGGTTCGGATGGTGAAACTCTAGCCTTTCTACCCGACAAAACATGCGGTTTGCAGAGTTTGCGATGGTCAGGCCAGCCCCTGCCTGCAGCGGTTTCGTGCCTTTCTCCGGCCTAATTTCCGCCGCCAAAATGCCAGTATTAGTTGTTTCTAAATCACGCCATAATTGGCTTCTACGTTGCCGCGCCTGTTTTATTCTTCGCCACATTTCGGAATTTCAGCGTTATACAAACAATGGTGGGTAACTATGAAGGTTATTCTCGTCATCGTCCTCACGGTGCTTGCCGTGCCCTGTGAGGCGGACATGATGGGCACGGCGTCCAAGTACAAGAGCATGCACGAACGCTCCATCTCCTTCCTCAGCATCAATCCCCGCAGGGTATCGTGGTGCGGGGCGTTCCTGGCCTTTGTCGCCAAACGATCTTCGCGACAACCGCCGCCCAACCCCAACATGGCTGCGTCCTGGACGAAGTTCGGCAAGCCGGTGTTCTTTCGCGCCGCCAGGCGAGGGGATGTTGTGGTGATCCGCACGGGCAGGCGCTTTCATGTGAGCCTTTTCGATCACATCGACCAGCGCCGGCAGTATGTCTACCTGTTCGGCGGCAACCAATCCAACCGGGTGCAACTGTCGAGGTATCGCGCCAGTTCGGTCGTCGCCGTGCGACGATGAGGGCGGAGAGAAGGGTGCGCTTGTGTCACCCGATGGTGTCGCTGGGTGCCAGCGGCCAGACTTTGCAGGGCTATAGATTGGCGGCGGACGCAACGGCTTTTGTTTTGATGCATGTCGTTATCCCGGAACCGCTGCACACTTCCGGGCGACATGCATTAGCGCTGATGGGAATTGCCGCTGACGCTCCTGAACGCAGCAATGATGCTCTCCGCCGCCACCTCCGCCTGATCCGATGTCGTCTGGAAATTGGTGACGGAGAGGCGTAACACGTCGCGACCGTGCCATTTGGCGCCGCCGGCGAAGATCAGGCCATCCGCCTGGATCTTTTCGATCGTCTTTCGGGTCATGGCATCGCCTTCTTCGTCTGGACGGTCGGCTGCGAAGCGGATGATGAGCTGGTTAAGCGCGACCTCGTTCAGAATGGTGATGCCGGGCTCGCGCCCAAGCAGGTCGGCCACCAGCCGCGCCGAGGCGCAGCACTGGTCGATCAGGGCGGCCACGCCTTCTCGGCCGAGATGTTTCAGCATCGCCCAGGTGGCAAAACCGCGCGCCCGTCTTGATAGCTCCGGCACGTAATGAGACGGATCGCGCTCACCTTCGCCGGCGAGCGGCAGATAGCTTGCGGCGATCGTCATGGCGCGGCGATGGGCGAGCTCGTTGCGGACGATCGCATAGCCGCAATCATAGGGGGTCTGCAGCCATTTGTGGCCGTCGGTCGCCCAGCTGTCGGCGGCTTCGATGCCGCGGCTGAGATGGCTGGTCTTCACCGACGCCTGCGCCCAGAGGCCGAAGGCCCCGTCGATATGCACCCAGGCGCCTTTCGCTTTCAGCAGCGGGATGATCGCGGCGAAGTCGTCGAAAGCGCCGGTATTGATCTGCCCAGCCTGCAGAATAGCGATGATGGGACCGGAGACCATATCGAGCGCGCCGGCCAGCGCGGCCGGGTCTATCCGTCCCACCGGATCGGTGCGCACGCGCAACACGCGATCGTGGCCGAGGCCGAGGAATTGCAGCGCGGAGAATACCGTCGTGTGAGCATCGTCACCGATCAGCACGGTGATTTCGGGCGCACCGAACAGGCCGCGGGCATCGCCATCCCAGCCGACCTGGCGCAGCACGTCGCCGCGGGCGGCGGCAAGGCAGGTGAAGTTCGCCACCGTCGCGCCCGTGACGAAACCGACTGAGCTTTCAGCCGGCAGCTTCAGGAGATCGATAAGCCATCTCGCAGCGACGGTCTCGACGGCGGCTGCGGCCGGGGCGGCGGTATGGTTTCCGGCATTCTGGCCCCAGGCGCTGGTGAGGAAATCGGCTGCGACGCCGACGGGATGGGAACCGCCGATGACCCAGCCGAAGAAGCGTGGGCCTGTCGTCGCATGCAGCCCGGGTTCGGCGCCATCCGCGAGCTGCGTGATGACCTCAAGCATCTGCGAACCGACCGTTGGCAGCGGCTCGTCAAAACAGGCAAGCGAGGTGGCGTAGTCGTGAGTGGGCATATGGCGGGCGGGTGTCGCCTGCCGAAACTCGGCCGCAAGCCGGGCAGCTTCCTGAAACAGAGATGCAATTGCCGACATGCGGATCCCCCTGCCGCCGACCGTCCCCTGGATGCCCTGGACGCAAGCTGTCGGCGCATGCAGTCTAGCCGATCTTGCCGACGCTGTCTTGGCAGCGAAATATAAGATCGATCTTGGGCGTCGCCGAATTTTGCGGCCTTACGGCGCCGCCGGTTGCGTTTGCTCGAGAGCACCCAGCAGCCAGGCGACGCCGGCATCCATCAAGGCGACCTTGGGGAGAGCGGCATTGATGTGAAATCGCGTGAGCTCCAGCGGCGCGTTGACGCTTTCCAATCCGAAGCGCGCCGCATGAATGGCGGCAAACCGTCTCGGCAATGCGCAGAGCAGATCGGTCTCGGCGAGGATGGCGAGGGCGAATGTGAAATTCGGCACGGTCAGCGCGACACGCCGCGCGCAGCCGTGCTTGGCCAGGGCCTCGTCGACGAAACCATGGGGATCGCCGCTGAGCGAGACGACCAGATGCTGCATCTCACAGTATCTGGTCAGGCTCGGTTCGCCGGCGAAGGCATGGCCGGTGCGCATCGCCACGACGAAATCCTCCTCATAGAGCCGGCTGATATGGAAGCGCTGCGGAATGTGCTCGGTGGGGATGACCGCGATATCGGTCAGCCGGTCGTCGAGATCGGCGAATGCGTCGCGCCATGCACGCTCCGGCGAGGTTTTCTTGGGCGCCGGCAGCAGTTGGCGGATGCCGATATCGATGCCGGGTGCGGTGCGGTGAAGCTTGTCAAGAAGCGGCGCCAGCAGCACGGCGGAAACGCCGTCCGGTGCGGCGATCGTGAAGCGGCGGGTGGAGTTTGCGGGATCGAAGGGTTCGGCGTCCGAAAGCATGCTGCGCACGCGGGCGAGCACATCGGCGATCGGTGCTGCCAGTTCCATGGCGCGCACCGTCGGCACGACGCCCTTGGGCGTTCTGAGGAACAGTGGATCGTTCAGCAGTCGCCGCAGCCGGCCCAGCCCATGGCTGACGGCTGAAGAGGTAAGGTTCAGCTGCGCGGCGGCGCGGCCGACATGACGCTCCTCCAGCACGGCCTCGAAAAGCACGAGCAGATTGAGATCGCTGCGGGAGAGGTCAATTGGATTCAGCATATCGCTGAAATCATATCATTGGATTCAGTGTCGCTGAAGTGGGATTTGTGGCGGGCGCAAACGGCGTTCGCATCGCTGAAGGAGCAAGGTCATGTCATTCCCATCCAGTTCAATGCCGGCCGAGAGTTCCATCGCCGAAAAGGCGTGTGCGGAGCTCATCTGCCGCACGACCGAGGCGAATGCGGCGCTGATGCGCGGCGATATCGATGCATACCGCGCCTTGAATCCGCACGCGGCCGATTACACGCTGATGTCGCCATTCGGCGGGCGACCGACGCATGAGGCAGAGTTGACGCGGGAGCGCTGGCGGGCGATCGGCCGTTTCTTCGCCAACGGCACCTTCGAACAGGAGGTCGTGCAGGCTTATGCATCAGCCGACATGGTTGTCCTTGCCGTCATCGAACGATGCCGGGTGGAGGTCGGCGGTCTGCCGATGCAGGACTGGCCGTTGCGCGTTACCCTGGTTTATCGCCGCGAGGGCGCAGAATGGCGGTTGGCGCACCGCCATGCCGATCCTCTCGCCAAGGGTATCAGCCTGGAACAGGCAAGTGTTTTGGCGCGGGGTGAGGCATTGTGACGCCAGCCGACGCGCATCTTTGACGAACTGCACCCCGCGAATTCCCGGGGTGAGATGGCAGGATTGAGTGGCAGCCGACGTTGACATGCGCGTCTCGCCTTTACCGGGATGGTCAAGATAAATCGAGCAGCGCGGGAGATGTTTCCTAGGACTCGCCAATAACTATCTTATTCTGCGTGGTTCATTTCTGAATTTTACTGGTTTCATCTAAAATCTATTGCCTTTTCTTCAAGTATCATTCAATGATGCGGAAATATCATTCGCGCCGCTGTCAAGGCCGCTCTGCCAATCAGCGAGGGATATGCACTGAAGTATTTCGTTCTCTATACGCTGATTTGCATGGTGGTCGGGATAGTTCTTCTCGTCATTGTCCGTCAGACTGCCCCCTTCAAGCTGGACAAGCCGAGCGATCAAACGACCGAGTGGTCAGCCGATGGATCGGCGACGGGGTCCACCGATCAGCCGGATAATCTGGTTGTACGGTCGACGCGCGAGCCGGCGACCGAGCGACCGGCCGTCCGGCCGTCCAATCAATGGGACCTGCGGCCAACGAACCAACCGACGGACGGGGATCCGTCGGGTGTCCGGAAGGGCGGCCGGGTGGGAACCCCGGCGCAGTAATTGCAGCCGGAGCCTGCCTCGTCCTTCGAGGCCTCTCAGAATGAGGCTCTCTGGGTGCAGAATCTTCCGACGCCCTCCATCCTGAGACGGAGCCTCGAAGGACAGGCTTCAGCATTTCCCCCTGCATTCTTGCGCCACCGGCGCACCTTGTCTTCGAGGCCCCTTGCGGGCTGTCTCGGGATGAGGCTCTTCTAGGTGTTGGCGTGAGGCGGGTGCAATAGGGGCCGGATTTCAGTCATCGTCTCCGCTTGCATCGGCCGGAACACACTGTCATGACGACAGCTGAGATATCCGGGAGGTCTCCGAATGGATGCAAGCGGCGTGACGATCAGGCATATCCAGGCCGACGAGGTGGAGGCCTTCCGGCGCATCCGTCTGGAAGCGCTTCGCACCGAACCCGCCTCCTTTGCCAGCCGCTACGAAGACTGGGCGGCTCTTTCGCTCGAGGAGTGGCGCAACCGCTTGAGCGAGCCGGTTTTCATTGCGTTTCAGGGCGGTGAGCCCGTCGGTATCATGGGCCTGCTCCGCCAGCGGTCGAGCAAGATGGCCCATCGGGCGACGATCATCATGGTCTACATCGGAAGGAGCCTGCGCGGCACCGGTCTTGCCGAGAGGCTTCTTGATGTCGTTGTCGATCATGCGCGCGATATCGGCATCCGGCAGCTCGAACTCTTCGTCAGCGCGGAGAATGCGGCGGCGATCCGGTTCTATCAGCGGCAGGGCTTTTCCGAGGTCGGCAGGATCCCTGCCGGGGTTCTGGAAGAGGGCAGGGAGATCGACGACGTCATCATGGCCCGCCGTCTGGTCGATTAGGCCTCGCGCGAAATTTCAGCGCATTTGCTCTACCTGATCTATTGACCTCAAGCACGGTTGGGGTCGCAGGATGCCGGCGGAAGCTGGAGGTTTGCCGTGACGAAAATTCTGAAAGACGAAGATCTGGCCGACAATGCGTTGATGGGTGTTGCTATCGATGCGCTCGAGACCGCTTTTCTTGCGAGAGCCGGCAATCGGCTGGTCTCTCCGCCCCGGCATCATGTGTCCTTTCCCGATCGAGGCGATCTCGTCTTCACGGTCGGCGGCATGCTTGGCGACAAACCGCTTGCGGGTTTTCGCGTCTACGAAACATTCGACGGGGCAGAGCATTCGCAGATCGTCGCGGTGTGGTCGGCCGACGATGCCAGGCTCAAGGGCATTGTTCTCGGTGAGCGCCTCGGCAACCTCAGGACCGGTGCCATCGGAGGTCTCGCCGTCCGCCATCTCAGCGCGCCCGGCGCCAGGATTGTCGGGATCATCGGCAGCGGGGCGCAAGCGCGAACCCAGCTTGCCGCAGCCGCCGCCGTTCGAAAACTGGATCGCGCCCGCGTCTACAGCCGCGACGAGAACAATCGCGCCGCCTTCGCAAGCGAGATGCAGCACACCCTGGGGCTGGAGGTCGAACCTGTCGGCAGCGTGTCAGAAGCCGTCGATGAGGCCGATATCGTCATTTGCGCGACGGCGAGCCAAATGCCTGTCCTTCTTGCGCGCGATTTGAAGCCGGGTGTGCACGTCAATACCGTCGGCCCGAAAACGATTCAGGGATACGAACTCGGTCTTGATATTGCGGACGCCGCTGCCGTGATCGCAACGGATTCCCCCGAACAGACCCGAGCCTACGCTTCGCCTTTTTTCCTCGCCGGCTCCGGCAACGAAGATCGCATGGCCGACCTTGCCAACATCATTGCCGGGAAAGCGGCCGGGCGGAGATCGGCGGAGGACATAACGCTATTCTGCTCCGTAGGTCTTGCCGGAACCGAAGTCGTTGTCGCCTCTGCGATCCTCGATAGAGTGGACGTGTCGGTGTAGGCTTTGATTCAGGGGCGGGCTTCAAGCCTTTGTTTTAACGCAGGTATGGTTGAGGCGGGAGGCAGAGACAGGGAGACGCCAAATGAAAGGGCGCAGCATCCTCCCACGTCCCTTATGCTGACACGCGCAGCCCATAGGCGGAGCCTCGAAGGACACAACAGCGCTGCTCCTTGCTCCTATCTTGTGTCGGCGCGCCCGCCTCGTCCTTCGAGGCCCCCACGGGGCACCTCAGGATGAGGCTCTCTTTGGGGCTGGCGCGAGCGGAGGGGTAACCGTTGCCGGGGCAAACCCACGGCAATTCACCGCCTGTTCTTGGGCCGCGGCATCCTCCGTCGTCCCTCATCCTGAAGTGCGCAGCCCGATAATAGGGCGGAGCCTCGAAGGACACGCCGCAGCGCTGCTTCTCGCATCATCCACGCTGGCGCAGCCGCCTCGTCCTTCGAGGCCCCTGCGGGGCACCTCAGGATGAGGCTCTCTAGAGGGCTGGGCGCAACCAGGGACGCGCTTAGACTTTGATTCAAGAACGCACTTCAAGCCTCCGTTTACCCTGTCTCTTCGCCCTTTCTCAGGCCAGATCCAGGACATCCTGCATGCTGTATTCGCCTGCTGTGCGTCCCGCGACCCAGCGAGCGGCGGCAAGTGCGCCGCGGGCGAACATGCCGCGGTCGAGCGCCGAATGCGAAAGTGTCACGACTTCCTCGGCGGCGGCAAACAGCACACTGTGTTCTCCGACGAGCCCGCCGGCGCGCAGGACGGCGAAGCCGATTTCGCCGGGCGGCCGTTCGCCGGTGATGCCGTCGCGGCCGCGCCGCTCGACGGCGGCGAGGGAGACGCCTCGGCCTGCGGCGGCTGCCTCACCGAGCATCAGCGCCGTGCCGGACGGCGCGTCGATCTTCCTGTTATGATGGGCTTCGAGGATTTCGATATCCCAGCCCTGCGCGGGAAGGGCGCGGGCGGCTTGGGCAACGAGGCCGAGCAGCATATTCAGGCCGATGGAGAAATTGCCGGAGCGCAGGATCGGAATCGTCCGGGCTGCCTCCGTGATCCGTTCAATCTCGTCCGCTTCGAAACCCGTCGCCCCGATCACCAAGGCCGGTCCGCCGGCCGAGGCGCACAAGCCGGCAAGTTCGGCGGCAGCACGTCCTGTGGTGAAATCCAGGATCACGTCGGCGGCCGCGATCGCAGCCGAACGGTCGATCAGCCCTTCACCGATGGAGCCGGGACGAGCGATGCCGCCGACGACTGCAAAAGCCGGATCGGCCGCCAGCAGCGGCAGGATGGCGCGACCCATGCGGCCGTTCGCGCCGGCGACCGCTATTTTGATTGGTGAGGTCACAGTTTTTCCTTGCTCAGGAGGGCGAGTGCGAGGCGGAGGAGATTTGTCGCGTTAGACGCAGATAAATCAGGGTGAGGGCGTAAACAACAAGCACGACCGGTATTTCCGTCAAGACGGGAAGCAGGATCATCCCGTCGCCGGGCCCGGCCTCTTCTCCCGGCGCCATCGCCGGCGTCGCCAATATGGCGAGCGTGATTGGCGAGAAAAACACCCATAGAAATGCCAATGTGTGCGGCAGCCATCTACGTAGCGTGAGCATCCGCGCGGTGAGGATCGCCGAAACAGGTATCAGGATGTTCAAAACAAAGACAAACGAAAGAGCAAAGAATTCCGGCAGGATTGTCGGGTAGTGCGGATTGTATTCCATCAGCTTTTCTCAGGGCTGCTGTCTATCGAATGCGGCCGGTTCGGCAGGCCGCCCTGACGTTACCAGTTGCCGGGGTCGGCGGTGTGATCGATGCTGGCGAATTCATCCGCCTTTTCCCGATCCAGCTTCACCTCCATGTTCACACCCGTCTCGTCGGTGACGGAATAGCGGTCAGGGAGCGGTCCTTTTGAAAGTTCCTGATACAGGAGCAGGGCGGCCTCTTCGGCGGTATCGGCCTCGATCTCCCGGGTGAGGGTAACGGTGAATCTATGCATGGTTCGGCCTTTCGATCGGCGCGCTTGCGATGCGCAGCTTGCGCAGTCTGACACGAGTTTTGTAGCAAGGACACAAAAAGCGTGTCGCTTAGAATTTGATTCATGCGATGGTTTCAGGTTCTTGTTTTTATGGACGTCGCGGCCACGGCACCGCCGCGCAGTTTTGGGAGAACTCAGCCGAGAAGGATAGATCATGCGCCTGAATCAGGTGACCGTTACGATGCCTGACCTCGATTTGGGCTGGAGCTTCTACACCCTCCTCGGTCTGAGGCCCGTCGTTGATGCCCGTCCGCGGTATGCGCGCTTCCTCTGCCCGGACGGGGACAGCACCTTCTCCCTGCATCAGGGCGAAAGTGGCGGCGGCGGAACCACAGTCTATTTCGAGTGCGAGAGCCTGGAGGAGACGGTCGGCCGCCTTAGCGAGGCCGGCCTTCAATTCGTGAGCGGACCCGAGGACAAAAGTTGGCTCTGGCGCGAGGCGGAGCTGCTCGACCCCGGCGGCAACCGCATCATCCTTTATTTCGCCGGATCGAACCGCATCGATCCGCCTTGGCGAGTGGGGCAAGGTGGCCCGAAGTAGGGGCCTCCGCGCCAACGGATCCCCGCGATTCCCCGAATTGACGAATCGCGGCCGCCTCGGCATTTTTAACTCGGCGTGATCCAACGCCGAACCTCCTCAGGCCTTCCCCAGCAGGGTCTTCAACCGGAGGCAAAGGGGCTTTCGTCTCGGGTCGTTATCCTGGTCCTGATGTTTCGGGCCTGTTGCTGGGGAACGATGTCCGGAACGTAAGAGGCCCTGATATGACTGACAATGGAAATTTCAAACGGCGAGTGCGCGCGCGCGCGGCCAAGACGGGTGAATGCTATACCACCGCCCGGATGCATGTTCTTCCCAGGTGGGTGGAAGACGCAGCGCCCGAGGTGAGGCGCCTGCGCCTTGCCGTGGCCCAGACCACTTATGCAGACGATCCACGCGACATCGACAAGCTTCGCCGCAGCGGCCAGGAGATCCGCCTGCTGATGCAGCGGGCCCGGCAGGCGGGGGCACGGCTCGTGCACTTTCCCGAAGGGGCGACGTCAGCGCCCAACAAGCGCATCATGTCGGAAATCGGGCCGAGAGAGATTGGGCCGTCCGATTGGCGGCGGTTCGAGTGGGCTGTTCTGCGTGAGGAACTAGATGCAACACGCAGGCTGGCACGCGAACTTGGGCTCTGGGCGGTCATCGGCTCGGTGCATCCGCTGACGGCGGCGCATCGGCCGCACAACAGCCTCTATGTCGTCTCCGACCGCGGCGAATTGGTCACGCGCTACGACGAGCGTCTGCTGTCCAACACCAAAATCTCTTTCATGTATACGCCGGGATCGATCCCCGTGACCTTCGAGGTCGACGGCATCCGCTTCGGCTGCGCGCTCGGCATGGAATGCCACTATCCGGAGATTTTCAGCGAATATGAGCGGCTCGATGTCCATTGCGTACTGTTTTCGACGACAGGCGGTTCACCGGCTAATGAACCGTCTTTCGCCGCAGAGGCGCAAGGGCATGCGGCGAGCAATAGTTACTGGGTCAGTTTCTCTATTCCCGCCCATCCCGGTCAGGCTGATCCTGCTTCTTCCGGGCTCGTCGCGCCTGGCGGCCGGTGGGCAGCGCAATGCCCAACGGATGGAACGGCCGCGATAACGCTCGCCGATATCGACGACAATCCCGGCGACCTTTCTCGTCCTTGGCGGCGCAAGGCGCGGAGCGGCCTCTATGAGCCGCATCGCGTCGACGGCGACCCGCGTAGCGACGGGCGGGATATGTTCTAGAGCCGCGTCGCGGCCAAGCCGAATTTCATCACCGGTGGCTCGGCCGCCGCCGGTGATGTGGCAGGAAAAGAACTCACCTTGACGGCGCTCCGCAGGGCCCTTGAGGTGAAGCGTGCGCGAGCCGCACTATAAACTGGCAATGAACCGCGGTGGGCCACGGCGGTCACTGGGACATGACCCTTGTTATGCAATCACGCCGGAAATCGTATCGGCCGAAGCGCTTACCAGAGTGAACTCACCGTCGCGAAGGCGATAGAACCCGTCTTGGGGAACGGGCAGTTCCAGCATTTCTCGTTTGGAAAGGCCAGAATAGACACCACGGATCAACCTGCCAAACAGCCCGTGGGAAATCGCGATTGTCGGTCCACGTAAGCTTGCGATCCAGTCCTTCGCCCGGGCACAGACAGCATCGAAGCTTTCTCCGTCTGGCGATTTGAAATACCAATCAAAAGCGTCGGATCCGTCCAACATTCCTGGAAACTCGTTGTCGATCTCGAACTTGGTCATGCCGTCCCAAGAGCCGATGGTCACCTCCATAAGCCGTGGTTCCAGGTGGGCCACCAATGGCAATATCCGTTTCACGCGAGCTGCAGTCTCCTGAGTACGGCCGAGCGGACTCACGTGGAATTGGAATGAATGCTCGCGACCGGCGACTTCCTTTTTCAGAAGTTTCGCGGCCTGTTCAGCCTGTTCGATACCGCGCTCCGTCAGCGATGAATCTTTCTGGCCTTGGAAGCGGCCCAAGCTGTTCCAAATGGTCTCGCCATGGCGAAGCAGGTAAATCATCAGCGTTGTTCCATGTCGGCCAATGCAACAATGAGCGGGGCCGCTGAACCGAAGAGGGCGGTTGCAGCGGCTCCGTCACGCTACAGATCGATTATGACCGCAATTGGCGCGACCCCCGCGATCGCTGTCTTCTGCTATCGGCGCTTTTTGGTCAGTTGGCAGGGCGCGGCGATCGCCGCCGGGAAATTGTTTCGGTGGGCTGGAGAAACCCGGTTTGCTTCTTATTTCACCGAGGGAATTCGAAACGAAAAGCGAAAGGATCCGCGCAATGGCAAAGAACACGATCTGCGTATGGTACGACAAAGACGCCGAGGCGGCGGCCCGCTTTTATGCGGCGACGTTTCCAGACAGTGCCGTCGGCGCCGTCATTCGGGCACCGGGAGATTATCCGGATGGCAAGCAGGGAGACGTATTGGTCGTTGAATTCACCGTGGCGGGTATTGCCTGCATCGGCCTGAACGGAGGGCCTACGTTCAAACACAGCGAGGCTTTCTCGTTTCAGATCGCAACCGACGATCAGGACGAAACCGATCGCTACTGGAACGCCATCGTCGGTAATGGCGGCCAGGAAAGTGAGTGCGGCTGGTGCAAAGATAAATGGGGTGTGTCCTGGCAGATCACGCCGCGCGTCCTCTCCGAAGCGCTAGCGGCAGGCGGGGGGCAGGCAAAGCGTGCTTTCGACGCGATGATGACAATGAGGAAGATCGATGTCGCAGCGATCGAGGCGGCTCGGCGCGGCTGAGGCGTCTGCCCGAAGCCAAGAGATATCAGGCTGTCAGAACCAGAGGTCGCGCACGCAGCGCCCTTTGGAGGGAAGATCTTCGAACGTGTCCAGACCGTCGAAATGATCGATGGGTAAATCGGCGACGAGATCCGGCGGCGCAAGCCGCATGTTGACCGCCATGCGCCGGCGGCCATCTTTTTGAAGCCGCAGGCCGCGCCAGCTCAAGACGCAGGCGCAGGATGGGCAAAACAAGATTTCGAGGGACGATGTCTCCCGGCCGGAACGGGTATAGGAGGCGGTTTCTCCGCTGAGAGCGATACGCTCTCCTTCGTAATCATAGGCCCAGAGAGTGCCGTAGCGGCGGCAGAGGGTGCAGTTGCAGGCGGTGACCGAGCCGGGATCGCCTTCGAGCGTCCAGCTTGCCTTGCCGCAATGACATGAGCCCGTCAGCATGAGTGTTCGTTCAATCTGCTGTTTCTTCAGGTGCATCCTGCCCCAATCGCGAGGCGATCGCAATTGGGCTTTCAAGCGCCTCGCTTCCCTCCGCTCGCTAGCCCGTTTGGTCAATTTCTGAAATTTCTGGTTGAGATGGCGGCCGAAAGATGATCCCCTGCGACTTGGCGTAGCCGAGTCCACGCTTCATCCCAATTTTTTGATCCGAGCGGCCCATGTCGATTTCCGATGCGATCTACCGTCCCTTCGAAACCTGGATCCGGCCGCTCGACATTCCGTACCGGCCGCTGCCTTCCAAGGGGCCTGTGGCCGTCCTTCTGCACTTCATTTCGATGTTTCGAGGCGTTCTCATCGCTTTGGCGCTTTCTTCGATGGCGATCGAAGCAATCAACCTCACGATCGTCTGGGGGCTTTCGGTCATTGTCGACGGTGTGACTCAAAAGGGCGCGCCTGCTTTCCTGAACAGTGAATGGCCGCTGCTTGCCTTCCTCGGCCTCCTGATCTTTCCAGCCATGCCAATCGCCTCGTTTCTTCTCAACACTTTCAATTCGCATACGCTCGGCGTCGGTATGCCTGCCGCCATCCAGTGGCAGGGTCACAAGGCGGTGGAGCGGCAGGATCTGGCTTTCTTTCACGATGTTTTTGCCGGGCAGGTCTCCTCGCGGCTGTCGCAAGTGGCGTCTTCCGTCCAGCAGCAGATCGTTGTCGCCTTCCAGGCCATTCCGCGCTTCCTGTTGCAGATGGTCGGCTCCGTGCTCTTGCTGGTGAGTTTGTCCTGGCAGCTTGCCCTGCCGGTCGTCATCTGGATCGCGCTCAATGTAGCGCTCGCAATCAGGATGGCGCCGGTCTTTACTGAGCGTTCGCGGCGCACCGCCAAGCAGCGCAGCCTCGTCGCCGGCGCTATTACCGATCTCTACACCAACATGCAGATGATCAAGCAGTTTGCGGCTGAAGACAGCGAAGCGGGTGCCATCCGCCGTATCATCCAGAAATCCGTGCAGACGCAGCACAGGGAGCAACGCATCTACCGCACGTCGGAATTGATCGTCGTGGCGCTCAACATGATGCTGTGGCTCGCCATGCTGTCGATCGGCTTTTCCGGGCTCATCAACGGCTTTCTCACGGTCGGCGAGTTCGTCGGCGCGGTCTATATCCTGCACCGGCTGTCCGGGCACACCTTCACTTTCCTGCAGATGGGGCAGCAGATCTTCCAAGCGATCGGCACGATCAAGGACGCCATGCCGGTCATGACGACGCCGCCGACCATCACCGACCGGCCGGATGCGTCAAGTCTCACGGTCAGCCGCGGGGAGATCCGCTTCGAAAAAGTCCACTTCGCCTACAAGTCGGGCAAACCGGTCATCGATGCGTTGTCGCTGACGGTGCGGCCCGGCGAAAAGGTGGGCCTGGTCGGCCTTTCCGGAGCCGGCAAGACCACGCTCGCAAATCTGCTCCTGCGCTTCTACGACATCGGCGACGGCGCGATCCTGATCGACGGGCAGGACATTCGGGCGGTCACGCAGTCGAGCCTTCGCCGCGCCATCGGGGTCATCGCGCAGGACGTCGCGCTGCTGCACCGGTCGGTCGGCGATAATATCCGCTATGGCCGGCCGGAGGCGACGCGGGACGAGATCGAAGAGGTGGCTAAGATGGCAAGCGCCGATGCCTTCATTGCCGATCTTACCGACGGCGAGGGCCGCAAAGGTTATGACGCTTTCGTCGGCGATCGCGGCATCAAGCTTTCCGGCGGCCAGCGGCAGCGTGTCGCTATCGCCCGCGTTCTCCTGAAGGACGCGCCGATCCTGGTGCTGGACGAGGCGACCTCGGCGCTCGACAGCGAATCCGAAGCCGCCATTCAGGAGAGGCTGAACCTCGTCATGGAGGGAAAGACGGTGATCGCCATCGCGCACCGCCTCTCGACCATCGCCAGGATGGACCGGATCGTCGTGCTCGATCACGGGCGGATCGTGGAAGAGGGCAGGCCGGACGAGCTGGTCGAACGCGATGGCCTGTTTGCCCGTCTTTGGAAACGCCAGACCGGCGGCTTCATTCCCGAAGACATCGATGAAGCATTGCCGGCTTCGCCTGCGACCTGACCAGCGATGTCGTTGCGGCAAAGCGGCTGCACGGTTTTGCGCGACATGCTTTCGGATGCCGTCAGCGAACCAAGAGCAGGCGGCCGCCGATCAAGATCAGGGCGGCGCCCATCACGCGCTCGATGCTGGCCTTGAAGCGCAGGAAACCGGCGGAAACGCGCGGATTCGAAAAGAAAAAGGCCAGGCCGCAATACCAGAGAGCCGAAAGAAGGAAGCAGGTCAGGGCGATGAGGCAATAGAGCCAGACGGGCGCATGTGCCGGGATGACAAGCGCAAAGATACTGCCGAAGAAAGCCACCGATTTCGGATTGGTCATGCTGACGACGTAAGCGCGGCGCATGGCGGAGCGCCAGGAGATTTCGCTCGGTCCCGTCGGCTTCAAGGGCTTGGACGCGTTGCGGATCATCTTCAACCCCAGCCAGATCAGATACAATGCGCTGGCCACCTGCAACATCATATGCAGCCATTCGAAATGGGTCAGCAGAAAACCGAGCCCCGCCATCGCCATCACGGCCCAGGTCAGGGATGCGATCGCAAGTCCGAGACCTGCGAAGAGCCCGGCAGCGCGCGATACCGTCATGCTTGTGTTGGTGACGATGATGAAATTCGGTCCGGGGCTGACGAGGGAGGCGATGTAGACGCTGACGAGCAATGCGAGCGAATTGATATAGTCCATCAGGCTTTCCTACGTTGCTGGCCCGAGCCTATGCGAGGCCGGTGGCTTTTGAAAGGGCTTCTCACTCACGGGCTGCTTAAGGGCTGACGGACAGGCCGTCGCGGCACCCCTTGACGATCACGGCGGCAATCCTGCCTACTGCCGGCAAGGGAACCGGGGGCTGAGTGGTTATGATCAATCCGTCGAGCAACGCGGGAATGCGCGACCCCGATGTCACCGTCCGTCGCATTCTCAAGGTCAACCATGCGGGCGAGTTCGGCGCCATCAGGATCTATGGCGCCCAGATCCTGATGGCCCGGCGGCTGTTTCCCGGCATCGTGCCGGCGCTGGAAGAAATGCGTGAGGACGAAATCGAGCATTGCCGGCTGTTTCGCGAGGCAATGCCTGGAAGGCGCGCCAGGCCCTGTCGCGTCATGGCCTTCTGGAGCCTCGGCGGTTCCGTGCTCGGCATCCTGACGGCGCTTGGCGGGCGCAACATGATCTGGATCTGCACAGAGGCGGTGGAAAGCACGGTCCATCGCCATCTCGAAGACCAGCTGGCCTTCCTTGCCCAGCGTGATCCCGAACTTCACGCCCTCATCGCGTCGATCCAGGAACAGGAGCTGGCGCATCTGAGGAAAGCCGAAGACAGCCAGAAGAGACGGGGCCTGCGCCACGCCTTGCTGCTGCCCGTCATCGGTGCCCTGACCGACGTGATGATCTGGCTCTCCACCTGGGGAGACTCGAGCTGGATGCGGGCCGAAATGACGCGTGCGGGGAGGGGATAGGCTTTGATGGGGGCACTATGGCGTCATGGTTGATATCGACGTGCGACCTAATGCGAAGGCCAGCTTGGCGCCCCGATGAAGGGTGTGGTTATTCGACAAGCCCGAGCATCGGGCCGTAGCCGCCGTGCCAGGAGCGGTCGTTGCGGCCCATCGCCGGATGGTAAAGCCCGACGCCGTTTCCACCGTCGAGGAACAAGGCGTCGGGGCATTGCAGATGATCGCGGAAGAGCCGTGCGAAGTCGTGGAAATTCACTCCATCTTCGCTGATCGCCAAGCGAACCGTGCCGGCCCCGCAGATGCCGATACCGCTTCGGCGGGTTCGATCCGTCGAGCCGGGGATGAAAATCGGGTTCAGCGTGTCGGCGATGACAAGCATCGGACCGGACTGCGTGGCGAACCGCACCTTCTGCGCACGCTTTAGAAATTCATCGGTTGGCAGCATGCCGGCGCCGGTTTCACCAAGAAAGAATACGCCGTTCGGCTTCTTGTAGAAATTCGGCACCTGGCCGCCGGAGCTTTCGGCCTTTGCGGTATTGGCGGGTTTCAATTCCCTGCTGTTTTCGACATATAGCCCCATCGGCGAAAAATCGGCCCGGTACATGCCGGCGTTGACGGCCAGCACCAGCGTCTTCCCCTCGGCGCGAACGGCTTCGGCAAGGCTTGAAAAATGGCGGTACGGCTCGCCATTGGCGCCCTTCCAGAACAGGCGCAGGTCGGCTTTCCCCGTTTGCAGGGTGCAGACGACGTATTTCGCCTCTTCGAAAGTCTCCTGGTCGCATTGCTCGGCATGGGCTTGATGCAGGGGTAGTAAGGTCGCTGCGAGCATCAGTGCCGCAGCGAGCACGCCATGTTTCAGATAGGTCATCTGGGTCACGCATCCGGTTTGCCGCCGATGAGCCGGGAATACCTGATTTGCTCCAGCGGCACTGCGGGGAGTGGGAACTCCGTAAATACTGCAATGATCGCTTTTCTGTGACTGACAGCCAATGATCTTGCCAGGAGCACATCATTTGTTCTTGTTTTGTTCGGCGTGATCCAATATGGTTTTCCTGATCCTGAGCGGGAAGAGAAGATCATGAGTGTCTACGCAACTGTCGGCGCAATCGATTCTGCCAAATCGAACGCCTTTTACAACGCGGTTCTCGCCGTTATCGGGTGGAGCAAACATCAGGAATTTCCGGGATGGTGCGCTTACTCCGAAGGAGGGAGGGGGGAAGGTTTCGTTCTATGGGTCTGCCAGCCTTTCAATGGCGAGGCTGCGAGCGCCGGAAACGGCTCGATGATTGGTTTCATGGCAAAGTCGCGCGCCGAGGTGGACGCTTTTTACGGCGTTGCGATGGCCAGCGGGGCAGCAGATGAGGGCGCGCCGGGCGCGCGTCCGCATTACGGGCCGAATTGGTATGCCGCCTATATGCGGGATCCCGCGGGGAACAAGATTGCCATCGTTTTTAACGGCTGAGTTTTTGCATCAGCCAGGATGCCCGGTGGCGCCGGGCTATCTCATCTGCCGCCGGCAAGCTGGTGAGGATGAGTAGCGTTAGCGGCGAACGCCTCGAGGGCAAGCGAAGGCCGCCCTGACTTCCAGCTCCGAGACATCCAATCCTACCATGCGGTACGGGCAGTGCCGAGTGCTGTCGTATGGGAGGATGATACCTGCGCGATATGCGCTTTGAGCGACACGACACAGTTTCCCGGAAAACTGAGTTTGTGCGTCGTCAAGTGCTTCAGCAATTCCTCCGCACCGCGCTTTTCGGTAAGCGGAAATGTCACAGTCATGCAAGTTCCTCCAACGAACACAGTGAGCATCTGATATAGCTAATGTCTAAATTCTTTTGCGCCGCAACAAGAAAATTTTAATGATAAAATTAAAATCGATTAGTTTTTTCGTGCGTATTTTTAAGATCGTTTGAAATCGGATTCGGGTCGTGGCTGCCAACGCGCCGACGCAAGGCAGGGCTCATCTGCCGTTACGGGCTGCCCAGCTCCTGAGCCGCAATCCGTTGAGTTTGATGAAGCCTTCGGCGTCGTGATGGTCATAGGCGATGGCGCTTTCCTCGAAGGTGACGAGGTCGGCGGAATAGAGTGAGCAGGGCGAGGTGCGGGAGATGACCGTAGCGCTTCCCTTATAGAGCCGTACCGTCACTTCGCCGCTGACGAAGTCCTGGCTCCGGTCGATCAGAGCCTGCAGCATGTCCCGCTCGGGAGAGAACCAGAAGCCGTTGTAGATCAGCTCGGCGTATCGGGGCATGATCTCATCCTTCAGATGTGCGGCGGCACGATCGAGCGTGATCGATTCAATGCCGCGATGCGCCGCAAGCAGGATCGTGCCTCCCGGCGTCTCGTAGACGCCTCGCGACTTCATGCCGATGAAGCGGTTTTCGACGAGATCGAGCCGCCCGACGCCGTGCCGGCCGCCGAAGCTGTTGAGCTCGGTGAGCAAGGCAGCGGGTGTCATGGCCTGCCCGTTCACGGCTACGGGGTCGCCGTTTTCGAAGCCGATGGTCACGGTCTCGGGGGTATCGGGCGCATCGACGGGGTCGACCGTGCGCTGATAGATGTATTCGGGCGCAACCTCGGCCGGATCTTCGAGGATTTTGCCTTCGGTGGACGTGTGCAGCAGGTTGGCGTCCATCGAGAAGGGCGCTTCACCGCGCTTGTCCTTCGGCACCGGGATGCGATGCATCGCGGCATATTCCAGAAGCTGCATGCGGGAGCGGATGTTCCATTGGCGCCAGGGAGCAATGACCTTAATCGACGGATCGAGCGCATTGACGGCAAGTTCGAACCGGACCTGGTCATTGCCCTTGCCCGTCGAGCCGTGGGCAACGGCATCAGCACCGACTTGCCGGGCTATGGCGACCAGATGCCTGGCAATCAGCGGCCGAGCGATCGAGCTGCCGAGCAGATACTGCCCCTCATAAAGCGTGTTGGCGCGCAGCATCGGAAAGACGAAGTCGCGAACGAATTCCTCCCTGAGATCGACGATACGGATGTCCTTGACCCCCAACATTGCCGCCTTCGCCCGCGCCGGCTCAAGCTCCTCGCCCTGCCCGAGATCGGCGGTGAAGGTCACGACCTCGCATCCGTAGGTCTCCTGCAGCCATTTGAGGATGATCGAGGTATCCAAGCCGCCGGAATAAGCGAGCACGATTTTATCTATCTGTCTTGCCATCAGCCGTCTCCACATCAATGCTTGCAACGATAGGCTACGTATTGCGCAATGAGCTGGCGAAAAATCCTCGAAATTGCGATCGTTTGGCATATGATGCCACTATAGAAGAGGCTTGAGCTATAAAATGCCGGTAATCCTCGACGCGATCGATCGCCATATCCTGCGCGTGCTTCAGCGCGACGGGCGCATTTCGAATGTCGAACTGGCAAAGGAGGTGGGGCTGTCGCCTTCGCCGTGCCTGCGCCGCGTGCGGCTGCTCGAGGAGGCGGGGATCATCGATCGCTATGTTGCGGTGCTGGACCCGGCAAAGGTCGGGGCGGGGCTGACGGTTTTTGCCCGCGTATGGTTCAAGACCCAGGATGCCGAGGTGACGCTGCGCTTCGGCGAAGCTGTCAAGCGGTTTCCCGAGGTGATGGAATGCTACCTGACGACAGGAGAATGTGATGCCGTGCTGCGGATCGTCACCGCCGATCTTCACAGCTATTGGCGTTTCCAGGCCGACCACCTGACCCGCATTCAGAGCGTGCTCAGCGTCAAGACCGATGTGCCGATGGAAACGCTGAAGCGAAGCTACGAGCTGCCATTGCGATAGGCGCGCGTGGCGCATCACACGCTCATCTACAACTTCCCATCGACTGGGAGGCCTGGCTGCGCAGCGCCGATGTCCGGGATGTCGATCCGACGAGCGGGCTGACCTTCGATTCAGCAAAATTCGCTGTCGAATCCGCGATGCGGGTGAGGGCGCGATGCTCGGGCGCATGATGCTTGTAGCAGCCGACCTTGCGGCGGGACGGCTGGTCAGGCCTTCCAAACAGGCGCTCAAATCCTTTCGCGGTAATTCCTGGTCTATCCGCCGCGGGGTGATCAAGCAGCGCAAAATCAGGGCATTTCGGGATTAACTGCTTACCGAGATTGGTCATTCCGGGAAGGTAGAATGATCTGTTTATGGGGAAACCGCGAATCTACTTAAATTGACCCAAGTCATTAACAGGTTGTGGAACACTCTCCGTTATTCACTGTGCGTTGTGTTTTTGCGCGAGTTGTCGATGAGCAAGATTGCCGAAAGAAGGCTGCGAGTTAAGCCGTCGCAACGGCGTCCCCAGCATTCCATTACATTGATACTAGCTATAATGGGGTTTGTGGCCTCTTGTTCAAATGCGGATGAAAGCGCAATCGCAGATAAGTTTGTGGTCAGCGAGCTTCATTTCCTTGGTACTTTCTGCGAGGGTCCTTATTTTGCGGTGCGCGATGGCAATTACATTTCTTTTGACGGCACAGAGTACAAAACGCTTCTTAGAAACATTACGATAACGGCTGCAGGACCGGACCGCCTCTCCATTTCCTCCGAGGTCGGCTCGGGCAACTTTATAGTAACTTACCTGCTCAAGCACGATAGCACCGTCGCGATCATTGAAAGCGTAAGAATGGAGCCGGAACCAACTCCAGAGCAATGGGCCACTGGGAGCGGCATTGAGTTCAGAGACGCTATTGAACGAATGAAGAAAATTGACCCGTTGGTCCTATGCACGGCAACGACATGAGTATC
The DNA here is from genome assembly GCF_002531755.2 of Rhizobium acidisoli. Lineage (NCBI taxonomy): Bacteria > Pseudomonadati > Pseudomonadota > Alphaproteobacteria > Hyphomicrobiales > Rhizobiaceae > Rhizobium > Rhizobium acidisoli. Next base: position 2,359,930 of record NZ_CP034998.1, on the reverse strand, counting down.
GCAAACGGTTCGTTCGCAACGTTGTGAACGCTAGGGTGCGGGCGCTGATTTGGCGCGAAGCCTTTGGGGAAACCCTGGCAATTATCACAACGCGTGAAGCTAATACGCGAGGCTGACATTGGAATTCCTGACGGCGAAGGAGGTCTTTTCCGTCCGCAGCCGCGGCTGCTTCCAGCGTGCATCCGCGGCGGCTCCTGGGGATTTGAAGCAGCGCACGTTCAGGCAAGACAGATTCCTTACCGGCTGGGCGGCTTGGCTGCAAAGACCGACGTTAGAAATTGCCTACGACGTTCAACACATGATTTCGAATGGCGGCAGCACTTTCCTGCGGTGAAGCGAAAGTGACATCCAGGATAAGGGTATTTTGATGCTGAGGATCGAGAACGCAGGCTCGTCGGCTGCGTTCTCTCGAGGTTTCTACATCTATCGATTTTAGATGGACGCGGCGTTCGGGAGTGGAAATCCGGCGTGCCAACTCGTCCTCATCGCAGAGCAACCGGATGGGCACAAGTAAGGCCTGGCGCTGTTGAGCTGCGGCAGCAATTTGCTGAAAGGTGCGCATGCTTCGCGGATCGCCTTCAATCCCGGCATGCGTGAAGATGAAATTGGCCGAGGGCGCGCTATAGGCTACGATCGCATCCAGGACGGCTTGCCGAACTCTGCCGGTATATTCCCATATTCCTTCCGGAAGGGGAGATTTCCCGTCGTCATCCAAGAGGCGCAGTATCGGGTTATTGAGCCAGTGATTGTCGATAATCTTTGCGGGGAAAAGCGGACTTAATTCTTTGGCGATCGCCAGTTTCCCGACGCCTGGAAAACCGATCAGCAGAATGAAGATATTCATGCGGAGCAACCTCCTCGCTCTCGTCCGACATAGTCCGCGCTGCGCAATAGCGTTTTTCGCAATCCTTGCAGCTTGCGCTCACTCGACCTGGATATGGATATGGTCGTCGTGGCGGGCGGCGCGGCAGCCTTGGAAGCGGACGTGGCTGTCGGTGATGCCAAGCGCGTTCTTCAAATGCGGCTCGATGAAGATTTTCTGCAGGCGGAAGCGTGCCACGCCTTCGCTGGTCAGCCAGGCGACCGCGGCCGATGTGCGCTGCTCCTCGATGCCATAGGCCGGAAACAATGGCTGCAGCGCGTCGAAATCCCAACGAGTGGTCAGCCAGTCGTGGCGGCCTTCGCATGGCAGTTCGTCGCCCGGTGCCGGCTCTTCGAAGGCGAAATAGCCGATCGGGGAGCGGGTAGCGCCATTCAGGAAGGCGCCGTCGGCATTCTTGTAATAATAGGCGAAGTCGAGCTTTTTCCCGTCAGCATGCGACAGATGCGGAAGCAGCGGAAAGCCGTTCACGAAGGGGAAGTTCGCATCCAGCGCCACGGTGACGGTTCCGGGAAATTCCGCGGCCATGTGGGCGGCAAGCGCCTTCGCGAGATCGCGCAGCTCAGGCGTGACGTAATTGCGGTTCAGCAGGCAATAGATCGGGGAGCGGACCACCAGTCTGTCTGTAGCGCCCGATATGCAGGAGAGGGGAACGCGCCCGAACATCGGGGCTGCGAGGCCCGCTGCAAACGACGCACCGGCATAAAAAACCAGGAAGATGGCGAGCTTCACCAGTAGGCGGCGGATGCCCCAGGCGCGGGACGCGGCGAGGGCAATGAGATAGGCGAGGCCGCCGATCTGCGTCAGCAGCGTCAGAATGACAACGATCAGGACGTGGAGGACAAAACGGAACACGGGAGAGGCCTTGCGCGACGTTGTCATCCCATAGGCGAGGCGATGATGATCGGCAAGGTGGCTGCAAGCCTCCGACCGGCCATATGCCTGCTTTTAAGTGCTCTGAATTGACAGAGATAATTATCTGACTTAAGTCAGGTAATATGACCTGTGATCCAATCGCTCGCGTTCGTCGCTTCAACCGTGCCGTCACATCCGAAGTCGGCGCTCTCGACAGCTCGTTCCTCGGACGCGGACGGCCGCTGGGGGCTGCGCGGGTGCTCAATTCGATCGGCCGGGGACAATCGGATGTTGCGGTGATCCGCGATTGTCTGGGCCTCGACTCGGGCTTGATGAGCCGTCTGCTGCGCAGCCTGGAAGAGGAGGGTCTCATCGAGACGGTGCCGAACGCCGAGGATGCACGTCGCCGCATCGTCAGATTGACCGAAAACGGCCGGTCCGAGTTTCAGGCCTATGAAGCGCTTTCCAATGCGCAGGCGGAAGGATTTCTGGCGCGCCATCGCCGCCCGGAAGAACTTCTGCGCGCCATGGATATGATTGCTTCCTCGCTGAAGCGCGACCAGATTGTGATCGAGGAGACGGACCCTCGGCACGAGGATGCCCGCTATTGCCTGAGTGAATATTACGGTGAACTCGCACGCCGCTTCGAGAAGGGTTTCGATGTGTCGCTGTCCCGCGATCCCGATGCCAAGGATATGATCCGTCCGCGCGGTGCGTTTCTGGTGGCCATGTCCGATGGCCTGCCGATCGGCTGCGTCGGATTGAAGGGCGGTGGCGGCGAGGTCGCGGAGATCAAGAGATTATGGGTCGCCCCATCCGCGCGTGGCTTGGGGCTTGCAACACGCCTGATGACGGCCGTTGAGACCATCGCCGGCGAACTGTCCGTCAAGCTCCTGCGCCTGGATACGAACAGCGCGCTTTCCGAGGCGCAACAGCTTTATCGCGGAAGCGGCTGGGTCGAGATCGACCGTTTCAATGACGACCCATATCCCGACACGTTCTTTGAAAAACGCCTTTAAGCGTTGCGAAGCAGCGGCGCGGCTGATGCGTGGCGGCGAGGGATTTCGGTCGGGGTCTACTGGTAGTCCAGCTGCTTCGACAGCTCGGCTAAAAGCCTGTCGCGGTCAGTGTTCAACTGGACGAGATCGACGGCAATGGTGATGGCGCGGCGCCCTTCACTGCTGTCGATATCGAGCTTTCTCTCGCAGCACCATCGCCGAACGGCGTCGGTGACGATTGTTATTTCATCGTCGTTGAGTGAGATGAGCGATAGGAGCATCGTCGTGCCATCCGAAAAGCTCAAAAGCGCCTATGGTCTCAAGCGGTCGTGCCGACGCCGCTGTGCCAATGGCGCTTAGTTTACGCGTATTCCCCAACAACTCCACAGCTATTTTGGCACTGTTTGGCGCCGATCCTGTTGCGCGTGCTTCCCATCCTCGCCAGTGCATGCCGCGGGAAGCCTGCGGCATGCACTGGCGGAAAGGATGCCGATCGGTTGCCCGCTATTTTGCCAATACGATATGTGTGGCGTGTTCAGTGGCGACATGCTCGGCGACACGGAAGCCGAGGGCGGGCAGGTCGATGCCGGTGAACATCGCTTCTCCCTTGCCGAGCACGACGGGCGAGATGGCGAAATGCACTTCGTCGATCAGGCCGGCCTGCAGATATTGGCGGACGGTGCTGACCCCGCCGCCGACTTTCACGTCCTTGCCGCCGGCCGCAGCCTTCGCCTTTTCAAGTGCATCTTCGATGCCGCCGGGGATGAAGTGAAAGGTCGTGCCGCCCTCCATGACGAGGGGGTCGCGCGGATAGTGCGTCAGGATAAAGGTCGGCGCGTGATAGGGCGGGTTCGGCCCCCACCAGCCCTTCCAGCTCTCATCCGGCCAATCGCCGCGAATGGGGCCGAACATGTTGCGCCCGAGAATGAAGGCGCCGAAATTCGCCATGCCGCGCGCGGCATAATCCTCGTCAATCCCTTGCGAACCGTCGTCCTTTCCCCGCATCGCGCGGAACGTGCGGGTATGGAAAAACCATTGAAACATCTCGGCTCCGCGTTTGCCGAGCGGATCTTGCATGCTTTGTTCCGGACCCGCACCGAAACCATCTATGGACAGGGAAAACCCTGCGACACGCACCTTCGACATGCTCTCCTCCATCTGATTGCTATTTGAAACCGGTTGCGTTGTCGCATAAGTGCTCCTATATTGCAACCAGTTTTTTCAAGGAGTGCATGTCGTGGATATCGAACTGCGGTCGGGCTGCCCGATCAACCTGACGATGGAGGTGCTGGGCGACAGGTGGAGCCTCATCATCATCCGGGACATCATGTTTGGCAACCGTCGCCATTTCCGCGATCTCCTGACCCATTCCGAGGAGGGGATCGCCTCCAACATTCTGGCAGCCAGGTTGAAGCGCCTGCTTTCGCTCGGGTTCATCAGCAGGCGGGACGATCCGAGCCACAGCCAGAAGGCAATCTATAGCCTCGAGGAGCCGGCCATCCAGCTTGTTCCCGTCTTCGCCATGATCGGCGCCTGGGGACGGCGCCATCTGCCTGTCAGCGAGGAGTTGAGCATCCGCGCGCAGCTTCTCGAAGAAGGCGGGCCGGCGCTCTGGGACGAATTCATGGAGGATCTCCGGCAAATCCATATCGTCGACCCGATCGGCGGAGCCAATGGCACGCGCACGTCGACCGTGCTGGCCAAGCTGACGGCGGCGTTCCTCGAGGTCCGCGCGAAATCGTCGGCGCCGGCATCCTGATATAGAGGGAAGTCACCCGGCCCGATCAGCCGCCGGCACCCTGGTATTTCCCGGTGGCGTAGCGCCAGTACGCGATTGCGATCAGCACCCAGACCGGGCCGGCCGCCAGGGCCGCGGGGGCGGCCCAGTCCCCGAGGATCGGGACGGGTTTGCCGAGCAGGGCGGCGACGGGAACCGAACTGGTCAGCGCCAGCGGAACAGCGGTGAGGAGGGTGATCTGGATGCTGCCGGGAAAAATGTTGAGCGGGTAGCGCGTCAATTCCCAAAAGCCGAAGAAGATCGAGAACAAGTGATTGGAGCGCACCCAGATCAGTGCCGTGGCGCCGATCATCGTGATCAACGAGGCGGTCAGCAACGCCGCGCTGATGAGCGTGGCAATGAGGAATGACACCGACCAGACCGACCAGCCGAAGTCGACGGATATGACGGCCCAGCCCATCAGCGCCACCGCGAGGATGACGTGACCGGTATAGCTGATATTGAGGCCGGAAAAGATCAGATAGGCCCAGGGACTGAATGGCTTGACCAACAGCGTATCAAAGGTGCCAAGCCTCACCAGTTCTTCCAGGTCGCGCAGTTGCACGAAGCTCATTGCTGCACCGAGAGAATAGGCGAGCAGCTGGAAGCTGAACAACAGCGCCAACTCCGGCCAGGTCCAGCCGCCGAGCGTATCGAATCGCGCAAGCAGGATGCCGATGGTGGCGAAGACGCTGCCGTAAGAGAGGATCTGTGCAAGACGATCGAGCCAGAAGGCGCCGCGATATTCCATCTGCGAGCGGACATACATGCGCACCAGCAGCGGAATGACGCGGAGGTGATGAAGGAGCACAATCAGCCTCCCTGCACGGTGATACGGGTGGAGGCTGAGCGCCATAGCCAAAGGACGCCGAAGAGGAACAATCCGGCCCAGGCGAGGCCGAGGCCGAGATGAAACCAGATGTCGGCAGCCGAAAGCCGGCCGAGATAGACGGCATTGGGATAATAGACCACCCAGGCAAAGGGCAGGTGGCGGGCGATCGTCGCCAGCGGCTCGGGGAAGAACCAGAAGGGCACCAGCAGGCCGGAGAACAATTGAAGCAGGGCGCCGAGGATCCAGTCGAGCGAGAAGCTCGTCATCAGCCAGAAGGCGATAAGGCCGAAGAGCGCCGACATCAGGAATAGGAGCGTAAAGGAAAGTGCCCAGAAGGCGATGAACATCAGGGCATGGAACAGGCTCGCCGGCGGCAGCATGCCATAAAATAACGCGGTGAAGGTGATGGTTGGGATGACCTGCGTCATCAGCCGATAGAAAAAGCTGCCGCATTCGTTGGCGAAGAGATAGAGCGGATAGGATAGCGGCTTCAGCAACCAGACAGCGATATCGCCTGTCTTGAGCGACCGGCCGATCTCGCCGATGATCCTTTCAGGCCGGGTGGCGCCCATCACCGCGCCGCCGAGCAGCGCGTAAGTCACCATCTGCTGTAGCGAGACCCCTTCGACCGCGATTGCACCGACGCCGGCATAGGCGGCCTGCCAGATCGCAACCCGTGCGACGACTTGCACCAGTTTGCCAAAGATGTTGGCCCAGACCTCGTTGCGATAGGCAAGCTGGGAATGGAAGGAACTCCGGGTAAAAGCGAGATAAGCGCTCATGACGCCCGCGCCCTGGCGTTACGCCCCTGGTAAAAGCTGCGGATGACTTCTTCGATATCGGGCTCGTGCAAAGCCACATCCTTGAGGTCGCGGTCGCTTCCTACTTCCGACAGGATCCTGACCAGCGAAACGTCTTCGCGTTCGATCAGATAATTCTTGCGCAGGCCCTCATCGCTGACGAGCGTAGCCGTGCTGAGCGGCAGCGGTCCTGGATCGCTGGCAAATTCGAGTGTCAGCCGCCGGGCCGAACCCAAGGCTGCGCGCAGGCTCCTCAATTCGCCGTCGAAGATCAGCCTCGAGTGATCGACCATGATCAGCCGCGGGCAGATGGTCTCGATGTCCTGCAGGTCGTGGGTGGTGAGGATGATGGTAACGCCGCGCTCGCGGTTGATCTCAGCAAGAAACCGCCGCACCGCATCCTTGGCGACCACATCCAGCCCGATGGTCGGTTCGTCCAGAAAGAGGATTTTCGGATCGTGCAGCAGCGACATGACGATCTCGGCCCGCATGCGCTGGCCGAGGCTGAGTTGGCGCACCGCGCGGTCGAGAAAGGGCGTGAGGTCGAGCAGTTCGCTGAAGCGGCGGAGATTATCCGCATAGCGGGCGAGGGGGATGTCGTAGATGCGCTGGTGCAAGGTAAAACTGTCGACCAGCGGCAGGTCCCACCACAGCTGGCTGCGCTGGCCGAAGACGACGCCGATCTCGCGCGCATTGTCCATGCGGCTCAGATGCGGCGTGCGGCCGAGCACCGAGAGCGTGCCGGCGCTCGGCACCAGGATGCCGGTCATCATCTTGATCATCGTGGATTTGCCGGCGCCGTTGGGGCCGAGATACCCCACCGCTTCGCCGGCCGCGACGTCGAAATCGATGTCGGAAACGGCCAGAACTTCGGTATATTCGCTCGTCACCAGCGTCTTCAGGGCGCCCAGAAAACCCGGAAATCTCTTATGCTGCCGGAAGCGTTTGCTGACGCCCCGTGCCTCGATCAAAGCCGTCATCTCTATTTCCCGCCGATTCGGCAGCTGTCCGGATTGGAACTCAAGCTAACGCCGGGCTCGGCCAGTGCAAGCAAAAGTCGCTTTTGCCTGTCCCCTCAATCGCGCAATTCGAGGTGCTGCAGCGCCGCCTGCCGATCCGAAAAGACGCGCGGCGCCACAGCCTTTTGCGTTGACAGCCACGATCAATCGATCGCTGTTAGGCTCATGAAGATTCTCGCAATATCCGGCAGCGCTCGGCGCAATTCCACCAATACGGCCATGTTGCGGGCTGTCAGCGCCGTTGCACCAAGTGATATCGACATTGCGATCTTCGATGGCGTGGGAGCTTTGCCGGTGTTTTCGCCCGACCTCGAGGGGGCAGCTCTGCCAGCGGCCGTGCGGGATTTTATCGCAGCGATCGCCCGGAGCGACGGGGTGATCATCGCCAGCCCGGAATATGTGCGATCCATCCCCGGCGGCCTGAAGAATGCGATCGACTGGCTGGTGTCAGGCGAGAAGATCGTCCACAAGCCCATTGCGCTGCTGCACGCATCGCATCGGGGCGATGACATGCTGGCGGGCCTGCGCACGATCCTTGCGACCATTACCGATCGGTTCGCAGCGGATATCTTCCTCCGGCTTCCCTTGATGAAGCTGGAACCGGCCGAGGTGTTTCGGGCCGTCGAGACGGCGGAGAACCGTTCCAGAGTGCAGGCCTATCTTCAGGCCTTCTCGGCCTATTGCGAGGCAGCCGGCCAGGCCGTCATCGGACCTCCATCATGAGGCCGCTTTCGAACGCCGCTTTTCCGTGAAGCGATTGCAGTATTGCGAGCGGGGCTGCGAGCAGCGCCGCGACGATGAAGGCGGAAAGGACGTGTCTCGTGAGGAGACGAAGGATAGGTCGGATCATCTCGATCTCCAGGCGCCGCGGATATCCTCTGTGCTGGACCTCGACAATTGCGGCAGCATGACCGGCGCCTTGCAAGCTCCGCAATGCTGCCGCAACCCTTGTGGCGGAGAAGGGAAAGGCAAGAGAACAGGCGGCGATGCGGATATTGTTGATAGAAGACGAGAGGGAGCTGGCCGAGGCGCTGTCGGCAGCGCTCGGCAAACATGGGATCGTCGCCGACCACACGATGCATCTGGCCGATGCCGTCGAGCTGACGCGGCAGAACCTCTACGACGCGATCCTGCTCGACCGGCGCCTGCCTGACGGAGAGGGGCTGAGCTTCATTCCGGAGCTGAGGCGGACCGGAAAACACACGCCGATTATCGTGCTGACGGCGCGCAACGAGCCGAAGGAGCGGGTCGAAGGCCTCGACCTCGGCGCCGACGACTATCTTGGCAAGCCGTTTCTGGTCGACGAGCTGATGGCGCGGCTGCGGGCCGTGCTGCGGCGGGCGCCGGATCTTGCCGAATTGCAGATTGCCGCCGGGCGGATGGTGATCGATCCGCTGCACCTCAGCGTCACGGTGGGCACGGTGCCGCTCGATCTGCCGCGACGCGAACTTCTGGTATTGGCGGCCCTTGCCAGGCGGAAGGAGAAGACCGTGCTCCGCTCGACGCTGGAGGCAGCGGTTTATAATTATGAGGAGGAAATCCAGTCGAATGCGCTCGACGCGCATATTTCGCGGCTGCGCAAGCGGCTGATCGATGCCGGCGCCGGCGTCTCGATCCATAATATCCGCGGGGTCGGCTATCTCATGAAGGAAGAATGATGGCCAAGGCGCATGACGCCAATCCGTCGCTTTGGTGGCGGCTCAGCTGGCAGCTCAGCATTGTCTTCGTCGCTGTGGTGGCGGCTGTCATCGTCGGTCTCTGCGTTTATGGGGCGATGATCCTCTCGCCGAACGTCGCCACTGAGGACAGGCTGACCGCGGCGCTCGATGAGGCGCTGACCTGCGATGCGCAAGGCAGGCTCATCATTGCCGACAGCCCGCGCCTTCGCGCCTTCAAGGCCGAGAGCGGCAGGCTCTGGTTCGTCGTGGCGACGCCGGAGGGGCAGACGGTTTCCTATGGCGCCGTGCCGGAGGCCTATCAAGCGCTCGGCCCCTATGTGCATCTGATCAAGGAGGCCCATATACGCGGTGCCGCATCTGTCGGCGAGAGCGCCTCGATCGACAGTGTCGAGACCGGGATCGGGCCATTTCGCGTTATGTACGGCGGCAACCCGAGCCGGAGCGCCACCTTCCTGACCATGCTCACAGAGACCTATCCGATCTATGTGCCGCTTCTGGCGATCGCCCTGCCGGCGGTGTTTTTTGCGGTCCCGAGGATCGTCGGGCGGGCGCTCGCGGGGATCAGCGAGGTGGCGCGTGAGGCGGCGGCCATCGAGCCGCGCCGGCAGGGCGCGCGCCTTCCCGTGAGTGGCATTCCCCGGGAAGTGTCGCCGCTGGTAACCGCCTTCAACGGCGCGCTGGAACGGCTGGAGAATGAATTCCGCAAACGCCAGCGCTTCCTGATCGATGCGGCCCATGAGCTGCGCACCCCGATCGCCATCATGCAGACGCGTATCGACGGCATGCCCGACGGCCGGGAGCGGCAGCGGCTGCTCGACGACGTGGCGCGGCTGGCCGAGGCGGCCGAACAGCTGCTCGATTTCGAGCGAAACGACCAGGCGGCCGATCTCGACGAAACGGTCGATCTCGTCGGCATCGCCCGTACCGTCGTGGCAGACCTCGCGCCGCTGGCAATTGCGGGCGGTTACCAGATCTGCTTTCAAAGCGATGCGGAGAGCCTTGAACGCCGCGGCAGCCCTTCCGCCTTGCCTCGCGCGGTCAGCAACCTGGTGCGCAACGCCATCGATCATGGCGGCAACAGGGGCATGATCACGGTCTCTGTCTCGCGCTCGGCTTCCGGCGGCGGCAGGATCAGCGTCGCCGACGAAGGGCCGGGCATTCCGGCCGAACATCGCGAACTGGTGTTCGAGCCCTTCTATCGCGTCACTCCCAGAAGCAAGGGCGCCGGTCTCGGCCTCAGCCTCGTCAAGCAGGTCGCCGCAAACCATGGCGGCGAAGTCGGCATCGAAAGCAGTGCTGCCGGGACGTGGGTGACGATCGAACTCGGATAGGTCAAGCCTTGCCAAGTCGGCACGTTCGCTGCGAAAGGCTGTAATGCTGCGGCAATTCTTGGCCGCTAATTTCGCCTGAGATCATCGGCGACGGAGGCCAGACAGCGTGCGCAGCAATCCATTTCCATCTTCCTCCCCACGGGCGACGAGGGGTTTGTTTCTCGCCTTGTCGCTGACGCTCTCCATCGCAGCGGCAGGGTGCAGCTCGGTGCCCCTAAAGGAGGCCGGCACGCTTTCCTCCTACGGCAATCTCGGCGCGCCCAAGGGGAAGCTGTCGAAATCACGGGTCTATGTCGATGGGACGCGCCTTATCTCGGCAAAGACGGTGAGCATCCTGCCGACGACCTTCGCGTTCAGCGCCGCGACCCGTGTTAAATCGCATGCCGACCGTGTGATGGTGGCGAATGCGCTGGACCGGGCGCTGTGCATTTCGCTCAGCGACAAATATCAGCTGGTCTCTTCAGGCCAGCCGGCGGAGCTGACGATCCGCTCCGTCGTTACCGACATCGTGCCGACCAATAAGGCGATGGCTGGTGTTTCCACCGTCGTCACCGTTGGCACCGGTTTCGTCCTGCCGGTCGGCGTGCCGCGGCTGCCGGCCGGCCTCGGCGGACTGGCGGTCGAGGCGGAGGCCGTCGACAGCGGTGGTGTGCAGCGGGCAGCGATCGTCTGGTCGCGCGGGGCAAACTCGCTGCAGAACACGCCCCGCGTTTCCGAAGTCGGCGACGCCTATAGCCTGGCGTCGAAATTCAGCAGCGAGTTTTCCCGCATGCTGATCAAAGGCAGGGAACCGAAGGGACTGGATATCTCGCTGCCATCGGGGCAGCGGATGAAATCCTGGCTCGGCGGAAAACCGAAATACGCCGCCTGCGACGCCTTCGGGCGATCGCCCGGACTGATAGGGGCGGTGGCCGCCAAATACGGCGCGCCGCCGCAATGGACCGAGAAGAAGCCGAAACCGGCGGCGACTTACTGAAAAAATGCGCATTCAGTCCTGCCCCAGGCTGACGGGACGGACGGAGCAAAAGCGGGCAAGGTTTGTGTTCCGTCCGTCTGAAATCCGTCCCGCGTTTCACGTTAGATGGTGGCTCTGGCCTTCAGCCGGAAGTAGAGTTTGATCTGATCGGGCCTGTCGGAGGGATGCGGGCCGCGCATAAACAATTCGCCGCCATTGCGCTCGATCACGCGCCGCGACGCATGATTGTCCTCGTTGCAGAGGATGACGAGGCGGTGGAGACCTTCCTTCGCCGCGACCAGCATCAGTAGTTTCAGGGCGGTGGTCGCGTGGCCGTTGCGCTGTTTCCACGGCACGACGGAGTATCCCACATGGCCCGAAACTTCGGACGGCAATTCCTCAGTGCCGGCTTGAAAACGCAGGCTGATGCTGCCGCAGAATTCGCCGTCCATATCCAGAACAGACGAGTGACCACCTGCGGCGATCCGATCCCGCTACGCCGTCGGTCAGCAGCAATGAGGCCGTCGAGGAACCCCGATCTGTGCTGGCGTAGCCGCTGGAGTTCGCCCAAAATATAGGCGTGGTCGCCGGCGCGGCGCGGATCGGGAGACCAGCCGGCGGCGAGTGCTGCTTCGAAGCACGACAGGTTTTCAAGATCCGGCGCAAGCAGGACGACGCGACCGGTGGACTTCACTTTATCTCCAGACGTCATGGATCACCCGCGCAATATCAGGCGGCGGCGCAATTAAGAGGTTCGATCCGCGCGGCTCAGAAGCTGGAAGACAAGCACGACTGGGCGCCGTTGGGAAGCGAGTTGTTTTGGAGCGCGAGCGTCACTGATGGCGCAGGCGTCGCCAGCGCACGATCAAAAAAGCCCCGCATCTTCATGCGAGGCTTGCTGCTGAGGGTAGACGGGCTTAGCGGCACTGGCGGCGCGGGCCGTAATTAGGCTGATAGGTATTGTCGTAGGCGCGATAGGACCGGTAGCGGCTGTAGCAATAATCGGCATGCGAGCTGTAGCCGGGTGAAGAATAAGCGCGGGGCTGCGAGGCGATGATGCCGCCGATGAGGGCGCCGGTAGCCAGCCCGCCGATGATGGCGCCGCTATTGTCGTGGTGACGATACCGGCGATCGTAGCGGCGATCCCAGCCGTAGCGGTCGTCGCGATAGTGGCGGTCGCGATCGTAATGGCGATCGCGATAATAGCTGCGGTTATTGTTGTATCTGCGAGTGTCGCCGTAGCGCGAGCAGACGATGGAGTATGGATTGCAGCCGACGGTGATGATCTGGGCATCGGTACTACCTGACCCCGGAGCCGATTGCATGGTGTTCGGCACGAAGACCGGGCCTGCCGAAGCCGGCATTCCGGAGAAGGCCGTCGCTATCGACAGAGCAATGATGGCGAATCTGTTCATTTCACTCACCTTGGGTAAACGGATGTATCGACGGCATAACGCGGCGGAAGGCAATTGGTTCATTTTGGGATGTGAGGTGTGACCTATGTGCGTATCTGCTAACGTAACGGGCAGCTTAGCCACCGGTGGAGCGTGTCCTGCCGGAGACCGAAGGATGCCGTTCGAGCGTGCGTCGGAAGTGCGTTATCAGGTTCGCTTCCCGCCGGCCAGCAATCGAAGCTGGTTCTCGTCATGCACACCTTGCCGGTAAAGCTCGATGATAAGAGCGCCGAGGCGGTCGGCTTGCTCGCCTGATCTGTCGATCTGGAGCTCGCTACACAGCGCTTCATGGACCCGCCTACACACATCGAGGTCTTCGGATACGAGCGGTTCGTCACGCGTGCTGAACAGCTTGTCTGACATCGCAATCTACCCTCTTTCGATGCCGTGAATCGCTAACGGTGAAAAAAAGATAATTTCGCGATCCTTGCTCTGCAAGATGGGCGAACGTCCGATATTCAAAAGAATTCGGGGAGCGCCCACTCGGAAGGATACTGGCGAGGCAACGTGAGATGGGATGATAGCGATGAGCGTTTCGGCCTGACAGGCTGCGTGGAAATCTACTTGGCTGCGGGGTCCTTGCCGTCTTGCTTCGACAGGCGCAGTTCTTTCAGCCGCTTGGTTTTCTCCCGGCGGGCCCGCTGTTCAGCCTCGATGGTTTCCTTGGCAGCTCGCTCGGTGTTCTCGAACCGATCCTGCCGGTAAGCCTTTGATGAGGGTTCACGTTCTCTTGTCATGGCCGCTAAACGCAAATCGGCGAAAACGGTTTCATGAGAAAATGCGTCACCGGCTATCAATCGATCAGTCTATCCCGACGGTGGCCGTTTGTTGCAGCCGGCAGATGATAATTTCGCCGCGCTGGTATGCCGGCTGCCGGGCGCCTGATCGGCGCCCGGCGGATTGGTCGGTCAGCCCTTGATGAAGGCAAGGATGTCGGGATTGATGATGTCGGCATGGGTGGTGCACATGCCGTGCGGAAATTTCTCGTAGACCTTCAGCGTGGCGTTTTGCAGCAGCTTCGACGAGAGCAAAGCGGAGTCGGCGATCGGCACGATCTGATCATCGTCGCCGTGCATGACGAAGGTCGGCACGGTGATGATCTTCAAGTCTTCGGTGAAATCGGTTTCCGAAAAGGCCTTGATGCCGTCGTAGTGCGCCTTGGCGCCGCCGATCATGCCCTGGCGCCACCAATTGTTGATAACCGGTTCCGACACCTTCGCGCCCGGCCGGTTGAAGCTGTAGAACGGGCCGGCCGGTAGGTCACGGTAGAACTGTGCGCGATTGGCGGCGAGCTGCCGGCGCAGGTCATCGAACACCTCGATCGGCAGGCCGCCGGGATTGGCATCGGTTTTCACCATGATCGGCGGCACGGCGCCGATAATAACGAGCTTGGCGACGCGGCCCTGGGATTGGCCATGACGGGCGACGTAATGGGTCGCTTCGCCGCCACCGGTGGAGTGGCCGACATGGACGGTGTTCCTGAGATCGAGATGCTCGACGACGGCTGCGGCATCGGCGGCGTAATGATCCATGTCGTGACCTTCGCCGACCTGGGTCGAGCGGCCGTGGCCGCGCCGGTCATGGGCGACGACCCGGTAGCCCTTCTCGAGAAAGTAAAGCATCTGGGCGTCCCAGTCGTCGGAGCAGAGTGGCCAGCCGTGATGGAACATGATCGGCTGAGCGGCCTTCGGCCCCCAATCCTTGTAGAAGATCTCGACGCCGTCCTTGGTGGTGACTTTGCTCATGTCGTAGCTCCTTGGTAGGTGGGGTTGATGCGGTCGGAAATTTGCGCCGTTGCCGGCAGAATTGGCAAGACGACGAGCGCTGCCGCGCCGAGGCTTGGGCAAGAGGGTTGAGCCGAAGGCAATACCGGCTCGATGTTGTTATTGAATGCCTGTTTCTATTCTATTGATATGACCGAAGTTTGTATGGTCCGATGCATTGTCGCCGTAACAGGCTGGTCATAGCGTATCGAGGGCAGCGGATTGCACGGGCGAACATCTGAAGTGAGCCAGTTTTTTGCCGTTCGTTCAAGATATCTGTCCGGGTAGTTCGATATAGCTGTCCGCCTAGTTATGCTCGCGTGCTGCCGCGATTGCCGGAGCTACCCTCGCTCACTTGAACCGCGTTCGAGGCCCAACCATCTAATACTCAACAACAGTATGATGGCGAACCGTCGCAACCAAGACTGCTTGGGCCGCGGACGACGGCTATTCCCGCCTGAGGATCAAATCATGGGTTACATGGACAAGGCGATAGCGCCTCAAAATGACGGGGCGCTGATCGATGCCTATTCACAATCGATCGCTGCAGCAGTCGACACGGTCGGGCCGGCCGTCAGCCGGATCGAGAGGGTTGGTGGCCGGCAGGGGCATGGTTCGGGCTTCGCCGTGTCGCCCGACGGCCTGATCATCACCAACAGTCATGTCGTCGACGACGCCAAAGTCGTCCGCATTACCACGCCCGACGGCTTCGTTACGGAAGGCCGGGTGTTGGGTCGCGATGTCGATACCGATATCGCCCTCATTCGCGCCAATACAAGCACCGGCGCCTGGGCGCGGCTCGGAGATTCCCAGCGGTTGCGCCGAGGCCATATCGCCATCGCAATCGGAAACCCGCTCGGTTTCGAATGGACGGTTACTGCCGGCATCGTCTCGGCGCTCGGCCGGTCGATGCGGGCAGCCAGCGGCCGCCTGATGGAGGATGTCATCCAGACCGATGCGGCGCTCAATCCCGGCAACTCAGGCGGGCCGCTGGTGTCTTCCAGCGGCGAGGTCATCGGCGTCAATACCGCGGTCATCCAAGGCGCGCAGAGCATCGCTTTTGCCGTAGCGTCGAATACCGCCAATTTCGTCGTTTCGGAAATACTCCGCTACGGCCAGGTCAGGCGCGCCTTCATCGGTATCGCAGGCGATACGATCGTGCTGCCGCGCCGGGTAGCACTTGCGGCGGGCACGCTGCAGACGACCTCCGTTCGCATCCGCCGCGTCGAGCCGGAAGGGCCGGCGGCAAAGGGCGGGCTGCAGGAGGGCGATTACATCCTCGCCATCGACGGCAGTCCGGTCGGCGGTGTCGACGATATCGTCAGGCTGATGGATGGCAGCAGGATCGACCGGGATACCGAGATACTGGTGTTCTCGGTGGCGGGTCGGATCGAAAAGAAGACCTTGCTGCCGATGGCGCGGACGTCCTGAAAAGACGTCAGTCCCGTCAGGCGCTGACCGCCTCCTGCTCCACTCCCGAAAAGTCCACGGCCGCAAAAGCTGCGGACAGTACCTCCGGCCCGGCACCGCTTTTGGCCGCGTCGGTCGACAGGATCTGGCGGTAGCGCCTGGCGCCGGGCAGGCCGGTGAACAGGCCGACCATGTGGCGGGCCACGTGCTGCAGCCGGCCGCCACTGGCGATATGGCGTTCGGCATAGGCCATCATCCGGTCGCGCAGGCCTTCCCAGTCCGGCTCTCCCGCCGGAGCGCCGAAAAAGCGCTGGTCGACTTCGGCAAGGATCGCCGCATTCTGATAAGCGGCGCGGCCGAGCATGACGCCGTCGACATGAGCGAGATGGGCGGCGGCTTCATCAAGCGTGCGGATGCCGCCGTTGATGCCGATGTAGACATCGGGCCAGCGCTGTTTCATCCGGTAGACGATCTCATAGTCGAGCGGCGGGATCTCGCGGTTCTCCTTGGGGCTCAGGCCCTTCAGCCAGGCCTTGCGGGCATGGATCCAGATCGCGTCGGCACCGGCATCGAGAACGCGGGTGATGAGCTCCGGCAAGGCCTGTTCCGGTTCCTGCTCGTCGACGCCGATCCGGCATTTCACCGTCACCGGCACGGTTGCGACCCTCTTCATCGCCGCGATGCAATCGGCCACCGTTTCCGGCGTCAGCATCAGGCAGGCGCCGAAGGTGCCCGATTGCACCCGGTCGGAGGGGCAGCCGACATTGAGGTTGATTTCGTCATAACCGTAGGGTTCCGATATCTTCACCGCCTCGGCAAGCTTGGACGGGTCCGACCCGCCGAGCTGCAGCGCCAGCGGATGTTCCGCGGCGTCATGGCCGAGTAGCCGCTCGCGCGGGCCGTGAATGATCGCATCGGCCACCACCATCTCGGTATAGAGCAGCGCCTGCCGGCTGATCTGGCGGTGAAAATAGCGGCAGTGCCGATCCGTCCAGTCGATCATAGGCGCAATGGCGAACACCGGGGCCTTGAAATAGCTCGGTTTCCCTTGGTTTCCCGGATTTTCGACTGTGTGCACTTGTCTCGTTTTCTCTTGTCTTACCGCTTTTACGACCGTTTTTTGAAATGCTAGTGCTACGATGTAGCATTTGGCGGAGGTCGTGTAGCACTCATGGGAACCATATCAGAGCGAACCCGCAGGAATGGCTCTAAGTCATATACCGCACAGATCCGGCTAAAGCAAAAGGGCGAGGTCGTGCACAGCGAGGCCCAGACGTTCGATCGCAAGCCGGCCGCGAAACCGTGGCTCAAAAAGCGGGAGACCGAGCTTGCCGAACCGGGCGCGCTGGAGAAGCTGAAGGCCAAGGACCCATACTTGCAGATGTGATCGACGAATACATTGCCACGTCATTAAAGACGAAGGCGCAGTGCCTGATGCCCTCAAGAAACATCCGATCGCCGCGCCCATATTAGGCAGACCGGTGACAAATATGCCGGCCGGAAATGGCTGCCCAAATAGTTCAGCGATGCAGCTGGTGGAATTCCTTTTCGCCCGTGCCGACGCTGACCACCGGCGGCGATCGCGGCCGGTCCCAGCAAGGCGTGGTTGCGGCGGCTTTGACGAGGCTGCGGGGCAATGACAAGCATGGGCAGGATATCTGCTATCCCTTGCCGACGCAGACCTGCGGCGGCGGGCATAAAATGCTGATCCTGCCGTTCCTGCAGACCTATTACGGCTCCGGCGATAACAGCCACGACGCGCGCGACCCTCTGCACACGGTCACTGAGCGCCACGGTTTGGTGACCGTTGAGGTAAACGGCCAGACCATGGTGATCACCGACGGCTGCATGCGGATGCTCGACCCACTGGAAGGCGCGGCCGCTCACGGCTTCGATCCAGGGAGCTTCGACCACGTGATCGAGTTCATCAACGAGCAGGGCAAGCACGTGAAACGCAAGCCGAACAAGACCGAGCTCGGCCACCTCGTCGGCAATAGCGTGCCGAAGAAGATGATCCGCCTGCTGGCGGAGTGCAACGGGCGCTACGAATTCGTCGAGGCAGCGGAATGAACACCAGTCCCCTGGCTTGGCGCGACGATATCTATCGGCGGCTCGCCAAATGCGGCGCCGTCGACGTTGGCTCGGTCTATCCGCCTAAGGCGGGCGGCAGGCTGTGGCGCTGGCGGATCTGGCTGACGGCGAGCGGGACGAAGGCCGAAGGCACAAGCGGAACCGAAGCCGAGGCGCAGCGGCGCGTCGAGGAGCGTTTCCGGCAATTCCTGACGGCGGCGTCTCTGTCGTCGTCAGATTCGAACTGACTGAAATACGAGGGGCAGACTATGAGCAACTTAGCGCGCAATGCGGCATGCGTGCGCACCGGGACCATCGTCCGACGATCACCAGGCGCTTGCCCATGGCCGCAAGGCGGGCGGTTTTTCCCGACGCGCGGCCACCTATGCGCTCACGTCATCCGCCAACCTTGGGAAGATCTTGTCCATATTTCATGATGTCGGTCATGCTCGGCGGGTCGATCGTCTCCGGCCCGTGGCCGGGAGCTCGACGGAACATCGCCTCCAGCAGGGCGCCGCGATCCTGCAGCGTCGCGGCTCCCTGCTTGATCAGGAAGAGGTAGGTGTTGAGCATCGTGATCCGCTGAGAAGCGTCGTCCATCAGAAGCAGCGAGCGGTTGTTATAGCGAACGATCAGTTTAATAGCCCAGACGACGAAGCCGATCGGCACTCCGATCAACAGCAGCCGACCGAAGGCGATCAGCGTGGCGGCGACACCCCCCTGCGGAACGCTCTGAACGTTGATGACATTTCGTTCGATCTCGGAGAGAAGAGAGAGGACTTCTTCGCGGTAGAGATAGGCCGCCACGGGAGCGCCGGTCAGGACGGCGAGGAGCAGGAAGAGCGAACTATAGTATCCGATGCCCGCCCTTACGGCGCGACGCCCCCAGAGGCGTCGCGTCTCCCGCAGGCCGAGCTGCTCGCGCATCTCGAATTCGGCCAACTCGATACGCTCTTTCACGCTAGCGAAACCATGTTGCGTCAACAGCGCCTCCTGGCGGAGCACCTGCTGCTCGGTCTGGAGCCGGCTGACCTCTTCTCTGACCGTCGCAAGATCCGACGATGCTTTTCCAGCGTCTTGCTGGACCAGTATCATGCGTCGCTCGATCCTTTGCAAATCGGCGGATCTTTTCCTGCTCGTCTCCTCTTCCACGATGGAATCGATCTCGTGTTCCTGCCACCGGATGTAGCTTTGAAACTCGGCAGCTATGGCCGGCTCCCCGTAGTCGATTTGGCGATCATATGGTTGCAAGTGGAATGGAAGGACGAAGCGAAGTTCGGCCAGCAGCTGTCCAGCCAACTGGTAAAAAAAGCGGACGGCGCCCTTTCCCTCTTGTGCGGACGCGCCGACGGCGAGCGCTTCGTCGAATGCTTCAAGGTCGTCTGCCAGTTCCTTCATATTATTGACGGCCTCTGCGATCATGGGGTCGATCGCATTGGACGCGGCTTCGAGCCGGGAGCTAATATCGATCAACACACCAACGACGCGGTTGGTGTCGCCGATATGCTCGCGCGCAAGCTGAATCTCCTGATTGACGATGAACAGCCACTGGTTGAGCTGGAAGCGCCACGCCAGTTCTCTGGCTTCAGGCGTGACAAGCTTTCTCTTCTCCCCACCTTTGAACGGAGACTGAAGGGACTGATAAGTGGCTTGATCCATGACCGGCTCCGCGAGGTTTTGGGAAATTTATGCAGTAAAATCCGGTCGGCACAAGGTGCAGTTGCAGGCGGTGTCGCATGAGCCATGACGCCACCAATTGGGCCAGCAAGCAGCGCGGCATCAACTGCGCTGAGGCGACGGTGCTCTGGCACCTCTCGGACTGCCATAATCTCGCCTTCGGCTGCTATCCCAAGCAGGAGTTGGCCGACGCCTCCGAGATCGACGAGCGCTCGGTGCGCCGCTGCCTGGCCTCATCACGCGAGAAAGGCTTCGTCAACTGGGTCGAGCACAGGCCAGATCGCAAGGATAACGCTGCGACTGCGGTCGACGAGGCTCCCGTTGTCGAAGACTGAATACCTTCAACTGAACCTGCTCGACCTTTATGACAAGGGGCAACTTGCGTTATTATCGGCCCAATTCTTCACAATATCGATGAGATGCTGATTGCGTATTGTGTTCCCAGCATAGACGGTTAGCTTTGTCCCGTCTCCGTTTCGTTCCACCTTAGCTTTCCAGTAGTAATTCCTTATGCCAACGTTAAGTAGAGAGGACGTAATCTCGCCAAAACCTAGCTCAGAATAAAGCTGTGCATCGATGTTAACCGATGCATTGAGCGAAAAGGTGAGGTGTCCTTCGAGGCAGTTTTTCGCTGGGCCGACAATGCGCCGGTAAATCTCTTGATAATTCTCCGAATACTGAAATACGGCTTGCCTAGTCGAGCCTGACCGTTCCAAATCACCCGTCGTAGTGGAACAGCTGGATAGCGCAAACATGACGAGGATGAGGCCAAATTTCATAGGTCGCAAACCGCCGTATTGAAGCCATTGCTGTACGACGATTTGATTTGCAGCGCCCACCCCGGTTCAAACGTGGCGCCGGCGCCTTGGTCATTCTTTACCTCGAATTTCCCAGCCATTCGTCCTCCACAAAGACCTGAGCTCTAAAGAAGGCTAGTCGCCCGCCAACCGCTGCTACCCCTGACTTCATGTGCCTCTGCAGTGATTCTGGAAAGCCCGGCTAGAACAAGCTCACAACTTCTTGGTAAACGCGTCGGGCGCTCGGCCCTTTTTTATAGGGTGTGGCAGCCGCCATTCGCTGCTCTCAGCTAACAAACAGCGCTGCGAAAGTGTTATGCAGTCACGCAGCCTGTTTGATTTAACTCGCTAAAATGTGCCGATCCGTCCAGTCGATCATCGGCGCGACGGCGAAAATCGGGCTCTTCTGCGTCATCGACGTCGCATTATTCGTTGTTCCCGGGCACCGCCATGCGGCGGGCTCAATCAGCAAGCGTGCGTATAACATCCGGCGGTGCGATCGACAAATGACGTTCTCGCCGCAAAACAGAAACGGCGCCCCTTGCGGAGCGCCGTTCATGCCGCCAAAGCGGAAAGTCTGACTTACGAAGCCGAGATGTTGACGGCCTTCGGGCCTTTGCCCATGCGGTCCGGCTCGGTGTCGAAGGTAACCTGCTGGCCTTCGCGCAGCGACTGGATGCCAGAAGCCTGCAGCGCAGAGATATGGACGAAAACGTCCTTTGCGCCGCCGTCCGGCGTGATGAAACCAAAACCCTTGTCCTGGTTGAAGAATTTTACGGTGCCCTTGGTGGCCATTGGGATCGTCCTTTTCCCTTAGTCTGTGTAGTATCCGCGCCCCCGAGAGGAAGCGGACGGCTTTAGCTTTCGCCCCGATCGATTGGGACGAAGGGTCAGTCGGAGAAGTCACGTACGGGGAAAGAACGTCTACGTAGGCGGGTAGTCCCGCGCCGCCTTCCAAACGGAAGGGATTACCACATCAGTCCAGTCACCGGCATGCAAATGCCCGAGTAGGTGAATTGGTGCCAGCTTTTCGGGCAAAAAGCAAGCGGGATTATTTTGGCATGCCCGCATCGAAGTCGGGAAATGTCGAAGATTCAGATACTTGACGAAAAGTTAGCGGTTCCTTGCACAGCTGTGCCATAGCGGGATTCCGTGCCGAAACGGGATGAGCCGGTAGATTCGATAGCCGGGCATGGATTTTGTCGTCGGGCGGCGCTTGCTGCTTCGGTACACCAATCAGCCCTCATGGTGAGGAGGTCCGCAGGTTCGTCTCGAACCACGAGGGTGGATGGCCGGGGGGCTGGCGTCGGTGGTGGGGGCAGCCCTGGGAGGTCCAGTGCCCCTGGCGCCGCCCTCGCTCCGCCCTCATCTTGAGGTGCGGAAGCCAAAGGCTGAAGCCTCGAAAGACGGGGGCGGCCACTGGCGCCATCACCTCGATTCTGGATGCTGTGCATCAGAGGTTTCCACGCCCGCCCTCGTGGTTCGAGACGGCCCTTCGAGCCTCCTCACCATGAGGGCTGATCTTGGGGCCATTGACAATCGCCTACTGCGCATCACCCAGCAACGCGCTCAGGCTCCACGGATTATCCCCTTTCTGATTGGCGATATCGTCGACCTTCCAGCCACCATGCTGGCGCACCAGCGTGTAGAAGAGCGTCACCTCTTCGCCGTTTTCGAACTGCACCTCCACCTCGGCCTTGTCATCCAGCAGGATCGGCTGGCCGATCCTGACATCGCTCGCCGTGCCGTCCTGGCCTGATATGACGGGATCGAAGTCGATCGCGCCGACATCGCCTTCGGGCGTATTGTCGAGGTCGGCCTGCAGGAGCTGGTTCAGATGGTCGGAGAAGAAGATCGAATAAGGCGAGGGCGCCTCGGCGTCGCTGTTGTCGGTGTTGTAACTGTAGAGCGCCTTGAGCAGCGCCTTCGGTGTCTTGTACGTCTCGGCCGATGCGGGCAAGGCTGCGAGCGCCGACACGGCAAAGGCCAGGATGAATGTGGGCAGACGCATGCGGGCTCTCCTCGGATGACGAGAAATCATAACCGAAACGGGTGTCGAGGTGGAGCTGCATTTTGGAAATGGGATGTTCGGAAGCGGTTGCCGCCCTCGCGGTTTACGAATGTCGCGGGCACCAGGAAAGTTCGGCCGCTTGGGCAGCTAGGCGGGGAGTCCGGCTTTTTTGTCGAGATCGCCGGTGACGCATCTTGCGTCCACCGGCGATCATATCGCGATTAAATCAACGCTTCATGCGACAGGCTCGCAAACGACGGTTCGAAGACGTCCTTTACGGTTATCGTGAAATCGTGGCTGGTGGCATTTCCAGCCGCGTCGTAGGCTTCGGCGGTAAAGGTCAGGCTATGGTTGCTTTCGAAGTCGATCGCAGCCTTCGTCTGGATCTTGTTGCCGACGAGCTTGAAGATGCCGTCCGCATCATCTGTCAGCCGCCACTTCACCGTGCCGCCTTCCGGATCGACGGCGGAGAGAAGGCCGACCGATGTGCCGATCGCGACGTTTTCGGAGATGGAGCTGCGCGAGAAGGAGAGCTTGATCGGCGCTTGGTTGAGAGGGGCTTCGTTGACGTCGAGGACGTTGATCGTGATGTGTTGCTCCACGGTGACCTTACCGTCAGAAACCGCAACCACTATCGTCTGCCACGGATAGGTCTCGTAGTCGAACGCCTTCGAAGTGACGATGCGGTTGCCTTTCAGCCGGAAGTGATCGCCCGCCCCGTCGAGCAGTGTGTAGGTGAGCGTGTCGCCATCGGCGTCGTGGGCGCTGAGCAATCCAACCGTAGTCCAGATCGGTGTGTCTTCGGACACAGCGGTTTTCGACAGCTGGATATTGGTCGGCGCGGTGTTGTTGCGTGTCAAGGTTTCCGTGGCGAAATCGTAGACGCCATCGGCAAAACGGGCGAATTCGATGTCACGCAGCGTATCCATACCCTCCTGCTCACTCGTCAGGATGTGGGCACCATTGTCCATCGCGAAGGAATAATTGGCGAAATTGCCGTAGAAGATTGCCGTGTCGGTGCCGGCGTTACCGTCGAAAATGTCGTTGCCAGCGGTCCCCGTGAAGAGGTCGTCGCCGCCGCCGGTCTTGACGTCGATGCCGAAGGCGGTACCGCTGATAGAGGCCGAGCGGTTTGCCAACTCGTCAGATAGATCGGCATGGGCGCTGTCCGCCAATCTCAGGGAGATAATCATGTCATCGAAAACCGATCCGCGGGAGAGGATGATTTGTTCGAAATTTTCGAACTGCGCGGCCGAACCAAGCACGCCTCCGCTAAGAAGGTTGCCTTCGAACGTTTCCAGGATTTCGAAGTTCTTCACGGTGAGACCGACAAGACTGCCGGCATTCAGGGTATCGGTGTCGGCGCCGCCGTCAATCGTTCCCGAGACCGCGATGCCGGATCCATATACGGTCAGGGTCACGATATCGTTGCCGCTGCCGGCGTCTATATCGAAGACTTCGCCGTAGCCGTAAGACTCGCCATCGATGATGGTGTCATTGCCTGCGCCGCTTTTGATGATGTCGTTGCCCGCAGCGGCATTGATCCCATCATTACCGGCGCCACTGTCCAAAATATCGTTGCCGTCAGTTCCTATCAACACGTCGTCACCGCCGGCGGTCTTGACGTCGATACTGGAACCGATGCCGCTGATGTAGGCCGTGCGGCTTCCCAACTCGTCCGAAAGATCGGCATGGGCGCCGTCCGCCAATTTCAGGGTGACGGCGATGTTTTCGCCGCCCGGACTGTCCGAGTAGGTGATCTTGTCGAAGCTCTCGAACTGAGCCGCCGTAGCGATGATGTCTCGTTGCGATTCAAGGATTTCGAAGTTCTGGATCGTTATGCCGGTAAGATCGGAGGCTTGCAGTTTGTCAATGCCGGCTCCGCCGTCGACTGTCCCGGAATTCGCGAAACCGTAGAAATCATTCCACACAGCCACGGTGTCATTGCCGTCGCCCGCATCGATATCGAATACTAAGTCGGTGGCAATACCACCATCACTATCCACGATCCTGTCGTCACCTGCACCACCTTTGATAACATCATTTCCGGCGCCTCCGCCGATCAGGTCGTTACCTGCGCCGCCGTTCAACTGGTCATTCCCGGAATAGCCATTGATGATGTCGTTGCCAGCCCCCGTTGTGATTGCATTGTCACTGTTCGAACCCGTTACCTCCGCGGAAATCGATCCCAACTCGTCGCTCAGGTCGGCTACGCCGGAACCCGACACCTGCAGAGTAACTGCAGCGTGGGGGCTAGCGGCGGAATAGCGGATGACATCGTATGCTTCGAACTCCGCACCGGTCTTGGTGATCAGCTTGCCGTTCGTGTTCAGAATATTCAGGGCCATGTTTAAACTTTCCGAAATATCGGTTGCATCCTGCAGGAGTTGGTCTCTTCTACCATCCGGGTGGAGGGGCTTCGGCGGGAGGCTATGATCGCCTCATTTGGAGATGTTCAGCTGCCGGTTAGAAGCTTAGCCGCTGGCAATGGCCGGCGCTCGACGCATGCTGTCGCCGTCGGGACGCGTGCCCACATCCCGAACGACAGTCTCGTGGCTAGATCAAAGCGTCATGTAGAAGGCTCGACGGTTCGAAGACGTCCTTCACGGCGATCGTGAAATCGTGGCTGGTGGCATTTCCAGCCGCGTCATAGGCTTCGGCGGTGAAGGTCAGGCTGTGGTTGCTTTCGAAGTCGATCGCGGCCTTGGTCTGAATCTTGTTGCCGACGAGCTTGAAGATGCCGTCCGCGTCGTCGGTCAGCCGCCACTTCACCGCCCCGCCTTCCGGATCGACAGCGGAGAGAAGGCCGACCGAGGTGCCGATCGCGACATTCTCGGAGATCGAGCTGCGCGAGAAGGAGAGCTTGATCGGCGCTTGGTTGACCGGCGCTTCGTTGACGTCGAGAACGTTTATCGTGATGTCCTTCTCGACCGTGACCTTGCCGTCGGAGACGGCGACTTTGATCGTGTGCGACTTCGCCGTCTCGTAGTCGAAGGTCTTGGAGGTGACGATGCGGTTGCCGTTGATCCGGAAGTGATCGCCGGCGCCGTCGAGCAGCTTGTAGGTGAGGACGTCGCCGTCAGCGTCCTTGGCGCTGAGCAGGCCTACCGTGGTCCAGATCGGCGTGTCCTCGGAGAGAGAGGTTTTCGAGAGCTGGACGTTGGTCGGCGCGGCGTTGCTGCCGTCGAGTGTGAATTTTTCCGTGGTGAAATTGTAGATACCATCAGCAAAGCGCGCGAATTCTATGTCATGCAGCGTGTCCGTCCCTTCCACGGCGCTCGTCAGGATGTGATCGCCATTGCTCAATGCCATGGAATAGTTGGTAAAATTGCCTGCGAAGACAGCCGTGTCGATGCCGGCGCCGCCATTGATGGCATCATTGCCACCCCCGCCGGTGAATTTGTCATCGCCCGCCTTGCCGTTGATGGCATCGTTGCCGCCACTGCCGTCGAAAATGTCGTTGCCGTCGGTGCCCGTAAACTCGTCACTGCCGCCGCCGGTCTTGACGTCAACGCCGGAGACATAGCCGGTAATGAAAGCCCCGCGATCTCCCAGTTCGTCGGAAAGATCGACGTGGGCGCTGTCTGTTAATGCCAATGAGGCGCTATAATTGTTGGCGGGATTGTTCGCGTAGGCGATCTTATCGAAGCTTTCGAACTGCGCGCTCGAACCGGAAACCAAATATCCCGCCGTTTCAAGGATTTCGATGTTCTTGATCGTCAGGCCTCTTAGCTCAGGGGCTTGCAGACTATCGATCCCCGCGCCGCCATCGATTGTTCCGGAAAACTGCGACGTGAATACACGCACGGCGATGGCATCGTCGCCGTCGCCTGCGTCGATGTCGAAAAGTTCCGGGCCAAAGCCGCCAATATCACCATCGGAGATCGTGTCGTTGCCCATGCCGCCTCTGATGACGTCATTTCCGGCGTCACCTGAGAGCAGGTCATTACCATCGCCGCCGTTCAGCGTGTCATTGTCAGCCCCGCCATATAGCTGATCGTTTCCGGCGCCGCCGTTCAGCGTGTCTGCGCCGTCGCCGGCTATGATGCTGTCGTTGCCTGCGCCCGTCGTGATCGCATTGTCTGCGCTTGAACCTCTCACGTTTGCGGAGACCGAGCCCAACTCGTCGGCCAGATCCGCCACGCCGGAATCCGAGACGACCAGAGCGACAGGCGAGGAAGGGTTGGCGGCGGATTGGCGAATAACATCGTAGGCTTCGAACTCGGCGCCGGTGTTGGTAATTGTGGCGCCGTTTGTATCCAGAATATTCAAGGCCATATTTTAATCTTCCCCAAAAGATGCGTTTTACTCTGAAAAATGAGAAATCCCCGAAAGAACTGCTTATCGGCTCGGCCGACGACAACCCCACGGGGATCTATGCCAACCATTAATGAAGTTTTCAATGAAAAATTGTGATTTTTTCTTGGTCTTTTAACGAAAAAATAAGGCTGAAATACTGACGAATGACTTTGAATTTGCAAACCAAAATTCGTATTTTAGTCTTTTAATTTATACCCATCATCAGCGGATATAAGCTCGCGGTATAAGCGTGAAAAACTGTATTCGCTTGGCGCGCTTTGGCATTGCGCGTTAGCGCCTGACCATCGGCGCCGATTCCGCCTGATGACGGAGTTGGCGCCTGCCGTTTGAGGGCGGCCTGTTGAGACCTCTCATGCGAGCTTGATGAGGCCCGCTTCGGTGGGGGTAAATCCGCAGGCGCGGTAGAAGCCGGTCAGGTGCGGTTCGAAATCGACATGCAGCCACTCAGCGCCGCGCTCCCGCGCAACTCTCGTCGCTTCCTTGACCAGTCTCGTCGCAATCCCCTGCCGGCGCATGTCGGGATGAACTGAGGTGTCGAGAATGAAGGCATGAATGCCGCCATCCCAGGCGACGTTGACGAAGCCGACGAGTGTGTCGTCGTGATAGGCGCCGATATGGGCGAGGCTGCGGGACAGAATGCGGGAGAAATCCGGTGCGTCGGGCGTGCTCCAGGCGGCTGACCAGAGGGCGTTGAGTTCGGCGGACGAAGGGAAGGGGTCGATGCGGAGTTCGGGCATGGATGGTTTCCGATTCGTTTGTCGCGCCGCTTGCCGGACGTGTTTTTTCCGCCAATTCCGCTTGCTTCGCAATAGACCGATTGCTGGGGCAGGCCTCCTCTCAACCTCAAGGTCAGGGCGCCCACTTCTCATCCTTCATTTCTGTGTCCTCATGGCCGCGAAGGGGCATTCCTGAACGGCCACAACTGACGCTTCGTTGACGACGTCCCCGCCGAGAACATAATCGGAACATCTAATATTCCATCGACAGGAAGCACAATGTGCGGACGCATCTTCGTAAAAACTTCGCTTGAGGAATTGATCGGCAATTTCGCCTTTGCAGTGAAGGGCGGGGATATCGACGGGCTGGGAAATCGCTTTCCCCGCTGGAACGGGGCGCCGTCGCAAGATTATCCTATAATCATCAGGGATATCGTGCGCGAACCCGATACGTCGGGCCCCATATTCGTGACCGCGCGCTGGGGGCTGATGCCTTCCTGGGCGAAACCCGGCGGCAGGCCGCCGCCGGTCAACGTCCGCTGCGAGGGGATCAGCTCCAACGGCATGTTCCGCTCTGCCTACCGGTCGCGTCGCTGCCTCGTTCCGATCAATGGCTTCTTCGAATGGAAGGACATTCACGGGACCGGCAAGAACAAGCAGCCCTATGCCATCGCCATGACGGACGGCTCGCCTTTTGCGCTCGCCGGCATCTGGGAGACGTGGACGGATGAGAAGGGCGTGTCCATCCGCAACTTTGCCGTTGTCACCTGCGAGCCGAACGAGATGATGGCGGAGATTCACGACCGCATGCCCGTCATCCTGCATCGCGAGGATTACGAGAGATGGCTGTCCCCTGAGCCGGACCCGAATGATCTCTTGAAACCCTTCCCGGCGGAACTGATGACGATGTGGAAGATCGGCCGGGATGTCGGCTCTCCGAAGAACGACAGGCCGGAGATCATCGAAGAGGTCGAGGACGATCCGGAACCGACGCTGATCTAAAACAATCCCGGCAAAAGCGTGCGGCGTTTTTGCGCCCGGAATTGCTCTGATTTTACCGGCTCGGGCGGAGCCATTCACGAAACCATGCGGCAGAGACATCCTCACGAGGAGAGGAAACGCATGCAAGACGATATCGGAACGCTTCTCAGATCGTTCCTCAATAATGCCCTTCGCAAGCAGCCTCAGCACCGCATCCGGGATTTCGGCGGCTATGAGGTCGGCAAGCGCCGAAACCTCCATGTCATCGAACCGATCGCGCGGGATACGGCAGATTTTCTCTGCACCTATCTCCGTATCAGGCTGCGCGGCGAGCCGGCGAGTCGGGAAGGCGTCGCCTCCACCGTCGCTGCAGCCTTGAAGAATGTCTCCGATGAGTTCGCCTACAAGCTGACCTGGCACAGCGACGAGGCATGGAGCACCGTTTGCAACTCGGTCGCAGAGTTTCTGGAAGGCTGCCTGCAGATCGAGGCGAAACCCTATGATGGGTCGCTGACGGCGCAATCGGATTATAACGGCTGGAAGAGCTGGGAGATGGTCATCAGCGGCGAGACGCCGCGGGGGAGGTGGCGCCACTCCTGGAAGGAAAAGCCCGGCGACGATTTCATCGGCTTCTACGGCGATGCCTGCATGGGGCGGATCTTCAAGATCGATCTCACCGGCTCCGACGAACGCTGGTACTGGCTGATCGCGGCGGACGGCAGCCCCCGGCGGGGCTGGCCGGCGGCGGGATTCGAGGCGAGCGCCAGGAGTGCAGCCTGTCGGGTGGAGCGGATTTATTTTGCGCTGGTGGCGGGGACGGGGAGGGTCGGATGCGGGTGAGTAGGGAGGTATATTCGCCGCGGCATTGGTAATTTTGCAGAGTGGGCTCCCTCACTCGGCGTGCCGGTCGCCTCACCGCCCCGGTCGCCCAGTCTTTCCCTTCGTCCGACTCTTGCGCTTCTGCTCTCCCGGCTCTTCATAGCTCCCGGCTCCCACCCGGGCGCGTACCACGGGCCGCACGCCATCGTCGCGCTCCGGCTGGCCTTCCAGCAGTGGTGAAAACCGCTTCGTGCCCTTGGCGGCATCGGGCTTTTCCGGCACATGCCCAATGACCGGTTTTTCCGTTCGGCCGACGGTCATTTCGTCGAGGTCGTTTTTGCGGAACAGGCTCTTCTTTGTCGGTTCGGCGATGTCGCGGCCCATGTCGTCGAGGGCGGGTTTGCGGAAGAGGGGGGTGTCGGTGCCTGGGCCCATGTCGTCGAGAGAGGGGCGGGAGAAGTAGGAGGGTGTGGCCCCCTCATCCGCCCTGCCGGGCACCGACCGGGGTCGAGCCGCTTGTCTCGACCCGTCCTCCGGACCCCCGGCGGGGAGAAGAGACTCGCGGGTCGCCTTGGCATTCCGCTTGATGCCTTCCATCGACTTGGCCTCTTCGCGCGCCATCGGGTCGTCCATGACCGCCAGTTCCGCCGCCTTGAGGCGTTTGATTTCGTCGCGCAGGCGGGCGGCTTTTTCGAAGTCGAGGTCGGCGGCGGCGTCACGCATGCTCTTTTCGAGCGCGTTGAGATGGGTCTGGAGGTTGTTGCCGACGAGGTTGCCGCCATCGGCGAAGCCCTTGCCCGAGACGCCGGAGATATCGGCGCGGACGTGGTCGCGTTCGTAGACGCTGTCGAGGATGTCGGAGATCCTGGCTTTCACCGATTCCGGGGTGATGCCGTGCTCCTGGTTATAGATCATCTGCTTTTCGCGGCGGCGGCTGGTTTCCTCCATCGCCCGCTTCATCGAGCCGGTGACCTGGTCGGCATAGAGAATGACTTTGCCGTCGACGTTACGCGCGGCGCGGCCGATCGTCTGGATCAGCGAGGTCTCGGAGCGCAGGAAGCCTTCCTTGTCGGCGTCGAGGATGGCGACGAAGCCGCATTCGGGAATGTCGAGGCCCTCGCGCAGCAGGTTGATGCCGACGAGCACGTCGAAAGCGCCGAGGCGCAGATCGCGGAGGATCTCGATACGCTCAAGCGTGTCGATGTCGGAGTGCATGTAGCGGACGCGCACGCCCTGCTCATGCAGATATTCGGTCAGGTCCTCGGCCATGCGCTTGGTCAGCACGGTGCAGAGGGTGCGGTAGCCTTTGGCGGCGGTTTCGCGGATCTCGCCGAGCACGTCGTCGACCTGGCTGCGGGCCGAGCGGACCTCGACCGGCGGGTCGATCAGGCCTGTGGGCCGGATCACCTGTTCGGCGAAGACGCCGCCTGATTGTTCCATCTCCCAGCCGCCGGGGGTGGCCGAAACGGCAATGGTGTCGGGGCGCATGGCGTCCCATTCCTCGAAGCGCAGCGGCCGGTTGTCCATGCAGGAGGGCAGGCGGAAGCCGTATTCGGCCAGCGTCGCCTTGCGCCGGAAGTCGCCCCGGTACATGCCGCCGATCTGCGGCACGGTGACATGGCTTTCGTCGATGAAGACGAGGGCGTTGTCGGGGATATATTCGAACAGTGTTGGCGGCGGATCGCCGGGGTCGCGGCCGGTGAGATAACGCGAATAGTTCTCGATGCCCTGGCAGGAGCCGGTGGCTTCCAGCATTTCGATATCGTAGCGGGTGCGCTGCTCCAGGCGCTGGGCCTCCAGCAGGCGGCCGGCCTTCTCCAGCTCGGCGAGGCGAAGCCTGAGCTCCTCCTTGATCGACTTGATGGCGCCGTTCAGCGTCGGGCGCGGCGTGACATAGTGCGAATTGGCGTAGATCTTCACGGATTTCAGATCGCCGACCTTCTGGCCGGTCAGCGGATCGAACTCGGTGATGGCGTCGATCTCGTCACCAAACATCGAGATGCGCCAGGCGGCATCCTCCAAGTGGGCGGGGAAGAGCTCGATCGTGTCGCCGCGCACGCGAAACGAGCCGCGGGTGAAATCCATGTCGCGGCGCTTATATTGCTGGGCGACGAGGTCGGCCAGCAGCTGGCGCTGGTCGAGCCGGTCGCCGACCGACATCTGGAAGGTCATCGCCGTATAGGTCTCGACCGAGCCGATACCGTAAATGCAGGAGACAGAGGCGACGATGATGCAGTCGTCGCGTTCGAGCAGCGAGCGCGTCGCCGAGTGGCGCATGCGGTCGATCTGCTCGTTGATCGAGCTTTCCTTCTCGATATAGGTGTCGGAGCGCGGCACATAGGCTTCCGGCTGGTAATAATCATAGTAGGAAACGAAATATTCCACCGCATTGTCGGGGAAGAAGTTCTTGAATTCGGAATAGAGCTGGGCGGCCAGCGTCTTGTTGGGCGCCAGGATGACGGCCGGGCGCTGCGTCGCCTCGATGACCTTGGCCATAGTAAAAGTCTTACCGGAGCCGGTGACGCCGAGCAGCACCTGGCTGCGGTCGCCATTCTCCAGCCCCTCGACGAGATCGCGGATGGCTGTGGGCTGGTCGCCGGCCGGTTCGTAGTCCGACTTCATCAAGATGCGGATACCGCCTTCGGACTTGTCCGGCCGGGCCGGGCGGTGCGGCGTCCAGATCTTGCCGTTCTTGTGCAGCGGGTTGCCGCTCTCGATCAGCGCCGACAGCGCTTCGACGGTGGCGGTGACGGCGGTGCCGGCCTGCAGCGACGAGGCTTCCTCCAGCGTCGTATTCATGCCGGCGACGGGGTTGAGGCCTGCGGCCGCGCGCGTCTTCGGGTCGGTCGAGCCGCCCATCGAAGTACCACGCGCCGATTTCGAAGCGGCGATTTCGACCTTCTTGCGGTGCTTGCCGGCCTTTGAGGCGATCTGGCGCTGGGTCTCGACGCCCGACGCTTCGGCATCGGCCTCCAGCTGCTTCACCCAATCGGCAACGGATCCGGACAGGGGAGCGCCCTCGAAGGACGACTGCGGGGCTTCCTCGAAGCCATTCGGGGCGGGGGATTTCTTCGGAGATTTGGCCATGGCGGGAATATGGAGAGAGTCAGCGCGAAAGGGAAGAGGGGAAGAGTACAGAAGGGAAACGAACTGTGTGTTCGAAGGATGGAATAGTTTGGAGTGGCTTAGCTCAGGGCCTGGGTAAGACCACCGCAGCTTTGCACCAATAACAGTCGTTGCGCCCTCAAGGCTTGGTTTCCGTCGTGCAATTCGTGTTCTCATTGTAAAAATTGAAATCAATGCCGAATTTTCCGGCGGCCTCACTGAGCTTCACGTTGACGGTTTCTCCCGAGGGCGAAGCGAATCTCGCGTCGATATTCGATATCCATGTCGGCCCAACCGGGAATGTCAAAATGGTCGTTGCCGGCTCGCCATATTTTATTCGAAAGGTTTGCACGATCAATGCGAAGTCATGAAGTCCGCCATCGCGATGCTGTTGGATAGAGCCGACTTTGTCGTTGCATATGAAAAGACTGAGATTCGACCCTTCCACGACCCAATTGCCAGGAAGGTTGGGAGAAAGCTCCTTCAATCTCCAACCTTTTTCACTCGCATTCCGCTGGGCATCGGCAAACGAGCTACCCAATTTGAAATCGTGCAAACCGTCCAGCATTTGTCCGCGAGTTGAGCCGCTTGACAGCGCCGTCAGGGCAAAAGCAAAGCCGCAAATTAAAAGTAATCCCTTGGGCATGAAAGCCTTCCACTGTAAAAAGCTTGAAGTGTCTACTGCTATAAACACCTGACGCTAGACGCCGAATGCTCAATGCAAAGATTGTTGGCTTCAGGTATGTCCGCCCTCGCGTTCCGAGGCCCATTGATAGTTATTTCGCGTCGAGCTTAGCCAATTCGCCATCTGCTCCATGATATTCGATAAATGTTTTCGGGCAGGACGCCAAAGCGGCCTGGAACCTGCTGCGCGCCTCATCTTTGGCTCCGGCAAGCAGATACCATTCGCCAATATAGAAGATCGACTCGCAGATCTGGTTGCTGTCGGCCGCCTTCGCCGTCAGCTCCCCCGGCGTCACTTCGCGGAGGAAAAGACGGTAGATGGGATGGGGCCAGGCTGCTTGATCGATCGCGCCGGCTGCGGTCCTGAGATCAGCGAGCGCATTCGGATCACCGCCTCGGGTTTCAGCGATGAAACGCCAGAGGCGATAATAGGGGGCGGTGCGTGGATCCTGACTTGCGATGAGAGCAAATCCCGTCGCGGCCTGCTGGTACCTTCCGCCGAAATAGTTCGTCATCGGGTCGTTGAGATAGGACTGGCGTGCATTGCTGATGGGCCAAAGCGAACTCGCCGCGATGACGACGAATGCAGCACTGAAAACGATCGCGGCAGCGCCGAAGCGGGGCGTCGGACGCTCGCGTGGCCAGAGGGCTAACAGCAGGAGCGAGAGAGCCGCGCCGGTCAACGCACCGCCGAAATGTCCGGCATAGTCGATGGTCTGGCCGTCTTTTGCGGCCGAGAGGAAGGGCAGCAGCGAGGGGACCAGAATTTGAATGGAGCCCATTTGCAGGGGGGATGCGATTGGCGTCGACCGAAAACGGATGCTGCCGGCGATGACGGCCGCGAAAAGCCCGACAATGCCACCGGAGGCGCCGACACCGACCGCGTGGACGTCGTTGATCCAGACCGATGTGAGGGAGCCGCCAAGGGCGCTGGCGAAGAAGATCGCCGCAAACCAGCGCCAGCCGATCAGCCGTTCGAACAGCACTCCCGCTATCCACAAGCAGCAGCAATTGGATGTGAGATGGATGATGCCCCCGTGCATGAACGGCGCGGTAAACAGCCGCCACCACTCGGCGTTCTCGGTAATGCTCCGCCGAAATGTGCCACCGAGCACTAGCAATGTGCGAATGTTGGGAGAGCCTGCCCGAGATGCTTCGACGCCAAAGGCGAGCTCGCAGGCATAGACAGCGATCAGAACCGCAAGAAGAGCGTAGGTGAGGACGGGATAACGGGCGCCGTCGAAAGCCGGTCCCGGCACCTCGTCGACGTCCTGTTCGGCAATCGAACCGGCTTCCTGCAAGGTGTGCCATTCAGCTTCAAACGCTTCGGTTGCCACTTCCGCGAACTCGTTGAATACCGAGTCCGGACGGCCCTGCAGAAAATGCAGAAGGACGCCGACCCTGAGGCGCGAACCGACGAACCATTCCGGTAGCCGGGCTGCAAGCCCTCGTCTGGTCAAGGTCTTGGCGGCGGCGGGATCAAGGTGAATGACGATGGAATCCGAACCTTTGCTCTGGAACCTCTCGAAGCTCACGATGGCCGACCACCGCACGATTTGGTCGGGAAAATTCGGCAGCCGGACGCCGGCCGTCGATACCACCAGTCCGGGTCCCTTGGAGAAGAGCTTTGGCATCATCAACAATGGGAGCAGACCGAAGAACCCGGCACCCAGCAACGGGAAGAACCAGACCAGATGAGGATCCTTGTCTTTCGGCAGGAGGAACCCGAGGAAGACAGCTCCCGCCGCAATGGCAAACATGATCAGTATAACGAGCAGCAATTTGCCTTTGTTGTAGGCATATTCGGATCTGCGCAACTCTTCCGGCTTCATTCAAAAATTCTCATTGAAAAGCATCGCTGGCACGCACATTTGCTGGAGATCGCAAATGAGTGGTTCTTGATATCAAGAAGATTTCTCCGGCAAGAGACTATCTACTTGCAGTAGAAGTTTGCAAGGCCAGCTTTGAAAGGCTCAAAAGCGGATGCGTAGGCAGGGCGGGCGACGCCCGCCGGTTCGCGGATGCGGTATCCGCCACCGCTCCTCATCCTAATGCGCGTAGCTCATAAGGCGAGGCCTCGAAGGACACGCCGCAACGTTGCTCCTTGCATTCTTCCGATGTCGGTGCATCGCGCTTTCTACAGCGGTGCTGCCGGCACTGGAACCGAGATCGGCCTTCGGCAGTTAATTTCCTGTCCATTCAGCTGCAGGTGTTACTGCCATTAGCGACCATTCCGCCTTCTGGAAAAAAACGATCTCGATCGATCTTGATGCCGGCGAACGGCTGGTTCTCCGCTCACCGCAGGATGCGCTTTATGCACTCGTCTCCGACTGGCCGATCCATGACGGCGTCCATCAGCAGAGGGCGATCGATTTCTGCCGCGCCTGGCTTGCGGGCCGCATGCCGGCCGAGACCGTGCGGCAGGCCTTTATCCTCGCGGCGCTGGAAGCCGGCGTGGCGATCACCGATGATGAGAATAGGAGCGAGGGCTCCGTTTCGACCCCTCCGGTATAAGTCCAGCGACGCAGCCATATCCACGGTCACGCAGTCACATGCGCAGGGTCGATAAGTTTATTTTCGTGTATTGCAAATATTGTTCCCGCTGTGTTTGTAGGAATGCGCAGCGTTTATTACGCTCCGATTCTTGGAGATCCAACTGAATGAGAATAAAAGTCCTTGCTTGCTCTGCCCTGCTGGCGCTCGCCGGCTGCAATGCCCCGGTGTCGCAATCCGTTGCCGATTCCCAGCGGCCTCCCTCGAACGACGTCCGGCAGAACTTCGTCAACCTCATATTCAAGAGAAGTTATAGACACGAAGCGGGAGAAGTCGTCTGGGCCCGGATTTCGAGCGTTGTGCTGCTCGATCCCGAGAAGAAGATCTATGCTTACTGTGTGCGCGTGGTGCCCAAACGCAGCTGGGGAGACTGGGCCTATCTCGGCGTCTCCTTCACGGATAGCCAAATCCTAGGCGGGACCGCGAATGATAATCGCTGCAAAGACAAGCGGCTGCGCTACTACCCGTTTCCCGAGCTGACCGGGATGAAGACCTGACCCAGGACGAGGGCTCGGGTCGCGTCGCCGTTCCAGGCTTTGTTGAGCGGCGGCGCGATTTGCCCCCAGCGTCGTGGGGGCGCCGTCCCTCCGGAAAGCTCAGTCCATCGATTTTCGTAGAGAAAGATCCAACTGAATGAAAAGCAAATTCCTTGTCTGCGCTGCTCTGCTGGCGCTGGCCGGCTGCCAGACGCCGGAGCCGCAATCGGTTGCCGATTCCCAGCGTCCGCCTTCCAGCGCCGTTCGACGCGAGCACGTCGATGTGCTGCAGGGAACCATTAAGCCGGGGAACTTCCTAAAGGCCGAAATTTCGAGCGTGGTTCTGCTAAATCCGGAAAAGCAGATATATGCTTATTGTACGCGCACGACGGAACGCAGCAACCCGAACTGGTCCTATATCGGCCTGGGCTTGCAACACAACATGATACTGTATTTGAAAAAGGACGACTATCGCTGCCACGACAAGCGGCTGCGTTACTATGATTTTCCTGAATTACGGAACATGAAGTACTGAGGCAGAGGCGGGCTTTTGCCAACCGCTCCGGTCCCCTTCGGGATGCCGTCAGAAGCGGACCGCGCACCCCGCAGTCCGCGTAACGACGATGACCGGTGCCCCGGACCCGCTCAACCCGCGAGGACCATTCTCACACCTTGCTCACGCGAACACGGCTTCCCTGGAATCATCCATTGTCGACGCCCTGCAGTACCATACGAGGACGACAACCGATCCAATGGGAGCTAATAGTACAAGAAGCTGCCACCATCCGCTTCGGTTGATGTCGTGAAGGCGTCGGGCGGCCACGGCGATCCACGGGAGAAACGTGGCCAGCGACCAGATCCGGTTCAAGGTTTGGCTCCGATCCACGACAAGCAAAGCGATGGCGACGAGAGAGACGAAGAGTGCCGAATACCAGAATTCCGATCGGCTCGCTCTGCCGTTGAAGTTCACGTAATTCTTGAAATAGCTTCCAATCGCCTGGCCGAAACCCATGGCCTGCGGCCGGCCACCGAAGCGGTTCGGCCCAACCAGCGGTTTTCTGAAGACGAAGAACAATGGCACGCCGAACAGGATCAAGACGATCAACCAGTGAAACAGAGAAAAACTGCCCATGAGAAACCCCAGCTGTTAAAACGGCTTAGAGATAAGCGATGTTTGTTTCCGGAGGATTAACCGGCTGGTAATCGAATATATTTCGCAATCACAGCGTGAGAAACTGCGGCTACCATGGTGGCGGCGCGATGATACTTTGAGCAGGCCGCAATCGCCGTCGCTCAGTGCTTGACCAGCACACGTGCCTGCACCGGCTGCTCGATGCCCTTCAGCGCAAGCCTGCGCGTTTCGGCGCCTGCCGCGAGGTCGGGGGCCTTCGCGGCCGTTTCTGCCGAGATCAGGATCTCGCCGGCGGCGGCATGGGATTCCAACCTCGCGGCTTGGTTGACGACGCCGCCGATTGCGGTGAAATCGCTGCGGAAGGTCGAGAATTCGCCGATCTGCACCTCGCCGGAATGGATGCCGACGCCGACGCCGAGGGTGCGGCCGGGCAGGGCCTCGAGCGCCAGACCGTTCAGCGCCGCGGTGCAGTTCCCCTGGATCTCCTGGGCGGCCAGGATCGCGGCGCTGGCGTGATCTTTCCTCACAATCGGAAAATTGAAGATCGCCATCAGGCCGTCGCCCATCTGCTTGTTGACGATGCCGTCATGCGCCCAGATCGCCTGGGCGCAGCGATCCTGGAACAGGCTGACGATCTCGCTCAGCTGCACCGCCTCGATGCGCTCGGACAGGTCCGTGAAGCCCCTGATATCGGCAAAGAGGATGGTGGCGTCGGCGGTGATTTGGCGCTGCTTCTTGACATACTGAAAAGAGCGTTCGCAGATCGTGCAGATATCGGGGTTCATCTTGCTGCGAGTGATGCCCAAGGCGCGGAAGGGCAAGGCGAGCGGGCCGCCGATCGGGATCGGCATATGCATCTGGTCCCAGCAGCCGCGGCAGATCCTGGCGCTGCCGTGTCTGGCCTGCTGGCTGGAGGAGGCTGTCGTCATTTCGAACAATCCGTCGGCTGATAGCCAAAGAACAAGCTTCCGATACTTGCCTGCTTTTGGCAACTCTCCAAGGCGGCACTTGAATAGCGCCACACTTGTTACTCCCACTGGCCGAGTTCGGCTGCCAGACTATTTCCCGCAACAGTGAACAGCGACAAGCAGCGGACGTAAGCGCGCTTTGCCTGGCGAGGCGCGGGCATTCACCGCAATCAGGAGATTTCAAAATGACCACAACAGCCCAGAACGGCGGCCAGCCGGCCATGCATAAGCCTGCGGTCGTGTCGGAGGCAGCCTGGGAGGCGGCCTGGAAGCAGATGCTCGTCAAGGAAAAGGCCCAGAGCCGCGCCCGGGATGCGCTTGCCGCCGAGCGCCGGCGGATGCCGTGGATGGCGGTCGAAAAGGATTACGCATTCGAAGGGCCGCAGGGCAGGGTCAGCTTGCACGATCTGTTTGCAGGGCGACACCAGCTCATCCTCTACCGCGCCTTCTACGAGCCCGGCGTCTTCGGCTGGCCCGAGCACGCCTGCCGAGGCTGCTCGATGGTGGCCGACCAGGTCGCCCATGTTGCCCATCTCAACTCCCGCGACACGACGCTGGTTTTCGCCTCACGCGCTCCGCAGGCCGATATTGCCCGGCTGAAAGCGCGGATGGGCTGGGCGCATCCGTGGGTGACGATCACCGACAGCTTCGACAAGGACTTCGGTGTCGACGAATGGCACGGCACCAACGTGTTCTACCGCGACGGCGAGCGCATCTTCCGCACCTATTTCATCAACAACCGCGGCGACGAGCAGATGGGCGGCACCTGGAACTATCTCGACATCACGCCGCTTGGACGCCAGGAGGTCTGGGAGGATTCGCCGGAGGGTTATCCCCAGACCCCGACCTACAAGTGGTGGAACTGGAACGACGCTTATGTCGCCGACGCCGAGCCCGACAAGAAGTGGGTCGAAGTCTCCGATGCCGGCGAGGCGGCGTTCCGGGCCGAGGGTGCAAACGAGAAATCGTGACGAGAGGGCAATTGCCTTGCCGGCCTTTCATACGACCGGCAAGGCGGAGGGGCCGATGGCCGAATTTCAGCTGGCTCGGCAAAAGTGCCGTCGTTCGTAACGGCAGTATCGACTGGTGGCGCCCGAGGTCTCGAGGGAAATTCAATGCAGAGTGGAAACATTCTGAAGCCGGCCGCGTTGTAGCCGTTACCGGCGGTGTGCCCGCGGCCGGACAAGGAGGCTATTCATGAAGGTCATGATCGTTGAAGATGATAATATCATCGCTCTCGAACTCGAACGCATTGCGCAAGAGGCCGGACACCAGACCGTGGGGCCACTTTCGACGGTGGAGCAAGCTCTCGCCTACGCTCCGAGAAGCGATGTGGCGCTCGTCGATCTCAGCCTCTCCGACGGGGTGAGCGGCGCCCAGCTTGCGCGCCGGCTGATCGACCGCTTCGGCGTGGACGTGATCTTTGTGACCGGCAGTCCGGAGAATGTCGGCAATGGTATCGAGGGGGCGCTCGATGTAATATCCAAGCCCTTCACCGACGAAAGGATTGTCAGCGCGCTTTCGCGGGCAGAGGCCCGACGCAAGGATTTCGACAGCAAGGCAGCGGTCTGATCGGTTGGATTGACGTCGTTTATTGGGTGCCCTCCAGGGAGATCATCCGGATGAAGCACGCGTTTGTCGCCATTCTCCTCACCCTCACGGCCTGCGCTGGCGCGGGAGAGCCGCAGCCTCTTTCGGATAGCCTTACCTATGGCGGAAAGGTCGTTCATTCACCCTATCGACCGGGAACGGTGGTCAAACATACCTTTCTTGGTCAATTCGGCTACCGTGTCTTCGAGACCTATGTCGTTCAGCCGGACGGGAGGCTGAAGCTGACGTCCCAGAGCACGGGCCCGGACTTCCTCTGGCAGTAGCGTCCTCGCCATCTCTCTGCGTAACTCTCAAAGGTAGCCGCCAAATGCCCGTCTGCCGAAGCCACTGCCTTTGCTTCCCGATTGTTACAGCCCTTGCGAGGGAGGCTTCGGCCTGTCCATGCGCAATTGAATGTTGCGCTGCGGCAAAAATCTCGTCTATACCACCGGCATTCACCACGGACCCGGTGAGACCCCGGGTGGCTCTTCTGGCCGCCGATCCGCCAGACAACGCAAAACCTGCATGTCATCACGCGACCGCTCGGCAGAGCGCGTCGGGCCATGCTTTGCGAGACTCCATCCCATGCTGCTTTCCTCCATCCGTCGCGATTGGTCCGCCAATCCCATGCGCGAAATGCTTGCCGGAGCGGTGGCGACTTTCGCCCTGATCCCCGAGGTTATCGCCTTTTCATTCGTGGCGGGGGTCGATCCCGAGGTTGGCCTGTTCGCCTCCTTCATCATCGGCATCGTCATTGCGTTTACCGGCGGACGCCCGGCGATGATTTCGGCGGCGGCGGGGTCGGTCGCACTGGTCGCAGCACCGCTGGTGCACGCCCATGGACTGCCCTATCTCTTTGCGGCCGGGCTGCTGGCGGGGCTGCTGCAGATCGTGTTCGGCCTGCTGCGGCTCGGCGTGCTGATGCGCTTCGTCTCCAAATCCGTCCGTACCGGCTTCGTCAATGCGCTCGCCATCCTGATCTTTGCGGCGCAGATGCCGCACATTATCGGCGCCGGCTGGATGGAATATGCCGTGCTGGGTGCCGGGCTTGCGATCATCTATCTGACGCCGCGGATCACGACGGCGATCCCTTCACCGCTGATCTGCATTCTGATCCTGACCGTCGCGTCGATCGGGCTCGGGCTTCCCGTGCAGACTGTCGCCGATCTCGGCAGGCTGCCGGATTCGCTTCCGACGTTCGGCTGGCCGGCGGTGCCGCTGACGCTGGAAACCCTCCGGATCATCGCCGGTCCGGCGCTTGCCATCGCCATGGTCGGGCTGCTGGAATCGATGATGACCGCGAGCGTCGTCGACGATCTCACGGATACGCCGAGTTCGAAAAACCGCGAATGCACCGGTCTTGGCCTTGCCAATGCGGCCGCAAGTCTGTTCGGCGGCATTGCCGGCTGCGGCATGATCGGCCAGACCGTCAGCAATGTGAAATATGGCGGGCGCGGCCGGCTCTCGACGCTGTTTGCCGGCGCGTTTCTGCTGATCCTGATGGTGCTGCTGAAGCCATGGGTCTCCGAGGTTCCGGTCGCCGCGCTGGTGGCGATTATGGTCATGGTGTCGATCGACACCTTCGACTGGTCGTCGCTCCGAGCCGTGGTGGTCCATCCCCGAACGTCGAGCGTCGTCATGGCGGCAACCGTCGTCGTCACCGTTTTCACCACCAACCTGGCCCTCGGGGTCACGGTCGGCGTGCTGCTCAGCGGTGTGTTCTTCACCTTCAAGGTCGCCCG
Source organism: Rhizobium acidisoli (assembly GCF_002531755.2). NCBI lineage: Bacteria > Pseudomonadati > Pseudomonadota > Alphaproteobacteria > Hyphomicrobiales > Rhizobiaceae > Rhizobium > Rhizobium acidisoli. Next base: position 2,318,536 of record NZ_CP034998.1, on the reverse strand, counting down.
CCTGCTGCGCGTCGACGTCGCGCCCGATCAAGCCGGCGGACGGCTGATCTACCGCGTCTCCGGTCAGGTGTTCTTTGCCTCCGCCGACGTCTTCGTCGACGCCTTCGACGTTCAGGATGCGATCGGCAAGACCGTGCTGATCGACGTCTCCGAAGCGCATTTCTGGGACATCACAGCGGTTGCGGCGCTCGACAAGGTCGTGCAGCGCTTCAAGGCACACGGCAGCGCCGTGGAAGTCGCTGGCCTCAATCAGGCGAGTGCGACTTTGATCGGAAGCCTCGATGGCAAGGTGCTGCTGACGGATGTGTGACGGACTTACCGCTATATGATGGCGAAGTCGTCGCGGCCGTCGGCTCCCGCGTTCAATCGTCTGGCGGCGAGTTCGATAAAGGTCTTGACCAGAGGCGGCAGGTGCCGGCTGCTCGGATAGACGACGTGCAAGCCGCCGACCGGGGTCGTGTAACCGTCGAGAACGCGGCACAGCCGCCCATCCCTGATGCAGGTATTGGCGACCCCATGGGGCAGTCGGGCGATGCCATAACCGGCGATCGCTGCGGCCATGACCGCCTGCATTTCATTGGCGGCGAAGCGCCCTGAGACCGAGACTGTTTCCTGTCCGTGTGGGCCTTCAAGCAGCCATTGCGCATGGGTGGATTGGCCGGCGACAACGCAGTCGTGGCGGACGAGATCTGCCGGGCGATCGGGCGCGCCGCAGCGGGCGAGATAGTCGGGGCTCGCGCAGAGCAAGCGATGGGTAGAGCCGAGCTTGCGGGCGATCAGCGTCGAATCCTCCAGAATGCCGGTGCGGAAGGCGAGGTCTATGCCGTTTTCGACGAGATTCAGCCTGTCGTCGGTCAGCCGCAACTCGACCCTCGACTTCGGGTAGGTCGCCAGAAGATCGAAGATCGCATCCTGCAGGAAGTGACCACCGAAGCCGACCGGCGCCGATATGCGGATCGTGCCGGCGGGCTCCGTCCTTGCTTCCGCAAGACGCAGGTTGGCGCCTTCGATCGCGCGGAGCGCCTGGCTGCTTTCCTCGTAATAGAGGCGGCCGGCATCCGTCGGGCTGAGGCTGCGGGTCGTGCGCTGCAGCAGGCGCACGCCGAGTTCGCGCTCGAGAGCGGCAATGCGTCGGCTGACTGTTGTCTTCGGCATGCCGAGCAGGCGCGCCGCGGCGGTGAAACTGCCGGCCTCGATGACGCGGGCGAAAATCATGATATCGTTGAGATCTAGCATTGTATCCCGAGGTGGTACGATGTTTCTCAATTATAAGCTATTATGGTTCAATGCGACAGGCCTTAACTTTGCTCTATCGTTCACAACAAGGAGCAGACAGATGAGCAACACACGAAGCATTCTGGTGACGGGCGCCACCGGCCAGCAGGGCGGCGCGGTCGTTCGCGCCCTGACCGCGCGGGGATACCGCGTCAAGGCGATCTCGCGCAAGCCGGACGGTGATGGCGCAAAGCGGCTGGCCTCGGCCGGGGTCGAGGTCGTCGCCGGCGATCTCAACGATGGCGCATCCGTGGCGAGGGCGGCTGAGGGCGTCGATACGATATTCCTGATGGGCAACAGCTACGAGGCCGGGACGGAGGCGGAAACGCGCCAGGGCATCACCGTCGCCAATTCGGCAAAGGCCGCCGGCATCGGGCACCTGATCTATTCCTCCGTTGGCAATGCCGACAAGAAGACCGGCATTCCGCATTTCGACAGCAAGTACCTCGTCGAAAAGCATATCGCAGGCCTCGGCATTCCCTATACGATCAGCGCGCCCGTCGCCTTCATGGAAAATACCGTGGCGCCCTGGGCGATCGACGGGCTGCGCCAGGGCGTCTATGCCGCGGCCCTGCCGCCGACCCGGCTGCTGCAGCAGATCACCATCGACGACATCGGCGCTTTCGTCGCAGCACTGGCCGAGCGGCGCGAACAGGTGTTCGGCAAGCGTTTCGATATTGCCGGTGACGAATTGTCTGGCGAGCAGCAGGCGAAGATCCTGTCCGAGGCGCTGGATCGGCCGATACGCTACCAGGAACTGCCGATCGCCGCGATGCGGCAACAGAGCGAGGACGCGGCGCTGATGTTCGAATGGTTCGATCGCACCGGCTACGACGTCGACATCGCTGCCCTGCGCCGCGATTTCCCCGATGTCGGCTGGCACAGCTATGCCGATTGGGCGCGCGGCTTCGACTGGAGCGTTCTCGGCAAGGCGTCCGCCTGATACACTCTCCGTCGTCCCCGGCCTGAACCGGGGACGACGGAGAGCCCGACGCGCCTTGCGCAAGGCGACGGATCGCTCGGCTCTACGGCGATAGATCATCGTTCTTGAAGAGGGAGGCTTCGATGCCGTCGAGTTTCAATGTCGAAAGTGCGGATGGTTATGAGCGGCTGATGGGGCGCTGGAGCAAGAGGCTGGCGCCGCTGCTGATCGATTTCGCCGGTCTCGCGGATGGGGATCGTGTGCTCGATGTCGGCTGCGGCACCGGCAGCCTGGCTTTTACGCTGGCGGAAAGACCAGGCTTGAAGGAGATCGCCGCCATCGATTATTCGCCTGTGTTCGTCGAAGCGGCGAAGTGGGCGAATTCCGATCCGCGGATCACGATCCAGCAGGGCGACGCCTGCGCGCTGCCCTTCGAGGATAACCGTTTCGACCGGGCGATGTCGCTGCTGGTGCTGCATTTCGTGCCGGAGGCCGCCAAGGCGGTGGCCGAAATGGCGCGCGTCGTGCGCCCAGACGGCGTAGTGGCCGCCGCCGTCTGGGATCATTATGGCGGCATGTCCGGCATGCGGATGATGTGGGACACGGTCGTCATGCTCGACGAAAACGCGCTGCCGCTGCGCCGAAAATATTGCTTTCAGCCGATGATGCGGCCGGGGGAGATGAAGGCGTGCTTCATTGCGCAAGGTTTGGCCGAGGTCGAGGAGACCTCGCTGCTGATCCGGATGGATTACCTTTCCTTCGACGACTACTGGCAGCCGATTGCCGCCGGCGAGGGGCCGCTCGGCAAGTATGTCGCGGGGTTGGAAGCCGGCAAGCGGGAGGCGGTTGATGCGGCGGTGAGGGCGGCTTATGAAGCTGGGGAGCCGGATGGACCGCGGTCGTTTGCCTCTGTGGCTTGGGCGTGCCGGGGCAGGGTGGCGTGAGATATTAGGGGCGGCCTATCCCACTCTCCCTCATTCCTGTGCCTGTCACAGGAATCCAGCCACGGCGCGTCTGCGCCGTGAATGAATCAACAGTTCAAGGAGTCTTTGCGCCCAAGGACTTGGGGGGCGCTGGATTCCTGTGACGAGCACAGGAATGAGGGAAGATAGGTTGGCGGTCCCGACTCCGGTTGATGTCAAAGGATAACTGCATGCTATGTCAGAAAGACAGCGTGCGGGGGGTGCCCGCCTCAGCATGGGCCTTCGATCACGACAAACGTGATGGAACTTGGCCAGCATCGCTGCCGTTGTTTCCGCTGTCTCCGATTGCGAGTGCGCATTCCCGCAACCGCAGCCCCTGACAGCCGCAACCCGCCCGTTTGGGGCACCCCTTCCGACGGCATCCGGAATTGCCCGCCTCGCCGCCGCTTTCGGACGGAGGAATATCAGATGTCCGCTTTGGAAAGCCTGCGCCGGCTGACGCCGCAGCAGCGCAACACCGTCATCGCCAGCTATCTCGGCTGGACGCTCGATGCCTTCGATTTTTTCATTCTCGTCTTCGTTCTCAAATATATCGCCGAGGAATTCCACACCGACGTTCCCGCCGTCTCGGTGGCGATCTTCCTGACGCTTGCCATGCGGGCCCTCGGCGCGCTGATCTTCGGATTGGCCGCCGACCGCTATGGCCGGCGCATCACGCTGATGGCCGATGTGCTGCTCTATTCGCTGTTCGAATTCCTGACCGGTTTCTCCACCGGCCTCACCATGTTCTTGGTGCTCCGGGCGCTCTACGGCATCGCCATGGGCGGCGAATGGGGCGTCGGCGCCTCGCTGGTCATGGAGACGGTGCCGGAGGAAAGCCGCGGCATCGTCTCCGGCATCCTGCAGGCGGGTTATCCCTCGGGCTATCTGATCGCCTCGGTCGTGTTCTTCCTGCTCTTTCCCGTCATCGGCTGGCGCGGCATGTTCTTCATCGGCGCGGCCCCGGCGCTGCTGGTGCTCTATATAAGGCGTAATGTCGAGGAGAGCCCCGCCTTTCTGAGACGGCAGGCCGAGGGGCGCCGGCCGTTCCTGACGGTGCTGCGCGAAAATATTCCGCTGTTCATCTGGGCGGTGCTCTTGATGACGGCGTTCAACTTCTTCAGCCACGGCACGCAAGATATCTACCCGACCTTCCTCGAAACTCAGCGCAACTATTCGAGCTATACGGTCGGCGCCATCGCCATCGTCTACAATATCGGGGCGATCTGCGGCGGGCTGTTCTTCGGGGCTCTGTCGCAGCGGATCGGCCGCAAGCGGGCGATTGTGACGGCCGCACTGATCGCCGTGCCCGTGGCACCTCTCTGGGCCTATGCGCCGGGGCCGGTGCTGCTCGCCATCGGCGCCTTCCTCATGCAGTTCTTCGTCCAGGGCGCCTGGGGCATCGTGCCGGTGCATCTGAACGAGTTGTCGCCGGACGAAGTGCGCGGCACCTTTCCCGGCTTCGCTTATCAACTCGGCAACCTGCTGGCCTCTGGCAACGCCACGCTGCAGGCGGGGCTCGCCGCCCGCTGGAACGGCGATTACGCCTCAGCGCTGCTGATCGTCGCGGCGGTGGTGGCGCTCGTCGTCGCCCTGCTCGCCGGCTTCGGCTACGAGAAGAAGGATGTTCGCTTCGGCATGGAGGAAGCCGAGGAGCCGCATGGCGCGATGCGAATCTAGCGCTGCCTGCGGTTGACAGAGAGGCCGGCGGCGGTAGCAGCTGGCCGGCCTTTCCTTGCGCCTTGCAGCCCAGGCAGCAGAACGTTTCAACTCTTCACCACTTTGCAGGCGCAGATGCGATCGTAAAAGGTCTGTCCTCGCCAGAAGATGAGGGGCAAGAACCACCAGATCAGGGCAGCTATACCCAGGATGATCTCGAAAAACACCGCGGCACCATTGTCTAAAAGTGTGTATCCGTCGTGGGACATGCGGAGCAACGTGTCGAAGTCTTCCGTGGGAAAGACCGGCAACGCAAAAGCGGCAGCGATGAAAAGCAGATACGGGCAGAATTTCAGGATCTCTCGTCTAAACTCGATGCCAAGGCCGGGGTTCTTACCATCGACGGATTGGACTCTCAGGCCCATCAGCTTTTTTCCGATCGTGCGGCGGCCATTTGCGGAAAAATAGGCAAAAGCCAACGCAAGAAGTGCAATGTTGACGATGCCGGATATTAAACTGGGGTATACGGACTCGGTTTCGACCACCGGATTGCCGTCCGCGTCGACAGGGACGGCCAGCCACCGGGCTGATGTCCCGTAGTCCGTTTGGCGGGAGACGCCTGTCTGCAGGTATCTTTGCTTTTCCGAACCGATTTGGCTGACTTCGCAGATCTGATTGATGCGAACTTCCCCCGGTTTCAACGGCCATCCGACGTCAATTCGCTTTGCAAGCTGATCCGGCACCTCCACGCTGCACTGTGTGTAACTCCAGCCGGCAAAACGGAAGTCCAGGGGAATAACTGTTGAAATGCAGTAAACGGCTATGAGAATGACAGCCTGAAAAATGATGATGTCGACGATACAGGCCACGGCGCGTCGCCAGAAGTGGCGGGAAGGCAAAGTTGCGTATTGCGGTATCTGCGGTGTCGTGTCCATGTCGCCCCCTATGTATTCGCGCAAGCTAATCCGTCACGTTGATTCGTTTCAACATTAAGTGGAAAAATGCACGGGCTTTTTTAGAGACGCACCGTGCTCACTCTAAAGTGCGGTTTCGGTGCAATTTCTGCGCTGGGAAGGTGAACCGCCGCAGAGCCTCCCTGATATCCGCATCGTCTCGGTGTCGTAAGGGCTCAGCGCAGTTCTCAAGCCATGCGGGGCTTGCCGCCGGGCGGCGGCGTGCTAGGTAAGGGCTGCCGGCATCTCCCTGCCGGATCGGTTTCTTCCTTCACAGCCCTGAGTTATTCCATGTCATTTTCTCCCGCCGCCCTCTGGCCTGTCATCATGCTGTTTGCCTCCAACATCTTCATGACTTTCGCCTGGTATGGCCATCTCAAGCACAAGAGCAGCGCCATCTTCCTTGCTATCGTCGTCAGCTGGGGCATCGCCTTCTTCGAATATTGCCTGGCGGTGCCGGCCAACCGTATCGGCTCGGCGGTCTATACGACGGCGCAGTTGAAGACGATGCAGGAGGTGATCACGCTGATCGTCTTTGCCGGCTTCTCGATCTTCTGGCTCGGCGAGAACCTGACCTGGAACCATGCGATCGGCTTTGCGCTCATCGCAATCGGAGCATCCTTCATCTTTCGGGCGTAAATTGTAATTTTTTCAACAGATTACAAATCGTCCATGTCTGGATATCGCCACATTTCCTACAGATTGCCGTCGCAATCGGCTGGCAGCCTGTCACTACCAAGTGATCAGGAGTTGACCGGCCATGAGCCTCTCTTTCCCGACGATGGCAGCGATCCGGTTCGGCTATGGTTTCCGGCCGGGCGAGGCGCCGCCGCAAAACAAGGATGAGCTGATCAGTCAGCTCGGCAAGGGAATGGCGGCGACGCCGGACTTTCCGCTTGGCGGCCCCGATACACGCCGACGGGCGATCCTCAGCCTGCAGGAACAGTTGAAACAAATCCGAGAGGACGCCGGCACGGTGACCGACGATCCGACGCGGCGCGAGATGCGCAAGGGCGTGCAGCGCCAGGCGCAGCAGCAATTCCAGCACGATGCGAACCTGCGGCTGATGCAGGCGGTGCTGTCGCCGTACGGCTTCTACGAGCGGCTTTCGACCTTTTGGACCGACCATTTCTCCACCAGCGCCAACAAAAGCCTGCCGATGCGCCTGATCGTGCCGCTCTACGAGGCCGAGGCGATCCGGCCGTTCATGTCGGGCAGGTTCGGCGATCTCCTGCGCAGCGCCACGGCCCATCCCGCCATGCTGATCTATCTCGACCAGGCGGATTCGCTCGGGCCGGAATCGGTCGGCGGCATGAAGCGCAACAAGGGGCTGAACGAAAATCTCGGCCGCGAACTCCTGGAGCTGCATACGCTCGGCGCCGGCAGCGGCTATACCCAGGCGGATGTGACGGCGGCGGCCATGGTGCTGACGGGTCTGACCATCGACCGCAAGGAGATGGACATCGCCTTCCGGCCGAATATTTCCGAGCCCGGCGCGCATGAGGTGCTCGGCGTCAGCTATGGCGGGCGCAAGCGCTCGCGCGACGATTATCTCGACATGCTCGACGATCTCTCCGTCCATCCGAAGACGGCCGCGCATATCAGCCGCAAGCTTGCGGTGCATTTCGTCTCCGACCAGCCGGACGAGGGGCTGGTGTCCGACATGGCCGCGGCGTGGAAGAAGACGGACGGTGATCTGACAGCCGTCTACACCGCCATGCTCGACCATCCCGCCGCTTGGCGCGACGAGGGCGCAAAGGCGCGTCAGCCCTTCGATTATGTCGTTGCCGGATTGAGGGCGCTGAATGCGGGGCCGGTCAACGGCGTCGTCGGCAGCTTCCTGGCGGCCAATCAGCAGGGCACCGAAGAAGGCGACATGGCGGCGAATACGCCTGGCATGGCAGGATCGCCCGTGACGACGGACCCCGCCGGCGAGGCGAGGGACAAGCGGCTCAAAGCCTTCCGGACGGCGCGGGCGTTGGGGCAGGGGGCGCTGAAGCGTATGGGCCAGCCGATCTGGCTGCCGCCGAGCCCGGCCGGTTTCGAGGAGGGTTTTTCCGCCTGGATCACCGGCAGCCAGCTCGCCGAACGATTGGTCTGGGCACGGCGGGCCGCCACCCAGTTCGGCCGCGACGAAGATCCGCGCGAATTCCTGAAGTCGACGCTTGCGGATGCTGCGCGTGACGAGACGATCCGCGTGGTGTCGCAGGCGCCGAACAAGATCAGCGGGCTGACATTGGTGCTGGCATCGCCCGAATTCAACCGCCGCTAAGCAGACTTTCGTTGGCAAGCCAACGCTTCGTCTGCGTAGCTCATTTGTTTTGTCGCAGGTTCTGACCGGAAAACCGCTGGACACTTTTCCGGAACCTGCTCAGGAGGCCCACGCCATGACGCTGTCGATGAACCGGATCTCTCTTTCCCGCCGTGGCTTTCTGACGTCGGCCTGCTGTCTGGCCGCCGCACCCGTCTTCACGACGGTCACCTTCGCGGCGATGCCAGGCGACAACCGCTTCGTCACCATCGTGCTGCGCGGCGCGATGGACGGGCTGGATCTGGTGCAGCCCTATGGCGATGCCGGCTTCGCCGCGCTCCGGCCGACCTTGGCGCTGACGCCCGATACCGGGCTTCTCGACCTCGATGGACGTTTCGGTCTTAATCCCGCCGCCGCGGATCTGACGCCGCTCTGGAAAAGCCGGGAGCTTGCCTTCGTACATGCGGTGTCGACGCCCTATCGCGACCAGCGCAGCCATTTCGACGGGCAGGACATGCTGGAATCCGGCGGTGAACATGTTGCCGAGGAAAAAACCGGTTGGCTGAACCGGGCACTTGCGGTCATTCCGCGCTCGGATGCGCGCAAGGCGATCGATGTCAACACCTCGACCGAGCTGATCCTCTCCGGGCCGAACAATGTCGACGTCTGGGCCTCGGATTCCAATCTGGCGCCGGCGCGCGACGAGATGCAGTTCCTGGCGCGGCTCTATGCGGACGACCCGCCGTTTGCCGCAGCACTTGCCGAGGCGACGCGAGCCGACGCCGCCTCGATGATGGTCGAGCCGGATGGCCAGCGCGGCGAAAAGGTTGCCGATGTGGCGGCGCTCGCGGCCAACATGCTGAAGGGCGATTACCGCATCGCCAGTTTCTCGATCACCGGTTGGGATACGCATATCGGCCAGGCGGGCCAGTTCAAGCGGCCGGCACAGGATCTCGTGCAGGCGATCAACACGCTGAAGACGACGCTTGGGACCGAGATCTGGGCAAAGACCGTGGTGCTCGCCATGACCGAATTCGGCCGCACCGCCCGCCAGAACGGCTCCGCCGGCACCGACCACGGCACCGGCGGCTGCGCGCTGCTTGCCGGCGGCGCGATCAACGGCGGCCGCATCCTCGGCAAGTGGCCCGGCATCGGCGACGGCCAACTGCTCGATGACCGCGACCTGATGCCGACCGCCGACGTGCGCGAGGTGGCGGCGGCGATGCTCTATCGGCAGTTCGATGTCGGTGTGGATGATCTGACGGGGAAAATCTTTCCGGGGCTGGGGTTTGATAAGGGGTCGGAGTTTTTGAAGGTGTAAGGGGCGGCGATTTTCCTCCTCTTCTGAGTGACCGGCACTGTGAGGAGAGGCGGCACGGCACACCGACCAGCCCTCATGGTGAGGAGGCCCGAAGGGCCGTCTCGAACCACGGGGGCGGGTGGCTGGGCACCACACCAGCCTCGCCATTTGGCGAAGCGGGTGGCCAGCCCCGTCCTTCGAGGCCCCTGCGGGGCACCTCAGCAACCGTGTTGTTGCGGCTCGCTCCAGGGTGTGTGTCTTTTGAGGATAGTGTTGATCATGATGATGAGTTTTCGCATGGCGGCGACGAGGGCGACCTTGGGCGGTTTACCGGCGTCGCGCAGCCTTTTGTAGAAGGCCTTGATGGCCGGGCTGCAGCGGATGGCCGAGAGCGTTGCCATGTAGAGGGCGCATCGGACGGTGGCGCGGCCGCCGGCGATGTGGCGCTGGCCACGCCAGGCGCCGCTGTCGTGGGCCATCGGTGCGACGCCGACGAGGGCGGCGAGTTTCTTGTCGTCGATGCCGCCGAGTTCGGGCAGTTCGGCGATGAGCACGGCGGCGCCGACCTCGCCGATGCCGGGCACGGTCAGCAGCAGGTCGCGGCGTGCGGCCATGTCGGGCTCGGCCTCGATGGCGAGCGCGATGGCGGCATCGACGCGGGCGAGCTGGGCCTTGAGGGCGGCGAGTGTCTCGCCGATCAGCACGGCGACGGCTTGCGGGGCATGTTCGAGGCGGTTCTTCTCGGCGACTGCCATGTCGATGAGCTGGCGGCGACGGGTGACGAGGGCAGCAAGCGCGATGCGGCCGTCGTCGATATGGGGGATCTGTGCCGGCCGCATCGCTCTGGCGAAGTGGAGAATGACGCGGGCATCGACCTGATCGGTCTTGGCCAGCCGGCCGCTGGCCCTGGCGAAATCGCGGATCTGGCGGGGATTGACGACGGCGACCGGACTATCGGCGGCCATCAGCGCCCTGACGGTCGCCATCTCGTAACCGCCGGTGGCCTCGACGACAACAAGCTCTGCGCCGGCCACCGCCGCCGCGAGTGCGGCTCGGCCTGCTGCATCATTGTCGAAGCGGACAACGGTGCGTTTGCCTTCGACGGCCACGTCGAGATGGGCCTTCGAGACATCGATACCGACCATGAAAGTTCTGGGGGCATGCATGGGGTGCTCCTCCTTGCAACGCGGGCTCAAGGCCCAACCAACCGTTCGAGCGAAGACATGGCGACGGAGATGCTCGCTGAGGCGCGAGTTCAAAACCCTAGGATGACACGCATCCCCGCCGCACAGCCGCATTATACAGCAACGGCAACGTACAAGGATGAGGCTGGAGAGAGGTCGCGGGCTTGAGACGCAGGTGTGTGGAGCAAGCCGCTGCCCGGCCCTTCGCATAGGCTCAGGGCGTTCGTCGCTGCAATCGATTCACTGGATCGATTGCTCCCGCTTCGCGGGACCGCTCCTCACCCCAGCACATCATAAAGCCGGAAGATGAAACTGACCTGGTAGAGCAGATTGGCGATAACGAAGGTGGTCTGGAAGCGGCGGTTGGGTGTCCAGGCGGCGATGGCGCAGAGCAGGATGTAGGCGATGTTGCGGGCGGGATATTCCCAGCCGAGCGACAGGATGCGCTCCGGCCCCTTGATCGCCGTGTCGAGGATATCGACGGCATAGATCAGGCCGAGGATGCCGAAGAACCATTTGCGCCGGGAAATGAAGTATTCCTCGTAGCCGCCATATTCGTCGAGGCTCGCCGGGAAGAGCAGGGCGCAGAGCAGGAAAAACAGGCTGCAGAAGCAGACGAGGAAGAGATAGATGCCGAAGCCGATCGCCGGCACGGCCTGCAGCCGATATTCCCACCACCAGATGTGGATGATGAAAAGGAACAGGGAGAGCGCCCAGCCGAGGTGGACGGCATAGACCTTCGCCTTGCCGGGATGCTGGACGATACCGGCGACGCCAGTCAGCAGCCGCGCCAGCGAAAGGCTGATGACCATGCCCATCACCACCTTGATGTGAAGGAAGACCTCCGGCGAGCTGACCGTTTCCATGCCTTATCCCTCGGTATCGAGAGTGTTACTCCGCGGGGACGGCCTTCGGTTTGCCCTCTTCGTCGAGCGCCACCATAATGAAGGTGGCGGCGGTAACCTTCTCCATCTTGGCATAGCGGGCACGATGCGCCCAAGCTTCGACGATCAGGGTGATCGAGGTGCGGCCGACGCGCTCGATATCGGTATAGACCGACATCGTGTCGCCGATCTTGACCGGCAGTTCGAAGGCCATCTCCTTGACGGCGGCGGTGACGACGCGGCCCTTGGCGCGCTCGGCGGCGCGAATGCCGGATGCAAGGTCCATCTGCGCCATGACCCAGCCGCCGAAGATATCGCCGGCCGGGTTGGCATCACCCGGCATTGCGAGCGTGCGCAGCGTCAGTTCGCCTCTCGGCTTGGCGGCATCGGTCATCAAGGGTTCTCCATCTGGTGCGGGCCATGGGTCGGCGATTCACTGGTGAGTACCCTAGTGCAAAGGCTGGAGGCTGTAAAAGACCGCTTTACCAGGTCCTTAGAGTAGATGGCGGCGGAAAAATGCCGGACCGGCACCGGTCTAAATTCCATTCAATTTCAATTGGTTGAATTTTGCAGCCAATACCTCCCTTACGTCATTTAATCGTCTTCTAATCAAACTTTACGCTCCAGTAATTCTGATGGGTCAGTATGTGAACGATTTCACATAGAAGACTCGCCGGGAACCTCATGCGCAACATCAAGATTTCCACACGCCTTTACTGCCTCGTCGGCTTCACGCTTGCCGTGCTCGCGGCAACGATGGTGTTCTTTCTGAACTATTCCTATTCCGAGCTGCAAGCGGAGCGGAAGGCGGGGCTGGAGAAGATGGAGGCGACGGCGATCGGCATCTTCGACAAATATTACAAGATGGAGCAGGCGGGCACGATGACCCGCGAGCAGGCCCAGGCGGCCGCCAAGGACGTGATCGGTGCGATGCGCTACGGCGCCGACGGCTATTTCTGGATCAACGACATGCATCCGACCATGGTGATGCACCCGATCAAGCCGGCGCTCAACGGCACCGACATCTCGCAGATGAAGGATCCGAACGGCAAGTTCCTGTTCGTCGAATTCGTCAACAAGGTGAAGAAGGACGGCAAGGGCTTCGTCGATTATTACTGGCCGAAGCCGGGCGCCGATGAGCCAGTGCTGAAATATTCCTATGTCGCCGGTTTCGAGCCCTGGGGCTGGATCGTCGGCACCGGCGTCTATGCCGATGACCTAGCCGCGCTCTATCGCCAGAATGCGATCTGGGCGGCAGTGCTCTGCCTGCTCGGCGCGGCCGCCACGGTTGCCATCGCCTATGCCATCGTGCGCAGCGTGACGGCGCCGGTCGCCCGGCTGAAGACAGCGATGAACGCGATCGCCGCCGAAGAGGCATCGGTGGAGATCGCCGGCAGCGAGTGCCGTGACGAAATCGGCCAGATGGCCAAGGCGCTGCTGGTGCTGCGCGATTCCGTCGACGAGCGCAGCGCGCTGCGCGGGCGGGAAGACGAAAGACAGCGGCAGATCGAAGACGAGCGCCGCGGCAACGAGGCGAGCCTGCGTTCGGCCTCGGAGCGGCAGACCCTTGCGATGCAGGCGCTCGGCGTCGGCCTGGAGAAGCTCGCTGGCGGCGACCTGACGGTTGCGATCGGCGAAATCGGCGAGGACTACGCCAAGCTGAGGGGCGATTTCAACGCCGCCGTCGATGCGCTGAACGGGGTCATCCATGCGATCGCCGAGTCGAGCCGCGTCGTCAACGACAGCGCTTCCGACATCAGCGAAGCGACCGGCAACCTGTCGAAGCGAACAGAACAGCAGGCGGCGGCGCTCGAAGAGACGGCGGCAGCGCTGGACGAGATCACCGCGACGGTCAAGACGGCATCCGAGCGGGCGAACGAAGCGCGCGAGATGGTGGCCGAAACCAAGGCAAGCGCCGGCCGCTCCGGCGATATCGTTCGCAATGCGGTGACGGCGATGGGCCGGATCGAGGAATCGTCGAGCCGCATCAACCAGATCATTTCGGTTATCGACGAGATCGCCTTCCAGACGAACCTTCTGGCGCTGAATGCCGGCGTCGAGGCGGCGCGGGCAGGCGAGGCGGGCCGCGGCTTTGCCGTCGTCGCCCAGGAAGTGCGTGAACTCGCCCAGCGTTCCGCCAATGCGGCCAAGGAGATCAAGGAATTGATCAGCCGGTCGGCGACCGAGGTCGAGGGCGGGGTGGCGCTGGTGCGCTCAACGGGTGAGGCGTTGCTGGAGATCGAAGCGCTGGTCAACAAGGTCAACGACCACGTCGCGTCGATCGCGACGGCGGCCCGCGAACAGTCGACCGGGCTGAACGAGATCAACGGTTCCGTCAATCACATGGACCAGATGACGCAGCAGAATGCCGCGATGGTCGAGGAGACGACGGCGGCGAGCCGCACGCTTGCCGACGAAAGCACCCAGCTGAAGACGCTGCTTTCGAATTTCCGCCTGCGCGGGGCGGGGCAATCGCCCGGAGCCCGGTACACACGGGCAGCGTGAGTTAACCGACAGATCAAAGGCCGCGAAAGCGGCCTTTTTCATCTCCGTCGCGTTCAGATTGTGCCGGTAAGTTTTCATTCACCGTTTTTAATTAAAATTGGAGTGAGTTTTTTCTGTCACTGCCCAGTCGGCCTGCGGAAGCGATAAGAGTATGGCGTTTGTTTCCTTTCCTCGGCGATCCCTTTTGCCCCTGCTGCTTTCGGCGGCGCTGACGACCTGTTCGATCAGCGATGGGCTGGTGCCGCCGGCCAATGTCGACAGCGGCACCAGGGTCAGCTCGATCTCGCCGGCACGGGCGCCGGCGGCGCGCATGGCGCCCTCGGTGCGCATGGCGCCGGTGGAAAGCCAGGCCTCCTATCCCGTTTCCAATGCGCCGGTCGGCAATAGCCAGGGCTCCGTCGATTACCTCAATACGCCGAACCTTGCCGGCACCGGTCATGCCGCGCCCTCCCAAGCGGCGGCGCGCGGGGGCCGCCTGCCGATGATCGACAGCGATGAGGCGCTGGCGGCGGGCCAGCCGAGCGGCAATTGGGGCGGCACGCAGAACCTTGCGATCCCTTCCGGTGGCGTCAATATGGATGACGAACTTGGAGCAGAGCCGGTCGTCGGGTTGGCGCAGGAACAACAGCAGCAGATCGCCGAGGGCAATGCGACCGAGCCCGTCGTTGACGGCATCGGCACCGATAGCCCTACGCAGGTGAACCAGCCGCTTCGCCAGCCCGCACCGATGCCGCAGCCGGCAGCACAAGCGCAGATGAGCCGGGCGCCCGCCTGGAACGACGGCAGCCCTGTCGTGGCGCCGACACGCGTTCCGGAAGAGGATGAAAGCGAAGAGGTCGCGATGCTGCGTCCCAACAATCCGATGATGAGCGAGCCAGCGGTACCTGTCGATCCGAGCGTCATGCCGGCCTCCGAGCTTGCCTGCCGGCGCGAGCTGAAGCGCATGGGCGTGCTCTTCGACGAGAAGCCGCCGATCTCGAACGGGCCGGCCTGCCAGGTGCCCTATCCGGTATCGCTGAAGGGGCTTTCCGGCAGTATCGGCGTCAAGCCGGCGGTGACGCTGAACTGCCAGGTGACGCTCGCCTTCGCCAAATGGGTGAAGAACGAGTTGGCGCCGTCTGCCCGCTATCGCTACTGGAGCGGCATCAGGACGATCCAGCCGCTCGGCGGCTATTCCTGTCGCCGCATGAACAACAGCCGGCAGAGATACAATCCGATGTCTGAACACGCCCGCGGCAATGCCATCGACGTCGGCAAGTTCGTGCTGAAGAACGGCCATGAGATCGACGTGCGCAAAAAGGGCCTGTTCTCGCTGCGCGAGGGCCGGTTGCTGAAGGCGGTGCGCACCGACAGCTGCCGCTATTTCAACACCGTGCTCGGCCCCGGCAGCAACCCGGAGCACTGGAACCACTTCCACTTCGATCTGCGCTCCCGCAAAAGCGGCAAGGTCTATTGCGACTGATATCTGTCCCCTTGAACCGTGCGGCGCGGGTGCGGCTGTCGTCGCGGCAAATAGGCCCGCCGGCAGAAAATGGTTCATCCTGGCGGCCCGGCGCGCTATAGATCGCCGGGGCGGATTGCCGTTTGAGAGTTGGATCCATGAGCTATGATTTTCATGTCGGCCAGAAGGTCGTCTGCATCAACGATACCTTCAAACATGTCAGCATCGACCAGCTCATCCGCAAAGGCGAGATCTATACGATCCGCTGGGTGGGCGAATATACCCATTATGTCGACGGCACGTTCATCGGCGTGAAGCTCGCGGAAATCCATCGCGGCAATGATGACGGGCCGGAAGGTTACGGGGCGGCCGATATGCCCTATCGCGCGACGCGCTTCCGGCCGCTGGTGAAGGACAAGATCGCATCGCTGCGCAAGTTGCTGGCGCCGACACCCGATGCACCGGTGGAGCCCAAGGAAAAAGTCAGGAAGAAAGAGAAGGTCTGAGCGCCGCTCTGCCCTTGCCGGTCGCGATCCCGAAAGACGGTGGTCCGATCAGGCTGGCTTCCTGCTGAGGAACAGCCCGGTTTCCCTGCTGACGTCGAGGGCGCCGCTGCCTTGCCTGAAGGCATCGGCGATCGCCTGGCGGAAGCGGGTGAGGTGAGGCTCGTCGGCGCCTTCGCCGGGCGGATAGGAAGTGAGAGCCAGGAAGACATCCTCCGGTTCGGTGATCCGCATGCTTGCCGGATACTGCGACATGGCGACGTTTCCGAATTGCGATCGCATCATTTGTTCGGCGGCGTCATATCCGAAGGCTTCGGCGGCCGGATCGGTCGGCGTGCTGCCGAAGACGGTCGTCAGGCGATAGATCTCGCGCATATTGCCGATGCCGTTGGTGGTGACCGCGAGAACGCCGCCCGGTTTCAAGACCCTTGCCATCTCTGCGATGCCGGCGGCCGGGGCGGGCAGGTGATAGAGCATATGCATGGCGATCACCAGATCGAAGGCGCCGTCTTCGAAAGGAAGTGCGGCGGCGTCGGCCCGGCAGCCTCGAACGGAGCCGAAGGGTAGCGTGCTGCAGCGCGCCACTGCCTCGTCGACCATGCCTGACGAAAGGTCGGTCAGCGTCAGGTGCAGATCCTCCGGCAGCAAGCTTGCCGTTGCGGCCCAGAACCATGCCGGCCCGCAACCGACGTCGAGCACGTGATTTCCCGGTTTCAGGGGCACCCGCCCGGCAACCCACGGGAACCAGCCGGTTTCGGCGATGGTATATTCGGTATGGAGCCTGGCGCGGGCGGCGAGCTTGCGGCTGTCGCCATACTGCACCGCATTGCCTTCGGTTATGGAGGACATCTCAATTCTCCGCCTTCCCAGTGAAGTCCCGGGCCTCGAGGCAGAGCCTATAGAGGGCTTCGTTCCCGGACAAGACGGGACAAGGCGTCGCTCGAGCCTGCCCGCGCGGCTGGCTCAAGCCTTCTGCTGGTGAAAAATAAATCGCATCCGATTAAATCGGAATAGCGTTGACATCGACTTCGGTTCGATATATTAGAGCGCATCCGATTAAATCGGATACGATAAAGCAATCAAACCGAAGGACATGACAATGACTGAGAAGCTTCTTTTTGCTGGCAAGACCCATATCGCCGGCGGCCGCAACGGCTATGCACGCAGCAGCGACGGCACGCTCGACGTCAAGCTGCCGCAGCCGCATCCGGCGGCCGAAAACCTGTTCGGCGCCGCCTGGTCGGCCTGCTATATCGGCGCCATCGAACTCGCTGCCGCGCAGCGGAAGATCACGTTGCCAGCCGGTCCCGAGGTCGATGCCGAGATCACGCTCAATGGCGATAACGGCTCTTACTTCCTGCGCGCACGGCTCGATGTCAGCCTGGCAGACATCGATCGCGGGATCGCGCAGGAGCTGATCGAGGCGGCCCACGGCATCTGCCCATATTCCAAGGCGGTCCACGGCAATATCGACGTCGAAACCAGGCTCGTCTGAACGGGAAGGGCCGGCCTCGCGCCGTCACCTTCAAGCGGGGTCTGCCGATCGGCGGCAGACCCGTTTCTGAGCCAGCAGTCCAACCTGCCGATCCGGAGAATGTGCCATGATCAACAGCTACGCCGAGCCGCATCAGGCCTATGACGAGTTTTCGCTCGTGCTCGATCCCGGTGTCTACGAGCCGTTGCCTGACGATTGGCTGATCGGCATTACCGATGTCGTCAGCTCGACCGCGGCGATCCGATCGGGGCGCTATGAAGACGTCAATTATGCCGGCGC
The DNA here is from genome assembly GCF_002531755.2 of Rhizobium acidisoli. NCBI lineage: Bacteria > Pseudomonadati > Pseudomonadota > Alphaproteobacteria > Hyphomicrobiales > Rhizobiaceae > Rhizobium > Rhizobium acidisoli. The sequence goes on along the minus strand of NZ_CP034998.1, from coordinate 2,300,923 downwards.
GTCGATCATCGCCGCCCTCGGCAATGCCTGGGGTTCGTTCGATTTTCCCTTCGTGTTTCGCGGAGACGGAGCAGCCTTCGCGTTGCCGGCGAACGGCATCATGGCTGCGACATCGGCCTTGCGTGATGTCGCGGGCTTCGCCAAAGCCGAGCTTCATCTCGACCTGCGCGTCGGGCTCGTCACCGTCGGCGAAATCCGCGCCAACGGGCGCGATGTCAGGATCGCGCGCTATGCCGCTTCCGAAAGCGTGACCTATGCGATGTTTGCCGGAGGTGGGCTCAAATGGGCGGAGCAGCAGATCAAGAAGGGACGTTTTCTTGTCAAGCCCGGCCGCTATGCAATGAAGCCTGACCTGACGGGCTTGAGCTGCGACTGGGCGCCGTTCCCGAGCCAGCGCGGCGAGATCCTGTCGTTGCTGGTCGAGCCGCGCGACCAGACGCGCGCGGAAATCTTTGCGGCGCTGGCGAAACGCGTTCTGGCGGTTTTCGACGCCGCGCCGCGCCGGTCCCATCCGCTGTCCGGAGGGACGGGTATGGCGAGAGAGAAGCAGGTCAGCGCCACACGCTGGTCGGAGGTCGCCTCCAATTCGGATTTCCGCAAGTTCGACGACGGCCTGCGCCTGACGCTGGACTGCGCGCCCGAGCAAATCGACAGCGTCGAAGCCATGCTCATTGCGGCGCGGGCGCGCGGCCAGATCGATTTCGGCCTGCACCGCCAGTCTCACGCGCTGATGACCTGCCTCGTGCCATCCGGCCGGCCGGATTCGCACCTGCATTTCCTCGATGGAATGGGCGGCGGTTACGCGAAAGCGGCCGAGATGATGGAGGAGGGCGCGCTTGGCGTGGCATCGCGTCAGCCTAAGAGGCCTGTCATGGCGGTCGAAGCATAGCCTGACGGGGTGATTGACCCCCGTATTGCCCGGGAGCATAGTCCCGGCCAGACGCGAATGACCTGCTGTTGCTACGAGGTCGGCCAGTCGATCCTCGTCCATCCAAGCAGATCGAACGAGAGGAGAGCGTCATGTCACCGCCATCCCTACCATCGCTCACAAGGCGGGAGCTGCTTGCAGCCACCGCCGCAGCCGGTGCCATCAGCCTGCTTGCCGGAACGCCCAGCGCGCAGGCGAATGGCGAGATGCTCAGCCCCTTCAGCATCAATTTCCCCGAGGAGGCGCTCGAGGACCTGCGCCGACGCGTCGCGGCAACGCGCTGGCCCGATAAGGAGACGGTCACGGACGATACGCAAGGTGTACGGCTGGCGACGATCCAGAAGCTCGCGAACCATTGGGCTGGGGATTACGACTGGCGTAAGATGGAGGCGCGGCTCAATGCGCTGCCGCAATTCGTCACCGAGATCGATGGGCTGGATATTCATTTCATTCACGTCCGCTCCAAGCACGAAAATGCATTGCCTATTATCATCACCCATGGCTGGCCGGGCTCGATTATCGAGCAGCTGAAGATCATCGAGCCGCTCACCGACCCGACAGCGCATGGCGGAAGCGAAGCGGACGCGTTTGATGTGGTGATCCCATCGCTGCCGGGCTACGGTTTCTCCGGTAAGCCGACGGCGCCGGGTTGGAACCCTCCTCGCATCGCCCGTGCCTGGGTGGTGCTGATGCAACGCCTCGGCTACACGAAGTTCGTGGCGCAAGGCGGTGATTGGGGAAACGCGGTCACCGAGCTGATGGCTCTGCAGGAGCCGCCGGGATTGCTTGCCGTCCATACGAACATGGCGGCCACGGTTCCAGCCGATATCGCCAAGGCGCTCGCAGCCGGCGGGCCGCCGCCCGCCGGTCTTTCAGCTGATGAAAAGCAGGCCTGGGAACAGCTCGACGACTTCTACAAGAACGGGCTGGGTTATGCGATCGAGATGAACAACCGGCCGCAGACGCTCTACGGGATCGTCGACTCGCCGGTCGGCCTGGCGGCCTGGATGCTCGACCACGATATTCGCAGCTACCAGATGATCGCCCGCGTTTTCGATGGAAAGCCGGAAGGTCTGACGCAGGACGATATCCTCGACAACGTTACGCTCTACTGGCTGACGAATACCGCAATCTCCTCGGCGCGGCTCTACTGGGATAATGCGCATTTTCCGAGCGGAGGCTTCTTCGATCCCAGAGGCATCAAGATTCCTGTTGCCGTAAGCGTCTTTCCCGACGAGATCTATGCGGCGCCGCGCAGCTGGGCAGAGAAAGCCTATCCGAAACTCATCCACTACAACAGGCTCGACAAGGGCGGCCATTTTGCCGCCTGGGAACAGCCGACGGCTATGACGGCCGAGCTGAGAACGGCGTTCCGGTCGCTGCGCCAGTAAGGCAAAATCGGGTTGCGCCGAACCGGGCCGCCAAACGCTTTCAATCTTTGCCACTCTGCTGCAGGAGAAGCTTTGTGAGTATTTTGCCGATCTGAGGCGGCGCCAGCTCGGTTTCGCATTCTATCTCGGCGGCGGTAAACCATCTGAGCGCCGTGTGTTCATCGCCGATAAGTCGCGGCGATCCCTGCCATCGGTCGACGTGATAGACATGGAAGGTGGCGGATGCCCCGGGCGGGCTTTCCGAAACGAACTCTCCGGCAAACAGCCAGTGCTGTGGCATCACGCCGATTTCTTCCAGCAATTCCCGGCGCATTGCCGTCTCGGCGTCTTCGCCATCTTCGACATGGCCGCCCGGCAGGCTCCACCGATCCGGGTGCGTCCTGCGCTCCGAATTTCGCCTGGCGAGAAGAACGCTCCCATTCCCGATCAATGCGCCGATTGCGATCTCGGGCATATCACCGAATGCCGACATGTGCCGCGATCATGATTTTTGCGGCTCCGCCTGCGCCCGCAGCAAGTTGTCGCGCAGCCGCGTCACCGATTTCTGTACGATGGGGAAATCGTCGCCGAGGCCGACGGCGTCGATCAGGACTGAGCCGGGATCGGTGTCGAGAAGATCGCGCCCCGCGGGCGTCAGGTTCACGCGCACCTGCCGTTCGTCGGCGGGGTCGCGATGGCGGGTGATAAAGCCCGAGGACTCCAGCTTCTTGAGAATGGGGGTCAGCGTGTTGGATTCGAGGAACAGTTTTTCCCCCAGCATGCTGACCGTCTGGTCGTCCTCCTCGGAGAGGGCCACCATGGCGATGTATTGGGTATAGGTCAGGCCGAGTGCGTCGAGAACCGGCTTGTAGGCGCGGCCGAAGGCAAGATTGGCCGAATAGACCGCGAAGCACAGGAAAGTCGAAAGCTTACGGCGCTCCGCACCTGGGCCGGCGGGTGCAGGCATCTCGGGCTGTTTCGCGGTTTTGGAGGTGGCCATGGGAAATCCTATCAACGCTCTGATTGCTTAGGAATACATATATATCGCACCCGATTAAATCGCAATGTATATCCGGCTGCTTTCTGACAGCGTGTCCGGCCGTCGCCCCAGCTTCCGGAGCGGCGGCCAGCGTCGGCGTCTACGGGTTAACCGAACTTCTCCGTCGCATCGGCCTTGCCGAATACCCAATAGCCGGATGCCTTGATCCAGCTCAGCGGGTAGCCCCGTTCCAGCAGATGGGCGCGGATATCGCGTGTCACCGATGCTTCCGCCGCGGCCCAGACGAAGGTTTCCGGCCTGATGTCGATCATGCTCAACAGTTTCAGCAGTGCAGCGGCATCGGTTGCCTCGGAGAGAGGCCGGTGCGCCCAGTGGACATCAAGGTCCGCTCGGGTTTCGAAGCTCTGCTCTTCCAGGGGGCCGGTGACGGCGGCGATCGCGGTGATGACGGTTCCGGCCGCACTCTCCTCGATGCGGCGGCCGATCGCAGGCAGCGCGGTCTCGTCGCCGATCAGCAACCATCGCGTCACCGCCTTCGAGACCACGGCAGAGCCTCTTGGCCCGCCGATCTCGAGCCTGTCGCCGGGGCGTGCGCCGATCGCCCATTGCGTGACCGGACCTGCCTCGTGCAAGGCGAAGTCGATGGTCAAGCTCCGCGCGGCATTGTCATAGCGGCGCGGCGTATAATCCCGGCGCTCTTCTCCGCCATCGGCGGCGGGAACGAAGATCTTGATGTGGTCGTCAGGCGCAAGGCTGGTGAAATCGGCGAGATCGTCGCCGCTCAATGCGATGCGGCGCATGCCGGGGGTGATGTCGATGACGCTTTCGACCGTCAGTGCGCGCCGGCGCGTCTCGTGGCGCACCCGCTCGATGCCGGGGGATGAAGTCTGCTCTTTGAATTGATTGTTATCCATGTGTCCTCAGGAGCTATTGAAACTCGATCCGCAGGACACAGTCGCGCAGATCGAAGCCGCAAAGCCGTTCGATCATACGCGTTGAGTGACGTTAACGCTTACGTGGCCGGGTGACCCGGCCATTGACGGGCTTGATGTAGCGGAGCGCGGCGGCATGTGCAACCGCATCGAGGCCGCAAAACCCGATGATTGCCGAAGTTTAACTTTTCCGAGCCAGTTCGGTCGGGCAATGTCGGCCATCAATCGAGATAGAAGGGCAGGGCCGATGGACAACCGGATCGAGGAAGTGCTCGACATCTATCACGGGATGATCGAGACGGAGCGCAACAGCCCGCGCGAGCAGCCTCCCGGCGGCCGCGATGGAGGGCAGGATAAGCGGCTGCGCGCGGTCGGGCCGGAGACCGGGCAGTTCATCAATATTCTCGCCAGGAGCCTCAAGGCGCCGATCATTCTCGAACTCGGCACCTCCTTCGGCTATTCCGGGATATGGCTGGCGGAAGCCGCCCGCGCTACCGGCGGCCGGCTGATCACCATGGAAATGCACGATTACAAGTCGGCCTATGCGCGCGACATGGCCGTCAAGGCGGGCCTTGCCGACCATGTCGAGTTCAAGGTCGGCGACGCCGTCCAGATGATCGGCGCGCTTTCTGAGGGCATCGACTTCGTGCTCGTGGATCTCTGGAAGGACCTTTACCTTCCCTGCCTCGAGGCCTTCTATCCCAAGCTCAATCCGGGCGCGATCATCGTCGCCGACAATATGATCCGACCCGGGGGTGAGGATGTAAGGCGCTACGGCGAAGCCATCCGCGCCAAACTGGGGATCTCAAGCGTGCTGCTGCCGGTCGGCAGCGGACTTGAGGTGAGCCGTTTCGACCGAGGTTGACGGCGGGCGATCACAAGAATCCGGTGCGTCCAACTGCTTGAGCGAGAGTGTATCGCGGGATTGCACCGTGTTTTGTCGACCTCGTAACTGCACACAAATTGCCGCTCATTGCTACTTTTGAATGCGGCACAAAAGATGACACGTTTGAAGCTCATTTCCGACATTTTCCCGATCGAAGCTCCGCGCCATTCAGACTTGGGGAGTTGTGATGTCGGGCATTCTTATCGCCACCCTGTTGGCAACGGTTTCAGCAAAGATTCCCGCCGGATTATCCAGCGGTGACGTTCTCTATTCTGATTGCAGCGGGTCCCGGCAGTTTGTCGTCGGGTATGTTGCCGGCTGGTTGGACAAATGGAATAGTGACGAGTATCTCGCCCGTCGCATTTTTACCGAGGCCGCTCCCAGACCCAGCAGGATGGTGAACTCGGCGCATTTTGCAATCGCCGTTGGTGTTAACGTCTGCATTCCAACCGGGACCACGGCGGAAGCGATCGGCAATACGCTATGCACGTTCCTCGAAGAGAATCCCGGCATACGCGAGGCGACCGGCGACGAGCTGATGATGACCTTGGCTCATTATAAGTACCACTGCCCGATTCCTTAGGGGGGCACACCGGCTTATTGGTCTCGATGAGGCGGCTGAGCGAGGTGGCGGCGTTCAGCATGTGAGCGCGCATACGGCGTGAGGCCATCTCGCCGTCGCCTTCGGCGATCGCCTGCATGATGGCTTCGTACTTGTCGCGATAGCGGGTCAACCATTCACCCTGGCGCGGCTGCGCGCGCCGGAAGGCGTTCGGGAGGTTACGCGCGGCGATCGCCGCCAAGCCCCAATTTTCAATCTCCAATCAGAGGCAGCTCAGCCAGCAGCGCCCGCGTCTGGATGGCGTCCCATGAAATATATTCGGTGATCGCCAGGCCGACGATTTCCGCTTTCGCCGCGACATCCCGGAGGAGGCGGACGACGTGAGCTGGTTCGAGGCGGCCGCGCGGGACGCCCTGGAGGAAGCCGGGGCCGGCGTCGGGCTTGTTGAAGAGGATCGACCTGAAATGTGCCGGATTGATCGCGTCGATATCGAGATGCACGGCGAGATACGCGATGCGCTGCTCCTCGATCCAGTTCAGGATCGCAGCGCTGTCCGTCCGTAGTTCGGCTGAGCCGGTTCGCCGGAGCGACATGCGCTTGAGGATTTCGTCTTCCGCCGCCGACCATTCGTCCAGACCGGCATACATCACCAAAGCGGGGTCGACGTGATTTTCGACTTCCGCCGCGAAGTCGCGGCGCCCTGGCCAAGGAGCATTCCGAGCACTTGCGCATGGGCATGGGGTGTTTCCTTCGGCGTCTGCACATCGGGGTGTGCGTCGATCCACAACACGCCGACCCTGCCATAGTGTTTGTTGAGATAAGCGATCGGAGCGAGATCGACGAGGCAATCGCCGCCGATGGTGAGGATTTTATCCGGTCGATGCTTCTCGATCGCTCGGCGGGCGGAACGGACCTGCTCGAGAAGCGCCGTCTTTGCGAGGATTCCGTCTTCCATCCTGAGTGATCCTGGGCCGCCGGGAGAGGGGACCGGCACGGTTTCATCCGGGCCGTCGGAGGGCGGCAGAAGCCAGGAGAGCAGCTCTGAACTCAGGTGATAGTCGCTGAGATTGCCGCCTTGCCATTGCGGCATGTGCAATCGGAGGGTCTTCGAGCGTGAATCGGTCATGCGGCAATCCTTCCGTTGGCGTCCCGCCAAGATATGGTAGCCTCACGCCGATACCAATGGCCGACCGTTGCCAATACCATCATGGCGAACTGGCTCAGCTGTCACACACCCCGCTCGATCGCAGGGTGCTGGGTCGCCGCAACCGGGGAGAGCGCCTTGCGCGGCCGGGCTTTTCACGGGACAAAGCGCGGATGAGCATTCCTACAACACATCCCTTCGCCTTCGACCCGACCTACGGCATGCGGCTCGAAGAGCTTCTTGCGGTCGAGCCGCCGGAGGAGCCTGGTGGTTTCGACGCATTCTGGGAGGCGCGGTATCAAAAGGCGCTGACAGTCGATCCGCAGCCGGTGCTTTCCCGGAGCCAGCTCACCCATCCCGATTGGCACGTGCTCGACCTCGTCTATCTCTCCACAGATGCGTTCCGGATCGGCGGCTGGCTGCTCCTGCCGCGTGAGGGGCAGGTACGGCGCGGTCTCGTCGTCGGCCATGGTTACGGCGGGCGCGACCGTCCGGATTTCGATCTGCCGGTCAAGGAAACGGCGCTCATCTTTCCCTGCTGCCGCGGGCTGTCGCTGAGCCGCCATCCGCCGATTTCCGAGAACCCTTCCTGGCATGTGCTGCATGATATCGACAAGAAGGATTCCTATATCATCGGCGGCTGCGTCGAGGATATCTGGCTTGCAGTCTCGACGCTCGCAGCCCTCTATCCCTGGCTTTCAGGGCATGTCGGTTATAGCGGCATCAGCTTCGGCGGCGGCGTCGGGGCGATGGCGATCGCCTATGATCCGCGCATCGACCGCGGGCATCTCGCGCTTCCAAGCTTCGGGCACCAGCCGCTGCGCCTCGAACTGCCGAGCGTCGGCAGCGCGCAAGGAGTGCAGGAATATCAGGCGGAACATGGAAACGTGCTGGAGACGCTGCGCTTCTTCGATGCGGCGACGGCGGCGCGGCGGATCAGGGTGCCGATGCTGACGGCGGTGGCGCTTTTCGATCCTTCGGTCGCGCCGCCCTGCCAGTTCGCTGTCGCCAATTCGATACCGAAATTTAATGAAATCTTCATCCTGGACGCCGGGCATTTCGACTACCCTGGAAGTGCTGAGCAAGAGGCGGTTCTCCGCGACAAGATCGGACAGTTCTTCAGGGTGCCATGAACCGCGAATATCTGCGCTGGTACAGTCAGCGTCTGCATCGAGACATGGAGATGCTGGTGTTCGGCCATGCCGGCGCCAAGGTGCTGGTTTTTCCGACGCGAGAAGGGCGCTTTTTCGAATATGAACAGCTCGGCCTGGTCGCAAGCCTTGCAGACAAGCTGCAGGCCGGCCATCTCCAGCTTTACTGCATCGAGGGGCTGGCGACCGAGAGCCTTTACGGCTTCCACCGCCATCCGGCCGATCGCATCCGCCGGCATGCCGCTTTGGAGGATTATATCCTCAACGAGGTGCTGCCGCTGATGGCGGCGAAGAATCCACATGACTGCACCATCGTGCACGGATGCAGCCTCGGCGCCTTCCAGGCGGCAAGCCTCGTTTTCCGCCACCCGCATCTCTTCCGCAAGCTCGTCGCCTTTTCCGGGCGCTACGATCTGACGATGAAGGTGGAATCCTTCGACGACCTGTTCGACGGCTATTACGATGACAGCGTCTATTTCCACACCCCGACGCATTTCCTGCCCGGCCTCGGCTCGGACTGGCGGCTCGACAGGCTGCGCGAGATCGAGATCGTGCTGACCATCGGCGATGCCGATCCCTTCCTCGACAACAACCGCTATCTCAGCCGGCTGCTGGGCGAGAAGAATATTCGCCACCAGCTGCATGTATGGGACGGCCGCGCCCATCGCGCCGGCGCTTGGCGGAGGATGGCTCCGCTTTACGTCTGAAGACCCGCCACCACGGTGAAGGCTGCGGCGACCGCGACAGCGCCGGGATCGGCCACATCGGCCAGATCCCTTGCGCCGACATAGGAGGAACGTCCGGCTTTCGCCTTGGTCATCGCCTTCGTCGATTCCGCGCCTGATGCCGCCGCCTTTGCCGCTGCTGCAACGCCGCCGGAGGCTAGCGCATGCAGCGCCGGCGAGAGCGCATCGACCATCGTGCGGTCGCCGACCTCCGCTCCGCCGTAGAAGGCCATCCGGTCGAGCCCGGCCAGAAGGGCTGCCGATATATTTGATTTGTCGGCCATCGCCTTGGCCGCGGCGGTGAAGAAGATCGACAGCAGCACGCCGCTCGATCCACCCATACTGGTGCCGAGAATATCGCCGATCGCGGCAAGGGTGGCCGCCGGCCGGTCGAGCGGCAGCGTGTCGAGGCGGGCGAGCAGGCTGCGGGCGCCTGTTGCCACGGTCGAGCCGGTATCGCCGTCGCCGACGCGGGCGTCCAGGCGGTTGAGATCCTCTTCCAGCGAAATCAGATGCTCGCAGAGTGCCGCGATCAGGCGCCGGTTGCCGGGGTTTTCGCCGGCTGCGGCTTCTCCTCTCGCTGTCCTCGGTGCGGCGATGATCTCGATCCCATGGCGCTCTACGGCGGGCATCCAGGCATGCGGTTCGACAGCGGCTGTCAGGGCCGCTTCGCGCTCGGCGTCCAGCGGGATCAGCGACAGCGAGAAGCCGTTCATGTTGAGCGCGGTCATGACAGGCGCCGGACCGATGATCAGGCGGGTGCGGCGGCCAAGCGGGGTGGCCAGCACGGCATTGGCGACGACGGCCATTTCGAGTGGCGGCACGGCGCCGAGATTGTTGATGAGCAGCGCGTGATCGCCGGTATTCCCAGGCGTTGCGGAGAGGCGGGCGGACATGATGGCAACGATATCGGCGACCGGCTGCAGCGCGATGCGCTCGACGCCCGGTTCGCCATGGATGCCGAGGCCGAGTTCGCCTTCGTCGGCGCCGAGCCGGTCCTCGTGCGTCTGGCCGGGCACGCTGCAGGTGGAGAGCGACATGCCGAGTGAGACGATATCGCCGGCGGCACTTCCGGCCTGGGCCGCGACCGTTTTCAGATCCTGACCTCGTTCGGCGTGGTAGCCTGCGATCTTGTGGACGAACAAGGTGCCGGCGACGCCGCGCGGCTGGCTGATGCCGGGCAGGGCGATATCGTCGGCGACGATAACCATCTCGACATCGAAGCCTTCGGCGCGGGCCTTTTCGGCGGCAAGGCCGAAATTCAGGCGGTCGCCGGTGTAATTCTTGACGATCAGCAGCGCGCCCTTCGGACCCGTCACCGCCCGGATTGCCGTCAGCACCGCATCGACGCTCGGCGAGGCGAAGATCTCTCCCGAAACGGCCGCCGTCAGCATGCCCTTTCCGACAAAGCCGGCATGGGAGGGCTCGTGGCCGGCGCCGCCGCCCGATATGATCGCCACCTTCGACTTGTCCCAGTCGGCGCGCAGGATCACCTTGATATCGGGAAAACTGTCGAGGCGGGCAAGACGGCCCTTGCGGCTCGTCAGAAGCAGGCCGTCCAGGGCTTCGGTGACGATGTTTTCCCTGCGGTTGAAGAAGTGTTTCATCGATTGAGACCCGTCCGTTGGTTTCGTGCCGTCGTCATGCCTTTTTGCCGGTCGCAAGAGGTGCTGTCCACCCGCATCGAGCAAAGGGATCGCGCGGCGATCCGGGCCGAGACTGGGGAGGAAACTTGGCGATAAGAGAAATTTCTCCCGCAAGCGTACCGCTACGGCGAAATCTGGCCTCGCTGCGGGATGGGTCGCAGGCTATCACCTCGACGCCGCTCCTGTTTTCCCGGGAGCGGTTCAAACTTGGCCTCGCTCCGGCGGGGCCTTTTTCTTACGCGGCGAGCTGCCCCTCGGAATATTCCCGCGCAGTGCGAGATTTAGCCTTTCCGGCCGGATGCAACGGGCGTATTCAGCCAGTAGGCGGTTCATATCCGCATATCCCCGCGCGGCGGATTTTCAGTCAGCTTCCTTCCCGTTTCCCTGCCGCGGCATCCTGAATTTTCATTGGCGGATCGATGACCACGGCAGAGACGAGCGAGAATGGGCAGGAGGCGGCAAGCGGCCGCCAGGCGAAGATCGTGGCGCTGGTCGTTGCCGTTTCCTTCTTCATGCAGATCCTCGACGGCACGATCGTCGCCACCTCGCTGCCGCAGATGGCGGCAAGCTTTAATGTCCAGCCGGTGTCGATGAGCATCGGCATCACCGTCTACATGCTGACGATGGCCGCGTTCATTCCGTTGTCGGGCTGGCTCGGCGACAGGTTCGGCGCGCGCCGGATCTTCCTGATGTCGATCGCCGTCTTTACCGCCGCCTCGCTGTTCTGCGGCCTGTCCGGCAGCCTTACGGAATTTGTGCTGTGGCGCGCCCTCCAGGGCGCGGGCAGCGCGCTGATGACGCCGGTCGGGCGGATCATCGTGCTGAAGAACGCCCGCAAGTCCGAACTCGTCCAGGCGATCGCGCTGATCACCTGGCCGGCACTGACCGCACCGGTGATCGGCCCGGTGCTCGGCGGCTTCATCACGACCTATGCCAGCTGGCACTGGAACTTCCTCATCAACATCCCGATCGGCATTCTCGGCATGGCGCTGGTGCTGCGCTTCGTGCCGGAGCAGCGCGAGACAGATCCCGGCCGGTTGGATTTCGCCGGCTTCGTCCTGAGTGCTGCGGGGCTGACCTTCCTGCTCGCCGCCCTGGAGCTTTCGGTCAAATGGGACGGTGGGCTTTTACCGGTCATATCCATGCTTGCAGCCGGCATCGTGCTGTCTGTGATGGCGACCCGGCATTTCCTCGCCGTCGACAATCCGCTGCTCGACCTTTCGGCCTTCCGCGTCCAGACCTTCTCGATGTCGACGCTGTCGGCCGGCACGGCCTGCCGGGTGGCGATCAATGCGACACCGTTCCTGCTGCCGCTCCTGTTCCAGCTCGGTTTCGGGCTGAGTTCGATTGCCGCCGGCACCTATCTGCTCGTCTACTTCCTCGGCAATCTCGGCATGAAGACGGTGACGACGCCGCTCTTGCGCTTCCTGGGCTTCCGCATCGTGCTGGTGTTCAACGGGCTGATTGCGGCGCTTTCAATCGCCGCCTGCGGTTTCCTCACGCCGGATACGCCGCAGTTTTTCATCCATGCGCTGCTTTTTCTCGCCGGCCTGTCGCGGTCGATGGAATTCACTGCGCTGAACACGCTCGCTTTCGCCGATGTCGGTCCGGCGCAGCGAAGCTCGGCCTCGACGCTGTCGAGCATGCTGCAGCAGGTGTCGATGCTGCTCGGCGTCGCCGTTGCGGCGGCTGTGCTGAATATCGCCTCGGCCCTGAGGGGCGCGGATAATCCCGTTCTTGCCGATTTCCGCTGGGCTTTCGTCGTGGTCGGCGCGATCGGCGTCATGTCGTCGCTGCGCTTCCTGCAATTGCCGGCGGAGGCAGGCGCCGAAGTATCCGGCCATCGGAAATTCCAGAAAAATTAGCCCGCGGCGGAACCAATCGGGCCGCTCCAATCTTCTTCAACGGCTTCCATCGGATCCTCCTCCAGGCCAGGTCGTGTTCTGAAAATGCCGGCTTCCTGCCACCCTCCTTCCGCGCCGCCAGCGACAAGGGCGAGGGACCGCTGTTTACCGCAGGCGGCCGATGCAATACGACATTGCCATGCGGACGACTCGGACGCTTGCGGGCGGTCGTCGCTGCGAGAGAAAGCCGGGAGACGGAATGAGCACTTCTAGCGGCGATGCGGATGCCCTGATCCACATCCTCTATATCGATGACGACGAGGGGCTCGCCCTCTTGATGCAAAAGAACCTCGGCCGACGCGGCTTTTCGGTTGAATGGGCCGAGAATGGTGCTGCCGGCCTTGCGAGACTTGGCAAAGGCGGCGTCGACGCCGTCGTGCTCGATCATGTCCTGGCTGGCGAGACCGGTCTCGATATCCTGCCCTGCATCACGGCGCTGCCGGATCATCCACCGGTCATCTATGCGACGGGTTCGGACGATACAAGCATCGCGGTCGCGGCGCTGAAAGCCGGCGCCGACGACTACATGTTCAAGGGGATCTCGGCCGATTATTTCGACCTGCTCGCCGCCGCCCTCGAACAGGCGCTGGAGCGGGCGCGCTTTCGCCGCGAGACGGCGCAGGCGCAGGAGGTGATCCGCCAGCAGCGCGATCTTGCCGAGATGCTGCTTGCCGAGGTCAATCACCGCATCGCCAACAGCCTCGGCCTTGTCGGCGCGCTGATCAGGATGCAATCCTCGATGACCAAGGACCAGGTGGCGATCGATGCGCTGCACGAAACCCAGATGCGCATCAACGCGATCGCCAGCGTGCACCGCCGGCTCTATACCAACCGGCAGGTCGGTTCGGTGCAGGTGGATGAATATCTGAACAGCCTGCTTACCGAACTCGAAGCCTCGATGCGCGACGACAAGCGGCCGCACCGCGTCGTGCTCACCGCTGAGCCCGTCAATCTGGCGACCGACAAGGTGATCACGCTCGGCTTGATCGTCAGCGAACTCGTGACCAACGCTTTCAAATACGCCTATCCGGACAGTGTGCCGGGCGAAATCCGCGTCTTTGTCGATCAGACGGACGAGGCGTTGAGGGTCATCGTCGAGGACGATGGGGCGGGGTTCGATCCGGAGAGCCCGGCGAGGGGAACGGGGCTCGGGACGCGGATATTGACGGCCATGGCTGCGAGCTTGAAATCGGATTTTGCCTATGATCCCGGGCATGATGGGACGAAGGCGACGCTAGTGTTTTCGTTGAACGAGGGGAAGTAGGGTGTGCCGTACGGCCCCCTCATCCGCCTGCCGGCACCTTCTCCTCAAGGGGAGAAGAGATGTGCCGCGACGCCTCGATTCCCTCTTCTCCCCTCGGGGAGAAGGTGCCCGTAGGGCGGATGAGGGGGCTGCAAGCACACCATTATCTGTTTATCGACAATAGTTTACCGACATCGCATTATCAAACTTAACGCTAGGGGAAGCGAAGATGACGACGATCCGTACGCCGAGGGAAGTCTATGACTTCTGGTTTGTCCGATGCGGCCGGGAGCTGTGGTTCCGCCCGCCGCCGGAGCTCGACGTCGAGATCCGCGAAGGCTTCCGAGAGACGCATCTGGCTCTTGCCGCGGGCATCGGTGACGAATGGCGGGTGGATGCCGAAAGCCGGCTCGCGGCCGTGATCCTGCTCGACCAGTTTTCCCGCAACATTTATCGCGGCACGCCGCTCGCCTTTGCAACCGACGGGCTGGCGCTTCGGGAGGCCAAGCTCGCGCTTGCCGCCGGCGCCGACCTGGCGGTCGAGACCGCCTGCCGCACCTTCTTCTACCTGCCGTTCGAACATGCCGAAGACCTTGATGAGCAGGATCGTTCGGTGGCATTGTTCACCGCGCTTGGCGATGAGGAATATCTGGACTATGCGATCCGCCATCGCGACATAATCGCCGCCTATGGCCGCTTTCCGCACCGCAATGCCATGCTCGGACGGGAATCGACGGCGGCGGAACGCGATTATCTCTCCCAGCCCGGGGCCGGCTTCTAAACCTTTCCGGGGGCTTCCGCCTTTCTGTCGCCTTTCTTTGCTAGGAAAAGCAGGCATTCTATCCCGACGACAACCTTTCCGGAGGCGCTTTTGCGGCTGAGGTCCATCCTGCTTCGCACCATTCTTCTCGTGACGCTGGCGCTCGCCGGCGCGCATTTCGAGGGTGCCGCGGCCTTCGCGCAGGAAGCGCAGACGCAGGCGGCCGCGCCGGCGCCTGTCGATACCCCGTTCGACCAGGCGGCGAAGGAGATCGACAAGGCGAAGGTTCAGCTGACGGCGCTTCAGGACGGCGTCAAGCAGAATGCCGACAATGACGATGCGCTGGTCGGGCTTGCGACCAAGGCCGACGAGCTCAGCCGCGCCGTCATCACTATATCGGTCAATCTCAGGCCGCGTTTCGACCAGATCAAGAACCGGCTTGCCGAGATCGGCGATCCGCCGAAGGACGGGCAGCCTCCCGAAGCCGAGATCGTCACCCAGGAGCGCAATACGCTCGCCGCCGAGCGGGCGCAGATCAACGCGGTGACGGGCGACGCCGAAAACCTGTCGATTGCGGTGACGAAGCTCGTCAACCAAATCATCGAGATGCGGCGGCAGCTGTTTGCCGATACGCTTTTCAAGCGGACCGAGGTCTCCGCTTCGGTGATCGACGATGCCGCCGGCGCCTTCGTGCACGAGATCAGCGAATTCTCGCAGGCTCTGTCGAGTTGGGCGGTGTTCGTCTGGAAATTCAAGCGTTTTCCGATGTTTGCCGCGATCGTCCTGTCGCTCGCCTCGGCGCTCATCCTGCTTTCCGGCAGCTATCGGCTGTTCGGCGCATATCTGCGCCGCGATGAGGCTGTCGAGGAGCCGTCCTATATCGGGCGGTTATCGATCGCCTTCTGGTCGACACTGATCCGCACGATGGCGCTGTCAGTGCTGCTCGTCACCTCGTTCTTCTTCCTCAACGGCTTCAACGTGCTGAGACCGGATATCGCGCCGGTCATCGGCGCGCTGTTCGGAACGATCGGCCTCGTCTATTTCGTCGGCCGCTTCGTCAACGCCATCTTCGCGCCGCGCGAGCCGCGCTGGCGGCTTGTGCGGCTTTCCAATCTCGGCGCCCGCTCGATCGGCTATTGCCTGCTGGCGATGGCTGTGGTCAACGGGCTCGACTATCTTTTCGGCACCGTCAGCGAGGCGATGGGCTCGCCGCTGGTGCTGACCGTGATCCGAAGCCTGTTTGCGGCGCTGATCATCGGCATGATCCTGATCACGGTCTCCTTCGGCAAGCCGATGTTGGCAAGGAACGGCGATCCCGACGCGCCGGGCAGACATTGGCCGCGCGGCATGGCGATCATCCTGCGGGTCGTCGGCGCCAGCCTGATCATCGCCGCGCTGACGGGGTATGTCGGGCTCGCGCGCTTCGTCGCCACGCAGCTCATCATCACCGGTGCTGTTGTCGCCACCATGTATGTCGGCCTGCTTTCCGGCAAAGCGATTTCAAGGCAGGAAAGCTTCGGCGACACCTTCTTCGCCCGCTTCCTGACGCGCCGCTTCAATCTCGGGCCGGTGGCGATCGACCAGGCCGGCCTGCTCGTCGGCCTTGCCATCTATGCCGTGGCGCTGATTATCGGCGTCCCGCTGATCCTGCTGCTCTGGGGCTTTCATGTGCAGGATCTGCAGATTATCGCCTATCGGCTGTTTACCGAGGTCAGGCTCGGCGGCATCAGTATCTCGCTGCTCGGCATCTGCACCGGCATCCTGCTGTTTGCCGGCGTCTACCTGCTGACACGCTGGCTGCAGCGCTGGCTCGACGGCAATGTCATGGCAAGAAGCCATGTCGATCTCGGCGTCCGCAATTCGGTCAAGACGGGCATCGGCTATCTCGGCGTCGGCATCGCCGCGATCATCGGCGTCTCGGCCGCCGGCATCGATCTCTCGAGCTTCGCACTCGTCGCCTCGGCGCTCTCCGTCGGTATCGGTTTCGGCCTGCAGAACATCGTCTCCAACTTCGTCTCCGGCCTGATCCTGCTCGTCGAACGGCCGTTCAAGGTCGGCGATCATGTCGTGTCGGGCACGGCCGAAGGCATCGTCAAACGCATCTCGGTTCGTGCCACCGAGATCGAGACTTTCCGCAAGCAGTCGATCATCGTGCCGAATTCGGAGCTGATCAACGGTCTGGTCGGCAACTGGACGCACCGCAACAAGATCGGCCGCTCGGAAATTCCGGTTTCCGTCAGCTACAATGCCGATCCGCAGCAGGTGATGGATATTCTGCTGGAGCTGACGGCGAAGATACCGCTCGTCATGCGCAATCCCGAGCCGCACGTCGAATTCCTGCGCTTCGGACCATATTCGCTTGATTTCGAGCTGCGCTTCTTCCTCGCCGATATGGGCGACGGCATGACGGTGCGCAACAATCTCAGGATCGAGATCCTCCGGCGCTTCAAGGCCGAAGGTATCGAGATCCCGCTGCCGCAGAGCGACCTCACCATCCATCGCGATGCTCCGCCTGTCCTTGCTAATGCCGTCAAGGAGCAGACGGACGGCCGAGACGATCCAAAGAACAAGCCCATCGAGGAAGAGGAGCGGCCGGTGCGGCAGCTGCGCGGGCGGACGGCGGATGGCAGCCTGAAGAGCTGAACGGCTCATTCAGCCATCATTCACAGGTCTATGTGCATGATCTCCAGCATCGGGATCGCTGCCGAGGGCAGCACCGGTCGTTCGAGGGGAGGGCGCGTCTGCGCCGCCGCACATGATGGCAAGGTTTGCCGCCGTTCTGCTTGTCCCGCTGCTTGCCTCGCCCGCGGTCCAGGCGGCATCCATCACCAACACCGATCCAGCTGCAGTGGTGCTCGTCATCACCGAGAGCGGCCAGCGCGTCGAGGTGGTGGTTGATGCCGGGGCTTCGGAAAGCCTCTGCTCCTCCGGCTGTTTCATGACGACGCCCGACGGCGACCGCATCGGGCTCGATGGCGGCGAGACGATCGAAATCGTCAAGGGCTCGGCGGTCGTCAAGTAGCGGATCAGACGATCCGTTTCCCCTCGGCGTCCAGCACTTTCTCGCCGTCTTCCTTGGTAAAGGCGCCCTTGTGGGTCTCCGGCAGGATTTCCAGAACCAGTTCGGATGGCCGTGACAGGCGCGTGCCGAGCGGTGTCACGACGAAGGGGCGGTTGATCAGGATCGGCTGCGCGAGCATGGCTTGGAGAAGCTGGTCGTCGGTCAGATCGGGATTGTCGAGGCCGAGTTCGGCATAGGGCGTATCCTTCTGGCGAATGGCTTCACGCACGGTGAGGCCGGCATCGGCGATCATTCGAGCCAGTTCCTCCCGCGAGGGCGGGGTCTTGACGTATTCGATGACGGTGGGTTCGATGCCTGCATTGCGGATCATCGCCAGCGTATTGCGCGAGGTGCCGCATGCCGGGTTGTGGTAGATGGTGACGTTCATAGCTTCGCCTCACTGGATAGGGTTGACGATGTCTCGGCCGGCTGCAGCAGCCAGGTGAAAAGAATGAGCGCAAGGAGCGCGCCGGCGATTTCGGCAGCCAGAAGCCCGGAAGATCGACCGGGCGGATGCCGGAAAAAGTGTTGGTCAGGGAGCGGGCGAGCGCAACGGCCGGGTTGGCGAACGAGGTGGAGGCGGTGAACCAATAGGCGGCGGTGATGTAGAGGCCGACCAGCCATGGCACCGCTTTCTGCTCGAACCGGATGCCGGCGAGAATGACCGCGACCAGGCCGAAGGTCGCCACACCTTCGGAGAACCATTGTGCGCCGCCGGTGCGAACCTTGCTGGAGAATTCGACGAGCGGGAGTTCGAACATCAGGTGGGCGGCGATCGTCCCTGCCACGCCGCCGGCAATCTGTGCCAGCACATATCCCGTGAGGTCGCGTTTCGGCAGCGAACGCAACATTGCGAAGACCAGTGAGACGGCCGGGTTGAAATGGGCACCGGAGATCGGCCCGAGCACGGTGATCAGCACTACCAGCATGGCGCCGGTCGCGAGCGTGTTGCCGAGCAGGGCAAGCCCGACATCCTCGGTCAGCGACGTCGCCATGATGCCGGACCCGACGACGGTTGCGACCAGCATGGCGGTGCCTGTGGCCTCTGCGACCAGTCGGCGCTGCAGATCGAACGGCGCCATCAGTCGGCCGTCGCCGCTTTTGCGGTCGTGCTCGGGGTCATTGCAAGGTCTCCCTTCATCGCGGTGGAACGGCATGCCGCGACGGCGGCAGCCGGCGCGCAGATCTCAGGTTTTCCGCCGCAGCAATCTTCCATCAGGAAACGGATCAAGCCGCCGAGCCTCTCGTAACTGGCGGTGTAGATGATCGAGCGGGATTCGCGCTGCTGGGCAATCAGGCCGGCACGTTCCAGCTCCTTCAGATGGAACGAGACATTGGATGGCGAGACCTCGGCCTTTTCCGCGATGGCGCCCGCCGCCATTCCGTCCGGGCCGGAGACAACCAGCATGCGGATGATGTGCAAGCGGGTTTCCTGCGAAAGCGCGCTGAAGGCGGCGAGGGCTTGACGCTGATCCATATTTCAATAATCCTTGAATCGTTGAAATGAGGATTAGCCGATATGAATGCGATCGACAACGGAAAAAATCAGGAAAACGATATCAGTCTCGGCCTGCTGCTGGATATGCTTGCCGGCATAAAGGACGCGCCGCTGGTTTTCTACTACGACGGGCAGCCGGTGAAATCGGGTTATCATATCACCGAGGTCAAGGCGGGCCAATTCGCGGGTCTCGATTGCGGCGCCAATCCCGAGGCTTGGAGCGAGATCTTCATCCAGCTCTGGGATGTCGAGGAAAACGACCGCAAACACATGGCGACCGGCAAATTCTGCGCCATCGTCCGCAAGGTAACGGAGCATGTGCGGCTCGACGCTTCGGCCAGGCTCACCTTCGAAGTCAGCGACGGCGTGGGGCCGATGCAGCTCTATTGCGCGGCGATGCCGGTTCTCCGCGCCGGTGCCGTGCATGTCGCGCTTTCACCGCGGCCGGCAAGCTGCAAGCCGCGTGACCGCTGGCTTGCCGAAGAAAACAAGAAGGCCGTGGTCTGCTGTGGACCATCAGCGGCAGGGAGCGCCTGCTGCGCCTAGCAAAGAATGAAATGGTGCTTGGGTGTGGCCGAAATTCCATTGACTGACCGGCAGTCATTCGAGTAAATCTGAGGCGCCGGCGTCATGTTGCCGCCGCCCGTTTCATCTCGGAGATTGCCATGAGCGCGAAGACCCTGCTGAACTCCCTGCTCCGATACAAAGCCAGCGTCGACGACGAGCTTCTCGACGCGCTGAGTGCGCTCGGCGAAGAGGCGCGGTCGGATGCGTTTCACTCAGCCCTTCGCGTTCTCAACCATGCCCATCTCGTTGACCGCATCTTCGCCGCCAATCTTCAGCGGCTGGGTCATTCCTACACCGCGAGCTGGAGCAGCCAAGCGCCGTCTTTGGTCCAGCTGGCCTCCGATATCAGGGACACGGACCGTTGGTATGTCGACTACACCGCGCGCATGACGCCTGACGAAATGGAGGAGGTCGTCGACTTCACCTTTACCGATGGCGGGGCCGGGCGCATGTCCCGCGAGGAAATGCTGGCCCATGTGGTGACGCATGCCGGTTATCATCGCGGCGAGGTCGGCCGGTTGCTGCCTGATATCGAGAGCACCGCGATGCGTGACGTGTTTGCCGGCTACCTGCACAGAGCCGATCCCGCCCGCCGTCAGTGAGCCTGGATGGTCCCGCCGATGCCGACCGATCCTGTTGCAAAGCCGAGAACCAAGCCTGCCGAAGAGCGGCGCGACGAGCTGATGCGTTCGGCCGAGCGGCTTTTCCTGGAAAAGGGCCTGGAACAGACCACCATCGAAGAGATCACGGCTGGCGCCGGGGTCGCCAAGGGTACCTTCTACCTGCAGTTTTCCTCGAAGGCCGATATTCTTCAGGCACTGCGCGCCCGTTTCGTGCAGGGCGTGCTCGATGGCATCGTCGCGGCGGTCGAAGGCCGGACGGGTCAGGATTGGCGCGGTAAGCTCGCCGCTTGGTCGACGGCATGCGCCAGCGGTTATCTCGACGCGGCCGGGCTGCATCATCTGGCCTTCGTGGCCGAGCCCCCCGCCACGCGCGAAGGGCTTTCGCGCAACATCCTGATCGACCATCTGAGCGAACTGCTCACCGCCGGGGCGAGCGGGGATGCCTGGTCGGTCGACGATCCCGGCTTTACGGCGGTATTCCTGTTCAATGCCCTGCACGGCGTGATCAATCAGCCAGTCGATGAGACACCTGCTGGCCGCGCCGAATTGCTGCGCAAAATCGAAGCGCATTTCCTGCGCACGCTGGGCTTGGCGTCAGGTATCGATTGAGAGCTCAGCGTCCCACCATCTGAGCACCCGCATCGCGCGGAGCGTGATCCATCGCGAGGGCTCGCCTTGCCCGTCGTCGACTTCGAACCACACCCGCCCCGGCAGGCTCCAGTCGAGCGGCCAGCGGCCGTCCTGAAGGCGCCGGGAGCGAAGATGCTCGATCGCCTCGCCGAGCCGGCGATCGGGAGCGACGGCGGAGAGGATGGCGCTGGCGCGGAAATAATCGAGGGCACGCAGAATGTCGTAGCGCCAGCGGTTCGGGTGCAGGAACTGCAGGAAACTTTTGTCGGCCGGCTCGCCGGTGCCGAGACGGCGGAAAAGGTGGCGCTCGAGCAGGAATTCTTCGCCCGTCCGGCGCGCCTGGCGGGATCGTGGCGTGCCGCCGGTCGATTTTTCGAACTCCAGCAGGCCTTCCAGCACATTGATGGTGCTGGCGAAGGACGAGCGGTGAGAGCCGTTAACCCTCTCGCAGTTCCAGCCGCCGTCGTCGAGACGCTCACCCGCCAGCCTGTCGACGATCGGCGAGACATCGATGCCGAAATAAGCGCCGTCGGCGACGGTGCGGCCGTTGATGCATTCTTCGACTTCGCCTTCCCAATAGGGCTGGCCGCCTTCTTCCCAGCGGGCATTGGCGTCGATCAATTCGACAGCGCGCCTGGCCTGCTCGCAGGCGGGATCGAGACCGAATTCCCTCAGTTGCGACAGCGAAAAGGTCGTGGCAGTCCATGGCTGGCCGCGCTCGCGCCACTCCCGGGGATCGAAACCGGCAGGCAGGAAGGCGCCGCCCGCCCATTGCCCGTCCTCGTCCCGGCAGGCAAGCAGCCTTGCACCCCAACCTTCGGTCTCGACTTTCGCCCGCTCGGCCATCCAATTCCGCTCGGGGGCGTCGATGAGGTCACGCATCACCTGCCAGCGGATCGACGGGTCGGAATCGCGGAGCCATTCGATCACCGGGTCGGATTGGGTCATGGGAGAACCTCTCGGCGGGTCGGTCTATACCGAGTTTATAATCGCTTTGGCCGGGCGCTGCCAGCCGAGGGGAGTAGGCATCTCACCCGGTCGCCTGCCACCCGTCCCCGTCCTTCGGAGGTTCCGGCTCCGGCCTGCCGAGAATGCGTCGCTTCGCGCCTGATTTCTTAATCATATCCGCAAGAAATCGGAGGCGATGCCATCGGGCCGCCTCTTCGTTTCATATGCGGACGCGCCGATTAATAATTACTCAAATCAATTGATGTACCAAATTGATCCGGGGACAGATTTTACATCAAAGGTTTGCTATGGCGTTTCTAGGTATTTCGGGGATGCAATATTCCGGGGAAATGTTTGCCGGTGCGCGTATTATTGTCGCGGAAGATTCCAACGTATTCACCTCGATGATCAGCAAACGCCTCAAGGAGCTGTTCGACATTGACGTCGAGATCTGCCGCAGCTTCGAGGATCTGCAGTTTTCCTACGACAAGTCTTCCGATCCGATCACGCTGGCAATCTCGAACATCAACCTTCCGGGTGCCGAAAACGGCGAAGCGCTTGAATATCTGGTCGATCTTTCCATCCCGACCATCGTCTTTACGGGCACCTTCCATGATGGCATGCGCGACAAGCTGATGGCCAAGGACATTGTCGACTATATCCTCAAGGACAATATCTTCGCCGTCGACCTTCTGGCGGAATCGATTTGCCGGTTCCTGACCAATCATCGTCACCACGTGCTGATCGTCGACGACAGCGCGACGGCCCGCGCGCTGCTGTCGAGCCGGCTGAAACGCTATAATTTCCGCGTCAGCACCGCCGAGAACGGCGCCAAGGCATTGGAGATCCTGAAGGCCAACCGCGATATCGGCCTGATGATCACCGACTACAACATGCCCGATATCGACGGCTTCGAGCTGACGCGACGCATCCGCTCGAATATCGGCTCGCACGAGTTACGCATCATCGGCGTTTCCTCCTCCTCGAACCGGTTGCTTTCAGCGCGTTTCCTGAAGGCCGGCGGCAATGATTTCATGCTGCGCCCGTTCATCGACGAGGAGTTCTACTGCCGCGTCAACCAGAACCTCGATACGCTGCTGCAAATCCAGTCGATGCGCAGGGAGCGGGCGGTTGCCTGACGGCCCTTCCAGTATCGGCATCGCCAGCGGGGCGGAGATGACGGTCGCAGACCGTCATCGAATTTCTGCAATTACAAGTAACGCCGTCATTTGTCCCCTTCACGCGCGCAGGCCCCTCGGTTATCGTCCGCCGCGCCGGGGAGAGGGCCGAGTCGGGGCCATCGGACGCATGGGGGAATAGCGGCTGTGGCTTTTCAAGCGGATTTTCAGCGAGATGGCATCGGGCTCCGTTCAGGCGGGCTCAAGATACTTCTGGTTGAAGATTCCCGGATGTTTTCCGCTGTGCTCTGCCATCGGTTCCAGACCGAGCTCGGCCTTGCAGTCAAATCCTGCCCGTCGCTGAAGGCTCTTCGCGAAGAACTTGCCGAGGACGGTCACGGCTACACCATGGCCGTCGTCGATCTCAACCTGCCGGATTCGCCCTATGGCGAAGCGCTCGACTGCACGATCGAGCACGATATCCCGGCGATCGTCTTTACCGCGACATTCGATCTCAACACGCGCAACAGGATCATGGAGCGCAATGTCATCGATTATGTGCTCAAGGACAATGAATTCGCGCTCGACAATCTGGTCGCCACCGTTCGGCGGGCGATCTCCAACCGCAAGACGCGGGTCCTCGTCGTCGATGATGTCGTCTCGGTGCGCCAGGTGCTGGTCGACCTCCTGAAGGCGCAGCAATATCTCGTCGTCGAGGCAAATTCGGGGCTCGAGGCGCTAGCCGCGCTCGAGGCTTACAGCGATATCGAACTCGTCGTCACCGACCACCATATGCCCGATATGAGCGGCTACGAGCTGACGCGGCGTATCCGCCATCGCTTCGGTTCCGACAGACTGCGCGTCATCGGCGTCTCCTCCTCCAACGACCGCATGCTGTCTGCCAGTTTCCTGAAGGCCGGCGCCAGCGATTTCGTCTACCGTCCCTTCGTCGCCGAGGAATTGCAATGCCGCATCGCCAACAATGCCGAAACGCTGGCGCAGATGCGGCAGTTGCGAGCGGCGGCGGCCTGCGACTACCTGACCGGACTCTACAACCGCCGCTATTTCTACGACAACGGCCCGAAGCTGGTGAACGAGTGCCTGCGGCTGAAAGTGCCGAGTTCGGTGGCCATTCTCGATATCGATCATTTCAAGCGGCTGAATGACACCTATGGCCACGAGATCGGCGACAAGGTGCTGAAGGCTGTCGCAAACAGGCTGTTCACGATCTTCGAGGGCAGCGACAATCTGCTCTCGCGGCTTGGCGGCGAAGAATTCGCCATCCTTTTCCCGCAGATGGATTCGGCTGCCGCGACCAAACTCTGCGACGAGATCCGCTCGGACATCTCGCGGCTGAAGGTGACGGCCGACGACGAGGAACTCGGCGTCACCATCTCGATCGGCATCGCCGAAATCGAGGGCTACGAAACCTTCGAGAACTATCTCAACGCCGCTGACCAGTTCCTCTACATGGCCAAGCACCGAGGCCGCAACCAAGTCTTTTCCGACGCCAGGATGACGGAAGAAGCGGCGCAATAGAGCCATTCTGGCAAGGCGCCGCCCTTTCATTTCAGGCGGCGCGCTCTTTCAAACTCTCAGGCCGCGACCGCCTGTTGACGCGCGGTCGCCATGGTCATCTTGCGCTCGGCGCGCTCCTGCTGCGGCGAGCGATGGTAGAGTTCGCGATAACACTTGGAAAAGTGCGAGGCCGAGACGAAGCCGCAGGCGACTGCGACCTCGACGACGGGCATCGAGGACTGCACCAGCAGGTGGCGGGCGCGATCGAGGCGGATTTCCAGATAGTAGCGGGCCGGCGAGCGGCCCATCTCCTGGCGGAACAGCCGCTCGATCTGGCGGCGCGAGAGACCGGCGCCGTCGGCGATCTCGATCAGCGACAGCGGCTCGGCGAGATTGCCTTCCATCAGCTCGATGATCGACAGCACCTTGGCGTTCTGCACGCCGAGGCGGGCGCGCAGCGGCAGGCGCTGGCGGTCATGCGGGTTGCGCACGCGGTCGGTCAGGTGCTGCTCGCAGATGCGATTGACGAGGCTTTCGCCGAAATCCTCGCCGACGAGGTTCAGCATCATGTCAAGCGAGGCGGTGCCGCCGGCGCAGGTATAGAGATTGCCGTCGATCTCGTAGAGATCGGCATAGACTTCGGCCTGCGGGAAGGCTTCCGAAAAGCCCGGCAGGTTTTCCCAGTGGATGGCGCAGCGCTTGCCGTTCAGCAGGCCGGCCTGGGCCAACACATGTGCGCCCGTACAGAGGCTGCCGACGGCAACGCCGCGATTGTAGCATTCACGCAGCCAGGCATTGACCGACTTGTTGTTGAACTGCTCGACATCGATGCCGGAACAGACGAGCACCATGCCCGGCCGGTTTTCGCCGCCGAGATGGCGGCGCTCCTCGGCGAGCGAGGAATTGGCCTCGACGCCGATGCCGCACGAAGAATAGACCTTATCCCCGTCGAGAGAGGCGAGCCGCCAGGTATAGGCCTGATAGCCGAGCATGCGATTGGCGATGCGCAAAGTGTCCACGGCCGCCGAAAAGGGCAGCATGGTGAATTGCGGTACCATAAAGAAGACCAGCGAACGCTTCTTGATCTGCATCCTGTTCATAGCGAAATCCATGCTCGAGGAACGATGACATATTCGTTGCGCGGAATGCGTCGCGCCGATGTCCTGAAAGCGACACTGGCATGGAAAAATGCGGCCGGGAAGAGCAAATATGCGACATTGGTCGCGATCTCGCCAGTCAAACCGCGAGGAGGGCTGCAGATGGAGCAAAGAACGGGCTGACAGGCGACTGAACTTCAAGGCTGAAAACGGCCTGGGAAGGAACGGTCAAGCCACGAAAAAGGCGGCGTTGCGTGATGCAGACGCCGCCCTCATCTTAGGAGGAATGTCGCATTCATTACATGGTCCGGTGTTTGTTGTCGTCCGTGCTCGGCCAGCCGATGTCCTTGCGGATGTCGAAGGGCATAGCTTCGATTTCACGGGCGGTCCGCCAGCGGGTCCAGGCGAGCACGAGCTTGCGGGCATAATTTGCCAGATCGAAGCGGCCTGCGCCGGAGGTGAAGGGCTTGCCGCCACCGCGATAGGTGAGCGTGGTCATTTTCCGGTTCCTTTCTTTAGGTCAGGGCATGGTCATCGATGGGAGGTTCGTCCATGTCCGTGATCACAATATGGGCCTCCGGGACCCATCATTCAAACGAATAGAGCTTATGGATAACATCAGAGATATTGAATGATCAGCGTTTGCCCGAGCGTGCGACGTGCCGACCTTATGGCGGGAAAAAATTTTTCGCTTCATTCGGAAGAAATCCGCCCTTCGGAATCAAGATTTTTTCCCGCGTCTCTAGTTTTCAAAGCTTTATGAAAGGTACGTCCCATTGAGAGCGTTTTCGTGATGAGCGTGGTCAGGAGCGCGGCGCGCCTCTGGTTACGGTGCGCTCACCGCCTACGCACGCCATAATAAAGTCCGCTGCGTGCGTTGCCCAATTCCATAAACTCAGTCTTGTGCCTTGTCGGCTGCCCACCTGACGCCAACACCGAAATATACGTTTGGACGGACAGCATCCTGCCAGCCAAGGAATTCCACGCCTCTTTCAATGTAATACTGAAGCAGAGTTTCTGATGGGTTTTGCCACAGTTGGCCGAGCTCGAGCGAGCTGACAGTTGTCGCTGGGAGGCGCGTGGCCTTTGCGATGACACTTTGTTTGTCACCTAGCAGAGCTCGCGCGGCCGCGAACGAATTGCGAAATCTTTCGGTGTGATAATTCAGCCCACTGGCCGCTAACGATGATAGGGAACGATCGTCTGGCGCTCTCCACCTCGCACCCGGTCGACCGACTTTTTTTCCGAACGACAGGTCGCCCAAAAATTCGATGCCCTCGGCCTCGTAGAACTCGATGAGTTTGAGGTTGTGCTCGAGGATCGTTGAATTTCCGGATTCCGAGGCGGCTATTGCCTTTCGCATCAACCCGACGCGGGGCTCAAGGTCGCGGATCGAGACGCCCAACAGCGCTCGTGCGGCCCGCAGTGCGTCGGCGGAAGTCGGTGTCTTCATAGGGCGACAAAGCCGGTCAGGCCAATTACTTGTCAATAACTGTAGTTTGGAGTCTTCCGTTTGCTATTTGAACGTTTATAGCCGGTCTATGGAGATTCGATATGTCCCATAGAACGGAGACGTCAAAAATGCGTAAGTGCGATTCGGCATTACACGAATGGTTTGGGATGTCCCGGTCGTCCCTGATTAAATGCCTGCGACGTCTCGCGGACGATCTGGAGGACGTCGATCGGTGTGAGGAGGCGCAAGCACCTGACGCTGCCATGAACAGTTGGACCTTGGGCAAGCGTGCGGTTCCATGCCTGATTGGTAGGCCACTTGGACACCCAAATATCTCTGACGGCAGACCTGCATTTTCTAGCGAGCTTTTCTATTTCGACCCGGATCGCGGAATAGCCCGGACGATGAGCCGCTGGTATCGCCTCGGCACCCGCGTCGAACCAGAGTACTGGGGAGAACGTCTTCGCGGAAAGTCCAGTTTTCTGAGGGACACGCTGTGATCGAAAAACAGGGTCTACCGAACGAGAATACAACAATGACGAAACGCCGCCGCGGCAAGCCGTCCGCGGCGTGGATGTCCGACCAAGCGATCGACGGAACCGTCATAACCATTCTAGTTTTCACCGGGCACCGCGTCCTCGCCGCGCTGCGGCGATGGAACAAGAAGACTGGCGTACCCAATGTGACTGCCAGCCTTCCTAAAGATTGCGCCTCGCACGAACGGCTTTTCGACGGCATCACTCCCGGACGCGCGTCGAAGTCCGGGGCGAACGGCTCCGGGAGAGACCTAGCCCATTGGGGGACTGGCATTGATGGATATCGTGGAATTTCTTGAAATCGTGAACTCGGTGCAGCCATCCAGAAGCAAGCCGCGTCCGCCGTGGAAGCTCAGTCAACCCGATGACGAGGACTTCATTACCCTTCCGGTCTATCTCGCCTTTTGCTTAATCGCGGCAGCAGCCCGGCCGTGGAACAAGAAGAACGCGAAGTTCAAGGTGATCCTCTGCCTATCTGAGGAAGGCAGCGTTCCCATCTTTACCACGGCGGCTCGTGTTTTTCTAAAGTGTGTCGCTGACTACAAGCTGGGAACTCGGCCGTTCGTCAGCGATTGGAGCGACCGTCATTCCTTCAGGAATCAATTTGAGGTCCAGAGATCGGACCGGGCAATCTTCCTCAAAGAGCCCAAGACCGAGCTGGATGACGAGGCAAGGTTATTTGCGGACGCGGTGGTTGATGTCCCGGCGCGGACCAGAAGCCATGTCGAGGCCGCCTTCAAGCGTTTGGGATTGCCCATCACCGACAGGGACGTCGGCTTACTGCTGTTGGAGCCGTGGTCACGACTGGACAAGGCCTTCCAGGAAGGTCGATCGCCCACGCTGGCATTGCAGAGGTTGAGGCAGTATCCGCGACCCGACACGCCGGCCGCTGCGCCGGTCGCCAAGATCGGCGGGCCGACGCTCGCGGACATGCACGGATACGGGCCGGTAGTGGACTGGGGGAATGATCTCGCCCAGGACATCGACGATTACCGAGCGGGCCGCATCCAGTGGGCGGACGTGGACGACGGGGTCTTGCTTTCCGGTCCGACGGGAACCGGAAAGACAACCTTCATGCGTGCACTGGCAAACAGCTGTGGCGTATCCATCATCGTCGGGTCGTTTTCGACTTGGCAAAGCGCGGGGTCGCTTGACCACTTTTTGAGAGCCATGCGGAAGGCTTTCGCGGAAGCCAAAAAGAATGCGCCGAGCATACTTTTTGTCGACGAAGCAGACACGTATGGCAGCCGGAACAGCGGTGATCACAACGACTCCTACTGGACGGCCGCGATCGCCGGTTTCCTCGAGCTTCTCGACGGTTTTCATGGCAGGGAAGGTGTGGTGGTCGTCGCGGCATGTAACCATGTCAACAGGCTCGATCCGGCGATCCGGCGTGCCGGACGGCTCGACCGTCATTTCGAGATCGCGCTGCCCGACACACAATCACGACTGTCGATCTTGAAATTCCACAGCGGTATCGAGCTTGATCCCTCACAAGGCGACATGTTCTGCATGGCCACCGAGGGTTTCTCCGGGGCCGATATCGAACAACTCGCTCGTGACGCCAGGCGGGCAGCGCGACGCCATCGTGAGGTTCTTTCGGGAATTCACGTCATTGCCCAACTTCGAACGTTGAGGGAGCTTTCGGATGACTTCGTTCGCAATCTCGCTGTCCATGAAGCAGGTCATGCCCTCGTCGTAATGGAAATCGGCCACGGAGAGGTGACGGAAGTCAGGATTTCCCGATACCGGATCGAAGGGAAATCCAGCGAACTCGGCTTCGTACAGTACGGCGAAATGGGTGCTCGAGCAAAGACGCGGGCCGACTATCTGAACGCGATCGCGGTTTGCCTTGGCGGGATCGCCGCCGAAAAGGAAGTCTTCGGTTGCTTTTCCGACGGCGCTTCGGGCTCTGAAGACGCGGACCTCAACAGGGCGACGGAGATTGCGACTATGCTGGAGGGTGCTCGCGGGATGGGGCACACCCTTCTCGTCGAAGACCCCGTCGATCAACTCGAGCGACTGCGAACGTATAACCCGGAGTTCCGGAGGCGTGTTCACGACCTGCTGCAGAGCGAATTCGACCGCGTGAAGTCCATCATTCGATCCAGGCGAACGGCCCTGGATGCTATCGTCGAACGTCTGATGGAAACGAGAATGTTGTCCGGCGACGAAGTCGCTGAGATCGTGCAACGACACCGGATGCCCACTGTCAGCTTGGCGAAGCTGCCGCGCCGCATGGGAGAAGGATAGATGGTGCGGGGGCGTCGACGAAGGCGGGTCAATCGCCGCGACAAGATCGGCCAAGGCGGAGAAAAGTCGCTTGGGTCCGGTCTCGACGAGATGGGCTTTCAACCGCTGGGACGCCGCATTGTAGTCAAGACCAAGCGTGATGCCGATTTCCCATTGAAGCATCCGGCTCCGAGTGATGCCTACTACGATTACTCGTCGCGCCGGATCGTGATCGAGTTCGAAAACGGCTCGGCTTTCATGGTTCCGGCTCGATCGCTCGATGGGCTGGCCGAAGCGTCCGAGAAGGACATCGCCGGGGTCGAAGTTCTTGGCGAGACGGCCCTCCGTTGGGAAACGCTCGAGCTTAATCACGAGATCGCGATGCTCATGGCTGGAATTTTCGGCCGTCCGAGTTTTATGGAAGAAATTGCGACGCGCGCTATGGGCCGACTACATAACGATACGCAGGCAGCCGAGTTCGCCGCTTGGGCTCGACCAGTTGCCGAATTTTTCTCCTACGAATTGCCTTACCGTCGCGAGGCTGGGTGGGAACACTACTACATGACCGCCTATGAGATCGGGTGCGCGGCGCTTGTCGCACTGGGGCAGGCGAATGAGACTGTGGGGGGAGCCAAGCCGCGACGATTTCCAGCCCGTCCCGAGGAGCCGCCAAGGTGGGATGATATCTCGATTGCGGTCATCTATGTCGCCGCCCAGAACGGCCAGCTGCGATTCCGGCCGTTGGATAGGCGCGTTCCGTCGCTGAAGACGGACGATCGCGGCGACATGCCAGGAACCAATATCGCGGCTGCCAATGGAGCCGGCCCGGCTCGTGCTACGTTCAACGCATACTTAGTGCTGGAGGCTCTCGGACTCGTAGAGGGTGGGCGCTGGACAAAAGCTGCCGAAACGGTCCTATGGCGGGACAATCCGACGGAGTGGAACCTCGATTTCGTGAGCGATGCCAGGTTTGTCAGGGCGGCTTTCGACGCCGCTGCGGGCGTGCCGGACGACATCCGCTCTGAGATAGACGCGATTGTCACCTCCGTGAACGAGGAGACCTGGACAATGCGGACGCCGAATGTCGAAAAGTCCGATAAGTCTAGTCCGCCTCCCGATGCCGAAACCGTGCCGCCAGCAACGCCTGCTGATCTGCGAAGCATGGTGGACGATTCCCGATGCCATCGTCTCAATGCATTGTTTTTTCGCCGATGGCGTCTGGGCGACGGTTGGCTTTCCGCCACCGAAGCGAAGTCCGCACTTGAGATTTATCACGACGCATTGGCGATTTCGATGAGAAAGGCGGTGATGGGTTGGCTCTACCCAAGCAGGCCATCACTAGCGCTTTGACTGTCTCGCTTAACCAGGTCCTCTTTTTTCCTCTGCCGCAATAGGGACAGCAGTCATGAAACTTTGGGTCCTCTCAGACCTCCACTTGGAATTTGGACAGCCATTTTTGCAGTCTCCGCCAGACGACGCCGATGTCATGGTTTGCGCTGGCGACGTTCTCGACAAGGGCATCATCCCGAGCCTTCAATGGCTGGCCGATACCTTTGCCCATGCCATCCCCGTGGTTTTCGTGCCGGGAAATCATGAGTTTTATTCGGCGTCCGTGCAGGAAGGCATCCGGGACGCCCACGAGTTCGCCGGTCGTTTTCCAAACGTCCATTTTCTTGAGAATGGGGCTGTCGACATCGATGATGTCCGGTTCATTGGAGGGGCTCTTTGGAGCGATTTTCGGTTGTTCGGCCGTAATCCGGAAGTCGCCATGTCGTACGCCGCGCACGGGATGAACGACTACAAGAAGATTAAATTCTCGAAGGAACCGTTTCGCAAATTCAAGCCCATTGACGCCTATCGAAAACATCTTGAGACCCGCGATTTCATCGCCAATGAATTGCGAGAACGGGCAGGGCTAACGACAGTCGTCGTTACGCATCACGCACCGTCTCCGCGTTCGATCGACCTCGGTTTCCGGCACGATCCACTCTCAGCTTCCTATGCTTCCGACTTGGAAGACTTGCTATGGGAGGCCGGACCAAATTTGTGGGCACACGGTCACGTCCATCATCGAAACGACTATGTCGTTGGCAATACTCGGGTGATCTCGAATGCCAGAGGATACCCGGGCGAGAGGACTGGCTTCGATGCTGCCTTTGTCGTGGAGATCGGTCCCAACCCCCAATCGAATGAAGAACTGGAGCAGTCGGCGTTGGCGATCCCAGACCGCGCCCCCAAGACCGACCCCGACCCAGGCGACGAGCTTCCGGATGGTGATGGCATGACAAAACCGTGACCTGAAGTCGGCTGGCTGCGTCGTCGGTAAGTCAAGAGGACGCAGGAGACGCAAGGCCTACATTCCGAGCCGGTTCGTTCAGACCCTGAACGACACCACCGCCGAGACACCAGAAAGCGCATTTCGACTCATCGAACGCAGCCGAGTGATTAGACCAAGCCGCCTCCGGCGCAGGAGTTCACATGCCTCATCAAACACCAAGCAAGTCCTTTACGACAGACGGTCCGGCATGGCCGTTGTCGAATTCAGCAACGGTTCTGTATTCATGGTGCCGGCTAGGTCGCTTGAGGGCCTTGCCGGCGCTTCCGATAGAGAGATTGCAGAGGTCGAGTTCGCGGGCGAGGCGGCTCTGCATTGGAGACGGCTCGACGTCTCACACCGGATCGATCTTCTCATGGAAGGTGTGTTTGGTACCCGGGTCGACCCGCCGGACTTCGTGCGAAATCGAGGCGAGGCACAAGGCAAGACGGGGGAGCCGCCGTCCTCGCTATGGCTTGGACCTGTAATCGAGTTCCTGTCAAACAATCTCCCCGGCAGTCGCGAAACTGGCTGGGAACACGACTTCATAACCGCCTATCTGATCGCTTGCGAGGCACTCGTGGCCTTAGGCCAAGCCGACGAGACTGCGTATGGAGCGGTCGCCCGCGACAACCCGCTACTCCCCGCGGTCCTTCCGCGCTGGGATGACCTGGCGACCGCGGTTGTCTTTCTAGCGGCAGAGAACGGCTTGATCACCTTCCTTTCGGACAGGGAGGGCCAATCGCAACGGCCGGGGCCAAAAGGCGAAAATTTGCATGAGCCCAACCTGGGGATGTGGGCCGCCCGCTCCGGGCGGCGGAGCTTGGCGGGTCGAGGGCCAGCTGGAACTTGTCTTGTCTCGTTGAAAAAAACCGGCTGAAGCGTTAGGACTCCGGCTGCACGCAAGTCCGCGGTTGGAAGCGGAAAACGGCTCGATGGAGATAAGCCGATGAGTGTCAATTGTCGATCTCGCTGACTGAGGAGCAGGATGCGTTTGCCCGTGGGCTGGTTAATGGCGGCTGACCAGTGAAAGGGATGGCGAGACCATGGCGCTAATCATGGGCGCTGAATGCGGTAAAACGTGGGTAGTGAACCGCCCCAATTCGCGT
The DNA here is from genome assembly GCF_002531755.2 of Rhizobium acidisoli. Taxonomy (NCBI): domain Bacteria; kingdom Pseudomonadati; phylum Pseudomonadota; class Alphaproteobacteria; order Hyphomicrobiales; family Rhizobiaceae; genus Rhizobium; species Rhizobium acidisoli. The sequence continues at coordinate 2,267,968 of NZ_CP034998.1, read as the reverse complement.
TGCCGGAGCCGGATGTTTTCTCGCGGACGCTGTGCGCGACCGATCGACGCCAAGACATCTTCAAGGTCACGGTTCCGGGACTGGCTCCACGACCTGCCACGTTACCCATGTTGCCCGCTTAACGGGAATGCGCTTTATTTCTCTTATGGCGCGAAAATTGATTCTCTCGGACCAAGCTGACGACGTTAGGAAGCTGGTTGAATCCTATATTCAATCTGGAAACTTGAATTTCCTGATCGGATCAGGCGCGTCGATGCCCGCCATTCAGGTTGCTGGCGATATCGAAGCGCAAATCAACGGCCTCCTCATGGGGGGCGATTTAGAACAGGCAAATCTGGTTGCACTCGATTTCATCGAGGAGCTTGCTGAAAGGAACGTTGATCTGCTGGCAGATATTGATGACGAACCGCTCGTCGAGACGCTTTCCAACTACGTCGACTTTCTATCCATCATTGATGCAATCTTGTTCGAGCGGAAGAACATTCTCCTGCCCCGGCAAGCGAACATTTTCACCACGAACTACGACCTCTTTATTGAGAAGGCGGCGTCCAAACTTCCCAATGTTACGTTGAACGACGGTTTCGATCGGACGTCGGCAGTCGGCAACAGGTATCTCTTTTCGCCAGCAAGATACTTCGACAGGACCTACCGGTCCGGCAACATGACCGACCGGATAGTCGAACTGCCTGTCTTGAACCTGATCAAGGTGCACGGGTCGCTAAGTTGGATGAGAGACACCGATAAGGAGATTCGTTTCGCGTCGGATGGCGTAAAGCTCTCAGGTAACGTGAGCAAAATTGATCCTGCTGCGGTGACGGCCGCATTGGGAACCCGCGCGTTGATACTCCCGAACCTCAGGAAGTTCGAATCCGCTTTGATGGAGCGTGTCTATTTCGACTTGCTTCGCCTTTTGTCCAACTGCATGGACAAGGACAACGCACTTCTCGTTGCGTTCGGCTTCTCGTTTGCGGACGAGCATATTCTCGACATTACCCAGCGTGCCCTTCGCAATCCGACCTCCCAATTACTGATCTTCGCATATTCCGATGCAAATGTGGCGGGGTTCTCGAGCAAGTTCGCTCAGAACCGGAATATCACGATTGTTGCGCCGGGCCAGGGCCCGTCGATCGACTTCAAGTCCTTCAATGCCATTTTGCGCGCAATCATCCCCGAAAGCGGTGCGCCGCAATGAGTGATGTCCGTCTCCAGAAGGAGGCTGTACTTCGGGTGGGGGAAGTCTCGGGCGTCACCGGGCGACGGATTCTCGTCACTGTCGACAAGGATAAGAACCTGTCCGAGCTATTCTACGACGGCGATCTTCTGAGGAACATCGCGGTCGGGAGCTACATGGACATCCGAAAGGGGTTCGTGAGCCTTATAGGTAAGGTCGAGGGCGAGAATGCCAACCCTGACACTTCCCGATTCGAAGATGGCGATCCGGTTGTTCGCGGCCGCCGCGTGCTTTCTGTGGCGCTGGTCGGGTTCATTGATCGGGGAGGTCGATTCTATGGAGGGACCAAGGAGCTCCCGCTGGTCGGAAACGAGGCCTTTCTGCTTACTCGTGAGCGAGTTCTCCAGGTTCACAATCTCATCGCAGAGGACGGAATAGCCTTGCATATCGCGACCTCGGAGTATGAGGGCTACGACATTGCCCTTCCGGTGGACGGGTTGATGAACAGTCACATCGCTATTTTTGGAAACACTGGGAGCGGTAAGTCGAACACATTGGCCACCCTCTACCAGCATTTTGTCACCGAGTTACGCGCTATAAATCATCAAAGGTTTAACGACAACTGCCGGATCATACTGTTCGACTTCAATGGCGAATACGCGCACACCGACTGCATTGCCGGTGACAAGACCGTCTACAATCTCTCGACCAGAGTTAACACCGGGGACACGGTGCCGCTTGGAAACGCAGGTCTGCTGGACCTGGAGATGCTTTCGATTATTTCGGATGCCACCGAGAAGACGCAGAAGCCTTTCCTGCGCCGTGTCCTCTCGAGGTATGAGGCCGTTATGAGCGGAAATGATCCGATCGGACATCTCAGGAACATCGTCAGGCAGCAGATCACGCAAATACTTGGGATGTCGGACAAGGTAAGGGCGGACTTATTATTAGACTATCTACGGCAGGTGCTTCCTGATCACGATCAGAATGGAGACGCGGTCGAACTCGCTTCCGACCTCGAATGGCACAACACGACTGCCCAATACAAACGCGGCCAGGAATATTTGCGTAACAATCTGCCGGCGATCCAAAGCACCGTCGTATACAGCCATGTCGCAAATCTCGACTTCGAGGACGACATCATCGCGGATTTTGTGACCTTCTCGTATGTCCAACTCATTTACGACGTTCTCGCAAACCGGGCCCAGAACGAACACATCGCCCCGGTGATAAACAAGCTTCGGAGTAAGCAGAGCGACATCAGAAAGGTTTTCAACCCGGCCGTTCACGGCGACGTTTTTGCCACGAACGTGGTCGTCGTCAACTTGAACGACGTCAATCTGGAAATGAAGAAAACGATCCCGCTGCTGCTCTGCCGCCGCATCTATCAGGAGCACAAGACATCGTTTCAGGGAAAAACACTGAACATTGTCGTCGATGAAGCCCACAACATCTTATCAACCGAGTCTTCGCGGGAAACGGAGAGCTGGAAGGACTATCGCCTCGAAACCTTCGAAGAGATCATCAAGGAAGGACGAAAATTCGGGGTCTTCGTAACCATTGCCAGTCAGCGGCCGAACGACATATCGCCGACTATCACATCCCAGGCGCACAACTACTTTATTCATCGGCTGATCAACCAGAAAGACCTGCAATCGATCGCCAGCGCCGTCTCGTACATCGATAAGCTGACCGAGGAGTCGATCCCAACCCTGCCGACGGGGACTTGCATTTTCAGCGGCATGGCCGGCCAGATGCCTCTTAAACTGAACATTAAAGCTCTTGAGCACACGTTGCAGCCAAAGAGCACCACCCTCCGGTTCGCATCTTTGCTATCCCAGAATTGATGGAAGCGCGTGATTCCGGACGCTCATTCGGTCTGGTGCCGTCCAAGTGTCCCTCGAGGGCAGGCGGCCGAAGGTCTGCGCAGTTTGTGTTGTGTCCGGCTAAAATTCATTGGGAAAAGAAATGACACGCTGGGTATGCGCGTTCTGCGGGCCGACGGAAAGTAAGCGCACAAAGGAACACCTCTGGCCTACGAGCCTCTATCGACGCGTCGTAGCTTTGCTTGATGGGGGTGAGCAAAAGTTCTGGGTCGCCAGCTTGGATAAAGCTCTGCCGAACGAGCCCACTATTCGGGACGTTTGTGCCGTTTGTAACAATGGCGAACTATCGACGCTTGATAACTACGTCTGCCAGGTATTTGATCGTGACTTTTCTGTTATCCGCGAGCGTGGAGAGAAGGTCGAACTAGAGTTTGATTACCATTTGCTGAAACGTTGGTTGCTGAAAATGTCGTACAACTCGGCACGTATCAACGGTTCCGACGTACCCGTCTTTCAGCCAGTGCTTCCCTACATAATGGGGCAAGGCTTGTCCGCAGGACGGAACGTGAAGCTCTTCCTAGAGATGACCTATCCTAGCGAAATCCCCTTAGAACACACCCAAGCGGGAATGCCGACGACTGTGAGACCGGTAGCCAACCGTGTCGGGTTCGCTGGCTACGAAACACCGACCGGGATGAAGCTCGTAAGGGCGGTGCACCTGAGAAGCTTCAGTTTCCTTCTTGCGTTCCTACCGACTACGGCGAGCGCTGGTTCAAGTCGGGCGTTCGTCGAAGAATTTCTCTCATGTCGTCCAGCGGCTCGTGAGCTTAGGGCCTCCATGTCTAGGGTAGCCTTGCATTGTGACGGGATCGATTGCTGGACCTCATTAAAATCAGGCATGACGCATCGCCTCAGGCGCAAATGAATTCCCTTACCGGAGACAGGGAAGTGAAACAGCTCAAGCGATGACACGGTCACCCGGCTCGCCAACACCAAAGGAAATTAAGAGTCGAACCTTGCACAAGGTCACCTCACGCCATCAAATGTCAGATATTCGTATCGAGCTAACGATTTGTACTGAAGATGAGCAAGACTTTTTCTCGACAGGAACTCTATGACCTCGTTTGGTCAACGCCAATTCCCCAACTCGCTGAGCAGTTCGGAATATCTGATCGAGGCTTGGCGAAAACATGCGAACGGTTCCATATCGCGGTGCCAGGTCGCGGGTACTGGGTTAAGGTCGAAGCTGGTCAGCCTGCAACAAAAACACCTCTATGGAAAACCAACAACCCCGCTTATCAGACCATCGAGATCGGTGGGGCCCAGAACCAAGGCAATCCGCAACTTGCCTTTGCCGCTAAGGCTGCACAAGAGGCGGTAGTAGCTGCCAGGCAAGAGCCTGTCGCAAAGCCGAAAAGACACGAAGTCCGGAAGGCCGCTGTCGATTCCAGTGCGGCAGCCAAGCGCGACCCGGAGATCGAGTCCCCCTCGACAGTGACGTTCGAGTTGGTCAAGCGACCCCACGCAAGCATTATGGGTATCCTGCTCGAACTCCGAAATGCAATTCCCGACCGTGATGGCGGGATTTCCGTAAAGGGTATTCGAATCCACGAAAGATCGCTAACCAGGACCATCGCTTTCCTACACAACCTTGCTCTCGCACTTGAGCTTCGCTCGGTTTCTATTGGTCAGGGCGAATCAGGACTCAGAGCAGAAATCCCTCCAGACGTTGTGCGCTTCGAAATTCTTGAGGGACGCAGGCTCGAAAAACATGAGCCGACTCCCAGCGAGCTAAGAAGGGAGATCGACTTTCAGCGGCGGCGGGATTTGGCGAATCGTCGCGGACAATGGTTGCCGCCGGAACATTTCTATCCTGAATACGACTACCACTATTCCTCCAAACTCTCATTCGAGGTCCATAACTGGGCGGATGGGGCGAGAAAAAAGTGGTCCGATGGCAAGCGGCAGACGCTTGAGGGTGTTGTTGATAGTATTGCTGACGGCGTTCTCTACCACCTGCACTTTGACAAAGCTCGCCGGGAGAAAAGGGAAGAAGACGAGAGACGCTGGCAACATATGGCCCGCCGTCGCGAGCTTCAGAAGCTGCGGATTGATCGGGAGCAAAAACGAATTCGCTTCCTTGCTGAACTCGCGGCCTACCAGAGAGAGGCCGCTGACCTAAGATTGACAATTGCCAACGCGGCAGAGGTGACCGAGAAGGTTGACTCTGAATATGGACGGATGATCGATTGGGCACGAGGCCGCCTTGCACATTTGGAGGCACAGAATTCTGTGGGTCCACTGACGGCCAATCTGAAATTACAAAACTTGTTTCCCGACAATGATGAGCTTTTCGATCCGGAAGGCGACCCTCCTTGAGCTTCGATGCATCTGCGCCTCACCGAACCTTTGGCGACGGGCGCTGGAACAGCCGGGATTCCGGAAAGCACACCATCAACACCTAAGAGAGGTCGTCGGCGTTTGCTGACGACATTGAAACTGAATAGCCATAAGGTCAGGACTTACGCATACCGGTGTGCCGTTCGCACCTTGCCGAGTGTCGGCGTGCTCACGCCTTGGATCCGAATGCTATAATGTCGCACTAGGCGGCTGCACCAACTCCCGCGCATGTTTTTCCATCCAAGCCACTTTCAGGGCTCCTTCGGCAAGTACTCCACGGCGATCCAATTCAATCTCCCAAGCGGAGCCGCCAGAAATAGGGAGATCGTGCATGTGTTCCCGCGTTCGCCGAACCCTTTTGATTGCCGCGCTCATGATCTCAATCTGTGGCTTTATCCCATAGGCGTCAAGGAACAATTGGAAGCGCCGCGCTTTTTCCAGGACGCCTTTCGACAAACCATGCCCTTCGCATTTCTGGTCACGCCAGAGTGGCACCCAACGCCACGCAATAAGCCAAGGTCCCAAGAGTCCGGTCCCGGCGCTGTAGCATCCCAATCGATAAATGCTGCAGGGAGGCCAGCTCGGAAGACGGACGCAGTCAGGCCGCGTCCTGCACGCTCGCAAGGCTCTCGGAGGCGGTGAGGGCAGAAAGGGCTACCGCATATCCGAGGATAGGATGCACTGCGTCTCCTATCCATTTGGCGAGGTTCTTGCGCTTGACTTCTGTTCCGGGCGGGGCAAAGTCGAACCAGTCCGGGAAGCCCTGGATCCGGGCCGCCTCGTGGGGCGTTATTACGCGACGCCTGGTCGGATGGATGTACCGCCCCTGTCCGGGCGTCCCGAAGCCAGTCGTGATGGTCTGCGCGGGCTTATCCCAGTGAATGCGCCCGTAGACCGCGGTATAGGTCGTGCCGTTCTTGTGGCAGTCCGGTCGCTGGGCATCGGGTAGGTCGTAAAGGTCATGGTCGAAGAGGTAGTCGATCCTGTCCATGTTGACGGACGAAAGGGTGGGAGCCGTGTCGAGCAGGCGATCGGACGCGACATCCACGAGATCGGCGATCGCCCATGAAACCGGAAGCGGCTCCGACGCTAGCTTACGCGCTGCTCCGGCGAGATAGTCGGCAGGGATCTCGCAATTACGGACGGCCAGAAGAAAGTGACGGTTTCGTCTCTGTGCGCTGCCGAGTTCGTCCGCTTTCAATACCGACATCGAAACGCCGTATCCGGCCGACCGCAGCAGGCCCACGGCGGTGGCAACCACGTTGGAATGCGAGTTCAGGACCGTCGGCACGTTTTCAATTATGATAGTCTCCGCGTTCAGGGCAACACCCAATGCGGCCGCCGCCACATACAAGTCGTTTCTGGGATCCTGCCGTCTGGTGTGGTTGTTGAGGTTGGAATGCCCCTGGCAAGGTGGTCCGGCGATGAACATGTCGACCGGACCGATATCCGAAAGCGCCGGGTCAACGACTTCCGGCTCGTATCCGAAGCTCGCATCCTCGCCGAGTCCGAGCACGTGGTAATCCACAAGGGTCGCGACACTGGCGCTGATGCAGCGGCGCGATCCGAGGTTGGCCCGGTGAATGTCGAGCGCGACCGCGTCCGTATCTATGACGGCAGCAAAATTTGCCTTGTTGCCAAGAGCTTCGATGGCTGTCTTAACACCTAGCGCTAGGCCTCCAGAGCCACAGAACGCGTCAACGATGTTGATAGTCTCTCCGGCTGGCGGGGCGGGCTTGGAGCCGTTGCGCAAGAAGGACTGCCACCAGGCGGACGAACCTTCCAAGTGGTCGTCGGCCAAATCCGGCAATTTCGTTTCGACGGCGTCGCGCCCCGATGTGACCGTCTTCGACACCTGGCCGCCCGTGCGGCGAAATAACTGCTTCAATCGACCATCCCGCGTTGCTCGGACTCAAGGCGCTGCCATTCAGCTTCTATAAACCGAGTCGCGCGTTCCTGGGACATTACCTCAAACATGAGATTGGATCGAGCCCGCTTTAGATGTTTCGCCAGCGAGCGTATTTCGATGTGCTTCAGGCGCGCCTTCCCGTGCCGCTTCGCCGGGAACTGGAATTCGAGAAAAGCCCTGGCGAACACGCGGGCGTCGCCGTAACTCTGGCGGAAGATGTGGCTTCGCCAGAAGTCTATGTCGCCGTACCGCGCAAGGCGGTAAGCGTCTTCCGCGTCCGGCGAATGGCCGATCTCTGCACGCAGCCACAGCCTGTAGAAAAGGTTTTCGCCGGAGCCGCCGATGCCGAAGTTGCCGTGGTTTCCGCTGTCGCCGTAGCGCCAGTACACGATCTCCTGTCCGAACGACACGGCGAGCCAGATCCAGAATTCCGGATCTGCGAGGGCCGGATGCTCGGGAAGCCGACGGTGGACTAGAGGTGAGGCCGCGGTTTCGAACTCACTTCCGGATTTCTTCCCGGTCTCGCCGACGGAAGCCATCAGGTTTGCCAGTTCGACCTTGAGGTCTTCCGCGACCGCCTCCCAGTCCACGGCTTCGCCTTCGGCGTTGAGGTGCATGTCGGGAAGCGCTGGCGGTTCCTCGCCGGAAGACCGGGAAGTAGAAAGCGCCGCGAGGTACGAGCGGGCCTCGGCCTTGCTGAAGTAGGGGTACGGCATCTTTTACCTCAACGCGCCTAGAACGGACAGGCGATCCTGGATGACCGCTCTGAGCTTAGAAGGATTTTTAGCGATCGTCTGCAGTTCGCCGAGGCTCATCGGCGTGTCGCCGCCGAGTTTGGTGAGAAGGTTCGCGAGCGGACTCCGATCGTCGACCTCGATGCGCTTCTCCCACTCGTAATGGCTTTCGAGCAAAATCGCGGTGATGATTTCGGACGCGAGAAGGGGCTGTACGACTTCGCCGAGGTCACTGGTCGTGAGTTTGGCATGGGCGTCCGCATGAACCCAAACCGTCGCGACGGACGCCCCCTCGTCGATTTCGGTGTCGATACCGCCCCTATATTCCACGGCGAAGAACGTTTTGGGCGGAAAGTTCACCGCGATCCAGTCTTCGTCCGTGCGGATGCGCAGGTCGAACAGGGTTGGCATCGTGCGCGACCGCAGCACGAACGTTTTCTTCGCCAGCCAGTGACCGGGGAGGAATGGTACCCCGGGTTCCGGCTGTTTATCGTTCGCCAGGCATATCGCGAGGGTGACCTGCGTATTGCGGCCTCCGCCCAGCCGTGCGAGCGCTTCCGTATCGACGGACCAGCGCGCCGGAAGCTTCGCTCCGAGCCCTGTGCGGTGGATGACCTCCGAGCGCTTGAGAAAGCCGTGTCTCACGACGAGTATGAGCTCCAAGTCGTCTGCCTTCAGCTTTCCGCCGATCCAGGTCTTGAAATCCGCGATTTTCAGCGAGACGGTCAGTGCAAGCTTCTGGAAGTCGATTTCGTCGAGTTCGAAGGACGCGTCGGTCGAAAATTCGCCGTCGTCCTGAAGCTTGATTCCACACTGATCGAGCGCTTTTTCGGCGCTGATCGTCTCGAAGAACGGACGAACCTCGCGGGGTTCCGCCCTGTGCCATGTTTGAGCTGCCATCAGTCCTGCCCTGCCGGTTCCACTTCGGGAACGAATTTCACGGTCCAAAGAGGATCGTACAGCTCGCTTTCACATACGAACTTGACGCTCGACTGGGTCAGGACGAAGCGGCTCCAGCCCTCCTTGGCAGGATCTGTTTCGAGATCGGCCGACGCCGTTATCGAGAGCCGTAGATCGTCGCCCGACTGGCCGTCTTCGATAACCGGACAGGTTACGCGTACGCGCGCCACCATATCGTCTACGTCTTCCTCGGCCTTGAGTTTGACGCTGAAGGCCGCCGTCAGGCGCAGCTTGTCGCCAACCGCTTCGGCTCGCGGCTCCTGGTCGTAGAACAGGTTGATCGGCGCGGAGGAAGCCTCGACAGGCGGCTGCGAACCTTTTTTTGCGGGTGTCAAGAAATTGGCGAGCGTTCGCTCCAGCATCGTGAGCTTCTTCGGTCGTGGCGGAGGGGGTGGTGAGGCCGCGCCCTGGGAAGCCCTGAGATTCCTTTTGATTGCCCTCAGGACCCGGTCGACAATGGCGCGGCTCTGCCCTGTGGCATCCTGGAGGCGACGTGCGTCGGGATCCCACCTGTCGTGGGCGGGCGGTTCCGCGGAGCGGAGAATGTCATCGATGTCTTCATCCGCGAAGAACGTGCCGACCAAGGGAGGGTTCTGGGCGTTCCAGGACCGATAATACGCCACGACCATCAACGGCGCGCGGATCAGCGCGACAGAATCGAGCCGTTCTTCCTCGACGGCGTATTCGTCTTTTCTGTTTTTCTCCAGGAGCTTGAAGCCCGCGACCCCGAGGGCCAGGTCCTCCACCTTGAGGAACGACTTCCGGAAGTCTGTCTTGTTGTTCGGTGGTGACTGGCCGTCCGCCAGGTAGAACGCGTCTATGAAAGGCTTGAGGTCTTCCCTTTTCTTGGGTCGGGGGAACGACTGCTTCCCTTTGGCATCGACGACCGTGACGTCAAGCTCGTTGCGGATGAGGCGCGGCCACCACCAGTCCTCGACGCCCTTGAGGATCTCGTCGGTATCGACGACGGCGTCGACGATCAAGACCGAGGTGCCTTTTTCATCTGGCCCGCGGGTGGCAAAACCGAGCTCGGCGGCCACCCGGTCGGCGTCGTCGTTGAGTAGCGGCTCCACGATCTGCAGGCCGCCTTCCGGCGTGACGTCGACACCGAACCAGGCACGACCCGTGAAGTGCTCGTCTTCGAACTTGTGTTTGCGGAAGTAGCCGCAGCCGAAGAGCAGCGACAGCGGCTTGCCGTCGCCGTCCAGCGTCCTGCTGTAAGCGAACATTGAAAGAATCGCGGAGTTCGAGCTGTAAACGGACTTGCCGAAACCGTAGGAGCCGCCAGTGTGTTCCTTGCTGTGCTCCTTGCTGCCGTCGCCGAGCGAAAGGAGGAAACGGTAGAACTTCGAGTCCGGATCGGTGGGGTCTCCTTCCAGGCCTGTCGTGTTGTAGTCGTCTATATATAGGAGGTTGAGCGGCTTGGCTGCGTCTCCGAGGGTTCGCAGGCAGTTCGGTTGGTTGATCTTCAACGCGTTCGCGCGGGACCGCACCGCCCCGAGGCCGGAAACCGAGACGAAGTGCTCCTTTTCCGCGCGCACCAGCGTTTTGGCTACGAAGCGTACGCCCACCTTGGCTTCGCCTTTGACCCGCGCGTCGACGCTGTTCTGGATCGCCTCGCGTGCCAACACGGCAGCGGGATGCATGCCGGAAGACGCAAGTGTATTGGTGAACGCTTCGCCCGCCGCACCGCCCATCGGCGGATTGTATTCGAATGACCACGAGACCGCCGGGGTGACGGGTGCGCTATTTACTGCTTTCAGCATTTATCCCTCGGTGTGTCGTCCTTGGCGACAGTCTCCGCTACCGGAATTGCGGTTCGAAGGAAAGTCTCGACGTCTTCTAATGCTACTTTCGGTTTGTTAAGACTACATTGCCAGATCGTCATCACGCGCCATCCGGCGGCTAGAAGCTGATCCGTTTTCCTCTGGTCGCGCGCCCTGTTGGCTTCGATTTTGGGAACCCAGAACTCGCGCCGGGAGGAAGGGAGCCGCCCGAGGCGGCAAGTGTGTCCGTGCCAGAAGCACCCGTTGACGAATAACGCGGCTCTCCGGGAAGGGAAGACGATATCGGGCGTGCCGGGGAGGCTCTTGACGTGAAGACGGTATCGCCAGCCGCGCGCATGCAGAAGCTGACGGACGATCATCTCCGGCTTCGTGTTGCTCCTCTTGACGCGGCGCATCAAACGGCTGCGCTGTTCGTTGGAAATGCTGTCGACCATCTTCTAGGGCTGCCCCGATGCGAGGACGCGCTCGTGCGGGTATGTGGATTGAAATCCGTCCATGAGCGTACTTATGTACAGCACGCGCGTTCGATCAAGGGTCGCTTTCTTTCTGTCGTGGACAAAAAGCGCTTTGAGCGGATTGCGAAGTCGCTCGTGCTTCCCCTGTGTGGCCGGAACCCGCTTAGTTCGTGCCGGACCTGTCGTCTCCGTAATGTTCGAGATGCGCCACGATCGAACGCCCGATCGCGTTTCCGAGCTTTACCGGAACGGCGTTGCCTATGAGCCGGCCGAGCGGCGTGAACTCGACCTCTTCACCCTCGTCGACGAAACGGTAGTGTTCCGGAAAGGACTGCAGTATGGCGAGCTCGCGCAGCGACAGCGGCCTGTCCTGTTCCGGGTGGCCGAACCTGCCCGTCCCGAAGTTATGAGCCTGGGTGGTGATCGTCCCCGACGGCTTGTCCCACTCAAGACGTCCGTACACGCTCTTGTAACTAGAGCCCGACGTTTTCCGATGACATGCCAGACGAAGACGTTCCGGCCAATCTTCCCATGTCCCGCCGGGTCTCGAAGCCTTGATCCGTTCGAGATTGAGTTGCGTTATCGCTCTTACCCGATGAAGACGGTCGTCCGTCGAGCTCTCTCCGGCGGAAATAGAAGGAAGGTCGCCGATGGCTTCCCTGACGGTAACTCGCTCAGTACCGAGTTCGGAAGGTTCGAGCAGCCGGATCGGCCCCATCTTGGACGCCAGAAGCACGAGGCGTTTTCGCCTTTGCGGCACGCCGTAGTCGGCTGCGTCGACCACCTCCCAGAAGACGTTATAACCGTTAGATTCCAAAAGTCCGAGGAAATGGCGGAAGACGGCCTCGCCCCGCAGTACGGGGACATTTTCCATGGTCACGACGTCCGGAGCGAGCGCCTCTATCATGCGGCCAAACTCGTTGAGGAGCGGCCATTTCTTATTCGTCTGGCGATCGCTGCCGTTGCGCAGGGTCGAAAACGGCTGGCATGGGGCGCAGCCCGCGAGAAGCTTTACGGAATCCTGGGAATAGAAGGCAGCGAGCTCATCTCCGGTTGTCTCCGAGAGGTCCTTCTCCAGGAATTTGGCACCCGCCATGTTGGCTTCGAATGGATACGAGCACTTGCCGTCCAGATCCAGTCCGGCTTTGACAGCGATCCCGGCCTCCTGGAGCCCGTAGGACAACCCACCCGCTCCGCAAAACAGGTCGATAGCTTCTATATTCACGGCAGATGCCCCCGGTAAATCGCATGCCCAGAACTGGGAATCAGCGCAATAATCGCAAAGATTGAACCGGGCACGGACACTACGGTCAATCGATTTTCTCGTTGCCGACGGATCACGTGTGAATAAGCAATACTCCTGTAGAGGCCGGAAGCCGCAGTGTCCGACCGACAAAATCGCTTTCTACCTCGGCAGATTATCCCGCTTACCGAGAAGTTGAAAAACGGCTGCCGATGACTTTCCATCTACTCCGACCTCTGGTTGCAAGATATCCGTTGCGAATCAGCCGCGGACATCTACAACTTGAGCATTCGAGAAAGTACGGAAATCGCAATGCCCGCCGTCACCACGCTTACCGGCGCAGACTGGAACGTCAGGCTCTGCAGCCATTACCTCTCTTCCGACGGTCCTTACGGCGGCGTGCCGATGACATTCCTGGACGCGACGGTTCCGGAGCTCGCGACGGCGTCGGGCGAAGCCTGGTCGGGCGACGAGGCGCTGAACTCCTTCTTGAGCGGATTCGGTATCGGCGACGTCACCCGATGGCTCGGCAGGGACGATTACCCGTTGCGTGATAAAGACCGGCCTCCGTACTTCCGCTATCTCGTGCTGACTTGCGTTATCGCGGTCAACGACATCGCCGGCGTCGACCGCGGGACGCATAACTTCAGGCGTCGGCTCGGCCAGACCCTGGGCATGGAGGAGCTCCAGACCGTCAACGGCGTGAACCGTCTCTGGCGGGCACTCGCTGACTGGAGCGCTAGGCAGAGGCGTAACGGTCTGGCGGTGCGTGAAGTCGTATTGCCGGACTACGGTACGATGAACCTCATCGGGTATGCGGTACGTATGGCTTTCCCCTCATGGAGGGATCGCACCCAGTTCACAGCGATCCTTAGGGGCATTCCCGAAGCGGTCCGGATTTCGCCGGGAAGGCTCGTGGCAGAGCTTTCCAGGCCCCACCGGACGCTCGACATCCCCAAAGCGATCGTCGAAGCACTAACCGATTTCGGCACGCGGCGAACGTCCGGCCAAACCATGCTCGACGGACATCGTTTCTGGTCACTGGTGAAAAGTATTGAGGCAGAACTCGCCGTGGAAGCCGGGGAGGCCCCTCATCGGCGGGTTTCCGTGGAACTTCGTTTCGGCGGCTACGGACAGGACGAACCCGAGTTCCGCCTGGTCGATAAAACGGCAGGATCGTTCGATGCGACACCGGAGGGCGACGGATCCTGGCTCGACACAATGGCGAGTATTCCGCGCGATCCTCGCTCCGCCATGGCGAAAGCCCTTGCTCGGGGATACGCGATATTCAAACGTTCTGCCGGGTGCTGGGTTTGTGACGACGCCGGGATAGACACCAACGACATATGCATGATCGTGGCCGCCGACGGCTCCGCGCCGCGCGCGTGGCGCTTGATGGCGGCTTGGAGCGAGATCGGGCCGGGGTGGCGGCTTTCGGAGCGCGTGGACGGATCCGACATCGTCAGGCTACTCGGAATCAACGATCCGGGGGTCCGTGAGCTCGATCGGCCGAAACTGGTAGGCGGCGTTTCGCTGAAGCGCGGCGTATATCTCGGCCGTCCGGGCTTCCTGCCCCGCGTCGAGCAATTCGGTGCGGGGACCGTGGCGGCAACCCGCCTCGTGGGCTCGCACGGTGAACTCGCGGTGGCCGACGACGGCGTGATGACGGCAACGCAGCCGCTCGACGGTATCTGGCGCGTCTCCGTCGCCCAAGGCGGCAATTCCCTCGACATTCCGTTCGCTCTTGAACGCAATGCCGCTGAGCCTGCCGTATATCCACCGCCTCCACGGGCGGACAGATGGCGGCCGGAGGAAGAGCTGAGAAACACGGTCCCGGCATCCGTTCCTTGTCGGGGAACATTGTCGGAGTCCGGGTCGGTCGAGCCGACAGAGACGATTTCTGCTCTTTGTGAGGCGATCGTTTCGCGCGCGGGCTCCGGGTGGCGTGACGGCGATCTCGTCGGTCTCGTCGAAAGTGCCTACCCGAAATCACCGATCATCTGGGATATTATACGATCATTCCAGGAAGCCGGCTGGCTGGACGCCTACTCGTCGACGAGCTGGCGGGCGCGGTTCTGGCGGTGCAGACCGCCCGGCATCATCGGCATCCCGGGTGGCGACGCGGTGGTGGACGGGGCAACGGGCAGTGCGGCGCTCGATCGACTTCGTGAAACTGCCAATCGCCTCGGCGTCGCGGTCCTGGTGCACGACGGTATATCTCCGAACTCCTTGTCGACGGTCCGACTTTCGGGACCCGGTATAGGCAAGCTCTCCGAAGCTTTGGCGTGGCCGATGACGGTGCTGGAGGGCCTTCCCAGCCCGTCGGATCAGTGGATTGAGGACAGCCGCACGCCAGAGGGTCGGATTCGTACGGCGATTTGGTCACACGAGGTCGGGCTTTTTCTGGAATACAACCGCGATCCCATGCCGATCACGGTCGAATGCTGGGCGCGAGAGCGGCGCGACGAGCCCGATCTTTACGTGGTCCGGGATCGGTCGGGCGTGTTGCGGAAGACCCGGAGCCGCGTAGCCGCTGTTTTGGAAGGACACCGCCTGAATCGCGTCCCGCTTTTTAGCAAGCGGGAGGATCGCGTCGTCAGAACCCGGAAATCGGGGCACTTGCCGCTACCGATCGCCAGGGCGATGAGATTTCGCTCCCTCCGGGCTTCCGGCGTCTCGCCGGGCGAAGGGCCGAACCGGGAGTACTCCTATTCGCCAGATCGGGAGATCGAGATGTGGCTTGGAAATTATCTCGGCGCGGCTTTCGAGACGGGGGCGGCGAGCCGTTCCGGAACCGCCGCCTCGGAAGTCGAATGGAGGCATCGAGGTGGACGACGCCCCGCCTGGAACGCATACCCGATCGGATACGGTAGATGACAACGCAATGGTATTTGGGTCGCAACGCTTACGACCCGCGCCCGAACCGACTACATACGCGGATCCAGCCACGGGCGTTCTCCCGCGATGGAGCATGGCGGGTTTACGACAAGTGGATCGACTACTTCCCTACCGAGGGTAAGGTATTTTCGCCGAACCATCCGCAAGGCGCAAGTGAGGCGTTCTTCGCTTTCGACGTCACCGAAGTCACCGACCTCACGAAGCAAGACAGGTTCAGGCTGCAGACCCTGCGGAAAGTGGAGGAAGTTCTCGACTATTCGGACCGCGATCCCGAGGACGTTCGCCGAATCTTCGTTGAACAGGGCGTTTCAGGACGTAAGGCCGACAGGGAGACCGTCGTCGTCGTCCTACCGGATGACCTATGTGTCCGCATCTCGCTCGTGCGCGATGGGAAGGGGAAGAAGAGCGTGGCGGAGCTTATCGACCTGGCCGAGCTGCCTCTTTATTCGTTCGACCGCTCCTTGTTCGCCGGGGACAGGATCGACGGCTGCTGGTATTCCGTTCCGGACGTCACGGTCGGACCGGTGCAGGGCACGATTGACTGGTCGCTCGACAAGGATTTTCTGGCTTCCCTCTTCAAGCAGCTGAAGCGCCTTTCCGCACCGGAACCGGGAGAACTCCCGTACCCCGCAACAAGGTCCCAAATCCACGCGTTCCTGACCACGCTCGACCGTCACGGTCTTCTACCGGCCGACGAGGAACCCTGGCGCTCGGACGGCGAAAGGGTTCGTCGTCTCGCGTCCGACATGCGTTTCGAAGTCGATGAAATCGAAGAACTCGTGCACATCCTGAGTTCTCTCGCACCAGTCGAGGAAAAGCTTTCCGAGGCCCTCGACAAGAGGCGCAGAACGCTCGAAGTCGAACTTGCCGCGAGCGTCGAGGCCGATGTCAGAGCGGAAGTCGAAACGCGTTACGAAGCTCTTTCGGCGCAAAACACGGAACTCGACGAGACGCTATCGAAACTCACCGTCGAGAAGGCGTCACTCGAACGAACTGTAGCCGAACTGGCCGACCGCCGCGATCGCACGCAACGGGAAATCCGGTCATTGACCGCCAATGTAGCGTCTCTGATCGAGGTCCACGAGGACGGGCGAGAGGTCAAAGCCGATCGTCTAATTCAAGATATCGAGAAGGTATTGCGGGGCGAAAAGCCTGCGGTCTCGCGCGTCCTTCACGGGCCACCGCGTTCCGAATTGCCGACTTTCGATTACGATCTGGCCCCTGTGCCATGGGAACGTCTGAATCAGGAACTAGGTGCTGCAGCGTCGCAGCACGGGTTCGAGCCGCGGGATATCGAGACGCTGGATCTCCTGGCGAGATCGGGGGAGGTCCTTCTCCTTTGTCCGGACGTCGCCGGCGCTGTCCTCCGGTGCTATGCATCGGTGGTCGCACAAGGCGGTTTCGCCGTTCAGTCGCTGGATCCTTCGACGATCGGCTACGACGATCTATGGCGCTCTCCTGCCCGGGGGACACCGACCCCGTTGTCGCGTGCCTGGGCCGCTTGTGCGAACGACCCTTCGGTGGCCCGAATGGTACTGTTGGAGGGCATCGAGAGAACGCCGCTCGACCTCTGGATACACCCGTTGATAGCGACGCTGCGCGCACAGGAAAGGCCCAAAAACCTCCTGGTGTTCCTATCCATGGCTACTGCGACTATCGACCGCGACCGCAGCGTCGCAAATCTTTCGGAGCTCGTGGTGCCCTTCAAGACGCAAGGCCCTACGGAACTGAACCCTGATTTCTTGAAGAACCTGCTCGGAGACGAGGACGAACCCGGACTGTGGTTCGATTTCAGGGCCAAGCCCGCGGTCGCCCGAAACGAAATCGGATCCCTGATGAGCGCGGAGTTCGGTCCATCCGGAAAAAAACGGATGCCGCTTGCGCTCCGGGCTTCTGTCGCAGCACGCGGTACAGGAATTTTCGATGTCGAGAAGACTGTCCGCATTCTTTGCGAGAACCTCGACGCTTCGCCGGCCGACGCTGCCGATCGTATCGGGAGCCTCGAACTCGGCAGGGAATACCTGCGAACGCTTTCAAATTGAGGAGTATGAACCATGCTTGACCCGCTCGGAGCGTTCGAACGCATCAGAGAGCTGTACATCTCTTATCTGGACACGGCGTTCCGTGTGCGCCGTCCGGCCCTCGCGGCCGAGCGTAGACGTCTGCTGCGGACTTCCGGAACGCTTGCCACGGTTCCGTTCCTCGAACCGGTGCCTCGGTACAGATCGTCCCCGTTAGCACTCGAAGACCTTGCCGACCTCGAAAGCTCCGAAAATCCGATCGGTCATCTTTCAAAGTCCGGCCGCCGGGCTTTCGCCGAACTGGCGCTCTCGGGCCTCTATCCGGGCCTCGCCGCGGAGGGCGAAGTCACCCGCAAGAGCATATTCAAACCATACGAACATCAGATGGAGATGCTGGCAAAGGGCACGCGGCCCGGATCTCCCGGTATCGTCACCTCGGGTACCGGCTCGGGCAAAACAGAAGCGTTCATGCTTCCGATCCTGGCGGCTATCGCGGAGGAAGCCGTGAAATGGAGCGCGCCGCAGCCCGGGTATCTGGCGAACGCCTGGTGGAGGGATACGCCTTCCGAGTTCAGGCTACACCGAGAAGGGGAGGCGTCGGATCGTCCCAAGGCGCTGCGAGCGCTCGTTCTCTATCCCATGAACGCACTGGTCGAGGACCAGCTCAGCCGTCTGCGCAGGACGTTGACTTCTCCGGAAGCGACGGCGGTGATGGACGAAAGGTTCGCCGGAAACAGGATCTTCTTCGGCCGCTACACGGGAGCCACTCCGGTTGCCGGGCATCTAGTCCATCCGCGCCGTCCTCACGACCGGAAGGAACAGGATGCTGCCGCGAGAAGGGTCGCCAGAGTAGCCGCGGCGATGTCCAGCTACGAGCGGGACCAGGAGCTGGCGAGGACGCATGATCGAAATCATCCGGACGACGATCCGACCCGATATCTTTTTCCGTCCGTTGACGAGAGTGAACTCGTGGCCCGCTGGGATATGCAAGCGACGCCACCGGACATTCTCGTCACCAACGTCTCGATGCTCGGGACGATGCTGTCGAGAGAAGTCGAGGCACCCGTTTTCGATCTCACCAGGGAGTGGCTGGAGCGTGACGACGACAGCTATTTCTTCCTCGTGCTCGACGAGCTCCACCTCGTGCGCGGATCTTCCGGAACAGAAGTGTCGGGCTTGATAAGGGGCCTCATCGCGCAGCTCGGCCTCGACAGGCCGGAGCATCGCCATAAGCTGCGCATCCTGGCCTCCAGCGCATCGCTTCCTCTCGACGGCGAACAAAGGGAACGAAGTCTGAGATACCTCCACGACTTCTTCGGTCCCAACGGCACGAGCGAAACGGCTGACGATCCCGGTGCAACCGGCCCGGAGGACTGGGCTTCCGCGATCGTTCCGGGGACCCCGGAAATACCGACTCCCGAAAAGCCGCTTCCGCTGGACGGAAGTCCGTTCAGGGCGTTGATCGCGGTCTTGTCTGCGGACGGCGCGCTGATCGGCAAGATCGGAGAAAGGTCGGCCGAGCTGGACGCCGTCGTAATCGATTGCGCGAAGGCACTTGTCGCTGTCCCACCACAAGCCGCGGGCGATGCAGCGAAGGAAGCTATCGAGGCGGCGTCCGCCGTACTCACAGCCGCGTGCAGGACCGCCGACGGAAACGGGCTGCGCGCCACTGGGGCGGAAACGCTAGCCGAGCGCATATTCGGCGAGAAGACGCCAGCGGCGATGGAAGCCCTCCGGGGGCTGACCGTCCTGCGGGGGCTCGGCGACAAGACGCACGATCTTTGGGGCTTCAAGATCGACGAGAAAACGACCAGCTTCCGCGAACACATCTTCATTCGCAGCATCGAAGGCTTGTTCGCCACCCCGGTCGACACATTCAGCGGCGTCGATTTCGCGGGCGTCACGATCGAGCGCGGAACGAGCTACGGCACCGTGGGTGAGGGCCATCAGCGGATTTTCGAACTGGTCTATTGCGAGTCCTGCGGCGAAGAATTCATCGGCGGACGACGCGGCGAAACCGGACGAAGCAACGGCCTCGCGGTAGAGTTGTTGCCGTCCTCCCCGGAGCTGGAAAGTCTCCCCGAAACTGGGGCAACCGGAAACTACGAAGATCTCAGTTATCAGGACTTCGCCGTCTTCTGGCCGACGACGCGTCCCGCGCAGCAAGGTGACACCACCGACGAGGCCTGGAGCGAAGCGACCCTCGACACCCGGAACGGTCTCGTGCTCGGATCCGTCGGCGAGGGGCGGACAGGCGTCCGCGGGCGGTTGTTTTGCCTGCCTCCCAAACTTGGCAACAACCTCAAGGCACCGGGCTCCGCAGGGCCGAAGTGCTGCCCGGCGTGCGGCATCGATTATAGCGGTCGTAGCGCCAAATTCAGGCAATCCCCCATCCGAAGCTTCCGGACAGGCTTCGCGAAGAGCTCTCAGCTCGTGGCGACCGAATTGTTTTCCGTCCTTCACGCCAGCGGTGATCTCGCCAAGGCGGTCGTATTCTCCGACAGTAGGCAGGACGCGTCGCGGGCGGCGCTCGACATCGAGCGGCGGCATCATCAGGACAGCAGACGGCAGCTCCTGATCGAGTGCCTCGAAGCGTTCGCCGCGGACGTTCCGGCGGAGCGGGAAGCGCTTCAGGCACGACTGAACGAAGCCGCGGCGAAAATGGACCACGCCGAAATGTCCAAAATCCTGGCCCGGCTCACCGCCCTCCCGCAGAACGGCGAAGGTGGCCGGGTGCCGTTGAGCGGTGTCGTCGAAACGCCGGTGCGGACGGGCCAGGTGGTGACCGACGAGGCTGGCCCGCTTCTTAGCCGGATGATCGACATCGGAATGCACCCGACCGACGACGTCGGAATTGCCCGGATAGGCGAGGGAGATAGAAGGGAAGGCTTCGAGTGGGACGAACTCTTCCGCCAGGAAGACAAGCTTGTCCGCTGGCGCGAGCAGCAAGACGCCAATGCCCTTCAGGCGGCGCGAACCGACGTCATCACCGATATGCGGCCCTTGGTGGACGACGTCCTGTTCTCCAAGACGTACTTCGCCCTGGAAGAAACGGGGCTGGGTTATCCATCCCTGTTCCCCGCGGAAGGTGCCGACCACGATCGCTTCGACGCGTACCTACGTGTTTTCGCCGACGCATATAGGGTGCGTGGCAATCGTTGGGTCGAGAAAAACGAGCAGCGCAAGGAGTGGCCGACGGGGCTCTCGGTTCAAAACAAGCGGGTAAAAACGTTCGCCGCAGCCGCGGGGCTCAAGGAGCCGGCGGAGGAACTCGAGACCGTCATCGAAAGACTCAGAAGCCTCGGTCACGGCAACGGGTTCATCGATCCGGAAAAGCTATTCGTGAGGCTGGTGGACAGCGATCACGGTTACTTTGCCTGCACCAACTGCACGAGAGTCCATCTCCATCGTGGCGTCGGAGTGTGCACTCGCTGCGCCGTGAAGCTGCCCA
The DNA here is from genome assembly GCF_002531755.2 of Rhizobium acidisoli. Classification (NCBI taxonomy): domain Bacteria; kingdom Pseudomonadati; phylum Pseudomonadota; class Alphaproteobacteria; order Hyphomicrobiales; family Rhizobiaceae; genus Rhizobium; species Rhizobium acidisoli. Next base: position 2,247,113 of record NZ_CP034998.1, on the reverse strand, counting down.
AGGAGCCGACGGGGAAGACCGCCGAGATCCGAGAGCGGCACTTCCTTGCGCGCAGTATCGAGCACGCTGCGGACGCCGGGATCGAAGCGTTCCGGCTGCGGTGTGAAGAACTGACGGGCCAGACGGGATCACCAGCCGACCGCCTCCGTCGTTTCCGCGGCATTTTCGTCGACGGTCAGGATGGCGGCCAAGGGGATCTGTACAGGAAGGCAAGGGAGATAGACGTTCTCTCCGTCACCACGACGATGGAGGTCGGCATTGACATCGGCGCGCTGCAGGCGGTCTATCAGGCCAACATGCCGCCACAGCGCTTCAACTACCAGCAGCGTGTCGGCCGCGCGGGTCGCCGCGGACAGGCATTTTCCATGGTCGCGACGCTTTGCCGTAGCAGAAGTCACGACCTCCACTATTTCATGCACCCTGAAGCCATTACGGGCGACGCCCCGCCGCCGCCGTTCCTGACGTCGGATCATCTGGCCATCCCGCTCAGACTGCTCCGAAAGTTCTGGTTGATCGAAGCCTTCGATATCCTGCGTGACGAATGCGGCGAGGATTACCCGGGCGACGACGCGCGGGCGGACGTGCACGGCGAGTTCGTGCCGGCTCACATTTTCTACGGAGAAGGATCGCCGTGGCCGGAGCGCCTCGCCAGAGCTCTTGACGCATCGATCGGCGTGCGCGACGCGTCGGCGAGGGCGTTGGGATCCGGCATGCCGGGCAGGGAAGAGGAACTGCTCCAGGCTCTGACACCCGAGATCCTCATCGGCGAATTGATGGGGCTGCGCGAAGCGGGGTCCGGATCCAATGCCAACCTCGCGAGCTTCCTTGCCGAAAACGGCCTGCTCCCGATGTACGGGATGCCGACCAGGGTACGAGACCTGATCATCGGCACGAAGTCATCCGATATCGGGCAACCGGAATGGGATAAGATCGACCGTGATCTCGATGTCGCCATCTACGAATTCGCGCCCGGTCAGAGCCTGATCCGCGACAAGCGGAAGCACACGTCGATCGGCTTCGCAGCGCCTACGTTGATCCTCAACGATGGCAGAAAGAACACGGTGAACTTCATCACCACGGGCGGCCCGAACTGGTACACCGATCAGGCCAACATAGCCGTCTGCGAAGCGTGCGGGGCGACCAACACCGCACCGCCAGGAGCCGTTGAGGACAGGCGGTGCTCCGATTGCGGCAAAGCGATACCCGCCGCGTCGTTCGTCAGATACTACATGCCTGCCGGGTTCCGAACGGCGTTCAGGCCATCGCCTCTGGACCAGGACGATATGGTTTCTAAACCGACACGACGGGAAACGTCTTCGGAAATGGAAGATATCACCGCAGACCCTGTAGACGGAACGAACATGATGTTCGCGATCGGGGACAAGGCTTCGATCATCCGGCGCAACGATGGCCCTGTGAACGTCAACGGCGGTGGCGACGGGTTCGTCGTCAGGGAGGCTGTGCAGCGGAGCGTTCTCCTGAGGGAGACGCCGCCCAAGCTCTGGGGCAATAACCTCAAGTTCCAGTTCGTCGTCCCGGACGAGCTCACGAACACGGGGAAATGGTCCCCGCCGGATCACGGCGGCCTTCCCGCCGTCGACGAAACCGTCCGCTTGATGTCGAGGAAGAGAACCGATTCCTTCTACATGAGCATGCGGACCGTACCGCCGCTTCTCGCGTACGATCGTCTCGGCGGCCGGAGCGTGTACAAGACGAGCATGCGTGCGGCCGCGGTTTCGGCAACGCAGCTTCTCCTGCAGCGTGCCGCGCTCGAGCTGGATATCGGACCCGAGGAATTCGAGACCCTGGAACCGCGACTGCGGGGTGGTCTGCCATTGCTCCAGATCGCGGACACGCTCGTCAACGGTGCTGGGTTCTCAAGACGACTGGCCGGATCCGTCGGGACGTCCTCGCTGGCACTGCAGTTGGTGCGCTCCATCGTCGAAAACCCCGGCGACAGTTTGGTGTCGCCGTATTTCACCGACGAGCACAGGCAGACCTGCAACAGGTCCTGCTATCGCTGCATGCAGAGGTACAACAACCGCGGCTATCACGGACTGCTGGACTGGCGGCTTGGCGTCGGTTTTCTGAGGTCCTGCCTCGACGAAAACTGGAAGGCCGGGTTGAACGGGGACTGGAGCGCTCCCGAGATATCCGACTGGATCGAAATCGCGTCTCGATCTGCGGCTGAACTCCAGCAGCTCGATCCGGTCAACCGTACGATAGCAACGGCCGGAACTCTCCAACTTCCCGCGGTTGTCGAGCGCAAGGGGGGCGTCGTGTCAACCTTCGTTATCGTGCACCCCTTCTGGCGGCTGGACGACGCATCGACGAATGCCGGGTTGCTCGGAGAAGCGCTCTCCCATTTCGGAACGGGAAACGTCCACTTCGTGGATACGTTCGAGGCAGCAAGGCGTCCCGTGAAGGCTACGGAGTTCGCAAAGCTACGACCTGCCGAGGCGTTCTAAAAGGAGGCCGGCCGCTTCGGCGGCCGGCCTGTCGACCGATGATGCAAATGGAAGGGGGCTTGAGTTGAAGGGCGTATTCGATACGAAACCGAGATCGGGCTACGACGACGAGATCGCGTTCCGTTACCACTTTCCCAAGCAGTACAGGTCGGACGCCGATGCGATGGTCGGCGACCGTATCGTTTATAGGGAGCCTCAGCGTAACGGCGGACGAAGAGCGTACGTCGCGACGGCCAAAGTTCTGCGGGTCTTCGACGATATGTCCCGGCCTGGATTCGCCTATGCAGCAGTCGGCGAATTTCGGGAGTTCGACGCGCCGGTTCCGTTCTCCGACAACGGCCGTTACTGCGAGGCTGATCTTCGGAAGATCGGAGATAGGACGAGGGTCGGTGCCTATCTTCAGGGCAAGTCTGTCCGAACCCTTTCGGAACCGGACTTTGCCGCCATTGCGCGGGCAGGGCTCGCCGAAACGCTATCGCCGTCGAACGCGATAAGGCTGGAACTTGACGAGGCGCATGTCGACGAGCCCACCCAGGCCCTGCTTCGCCTGCCCATGGAGGAGCAGGAGCGACGGATTGAGCAGATTCTCATGAACCGTAAAATCCGGGAGGCGGGATTCCGCCGGAAAGTCTGCGAAGCGTACGACAATCGTTGCGCCGTGACCGGGTTGAGGATTGTCAACGGCGGAGGAAAAGCCGAAGCGCAGGCGGCTCATATTTGGCCGGTGGCCGCGGGCGGCCCCGATGTCGTACAGAATGGCATAGCGCTGTCGGCTACCGTGCATTGGCTGTTCGACAGGCATCTGATTTCGTTGACGGACGAATACAGGATATTGGTGTCGCACAACAAGGTTCCCTCCGAACTGAGAGTCCTGTTCGAAAAACAGATGGAGCGGATCCATCTTCCCCCCGACCCGAGACTCTGGCCCGAGCGTTCCTACGTGGCACGACACCGCGACATCTTCAGCTCTCTCTGACATAGGAGCCTAGCCTCCAGCCTCTTCCCTTGAGACCCGTCGAAAGGACGATCTATAGTCATGAGCACCCTTCAGCCGGACGGGTCGGCCTGACCGGCGTGAGACGGTCATCCATAGGGGGTCTCTCGCAATAGCGTAGGGGCATCGAGTGTTCGCGTTGGTTGCCTTCGAGTACAGCAATGGAAAAGGCGAGAGCCTTAGGATGGTCAGCGGTTTCGGTATCGATCCCAAGGTCGTCTCAATGAGGTCGCTGCTTACGCGTTTTTCAGTAACCGATGTTCCGATCCCACGTTGTCCTCGCCGCCTTAATCTGTGATCGGCTTTCCTTGGATGAGCAAAACGAGGCACCAACTGGTTTCGGCTTCGTTTCACCTTATTGCAAACTTTTTTCTTCAACTATAGTTTGTGGAGGCAGCAGGCGGGGCGTCGTATGTCGAAAGTCGTTCGGTTCGTGTCATCGGCAATTCCTATCGGCTTAGCGCTAATAGCCATAGTCATAGCATTCACGCTCAGCGCTCGGATCACGGCCGTTAAGGTAACTGACGATCCACAAGATCCTGTCACAGAGATCGAAACGCCATGCCATGGGAAGTTCAACAACGTGGCGTTAACGCAAGCGCAGCTCGATCAGGTGATTGCCGACCACGCAGTGTGGTTGGGAAAAGCGGCCTTGGCCAGAATACAACTTACCGCCAAAGTGGGTCCCCCCTATGATCCGGTCGCCGCCCATAACACAGAGGAAAATTTCGCCCGTGAAGGCTATGCCAGCCCGATGCCGCCTTCGATAACCGGCGAAAGTTTCGAATACACTCAGGATGGAAGAGCTGACCTTTGCGGAGCAAGGATCACGGGCCTTTCTTTCAAGGCCGCAGACCTGAGATACGCTCGAATGATGGGCGCACGTATAGTCTCTTCAGAGATAGTTGGCGTGGACCTTCAGTGGTCGAACCTTGAAATGGCCGGGATGTGGCAGCTAAGGCAAACCGGCTCGACGCCGGGTGGCAGTTTCTACGGAGCCAACCTAAGGGGAATACAGATCTACGAAAGCGACTTCCGGAATTGGGACTTCTCAGAAGCGATAATGCGGTTTGGCAATTTGGACAACGATGACTTCTCAAATACTTCATTCGACAGTGCTGACTTGAGCGGTGCAACAATGCGTAACGTCGATCTTGATGGCGCGGCGTTTCCTAAGGCCAAATTGGCGAAGCTTAATCTAAATATCCGATCTGGGCATTTGCCACAGGTAGAATCGCTGCGGGATGCAAAGGATCTGACGTCAATCTCAAGCTACGGAGGCTCCGAGGCGACATTGGCGGACCTAAGAAACAAGCTCGACGCGGCGAAGCTCAATGTCCCGGCTGCGGAAATCAATTACGCATTGAATAACGAGAGGAACGCGTATGAGTCGGCCGCGCGTGATGATCGTGCCTATGCCATGCAAGGCTCGGTAAACTGGCTCCTCTTTGGTGTTCCCTACGCCTACGGTTTAAGACCCGAACGACTCGCGCTATCAGGCGGGCTAGTAGCTGGAATCTTTTCGTTGTTCTACGCTTTCTGCATCTCCCGATCGCCGCATAGTCGGCACGCTATCTGGGTGTTTAGACCAAGGCCGCCAGAGCTGATAAATAAAGATCTTGCCAAGCGGCCAGTGAAGCTGACGAGCCAGAACTGCAACCCCCTCCTCCTCGGTGCTTGGTTCAGCATTCTTTCGGCCTTTAGGATTGGCTGGGGCCAGATCAGCGTCGGTGAGTGGATCGCTCGCTTACTACCTGTAAATTACGAGTTTCAAGCAACGGGTTGGCCGCGAACAGTGGCTGGTATCCAGTCACTCGTCAGCGTCTATTTGCTAGCTCTTGTCATTTCCAAATACCTTGTATGAGCAAATGCTCTGAACTTCGACGAGCCGACTATGCTAGGGAGGATGGCGGAAACGCCGCTCAACCGAAGGTAACTGATGGTGCGGCCCACACATTGCCTACGCGACATGGTCGAGAATTCAGGATAGGTATCATCTCGAAAACCTATAACGAGGCCGAAGAATGTCTCAGAAAATTTGGCGTGGGTACGGAACACCGGTTATCACGTAGAAGCCATATCCGACAAGAAGCCTCCCGTGAATGCTGGGATGCCTTTGCATAGGGCTATTTCCCCTTCAGCAGGTCGTCTCCGGTAATGTCGCCTGTAGGGCGACAATCTGGGTGAGATCCGTCTCATCTTGGTTGTCGCGCTGCAGTCGCCCAAGCGGGCTTCCCATGCCTGGAAGACCTTGCACTTCTCGTGCAGCCGATCGCCGCCCCCCCGCATAGTTTTCCTCGATACTCGCAATGAGGTGGATTTAGAATACTTCCCTTGTGTACGCCGTGACGTTCTTGCCTACCTCAAACCTGATTCGCCGCCAATGTACTGGCCGTCGATCCGGATGGCCCCAGAGCTTCATCTTCGCCCGGCGCTTGCCAATCGCCTCTCTGATCTTGGCCAGCAGCCGCAGAAAGGATCGTAGGCCTCGTCCTCGACAAACCCCCAAACAGCCGACGGATCAACATTGCGCGATTGCCTTCCGGCAGGAAGTGCTGGCGAACTCGGCCTTGGGGCAAGGAGAAACCACTTACGTCAGTGCTCGGGTTCAGCAGCACTTGAGGGCACGCTACGGAACGAGACCATAGCGAGGTAAATGACGCCCGTAGCCAGGCCCAGAAGGAGCAGAAACAAGATACCGTCGGTGACGTAAAGCACATATTCATGAACGCCAAAGATGGGTGTGTGATCAGCGTTCATACGTTGGCTAATGGCAAAACACGGCGGGGATACGCAACCGTGTTGATGGGCAATCGTCCTGCTGACCCAGAAGTCGTTGCTTAGAGGAACTGGAGCGTTCCAGTCGTAGATTTCGCTCGTTGCATATCTCGAACCGAATATCGCTAGGGCAGCGATGATGAAAGCACAGAAAGTCACTGCCGTAGCCAACGAGACCAAAGGGCTTCTTGCGTCCATTTCCTCGAAGTTTGTATTGGGCGGAATTAACAACACGTCGCGCCGTGTTCTTGCCTGGCCGACGTAAAGTCCAAGAGCCCAAACCAGTACGGCAGCGGTCAACAGCGTGATAACCAGTCCCCAGTATCCGCGGGAAATCAGAACTCCTTGCGCGGGTGGAGCTACGGGCAGCGCGTTTTGTACAAACAGTGCCCAAGTGATCGCCAACGGTATGAACGCAGTTCCTACCCAGGTCCAAACTCTAGCAAGTGCAAGCATCGTCCAATTCTCCGAAGTGGTGTTTGGGTACGCCGGACGGCAGGCCCGGTTCTTGGTTGAGCAAGGCCCCCAAGGCTGCCTGTTCTAAGTATTACGATCACTGACACAGTTTACGGGCTTCATTTTCCAGACCATCGCCAAGCGTCTGGGAAATCTGTCCGGCAAGCGCATCCACGATCGGACCAAAGGTGCCACTCGCACTTAACACACTTACGCTTTTGTGAGCGATGTTGCAGGTAGAGAGGTCTATCTTAGCATCAACGGCGACACGCGCAGAGACGTCTCCCTTAAACGCGGCGTTGTCGCTCGTACGGCACGTCAGAGAGCCTGTCGCATTGGCAGTGGCCTGATTTCCCTTCACATGAATGTCGATGTTTTCGATCGTGACGTTTTTGAAATTGTCGACACCGACGGAGGCTCCAATCAACTTCACCTTGAGCGCCGAGCAAGGCTTAGCTCGCTCAATTGCGTTCTCGAGAGCGTTTCCTGCAATCGCGGCGCTCGGAACGCCAAAGATATAGGCCAGGAAAAGCAGTGAGGGTGCGTAGATAGAGAAGAGTCGAAAGCGGAATGCTAAAGTGATAGGCATCGTCAGTCCCCATTGTTCGAAACTCGAGTTCCCTGGACCGTTGAGCGCACGCGCTCGTGGAAGGACCCATAGATTACCGCTGGATCGCCGCCGGCTACTGCAATTCCGCGGTAATTTCATATCGAAATTTACTGCCTTCATTCCCGTCGTCCGGACACTTGAATGAGTGCTCTGTGATCGTGTCGTCGTAGACCCATCCCCACGGGAATTGAGATGATTTCCGGAAACCGGAAAACACGCAAGCCACGTTCGATATGATCGATGTGGTCTTCGTTATGGCGACAGTGGCTTCGCAGACTTCGTCCTTCTTGTCCGTAAACGGCAAGCCCTCGCCATTCGCGTAAACGATATAGTCGCAGCCGCTTGCGCTCTGATTTGCCACCTTGTAAGCGGCAGGATCTGAACCGCCTGTGGATGAGCTGGCGGCAGTAACCGCGTCGGCGGGAAGCGCGTTGTCGTCTTCAATCACCAACGCCGTGTTGTTGCGCTCGAGAATTTCGCGAGCGGTCAAACGTTTCTGCAAAAAATCGCCGTTCGCCGTCACTTCAAAGCTCTGCATCCCTTGCTCAGAAAGTAAGAACAGGCGGTTCCCAATCTGGCTTGGTTCTGCCTGAGGGTTCTCCACCTTAGCTCCAAGAGGAGAGAACCGGCCAAAGTAATGAAGAACGCCACTCGAATAACCATAGATGGCGTATCCGGGGAAATCGGTGCCGTAAATCGAGCCAATTAGAAACGGCCCTTCGACGGACAGAGTGACTGGGTAGTCGGTTCCGATAGGCCACGTGCCAATACCCTCCCGCGCGATGGTCTGAAGCAGGGCGTAAGATGGCCAGATGTTCGTCCAGCCCGTCTCCTTCAAGATTAAATCCACCGAGTTCAGCGGGTCTGTGTCGGTGCAGTCCTTTTCACTGACGGGAGCGATTTTGACCAAGAGATCAGTTTCCTCGCCATCCTCATCAAGGTCGGCCACGTCCTTCGAAAGGATGCAGAAATCAGCATAGGCGAGTTCTTCCTCAACAATCTGCCTGATCAGGAACGGCCTGAAGGTTTTTGCCAGCAAGACCCGCTTGGCCACGAACGCAGACATACGAGGTATCGTCTTTGTGAACAGCTCTGTGCCATTTAGGACAAAGGAAACAATCGCAGTCACAAGCGCGAGCAGACCAATTCCCTGGATTATCTTCCGGGCGATGTACCGGATGGCTTTGCGATAATCAGGCTGAGGCACTATTCGTAGGATCAAGTTCTCGATTTTTTTTATGTCGGCCTCGTCCACGTTTTCCTCCGACGGGTTCGTTGAAGTTTGTCATCGTTCCGAGCGCGGCGTTCTTCAGCCAAATCAAGGTGCCGGACCGATAGAGCCAAAACCCAAAGACTTGAAATCCTGTGCCGATGGCGATTTTCAATCTTGTGACGGCGTAACGATCCAAAATCTGGTTTGGACCATTGAATGACGTGGGCTGCAGATGCCGCGCCTTCCCCTATAGTCCGACCATTTTGATGTCCTTGACTATCTTGTCGCCATATTGATCGACGAAGTCTTTGAGCTTCTGGCGAATAGCTTCAACTGAGAAGCCGGATCGCCAGCTCTTTGGATCCTTGACAATTTTATCTTTCCAAAAGTCAAAGTCATGGTCGATCGAAGCTTGGTCGTTGGACGTGCTCATGTCGACAACCAAAACCAGCTTGTCGGGCTTTCCGCGCGAGTCAGCGGGCGACCAGCCGATTAGAAAGGGACCTTCCCCATCAAATGCCATGTTTTGCTTCACTGCGTATGCCATCGCTGTCGATGCCGCACCCAACACGTAATGCTGCAATACCCAGTCACAGTCGTCGGCTTTTGCGAGCTTCGCCTCCGGGTCATCCAAAGGCCAAATGGTGATCATCTGATCTGAAACCGGGTAGGGGGAAAGTTCCGATCGATCGAAGTGAGCAAGAAACGACCTGCAAACCATCATTAGCTTTGCAGAGTTTGCCGAGGTCTGTTTGGATTTTAGCGCTACGATGCCGTACGCACCGACCCCGTCAGGAGGGATGTCGATTTCCCTGACGTACTCTCTAACGGGATGCAGAATTCCCGTATCCTGTCCCGCCTTCTCGACAGTACTGCCTGTATCATGCGCACTCTTCTCGACGGTTTTGCCTGTATCCTGCATACCCTTTTCGATTGCTTTACCCGCATCCTGTACACTCTTCTCTATGGCTTTCCCCACGTCGCAGAAAATGTCGGACCAGGTACACGCGCCAGCGGCCGACGACCAGCTGTCAAAAACAATTAGAACGACAAGAATACGTCTCATGGCTGCCTCCGTCCGGGATCACCGGTTCTGGCGGATATCCAGCTCCTCAGCACCGAGATAACGGAGCTTATCACCGTGAAAACCACCACGGAGGCGACGATAAGCATCGCAGTCCCGCCATCAGTATTCGGTCGAACCCACCACACGAGAAGTATTCCGACAAGTGTGCCCACACCGCCGCCCACTGTCACTCCTTTGAGCATCGCACTCCCCTTACATCTCCCGCCGAACTGTTGCCCCGGCAATTGGAACTAACCCTGCAGTCTCTTGAGCCAATCCGCGGAATACACGCCGCCCTGCAAACGCGTGTCGCCGGGACTGTCATAAAACACCAAGAGGCCACGCTCGCCACCGACGTCGCACCAACACAGTCCTTCCGGCTTTTCGATTGCCGTGCCCCACGAGTAGACTTTCCTGGGAACCGATCCTGGCTCAGGCGACCAACGGTAAAGCGCGAACGGTCCCTGCGCCTCGCCGACAGGACCAGCGGTAATCAAAATGTTGGCTCCGTCCCAGGTCAACTCCCGAACGCCCAGGCCTTGAAGATTCAGGAAGAATGGCCGTACTGCTTGAATCCTAAAGGCGCTGTCTATCGTCAATTCAGCTACAACCGCAAACCCGCCGATCACTGGCCCACGCAAGCCGATGAAGACACGGCCGTCGACAACAGCTAGTCCCTCGATATCGATTCCGTTTTCCTTGGTCGGTAGCTCACGAAATGGCGAGAAGAAAAGATTGGCTTCGAGTACGGTGCGGAGCGACCCGTCGCCCGTAAAGGGCACACTCTGTGCTGTGACTGGTCGACCTGTGGATTGATCGATCGTCACTCTCGCAAGCAGTCGTCGGCTCATTCGCTCGCGGATTTCCGAATTTAGAATCTCATTGGCTTCCGGTTTGCGACGTGCCTTGCAATGTGCTCCACAAAGCCAGAGGGAAGACGCGTCTGCATCGATGGATTCCAGATCCAGTTCGTCACCCGATGATCCTGGAATCCCTTGGATAAGCTGGTCCAATGCAAATCGCTCCGAAAGTCTGTAGCCATCGACTTCTCGCGTCAGGCGCTCGAGCGTTCGGCCCTCGTCGGACACCGTCCAAAGCAGCGATCCCGTTGCTACGCAGCCAGAGAGATTTCGGACTAACGGTTGTTCGCTCGTTCCGAAGTCCAGTGAAACCTGCCCTGCCAGAAAGAATTCGCTCATCGTACCAGTGTCCATGCTTCCCTCCAAAGTGAACGTAATTCGACGGTGAGTTGGGTTTGAGTTGTCGTTTCAGGGCGTCTTCCAATGCATCAGCAATGAACCTTGCTTGAGCTGGTCGATGACCTTCCGTGCTACCAGGTGTGTTGGTTTCCACGCGGAACTGAGCCGGTTTTTCCACCGAGAAGTGAGCCACCTCTGAGTATGGTTTTCTGATCAGGGTTTGGTCAAGGGATTGGTTTTTTCTCCTTTCCTCTGTGCTGCGGCAGCCGAGCTGGCTTTGAATCGGAAGCTGTCGTTGCCGGTTTCCAGGATATGACAACGATGGGTCAGGCGGTCGAGCAGAGCGGTCGTCATCTTGGCGTCCCCAAAGACGGTGGCCCACTCGCTGAAGCTGAGGTTGGTGGTAATGATGACGCTGGTGCGTTCATAAAGCTTGCTCAGCAGATGGAAGAGCAGCGCTCCGCCTGAGGCACTGAACGGAAGGTATCCGAGTTCATCGAGGATCAGCAGATCGAGGCGAACCAGCGTCTCAGCGATCTGGCCCGCCTTGCCTTTGGCCTTCTCCTGCTCGAGCGCATTGACCAATTCTATGGTCGAGAAGAAGCGAACTTTTCGGCGATGATGCTCAATCGCCTGGACTGCGAGGGCGGTCGCGACATGTGTTTTTCCTGTGCCCGGTCCGCCGACAAGCACAATATTATGCGCTCCGTCCATGAACTCGCATCGGTGCAACTGGCGCACCGTCGCTTCGTTGATCTCGCTGGCGGCGAAGTCGAACCCGGAGATGTCCTTGTAGGCTGGGAAGCGAGCAGCCTTCATGTGATAGGCGATGGAACGGACCTCGCGCTCGGCCATCTCGGCCTTCAGCAACTGGGACAGGATCGGCACGGCCGCATCGAAAGCCGGGGCTCCTTGCTCGATCAGGTCAGTGACAGCCTGGGCCATGCCATACATCTTCAGGCTACGCAGCATGATGACGACTGCGGCGCTGGCAGGATCATGACGCATGGCGACCTCCGATCCGGACGCGCAGACCATCGTAGCGCTCGACATTGGCCTTGGGTTCGTGAAGCAAGGTCAACGCGTGTGGCGTATCGATATCGGGGCCATCGGTCGTCTTGCCGTCGATCAGCCGATGCAGCAGGTTCAGCACATGCGTCTTCGTCGCTACGCCCGCATCCAGAGCCAGTTCCACAGCCCTGACGACGACCTGTTCGTCGTGATGAAGAACGAGAGCAAGGATATCGACCATCTCACGATCACCGCCAGGGCGGCGAAGCATCTGGTCCTGCAGCCGTCGAAAGGCCAACGGCAATTCCAGGAAGGGCGCACCATTGCGCAGGGCACCAGGTTTGCGTTGGATGACCGCAAGGTAATGCCGCCAGTCGTAAATCGTTCGCGGCGGTTTGTCGTGACTCCTCTCAATAACCCGCGCATGCTCGCATAGGATATTGCCCTCGGCCGCAACGACCAGCCGCTCCGGATAAATCCGCAGGCTGACGGGCCGGTTAGCAAACGACGCGGGCACGCTGTAGCGGTTCCGCTCGAAGGTAATCAGGCAAGTCGGCGAGACGCGCTTGCTCTGTTCGACAAAGCCATCGAAAGCGGCAGGTAATGCCATCAGAGCAGCCTGCTCGGCGACCCAGATGTCCGCAATCGTGCCGGGCAAAGTGCCGTGCTGGGTCTCGCGCCACAGGTCTTGGCAATGCTGTTCCAGCCATGCGTTCAACGCCAATAAATCCGGGAAGTCCGGCATCTGTTGCCACAGCCGCGGTCGGGCATCCTGGACGTTTTTCTCGACCTGACCCTTCTCCCAACCCGCGGCGGGATTGCAGAACTCAGGCGCAAAGACGTAGTGGTTCGTCATTGCCAGGAAACGGATATTGACCTGTCGCTCCTTGCCGCGGCCAACACGGTCGACTGCAGTCTTCATGTTATCGTAGATGCCGCGACTAGGCACACCGCCGAACACGCGGAAGCCGTGCCAATGAGCGTCAAAGAGCATCTCGTGGGTTTGCAGCAGGTAGGCCCTGATCAGAAAAGCTCGGCTGTGCGATAGCTTGATGTGGGCGACCTGAAGCTTCGTGCGTTCGCCGCCGATCACGGCATAGTCCTCACTCCAATCAAATTGGAATGCCTCGCCAGCGCGGAAAGACAGCGGAACGAATATGCCGCGGCCCGATATCTGCTGCTCAATCCGCCACTCACGGGCGAAGGCGGCGACCCGGCCGTAGGACCCGGTAAAGCCCAGAGCCATCAGATCGGCATGAAGTTGCTTCAGCGTTCGGCGCTGCTTGCGTGACCTCCCGGCCTCGGTCTTCAGCCAGCCAGCGAGTTTGTCGGCGAACGGATCAAGCTTGCTTGGTCGTTCCGGTACCGTGAACTTCGGCTCGATCGTGCCGGCGCTCAAATACTTCGCGATCGTATTGCGCGACAATCCGGTTCGTCGGCTGATCTCGCGGATCGACTGCTTCTCCCGAAGCGCCATCCGACGGATGATATTTAAAAGTCCCATGTGGATCACTCCGTTGCCCCCGTCGCTCACCGCGTTGGGGGAAGGTTCACATGGCTCAATTCTCAATGGAAATTATGCGCCTAACCGGCTCAGTTCTGCGTGGAAACCAACACAGGTGATCCAATGCAGGGCAGCCTTCGCTTCTGCCAATCCGCCCGTATCGCTGGGAAAATCGCGGCGAAACGTAGTCTGCTCCATGTACAACGATGGCACGCGAGCGGGCTCTTGAATTTGTCTCTTCCAGGCCGTCGAGCTTCAACGAGTAGCCGTTTTCTCCCTGATAGGTCTCCGCGCATCGATAGATGCCCAGTGCCGTTGCCTTCGATCCCTCAACATTGGAAAAGACGTCGGCAATTCCATCATCGCTAGGCCCTTCCGACCCGCGCCCGTGGGCACAGAGGTATGAGCTGGTCTCTTTTGCGATCACGTCGAAAACAAACATGCGGGGCTTGCTCGAGTGAAGGTCGAAATTTGCTATCGCCCAATAACGCGGGTGGCTTTCCTGATAACGCTCGTTTCGAAGGGCAATCAATCTTTCCATTGGAAGCTCGAGTTCGGCATCTTCCGCCAAGGTCATGAGTATCGGTTCATCGACGCCACGTTCTGCCGGTCCGCCTTTCGCGAAAAAGGCGGCATCGGGCAAGGATTTCATACGACCAGCCGCGAAAGCTGCGCCCGGTTCACTGTTGCGAAGCAGCTCTTGAACGACTGAATTCGTCGCTTCCAGCGTTGCTTCGAGCTGGGTCAGAACCTGATGCATGAGACTGGCATCGTTCGTTGTCTGCAATGCCCTGGCCATTGTCTGTCCTCCGCAATTTCCTGATTGACGAGGTCCGCGAAGCGCCTTGAGCGCCTCGCGGATTTGACCTCATTCTGCTGCGTCTCCATAGTCCACACCGCCGCTGACGACGTGGAGCATATCCCCTGTCGGAGGGGCTTCCCTGTCGGTGGGACGTCCGTAAACCGGGGTGCCATTTGCCTTGAATGGCACGGCAGATAGATCCCAATTTCCGTTATCTATCTCGCGCAGCAAGTCTCTCGTCCGATAGGCGCTGGCCCGGACAGGAGGATTGCTGTGGCTCGAGAGCCAGCTATGACGGGCCTGGACATACTCCGATATCCAAGTTTTCTCGTTGCCGCCCTGTGACGGTGGACGCTCTGTGAAGCGCTCGCGCAGAAAGCCGAGAATGCTGCCGCTATGAATGAATGAATCGTAGATCACGAGCACGGAGAGCGGATAATGGAATCCGTTTTCGACTGCCCAGCGCAGCGCAGGTTGGAAATAACGCCGATCGAAGAAGACGTCCTGGCATTCGCGCATGACAGGGTCTTCGTTGCCGGCGGATTTCAAGAGGTTCTTGAACGTCTGATCGTCGTCCAGAGGTGTTCTTCCGATCTTTTCGACATATGGCCGTAGCTGCTCGGAATACCGGCCGCCAGCACCGGCGTACATGGCCACGAGTTCGCGGAGATTGCCATACTCGGTCGTCTGCGAACGGCCATATGTGACTTGGCGGATACGGTTCGGACCGTCGTTGTAGAGGCTGATCGAGCCGTACTTTCCGCTTATGGTGCCGGTTTCGAAGACATTGATCACCTGCTCGCAAATCCGACGCTGTTGATCAGTCAAAAGGGCGTCGCCAGTAGCGCGCGGTGCATGCTCAACGTCCAGACCAACCATGCCCTCGGGGCCCGACTTGGTGGCGGGACCGCCCCTGAGTTCGTCGACCGCGGATTGGAGTGACAGAGCGACATTCAAGATCGATTGAAGCAGTTGAACGGTTTGGTTGGCATCAGTCTTCATGACATCCTCCTATCTTTTGGTTGCTGCGAAATCCTCGCTCAGATCGCGAATGGAGTCTGGGCGTCGAACACTGGGTTCTTCGGGCCGATGGACCAATGATTTGGGGACTGCGTTTCGGGCATTTTGCTGAGAATCGCCCCGTGGAAAGCTGCGTAGTTCCGGCTGAAGCGGCCGTTGTCCCACACGTTGATGAGAGCAGCTGTAAACGCACCGTTTCCTAGACCGTCCAAGGACGTTTGATTGTCCTGGCATCCCGAGATGAGCCTCACGCTGCAGGAGATCGGGGTATCCATTGCTCTGAGGACGGTTTGCGCCTCAACACTCGACAGCGAACTGCCGAGCTTGTTGTAGAGGTCGCGATTCTGCCTGAATGTCCGGGCGGCGATGTTCGAAGGCATCGCTCGAGCCAGCGGATTTGCCACAACGGCAACCTGAGGCGAATCCGGGTTTACTGCTCTAATGACGCTCCCGCTGTGGCAACTATCGGATATGACGAGAACGCGGACTCCAGGCTTGAATTTGGACCACATCATGTACTGTTCGTCGTCTATGAGTTGCCGATCAAAAAGGCACCATGTTTCATCGACCCCGTCTTCCTCGTCGCCATTGAAGTCCGGGACTTGCCCACCGTGGCCGGAGTAACTGATGAAGAAAATGTCGCCAGCGGAAAGGTCCTGGGCGGCTTTTTCGATCTCCCCGGCGACGTTGTCTCTGGTAGCGTTAGCGGTCAGAAGCAATTTGGCTTCATATCCCAGGCCGCCAGCGATCTCGTACATGTCTTGGGCGTCAAATTCACAGGCGTTCAACTCGCCAGACCACCCGGCGTAGTGCCCGGGATCAACGGCATTGAGGCCAATATGCAGCGATCGACCAGCAGGCCCGTCCTTAGGCTTCGCGCTCCGGGAAGCCGCCTGCGACGGTTGGACCGTTGCGCGATAACTGGTCGTCTCGGCGGATACCGCTGCCCGGGCTTTGTTCGCCCTCGTCTCGACAGCTTTCGGCTTCGGCGAAAGCTCCTCGATTTTGTCCGAGAACTTCTTCGCCACTTTCCGGTAGCCGTCATTGGTTGGGTGTAGTTCGTCGTACCACTCGTCTTCGTGAACTGTATTTCGGCAATCAATGTAGTGAAGCCGCGCCGAGGTCTGCTGGAGAAGGGCCAGCCTCTCGTTGAAGCGATCCACCATTACTCGCGCAATTGCTTTTTGAAGTGCCGGATCGGTAATTTTTCTCTCGGCCATCGGTTTGCCAAGCCACGGGCCGTTGGCCGGAACCGTGTAGTCGTAGCCATGGCAAATGATTTGAAGGTTGGGGAATTTCTGAGCAACCTGTCTGACCAGCTTTGAATATATCCCTATTGCCTCGTCGAGCACGAGGTTGAAGGAAGGGCGGAGATGGGCTGCCGGCGACTTTGCAGGGTCGAAATCGAACAAGTGAGCGGCGAGATTTCCGCCAGCCACGACGTCATTTCCCCCGCCGCTGAACAAGAATATCGACGCGCCGGTATTGGCGATCGCTTCCATATATTCGGCTTCGCGGAACATGTTGGATAGCGTGTCACCTGCGGCATCAAGACTGAAGACAGCATAGCGCTGCATTAGATCGTCGATAACGTCCGATAGCTTGAATGGATACTGGAACCAACTATCCCCTTCGGAAACGAGGATCGGTCCGCGATAGCTTCCCTCGCCAACCCGTGCATTGAAGGCGACGTGTCTACGAAGCCGCGCAATGAAATTCGCACTATTCAACAGAGCCGCGCTCCGCTCGGTGCCTTCCGCCGTTGGCGGGATACTTACCGTCTGAGGATTCAGAGCCAGGACCGGGCTGAATGGGCCTGATCGCTTTTCATCGACTTCGAAGTAGCGGGTGAGCTCCTCATCCGACACCGATGTATCTGCCAGCCGCTTATTGAGTTCTTCAAGTGAGATCTTACCATTCGAAGGCATCTTCCTACTCCTCTGGCTTTAAGCCTAATTTGACTGGAGAAATGCGCTCTAGAATTCCTGGGAGGAGGTTGCTCTGTGAGTAGAGATCGTTTTGCGATAGAAACTGCCCGTAGGGCGCGTCGACCGAAATCTCGTTGATACAGAGTCCCGGAAATTCACTCATTCTGACGCTTTGGATGCCGGAGCGGCCCATACTCTTCCCCACGAAATTCGGACGATCCTCGGGCCCGGTAGAGCAAAACGCATTCTCGATAAGCTGGAGAATCGACTTCGAGTACATGCCAACGGACAGGCGGGCTTCCGTCTCGCGGTTCGGGACGTGTAAGGTCGCCTTAGCGTTGGTTCCAACGCTCCTCAAAAGCTTACTCAACCTGTCCGCTGTGATTGTCGGAGCTATCAGATCGACCGTGCGGATCATCTGAGTAAGTCGCAAGAAATCCTCGTGCCGATCTCTTTCCAACATATCTATGAGGTCGCAGAGCAGCATCGCTCCAGCGCCGTCAGACAAAATGTGCACCGAGAATCCTTCCAGCCGCAGCAAATTCGTCACTGCCCAGCTTAGGGGCCCATCCACGGTCGTCGACTGAGCACTCGCGCGCTCGACGTCGCGCCAGAAAGCTCTTCCTACCCCGCGAATGTGGGACTCGATTAGCGTGTCCAGTCCACTACTACGGGTGTCGACTTGCTTGGTCGCCTCCAAAGCTAGCTGCGATAAGACCGAGGAGGTCTTCTCAACGAAATCATTGCACCAAGCGACAGTGAGGGGGTACAAATTCTTTCGCTTGAACGCCTCCTTCTCGCGGTTGATCTCTCTGGCAATGTCATCGAGACCCAGCAGGCTTCCGCACAGCTTCAAAACTACACCCCGGTATTTGGCTACACGGAGACTGCGCTCGGCTGAAGACTTAGACGTTTTTGTTCGCCGCCCAAGAACCGCAAGATACCGACAGGTCTCCGCAATGGTCCGGTCGTCATAGGGGTAACGGGACCGCGAGACAGGCGAGCCGTCATCCAGATGTATGAGATGGCCGCGAACCTGAAAGGCTGGTGTACTGGCCGCGGCGGTCGGCTTTCTTGCTATGTATATTCCTTGTTCGCCGATGGTATAGGGGAAGGCGGCAGGGGTCGATACGCCTAGCCGGAGAACCCAGCCATCGAAGATGTTGTCCGCCCAATCGTCATATCGCCAATGGGCAACGCCAGGGCAGCCCAGGAAGCCCCCCCATCGTTTTCCCCATGAATTCAGGACCAAGAACCCTTTGCTATCATATCCGACAATCACAAAGGCATGGGCACTGGACTGGGGATAATTGGGGTTTATGTGTCCGTCGCGGCGGGCAACCAGGTGTTTGCTCCAACCTTCGTGAATTCCTGCCGATACTAATATTGGCCCCACGTCGTTCAGCGCGGCATGGTAGTCGTTGAGGCTGGGGCGGAGACGATAGTACGCCCCCAGCGAAATCTTCCGCGCGTCCTTCGCTCGCTTAATCGTGAGACGGGGTGGTCTTGTATCACGGGATTTGTACCGCCAAAGTTCCTCGGAACAAACGCCGTTGTGGTAGAAGCCTTTGATCACGTCGCGGAGGCAGACGCCGTCTGTCTGTCGTTCGTAATTTTGCTGGATTGCCATTTGATAAAGCATTCGCGCGCTAACCTGAGGCGCGATCAGGGAAGGTCTTGCTGTCTGAATCCGTTGCAGGTCGATAAGGGTCGCGGCCGCTTGAGCCGCGCAGGTTCCTTCTTCCCCCTGATCGCGCGGCAACCAATTCAATGGGTCGCCCATCTTCAGTGCCCGGACAAGGGTCGCGTCCACAGGTAGCTCAGAGGGAAGTGGGCGTAGCGACGGAAGATAAACTTGATCGCGCAGGTCGGGAGCGTCTTTCACGACGCTCGGCAAAGCCGAAACTTGCTCAACTACGCCCATAGTCGCGCCCCCCAGCAACGCAGGCGACCCAAGTGCTTTGGAATACAACCCCGGCCGACCTAGTATTAGGTCGGACAACAGCCATAACATCACCGTGGCAGGTGCCACTGCGAAGTTTAGCTTAGAATAAATGAAACTGAATGCTGCTTGGTATTACACCGGTAGTCTTTTGACTACGCCCGCGTTGCATCTGTGCAATAATACACCGCATCGTAGAGGTGGCAAGAGTTATTTAGATAAAACTAAAGGATTGCCAGAGAGCTGGAAAATCGCATTGCTTTTAACAATTGCGCTCCTTCCTCGCTTCCGTGCGCTCTTTACGCCGCGTTTAGTGGCTTCCTCATTTCGAGCCGCTTCGTCCTGCCGACCGCATACTCAACCAGAACCGGATAGCCAGATTTCTTTGGCGGAGACCAAACGACCCCGATCGGCATCCAGGTGAACATGCTCTTGGGCAGCTCATCGTAGTGGATGTTGGTCTCCGTGGCGTTCTCAAGCACCGCTTTCACTCTTTCGCCTGTGACCTCGGAGTTGAGTTCAACCGAGAAGTCATCGCCGAGCTTGTAGCCATCCAGCGGGAAGATGCGATATCGGTATCTATGCACGACTGCCTGCTTGTCGATGTACGAGGTTCTCACGAGATACGGCTCCAACGCGTGCTCATCGCCGTTCTCGTGCCAGCGCCCGATGATCTCGCTTCGGGTGGCGTCCCCATTAGGTTTCGCCTCACGCACAGCGAATAAGGAGACCGTAGTCGTTGATCAGCGCAGTCATCGCGTGATGCTTGTCAGCAAGCTTACCGTCGATACTCAATGCCAAGCCGCCAGCAGCCTGCAGTGAGATAATGACGTCTTCACCAGGCAGCAAGAGGTGACCGACGTAGCGGATGGAAACCGAATTGCCATCGTCCTTAGCCCGCGCTTGATCGAATGCGGTTGCAAAATTAGCTTGATCGATGCCGTCCATTTAAAAGCTCCCCGGTACTGAGAAAAATGTTCGCCCGGATTTTTATGGGCAGCAAGGGGGCCGGGAGACTGTCGACTGTCTTTGTGGCCAGCGCTACTCGCCGGAGATAGAGACAGTTGATGGATCGATGGCTGCAAGCGTCGTGTTCGAAACGCTCACTGTAAACAAATCCTCCATCCTTGGTGCCAACGCCACGACGTCTGAGACAGGCCTCCGAGCTTGCGCTTTCGGTCCGCCGAGACGTTCGCGAATGATGTCGACATATTCAGGAACTCGCTCGACGAGCACTGATTTTCGATCGAGGCGATTGCAAACAGCTCCGACGGTGCCTGCCCCCGCGAACGGATCGAGAACTTTCTGGCCGGGTTTCGTCAAGCTTTTGACCAGACGCTCCACCAGTTCTTCAGGAAACTGACACGGATGGCTGGTTTTCTCTGGATGTCGATTTTTCACATTGGAGATATCCCAGACGTCACCCGGGTTTTTGCCCAACGGGTTTCCACTAAGCTGACCCATCTTCGGACCCTTGTAGTGCCGTTTGTTCGGATACTTTTGCGGTACCCGAATGCTGTCGAGGTCGAAGTGATACTCGTCGGACTTCGTAGCCCATACGATGGTCTCGTGACGGCCCGACAGGCGTCTTCTGCAGTGCATACCGTGCCCGAAGGTCCAGACCACTCGGCTCCTGATTTTCATACCAAGGGCGCGGAAAATGGGAATGACAACGCTGTCGAGAGGAACGATTTCGCCGTTGTCGACCCAATTTCCTACCTGCCAACAGATCGAGCCATCTGGCCCTAGAAGCCTTACGCACTCATTGATGACGCCCGTTTGGAAATCAACGTACGCGTCAAGCGCGGCACGTTTTTCGTACGCTTTGCCGATGTTGTACGGAGGGCTGGTCACCACAAGGTCTACCGACCCAGTAGGGAGTTGAGGAAGGACTTCGGCGCAGTCGCCAGTATGGAGCGCGCAGAGACCGATAGCCTCCGCGTTCCCGCGAGCAGGTTGATAGAACATGGATGGTTGATTTCGTTAGGCCAGGACGCTGTCCCAGCGGGTTGATGCATCCATGGTCATCTGGATTTTCGCGTTGCTCAAGGTCCTAATCAGAAAATAATCCGGCGACCTAATGTGGGTATCGTCATCCTTCCCACAGCGACTGTCGCACCACGGGAGCATGAGGGCCCGAGGTGAACGCTGCCGAGAACCAAAACAGTTTCGCTTGCAGCCTCTCCTGATCCGGTCAACCATCGATACAGCACATCAATCTTGATCGAAGGTTCCCTCATGCCCCGACGCGTTCTCGAAGCTAGCCTGACCCACATGTCGCCGCTCCATATCGGGGTCTTGCATCGACAAGACGGCTTCCGCAGCGGGGTAGGCATCATGCCATACGGTCAGGGGTTTCTATTCCAAGCTGCTCGGGTCCGCATGTCGCATCTCGATGGCCGCGAGATTTTGTGGGATGCACCCGGTCTTTGGAACCGTGCGGTCTCGGAAGGGTATAGCCACCTCTGGCTACACGCCGACGGCCCTGAGCATGAGGCACCGATCTTCGACCGGACCAAAGTACTCGATGCGTTCGAGCGTCCGCCGTTTGATCGGAAGATAGACGACAGCGGGCGGGCAGGCGTTGGCTTCGAGCGTCTTCACAATGACAGGAAGAAATTCAGGGCAACGCCCAAGAACTTCGAACGCGAGATCGAAAACGACCTCACCAAGCTCCGGCAGCATGTGGACAACGAAGTGTTCGACGTCGAGCTCTACTACCTGTTGGAGCGCACTTACAATTTGGTTTGCGGCGCGGAGTGGGCCAAGGAAAACGGGAACAGCAGGTGGGCAGCATGCGACTTTGCTTTGAGATCGCTCGCGGACTGTCTCCTTGCGTTGTTCGAAAAAGTTGCCGACGCAGAAGGCGTCCCGTTGAGTATTGAAGAGATGATTTGCGGGTTGCGGGGAAGGGTGCTTCGAAACCTGAGGATGACGAAAGAATGGCGAGCGCTAGCGGCCTGAGGCAGGCGGCTGCCGCAGTGGACAATCATTACTTCAGCAACCGCATGCGCGACGAGAAGCCGGGCGCTCAGCCGATCACGCTACCCACGACACGATGTTTCAACCGCCAGGGAAGAAAATGAAGCAACCTACAAAGAAAGAAGTAGATCGCAATTCGACGGCAGTCTCGGCGGACACTGCCGCTCACCGGCTACTGCGAATAGCGCATTCTCACGGTGGAAGTTTTTTGAAAATGACGCTCGCTGATGCTAGGGAAATCGCGGACTTGGTACTAAAGCCGGAATAGTCAGGCATACGCCCAGCCTGCTGACTACCGAGCGAATAGCTGCTTCCGAGGCATCGGCCGAGCGGGTTGGAAGCAGATTAACGTCGCGATGATTCTCTGCTCTTCTGCAAAGCTGCGACGACCAGTGGCGCGGCAGCCAGCACAATCCGACCGAGTGGCACGCGGCGAAAACGCGGCTCGCGACCGCGCTGCCCGCTATGCCTGCCAGCACTTTCCCCCAAGGGAAGGCACCCGGCTTCTCGTCGTTCTCCGAATTTGGTGTGCGCTTAGGCATGACTTAATCTCCGAATACAGGCGAGCCTCGTCCATCGTGGTGCTCTAATGCGTCATCGGGCGGACCACATTCGGTATCAACTGTCCGTCCTAAGCCATGCTACGCTCATGCGGCGCGCGATCCCCCTCAAGGCAGCGCGCTGAAATCGGGCCTTCGATAGCGATCAACCATCGAGCGCAGCTCTTCCGGCGCAATCACCTCCACTTGTCACCCCATTGGTAGAGGTGCCAGGTCATTTCGAGCCAGCCAGCTGCGTGAAATCGCACGATCAGGCTGCCATCATCTCTACTCTCTAGGACTTGCGATGGGTGGAACCGAAACTCCGCGGCGCGTGATGCTGCCTCTGGAGCGAACCGCCAAATGTTCTTGATCCGAGGAGAAGAGGATCGTGTCCCGGCAAGTGGTGTAGCTGACGGGAGGTAGCAAAGCCGAGTGCCCGCGCGCTTCTCGCTGCGCTGTAGCGGGTGATCGGCTTTGCGGGCGGCCATCAGTGTTTTCCGCTAGGGTCGGGTTGTTCAAGACCAACCTGACGGAAAGACCACCGATGACCAATGACATGATGAACGTGCGCTCCCTCGTTGAGAAGAGCGCGGATGCAGATTTATTGCGTGAGATGATTGGCTTTGCCGCCGAGCGGCTGATGGAGTTGGAAGTCGGCTCGGCCACGGGTGCTGACTTCGGTGAGAAGAACCCGATGCGGCTCGCTCAACGCAATGGCTACCGTGACCGCGATTGGGAGACGCGCGCCGGAACCGTCGAGCTTCGCATTCCGAAGCTGCGCAAGGGCAGCTACTTCCCGAGCTTTCTCGAACCGCGTCGGATGGCGGAAAAGGCCCTGACGGCGGTTATCCAGGAAGCGTATATTCAAGGGATATCAACACGCTCTGTCGACGACTTGGTCAAGGCCATGGGCATGTCTGGCATCTCCAAAAGCCAGGTGAGCCGTCTATGCGAAGAGATCGACGTCAAGGTCAAAGCGTTCCTCGACAGGCCAATTGAAGGCGAGTGGCCGTATGTATGGGTGGATGCGACCTACCTCAAAGTCCGGCGCGGCGGCCGCATCGTTTCCGTTGCTGTTATCATCGCCGTCGGCGTCAACAGCGATGGTCGACGCGAGGTCCTGGGAATGGAAGTCGGCACGTCGGAAGCCGAGCCGATCTGGACGGAATTCCTGCGCAGGCTGACACGTCGAGGATTACGTGGTGTGAAGCTTGTTGTCTCCGATGCGCATGAAGGGCTCAAGGCCGCCGTCACCAAGGTTCTCAACGCCACCTGGCAACGGTGCCGGGTTCACTTCATGAGGAACGTACTGGCGCATGCTGGAAAGAGTGGCAGGCGGGTCGTCTCGGCCTTCATCGCCACCGCCTTTGCCCAGGAGACGCCGGAGGCCGCCAGCGCTCAATGGCGCAGCGTCGCTGATCAGATCAGACCGAAAGTGCCGAAGCTCGCCACCATCCTGGACGACGCTGAAGAGGACGTGCTCGCCTACATGACCTTCCCGAAAGAGCACCGGGCGAAGCTTCACTCAACGAATCCAATCGAACGTCTCAACGGCGAAATCAAGCGACGAACGGAGGTCGTCGGCATCTTTCCCAACGACGAAGCCATCGTCCGTCTCGTCGGTGCACTGCTGCTCGAACAGAATGATGAATGGGCCGTCCAGCGCGCCAGGTACATGACGCTTGAGACCATGGCACAAATGAGCGATGATCCCCAAATCAGTCTGCCCGCTGTGGCACGCTGAAATCCCCTCCGACCCAACGTCGGAAAGCACGGCAATCAGCCGTCAGCTACACCACTCCCATGGACACGATCGAGAAGAGAGGAAGCGGCAGCGTCGCACCGCGCGGATAGTTGCGTGAAGCGTTATCAGCGAGTGCCAGACTAATCCTAAGTAACGGCTCAGTGGGACAGGTCGTTGTAGGCGGGTAGGGCTGGCGATATGAAGTGGACGATAGCGCCATACCTGGCGGTCGCCGGAATTATGCATGGGTCATGCGATCGGGTAGCAGACCGCGTTTTCGACGAAGACAAATCACTTCCTGAGGGCCGCTCGTCGAGGACCGGCGGGCGGCGAATAATGGTCTTTGCTGGGCGGCTTTTCGAGCGGCGAGAAACGCAATTGAGTCGCCGATTCGAGCAATTTGAGGTCAGATGACGCTTCCGACCTGACGCGATGGGAGCCCGTCGCATCAACAAGGGAAGAAAATATTTTTGATAATGATGCGAGACCATGTCGCGATTCTAACGCTTGAGACGGGGTTTCTAAAAGATCAATCCGCCATTTGTTTCCCGTCCGTTCAATCCAGTGGGTGCGCTGTCACACGAAATGGACACCCGATCGAAACACGATACCTAGAACTGACGTCCAGAGATCGCCGACACCACGCGATCATGCGCTGCAGTCTCACGGACAAATCCCCGACGCGCGAATTTCCAATCCGTTCGGAATATTCCAAGGTTCCGAGCTGCCACCTATTGTACCTCACATCGCGGCGCAAATGATTTCTAATTTAGCTCTGACCTGAGAAAGCCGAGTCTTGGATTTGCGTCGATTCAGCTCCTTCCAAGACTCCGATCACAACTGGAGTCTTGCGAGCGAACGAAACGAAGGAAGCTTTGACCTGCAAGCGTTGGGCATTTACTTGTCCTCTCCCGTAGTCAAAACCCAATATCGGCGTCTCCAATTCGCGTGACGGGTGATGCCGCGACATGTCCGCCGAAACTGAAGAAATGTAAGGTTTCGACGATCCGTGTGTCCGAGCTCGTCGTTCGTGAAGAGACGTTACGCTGAAGCTCTAGAGTGCGACGCCGCAGCCACGGTGGAGAATCGCAACGGCTCGAAGGAAATCAATTATGGAATTTGTAAGGCGGTAATTCGGGATTGGATCCATCCGGCAGCGATCGACACGGACGCAAAAAATGGCGCTTGAAATTCTTTGCGGATGACGCTTATTTCCGTGTGCCGAACGTTGATGAGTAATCTGCTCGCAGCGTTATCGGCTTGAACGGATACGGGCTGCATTTGCCGTGCAGCCCGATCCGATTGTCGGCAAACCCCACGAACAGGTTTGCCGAAATGGCCTAGAAGTGGAGCAGACTAATATGTCTATCTATGCCGAGTACCTGTCTATCTCGAACATCTCTCGAAAACAACCGGCAAGCAGGCCTCTACAAGGCTGCAGGCCAAAAAAACTGGTGGATCGGCTGAAACGTCACGCATCAGGTGTGACTGCGGACGTCTCACGCGCCTGGATTGACGCCCTAAGCAACTAGATCGTCGGCCCGACACCTATTGCAGCCTGTCAACCAGGCTTCCCAATGAACCCAGCGCACCACGGATCGAAATGCCCGCGATCGCGCCTGTGCGCCCGTTCCTCGACGGAGCGGAGGAGGAGATGCTCGAATGAAGCCTTTCAACAACCCGCCTGCCAAAGATGTTCCGGTTCTTGTACGTGAGTTTGACCATGAGCCTTTTTATGATGCTCATGAGGCAATGCTTGACGCGTGTCGCTCTATCTTCCTGCGGCGGATGGACCGCATTGGTCAAGACAGCGAGTAGCTTGCCCCAATGGTCGTGTAGTCTCCGAGCAGTGCGCCATTTCCATCACCGCATCGATGCTCCGTTTTCTGTCGGCGTCGGACTACACCCGTAGGACCGAGTTGGGCCGATCTCTGTGTGAGTGAAAGAGCCCACAGGTCCTCTCGCGAAAACTCCTCCGAGCCAACTTTCACTGGCTGGCTTGGAGTACTCATCGCTGCCTCAGCATCCACGAACGACTTAGGCTGGAGGACAAGCGTTGGCTTTGGCATCAGGCAAAGAAGAAACAGAGCAAGTTGGGGCAGCCCCGCCATGTTTCGCGACGAATGTAAGGAATTATTTATGGCAGCTGAAATGATCCCTACGACCGTGGCGTCGAAGGATGCTTCGTCCTTCAGGTCAACTGTCCGGAACTATAAGGGATGGCCCAACGGACATGTGGGACCACTTCGCCCGGCTATTTCTTTCGGTTTGGCGCACGATAACGCTTCGTCGGGACGAGGTGTTCGGGAATTGGCTCGCCCACAAGCCAATAGCCTTTGCCTTTGTACTCGAACTCATCGGCCTCCCAAAGCATCTTTCCAACCCTCTGAGCAGGGTTGCGGCCGGGAACTGTGACACCATCCTCATTCAGTTGCGCAAGGATTTCGGTTCTTCCCAACGGGCGTCCGGCCGCTTTGAGGATGACCTTCACGTGCGCACGAACCCGAGAGGATAGGTTCCTCCCACCACTGACTTGAGGTGTCGAAGCACTGGGGCCGGCCTTGATTGACACTTCGGTCGTCTCGACCTGCTGGAGTAAGCCGCGGAGGGCTTCCGTTTCTGCGTCTGTCTGTTGCGCCATATCAATGAGGACATTCGCGCGCGTTCTCAGCGAGGCGGCCTGAGTGCGAAGTGCGGCGGTTTGCTTCTGAGATGCCGCGATCTTGCGCTTCAACTCACCCGCCCACGCGGAGAGGTCGAGACGCAAAGGCTCGCTAGCGGAATCTTTCTGTTGAAAGAAAGAATTCTCTATTTCTGTCTCGGTTGGAATCGTATCTTGCTTAGATCGTGGCAACTCGGAATCTTTTTTAAGTGAATGCTTTTTGCCTTGGAGGTGAAGTCTATCTTTTCGTGCGTTTTTTGTCATCCGGGTCGGAGGATCGGCGGCAGTTTCTCCTCCGACTTTCCACTGATCTCAGCCACATGGAGACCTGAGTGTCGCAGGACAAAGATCCATATATCGTCGATTATTTCGTCTTCGCCAGAGCTGAAGGAGACGCGCCCGTGAGATGGGTGGCGAGTGGACGGAGAACTCATGCAGTGGGTCTTATCCCACTTAACAAATTAAAACACCATGGGATACCATGGGAGTCTCGCGAGGTTGAAAAGCACGCGCTGAGAATGCTTTCGGCGTGTTCCCGGGTGGTGAGGATCAACTCGCAACCCCATAGCCTCTTCTTCGGGTTCCGCGGCATCAATTGGCAATTCCGGTATACACCGGACATCCTAGCCCATGTACACCCAAGCTTTGTCGAGGAGTTGCTCGAAGGCAGGCCGTTGTACGAAGCGGTGGCCGAGCCGTACCACGGTGAAATTGCTTTCGAGGATGCGGTTTCTGTTCTGTTTGAGATGAAGGCGACCTTGGACACGAGCTTGGACGATCAGTCGAACAAGACGAAGATGGATGCGGTCGAAGCCATCTACGCCCACGTCGACCAGCCATTCCTGGTCCTGACTGAGCGGCCACACATCTGCAAGGATTTGCTGAGCGTCATCACCCATCTCGAAGCAGGGGCGAGGGACCGTATTGGCGATCTCGAGCGGTCCCGGTGTTTGTTTGCCTTCGGTCGCGAGAAGTGCCTGACATACCGCACGCTCAGCGAAGCTTTAGGTGGGCAGCCAAAGGGGGAAAGGCTCGTGAAGGCTCTACACCTCAAGCAATTTCTTTCGATCGATTTGCGCCGCGGCTTGGTGCCGAACGCCCCCGTTTGGTTGAGGCAACAGACGGAAATCGGTCGGGATGTTTAGTATCTGTATTAGCGACAGGTTCATGCTGCTCTCCATTCCCAAACCCGGCGACTTCTCGGTCGTAGGATTGGATACGCAGGCCGTCACGCTGCAACGGTACCCCAACGGTGAAGTTCTCGTCAAAGACGCGACCCAGTTCGCGTTGGAGTACGCGAATGGTGACATTTGGCAAACCGCCCAGGCGGGCCAAGAGCTGCGGCCCTCGACGGCCCGGCACCTTCTCGCTTTGCTCAAGCCGGAAGGACGGATGGTGACCGTCGGCGAAATGGAGGACTGGGAAAAAGACCGGGAGGAGTTAATTCACGCCAGGACGAAACAGTTCTACGGAAACAAGTACATCGATCAGCGTAATTTCAACCTCGACTACACAAAAACCGAGGATGATCTCGCGCAATTTATGAGGGATAACCACGAAGAGGCCGACAGGCTCGGCCTCGGCAAATGGATTCCGTCCGCGACAGTGATCCGGGTGCTTGTCTACAATCGGACTAGGCACGTGAGCTTGGTTGACTGCATGCGCAAAGATCCCGCTGTAAGGGCAAGGGGAATCTGGCCGCAGTGGACTTATACCCTGGCGCACGAGGCCATCGATAAGGTCTTCCGACGGGAACTTCCGAGCTGCGCGGAGGCGTACAAGTGGTTCGAGGGACAATTCTACCTCGAGCGGGACGAGGGCATCGGGATCGAGGGAAAGCGGCCCAATCCACCTACGGATCGCGTGTTCCGCACTTGGTTCAACGAGGAGTCAAAGAAGGCGAACCTTGTACGACTTCATGGAACTCGCAAGGTCAACAAGAGCCTCAAGGGTGTCATCAAGCCGCAGGATGCGGTGCGTCCTCTACAGATCGTGATTATCGACCAGACGCTCGGCAACATTTGGTCTGTTGTGAAAAGTCGGTCCGAAAGCTTGGTAAACAGGGCGCTGCCGCGAGGTTCAACCGACCAGGATGTCCCGTCGGCTGAGGAGGAGCCAAAGGTCCTCACGACAAAGCGACCTGAGATCGTTTACGCGGTCGATGTCTTCAGCAGGAAAACCCTCGCCCTCATTCTTACCTACCAAGCGCCATCCATCGCCACGTTCATGGCGTGCCTGAAAATGGTGATGACGCCTAAGATCGAATGGATGAGGCGCTATCCCGATCTACCAGACGCGACAGCAGGGCATGGTCCGCCAGAAACAGTTGTTCTGGACAACCTGAGAGTTCACGTCACTGACAGCGTCCAGCTTGGTTTGCTGGCGATGAACATCGCAATCGAGTACGCCGCGCTGGCGTCGCCTGAGTGGAAATCGATAGTTGAACGCGCAATTGGAACGGTAAAGAGGGTGATGGCCGTCCTGCCGGGTGGCTTTTCAATAGACGACAAACGGACAAACTCGTCTGACCATCAGAAATACGCTCGGCTCGATCTGGAAGAGATCGATGAACTCGTGACGCACAAGATCATCACCGAACATCATATGAAACCCCACGGTGGTACAAACGAGCCGCCTGGTCGGCGGTTTGTCTGTGGCGTGGAAAAATACGGACGAGGCGCGCTCAGGGACCTGCGCCAACTAGACCTCATGCTCCGTCGTCGAAAGATCGGAGCAACGCTGACCAGGAATGGGGTCGACTTCAAAGGGCATCACTTCCATGACGAGGGTCTCGCAAGTCGGCTCCTTGAAGAATTCTCGGCCAAGACGAAAGGTAAGGTTGGTTATCCAGTCAGCTTGAAGATCACAATTTTATGGAAGCCTGGCGATTGCAGTTCAGTCGGCGTGATGGGTCCTGGCGGAAAAACGGCGGTCGAATTGCGAAATACGGATCCGCTTTTTTCGAATACTCCGGTTTCGTTCGAGTTCGCTCTGGCTGCGAAGAAGGCCAACGCGAAGATATTCGAGCTGAAATACCCGCCTGAAGTCCGGGCGAAATATCTGAGGGAATACTTTGAGCGGCTCGAGCAGTTGTTGCCCAAACAGACCCATAAGGCGGGGAAAACGACAGCAAGGTTGCTGGAAGGCGGTAGGGCGATCGTAATCCCGCCGGATGTGCGCCGATTTGATATCACTATTCCCGTCACCAACCTGGGTGTTTCGAACGTCGACATCGAGATTGCCTACGCGGCTGAGGAGGGACGTGAACAACCGATCACGCCTAAGAGGAGGGGCCCGAAGGCGAAATCCAAGCCCGCAGAACCAAAGTCTCCAGCTCCGGAATGGGAGCCTCTGCCCTCGCAGCCGTCTTATGTGTTTTCGTCGGCAGCGGAAAGCGAGGCTTTCCTCGACCGTCTCGAAGCTGAGATGGCCGCGACACGTCATTGAAATCGAAAAGTGGAGCCTACAGAAAATGAAACCACTGCCGGATATCTCCAACGAATTCCGTCAAATGCGTATACCTCTTCCCAAAGTTGACGAAGCGCATCGAGCGATCAATCGTCTTGTAGACAGTCGCTTGGCGGCCCTCAACGACAATCGTCCGACACGCGCAGAGGCGGGGTGCGTTACGATTTTCGCCCCGTCACACGCTGGGAAAACCACCATCATGAGCTGGTACGTGGAGAAGTTTCTTGGCGGCAATTACAACGTGAAAGAAACCAAAGTCGCCGTCATAACTCTAAACGGCGAGTCGTCTCAAAGTGCGTTTTTGCCTCAAGTTCTCAAAGGACTGGGCGATCCGTTGCCGTTTTTGGGTAAGCCCCCTCAAATGTTGGATCGGCTCCACGGTCTAATAGCGAAACATCCCATTCACCTAATAATGTTCGACGAGTCCAATAACCTGAGAATGCGAAACGCAAACGATAAAGACGCGACGAGAACACACAATACTCTGCGAGGTTTCGCAAAACACAACGGTTGCCCAATTGTAGTCCTCGGCACGAACGAGGCTAAGGCGAGGATTGGTAGCGACGGGCAGATTTGCAGTATAGACTTTCCTGTCCTGCTCACTCCCCTGCAGCTCAACAACCCCAAGGATGCTGCCGTTCTGGTCAGATATTGTTCGGAGCTTGGCATAAAGCTGAAGGAACACGGCCTGTTTGAGCGCCGCAGCAATTTCGTCGTGGGCAATACTCTTGCGTGCTTGGTGGAGACAGCTGGCGGCCTTCCTGGACGAATTTCGCGCGTTGTGGAGCGCGCGGCATATCTAGCGCGCGACGAAGGAGCTAATTGTGTCGACGTAAGACATCTGGAGGCTGCCACCGACCTCTATGCCATCCCCCACGGCTTCGTAACATTGAACCCGTTCACCAGAGATCGGGAGGCAAGGGAGCGCGCAAAAACCAAGAGGGCGCGACGAAGTGCCTGACCATTACCGGACAGATGGAGCCGCGCACGATACCCAATGCCAAACTGCGAGTTTGGCATTGGGTATCGAACTCGGGAGTGGCGAAGGGATGAGAGAGGCACTCCATCGCGCTTCTTTATGGAACGGATTTCCTCGTCCTTCGGTCATCATTGACCTTGCGGGTTGCACATCCGTTCGGAAAGTCTCGGCACTCGCGACCTGCGATAATCGACGCGACATCGCGAAACTAGCTCAAATTCTCAGCCTGGCTCCAGACGTCCAGGAGCGATTGTTACGGGAAAAACTGCCTGTCCACGCTAGCCGAGATTTTGTCATGTTTTTCGGTCACGCCGTTCGGCGTGGTCACATCTCCAATGCCCGCCGTATTGCGCCACAGATGTTGGCCCAAGGTGAGCGTTTGAAAGCCATCTGGTCCCTGAAACCTCTGGCTCTGGATCCCGTTAGCCGAGAGTATCTTTGCGATCGCTGCCCCTGCGGTGCGCTGCTCGGCTGGGAGCTGTCTTGTGACGCTTGGACTTGCGACCAATGTGGGGCCGACCTTCGAGATGCTCCGGTCAAGATTTACAATCCCCGTAACGAGAAAGCCTTGGATTTCGCTGCTCGTCTCATCGATCCCGAATCTTCTGAACGGAATTCTTCGCTTCCCGCCGGATCGGAGCTGGCAGACGAGCGAGCTGGTGATCTATTTCAACTGATCGTGCGCATCGCCCAAACGTGCCAACGTATTGAGGCAGCCGATGCCCGAAAAGCGATCGAACCCCACAATATCGAGAGAGCGGGGAGGGCCGTTCTTGATTGGCCGAACGGCTTCGAAGAGCTGGTGGACAGTATCATTGCCCCGACATCGGAAAGCAGGGAGCTTGGCTGGTTCG
Organism: Rhizobium acidisoli; assembly: GCF_002531755.2. NCBI lineage: Bacteria > Pseudomonadati > Pseudomonadota > Alphaproteobacteria > Hyphomicrobiales > Rhizobiaceae > Rhizobium > Rhizobium acidisoli. The sequence continues at coordinate 2,214,891 of NZ_CP034998.1, read as the reverse complement.
ATAGCAAGCCGCTCCGAAGACTACAGTTTGATCAGACATTGCCCGCGACGATCAGGACCAGAATCAAAGGGTTGCTCGATTCAGCTCGGCGCATCGAAGCAGTGAATTCGCAAGGGGTCACGCCGTCGAGGTTCGTCTATCCAAGCAAGGTTGGTGACACTAACCGACTAAAGCGCCCAAGAGAGGACGTGCTAACTCTGGTTAGGAGCCGAGGCAAAAAAGTGGACGGCCGTTTCGCACCGAGCGCCCATTTCAATCCATACATGACTGCCATGCGAGATATCGGTACTGTTCGCCGCTTCTCCGAGGACATGGGCCTGCCCATGCCGGCAGTCTGGGAGCTACTTAATCGCGGTATGGCACCAGAGTTGGCGACGGATATTGCCCACCTCGGCCCGGTTCCACTTCCTACTGTCGAGAGCAGTTTGATTGCCGACGTCTCGAAGATAATCCGCCCCGGGACGAGAATTGGCGCGCTTGGGCTGGTGTCTTGTTGCTTTGCGTTGGACCCATCAATGGGATTTAGTTGGTCGTCGATTTTGCGGGCGGTGCTCGACGGCCAGCTTGAGGTGTGGCGCGGTAGGAGGCGAAAGCGCGGGCTCATGTCGGAACTCGTCGTTACCGACTTTTCATTCCTGCGCTCTCTTGTCGAGACGCAGCCAACGAGTGATGACGTCCGGAACGCTCCGATGAGCCATAGAGAGGTTTCGATGACTATAGATCGAACAAAATCTGTCGCCGCCAACATTGTCAACTCCGGGCTGATGCAGGGAATATCTACAGCGGAGAAGCTCGCGCAATTGCGGAAATCGTGGGCTTTCAGCTTCGAGCTGCAAACCCTCGCAGGGATGAGCCGCCGACCGATCAAAGATCTCTATCGGAAACTGAGAAATGTCGACGTCAAATGCATGAGGTCAGGAGACGTGATTTTTTGGCGGCGCGATGAAGCGCTTTCTTGCCTTGGACTGCAGTTATCCTAGCTTAGCGATCTGACGCTTGTTGTGAGTTGCAAATCCACGTTTTCACTACCTTATCGATTAGCCTGTTCGAGTCGCAAACCGAATTCGAGGTCAGGGCCGTACTGGCGTTCGAGGCATTACCGCTAAGCGAGCCATTTCCAAACCTAATCCGACCGGGGAGGGCGATCCCCGGCAAATCGTCGTTTCGCATCAGTATCACGATCAAGTGGCGGGCGTGAACGCTTTTCCTGAAGGAGACGCTGTGAACAAGTTTTTCTTGGAAACCAATGAGCTGGTGTCCAGTCAGATGGACATACCTTCTTACGCATTCCCTATAGAGCCAAGACCTGGTGAAGGCGTCCCGGACTTACTCATGAGGGCTACGTTTGAAAATGGCTTCAGCGGAATGCGAGTGGTCAATCTCATGCTGGGTTATGCCGAAAATACCCAATGGTCGCACAGTGCTATGACGGCGCGGACTATTGACGCGGTGGCTATCGGGAAGATTCTAGGCGTGAAAGAAGAAAGAATTCTGGAACTCCTGTACGGACGCGAACCCGGACCGGTCAACTTCTTCGGTGCGAAGATATCGCCCTTCATCTTGGGTCGTACCCGGAAAATATCACCGGCTCACCTGAAGCAAAAAGGGTACCAGAAGGCGATTTGGAGTCTTCGATGTTTTTCTTTCGACCCGGAAAATCGCGAGAAGCTCGTAGATCAATGTAGCTGCGGAGTACGTCTCACTTTCGAGAGGACCGCAGCACTAGCGTTTTGCAACTATTGCGGCGCGGATCTGCGAGAGCTTGAAACATCAAACGTAGACATCGCCGATGAGGCGGCGCTCCAGTTCTTCCTTTCGCTCATTGATCCTTGCGCAGATCGCTCGAGGGAGTGGAATGTCGATGACAGTTTGAGACAGTTCTCTCGGGGAGAATTGTTCACGCTGATAGTCGAGTCTGCAAAACTGTTAAATTTGCAGGCGACGGGTCGCAAGGACACCAAACTGGGGGAAAACTACATCATCCCGCACACTTTCATCCTCGGGGCCGCCAACAGTGTCCTCAACTGGCCAAATGGGTTCCTCGATATGGCGATCTCTATCGAAGACAGCAGGGTTACAAATTGCCGCCGCTCAAAAACACATCCGCTGGTTGCGAGCATTCCGCGGAATTTCAAGGACCTGAGATGGTTTCTGAGAAAGGAACTAAACATTCTCTTCGGAAAAGGGAAACGAGTGCGTTTTCATTATCCGAGCACGAGCATTGCGCAAGTTGACCATCCCCCGATTTTCTATCCAAAAGCCGTGAAATTGCAGGGCAAGGCATTGGGGCTGCCATTATGCGAGGTGCTGAATTTATACCAGATTGGGTCCGTCCAATGCCCGGACCGGTCGCTCGGGCTGCTGCTGGGCGCACCCGCGAACGCGCCGCTGCTCAACATCGAGTCTTTCAAAGAGAATCCATCGGCAGAAGCGAAAGGCCTACCTATCTTTGAGTTGGTGCATGCCTCTCGGAGTTCAAAGCATCCCTGGGCACATGTCTTCGCAGCCATCCTCAACGGCGAAATCAAAGTAAGGTGGCAGCCTTCCAAGGGAAACAGCAACTGGTTCTCAAAATGCTTGTTCACCACGGACGAAGCCCGAGTGAGAAAAATCTGTCAGTCACGCGGGTCGACCCTTAGCCCCGACACCGAGATATCTATCGACGACTTGCTATTCTACTTTCGAATGATGCGCACCTCGCGAGCGATTTTGCGAGGCGCGGGCGTGATCCCTCCTGGCAGGCTTACCCTTAACATCTTGTGGGAACTGCAGGAGCGCTACATGACCTTTCAGGACATAAAGACCCATCTTCTCGTCAAAGGCATGCCGCAATTCCCGAATTTTCTGGGGCGGGACCTCGATAGCTCTGGCCTGCGTCGCATTGTGCCAGAGGTCAGGCTCTACGAAAGGGAGGAGGCTGAGGCCTATTTGAGGGCGTTCCGATCCTAGCGTTCGCAGCGTTCAGCGCGAGGAATCAAAATAATTTCCATTTCGGGAATCAACAAATTTTTCCGGCCATAGACCTTTGCGGGGGTGCAAAATGCGAAATCGAGGCACAGAGAGGCGGCTCGGAACTAAGTCCGCTCCACCTCGTTGCCGCTTCGTAGCTGACAATGACGCAAAGGAGGAAACGATGATTTCCGCAGACCAGATCCGAGAACATATGGAAGTGCGGGCTGCCGACGGCACTCATATGGGGACGGTCGATCATCTCGACGGTCCCACCCGCATAAAGCTGACGAAGACCGACTCGGAAGACGGCAAACACCACCTGATCCCGATCGATTGGGTCGATCACGTCGACGCACATGTTCACCTGTCGAAGAACGCCAGGGATGTCCGCAGCCAGTGGGCCACCATCAACTGACGAGCGGTCGGCTGCGGCTTCGGCCGCAGCCCCATCGTCAAAGGGAATACACATGTCCAAACATTTGAAGAGGGGCGACGAAGTAAGCTGGGATACCAGCCAGGGAGCGACCGAAGGCAAGGTGGTGAAGAAGCAGGCCAGCCCCACAAAGATCAAAGGTCACAAGGTGAAAGCGTCGGCGGCGGAACCGCAATATATCGTCGAGAGCGACAAATCGGGAAAACGCGCCGCACACAAGCCGGATGAACTGAGGAAGCTTTAAGGGCTGCTGATCCCAACGAGAAGGAGATCGATATGCCAGCCAAGTCCAAGGCCCAGCAGAAGGCGGCGGGTGCCGCACTGTCGGCCAAGCGGGGCGAAACGCCCAAGAAGGAACTCAAGGGTGCCTCGAAGCAGATGGAGGAATCCATGAGCGAGAAGCAGCTCGAGGAGTTCGCATCCACCAAAAGAAAGGGTAAACCGGAGCACGCCTCGAAATAGGTTGAAGAACAGCGGCAGCGACTGTGGCGCCGTCCGGTTCACGTTGTCGTCGAATGCATCGAGAAATTCGCGACCTCGTACGTCTCGCAGACGGCGAAAAGAATTGCGCGTGCTGATGCATCCGGATCTTTCGCCAGCCAGCGCAATTCGAACGTCACGCCGATGCGGCCATCTTCGGTCTGTCCCAGCGAAACGAACAATGCGCTGCATTCAAGAGAGTCCAGCACAGCTGACAGGTCGGGAATATCGGAACTCGAGCCGTAGACGACGAGTGTCGCCTTGCGTTCGCACCGCAGCCAGCTGTCCAGGCGTTTCAGCGGCGACAGCACGATGAACGCAACGATGGTTGCCACCGTGCCGGTGACGATCTGGCCGCCGCCGAAACAGAGGCCGACGACCGTCATGAACCACAGGGTTGCCGCCGTGGTGACGCCGGTCATCATGTCGCCGCGCCTGAGGATTGCTCCGCCGCCGATGAAGCCGACGCCTGTGAGGACGCCGAGGGGAAAACGCAGCACGTCCATCTGCGTGAAGAAACTCAGCGTTTTTCCGTAGGTCGATAGAAGCAGGTTCGCCTGGACCATTGCAATGCAGGCGGCCAGCGCCACCAGGATCGTGGTCCTGAAGCCCGCGGCATGGCCGCCGCGCTCGCGGTCGAGGCCGATAAGGCCGCCGGCAATCACCGTCAGTCCGATGCGTGCGGCGATATCCCACCAGCTCGGGGCCAGCGGCATGGCGTCCGTCAGGAACGAGGGCATATTTCGCTCCAGACTTTATCGCGGCCTTTTCGCTGCTCGCCGGGCATTCGATCCTCCTCGGCCTCAATGCATTATGGGTCTAAACGCCATGCGGCGCAGGACGCTCTCCGTTGCCGGCGTCGTCGCCGACAGCCCGAGATTGGCGGTTCGGCTGCAGCCGGTGTATGTATGGTTTCAAATATGGGCGGTTCGCCCGTCAACTAAAGGGCACTGCGCCCTAAACGGAGGATAGAATTGGCCGTCGCCTTCACCAAGGAAGAGAGTTTCGAAACTGCTTCGGAAACCCTGCTGCCCGATCGTCCGGTTTCGCCGCATCTGAACCTGGTCACGGAGGCTGGGCTGAAGGCTCTGGAATTGCAGTTCCAGCAGGCGCGCGAGGCTTATGATACAGCGAGCACCATAGAAGACGTGAACGAACGGCGGCGGCAGGCAGCAGGTCCCTTGCGCGATCTGCGCTATCTCGCGGCAAGGCTGCGCACCGCCCAGCTCATGGCCGATCCTGCGTCAACCGACACTGTTGCCTTCGGCAGCACGGTGACCTTCAGCCGTGACGACGGGCGGGTGCAGACCTATCGGATCGTCGGCGAGGACGAGGCCGATCCCAAGGCAGGATCGATTTCCTATGTCTCGCCGGTGGCGCGGTTGCTGATGGGCAAGGCTGTCGGCGATGTAGTGGAGACCGGCGGCCAGGAGCTGGAGATCATTGCTATCGCGTAGGACGCGATAGTCCAAGCAGTGCCGGATTCAGCGAAACGCAATTATTGTTATAAAAATGGTACTGTTTGGTACTTTATTTATGAGGCATTTACCAATCGTGACCTAGAAGGTGACATTCCATCATCGAAAGTCATGCTCATGGTCAGCGCAATTTCCAGTTCTGCATCCACCATTTTGAGTTCAGCCGCTTCAACCTCGTCTTCCAGCTCATCGGATCAACTTGCTTCTCTCGAGGCGCAGCTTGCCGAAAAGCAGGCAGCCCTGTCGCAGACACAGGACGAGAAAGAGAAGGCCACGATCGAAAAATCCATCGAGACGCTGGAAGCCAAGATTGCCAAGCTCGAAGCGTCCGAGAGCAGTAAGACCGAGGCGTCTGCCGCATCGAAGCCAGCCGCTGAGGCTCCGCAGGAGCTCTCCGGCGAAAGCGACCGTATCGGCACGAAGAATTTCGACGAGACCAGCGAGTTCGGCAGCCGCACGGCTTATGTTTGATCGCAACTAGAGGCGGCGCTTCGCCACCGTGACGACTTCGCGCGTCAGCTCCGCCAGGCGATCGGCGGCGAGGCGGTTGATCTGCCAATAGAGTGGAATATCCAGCGGTGTACCGGGAACGAGTTCCACCAGCCGGCCTGAGGCGAAATGTTCGCGGGTCAGCTGGGTCGGGTTCATTCCCCAGCCCATGCCCGAAAGGGCGGCCTCGACGAAGCTTTGCGTCGAGGGCAGCCAGTGGGTGGGGTGGTCGAGATCGTGTCCGAAGGTCTGCCTTATCCAGCCGCTCTGCAACCTGTCTTTCTGATTGAAGGTCAGCGTCGGCGCATTGCGGATCGCTTCGGCGGTGACGCCATCAGGAAAGTTGCGCGCAACAAAATCGGGGCTTGCCGTGGCGTGATAGCGGAGAACGCCGAGTTCGAAGCGACGGCATCCCCTGATCGGCTTTTCCAGGCTGGTGACGGCGGCGATCACCCGTCCGCGCTCAAGCCATTCGGCGGTGTGATCCTGGTCGTCGACGGCGATGTTCAGGAGGTAGGACGCGTTTTTCGCGAAATTCGCCATCGCCTCGACGAACCACGTTCCGAGACTATCGGCATTGGTTGCGATCTGAAGGGTGACCCGCTGGTGCGGCTCGTCGGGATCGACGAGCGCCGGCAACTGCCCGAGGAGTTCGGCCTCCAACATGCCAACATTCTCCATGTGACGACAGAGCCATTCTCCCTTTTCCGTTGCCGAGCAGGGCGTGCCTCTGACGATGAGCACGGTGCCGAGACGCTCTTCAAGTTGCTTCACGCGCTGCGAAATCGCCGAAGGCGTGACGTTGAGGATGGCGGCGGCGCGTTCAAAGCTGCCGGTCTGGACGACGGTTGCGACGGCGCGGAGGGCTGGATAATCGAGCATGGATTAGTTTCGCTTAATTGGGCTAATTTGGATTAACTAGCCTAATTCGCGAAATGGCGATACCACACCGTCACCGAAGTGAAGGTGTTCGCCGGAGCGATGAATTTTTCGATCTATGTCACCGGCCTGATGATGGGCCTCAGCCTGATTGTCGCGATCGGCGCGCAGAATGCTTTCATCCTGCGCCAGGGTCTGCGCAATGAACATGTCTTCGCCGTCTGCCTTGCCTGCGCGCTCTCCGATGCCGTGCTGATCGTGCTCGGCGTGACCAGCCTGCAGCAGATCGCCCGGTTCATGCCCTGGCTCGATCCGGTCATGCGTTATGGAGGAGCGGCGTTTCTCGCCTGGTATGGCGCCAAGAGCCTCTATTCCGCCCTTCGGTCATCCGCTACCCTCTCGGCGGCGGAGGCCAAGACTTCGAGCTTTCGCCAGACGCTTGCGACCTGCCTCGCGCTCACCTGGCTCAATCCACATGTCTATCTCGATACGGTCGTGCTGCTCGGCACGATCTCGACGCGTTATCCCGGTGAGCAGGCTTCGTTTGCCGCAGGCGCGGTGACGGGTTCTTTCCTGTTCTTCTTCTCCCTCGGATATGGCGCGACATGGCTGCGGCCGATCTTCTCGAAGCCTTCGTCCTGGCGGATGCTGGAAACGCTCGTCGCTTTCACCATGTGGATCATCGCCTTCAAGCTGCTCGGCGGGATGTAGGCGACTCCACGGTCGGCTTTATGCACGCCGACGAATTGGGGAACGGTCCCTGCGGCTCCTGTTCAGCAGGACCGTGCGCAGACCAAGTCAGAACCTGCGACATATTGAAAGCGCTGCCGTGTCTTTTGCGCGTCTGAAAAAAGCGGCGCTGGCGAACGCGCTTTATGCGCGGCTCGGTGATTCCACGATCCTCAGCGCCCGCTTCGGCCAAGCGGCCCTGTTCACAAGCGGCAACTCCATTTCACGCTGGCAATCCGCCATCAGGTGCGACGGAAATCGCTTCAATTCCCGCAACGCATGTTCGTGGTTCGCATCCCTGCGCCGGCGCGACTTGAATGCGGAAAGAGCCTGTACGATATTCCATGTGCTTGATTGTGCCATGTCCGGCGTCCTTTGTTTGCATTAGCCTCCGATACCCAGAATATGAGTGCCGATTGACATTCAATCAAACAAAATGATATGGGGTTATAAATCAGAAAAATTGAAAGATGCGACGATGAGCCTTCCCTTTCGCCGTCCCATTCCTTTGCTTGACAACGATGTGCTGCGTACCTTCGTCGCCATCGCCGAGACAGGCAATTTTTCGACCGCCGCAGAGGCGGTCTTCCGCACGCCCTCGGCAGTGTCGATGCAGATCAAGAAGCTCGAGGAACAGCTGGGCGCGACGCTGTTTCTGCGCGACGCCCGCTCGGTATCGCTGACCCGCCACGGCGAGATGCTGCTGTCTTACGCCCGCAACATCCTGGCACTGTCGAACGAGGCTGTGTCACGCTTCATCATGCCGGAGCTCAGCGGTGTCGTCAGGCTTGGCGCGCCGGAGGATATCGGCGAGCGGCTGCTGCCAAGCATCCTGAAGAGTTTCGCTGAAAGTTATCCCGGCATCATGGTCGACGTGACGATCGACATGAGCATCGGGCTGAAAAAGCGCATGGAGGAGCAGCGGCTCGACCTGGCCTTGATCAATTGTGCGACGCGGCCGTTCCCGACAGGTGGCGAGGTGGTGTTCCGCGAGCGGCTGGTCTGGGCCGGCGCCAGGTGCGGTTCGGCGCATCGCCGCGATCCCCTGCCGATCTCGATCTGGGAGGATGGCTGCATCTGGCGCCAGGAGGCGCTCTCCCAGCTCGAACGCAACAAACGGCACTATCGCGTCGCCTATCTCAGCGGCCACACCATGGCGCAACGTGCCGCCGTGCTCTCCGATCTGGCCATTGCGCCGCTGCCGCTATCCTATGTCAATGAAGACATGGCGATCCTCGGCCCGCAGGAAGGCCTGCCGGAACTCGGCGCTTTCGATATCCGCCTGCTGACCGCCTCGCAAGTATCGGGGCCGATCGAGACGGTGGCCGACAGCATTCGCGGCGCCTTTGCCGAGAGAGCGAAGGCGGTTGCCGCCTGATAATCTCTTTCAGGCGTTGAACCTTTTGTCCCCTTGTGCGTTATCGGCGCGAACGGCATAAGTCCCGTTCGGGGTTGATTTCAAACAAGGATATTCGAAATGACGACAACGGCCAAAATCGCCGCAGCCTTGATGGTTCTTCTTGCACTTTCCTCCTGCGGCAACACGATCCGCGGCATAGGAAAAGATACGGCAAACACCGTGAACGCCACGCAGGACGCCGGCCGCTCGGTTGATCGCGCTGCAAAGAAGTAACGGCCGTTCAGATTCCTACGGAGAACGCCGGATCAAGTCTTAACCGGGAGCCGGATCACGTGTTGACCGCGCCGGATCAAGGGTTGACCGGGGGATAAGCCTTTTCCAGGCCGCCGGATCGGTCAAGACCGGTCCGGAAGGCTTGGTAGGCCGGATGCTGGCTGGAGCGGGCGGTTTCCATCAGCCGGATCTGCAGCCGATCCGGCGCTTGAGCTCCGAGCCACAAGCCGAGATTTTCGAGCTTCAGCGAGTTCAGGAAACGCGAACCGGCGGCGATATCGAGATGGCGGCGCAAGCCGTCAAGCAGGTTATCGTCCTGAGCAACATTTTCCATGAGCAGCGTCAGATATGATTTGTCCGTCTCCGACAGCGCAGCGAGCTTTTCCGCAACGGTATCGCGATCGGGAAAGGGAACATTGCCATTCATGTCGAATCGTCCGGTCGTTGATCGTCTCCTGACGTTATAAGCTTGCCTTGACCTTTTCGGCTACATCGGCCGGAACCCATTTCATCCACAGACCCTCGTAATTGCGAAGGAAATGGATGGCGGCATCCTCGTTGCTTTCGTGGTTTTCGTCTTGCCAGGCGAGAACCTGACTGATCGTCTGATTGTCCCATTTACGGGTTTTGAGATAGGTGGTGACGGGTCCGGAGCGGCTGGCAAAAGACCTGGTCATCAAGGTGAAGGCGCGCGATACCGGGTAGGAATTGAGTTCCGGCCTCATGCAGCCGGCAACCGCCGTGCAGCGGTCCCACTCGGTCTTGTTGTGGCCGACGCCGAAGCTCAGCCGCGTCATGTCGTATTTGCCGAGAACGGCCGTCGGCGCCCAATAGTAACCGAGCCAACCGACCTTGTTTTCGAAGGCGCGGGCAATCGAGGCATCGAGCCGTTCGGGGCTGCCGGTTTCGACGAGTTCGAAGCCCTTCTTGTCCGCAGCAAGCGCCTTGAACAGGTTGGTGGTCGATATCTGGCAGCTCCAGTCGGCGGGACAATTGTAGACCGCGCCCTTCGATGCATCGTCCTCGGCGGAGAAGAGTTCGGGATGTTTCAGCGCATCTTCGACCGACCGGATGTCGGGATTGGCGTCGGCGATGAATTTCGGGATCCACCAGCCCTCGACCGCACCGTCGGCCAGGATCTCGGCTCCCTGCACCAGCCGTCCGGCGTTGACGGCCTGATCGAGCAAGGCCCTGACGGAATTGATCCAATATTCGGAGGCGATATCCGGAGTGCCTTTCTCATTCATCGAGGCGAAGGTCGGCAGCGTGTCGCCGTCGACGATTGTGACCGAGCAGCCGTAGCCCTTTTCCAGGATGATCTTGTCGAAATTCGCCGCAATACCGGCCGAGGCCCATTTCATCTCGGCGATCGACACCTTGCCGCACTCTGCGGCTTCGGCCGGCGCAACGATAGAAAGAGCCGCGGCAAAGACGGCTGGAATCAGAAACGTCTTCATCGTCATTCCCCGAATTCTTCTTTACAGCGCTGCGTCTTTTCAGACGCGCTAAGGATGCTGGGATACCTGGATCTACGGACGCGCAGCCGGGTCGGAAATCAGCGACAAGTTTCTCCGGCGCCCGAAAAGAAATGCCTCGCGGGCGATCCCGCGACAGAGGTTTTCCTGTTCATGAGCGCCTTCGTCCTTGCGCCTCCGGCAGCTTGTCGCAGGTCATGGCTCGAAAATGGCGTTTTTGGGAAGCCTACGCGTTCGCTCGCAGAAATCAACCGTCTTCTGCTGATGGTTGCGGTACTAAATGATTGAATTCGATGAATTTATCTCAATATCCCGAAAATGGCGCCTTTAAGCGGTTTGCACGCTCTTGGCGATTGCCGGCGGATCTTCGGCAGAAATTTCGGCGGGAAAGTCAAAAAAGATCAAAATTAACATTTGCGTAAGGCTTCAATAACTCTCCGGTAAGAATGTGCCGTTATCAGTTGGGTCGTGGCGGCAATGACCGCCGCTTCTCCGGTTCAGGTAGTGCGTACCGGAGAAAGCGAGCTTCGCCGTGTAGGGGCGAAGACGCCTGAGTTTTCGGCAAACCGCGCAGAGCCAAGGCCATGCGCGGTTTTCGCGTTTCTGCGGGACGCTTGAGCAGGGTCAAGTCCTGCCCCCAGAGCAAGTCTTGACCGGGGGCACGCCTTGACCCGGTGTCGTTGCCCATTGTAGGCCTCGCCTCAGCGAAAGGCGGCCACCATGGCAAGAGCGATCATGCTGCAGGGAACCGGCTCGGATGTCGGCAAGACGGTGCTGGTCGCGGGCCTTTGCCGGCTGGCGGCCAATCGCGGGCTTGCCGTGCGGCCGTTCAAGCCGCAGAACATGTCGAACAATGCGGCAGTTGCCGATGACGGCGGCGAGATCGGCCGGGCGCAGTGGCTGCAATCCCTGGCTGCACGCACGCCATCCTCGGTGCACATGAACCCGGTGCTGCTCAAACCGCAATCGGAAAACGGCAGCCAGATCATCGTGCAGGGCAGGGTGTTCGGCCAGGCGAAGGGGCGCGACTATCAGCGGCTGAAGCCGCAACTCCTCGGCGCGGTGCTCGAAAGCTTCGAAAAAGTCGCTGCGGGCGCCGATCTCGTCATCGTCGAGGGCGCCGGATCGCCGGCCGAAATCAATCTGAGGGCCGGCGATATCGCCAATATGGGTTTTGCGACCCGGGCCGGCGTGCCTGTCGTGCTCGTCGGCGATATCGACCGCGGCGGTGTCATCGCCTCGCTGGTCGGCACGCATGCGATCCTCGATGATGGCGACCGGGCGATGATCGCGGGCTATATCATCAACAAGTTCCGCGGCGACATCTCGCTGTTCGACGATGGCATCCGCGCCATCGAAGGTTTTACCGGCTGGCCATGTTTCGGCGTCGTGCCGTGGCTGCAGGGTGCGGGGCGCCTGCCGGCCGAAGATTCGGTCGTGCTCGAACGGCTGGCGAAGGGCAGGGCGGGCGCGCTGAAGATCGCCGTGCCGGTGCTATCGCGCATCGCCAATTTCGACGATCTTGACCCGCTGCGGGCAGAGCCGGACGTCGAACTGGTCTTCGTGCGATCAGGCGAACGGCTGCCTGCCGATGCGAGCCTCGTCATTCTGCCCGGCTCGAAATCGACGATATCGGATCTCGCCGATTTCAGGGCTGAAGGCTGGGACCGCGATCTCCATATGCATGTCAGACGCGGCGGCCGGGTGATCGGCATTTGCGGTGGCTACCAGATGCTCGGCCGCACGGTGCACGATCCGCTCGGTATCGAGGGCGGGACGCTCGAGACGCCTGGGCTGGCACTTCTCGACGTCGAGACCGAAATGGCGCCTGAAAAAACCGTGCGCAACAGCCATGCCCGCTCGACCGAATACGACGTGCCGCTTGCCGGCTACCAGATCCACCTCGGCATCACCCACGGCCCGGATTGCGACCGGCCTTCGGCAATCGTCGATGGCGTGCCCGACGGGGCGCTTTCCGCCGACGGCCGAATCATGGGCACCTACCTGCACGGGCTCTTCGGCAGCGACGCCTATCGCGCCCGGCTGCTTCAAAGCTTCGGTCTTTCGGGCGAGCGGCGGAACTATCGTGAGAGTGTCGAGCAGGCGCTTGATGAGATCGCCGGAGAACTCGAGCGTTACCTCGATCCGCGCTGGTTGGCCGGGCTGCTCGGTTAGGCTGCCCCTCTTGTACTCTTGCAAAATTAGTTGACTGAGTCCATTAATTCTCGCGGCGAGGCAGGTTGAGAGCGATGAAACCATGAGCATATCGGATAGATTTTCATTGGCGAGTCAGGTGGCGCTCGTGACCGGTGGCGGCCGCGGTCTGGGCTTCGAGATGGTGCGGGTGCTTGCCGAGGCCGGCGCGCATGTCATCGTCACCGGACGCACAGCGGCGACGCTGGAGGAGGCCGTAAGGACGCTGCGTGCGGCGGGCGGCTCGGCGGAGGCTGCCGTGTTCGACATCGCCGACCGAAAGGCCCAGTGTGCTGTGATGGCCGATATCGAAAAGGTCCACGGCCGTCTCGATATTCTGATCAACAATGTCGGCGCCCGCGACAGGCGGCCGCTGACCGAATTCGACGATGATGGCATCATCGAGCTGCTGCGGACCGATCTGGCCGCGGCGATGATGCTTTCGCGCGATGCCGCCGTGCTGATGAAGCGGCGCAATTATGGTCGCCTGATCGCAGTGACCTCGATCAGCGGTCATGTCGTCATGCCCGGCGACTGCGTCTATCCGGCTGCCAAGCAGGGCCTGACCGGACTGATGCGCGGTATGGCGGTCGAATTCGGCCCTTACGGCATCACCAGCAACGCGATTGCACCCGGCTGGTTCGCCACGGAGACGAACGCGGCAATGGCCGCGAATGAGGAATTGATGCCCTTCGTGCGCCAGCGCATCCCGGTCCAACGCTGGGGACGCCCGGACGAGATCGCCGGCGCGGCGCTGTTTCTTGCAAGCGGCGCCGCCTCCTTCGTCAACGGCCACGTATTGACCGTCGACGGCGGCATGACGGTCCGGATGTGAGGACGATACCCGCCGGCGTTGTGCCGGCTTCGGATGAAAAGACTTGCCGTTGATAACGGCTGGAAATATCGCCTTGGCGCGACTATCAATTGATATCGCGGGAGCCGGTTCGGCATCGCCGCCCATTTGCCCGATTTGCCGTCATAAGTTTGCGCCGGCTCATGTGGAGGTTCGAAAATTAGCGATCATATTCAATGGATTATAGAGCAGGGAATCACCAGCGATCATATCGGCGACCTCGTTGCCGGCCTGTGCGAACGGCTGATTGCGGACGGGTTTCCGATCTGGCGGGCGAGTATCAGAATGCCGTCGCTGCATCCCATGTATCGCGGCGTCGCGGCCAATTTCACGCGGGGCGGTGAGACCGTCCTTGAAAATGCCGAGCACGGTAGTGCGACGGAGCGTGACTTCGAGAAGACGCCGATCTTTTACCTTTTGAGCCGCGGCGAAAGAACGGGACGATGGAATTTGGCAAGCGGCGAGGGTCTCCATTATACCGAGCTTAACGAATTCGCGCGTTCCGGGGGCACGGATCACGTGATCAGCCTTTTCGAATTCCCGAAGGAAGTCGCGCTGCGCGGGCTCGGTTTCTCGCTGACGAGCGATGCACCGGGCGGATTTTCCGATGATCAACTGACGGTCGTCGCAGCGCTATTCCCGGCGCTCGGACTGGCGGCTTACCGCGTGGCGGTGTCGAAGACGGCGAGCGACATCCTCGCGGTCTATACCGGCGCCAGGACGAGCGCGCGCATCCTTGCCGGCGAAACCCGCAGAGGAATGGGCGGTTCCATCGATGCCGCCATCCTGCTGGCCGACCTTCGCAATTTCACGGCTTTGACCGAGGTCTATCAGCCCGCGGAGATCGTCGGGTTTCTCAATGAGCATTTCGAGCTGATCGGCCGGCATGTCGAGGAAAATTCCGGCGAGATCCTCAAATTCATGGGCGACAGCGTGCTGGCGATCTTTCCGACCGAGGCCGAGGATCCGCAAAAAGCCTGCAGGGCGGCGTTGGCTTCGGCGCAGAATCTGCTGAAGGCCAACGAAGAGCTCAATCGCGGGCGGACGCGCAACGGAGGCCCCGATATCGGCATCGATGTCGTGCTGCATCTCGGCGAAGTTTTCTACGGAAACGTCGGCGCCCACGACCGGCTCGACTTCACGGTGATCGGCAGGGCGGTCAACGAAGCCTCGCGGCTGGAAAAGCTCTGCGGAATGCTCGAGCAGGACCTGCTGCTGTCGGAGAGCTTCGCGGCGACCTTAGCCGTCGCCTGCGAGTATCTCGGATCGTTCGAATTGCGGGGCGTGTCGAAGAAGGCAGACGTCTTCCGGCTGGCCGACGCCGCGTCATAACACCCCTTCAAATTTCGCCGGAGACTTCGCGGCGGCGGCGGTCAAGTTCCTCGCTGTAGCGGCGCAGCGTATAGCTTTCGCTGAGCTGGCCGATCACCTTGCGTTCGATCAGGTTGTTGACGACGGCGAGTGCTTCGCTTTCGCTCTTGTCGAAGATCGCCGCCGCCTGCCTGGCATTCATCTGCGGCTGCAGGAAATCGTTGCGGTAGTGGATGAAATCGGCGAGCGTCTTGCCCTCGTCCTGCGCGTCGGTCGGGTTGGCGTAGATCTCCGGCACCAGAACGAGGCCGGCATATTTGTCGCTCTCCTCGACGAGGATAACGCGCTGGGTCGAGCCGATTGGGAAGGCCTGCTTGAATTCCTCCAGCGAGATGCCCGCCCTTGCCGTCTTCACGTCGGCGCGCATCAGCTTGTCCACCGTCAGGTTGCGGATCCAGCCGACGTCATGGGCGCTGCGGATGCTTTCGCCGCGCAGATGGAAGCGCCATGTGGCGAAGGAGTATCCGAAGGTCGAGCGCACGACGAGCGAGGAGGTGATGACGGCGGCGAGCACCAGCGCGGTGATCGGAAAGTCGCCGGTGATTTCGAGCGCCAGAAAGGTCATCGTCAGCGGCCCGCCGATGACGGCGACGGCAAGCGAACTCATGCCGACCACGGCATAGATGACGGGCGTCAGCGTCGCATCGGCAAAATAGGGGCCGCAATAGGCAAAGAGCTTGCCGAGCAGGGCGCCCATGAACAGCGAGGCGAAGAACAGGCCGCCCCTGAAGCCCGAACCGATCGAGATCGCCGAAGCCAAGGATTTCAACAGGAAGAGGCCGATCAGCGCCGGGATGGCGACGTCGCGGGAGAGGTTCAGATGCAATGCACCGTGGCCGGCCGAAAGCACCTGCGGCGAGATCATCGCCAGCAGCCCGACGATGATGCCGCCGAGCGCCGGGCGGAAGGGCGGGGCGATCGCGCTCTTGCGGGCCAGTTCCTCGACGAAGGAGACGCCCTGCATGATCAGGATGCCGACGCCGGCCGAGACCGCGCCGAGCAGCAGCGCCGGGATATAGTCGGCCGGCACGACCGCACCGAAGCCGCCGATATCGATGGTGAAATCGCCATGGGTGAGCAGCCTTGCGATCAGGGTGGAAACGAGGGCCGAGACGACCACAGGGGTCAGCGAGACGATCGTATAGGTGCCGATGATCAGCTCGAAGGCATAGAAGGCGCCGGTCAGCGGCGCGTTGAAGGCGGCGGCGATTGCGCCGGCTGCGCCGCAGCCGACGAGGACGCGGAGATCCGAGCGGCGAAGCTGCAGCTTCAGGCCGAGTTTCGAGGCGAGGCCGGCGGCAAGCTGGGTATAGCCGGCCTCCAGGCCGACGGAGGCGCCGAAACCGTTGGAGATCAGGTTCTGCACCGCGACGATAATGCTGTCGGTCAAGGACAGGCGGCCGCCATGCAGCGCATTGGCCTCGATCGGGTCGACCATCGGCTTCTTGCGGCGTTTGGCCAAAATGAAGAGCAACAGGCCGAGCAACATGCCGCCGATGACCGGGGCGGTGAGCAGCAGCAGCTTGTCGTCGATAACCGACGAGCTCAGCCTTTCGCTGTCGGCGATACCGAAGACCAGCTGATGCAGTTCATTGGAGACGAAGCTCATGCCGGTCACGGCAAGACCGGAAGCAATGCCGACGACAGCACCCGCCAGAGACAGACCGACTTCGCTACGGCGGGTCAGCGCCCGCAGCCGTCTCGGATCGAAGAAAACACGCAGCGCTCGGAACCGGCGCCGATCCAATTTCATAAGCATGGCAAGACAACTAGGCAGGAAGAGACCCGGTCAAGGGCGAAGGTGCAGTCCGCATGCGACGCAATTGCGGCGAAAAGCCGGCGCGTAGGTCAAATATTTATGACGTAAGCCTCTGATAAATGACGATATTCCTGGTCGAGTAAGTCGTGTTTCAGTGAGCGTGCCTGCCTTGCCGCCGATGGCCGACCGCCAAGGCCGGTTGACTTCACTCTTGAGCTTGCCTAACCATCCCTCAACGGATGGTCATCTGACCATCCTCGGATATTAACGGATGGTTCCGGATCGGCGTTACGCCTTCCGGATGAAAAGGGAATGTGACGGGGCGGACCCACACCGGGCGCCTTCATCACAGCCGACCCCGCGACTGTAGAGCGGTCAGGGTCTTCCATCCGGCATCGAGCTCTTCCGGCTGGCAGCTTGCAATCGTGCAGGCAGGCGGGACGGGCGACATGCCGGAAAAGCCACTGGACATGCATGGTGATCAACCGGGGTCGGACGCCTCCATTTCTACGAATCGTCCACCTTTTCACCGATGCAGCCGGGAAGGCGAGGCAGATCCGCCGGCACGATCAGGGGCGACCGGTTTCCGGTCCGCCCCGATCGCGGCCGACAACCGCGAGCCAGGAGACCTGCCATTCGTGCCGGGCGAAAAGCCCAACCCTGGGCAAGAGACCCGCTGCCAGCACGGAGGTTGTTTTGGCTGAACGATTGAATTCGGCATGGCTTGGTGCGGTCAATGGCGCAACGGGTTGGACGAGGGGGCCATACGGCTCGCAATTTATTGTCCTTCGCTTGCGCTATGCGCATTCGCTTCTATCGTCGCTCACCCCCTCATCCGGCTGCCGCCACCTTCTCCCCGATGGGGAGAAGAGGTACGTGGCGACGCCTCGGTCCCTCTCCTGCCACTGCGATCAGAGAGACGGTCAAAGACAAAAGCTTGCTCCCTCTTCTCCCCAGCGGGGAGAAGGTGGCCCGAAGGGTCGGATGAGGGGGGCGGCACGGCGGGCCCTATCCTGCCAAAGGGCGGCGCTCACATGACGGTTGGCCCGATCACTACAGTCTTCATCCTCGGCGGCGCACGCTCCGGCAAATCCCGCTTTGCCGAATCCCTCGTGGTTTCAAGCGGCCTCAACCGCCACTATCTCGCGACCGGGCGGGCCTGGGACGAGGAGATGCAGGCGCGCATTGCCCAACACAGGGCCGATCGCGGCCCATCATGGACGACGCATGAGGAGCCGCTCGATCTCGTCGGCAAGCTCGCCGCCATCGATGGTGAGGACCGCGTCGTGCTGATCGACTGCCTGACGCTCTGGGTTACCAATCTGATGATGGAGCAGCGCGATATGGCCGGAGAATTTTTGGCGCTCGCCGATTATTTGCCGCGGGCAAAGGCGCGGCTTGTTTTCGTTTCCAACGAGGTCGGCCTTGGCATCGTGCCGGACAATCGGATGGCGCGGGATTTTCGCGATCATGCCGGCCGGCTCCACCAGATGATCGCGGCAAAGGCCGCCGAAGTCTATTTTATCGCGGCAGGCCTGCCGCTGAAAATGAAGGGTTAAATCCATGAACCAGCAAAAGATTCCCGCAACCGTCATCACCGGCTTCCTCGGCGCCGGCAAGACGACGATGATCCGCAATCTGCTGACCAATGCCGGCGGCAAAAAGATCGCGCTGATCATCAATGAATTCGGCGATCTCGGTGTCGACGGCGAGGTGCTGAAGGGCTGCGGCGCGGAGAACTGCAGCGAGGATGATATCATCGAGCTGACCAATGGCTGCATCTGCTGCACCGTTGCCGACGATTTCATTCCGACGATGACGAAGCTTCTGGAGCGCGAACAGCGGCCCGACCATATCGTCATCGAAACCTCGGGCCTCGCTCTGCCGCAGCCGCTGGTCGCCGCCTTCAACTGGCCTGACATTCGCACCCAGGTGACCGTCGACGGCGTCATCACGGTGGTCGACAGCGCGGCTGTCGCCGCCGGCCGTTTCGCCGATGACCATGATGCCGTCGAGGCGGCGCGCAGCGAGGATCAATCGCTCGATCACGAGAGCCCGATCGAGGAACTGTTCGAGGACCAGCTCACCTGCGCCGATCTCATCGTGCTCAACAAGACCGACCTGATCGACGTGGCCGGCCTTGGCCGGGTGCGCGACGAGGTCGCCGCCCGCACCCAGCGCAAGCCGGTGATGATCGAGGCGAAAAACGGCGAGGTGCCGGCCGGCATCCTGCTCGGCCTCGGCATCGGCACGGAGGACGATATCGCCAACCGCAAATCCCATCACGAACTGGAGCATGAGGACGGCTCGCCGCACGATCATGACGAATTCGACAGCTTCGTCGTTGAGCTCGGCCCCGTTGCCGATCCGGCCGGCTTTGTCGAGGCGCTGAAGAGCATCATATCAGCCCATGACGTGCTGCGCCTCAAGGGCTTCGTCGATGTTTCGGGCAAGCCGATGCGCCTGCAGCTCCAGGCCGTCGGCAGCCGTATCGACCACTATTTCGATCGCGCCTGGGCGCCTGGGGAAAAGCGCGGCACGCGCCTCGTCGTCATCGGCCTGCATGAGATGGATCAGGGTGCGGTGAAGGCGGCAATCGAGGCGCTGGCGTAAGCCCATGCATCTGCTTCTGGCCCAGCAGGGTACGATCAGCGACGGCGAAGAGGCAATCGATCTCGGTCAGACGCCGGGCGATATCCTGTTCCTGTCGGCCGCCGACAGCGAGCTCGCGGCGATCGCGACCGCCCATCGCGCCTGCGGTGGGCCGCATTCGCTGCGGCTCGCCAGCCTGATGAGCCTCAAGCATCCGATGTCGGTCGATACCTACGTCGAGCGCACGGCGCGGCACGCCAAGCTCATCATCGTCCGTGCGCTCGGCGGCGCCAGCTATTTCCGCTACGCGCTGGAGGCGCTGCATGCGGCAGCCTCCCGCGCCGGCGCGCAGATTGCGGTGCTGCCGGGTGACGCCAGGCCGGATGCAGGGTTGGTACCCTTCTCGAACATCGCAGCTGACGATCTCGATGCACTCTGGGCCTATCTGATCGAGGGCGGCGATGCCAATGCGCGCGCCTTTCTCGATTATGCCGGGGTGATGCTGTCGGGTGCGGAAAAGCCGGCGCCGGCAGTACCGTTGATGAAAGCCGGCATCTGGTGGCCGGGGCGGGGGCTGGTCGGGGTCGAGGAGTGGCGACAGGTGACCGCGCCGTCGTCAGCTGAGGCCGCGATACCCCCCTCTGTCCTGCCGGACTACCGGGGTCGAGCCGCGGGTCTCGACCCGTCCTTCGGACCCCCCACACGGGGGGAGATCAGGGATGAGAGGCCTCGCTCTGTCTCTTCCGGAAGTGCGGCATCTTCACGCGTTTCATTTGTTGGAAGCCCAGGCGACTTGCCGATCTCCCCCTTGTGGGGGAGATGTCCGGCAGGACAGAGGGGGGTACCCCAAGCTCGACGGAAGAGGCGGGATTCGAACCTAAGATTTCCCCCATCGTCGCCATCAGCTTCTACCGCGCCCTCGTGCAGAGCGGCGAGACCAAGCCGATCGAGGCGCTGATCGACGCCTTGCAGGCGCAAGGCCTCCGGCCGCTGCCGGTCTTTGCCTATAGCCTCAAGGACCCGGTTTCCACAGGCATTCTCGAAAGCGTGTTTTCGGCGCTGAAACCCGATGTCGTCATCAACACGACGGGCTTTGCGGTCTCCGCGCCGGGCGCGGATCGGCAGCCGACGGTGCTGGAGGCGAACGGGGCGGTGGTACTGCAGGCGATCCTGTCGGCCTCGTCGCGGGAGGCGTGGGCAACTTCGTCGCAAGGCCTGTCGGCACGCGATCTCGGCATGAACGTGGCGCTGCCCGAAGTCGACGGCCGGGTGCTGGCGCGGGCGGTCTCCTTCAAGACGGCGGCGCGTTACGATGCTGCCGTCGAGACCAACATCGTCGCCAGCGAACCAGACGCCGACCGGATACGCTATACGGCGGAACTCGCCGCCAACTGGGCGCGGATACGCGCCACTCCGGCTCGCGACCGGCGCATCGCGCTCGTGATGGCGAACTATCCGAACCGCGACGGCCGGCTCGGCAACGGGGTCGGCCTGGATACGCCGGCCGGCAGCATCGAGGTGCTGCGGGCGATGGCGGCAGCGGGTTATCCGCTCGCCGATATTCCGGCCGATGGCGACGCGCTGATCCGGCATCTGATGCAAGGGCCGACCAATTCAGGCCATGACGGCAGGGTCATTCGCGAGACCCTTTCCCTGAGTCTCTACAACGGCTTCCTGGACACTCTTCCCAATAAGATTCAGGATGAGGTGAGGGCCCGCTGGGGCGATCCCGAGAACGATCCGTATTTTCTCGACGGCGTCTTCGCCCTGCCTTTCGCCCGCTTCGGCAGCGTCCTCGTCGGCATTCAGCCGGCGCGCGGTTACAATATCGATCCGAAGGAGAGCTATCATTCGCCGGATCTCGTGCCGCCGCACGGTTATCTTGCCTTTTATGCTTTCCTGCGGCGCGAGTTCGGCGCCGATGCCGTCATCCACATGGGCAAACACGGCAATCTCGAATGGCTGCCGGGCAAGGCGCTGGCGCTGTCGGAAGAGTGTTATCCCGAGGCGATCCTCGGGCCGCTACCGCATCTCTATCCCTTCATCGTCAACGATCCGGGCGAGGGCACGCAGGCCAAGCGCCGGACGGCAGCCGTCATCATCGATCATCTGACGCCGCCTTTGACGCGAGCGGAGAGCTACGGGCCGCTCAAGGATCTGGAAGCGCTGGTCGACGAATATTACGAGGCCTCCGGCGGCGATCCCCGCCGCATCCGCCTGCTCAGCCGGCAGATCCTCGATCTCGTGACCGATATCGGCCTCGACCGGGATGCCGGCATAAAGAGCGGCGAAAGCGAAGGCGACGCGCTGAAGAAACTCGACGCCTATCTCTGCGACCTCAAGGAAATGCAGATCCGCGATGGGTTGCATGTGTTCGGCGTGTCGCCGGAGGGGCGGCTGCTGACGGATTTGACCGTGGCGCTGGCGCGGGTGCCGCGCGGGCTGGGTGAAGGCGGTGATGCGAGTTTGCAGCGGGCGATTGCTGAGGATGCGGGGGTGGGCAATGTGCCTGGGGCACCCCCCTCTGTCCTGCCGGACATCTCCCCCACAAGGGGGGAGATTGAATCGGAGCACCGGCCTCCCCAAACAATCGATATAGAGCGATTGTCTTACTCGTTGCCGATCTCCCCCCTTGTGGGGGAGATGTCCGGCAGGACAGAGGGGGGTAATTCCACGTTCGACCCCCTCGACTGCGACATGGCCGCCCCGTGGACCGGAACGCGTCCCGCAATACTCGCCGACGTTCTCGATGCACCCTGGCGCACCAACGGCGACACCGTCGAGCGCGTCGAACTGCTGGCGGCCAAGCTGGTCTCCAGCGAGATTGCCTGCCCCGCGGAATGGACGGCGACGCAGGCGGTACTCTCCGAGATCGAGACCCGTCTCAAGCCTTCGATCCTTGCCTGCGGCCCGGCGGAAATATCCGGCCTGCTTGCCGGCCTCGACGGCCGCTTCGTCGCACCTGGCCCGTCGGGTGCGCCGACCCGCGGGCGGCCCGATGTACTGCCGACGGGCCGCAATTTTTATTCGGTCGACAGCCGCGCGGTGCCGACGCCGGCCGCTTACGAACTCGGCAAGAAATCCGCCGAACTGCTGGTGCGCCGCTATGTGCAGGATCACGGCGAATGGCCGGTTTCCCTTGGGCTGACGGCATGGGGAACGTCGAATATGCGCACCGGCGGCGACGATATCGCCCAGGCGCTGGCGCTGATCGGTGTCAAGCCGCTTTGGGATATGAGTTCGCGCCGCGTCACCGGCTATGAGATCATACCGCAAGCCATGCTTGGGCGGCCGCGTGTCGACGTGACACTCCGCATCTCCGGCTTCTTCCGCGACGCTTTTCCCGAGCAGATCGCCCTGTTCGACAAGGCGGTCCGCGCTGTCGGCGCGCTTGACGAGGACGAGGCCGACAATCCGATTGCAGCGCGCATGCGCGGCGAGGCGGCAAGGCTTGCAGCCGCCGGTCTCGACGCCGCCGCGGCGAAACGCCGGGCAGGTTATAGGGTCTTCGGCTCGAAGCCCGGCGCCTACGGCGCCGGATTGCAGGCGCTGATCGACGAAAAGGGTTGGGAGCGGCGCACCGATCTTGCCGAAGCCTATCTCGTCTGGGGCAGCTATGCCTATGGCGCCGGCGAGGAGGGCAAGGCCGAACGCGGCCTGTTCGAAGAGCGGCTGCGCTCGGTGCAGGCCGTCGTTCAGAACCAGGACAATCGCGAGCACGATCTGCTCGACAGCGACGACTATTACCAGTTCGAGGGCGGTATGGCGGCGGCGGCCGAGGCGCTCAGCGGCGCGCGCCCCTCGATCTATCATAATGATCATTCGAGGCCGGAACGGCCGGTGATCCGTTCGCTGGAGGAAGAGATCGGCCGCGTCGTGCGCGGGCGCGTCGTCAATCCGAAATGGATTTCGGGCGTCATGCGCCACGGCTACAAGGGTGCGGCCGAGATCGCCGCCACCGTCGATTATCTCTTTGCTTTCGCGGCGACGACGGGTGCGGTCGGCGCGCATCATTTCGAGGCGGTCTACCAGGCTTTCGTCACCGATCCCACCGTGCGCGCCTTCATGGTGGAAAAGAACCCGGCGGCATTCGACGAAATGGCGGCTCGGCTGCGCGAGGCGATAGACCGCAGCCTTTGGACGCCGCGCAGTAATTCGGCCCGGTTCGACCTGGCCATCCAACAGAATGAGGTGAACCGATGAGCGACGAAATCCCGGACAACGAAACGGGCAAGGACGATGCGCGCCACGCCGAGAAGATGGCGAAGAAGAAGGCCGCGCGCGACAAGATCATGGCGACCAAGACCGATGGCAAGGGGCTGATCATCGTCCATACCGGCAAGGGCAAGGGCAAATCATCCGCCGCCTTCGGCATGATCTTCCGCCACATCGCCCATGGTAAACCCTCGGCCGTCGTGCAGTTCATCAAGGGCGCGATGTGGACCGGCGAGCGCGATCTGATCGAGAAGCATTTCTCCGATCTCTGCCAGTTCCACACCATGGGTGAGGGGTTCACCTGGGAAACGCAGGACCGCGCCCGCGACGTTGCCGCCGCCTCGGCGGCCTGGGAAAAGGCCAAGGAGCTGATCCGCGACGAGCGCAATTCCATGGTGCTGCTGGACGAGATCAACATCGCGCTGCGCTACGACTATCTCGATATCAACGAAGTCGTCGCCTTCCTGACGGCCGAGAAGCCCGCCATGACGCATGTCGTGCTGACGGGGCGCAACGCTAGGGAAGAACTGATCGGGATCGCCGATCTGGTCACCGAGATGGAGCTTGTCAAACATCCCTTCCGCTCCGGCATCAAGGGCCAGCCTGGGGTTGAATTCTAGAGCGATTTCAGCTTGGAATTGCTCTGGGCCTCAGTTGAGGGAAAGGCTGCGCAGGATCGCGGCTGTTTCCTCATCCGCCGGGAAGAAGGATTCCACGGCCAGTTCCGACAGAGTGATGTCGACGGGCGTGCCGAAGACCGTGGTCGTCGAGATCAGGGATAGCAGGCCGGCCTTGGTCGAAAGCTTCAGCGGAATGGCGATGCCGGCGTGGTCGGTATGCGCGTCGTTCGCCGCTTCGGGCACCGGATAGGACAGCAGTTCTTTCAGCAGCCTTTCCAATACCGGATCGCCCGAGGCCGATACTTGCTGGCGCAGCCGGTCGATAAGGTGGGCGCGCCATTCCGGGAGGTTTGCGATGCGGGGCGCCAGTCCTTGCGGGTGCAGGCTGAGGCGCAGCACATTGACCGGCGGTTCCAGCAGCGACGGATCGGCAATGCCCGAGATGAGCGGCGCCAGCGCCGCATTGGCGGCAACCAGCGTCCAGTGGCGGTCGATCGCGAGCGCCGGGAAAGGCTGATGAGCTTTCAACACCATGTCGATGGCGCGGCG
Source organism: Rhizobium acidisoli (assembly GCF_002531755.2). Classification (NCBI taxonomy): domain Bacteria; kingdom Pseudomonadati; phylum Pseudomonadota; class Alphaproteobacteria; order Hyphomicrobiales; family Rhizobiaceae; genus Rhizobium; species Rhizobium acidisoli. Next base: position 2,190,191 of record NZ_CP034998.1, on the reverse strand, counting down.
CGCCGGTTCCAAGGCGGGATCGTCGAGTGCGCGCTCGGTAAAGACGGGGGCGAAACCCGCTGCGAGCAACAGCGGGTTCCGGTCGCGGAGCGGCACGCCAAGGCGTTCGGCAAGATGCAGCAGCATGTCGCGGCTCGGGGTCGCGCGCCCGCTCTCGATGAAGCACAGATGCCGCTGCGAGATATCGGCCTCCAGCGCCAGGTCGAGCTGGCTCATCCGGCGGCGCTGGCGCCATTCGCGCAGATGATCTCCAAGAGGACGGGCGGTCGGCGCCATCAGGCGGCTTCCGGCAGTTGGTCGATGAAGCCCCGGACGGATTTCAGCTTGCCACCCTCGAGTTCGGCAAAATCCGTGCCCTTGATCAGTGCTTCGCCATTGGCCGGCCCGAGGCCCCAGGAGAAACGCAGATTGTCGCCATAGCCGTCAGCCGTGCCGATCAGTTCGAAACGGAAACCGGGGAAGCGGTTCTGCACGGCCTCCACCAGCGAATTGATCTGCTCGTGGCCTTCACCGCGCATCAGCGGGTCGATGTAGGTTGCGGCTTCCGCCCAGCTCTCGGCGATGAGAGCGCGGCGGCGAGCCGCATCCGTCTCGTTCCAGACGGCGAGGTAGCGCTCGGCATTGCTGTTTGCATCGTTCATCGGTCATCTCCTTTTGATCGCCCGTCCATTCCAGGCAGCGCGATCATGGGGCAAGGCGATGCGGCCTATCAATTACGTCAGAGGTAATGGAGGCGGTCAAATATTTAGGCTAAACGCCGAGCCAGACCCGCAGTGGATTTGCCGGATCGGCGAGCAGTTTGATCGCGAGGGCGACGCAGACGATGACGAGCAGCGGCTTGATGAGCTTTGCGCCGATGCGCATGGCGAGCCGCGAGCCCAGCTGCGCGCCGAGGAATTGGCAGATGCCCATTAACAGACCGATCTTCCACAGTATTGCGCCGAAACTTGCGAAGACGATCAGGGCGCCGAAATTCGAGCCGAGATTGAGAAGCTTGGTGTGCGCCGTCGCCTTCAGCACGCCGAAGCCGGCGAGGGTGACGAAGGCAAGCATGAAGAAGGAACCGGTGCCGGGGCCGAAGACACCGTCATAGAGGCCGATAGCCGGGACCAGTGTCAGACCGAAGGCGAAGGGCGTGATCCGGCGATGGGTATCGACGTCGTTGAGGTTCGGCTTGACGGCAAAGAAGATCGCGATCGACAGCAGCAACACCGGCATGATCGCCTGCAGCACTTGTCCGGGCACGATCGTGGCAAGAGCGGCGCCGAGCGCCCCGCCCATGACCGCCATCAGCGCCATCGGCAATTGTTCGCGAAGCTGCACGTGGCCCTTGCGGGCATAAGCGAGCGTTGCCGAGGCGGCGCCGAAGATCGACTGCACCTTGTTGGTGCCGAGCGTCTGCAGCGGCGGAATGCCGGCAATCAGCATGGCGGGAACGCTGATGAGGCCGCCGCCGCCGGCGATCGAATCGACGAAACCGGCAAAGAAGGCAGCCGCGCAGAGCAGCAGAAGCAGATGAGGAGCAATGTCAGGCAAGACGGTATTCCGGAGAGCTTTCGGGTGGCTTTGTTGCATTTCCCATCCCAAGCTGCAATGGCTGCCAGAGCATGATGCCGATAAGCAGGAGCGGTTTTCCGACGGCATCATCTTGTGAGACACGGCAGGGCGCATTCGACGGCTTCCATGAGTGATATTTTCTCCGATACGGCACGGCGCCACGTGCTCGGGCTCGGTTGCGAGCGCGGGACGCCCTCTGCTGAGGTTCTGGCGCTGGCGATCGCGGCCCTCGATGCGGCCGGTATCGGCGTGGCGGAGCTTGCTGCCATCGCTTCCATCGACAGCCGCAGGCAGGAGGCGGCAATCCTTACCGTTGTCGAGCATTTTTCCGTGCCCGCGTTGTTCTTCGATGCGCCGCGGCTGGAAGCGGAAACGCCGCGGCTCAAAAATCCCTCGGAGATCGTCTTTGCCCGCGTCGGCTGTCATGGCGTGGCGGAATCGGCGGCACTTGCGGCCATTGGCCCGGATGCGGAACTCCTGCTCGGCAAGATCAAATCCGCGCATGCGACGGCGGCGATTGCCCGCATCGGGTTGCAGAAAGACTGACGGGCGTTATGGTGGCGGCAATTCGCGGCGCCGTCCGGCAGCTCGCGGTTTACATACAAAGGATATTCCATGCACAAGGTCATTTATGACACGGATCCGGGCGTCGATGACGCCATGGCGCTTCTTTTCCTGCACCGCCATCCCGAAATCGATCTGATCGGCATCACCACCGTTTTCGGCAATGCCTCGGTTGAGACGACAACCCGCAATGCGCTTTTCCTCAAGCGCGAATGGGATATCGCAGCGCCGGTTGCCAAAGGCGCCAGCGTCACCATCGACCCCTCGCGCGCCGAGCGGGAATGGCCGGCGATGGTGCATGGCGACAACGGTCTCGGCGATATCGAAGTGCCGGAGATGATCGATCTGCCGCTTGATCCGCGCCCAGCGCATCGCTTCATCATCGACATGGTCCGCGCCAACCCCGGCGAGGTGCGGCTTGTCGCTGTCGGGCGGATGACCAATCTGGCGCGGGCGCTGAAGGAAGACCCGGAGATTGCGGGCCTGGTCAAGGATGTCGTCATCATGGGCGGCAATTTCTATGTGCCGGGCAATGTCTCGCCGGTCGCCGAAGCCAATATCCACGGCGATCCCGAAGCGGCCGACATCGTCATGACCGCGCCCTGGAAGGTCGCCGTCATCGGCCTCGACGTCACCTCGATCACCACGATGAGCCGCAGCTATCTCGGCGAGATGGCCGCCAAGGGCGACGGGGCGGTAAAGCTGCTCGACGCCCTGTCGCAGTCCTACATCGATTTCTACAAGCACGCGGTCGAAGACGGCATGATGGTGCATGACAGCTGCGCTGCGGTCTATGTCGTGGCGCCGGAACTGTTCTCGTCGATATCGGGTGCGGTGCGCGTCGTCTGCGGCGGCATTGCCGACGGCCAGACAATCGTCAAGCCGGACGGTCGCCGTTTCCCGCCGGGCGACTGGGATGGCCTGCCGAGCCAGATCGTCTGCACCGGCATCGAGTCGGAGAAAGTCATCGACCTTATCCGCGAGGCGCTGCTTCGCGCTTGATCGACTGGGAGGCCGGCTGCACCGCGGCCGGCCTTTGCGACTATATGATAATATATTCATATTGTTATTCGGGTTTTCGGAGAATTCGAATCCGCCTCCTCGCAAAGTGAGTCACGGTCATCTCAGCAACTTCAAGTGAGGCGGGGCGCACGGCGTTGACCTTGCTCCTCGCTGGGCCTAGATCAACAAAATGTTGAATAGCCAACTCTCTCATCTTCCGGCGCTGGAGCCGGGCAGCGTCTGGCTCGTCGGGGCCGGCCCCGGTGATCCCGGGTTGTTGACGCTGCTGGCTGCCAAGGGACTTTCCGAGGCTGATGTCATCGTGCACGACGCGCTCGTCAACGAGGAATGCCTGGCGCTGGCGCGGCAGGAGGCGGTGGTGGAATTTGCGGGGAAACGCGGCGGCAAGCCTTCGGCGAAACAGCGCGACATCTCGCTGCGGCTGGTGGAATTGGCGCGGGCCGGCAAGCGGGTGCTGCGGCTAAAAGGCGGCGACCCCTTCGTCTTCGGCCGTGGCGGCGAGGAAGCGCTGACGCTGGTCGAGCACAACATCCCCTTCCGCATCGTGCCCGGCATTACCGCCGGCATCGGTGGGCTTGCCTATGCCGGCATTCCGGTGACACATCGCGACATCAACCATGCGGTCACCTTCCTCACCGGCCATGATTCCTCCGGCATCGTGCCCGACAGGATCAACTGGGAGGCGATCGGCCGGGGTTCACCTGTCATCGTCATGTATATGGCGATGAAACATATTGCCGAGATCAGCACCCGGTTGATCGCCGCCGGCCGGCTGCCCTCCGAACCCGTCGCCTTCGTCTGCAACGCCGCCACCGGCCGGCAGCAGGTGCTGGAAACGACGCTTGGCGACGCGCCCGAGACGGTCGCCGCCTCCGGGCTCGAACCGCCGGCGGTAGTCGTCGTCGGCGAGGTGGTGCGGCTCAGAGCCTCGCTCGACTGGCTCGGCGCACTGGCGGGCAGGCGCCTGCAGCCCGATCCATTTCGCCGGTCCGGCAAGGTGCTGATATGAGCGGCCTCCTGATCGCAGCCCCTTCCTCCGGCGCCGGCAAGACGACGGTGACGCTCGGGATGCTGAGGGCGTTGCGCCGGCGCGGCGTCGCGGTGGCACCCGGCAAGGCCGGGCCGGATTACATCGATCCCGCTTTCCATGCGGCGGCAAGCGGCACACCCTGCCTGAATTTCGATCCCTGGGCGATGCGCCCGGAACTGATCTCGGCCAATTCAGCCCTTCACCGCTTCGGTGACCGCATTTTGGTCATCGAGGCGATGATGGGGCTCTTCGACGGAGCGGCCGACGGAAAGGGAACCGCGGCCGATCTTGCCGCCCAGCTCGGCCTTTCCGTGGTGCTGGTCGTCGACGCCTCGCGCATGTCGCAGTCGGTGGCGCCGCTGGTATCAGGTTTTGCCGGCTTCCGCGCCGATGTCCGCGTTGCCGGCGTCATCCTCAACAAGGTCGGCAGCGAGCGGCATGAGGCGATGCTGCGCCAGGCGCTCGAAGCGATCCGCATGCCTGTTATTGCCGTGATCGGCAGCGACAAGGCACTTGCCCTGCCGGAGCGCCATCTCGGCCTCGTCCAGGCCGGCGAACATGCGACGCTTGAAAATTTCATCGACCATGCGGCGGACGCCGTTTCCGAGGAATGCAATTTCGAATTCCTGCTGCGCATTGCAAGGCAGGGGCTCAACCGGCCGTCTGCCGCCAATATCGACCGGCTGATGCCGATCGGCGCCCGCATCGCCGTGGCGCGCGATGTCGCCTTTGCCTTTTCCTACGAGCATATGCTGCTCGGCTGGCGGCGCCGCGGGGCTGATATTTCCTTCTTCTCGCCGCTTGCCGACGAGGTGCCGGCCGCCAATGCCGATGCGATCTATCTGCCGGGCGGTTATCCCGAGCTGCATGCCGGGCGGCTATCCCAAGCGCAGAATTTTCGCGCCGGCATGCTCGATGCGGCGGCGCGCGGCATCAGGATCTACGGCGAGTGCGGCGGCTACATGGTGCTGGGCGATGGGTTGATCGATGCGGAGGGCAGGCGCCACGAAATGCTCGGCCTGCTGCCGGTCGTCACCAGCTATGCCGAGCGCCGGCGTCATCTCGGCTACCGCCGTGTGACGCCGCTCGACGGCGCCTTCTTTGCGCGGACGATGACGGCGCATGAATTCCACTATTCCACCGTTGTCTCCGAGGGCGAGGGAAAGCGGCTGTTTACAGCGCAGGATGCGCTCGGCACGGATCTCGGTGCTGTCGGGCTCAGGCGCGGCCAGGTGGCGGGTTCCTATATGCATCTGATCGATCTTGCGAGAGCGGCCGCATGAGTGCGCCGATCGCCCATGGTGGCGGCATCACCGCCGCTGCGGCCGCCTTCGGCGGCAGGCCGGAGGACTGGCTCGACCTTTCCACCGGGATCAACCCCTGTCCCGTCGCCCTGCCTGACATCCCGGCAAGAGCCTGGCACCGTCTGCCGGACAGGCATCTCGTCGACGAGGCAAGATTTGCGGCCCGCGATCATTATGGCAGTGGAGCGATCCTGCCGCTGCCGGTGCCCGGGACGCAATCGGTGATCCAGCTCCTGCCGCGCCTGCTTCGACGAGGTCAGGTCACCGTGACGGACGACAGGGTCGCCGCGACGGACGACAAGGTCGCCGTGGTGTCGCCGACGTATGGCGAATATGCGCGCGCCTTCGCTTCGGCCGGTTTTGCCGTCGATGCGGTCGACGATGTTGCTGCGATCGGCGGTGAATACAGGCTGGCCGTCGTCGTCAATCCGAACAATCCGGACGGCAGGGTCTGGTCGACCGAAACGCTGATTGCCCTGCATGAGAGAATGAAGGCGGCAGGCGGGATTGTCGTCGTCGACGAGGCCTTCGGTGATGCTGATCCGGCGCTGAGCCTGGTAGCCCACGCGCAAAATCTTTCCAACCTGATCATCTTCCGGTCCTTCGGCAAGTTCTTCGGGCTTGCCGGCCTGCGGCTCGGTTTTGCGATCGCGCGCGAGGATATTCTGGCGGGTTTCGAGGACTGGCTCGGCCCTTGGGCGGTCTCAGGCCCGGCGCTGTCGCTGGCCGCCTCGCTGTTGCGTTCCGACGTCTCCGCGATCCGCCACTCTCTCCATACACGCAGCGCCGCGCTGCAGGCGACGCTGACCTCGGCTGGGTTGCGGATCAGGGGAGGAACGGCTTTGTTCATCCTTGCCGCCGATAGCAGGGCGAGCGACATTTACACGCATCTTTGCCGGCATCATATTCTCGTCCGCAAGTTCGATTATGCGCCGGATTGGCTGCGGTTCGGCCTGACGCCCGATCCGGCGGCGGACAGGCGGCTTGGCGAAGCCCTTCAGGGATTTGAGCGATGACGATCGACGAAAACCTTCTTGTGTTGCTTCTGGCGCTGCTGCTCGACCGGATCGCCGGCGATCCGCAATGGCTGTGGTCACGCGTGCCGCATCCCGTCGTCATGTTCGGCGCGGCGATCTCCTATGCCGACCAGCAGCTCAATCCCTCAAGCCTTACCGGCTCCCAACGTCGGATGAACGGCGTCGCGGCGATCCTGGCGCTGCTGCTGCTGTCGATCGCCGCTGGCTTCGTGTTCGACCGGTTCTTCGCGCTCTTGGGCCTTGCCGGCCTCGTGCTGGAAGCCGGTCTTGTGGCGATTTTCCTGGCGCAGAAGAGCCTTGCCGATCATGTCGCGGCCGTCGCCACCGCCTTGCGCGGCGAAGGGCTTGCCGGCGGCCGGAATGCCGTCTCCCGCATCGTCGGCCGCGATCCCGAAACGCTCGACGAGCCGGCCGTCTGCCGCGCTGCGATCGAAAGCCTTGCGGAAAATTTCTCCGACGGCGTCGTGGCGCCGGCTCTCTGCTATGCCGTCTTCGGCCTGCCGGGTCTGCTTGCCTACAAGATGCTGAACACTGCGGATTCGATGATCGGCCACAGATCGGAAAAATACATTGATTTCGGTTGGGCTGCGGCCCGGCTCGACGATATCGTCAACTGGCCGGCCGCGCGGCTTTCCATCCTGCTGATCGCCGCCGGGGCCTGGATCCGGCGCGGCATGAGCCCCTGCCGCGAGGCGATCCGCGTGGCGATGCGCGACGGCGGCCTGCACCGCTCGCCGAATTCCGGCAGGCCCGAGGCGGCCATGGCCGGCGCCCTCAACGTCCAGCTCGCCGGCCCGCGCATCTATGGCGGTGTGATCGTGACGGAGCCGATGATCAACAACGCCGGCCGCGACATTGCCACCGCCGGCGACATCGAGGACGGCGTGTCGGTGTTCTATGCCAGCTGCATGGTGCTCACTGGTCTGACGTTTGGGTTGTTTTTGTGCTTTCTGTAAGGGGTATCACGCAAAGCATTCGCGGTGAGCAGGCCACCAACGCATGAGGCTTCATATGTCTTTTTCAGAAGAACAGCTATGGGACGAGATTAATGAGAGCTGGACGCGTATGTCGTTCAAACAGCGATATCTGTGGGAAGCGATCAAACGCCCGCCTGAGCAATGGCAATTGCGGGGTTACGGCTCCTGCTGGACCGTCGCGCTGATTGGCTCGACTGTCATATATTATAACCAGTTCGAACATGGATTTAATGCTTCGAACTGGTTTGAGCACGGCGTGATCGCCCAATACCAATCTTTGAATTGGGGATTGGAAGATGTCCTGCAGCGGCAGCTTGATATCATAAATTCAGGTTACGATGTTGGCCCGTGGGCAAGTCCGCCAATTGCCGGAGAATATCCGAACACGTCACGTTGATCGATACGAACAGCAGCGCCGAGCGCGGCTCCAATGCCCGGTGGACAGCTCCGCCGCAAAGGTTTATGCGAAGCGCCTCATATCTCATCAGACCGGAAGCAGAGCGATGACAGTTCAGGTTGAATTACCGTGCCCGAAGTGCAAGAGCACGAAGATGAAGTTCGAGCGGCCCGAAATCCGGGAGACCGATATCATTAGCTGTGCCGCCTGCGGTCACAATCTCGGCACGATGGCCTCTATCCGCGAGAAGATGAACAAGGCCTATCAGCGCGTCAGCCGGCCTGCGGCCGGGCGCAAGCTCCAGTAGGTGAGTCGTTCACGGCTTAAACGTGTTAAAATTGTGATTACCATTCGGATTAAAGCAATATAGAAAGTATTGGCTTAGTCTCTCTGTCGTGAGGGCGCAATTAAACTGCGCGGGTGCGAAGAGGGGCTATCATGAAGACGATTTTGGCGGCTGCGGCCGCAAGTTTATTGCTGCAGTTTTTTCCCGTTACCGCCGAGGCGGCGACGCTGGTTGCCAATGTCAGCATCGGCAAGCAGATGATGACCGTCACCGAGAACGGCTTCGTCAAGTATCGCTGGAAGGTTTCGACCGCACGCGATGGCTACGTCACGCCGACCGGTTCGTGGAGCGCCAAGTGGCTGTCGCGCGATCACCGTTCCCGGAAATACGACAATGCGCCGATGCCCTACGCTGTGTTCTTCAACGGCGGTTACGCCGTTCACGCCACTTTCGACCTGAAGCGCCTGGGCCGGCCGGCCTCGCATGGCTGCGTTCGACTGCACCCCGACAATGCCGCCCAGTTCTTCTCGCTGGCGCGCCAAGCCGGCCTTGCCAATACCCGCGTGGTGATTACCCGCTGATCTTCTTTTCCAGCTCATCCATGTCGGGGACAACGATATGCCGGATGTTCTCGATGCGGATGACGCCCTGTTTGCGCAGCCGGGTTAACTGGCGGCTGACGGTTTCGATCGTCAGCCCGAGAAAATCGGCGATCTCGGCGCGCGATAGCGGCAGATCGAAGGCGGTGCTGGTGGCCGTTTGCGGTTCGGCATGCGTGGCGATGAGGTGGAGCAGGCTTGCGACCTTCTCCTCGGCGGTGCGCCGGCCGAGCGTCAGCATCCATTCGCGCGCGGCATCGAGCTCCTTCAGTGCCTGATCGTGCAGGCTGCGCTGCAATTCCGGCGTCTCCGATATCATTCGGTCGAGCAGGCTGCGGGGGAAGACGCAGATTTCGGCATCGGTCGCAGCCTCGGCCGACAGCGTGCTCTCGCGCATGAAAGGCCTGCCGACGAAATCGGGGGCAAATTGCAGGCCGACGATCTGCTGGCGCCCGTCCGGCATCACCTTGCAGAGCTTCACCACCCCGCGCATGATGTTCGAATAGAAAGAGCTTTCCGATCCTTGAGCGACGATCTCAGAGCCCGCATCGACCTTGCGGCGCAGCGAATGGCGGCCGAGTTCTCGCAGCTGGCTGCTCGACAAGGCGCCGCAGACGACGCCGTGCCGCGCCTGGCAGGAACGGCAAGCGACAGGCGTGCCGGCTTTGAGAACCTCACTGCGTGCGACGTCCATATCCCGATCCCTTCGAAATCCTGATATACCCCGGCATACCTGACATCTGCGAGAGAGCTCGGCTATCCCGATTTCTTCCCGCGCGCTTGATGATTATCAATTTCGCCGGGCTTACGAATTGATCCAGATCAAGTGTCCGTGTTTGCGGCTCGGTCGGGGAGGATGTTCGCGCCGAGGCGGGCCGTGCGCGCGTTGATTCGCATGGCCTGTCGGCGCTGCCGGCGCAGTGGGCGCCCCGCAGCGGCATCGCCATCCGCCTAGGGTGACGGTAATGGCCTGCATTCCATTGCTGTTTAGGCAACACCCGGCCGGCAAATTGCCGCAACGCCGGGACGAAAGCATTGGCTTTTGAAATGGATTTGCCTATGAGGAGGTTTAAATCGTCATTTCATGAGGTACAGCGCGTGACCGCTACATTCGATAAAGTTGCCGACATTATTGCAGAAACCAGCGAGATCGACCGCGCGACGATCACGCCGGAGAGCCATACGATCGACGACCTCGGTATCGACAGCCTCGATTTCCTCGACATCGTCTTTGCGATCGACAAGGAATTCGGCATCAAGATTCCGCTCGAAAAGTGGACGCAGGAAGTCAACGAGGGCAAGGTTTCCACCGAAGAATATTTCGTGCTGAAGAACCTCTGCGCGAAGATCGACGAGCTCAAAGCAGCCAAGGCCTGAGGACCTAACCGTCTTTTTTTGAGCGCCCTGCCGCCTGACTATGGCGGCTGGGCGGTTTCGTTCCTAACTAGGCGTCACCGGCGGGCGGATCTGGCCTGTCGGGCCGGAGGATCCGAATGCTGCTGGAATATTTCCAGATGATTGACCGCGTCGAAGCGGTGGACCTGAAGAAGGGCACGCTTAACGCGCGATCCGTCGTGCCGGCCAAGAGCCCCGTCTTCGAGGGTCATTTTCCCGGCATGCCGCTCGTTCCCGGTGTGCTGTTGATCGAGACCATGGCGCAGGCCTCCGGCATGCTGGTGCTTGCCGCCACCAACTTCGCCGCCATGCCCTTCCTGATGTCGGTCGACGGCGCCAAGATGCGCACGTTCGTCGAGCCGGAAGCCGTGCTCGACATCGAGGCGGTGCTTGAGCACGACGGTTCGGGTTTCGCGGTGACCAAGGCTAAAATCACCAGCGCCGGCAAGAAGGTCTGTGATGCGCAGCTGAAGCTTCGCACCATGCCGTTTTCCGAAGTGCCGCTCGGCGATATCGTGAAAAAACGTGCCGGCGAGATTGGACTTCTCGAAGCGATCGCGGCGCAGGGAGTGGTTGGATGAGCAAGGCTGCAAACGACGTCGTCATCTCGGGCATCGGCATCGTCACCTGTCAGGGCGTCGGCAAGGATGCGCATATCGCACTGCTTTCGGCGACAAGCGCGCCGAAGGCGATCGTCGAGACCGAGAAGTTCAAGCCTTATCCGGTGCATCCGCTGCCCGAGATCGACTGGTCGCAGCAGATCGCCAAGCGCGGCGACCAGCGCCAGATGGAGAACTGGCAGCGCATCGGCGTCTTCGCCGCAGGCTTGGCACTCGATGATGCCGGCTTCAAGGACAATCTCGAGGCCTGCGGTACGATGGACATGATCGTGGCGGCGGGCGGCGGCGAGCGCGACATCAATGTCGATACGCTGATCGTCGACGAGGCGCTGAAGCGCAACGACCGCGAATTGCTGCTGAACGAGAAGCTGACGACGGAACTGAGGCCGACGCTGTTCCTCGCCCAGCTTTCCAACCTGCTCGCCGGCAACATCTCGATCGTGCACAAGGTCACCGGCTCGTCGCGCACCTTCATGGGCGAGGAAGCGGCCGGGATTTCAGCCGTCGAGACCGCCTTCTATCGCATCAAATCAGGCGAATCCTCGCATGCGCTGGTCGGCGGCGCCTTCGCGGCGGAGCGGCCGGACATGATCCTGCTTACCGAAGCGATCGGCGCCCATGCGCGCGGCGACTGGGTGCCGCTCTGGTCACGCAAATCAAGCGATGGCGGCGGCATGATCACCGGCTCGGCCGGCGCTTTCCTGGTGCTCGAATCGCGCCAGCATGCGGAAGCGCGGGGCGCGCATATCTATGCCGTCATCGACGCGGTCGAGGGTGACCGCGGCAACCGCAATGCCGGCAATCTCGAGGTCCGGCTGGAGCGGCTTTTAGCACCCGCCGCCGGGCTTGCCGCCGAAAGCACGGCGATCTTTTCCGGCTCGACCGGCATGCACGATCTTGCCGCCCGCGAACGGGCGGTGCTCGAATATCAATTGCCCGGTGCTGCGATCCGTGGCTTTGGCGGCGTCACCGGCCACACGATCGAGACGCAGTTCACGCTGGGCCTGGCGCTTGCTGCGCTTGCCGTCGACGGCAAGGCCAAGGTTCCGCCCTTCGATGCCGCCCATGAGGCGCCGATGCGGGCAGGCGCCACCGCCGCCGTCGTCACCGCGGTCGGACACCAGCGCGGCGAGGGCGTTGCCGTCCTTTCCGCAAATGCGTGAGGAGTGAAAGATATGACAGCTTCCGCTTACAGGGATCACCTCGGCCGTCCGATCGTGGCCGTGACCGGCATGGGTATCATTACTTCGCTCGGTCAGGGCCTCAGCGACAACTGGGCAGCGCTTTCGTCAGGCACCTCGGGCATTCACGAGATCAACCGTTTTCCAACCGAGGGATTGTCGACGCGGATCGCCGGCACCGTCGATTTTATCGGTATCCCGGCCCCGAACGCCGTCGAGCGTTCCTATGCCTTCGCCCGGGAAACGACGATCGAGGCGCTTGCCGATGCCGGCTTTTCCGGCGATTTCAATGGCCCGCTGTTCCTCGCGGCCCCGCCGATCGAGCCGGAATGGAGCGCCCGTTTCGAGCTTGCCGACCGTTCGCCGGCCTCCGAGCATCCTGGTGATGCTTATGAACGTTTCCTGACGGCGCTGCGCCAGCGGCCGGATCCGGCCTTCCATGAGGCGGCCCTGTTCGGGGCGATTTCCGAGCGCCTTGCCGACCGGTTCGGCACCCGCGGCCTTCCCGTCACGTTGTCGACAGCCTGCGCTTCTGGCGTCACGGCGATCCAGCTCGGCATCGAGGCGATCCGCCAGGGCCGCACCGATCGCGCCCTGACGGTTGCAACCGACGGCTCTCTCAGCGCCGAAGCGCTGATCCGCTTCTCGCTGCTGTCGGCCCTTTCGACGCAGAACGATCCGCCGACCAAGGCTTCCAAGCCGTTCAGCAAGGATCGCGACGGCTTCGTCATCGCCGAAGGTGCGGCGACGCTGGTGCTGGAATCGCTAGAAGCGGCGGTCGCCCGCGGCGCCAAGGTGCTCGGCATCATGAAGGGCGCCGGCGACAAGGCCGACAGCTTCCACCGCACCCGCTCCTCGCCGGACGGCGGCCCGGCGATCGCGACGATCCGCGCGGCCCTTGCCGATGCCGGCATCGACGAAAGCGGCATCGGCTACATCAACGCGCACGGCACCTCGACGCCGGAGAACGACAAGATGGAATATGGGGCGATGTCGGCCGTCTTCGGCGAGCGGCTCGTCGGCATTCCGGTGTCCTCGAACAAGTCGATGATCGGCCATACGTTGACGGCGGCGGGCGCCGTCGAGGCGGTGTTCTCGCTGCAGACGATGCTGACCGGGACACTGCCGCCGACGATCAACTATACCAATCCCGATCCGTCGATCGTTCTCGATGTCGTGCCGAACAAGAAACGGGAAGCGCAGGTTTCTGCCGTGCTTTCCAACTCCTTCGGCTTCGGCGGGCAGAATGCCAGCCTTGTCATGGCGCTCGAACCGGCTTAAGCGGTTTCCGACACATTTTTGAGATGAGATGACGCCTACAGCATCGGCCCGAAAATCGGGCGATTTTCGGAAAGCCTATGCGTAGATTTAAAGAGTTAGAGCGTCCTTTGTGCGTCCGAACGGACGCACGGCGCTCTAACGGCGAGGGATTTTGCCATGCGTGCTTTGCAACTGATCGATGACCGCAAGCTTGAGATCACCGACCTGCCGGAACCGGATGCGCCTGCCGCCGGCGAAGTGACGCTGCGCGTCAAGGCGGTGGCGCTCAACCATATCGACGTCTGGGGCTGGCGCGGCATGGCATTCGCCAGGCGCAAGATGCCGCTGGTCATCGGCGCGGAGGCTTCCGGCGTCGTCGAAGCGATCGGGCCGGGTGTCGCCAACGTGCTGCCGGGCCAGCTCGTTTCCATCTACGGCGCGCGCACCTGCGGCCTCTGCCGCCCCTGCCGCGAAGGCCGCGACAATCTCTGCGAACATGTCTCCGGCGTGCACGGCTTCCATCTCGACGGTTTCGCGCAGGAGAAGGTCAACCTGCCGGCGCGGCTGCTGGTGCCGGCTCCTCCCGGCGTCGATGCCATCGGCGCGGCACTCGCTCCCGTCACCTTCGGCACGGTTGAACACATGCTGTTCGACAATGCCAAGCTCGAACCCGGCGAGACGATCCTCGTCCATGCCGGCGGCTCAGGCATCGGCACGGCAGCGATCCAGCTTGCCAAGAAGATCGGCTGCAACGTCATCACCACCGTCGGCTCGGACGACAAGATCGAAAAGGCCAAGGCGCTCGGCGCCGATCACGTTATCAATTACCGCACCGACCGGTTCGAGGGCGTGGTGCGCAAGCTCACCAAGAAGAAGGGCGTCGACGTCGTCTTCGAACATGTCGGCAAGGATACCTGGGCGGGCTCGATGCTCTGCATGAAGCGTGGCGGGCGGCTCGTCACCTGCGGTTCGACCTCGGGTGTTTCCACGGAAATGAACCTGATGATGCTGTTCCAGCAGCAGCTGAAGCTTTTCGGCTCCTTCGGCTGCCGCATGGAGAACATGGCGGATGCGATGCAGAAGATGGGCCGCGGGCTCGTCCATCCTGTCATCGATACAGAGGTCAGCTTCAGCGATATCGACCGGGCGCTGGAGCGGATGGAGTCGCGCCAGATCTTCGGCAAGATCATTCTGAAAATGGATTGAGCCCCAAGTGAAGCTCCTCATCACCCGGATCGTTCTGGCGCTCAGGCACTTCCAGCAATGGCTGGTAGCGCAGGTGATGTTCGGCTTTCTGAACGTGCTGAAGCTGTTTCCGGCTGATGGCGCGATTCGCTTCGCCGACAGGATGACGCGCCGCCTCGGCCGGCGGACGCGCCGCCACAAGCTGATGCTCGTCAATCTGCGCAATGCCTTCCCTGAGAAGAGCGAGGCCGAGATCGAAGAGATTGCGCTCGCAAGCTGGGGCAATATGGGCCGGCTTGCGGCCGAGTATGTCTTCCTCGACCAACTGTTCGACTATGATCCCGCAAATGCCGAGCCGGGCAGGGTGGAGGTGTCGGGCATCCCGATCTTTCTAGATCTGCGCGACAATCCGCGCCCCTTCATCGTCTTTACCGGCCATACCGCCAATTTCGAGCTGCTGCCGGTGGCGGGTGCCGCCTTCGGGCTTCATGTGACCGTGCTCTTTCGGCCGCCGAACAATCCCTATGTCGCCAAGAAGGTCTTCGATTTCAGGAGCGCGCGGATGGGCAAGCTGGTGCCGTCGCATGCCGGCTCCTCCTTCGCGCTCGCCCGTCAGCTGGAGGCCGGCCAGGGCGTGGGCGTGCTCGTCGACCAGAAATTTGGCAAGGGGCTGAAGGGCACCTTCTTCGGGCGCGACGTCAAGACCAATCCGCTGCTGCCGAAGCTGGTGCGCCAGTTCGACTGCGAGGTCTATCCGGCGCGTTGCATCCGGCTGCCCGGCAACCGCTATCGGCTGGAAATCGAGCCGCGGCTGGAAATGCCCCGCGACGCCAAAGGCAATCTCGACCTGCCGGCAGCCGCGCAGCTGCTCAACGACAAGGTGGAAAGCTGGGTGCGGGAATACCCGGAACAGTGGCTCTGGTATCACGACCGCTGGCAGATCAAGCAGACGCTCAGTTCCTAAGGCGCGTCGCGATCTATCGGATTCGCTCTCGCGATTCAGTTCTTTGTTTTGGTGCATGTCGTTATCTGCAAAACCGCGACACGCTTTTGCGCGACATGCTTTCAGAATATCCACCCCCAATTATCAGCGGTGAAAAGCGGCAATGGTCTCGGATTGAAACTGAGTGCATTTTCATGTTACCCGTCACTACCAAGACGCGAATAATGTCTACCGAAGGGCGCATTTTTCGAAATATGCCGCCATAATAGGTCTCGGACCGCCTCTTGGACCAATGGGAGTTGGGCGTCTTGCTGGAGCTTTTTCGAGCTTTTTCCATGCGTTGCACGCAGATAGAGGAAGCCATACGCCTGGGTGACGATCAGCGCGTCACGGCGCTCGACGGCCATGTCGAACCGCTGGTCGAGGCAATCCTCGCCCATCAGGCGGTCAATCTGCTCGAAGTCTACATGCAGCTGCAGTTTGTGACTCATCTCATCGGCCAGGACGCCGACGACAGCGCCAGCGTCACCGAGCACACGACGGTGCTATCCTTCCTGCTTGACCGCTATTTCGGCACGCATGGCCCGGACTGGCGCGTGCCGTCGCCTCAGGATGTGCGCATCGAGCCGCCGCCGGCCTATGTGCCTGATACCGACAACGGCCAATTCCTCAATTCGGCGATCCTCGAAAGCCTGCCGGACCGCGTCGCGGTACTGACCAGGGACTATCGCTTCCTCTATTCCAATCCAGCCAACTGCGCCCATCTCAACAAGAAGCCGATGGAGCTCATCGGCCGCCATCTTTCCGAATTCATCGGAGAGGAGCTGTTTGCCGCCTGCGCCAAATACAAGCTCGACGACTGCTTTGCCGGTGAGCAGATCGACTACGCCTATGAATGTCCGAACGCCAGCGGCGGATCGGGGCAAGTGCGCTGTCGCATGTCGCCGTTGCGCGATGTCGGCGGTACGGTGATTGGCGCGCTGCTCGTCATGGAGGATATCGAGCCGCAGCAGCCAACTGGCTGATCAATAGCTGGCCGCGACCAGCCAGGCACCTTCAGGCAGTCGCCCAGACGGCGAGTTCATATCCGTCGCGGTCGAGGAAATGGAAGCGGCGGCCTCCGGGAAAATCGGTGATCGGCCGGACGATGGTGCCGCCGGCTCTCTCGACCGACGTCAGCACCTCTTCGAGATCCCTGGCGTAGACGACGACCAGCGGGCCGCCCGGCCGCACGGGGCCGAAATCGGTGAAGCCGCCCTTCAGCCGGCCATCGTCGAATTCGCAGTAGTTCGGGCCGTAATCGGTGAAACGCCAGCCGAAGGCCGAGCCGTAAAAGGCTTTCGCGGCGGCGATGTCGGCGACGTTGAATTCGACATAATCGATGCGGCGATCGTGGTTTTCTGACTTCTCGGACATCTATCTCTCCATCAGGGCTTTCAGCATGGCGAGATCCTTCTCGACATGGGCGGCATCGGCTGAAAACTGCGCATCGGTCATGCCGGGCAGCCGCAGCAGCGTGAACATGACCTCGCAACCATCGCCGTTCGGCACGATGCGCAGCGCATTATAGACCCGGAGGTCGGATTCGATTGTCACCGTATGGTCGATCACGCCGAATTCATTGGTCGGCACGAAGCTCACTTTAACGGTGCCAAGCGCGCCATGGGCAATCCAGTCGGCGCCGTTCGGCTCGAGGCCGCTCGCAAGGCCGGAGGCCCAGAGCGGCATGTTCTCCGGCTTGCCGGCGAAATCATAGACGTCGCGCCAGTCGCGCTCGATCGATTGGTGGATGATTTTCGCGGGCATCGTCGACATGGCTTGCAGGTCCTCGATATTGGGTCTTGCTGTCATAACAGGCCGATCCGCGGCGTCTTGAACAAAACGGTCAGCCTGGTCTTTTCGGCATGCTGAGTTGGCCAAGAATGGCGGTAGGAGTCAGGCCCGAGAACTCGCCGACCTCGCGCGTCATGTGAGCCTGGTCGGCAAAG
This sequence comes from Rhizobium acidisoli, assembly GCF_002531755.2. Taxonomy (NCBI): domain Bacteria; kingdom Pseudomonadati; phylum Pseudomonadota; class Alphaproteobacteria; order Hyphomicrobiales; family Rhizobiaceae; genus Rhizobium; species Rhizobium acidisoli. The sequence continues at coordinate 2,172,845 of NZ_CP034998.1, read as the reverse complement.
CCCGCTTCGAGCGCAAGCTGGGCAAGCGGCATCGTGCCCGACCTGCGGCAGAGGTCGAGGAAACGCTGGAACCGACGGATCCGTTCCAGCGTCTTGGCGCCATAGCCGAAATGGTGGTGGCAGCGGCGGCGCAGCTGCCTTTCGCTCATGTCGAGCCGGCCGAGCAGCCTGGACGCCGGGCGGCCGCTGTCGGCGGCGGCGAAGATCACGGCGGCATCCTCAGCGGGTTCGTCCGCATCGCGCGCGGCCTCTTCGAGCAGGCGGCCGAATAGCGCCATGGCATCCGCTGGATCGGGGCAATCGCCAAGCCGTGCCTCGAATTCGGCCGTGTGCTTCCAGCCGATGTCGGCAAGCGGCACCGAGCGGCCGAGCAGCGCCGAGAGTGGCGTCTTCAGCCAGGGTGCAGCGGCGCCCGGCGCAAAACGTGCGCCGATGACCGTCGTGCCCGGCCGGAGAGTGGGAAAGGCCGCCGTCCTGTCGGGCCCGGCGACTGCCAGCCGGCCGTCGATCCAGAGGAGGTCGCAATAGCCGTCCGGCACGATCGCCACCTGTGCCGGCGGTCCGTCATTGAGCGCATGCGACCAGAACCGGCTGAAATGGTGTCGCAGCCTCAGCGGCGGCGCATATTCCCGGTAGCGGCCGGCACGGGCAGCGAGCAACGCGGTATCTTTTCGTCTTTCCGGTGCCAAGGCGATCTCTCCCGAAACGCCGATAATACCATCAGATAGGGCATCAAGAGGAGGTCGTGCGAAAACTTGGTTGACAATCAGCCGGCACAAGCGGTTGTCGGACAAGTCGGGATATTGCAAGCGTCATTTCATTGCTTTTGCGAACCGATTAGACCCTTGCGAGACTTGCCGTTTGACCGAGACAGTGCCACAACACCGGTCCAAATGACACATCGGAGGTTTGTCGTGGAAAAGGCAGAAATCGGACTGATCGGTCTTGCGGTCATGGGCTCCAATCTGGCGCTCAACATCGCGGAAAAAGGCAATAAAATTGCGGTCTTCAACCGTACGCCTGAGAAAACCGACGAATTCTACGAAAGCGCCGGCGATCTGAAAAAGCAGATTATTCCCTGCAAGACGGTCGAAGAGTTCGTCGATGCGATCCGGCCGCCGCGCCCGATCATCATCATGATCAAGGCGGGTGATGCCGTCGATCAGCAGATGGAGGCGTTGCGCCCGCATCTGTCCAAGGGCGACATCATGATCGATGCCGGCAACGCCAATTTCCGCGACACCATCGCGCGCTTCGACCGCCTCAAGGATACCGATCTCACCTTCATCGGCATGGGTGTTTCCGGAGGCGAAGAAGGTGCGCGCCATGGCCCGTCGATCATGGTCGGTGGCACGGAAGACTCCTGGAAGCGCGTCGAGAAGGTGCTGACCTCGATTGCCGCCCGCTACAACGACGAGCCCTGCGTCGCTTGGCTCGGCAATGACGGCGCCGGCCATTTCGTCAAGACCATCCATAACGGCATCGAATATGCCGATATGCAGATGATTGCCGAAATCTATGGCATCCTGCGCGACGGCCTCGGCAAGAGCGCCTCCGACATCTCCGGCATCTTCGGCGAATGGAACAAGGGCCGGTTGAACTCCTATCTGATCGAGATTTCCGAGAAGGTGCTTGCGGCGACCGATCCGGTTTCCGGCGGCCCGATGGTCGACATGATCCTCGACAAGGCCGGCCAGAAGGGCACCGGCAAGTGGTCGGCGATCGAGGCGCAGAACATGGGCATTCCGGCAACGGCGATCGAAGCCGCGGTCGCCGCCCGCAGCCTCTCCTCGATGAAGTCGCAGCGCGAAGCTGCCGAAAAGATCTTCGGCACGCAGGCCGTATCCTTCCCGATCGCTTACGGTCCCGAACTCAACAAGGATCTCGAACTGGCGCTGTTTGCCGCCAAGATCGGCGCCTATGCACAGGGCTTCGCGGTGATGGCGGAAGCCTCGCGCGAGTTCAACTGGTCGCTGCCGATGCCGACGATTGCCAGGATCTGGCGCGCCGGCTGCATCATCCGCTCGCAGTTCCTCGACGAGATCACCTCGGCCTTTACCAAGGCGCCGGACGCTGCGAACCTGATCGTCACGCCGGCCTTCTCCGACATGGTCAAGGAATCGATCCCGGCACTGCGCCGTGTCGTCGCCGCGGCGATTTCCGCCGGCCTGCCGGTGCCGGCGCTGACTTCAGCGCTCACCTATTTCGACGCCTACCGCCAGGGCAGGGGAACGGCCAACCTCATCCAGGCGCAGCGCGACTTCTTCGGCGCTCACGGCTTCGACCGCCTGGATGGCAAAGATTTCCACCACGGCCCCTGGGGCAGCGGTGCGGCGAGCTTCTGAGGCTTGCCGAGAAGAGATCGAGGAAAGCCCGGCCATCGCGCCGGGCTTTTTCGATCAAGGAAAGTTTCTGATCTTATGTTGCTCCAACAATATGATGCCACGAGATAAGGCGGAAATTTTCAAGGAGCAGCATAATGTCGTCCGCGGCGAAAGATGCCGCGAAACCGGCCTCTGGATGATATCGTCCGACGTGACAGGCGAGCGCGATGGGCGCGTCGCCTGGGGACCGACGGCGGTTCTGAACCCGGAAGGGCAGGTCGTGACACAATTGCCTCTGGAAAAACCCGGCTTGCTGCTCTTCGACTTTCCCTCCTCTTAGTCGGCAGCTAGGACGTCTTCACTCCGACGCCTGAACGGGCCGCCGTTGACAGTAAAAACGCGCATTGTCCGTCGAATGCCTGCTCAGGCGCATCTCCTTCAAAAGCCAGTCGCGGAAAACACCAATGCTGGGCTGATGGGACTTTCGCTCCGGATAGACGAGGAAATAGGCCTCCCCAGACGCGATGGGGGCGCCGAAAGGCATATGGAGCGTGCCGCACTCGATTTCCTGGCGCACATAGAAACTGGGGACAAGTGCTATCCCGAGACCGTTGATGGCCCCGTTGATGATCATGTCGAAATAGGCGAAGCGCGGTCCCTGGAGGCGACCGTTATAGTTCACCTTGCTCAGTCGCAACCAATGCATCCACAGGCTTGGTTGTCCGGCGTTCTGCAGCTGGATATAGTCTGAAATATCCGTCGGGGAACACTGCGTGCCCGGCGGTATGAGTTTCGGAGATGCGACGACGACGAGTTCCTCGTTGAGGAGTTTGAAGCACCGTGCGTGCAGCCACGAGCCGACCCCGCGCAGAATCGCGATATCCAGGCGTGTCGTCTCGAAATCAAGATTGGTGTCGGCGCATTGCACTTCGATCGGAATGTTCGGATGTCTGTCGATGAAGGAGCCGAGCATCATTGGAAGCCATCGCGAAGCCAGCGTTGGATGCGTGCCTAGGATCAATGACGTGTCTATCGACCGTCCCCGCACGGCATCCATCGACACCTCCTGCAACTTGTCAAGGGTAAGCGACACGTCACGGTAATAGGCCGCGCCAAGTTCCGTCAGCACCAGCCGCGGCCCCGACCTATGAAACAGCGTAAGTCCGAGAAATTCTTCCAGATTCTTGATCTGTCGGCTTATCCCGCTTTGGGTGATGCCGAGTTCCTCGGCCGCCCTCGTAAAGCTCAGATATCTGGCGGCGGCCTCGAAGGCATGCAATGCGGAAAGGGACGGCAGAAGGCGTCTCATAGGAAAATTTCACCCTTTGCCGAACAATTCCAAGCATGAGTAAAAGTCATGATAGGGAAAATTTTCAATGCTTTTGTTCTCAAGTCAACTGCGCAATGATGTTTCCAAGCCAATATAGACAACCGCCGGCCAACGCGCGGTGGGGAACTCAGTCATACAGTCAGAAGCGGAGTGCCAATCCGCCAGGCGCATAATTGCGCGATTTCCCCTCTGTATCGCTCATCCTGCAATCCGCCACAGGGATTGCTGCACACAAGACGACAAAAGGGGAACGCAATGATCAAACGTAGAGTATTTAACATGGTGCTTGGCGGTTTCGCCGTCGCTCTCGCTTCGCCGGCCGTCATTGCGTCGGCGGCAAGGGCTCAGGGCAAGAGTTCGCTCGACCGCATCAAGTCTTCGGGCGTCCTGCGCATTGGCGGCATACCTGACGGCGTGCCTGGATACCAGAAGGCCCTGACGGACGGCCAGTGGCGCGGCTTCTATGTCGATATCGCGCAGCAATTGGCCAGCGATCTGGGTATCAAGCTTTCGATCGTCGAGACGACTTGGGGCAATTCGGTCCTTGATCTTCAGGCGGACAAGATCGATGTCTTCTTCGGCCTCAATCCGACGCCTCAGCGCGCCGAAGTCATCGATTTTTCCGGCCCCATCTTCAAAAACGCCTTTACTCTCGTCGCCAACAAGAAGCTGCAGGGTGAAACCTGGGAGGATTTCAACAAGCCGGAAGTCCGCATTGCGGTCGATGCCGGCTCTGCGCAGGACAGCGCGGCGACGCGCAACGCGCCCAATGCGCAGATCCTGCGGCTGAAGACTGTCAGTGACGGAACCGCGGCCTTGCAGGCCGGCCGTGCCGATGCGCAATGCCTCGTCGTTGTCAACGCGTTGCCGCTTCTGGCCAAGAACCCATCGATCGGAAAGCTGATCGTTCCGACCCCGATCGACGCCACGACATCCAATGCCGGCTTTCGCCGCGAAGAGGATAAGTCCTGGTCGAAATTTGTCGATGATTGGATCACCAAATATCGCGAAAACGGCTTCGTTCAAAAGAGCGTCATCCGCAATCTGGATCTCGTTGGAGTGAAGGAAAGCGACTTCCCCAAGGGATTGACCATCTGACGCTCCAAGCAGCCTTTCCGACAATCGTGCGGAAAGGCTGCATCCCAGCCGTCAATGGCTCCTTCTCCTGACAGCATTCTACCTGAGCGTCGGCTTTATCCGGCCGATATCGCTCGCAAGAGAAATGCGGCGGTCGATGTATGTATAACTGGGACTTTTCGATTATCTGGTCTTATCGGGGCATTTTGCTCGATGGGGTGATGATCACCTGCGCCATCACGGCAGCCATCATCGTCCTGGGCATGATTTTTGGTCTGGTTACCGGCCTTGGAAGCATCTCGCGGTTGTGGGCCATACGTTTCGTTTCGGTCGCGCTGATCGAAGTCTTTCGCTGTACGCCCCTCATCGTTCAGCTCATCTGGTTTTATTATGCGCTGCCGATTTTGGCCGGGATCGAGATGACGCCGCTCACGGCGTCGCTCGTGGCGCTGTCATGCTACGGCGGCTCCTTCTACGCGGAAATTATCCGCGGCGGCATCGTCTCGATTGACCCGGGGCAATCGGAAGCGTCTGCGGCGCTCGGAATGCTGAAGGGACAGATCATGCGGCGAATCGTTCTGCCGCAGGCCCTGAAACGCATGGCACCGGCGCTCATGAACCAGTCGATCATCCAGTTCAAGAACACGTCGCTGGTGTCGGTTCTTGCTGTTCCGGACCTCGTGTATCAGAGCCAGATGGTCGCTCACGACAGTTTTCGTCCTCTCGAGACTTACACGGCGGTCGCTGTGGCGTACTTCGCTATCCTATTTCCTCTGACGATCTATGTGCGTCATCGCGAGAAGAAATTCGGAGTCCGCTAATGACCGATCTCGTCGAACCGAAAATCGAAATTGCCGGCCTCAAGAAAAGCTACGGCCCGCTCGAAGTATTGAAGGACATCAATCTTAACGTCGCCACCGGCGAAGTCGTTGCCATGATCGGCCCATCCGGCTCGGGAAAATCGACGCTGCTGCGCTGCATGAATCTTCTGACGATACCGGACAAGGGAACGCTGCGGGTTGGAGATACGCGTTTTTCGTTCGACGCGCAGGAAAAGCCTCCGAAAGACCGCGAGCTGGCAAGCTTCCGCAGCCGCACGGGCATGGTGTTTCAGCATTTCAACCTGTTTCCGCATATGAGCGTGCTGGAAAACGTCATGGAAGCTCCGATCCAGGTCAGGAAACTCAACCGCGGCGCGGCCGAAGAGCTGGCGAGATCGCAACTGGCAAAGGTCGGCCTCGTCGACCGGGCCGGCCAGATGCCGCATACGTTGTCGGGCGGGCAGAAACAGCGGGTGGCGATCGCCAGGGCCCTGGCCATGCAGCCGGAAGTCATGCTGTTCGACGAAGCGACATCCGCCCTCGACCCTGAACTGGTGGGCGAGGTCCTGAATACGATGCAGAATCTCGCCTCCGAAGGCATGACCATGGTCGTTGTCACGCATGAGATCGCTTTTGCCCGGGAGGTCGCAGATCGGCTCGTCTTCATGCGGGACGGCGTCGTGGTCGAGGATGGACCTGCGAAAGACGTCATAGACAATCCCAGGCAGGAAGCGACGCGGTCGTTCCTGTCCCACTTTCATCGCGCAAAAAACAGCAACTGAAGGGCAATCACCGCGGTCGTTCATGGCGCAGCAGCAAATCTGCCGCGAGGGATGTCTGTTGCCGAAAAATGGAGAAGATCATGATTTTGAAGGGCGGATTTACCAATTACGGCCAGGAGATTGGCGTCCTGATGCTGGACACCGCGTTTCCCCGTCCGAGGGGGGACATAGGCAACGCCTATTCCTATGATTTCCCGGTCCGCTACAAGACCGTGAAGGGCGCTTTCGCCACCAGGATCATGGGCGATCATCCCGATGAGGATCTGATCGCGCCGTTCATCACGGCAGCGCAGGAGCTTGAAGCCGAAGGCGTGCGGGCAATCACGACAAGCTGCGGCTTCCTGGGGCCGTTTCAGAAGAAAATCGCATCCGCCGTCAACATCCCGGTCTTCACATCGGCACTGATGCAGGCGCCGATCATCAACGCCATGTTGCCGCCGGGCAAGATCATCGGGGTCTTCACCGAGCGGAGCAGCCATATGAACGACGACCATTTCAAGGGTGTCGGCTGGTCCATGGACGACATTCCCGTCCAAATCCAGGGCATGAAGGCGGATGCCGAGTTCCCCGCCACCTACATCATCGGGCGGCGAACGCTAGACTTCAGCGTCCTGAAGGAAGAGATGCTGGAGATGACGCGCGAGTTCATGGCGACATGTCCGAATCCCGGCGCGATCCTCTTCGAATGCACGAATATGTGCCCATTCTCGTCCTTCGTGGCCGAGGAATCAGGCCTGCCGGTCTTCGATATCAATACGCTCATCAACACGTTCCATCTCGCTGCAAACCCCCGCAACTACTACTGATCTGGAGAGTGGCATGCGCGTCGCAGTTATCGGTGCAGGTATTGTCGGAGCGTGCTGCGCGCTTGAGCTGATCCGCGATGGCCACGACGTGACGATCGTGGAGCCCGGGGCGCCCGGCGGCCCGCAGTCGGCTAGCTATGGCCATGGATGCTGGATAAGTCCGGCCTCGGTCGTGCCCATGTCCATGCCGGGTCTTTGGCGTCGCGTTCCGGGATATCTGCTCGATGCGCGCGGTCCCCTGGTCATTCGTTGGCGCCATATCGTGCCGCTGATGCCCTGGATTCTAAGGTTTCTCATGGCCGGGGCAACCGATGCGAAGGTCGAGAAGACGGCGATGGCGCTGGCAGGCCTGCTGGGCGACAGCCCCAGGCGCCATGCCGAACTTGCTGCCGAGATCGGCCGGCCGGAGCTTATTCGCAACGACGGCGTCCTCTACGTCTATCCTGACAGACAGGCTCTGGAGGCTGACGGCCTTGCTTGGCGGCTGCGCTGCATGGCCGGGGTAAGGTGGACGGAACTCGATCGGGAGGCGCTACGCGAGAGGGAAGTCAATCTCGCCGACCGCTATGCCCTTGGTCTTCTGGTGGAAGACGGCTCCCACTGTGTCGATCCGGCTGCCTATGTCGGACGCCTCGTGGACGTTGCCGTGGAACGTGGCGCATTGTCGGTTCAGGGCGTCTGCAAGCGCATCGCATCCGCAGAAGATCAGGCCGTCACGGTCGAGATGGACACGGGAGAGACGATCGCATGCGACCGCGTCGTAATCGCGGCCGGAATCTGGTCGAAAGCGCTTGCCAGGCAGGCCGGCGACCGGATCCCGCTCGAATCCGAACGGGGTTACCACGCTGAAATCGAGGGCACCAAAAACGGCCCTTGCCATCCGGTCATGCCAAGCGACGGCCGGATGGCCAATACGCAGACCTTACGCGGGCTGCGCCTGTCGGGGCAGGTCGAACTGGCATGCACGCAAGCGCCCGCCAACTGGCAACGGCTCGATATCCTGATCGAGCACGCCCGCAAAACTTATCCCGCCTTGAACTCTCCTGATGAGTGGACGGTCAATCGCTGGATGGGGCATCGACCTTCGACGCCCGATGGTCTTCCCGTCATCGGGCCGTCCAGCGGCTCGCCGGACATCTTATACGCCTTCGGACATGGTCACGTTGGCTTTGCCAGCGGGCCGATTACCGGGCGCATCGTCGCGGATCTCGTTTCGGGCGCCAGGGTGCCGGCCGACGTCGCGGCTTTTTCTGCAAGGAGATTCAAATAGTGGAAACGAATGTTGTTCGAATTGGGCTTGCCGGCTTCGGAAGTTCCGGACGCGCAGTTGCCGCCGCCCTCGTGAAGGGTGCGATTCCGGGTATCGGTCTTGCCGCTGTCAGCGCCCGAGATTTGGAAAAGGCGCGTGCTCATCTCGCGACCCTGGACGCCAGCGTGCCGGTGGTGCCGCTGAACGAGCTCGCCGGCCATTGCGACCTCGTCGTTGAGGCCGCAACCGGCGCCGCTATCCCTCAGATCGTGGACGCGGTCCTTCCGCACGGTAAGGACCTCATCTGCGTCAGTGCCGGCGGTTTTCTCGCCGTGCCCGACCTGGAGCAGATCGCGGCCCGGCATGGAGCTCGAATACAGATCGCTTCCGGCGCAATGCCGGGGCTGGATATTCTGCGTTCAGCGAAAGAGGGAACGATCCGCAGCGTACACCTCAAGGCAAGGGTCAAGCCGGAGACCCTCGCCAGCGAGCCCTATGTCCTGGAGCAGGGCTTGGATTTTCGCCAGCGGCGGCCCGAAAAGCCGGTATGCGTCTTCAACGGCATGGCCACCGATGCGGCGCGTCATTTTCCGCGGCATCTCAACGTTGCCGTCTCGATCAGCCTGGCCGGCATCGGCTTCGATAGAACCGTCATCGAATTGTGGATGGATCCCGACATTCCCGGTGCCATCCACCTTTTGACCATCGAGGCCGACGAAATCGGCCTGACGATGGAGAGTCGCAATCTTCCGTCGGCCAATCCGAAGACTTCACGCATCGTCGCGCCGAGCATCCTGGCGGCCCTTCGGGAGCGCGTCGCCACGATCAGGGTCGGTTCCTGACGCAGCCTTTCTCATCCAATCATCGACGTTTCGCGGTGCTCGTCGAGTGCCCGGAAAATATCAAGGAGAATACAATGCGTGGTGCCGATATTCTGGTCAAAATGCTGATCGGCTATGGTGTCGAGGTCGTGTTTGGCGTGCCCGGCGATACAAACGTGCCTTTCTACGAAGCGTTGCAGGACCATGAGGATCAAATCCGGCACGTCATGGCGCGCGATGAGCGGTCGGCCGGATATATGGCGGACGCCTATGGCCGGTTCACCACAAAGCCCGGCGTTTTCGAATGCCCGTCGGGTGCAGGCGCAATGTATTCCCTGCCGCCGGTCGCGGAATCGAACTCGTCTTCCGTGCCCGTCATCCTTCTGACGATCGATATTCCGTTGCCGGGAGAGGGCAGGGGCGTTCTGACGGAACTCGATTGCGCCCGGCTTTTCGATCCGATCACGAAGATGTCGGTACAGGTGAAATCGGCCGAAAAACTGCCCGAAATCATCCGCCGTGCATTTCGCGTGGCGTGCTCGGGCAAGCCGGGCGCGGTACACCTGCAAATTCCCGAGGACATGTTGATGGCGGACGTCGATCCGGCGCGCATATCCTTGCATGTGGAAGCGGAATGCAGGCAATTCCCGGCTTTTCCGACACTCCCGGAATCGGGCAAGTTCGACATTCTGCTGTCGCTGCTTCGGACCAGCAAGAAGCCGCTGATCGTTTCGGGCGGCGGCGTGAACCGTTCCTGCGCCGGGCCGGAGGTCACGGAATTGGCCGAAGCGCTGAACATTCCGGTTTGCACGACGATGACGGGGCAGGGCACGATGCCCGACGATCACCGTCTGGCTGTCGGTGTCATTGGCGATAACGGCTTCCATCCGCATGCCAACTGGGCGCTCGAACATGCCGATTTCGTCCTGTTCGTCGGTTCCAAGATGGGATCGGTGGTGACCATCGGGTGGACATTCCCGAAGATCACGTTGAACAAGCGTGTCGCCCAGATCGACATCGATCCGGAAATCATGGCCAACAATTACGAGAACGTATTGTCCGTAACCGGCGATGCGAAGCTCGTCCTGCGCCGGATGATCGAGCTTGCCGGCGACAGCGGGGACGGGTCGCAAACCCAGGCCTGGGTGGACGAACTCAACGGTTTACGCGCTTCGTTCTGGGAGAATGCCGAAGCATTGCTGACTTCCGAAGCATCGCCGCTGCGGCCGGAGCGTGCCGTGCGTTGCTTCAACGAGGCATTGGAGGTTTATGGCAAGCCGGCCCACATCTATTCGGATGCGGGGACGCCGACGCCGCATATGACGCGCTTCCTGAAATTGAAGGACCGGCGGACACGCATTGCAATCCCGCGCGCATTCGGCGGGCTGGGGTCGGCATTGCCGGCCACCGTCGGTGCCTGGTTCGCCGACAAGGAGCGTCGGCCGATCGGCATGTTCGGCGACGGCTCCTTCGGCATGACCGTCGGCGAACTCGAAACGCTGGTTCGCCTGCAGGTTCCCGCAATTCTGCTCCTGTTCAACAACGGCACCTTCGGCTGGATCAAAGGCCTGCATCGCCTGAAGGGACATAATCAGTGCTTTGGCGTTGATTTCATGCCCCCGAAAGGCCAGGCGATTGCAGAAGCATTCGGCCTCAAGGCCTGGACCGCCACCGATGCCGGCGAACTGGATTATGCTCTTGCGGAAGCGTTTCGCTATGCCGATGGCCCTTGCCTGATCGATATCCACGTGGAGTCGATTGCCGATCGCGTCCCCCCGGTCTATTCGTGGCTTTCGAAACGCGGCAAGAACCCGTTGAGCATCGAAGCCGAAGAGGTGCGATACTTCTGATCCCCTTTTTCCTCGTTCAGCCGGCAGAAGGCGACAACATGTCAGAAACGGGCGCAATGATCATCCAAACCGAGCGTCTGAGGCTTCGCTTGCCCGAGATGGATGATTTCGCCGCATATGCGGAACTCATGGCTTCACCGCGGTCGGTCCGAATGGGCGGGCCGTTCGATCGGCGCGCGGCCTGGGGAATGTTCTGTCACGACGTGGCGCTCTGGCAGCTTTTCGGGCACGGGGCGCTGATGATCGATCTTGCCGAGACCGGCGAATGCGTCGGCCAGGTCGGCATCAATCACGGGCCGCTCTTTCCGGAAAAGGAGCTGGGCTGGTTGGTCTATGAGGGCCATGAAGGCAGAGGTTATGCGACCGAGGCGGCCATGGCGTTGCGGGACTGGGCCTTTGCGACGCTCAGCCTGCCGTCGCTCGTCAGCTATATCGCCCCCGGCAACGCCGCCTCGATTGCCGTCGCGCAACGGTTGGGCGGGCGTCTTGATCTGACGGCTCCTCGAACCGATCCTGGGGATCTCGTTTATCGTCATCTCGCTGCCTGAAAACATGTACACTCACCGGGCGCCGCGGCTGTGCAGACGGCTCAATCCTTATGTTGATCGGCCAGGATCGGTGCCGCAAAAATGGGGGTGGCGGATGACGGACGCAAAGCGGCAGCACTGGGACGAGGTCTATCGCACGAAAGCGCCCGACAGCGTCAGCTGGTATCAGCCGGCGCCTGAGCCTTCCCTGCGGGCGCTTGATGAGCTGCGATTGCCGGTCACGGCCTCGCTGATCGATGTGGGCGGTGGCGCATCGAGCCTTGTCGATCGGCTTGTCGAGCGCGGGTGGTCCGATCTCACCGTACTTGATATCGCCGCGCCGGCGCTCGACCTCGCCAAAGCACGGCTGGGGGACGTCCGCGTTGCCTGGGTGGTCGATGATGTCACTGCGTGGCGACCGGGGTGTCGGTACGATGTGTGGCACGACCGTGCCGTCTTTCATTTCCTCACCGAACCCGAGCAGCGGCTGGCTTATCGCCGCGCCCTCGAAACCGGCACGGTGCCGGGCAGCGCCGTGATCATCGCGACCTTCGCGCCTGACGGGCCGGAACGGTGCAGCGGCTTGCCGGTCCAGCGTTACGACGCGGCCGCTCTTACGCGTGAATTCTCCTCCGCGTTCACGCTTCAACGTGACTGGCGCGAGGAGCACACGACACCCAGCGGCGGCCGGCAGTCGTTTCAGTGGTGCGTCTTTCGCAGGCACTGAGGCTCCCGTTGAGAAGGCAGCGAGAGCCGGCTACTGCGCTACAAGGCTATCGAGAATGAAATCCGCCCGGTCGGCGACCGCGATTTTCGGCAGCGTGACGACGTCGTAGCCGAGCGCCGGGTAGATGGCTGCAAGCCGGCCATATTCGGCAACCGCCTCGTCGAAACCATGGCGTCGTTCGGGGTCGGTGACATAGATTTCCGGCCATGGCGGGGTGAGAAAAACGCTGCTGTTATAGCGGTGGAGGGCGCTTAACCTGTCCAGGACCGGTTCTCCGGTCAGGTGTTGAAGCGCTGCCGCGGCATCGATCAGCCCTCGGTCGAAAAATGTCCAGCCGGGCCGGCCGCGTGCGGCTGCGTGGTCGGCGATCGCCATCTCGATGGCGCGGCGTGCGAAGGCCGCCATATCGATCCAGGGCAGGGCTGCGCCGTCGCTTTCGAGCTCTTGCCTGACGATCCGCCGGCCGGGCTCTTCGACGACTGCATGACCGCGACGGCCGAGTTCGGCCAGCAGCGTCGATTTTCCGCCGCCGGAACATCCTGAAATCAGGACTGACCTGTTCATGCTCAGGTCCGGCCGGCGCGCGCCAGGCCGTGCTCCACCAGCCTGTCGATGATTTCGGCGTAACCGACGCCGCTTGCCGCCATCGCCTTAGAATACATGCTGATATCGGTGAAGCCGGGGATGGTGTTGATCTCGTTGACGAGGAACCGCATGTCGTCCATCAGAAAAAAGTCGACGCGGGCCATGCCGTCGCAGCCGACCGCCCGGAAAGCGCTTGCGGCCATGTCGCGCATGGCAGCCTCGACCTCCTCAGGCAGTTCGGCCGGGACTTTCAGCGCCGCGCCCTTCTCGTCGACGTATTTGGCATCGTAACTGTAGAAGCCGTGACTTTCGGCCGGCACGATCTCGCCCGGCCGGGAGACGAAAAGTTCGCCTGCCCTATCCTCCAGCACGCTGAATTCGATCTCGCGGCCGGCAACGAACTCCTCGGCGAGCAGTATACGATCGTGGCGGAAGGCCTCGGCAAGGGCGGGTGCGAATTCCTGGCTGGCATGAACCTTGGCGACACCGACCGACGATCCCTGCCGCGCCGGCTTGATGAAGAGCGGCAGTCCAAGCTCGCTTTCGAGGGCTGCCAGCGAGGGGACAGCATCCTCACGCATTGTCACCGAGCGCGCCACCGGCAGGCCTGCTGCCTTCAGCAGGCGCTTGGCGATGTCCTTGTCGAGCGCTGCGGCCGAACCGAGAATGCCGCAGCCGGCGAGTGGAACGCGCGCCACCTCCGCCAGGCCCTGCACCGATCCATCTTCGCCATGCAGGCCGTGCAGCACGGGAAACAGGATGTCGATCCCCGGCAATTCGTGGGCCGCGCCATGGGCCGGGATCGCCAGCATCCGGCCGCGTCCGCCCGGCACGAGGCAGATTTCGACGCCTGATGACGGTGTTGCCAGTATGCCGTCCTCGAAATTGCTCAGCAGCCATTGTCCCCCGCGGGTGATGAAAACAGGGATGGCGTCATATTTCTCGGGCACGAGCGCGCCCATGACATTGGTCGCCGAAAGGATGGAAACCTCATGCTCGGCCGAGCGGCCGCCGAAGAGCACGGCGATGCGCAGCCTGTTTGGGGAAGGGGTCATGCAAGCCTCCGAAGCGATCTGGTGTTGAAAAGGTCAGGTGTCGACAGATATGCCGCGATTGGCGAAGAAGCGGTCGAAGACGGCGAGCGGCAGCGTCACATCAGCCTGGCTCGCCTCGTCATGGCCAGACGGGTTGTGGAAGCGGATCGCCTCGTCGCTCGCCGCCGTGACCAGCACCAGATGGCCGCCCTTCGATGGCGGCTGGCGCTGCGGCCAGCGGATGCCCGAATGCACCGAGGCGATGAAGAAGCGCCGCTTCGATAGAAGCTCTGGAATGGCATATGTCTCGACGCCTGTGATGGTCTCCGCGCTCAGCGCGAATCGGTCGGCAGCGAAGCGGACGAAGGGCGCGTAGATCAGCCCCTTGATCGAGGCATCGATCTCGTTGACGACATAACCGCCATATCTAGTGCAGGCGCGGGCAAGCTGGAGGGTCGGATGGATCTCACCGCGGGCGGCAAGGATCATCTTCAGGCAGGCCATGCCGCAGACATTGACCGCCCAGCGCGCATATTCCTCGATCGTGCCGGCTCCCGAGTGTTGCCAGAGCGGATCGCCGAGCAAGGCCTGCGACCCCTCGGCAAGCACCGGCAGCGTCATGCCCGGTGTTTCCCATTGGCTGAAATAGGGCACGCCGCTTTCTTGCATGCTGTCGATCTCCCCGTCACTCGCTTTGAGATGGCGAGCAATCTTGGCTTTTTCGAGCCGATGCCCCGCTTGCGATTGGCGCGGTGAGTTGGGGGAGAGCTGAGCTCACTACGTCGCTGGAACCGATTTGAGCCACCAACCCGACGGGTCGCGCGTCTTAATCCGCCTTACCTGCCGCCCTCAGGCCAGATCGGCTGGCTGATGCTCTGCAGCAGCTCCGGTTCGACGCCGTCGATGCGGGCAATGACGGCTTTGGCCATTTCGCGGCCGGCCTGGCGCACGTCTTCCTGGACGGTGATAATCTCGGGGCGGATCCAGTTGAGGATCGGCACCGATTGCTTCGACACCATATCGAGATCGCGGCCGAGCGCCTTGCCGGCAGCCTCGATACCGGCATTGACGGCGATCGCTGCGCTGCCGGCCGAACAGACGATGCCATCAGGGGCATTGGGTGAGCGCATCATCACCTCGACGACGTCGCGAATGTCGGCGAGGGGCGCGTCGCTGTTGACGCGCAGCGGCACTTCCTCGGCGCCGTAATCATGCAGGCCGGTCTGGAAGCCGATGCGGATATGGGCGTAATAGGTGAGCTTGCTCGGCGGCTGCAGCAGGGCGATGCGCCGCCGGCCGCGTTTGACGAGCCGTTCCACCGCCTGGTGGGCGAAGGCTTCGTTGTTGAAGTCGTGGAAAGGGTGCGTGAGACCGGCGTCGGTGCGCCCATGGGTGGCGAAGGGCATGCCGCGCTCGGTCAACAGCCGCACGCGCGGATCGTCCGGTTCGATGCGCGAGATGATGACGCCGTCGGCCGAGCCGGTGTCAAGGATGTAGCGCACCGGCAGCATCGGATCCTTGCTGTGGGAATGCGGCGTGACGACGATATGATAGGGCGTGCCGGACAGGACCTCGGAGATGCCGAAGACCATCTGGCTCGAAAAGCCCATGATCTCCTCGTCGATGCTGAGGACGAGGGCGATGACGTTGGTCTTGCCGGTGCGCAGGCGCACGCCGGCCCTGTTCGGCTGGTAACCGAGCTGGCGGGCGACCATGCGCACCCGCTCTTTGGTTTCCGCCCCGATGTCGGGCGCATCCTTTAAGGCGCGCGATACTGTCGTCACGCCGAGGCCGGTCATGAAGGCGATCGTCTTCAACGTCGGGCGCTCGCGCGCCGTTGGCGATGCCGCCTGCCCGAAATTTCCCTTGTTTTCCATCCCTGTAGGCCTGCCTCGCGCGAATTGGTGTCGCTTATAGAGGCTTTTTCAGGCGCCGTAAGCCCGCCGCCCGCCAAAATCGCGCCTCCCTAAGAAACGCAATCTGTAACGATACAGTAGAAATGTCGAGGGCTTTTTCCTATGTGCTTTGCAGCATTGTGTGCACAGGTTGAATCTACGGCTCATGCCCTGCTTTTTTGCGTTTGCGAAAAGTATACGGCGGAGTTGAAAACGAATTTCGAGACTTTTATGTATATTTTCAATATTATAAAGAGAAAGTGCATCTGCGAGATCGTGTGACCGAATGCCGGTTCGGAGGGGAGAGCCGGGCCGACAGGAAACAGGCACAAGTAGTAAATCCCGTTGTCGAGGAAAAATTTGAAGGCGGGCGGTTGCGTGCGGAAATCGATTGATCTAAGTTTTTCCGGCAACGTTTCAGTGAGGGAGGAAAACTCATGAAAATTCGTATTATGGCGGCCGTGCTTGCCGCTTCGGTCGCGCTTCCGTTCGGCGCCGCCAATGCTACCGATCTCGAAGTCACGCATTGGTGGACTTCAGGCGGCGAATCGGCTGCCGTCGCCGAGCTGGCAAAGGCATTCGACGCCACCGGCAACCACTGGGTCGACGGCGCCATCGCCGGCTCCGGCGGCACCGCCCGTCCGATTATGATCAGCCGCATCACCGGCGGCGACCCGATGGGCGCCACCCAGTTCAACCACGGCCGCCAGGCTGAGGAACTCGTTCAGGCTGGCCTGATGCGCGATCTGACCGACGTGGCGACCGCCGAGCACTGGAAGGACATCATCCGCCCGGCGAGCCTGCTCGATTCCTGCACGATCGACGGCAAGATCTATTGCGCTCCGGTCAACATCCACTCCTGGCAGTGGCTGTGGCTGTCGAATGCCGCCTTCAAGAAGGCCGGCGTCGAGGTTCCGAAGAACTGGGACGAGTTCGTCGCCGCCGCTCCGGCTCTCGAAAAGGCCGGCATCATTCCGCTCGCCGTCGGCGGCCAGCCGTGGCAGGCGACAGGCGCCTTCGACGTGCTGATGGTCGCGGTTGCCGGCAAGGATACCTTCAACAAGGTTTTCAAGGACAAGGATGCGGAAGTTGCCGCCGGTCCTGAAATCGCCAAGGTGTTCAAGGCCGCCGACGATGCGCGGCGTATGGCCAAAGGCAGCAACGTCCAGGACTGGAACCAGGCCACCAACCTCGTCATCACAGGCAAGGCCGGCGGTCAGATCATGGGCGACTGGGCGCAGGGTGAATTCGCACTCGCCGGTCAGAAGGCCGGCACCGACTACACCTGCCTGCCGGGCCTCGGCGTGAACGAGATCATCTCGACCGGCGGCGATGCCTTCTACTTCCCGCTGCTGAAGGACGAGGAAAAATCCAAGGCGCAGGCCGTGCTCGCCAAGACCCTGCTCGATCCCAAGACCCAGGTTGCCTTCAACCTGAAAAAGGGCTCGCTGCCGGTTCGCGGCGATGTCGATCTCGCCGCCGCCAACGACTGCATGAAGAAGGGTCTCGACATCCTCGCCAAGGGCAACGTGATCCAAGGTACCGACCAGCTGCTTTCGGCCGACAGCCAGAAGCAGAAGGAAGACCTCTTCTCCGAATTCTTCGCCAACCCGTCGATGACGCCGGAGGACGCTCAGAAGCGTTTCGCCAAAATCATCGCTTCGGCTGACTGATCGGTAGACACGCCGCCGGCCGGACGAATGGTCCGGCCGGCGGCGTGTCTCCGGCATTCCGGCGAATCCCGGGACAGGATGGCAGACGCTGCCAACCCGTTCCGTTACGGGTCGCAGCTGCGAATTGAGGAGAAGTGTTCATGACGGGTCAAGCGCAAGCAGGCCGGCCAATCAAGTTACTGCGCAATCTGAATGCCAAGATTGCGTCCATCCCGATGATCCTGACAGCGCTGGTGATCTTTGTCGGCGGCACGTTCTGGACGGTCTTTTATTCCTTCACCAATTCCAAGCTGCTTCCGCGGTTGAGCTTTGTCGGCATCGATCAGTACGAGCGACTCTGGGCGGCACCCCGCTGGGTGACGGCCATCGAGAACCTGGCTCTCTACGGCGTGCTCTCGCTGGTCTTCAGCCTGGTCATCGGTTTTATGCTCGCCGCGCTGATGGACCAGAAGATCCGTTTCGAAAACACATTCCGCACCATCTTCCTCTATCCCTTCGCGCTGTCCTTCATCGTGACGGGCCTCGTCTGGCAATGGGTTCTGAACCCCGATTTCGGCATTCAGTCAGTCGTGCGTTCGATGGGCTGGACGAGCTTCACCTTCAATCCGCTCTATACGCCTGAAATCGTCATCTACGGCATTCTGATCGCGGCGCTGTGGCAGGGAACGGGTCTCGTCATGTGCCTGATGCTGGCCGGCCTGCGCGGCATCGACGAAGACATCTGGAAGGCGGCGCGCGTCGACGGCATTCCGATGTGGAGGACCTATCTTTTCATCGTGATCCCGATGATGCGGCCGGTGTTCATTACGACGATCGTCATCATCGCCTCGGGTATCGTCAAGGTCTACGACCTCGTGGTGGCGCAGACATCGGGCGGGCCGGGCATTTCTTCGGAAGTGCCGGCGAAATATGTCTACGACTACATGTTCCAGGCGCAGAACCTGGGGCAGGGCTTTGCTGCCTCGACCATGATGCTCGTCACCGTCGCGATCATCATCGTTCCGTGGGCCTATCTTGAATTCGGCGGAGGGCGCAAGCGTGGCTGATGTAGGAACTCTCAACACCACCGTTGCCGGTATCGATGCCGTCGCACCGAGACTCGGCGAAGGCCCGAGCGGCGCGAAGCCGCGCCCGGCGCTGTCGTCGCGCAACATCATGCTCTACGGTACGCTGACGATCGCGGCGCTCTATTATCTGCTGCCGCTCTATGTGATGGTCGTCACCTCGCTGAAGGGCATGCCGGAAATCCGTCTCGGCAATATCTTCTCGCCACCGATGGAAATAACCTTCGAGCCCTGGGTGAAGGCCTGGGCGGAGGCCTGCACAGGCTTGAACTGCGACGGCCTGTCGCGCGGTTTCTGGAACTCGGTGCGCATCACCGTGCCGTCGGTCATCATCTCGATCGCCATTGCCTCGGTGAACGGTTATGCGCTGGCAAACTGGCGCTTCAAGGGATCAGAGCTGTTCTTCTCGATCCTCATCATCGGGGCGTTCATTCCCTATCAGGTGATGATCTATCCGATCGTCATCATCCTGCGTGAAATCGGCATCTACGGCACGCTGACGGGTCTCGTCATCGTGCATTCGATCTTCGGCATGCCGATCCTGACGCTGCTCTTCCGCAATTATTTCGTGTCGCTGCCGGAAGAATTGTTCAAGGCGGCGCGTGTCGACGGTGCGGGCTTCTGGCAGATCTTCCTGAAGATCATGCTGCCGATGTCGCTGCCGATCTTCGTCGTCGCGATGATCCTGCAGGTGACCGGCATCTGGAACGACTTCCTGTTCGGCGTGGTCTTCACCCGGCCGGATACCTATCCGATGACCGTGCAGCTCAACAACATCGTCAATTCCGTCCAGGGCGTGAAGGAATACAACGTCAACATGGCGGCAACGATCCTCACCGGTCTCGTGCCGCTCATCGTTTACTTCGTGTCGGGACGACTTTTCGTCCGCGGCATCGCCGCTGGCGCAGTGAAGGGTTGATCCCATGAACGTGAATTCAAGTGTCTCCAACTCAAGCGTTTCCATCAAGGATCTGTCGCTGAACTTCGGCGCGGTGAGCGTGCTGAAAGATCTCAACCTCGACATCAACGACGGCGAGTTCCTGGTACTGCTCGGCTCGTCCGGCTGCGGCAAGTCGACCTTGCTGAATTGCATCGCCGGCCTGCTCGATGCCTCTGAAGGGCAGATCTTCATCAAGGGCAAGAACGTCACCTGGGAAGAGCCGAAGGACCGCGGCATCGGCATGGTGTTCCAGTCCTATGCGCTCTATCCGCAGATGACCGTCGAGAAGAACCTGTCCTTCGGCCTTCGCGTTGCCAAGGTGCCGCAGGCCGAGATCGACAAGCGGGTGGCGCGTGCCTCCGAAATCCTGCAGATTCAGCCGCTGTTGAAGCGTAAGCCGGCCGAACTATCAGGCGGACAGCGCCAGCGCGTGGCGATCGGCCGGGCACTGGTGCGCGATGTCGACGTCTTCCTGTTCGACGAGCCGCTGTCCAACCTCGACGCCAAGCTGCGCTCGGAATTGCGCGTCGAAATCAAGCGCCTGCACCAGTCGCTGAAGAATACGATGATCTACGTCACCCATGACCAGATCGAGGCGCTGACGCTTGCCGACCGCATCGCGATCATGAAGAGCGGCATCATCCAGCAGCTCGACGATCCGACGACGATCTACAACAGGCCGCGCAATCTCTTCGTCGCCGGCTTCATCGGCTCGCCGTCGATGAATTTCCTGCGGGGCGAACTGGTCAAATCAGGCGACGGCATTGCCTTTTCCGCCAACGGCGTCATTTTCTCGCTCGCTGCCTACGAGGCCAGCGAGACGCTGCAGCCCGGCCGCAAGGTGGTGCTCGGCGTTCGCCCAGAGCATATCAAGGTCAACGAGAATGTCGGCGGCGAGGAACATGATGCCACCGTCGATATCGAGGAGCCGATGGGCGCGGACAATCTTCTGTGGCTGAAACATGCCGGTCACACGATGTCGGTACGCGTCAACGGCGCGCGCCGCTTCAACGTCGGAGCCAAGGTAAAGCTCAGCTTCGACATGACGGTGGCTTCGGTGTTCGATGCCGAGAGTGAGCTGCGTCTCTAGGGATTTTGCGGATTGAGGCCACTAGCCGGAGCGAGTTTGACGAAAAGGCCAACCCCGACCTCCGTCATCCTCGGGCTTGACCCGAGGATCCATGCCCGCTGCCGCACGTGGATGCGGTGTAGATCCTCGGGTCAAGCCCGAGGATGACGGAGAGCGGGGTGGGCGGATGAGGAGAAAAACGAAACGTCTCTGACGAACGACTAGGTGAAGGCCACCGAACGGTGACATTTGCCCTTCCTTCAAGACCACAACCCTTTTCGAAATCGGAAACGACATCGTGACGCAACAAACGCCCCCCTCCAACATCGACCTTTCCGGTTCGTGGCAGCTCGCCTCCGTCGACGGCGAGATTCGCACTGCGATCATGCTGCCGGGCGACGTGCATACCGCGCTCCACCGGGCAGGGCTGATCCCCGATCCCTATTTCGGCCGCAACGAGGAAAAGGTGCAGTGGGTCGCCGAGCGTGAATGGGCGGTGGAGCGCAGCTTCGCGCTGCCGGAGGTCGATGGCGACTGGTATCTGGATATCGACTACCTCGACACGGTCGCCAGCGTCCATGTCAACGGCTTCCTGGCGCTCGAAGCCGATAACAGCTTCCGCCGCTACCGGCCCGATGTGTCCAGCATGTTGAAAGCGGCCGACAATGTCATCCGCATCGTCTTCGCCTCGAACATCGCGGTCGGGGCCGAGCGGCAGAAGAAGCAGCCCTTCTACATCCCATACAGCACGGGCAATTCGCCGATCCCGGATGGCAACATGCTGCGCAAGCCGCAATGCCATTTCGGCTGGGACTGGAATATCGCCATTGCGCCGTTCGGCCTTTACGGCACGATCGCGCTGAAGAAGCTCGAGACCGCGCGCATCGAACATGTCGTCACCCGCCAGACGCATAATTTCGACGGATCGGTCGATCTGACGGTGACGGCGACGCTCTATTCCAAGGGGCCGAGCATTGCCCAGGTCTATTTCGATCTCGATGGCGAGCGGGTGCGCCTCGATGTCGGCGTCCATGGCGAGACCCATGTCAACCATCTCTTCCATATCGACAATCCGCGCCTATGGTGGCCTTCCGGCAGCGGCGAGCAGGCGCTCTATAGCCTGTCCGTCGAATTGCCGACGGATGAGGTGACGAAGCAGATCGGTCTTCGCACCATCGAGCTGATCACCACCCCGGATGCATCAGGCAGCCGCTTCGCCTTCAAGGTCAATGGCCGTGAGATTTTCTGCCGCGGCGCCAACTGGATCCCGGCTGACGCGCTGTTTTCGCTGTCGTCGCCTGAAAAGACCGAGGATCTCCTGCAATCGGCCGTAGCCGCCAACATGAACATGATCCGCGTCTGGGGCGGCGGCTTTTACGAGCAGGATCATTTCTACGATTTATGCGACCGGCTGGGCCTGATGGTCTGGCAGGACTTCATGTTTGCCTGCAACCTCTATCCCTCGACCGAGGACTTCCTCGACAATGTCGCGATCGAGGTCGATTACCAGGTGCGCCGGCTTTCTTCGCATCCCTCGATTGCGCTCTGGTGCGGTGACAACGAACTTGTGGGAGCACTCACCTGGTTCGAGGAATCACGGAAGGATCGCGACCGCTATCTCGTCTCCTACGACCGCCTCAACCGGACGATCGAGCAGGCGGTGAAGAAGGCGCTGCCCGGCGCTCTCTGGTGGCCGTCGAGCCCCGCTTCGGGCTATCTCGATTTCGGCGATGCCTGGCATGCCGACGGCTCCGGCGACATGCATTACTGGTCGGTCTGGCACGAGAATAAGTCGTTCAACAATTACCGTTCGGTGCGGCCGCGCTTCTGCTCGGAATTCGGCTTCCAGTCCTATACCTCGCTGCCCGTCATCAAGACCTATGCCGAGGAGAAGGACATGAACGTTGCTTCCCCCGTCATGGAGCTGCACCAGAAGAATGCCGGCGGCAATGAGCGGATCGCCGGCACGATGTTCCGCTATTTCCGTTTCCCCAAGGATTTTCCGAACTTCGTCTATCTTTCCCAGATACAGCAGGGCCTCGCCATCAAGACGGCGGTGGAATATTGGCGGTCGCTCAAACCGCATTGCATGGGCACGATCTACTGGCAGCTCAACGACACATGGCCGGTCGCCTCGTGGTCGAGCCTCGACTATGGCGGCCGCTGGAAGGCGATGCATTATCTCGTCAAGCGCTTCTTCCAGCCGGTCGCGGTCGCGGCCATTCCTTCCGAGGACGGCAAGACGATCCGCTTCTCGCTGGTCAACGACACGCTTGAAGATATCAGCATCGATCTTTCCATCTCGGCTCTGACGATGAAGGGCGAACGCCTGCACCTGAAAGACGTGCAAGCCGTGTGCTCGCCGGATGCCGCGGTGACGGCTGCGAGCATCGACGTTTCCGACATCCCCGCCGACACGCTGCTTGCCTGGCATTTCACCGCGTCGAACGGCATGGGCGGCGAGGGGCATTATGTCAACGGCACCTATAAGGCGCTGGAATTGGAGCCGTCGGGCCTGACGGTCGCTCACGAATATGTCGGGGAGAGTGGTGCGATCGATATCAACGTCACCGCGAGGGGACTTGCGCTCTTCGTGATGATCGAGACCGAGACGGACGGCAAATATTCCGACAATGCCTTCGACCTTGCAGCCGGCGAGAGCCGCCGCATCACCTTTACCCCGGCACATCAGCTTGATCGCGGCGCCCTTCCGGAGTTCCGCTTCTACGACCTGCATTCCTGCCAATCGGCGGATTGATCCTTCCCAAGCATGGGCACGAGGCCCGAGGAGAATATGATGACGAAACTCAGCTACCAGCTCTACAGCGCCCGTAATTTCCAGCCTTATTCGGCGATTTTCGAAAAGCTCGGCAAGGCGGGTTATGCCGAAGTCGAAGGCTTCGGCGGCATTTATGCCGATCTCGACGATGCGGGGCTGAAGAGCCTTCGCGCCGATCTCGACAAGAACGGCCTGGTCATGGCGACCGGCCATTTCAGCCCGGATTTCCTGGAGAAGGACGTGCAGAAGTCGCTGAACATTGCCAAGATTCTCGGCATGGATTCGATCTATGCGCCGCATCTGGCCGCTGAGCAGCGCCCCTCCGACGCCGCCGGCTGGGTCGCCTTCGGCAAACGCCTGCAGGAGATGAGCAAGCCATACAAGGAAGCCGGCTACGAATTCGGCTGGCACAATCACGATTTCGAATTCGTCAAGCTGGCCGACGGCTCGCTGCCGATCGAGCGCCTCTTCGAGGGTGCGCCTGATATTTCCTGGGAAGCCGACATCGCCTGGGTCATTCGCGGCAATGCCGATCCTTTCGCCTGGATCGAGAAGCTTGGCTCGCGCATCACCGCGGTGCATGTCAAGGACATCGCGCCGGCAGGCGAGGCTAAGGACGAAGACGGCTGGGCCGATGTCGGCCACGGCAAGGTGGAATGGGGCAAACTGATGGCGGCCCTGCGCGCCACCAAGGCAAAGCACTTCGTTGTCGAACATGACAATCCCAAAGATATCGACCGCAACATCAGCCGTTCGATTGCATCCTTCCAGACTTATTGAGGCACATCATGACCAGGGAACTTGGCGTCGGCATCATCGGATGCGGCAACATCTCCACCACCTACTTTTCGCTGGCACCGCTCTTCAAGGGGCTGAAGGTGCTGGCCTGCGCCGATATCAACGTCGAGGCCGCCGAGGCGCGCGCCAAGGAATATGGCGTTAAAGCGCAGACGATCGACGCGCTTCTTGCCAATGACGAGATCGACGTCGTCGTCAACCTGACGATCCCGGATGCGCATTTCCGGGTGTCGAAGTCGATCCTCGAGGCCGGAAAACACGTCTATTCCGAAAAGCCGCTGGTGCTTTCGCTTGAGGAGGGTGAAGAGCTTCGCCGCATCGCGAAGGAAAAGAACCTGGCGGTCGGCTGCGCGCCCGACACGTTCCTCGGCGGCGCTCATCAGCTCGCCCGCAAGTTCATCGATGACGGCGGCATCGGCCGGGTGACGTCGGGCGCCTGCTACGTGATGAGCCCCGGCATGGAGATGTGGCATCCGAACCCGGATTTCTTCTTCCTGCCGGGCGGTGGCCCGATCCTCGATCTCGGCCCCTACTACATCGCCAACCTGATCAACCTGATCGGTCCGGTGAAACGCGTCGGCGCCATGACCTCGATGGCGTCGCCGACCCGCACCATCACCAGCGAGCCGCGCAACGGCGAGATCATCCCGGTCAAGACGCCGACGACGATCCAGGCGCTGCTCGAATTCGTCAGCGGCGCCACCGTGACGCTGTCGGCGAGCTGGGACGTCTGGTCGCATCGCCATGCCAATATGGAGCTCTACGGCACCGACGGCTCGCTCTACGTGCCGGATCCGAACTTCTTCGGCGGCACGGTCGAGGCAAGCGGCCGCGACAAGGACATCAAGCCGCTCGACGCCTGGGAGCATCCGTTCGGCAAGATCAACCAGGAAAACCCGAACGGATCGCGCGCCAACTACCGCACGGCCGGCCTTGCCGACATGGCGATGTCGCTGATCGAAGGCCGCGACGCACGCTGCTCGCTCGACCGCACGCTGCACGGGGTCGACGTCATGACCTCGATCCTGAAGTCGGGCGAGGAGGGGCGTTTCATCGACCTGACTACGACCTGCACTCAGCCGGCGGCGCTCGGCATCGAGGAGGCGCAGGCGCTGTTGAAGTGATAGGATAGCGTTGGAATCGTTGTGCTGAGGATTGCCCCTCACCCTAACCCTCTCCCCGCAAAAACGGGGAGAGGGGACGTGCCAAACGCAGCGTCGAGATTTAAGGGAGCGGGTGCGGCATACCGCTTCTCCCCGTTTGCAAGGAGAAGGTGACGGCAGCCGGATGAGGGGCAGCTCCTGCCAGGCACTGGCGGGACATCAATAGAGATATTTTAGCAAGGAGAGTCTCATGAGCTGGCAACCAGCCGCAGACCGCTATTCGAAAATGAAATATAACCGCACGGGCCGGTCCGGCCTGAAGCTGCCGGCCGTTTCCCTTGGCCTCTGGCATAATTTCGGCGGCGACACACCGCATGACCGCAAGATCGACATGTGCCGCACGGCCTTCGATCTCGGCATCACCCATTTCGACCTCGCCAACAATTACGGCCCGCCTCCCGGCAGCGCCGAGACGGACTTCGGCGAGATCCTGCGCACCGAATTTTCCGGGCTTCGCGACGAGCTGATCATCTCCTCCAAGGCCGGCTACGACATGTGGCCGGGGCCCTATGGCGAGTGGGGCAGCCGAAAATACGTGATCGCCTCCTGCGACCAGAGCCTGAAGCGTATGGGCCTCGACTATGTCGACATCTTCTATTCGCACCGCTTCGACCCGGAAACGCCGCTTGAAGAGACCTGCGGCGCGCTCGACCATATCGTCCGCTCCGGCCGGGCGCTCTATGTCGGCATCTCCTCCTACAATTCGCAGCGTACGCGTGAGGCGGCTGCCATCCTCAAGGAGCTCGGCACGCCCTGTCTGATCCACCAGCCGAGTTATTCGATGCTCAACCGCTGGGTCGAGGATGACAAGCTGCTCGATGCGCTCGACGAGGTCGGCATGGGCTCGATCGTGTTCTCGCCGCTCGCCCAGGGCATGCTGACGACGAAGTATCTCGGCGGTATCCCGGACGACAGCCGCGCGGCGCAAAACCATTTTCTGAAGCGCGACTTCATCCGTCCCTCTATCATCGACAATATCAAGAAGCTCAACGACATCGCCGAGAAGCGCGGCCAGACGCTGGCGCAGATGGCAATCGCCTGGGTGCTGCGCGGCGGACGCGTGACCTCGGCGCTGATCGGCGCCAGCCGCTCATCGCAGATCGTCGATTGCGTCAAGGCGCTGGATAATCTGGAGTTCACGGCCGAGGAGCTTGCGGAGATCGACGTCTACGCCCGCGAGGCGGATATCAATCTCTGGGCGAAGTCGGCGGAGCGGGAATAGGTAGGTCGAGCCGGAGTTTGGGGCGGCACGCTGCAACACCGCCCTCATCTCTGTGCTCGTCACAGAGATCCAGCCAGCCCAAGTCCTTGGGCTGAATCGATTCTTTTCGCCGCGCGGACGCGCGGCGGCTGGGTTCCTGTGACGAGCACAGGAATGAGGGTGGGGAGGTGAAGTAACCGCCCACATTTGACGTACGTACCACAACAACAATCTCGGAGGAGGCCGCATCATGATCCGCAATCCCATCCTGCCCGGGTTCAACCCCGATCCGTCGATCTGCCGCGTGGGCGCGGACTATTATATCGCGACCTCGACCTTCGAATGGTATCCCGGCGTGCAGATCCACCATTCGCGCGACCTGGTGAACTGGACGCTGGTGCGCCGGCCGCTGGAACGCCGGTCGCAGCTCGACATGCGCGGCAATCCCGACAGCTGCGGCATCTGGGCGCCGTGTCTTTCCTATGCCGACGGGCAGTTCTGGCTTGTTTATACCGACGTCAAGCGCTTCGATGGCAGTTTCAAGGACGCGCCGAACTATATCGTCACCGCGCCTGCCATCGAGGCCGAATGGTCCGAGCCGGTGTACGTCAATTCCTCCGGCTTCGATCCCTCGCTGTTCCACGACGATGACGGCCGCAAGTGGTTCCTCAACATGCAGTGGAACCACCGCACCGAAAGCTATGGCGGCTCGCCGAAATCGCCGGCCTTCGACGGTATCCTGCTGCAGGAATGGGACCCGGTGACGAAGGCCCTGAAAGGCCCGCTCCGCAATATTTTCGCCGGCAGTCCGCTCGGCCTGGTCGAGGGCCCGCACCTCTTCAAGCGCAATGGCTGGTACTATCTGACGACCGCGGAAGGCGGTACCGGCTATGACCACGCCGTCACCATGGCGCGCTCGCGCCGCATCGAAGGCCCTTACGAGATGCATCCGAACATGCATCTCATCACCTCCAAGGATCATCCGGGCGCGGTGCTGCAGCGGGCAGGGCACGGCCAATATGTCGAGACGCCGGACGGTGAGGCCTATCACACCCATCTCTGCGGCCGGCCTCTACCGCCGAAGCGGCGCTGCACGCTGGGGCGAGAGACGAGCCTGCAGAAATGCGTCTGGCGCGACGATGACTGGCTCTATCTCGAAAATGGCACCTCGGTGCCCGATGTCGATGTGCCCGGCCTCTTCGGCGCCGTGCCTGCGGAAAAGCCGATGCGCAGCGAATACAGCTTCGATGGCGACACCCTGCCGGCCGATTTCCAATGGCTGCGCACGCCCGAGCCCGAGCGCATCTTCAACCTGACGGACCGCCCCGGCCATCTCAGGCTGATTGCGCGCGAAAGCATCGGCTCCTGGTTCGAGCAGGCTTTGGTTGCCCGCCGGCAGGAGCATCACAGCTTCCGCGCCGAGACCGTGGTCGAGTTCTCGCCCGACACTTATCAGCAGGTCGCGGGGCTGACGCATTATTACAACCGGCATAAATTCCATGCCGTTGCCGTGACGCTGCACGAAACACTCGGCCGGTGCGTGACGATCCTCTCCTGCAATGGCGATTATCCGAACGGACGCCTGAGCTTCCCCGCCGAAAGCGGTGTGGCGATCGCTGCTGAGGGCCGTGTCCAGCTCGCCATGGAAATTCGCGAGAACGATCTGCAATTCTTCTGGCAGACCGAAGGCAAGGGCGCCTGGCAGCCGATCGGCCCGATCCTCGACGCCGGCATGATTTCCGACGAGGGCGGGCGCGGCGAACACGGTTCCTTCACCGGCGCCTTCGCTGGCGTGTTTGCCTTCGATACGTCGGGACGCGGGAAGATTGCGGATTTCGACTGGTTCAACTATGACGAATTGTGAGGGAGCACTGCTCCCCGCCCGCTCACGCCTTTGAGGTTTCGACCTAGCAAAAAAGAAAGCCGGCGCAGTGGCCGGCTAAGACGAACGCGGCTGAACAGGGGATGCTGGCCGGTTCCAAGCACTTCGTGACTGAACAATAACTTTCACTACATGCCGAGGCAGCGGAAAAGGGGTGCAACGAGAACACCCGAAGACGGCTCCGCAAAGGGATGGGCGGCGGGGCGGATGCCGGTGCTGGCCTCGGCTCTTTTATCGGGCACGAAGATCACCGGATGATGACATCAAAAACCGGCGGCTATCTTTCTTTTCACCAAGACGAGCGGCTTTCGCAAATATCCGACGCCTGCGGGCCGTGTTAGCAAGGCGCGAATGCAGTGTTCACGTTCCCGAGGATGTCAAAGCGTCATGAAGGCATTATATAGCGGGCCGAAATACTTCGATAATCCTCAAGAGTAACGCATGACCCCCATCATTTCCGTTCAGAATCTTACCAAGACCTACGCCAGTGGGTTCGAGGCCCTGAAAGGCATCAACCTCGACGTCGAAAAGGGTGAGATCCTGGCGCTGCTCGGGCCGAACGGCGCGGGCAAGACGACGTTGATTTCGATCATCTGCGGCATTGCCAATCCGAGCGGCGGCAAGGTGCTGGTCGCCGGCCACGATGTCGTCAAGGATTTCCGCGCCACCCGTGGGATGATCGGCTTGGTGCCGCAGGAACTGACCACCGACCAGTTCGAGACTGTGTTTAATACGGTGAGCTTTTCGCGTGGGCTGCACGGCAAGAAAGCCAATCCCGCCCATATCGAGAAAGTGCTGCGCGCGCTTTCGCTCTGGGACAAGAAGGACAACATGCTGCGCCAGCTCTCCGGCGGCATGAAGCGACGTGTGCTGATCGCCAAGGCGCTTTCCCATGAGCCGGATATCCTTTTCCTCGATGAACCCACAGCCGGTGTCGACGTGACGCTGCGCAAGGACATGTGGAATGTCGTTCAGGAGCTTCGAGCCTCGGGTGTTACCATCATCCTGACCACCCATTATATCGAGGAGGCCGAGGAAATTGCCGACCGCGTCGGCGTGATCAATGGCGGGCAATTGCTGCTTGTCGAAGACAAGGCAGCTTTGATGGCCAAGCTCGGCCGCAAGCAGCTCATCCTCGATCTCACCGAGCCGCTCGAACGGCTTCCGGATTGTTTTACCGGCAACGGGTTGACGCTGGAAGCCGGTGGCAGCCGGCTGACTTATGATTTCGACGCCGACAATGAGCAGGAAAGCATTGCGGCGCTGCTGACCCGGCTGGGTGAAAACAATATCCATTTCAAAGATCTCTCGACGCGGCAGAGTTCGCTCGAAGACATCTTCGTGGCGCTGGTAGGAGCAGACAAATGAACGTCGAGGCGATCAAATCGATCTATTTCTTCGAGATGGCGCGCACGCGCCGCACGCTGCTGCAGAGCGTCATTTCGCCCGTCATCTCGACCTCGCTCTATTTCATCGTCTTCGGTGCGGCCGTGGGATCGCGTATCCAGGAGGTAGAGGGCGTGTCCTACGGCGCCTTCATCACGCCGGGCCTGATCATGCTGACGCTGCTTGGCCAGTGCATCAGCAACGGCTCCTTCGGCATCTATTTTCCGAAATTCACCGGCACGATCTACGAGGTCCTCTCCGCGCCGGTGGCGATGACCGAGATCCTGCTCGGTTACGTCGGGGCCGCCGCCACCAAGGGCATGATCATCGGCTTCATCATCCTGCTCACAGCCAATCTCTTCGTCGACGTCAGGATCGAGCATCCCTTCATGATGATCCTGTTCTTCCTGCTGACGGGCGTCACCTTCAGCCTGTTCGGCTTCATGATCGGCATCTGGGCAGGCAATTTCGAGCAGTTGAACCTCATTCCCATGCTGGTCGTACCGCCGCTGACCTTCCTCGGCGGCAGCTTCTATTCGGTCAATATGCTGCCGCCCTTCTGGCAGGCGGTCAGCCATCTCAATCCGGTGCTCTATCTCGTCAGTGGCTTCCGCTGGAGTTTTTACGGGATCGCCGACGTCAACCCGGCGATCAGCCTGGCGATGATCACCGTGTTCCTGGCGATATGCCTCGGCACACTCGGCTGGATCTTCAAGACCGGCTACCGGCTGCGCAATTGATCGGTTCGTAAACAGCACCATCGGGAAAGCCGATGATGCTATCGGTTTCTTCCGTTTTTCTTCCGCGCTGATCCGAGGCATCTGCTCTCCCATGCAAATGGAGATGTGAGATGACTGCAATCAAGATCGAAGGTGCGAAAGTGTTGATCGTCGGCGGCAGCTCGGGCATGGGTTTGGCGCTTGCCAGGCGCCTGCTCGATGAGGGGGCGTTTGTGACGATCGCGGGGCGCAGTCAAGAGAGGCTTGCGGCAGCGTGCCGCCAGCTCGACGACGATCCGAAACTTGGAATCTACGCTGTCGATATATCGCGGGAGGAGGAGGTCGCGGCACTCTTTCGCATCGTCGGATCGGTCGACCACATCGTCAGCACCGCCGCCGATATTGAAGGCGCCTATCAGTTGCTGCCGTCGATCGAGCTTGCCGCGGCGCAACGGGTGGTCGAGAGCAAGTTCTACGGCCCGCTGCTGCTGGCGAAATACGGCGCCGCCCATCTGCCGTCGTCAGGATCAATCACCTACACCTCGGGCGTCGCGGCCTATCGGCCGGCAGCGCGCGGATCGGTGGTCGCCGCCGTCAATGCGGCGCTTGAAGGCCTGGTCAGGGCGCTCGCCGTCGAATTGGCACCGATCCGTATCAATGCCGTGTCGCCGGGATGGGTGGATACGCCGATCTGGAGCTTCGTTGCCGGGGACGCCAAGCAGGCAACGCTTGACGCGATGGCGCAGCGCCTGCCGGCCGGACGTGTCGGCCAGCCGGAGGATATCGCCGATGCGATCCGCTTCCTGATCGGCAACGGTTTCACCACAGGCACTATCCTGCATGTCGAAGGCGGGCATCGGCTGGTCTGACCGGCGAGAGTTCGTCGCTTGCCGATTGCAACAGCAGGGCGAGCGCCGGCGGCTGCACGCGCCGGCGCCGCCACATCATCACCAGCGAAGCGGTGGGCGGTTCGCCCGGCCAAGACAATTCGACGACATCGCTGCGCGCAGCGGCCGGGTCGGCTGCAAGACGCGGGACGAGGCCGTAACCGGCGCCCGATGCAACGAGCCGGATGATCGTCGCGATGCTATCGACTTCCGTTACGATGGGCGGCGCAGTCACACCCGCCTCTGCAAAGGCTGTATCGAACAGGTGGCGATAGACGCAACCGGTTTCGGTCGCGACAAAGGGCGCCATGCTCAGCGCCGCAAGGCTTTCAAATGACGGGGCCTGCGAATCTCGGCCCGTGATCAACACCAGCGGTTCGATGGAGATGCGGCGCGTCGCGAAGCGCTCGTCCTGCTCGCCGCGATCGAAGGTGAAGGCGACGTCGATCGAACCATGCTGCAATTGTGCACGCAGCTCGCCGCTACCACCGACCTTGAGTTTGAGACCGAGGCCGGGATTCTGCCTGCGGAAGAGAGAGAGCCAGGGCGCCAACCTTTCGGCGGCGATGGTTTCGAGCGTACCCAGGATGATGGACTGCTCGCTTCTGCCGGCTGCAGCATAGACGGCGGCCTTTGCCTCGTCATTCAGCGCCAGGATTTCCTCCGCATAGGCCTTTAGCGCCGTACCCGCCGGCGTTAGGGCGACACCCTGGCGGGAGCGGAGAAAGAGTTCCACGCCAAGCTCTTCCTCCATGGCCTGTATCTGGTCGCTGAGGCTCGATTGGGCAAGGTTGACCTCAGCGGCGGCGCGGGTGAGATTTTTATGCCGGATCACCGCAAGGAATGTCTTCAACTGTCGTGGATTCATCTCAAGCTCCGCTGGGCGCGCAGGCGCCTTGACGCAGGATATCAACAAAGCGGAACCTGCTGCAACGCAGGAGCATTTTGGCGACGAAGGGGCCGTTTGTGTAGCGCCCTTTCCCTCAGGCGCCGCTGACGAGAAGTGCGCCTGAGATGATGAGGAGGGTGCCGGCGACGAGCTTCAAGATGTTGAGCTCGGCAGCTTCGCCGAGAAACACGGCACCGATTGCCAGCGTCACCAGCACGTTGCAGCTCCAGATCGGCGCGAGTTTCGAGACAGGGACGCTATAGGCGAAGAGCGCGAAGCTGATGAGGCCGGTACCGACGGCGAAGCAGGCGCCGGCGGTGGCGGCAAAACCAAGGCCTTCGGCGGTCCAGGGGGCAGGGCGCCAGATCAGCGCGGCAATCAGGCCGGCCAGCGCGCAGGCGGCGCCGAAGGCGATCAGGTAGACGGCGGAGCCGGTGGCGGCCGTGGCGCTCTGCTTCTGGAAGATGGCGGTGATGCCCCAGAAAATGGCGGGCAAAATGCCGCCGATGACGATCGGCCAGAGTGAATTCATCGCGAAACTCCTGTCGCACCGATGGGGCAGGGACTTAGCCGCAGGCGAAGGCCGGTCGAGCATGCGGGGTGCCACCAGACTACAGCGCCGCGCGTCTATTCAGACGCGCAAAGGACGCTGTAGCACTTTGAATTACTGCATAATTTCATCCTTAAATCGATTCCGATTTAAGGATGAAATTATGCAGTAGGAGTTTCTTTTTGCTCTTTGTGGTCTTGTTGTTGCGCCTGAAGGTGACAGATGCGAACGCTGCCGTAAAGCCGCGGCGACAGCGGATCGCCGCGGCGGCTCAGTCGCGCATGCGCAATTCGTCGGTCTGCATCTGCAGCGAGCCGAGCGTTTCCAGGAAGCTCATGCCGAGCAGGCTCTGGTCGAGCCGGCCGTCCTCGGCGACGCTGGCTGCGACATTATTGCGGACGATCGAGCCGATCGCCACCTGGTCGAGCGTGACGGGTGCTGCGCGCCCGC
This sequence comes from Rhizobium acidisoli, assembly GCF_002531755.2. Taxonomy (NCBI): domain Bacteria; kingdom Pseudomonadati; phylum Pseudomonadota; class Alphaproteobacteria; order Hyphomicrobiales; family Rhizobiaceae; genus Rhizobium; species Rhizobium acidisoli. The sequence continues at coordinate 2,139,567 of NZ_CP034998.1, read as the reverse complement.
GGCCGTTGGCGGTCATGACGGTCATAGAATAGCTGAGGCGGGAGAGGTCGATGCCGATCCGCTCGGCATCTTCGTGGGACAGCGCCACCATGCTGGCGCCGGTGTCTACGAGCATCTCGATCGTCTTGCCGTTGACGGCGACATCGGCTTCGAAATGGCCGTTCAGCAGCTTGTGCAGGATGATCTCCTGTCCGCCTTCGCTTGTGGTGACGACGACGGCGCGGCCAGGAACGAGGCCGGCGAGCAGCCGGTTGCCGACGCCGAGCGCTTCCTGACGATAGAGATAGACGGTCACGAGCGCCAGGATGATCACCAGCCAGATCATCATCTGGCGCATCGTTTCACCGATGCTGCTCCGGCGCGCCCAGATGCCGGCCGACAGCATCAGTGCGATCGGCAGCAGATAGACGACGCGGACGAAGTCATCGCTCTGCAGGCCAAGGATCCGGCTGCTGTCATTGTTGACGATCAGCACCGCAAGGCCGATGCCAATCACGACGAGGAAGACGGTCAAACGGATCATAAAGGCCGCTCCGGCCCGCTGGCGTGGCCTGTTTTCATGTCGTTCGATAGCGCGGCGGCACCTACAAGCCTTGCAGGCAGCACGGCCATGACCCGTCTCCGCTCGATGTCGGAGTAGCTCACCCAGTTGCCGATTTCCTGAAGAGTCCGGCCGCATCCGGCGCAAAATCCGGTGGCGGGCTCGATCGAGCAGACATGAATGCAGGGTGTTTGCATGAGGGACATATCGGAGTTTCAAAGAGCTGTGGCAAGGGCGCAAAGCGCGGCGATCTCGCAAATTTGCTGCGTCGCGCCCAGCGTGTCGCCGGTATGGCCGGCAAGCTTGCGGCGGATGAAGGCGGTGAAGGCAAGCGCTGCGATGCCTGAGGCAAGCAGGCTTGCGACCAGCGGGCGCAGGCCGAAGGCAGGCCAGATCAGAAGCGCTGCGACGAGGCCGGCCGAGGCGAGGGCAAACTGCATCGCCCCCTCATCCGGCTGGCCGTTCGAGGCGGCGACGCCATCGGCCTTGGCCGGCGGCAGCCGCTGCCAGTGCCAGGCGATGGCGCCGCGGCTCAACGCTGCGACGGCGGGAATGGCAAGGACTGATGTAAGCGGCAGGGAATGGCGGGCGATGGCGGCAAGTGCTGCCGCGCGGATCGCGAAGGAGAGGATCAACGCGATCGCGCCATAGGTGCCGATCCGGCTGTCCTTCATGATCTCGAGGCTCTGCTCGCGGCTCTTGCCGCCGCCGATGCCGTCGGCAGTATCGGCCAGGCCGTCCTCGTGCAGTGCGCCGGTGACGACAACCTGGATGGAAAGCGCGATCAGGGCCGCCATCAGCGGATCGGCGCGCAGTCCCAGAGGCAGGAACAGGGCGAGCGCGGGAACAAAGCCGATGACGATGCCGGCGAAGGGAAAGGCGCGCACCAGCCGGCCGAGCCTGCCGTCATAGGTTTTGAACAGCGATTGCGGCATGGGAATGCGGCTGAGGAAGGCGACGGCGCGGGCGGTATCGACCGCATGGTCCTTGATCTTCATTCTGCTTCGTTCTGCCCAAGGTTTCGGCTTATCGCGCTGGCTTATAGTCGCGGCGGCGCTTTTGCTGTTGTTCGCCCCGTCAGCCCGCTTTAAGAGAGTTGCGACCCGCAAAGAAGCTGATTTGCTCGACGCAAACAAGTGGTTTGCGTGAAAACAAGAATACCCGGATTCATAGGAAAACCGCACAGATGAGCGTTTCAGGCCTGCCGTTCGACGATTTCCGTACCCTGCTCCGCGACCTGCCGGGCCCGGATGCCCGTGCGCTGGTGACCGCACGCGAACGTGATGCGCAACTGACCAAGCCGCCGGGCGCGCTCGGACGGCTTGAAGAAATCGCATTCTGGCTTGCCGCCTGGACGGGCCGCACCCCTGCCGTCAACCGGCCGCTGGTGGCGATCTTCGCCGGCAATCACGGCGTCACCAGGCAGGGAATCACGCCCTTTCCGCCGGCCGTGACACAGCAGATGGTCGAGAATTTTGCCGCCGGCGGCGCTGCGATCAATCAGATCTGCGTCGCTTATGATCTCGGGCTGAAGGTCTTCGATCTGGCGCTCGATTATCCCACCGGCGACATTACCGAGGAGGCAGCGCTTTCCGAGCGCGATTGTGCCGCGACCATGGCCTTCGGCATGGAGGCGATCGCCGGCGGCACCGACCTGCTCTGCATCGGGGAAATGGGCATCGGCAATACGACGATTGCCGCGGCGATCAACTATGCGCTCTATGGCGGTTCGGCGCGGGACTGGGTCGGACCAGGCACCGGTTCGGAAGGCGAGATGCTGGAGCGCAAGGTCGCGGCGGTGGAAAAGGCCGTGGAGCTCCACGGCGATCATCTCGACGATCCGCTGGAAATCATGCGCCGGCTCGGCGGCCGCGAGATTGCGGCGATGGCCGGCGCCATCCTTGCCGCCCGCATGGAGCGTATCCCGGTGCTGATCGACGGTTACGTCGCGACCGCTGCGGCGGCGATCCTCAAAGCCGCCAATCCATCCGCGCTTGACCATTGCCTGATTGGCCACGTTTCCGCCGAGCCCGGGCATCTGCGCGCGATCGAAATGCTCGGCAAGACGCCGCTTCTGGCACTTGGCATGCGGCTCGGCGAAGGCACCGGGGCAGCGCTCGCCGCCGGCATCGTCAAAGCCGCCGCCGCCTGCCATTCCGGCATGGCGACCTTTGCCCAGGCCGGCGTGAGCGGCAAAGACTGAGCCCGCGCGGCTTCGCTTGCGCCGCCCAGATGGATTCGGTATCTGCGTATTCGGTCATCAAGCGGGGCGGCAAAGCCTTTCCCGGTCTGCAAGAGGAGAGGGCGCCTTGACGAAGCCTGCGGTGACGAAAGAGACCGGATTTCGGCATTTCACCGCCGCCGCCAGCTATTCCTGGGCAGGCTTCCTGCGCGTTCTGAGAGAGGCAGCCTTCCGCCAGGAACTCGGTTTCTTCGTCGTTTCGATCGCAACGCTGGCGCTGGTCGGGGCGACCGCCGGCGAGATCGTCGTTGCGGTGGTTCTGTTTCTCGGGCTGTTTTCGATGGAGGCGATGAATACCGCCGTCGAGGAGGTCATCGACCGGATTTCGCCGGAGATTTCGATCGTCGGCAAACATGCCAAGGATCTCGGCTCCTTCGCGGTCAGCTGCATGATCGCCGCCTGCTGCCTCTATCTCGGCTTCGTCCTCGGCAAACACTTGTTTTTTGGCTGAATCAGGCAAAACTCTTACGCTTGCGCGCGACCGCCTGGGCCTCTTCCACGGCCGGCAGGCTCTGCAGCACGCGTTTGGCGGGCAGGATTGCGATGACCTCGGTGCCCTCGCGCAGCTTCGATTTCAGCAGGAATTGTCCGTCATGCTTGGCCAGGATCGCCTGGACGATCGGCAGGCCGAGGCCGGTGCCCTGTTCGGCGCTCTTGATGGCGATCGAACCCTGGCCGAAGGCCGACAGGACCACGGGAATTTCCTCTTCCGGAATGCCGGGGCCGTTGTCCTTGATGGAGATGTACTGTCCGCCGCCGGCCGTCCAGCCGACCTTGACATGGATTTCACCGCCCTGCGGCGTGAACTTGACCGCATTGGAGAGAAGGTTGAGCACCACCTGGCGCATCGACTTCTCATCCGCCCAGATGGCCGGCAACTGACGTTCGAATTGATCCGAAATGGCGATGTTCTTGGCGCGGGCGCGCAGCTGGACCATGCCGATGCAATCTTCGGTGATATCGAGAAGCGAGATCGCCTCCTCGCTCAGCTCGTATTTGCCGGCCTCGATGCGGGAGAGGTCGAGGATCTCGTTGATGAGATCGAGCAGATGCTGGCCGGAGCGGTGGATATCGCCGGCATATTCCTTGTAGGTCGGATTGGCGAGCGGCCCCATCACTTCTGCCGACATCACCTCGGAGAAGCCGAGGATGGCGTTGAGCGGGGTCCTGAGCTCGTGCGACATGGAGGCAAGGAAGCGGGACTTGGCGAGGTTTGCCTCTTCGGCGCGGCGGCGGGCCTCGTCCGACATGGATTTTGCCACTTCCAGCTCGGCGATCAGGTCGTCCTTCTCCGACTGGTAGGAAAGGATCCTGAGGTTCGACTTGAACAGCCGGTCGCTGATATAGTTGAAGAAGACGAGGGTGCTGGTGAAGAGCCCCGTCAGGCTGATTTCGAGGAGATCGCGGGACAGGCCGCTCTTGGCGGCAAGCGCCAGGATCGCCGGCGTGAAGGCGACGAGCACGGCAGGCGTCAGCATGAAATTCGACATTGCCGTGACGGAGAGCGCGATCAGCAGCGTCGCACCCTTATAAAGGATGAAGCTCGACGGTTCGCAGGTGTCGCAGCCCTGCAGCGCGAAGACCGCCCAGCAGCAGCCGAGCAGGAACTGGCCGAGCAGCAGCAGGCGGCGCCATTTGCGGGCGCTCTCCGGGGTGATTTCCTGCCGGCGGGCGCGTCGCGCAAGCAGGATATTGCCGGTTTGACAGGTGAGCGTCAGCAGCGCCCAGAAGAGCAACTGCGTATCTTCAGTGATATAGACGCCAAGCGCGGTGATGAGGACGATGAAGAGAGGCATGATCGTCGCGCCCTGCAGCATCGACGCCACATACATCTTGAGCACGTCACGATCGAAGGAGGAATTGGACGCATGGCCGGACTGAAGACGTTCGCGCGTTTGCCGCACGGCCTTGGAAACGGCCTTGTTGCGGTGGCTGCGCGACCTGTCGACGATGATCTTGTCGGTCGATGTGCTGACGCCGGTACTCATGTGCACGTTGAAACTTCATCCCAGGGTGGATAAGAGCTTAACCGGCAATTCTTAAGAAGATGTTTGCCATCTTTGCCAAGGATTTGTTTTTTAAGGAGGCGAAAGCGTGACACGGAGCCTGCGCCTGATTCGCGACGGCGTGACCGCTTTTGCCCTGCTGGCGCTCCTGGCGCTGATCGCCGCCAAGTTCAACGATGCAGCAAAAATTGAGCATGCGGGCGCTTTCCATGCTGCCGATGGCGACAGTCTGACTTTGGGAGACGCACGTTTGCGCCTTGAAGGCATCGATGCACCGGAGCTCCACCAGAGCTGCGAGCGGGCTGGACATGCCTGGGCCTGCGGGCGGGCGGCGCGCGAGGCGCTGCAGGGCATGGTCCTGGCATCGGGAACGCTTTGCCAGGGCAGCCGGCGCGACCGCTACGACAGGCTGCTCGTCATCTGCCGGAGCGGGACGGGCGGCGACATCAACGCCGCCATGGTGCGCCGGGGCATGGCCATCGCCTATGGCGGTTATGGCAGGGAGGAGGCCGAGGCGAGGGCTGCCAAAGCGGGCCTCTGGGCCGGAACTTTCGAGCGGCCGCGCGATGTGCGCGACCATGCGCGCCAGAGTTCCGATTTCCACGGCCCGCTGGGCTTCATCAGGCGGATCGTCGGATGGGAATGAAGCGAAGCGACGAAGCCACGCTGGAGATCCTGCGGCGGGAGATCGCCTCCTGCCGCATCTGTCGTGACGCGCCGGCGAAAGGCCTTGCATATCGGCTGCCGCACGAGCCGCGGCCTGTGGCCGTGATTTCGTCGAGCGCACGCATCCTGATCGCCGGGCAGGCGCCCGGGCTTCGGGTGCATGAGAGCGGCCTGCCGTTCGACGATGCTTCGGGCGACCGGCTGCGGTCATGGCTCGGCGTTGACAGGGCAAGCTTTTACGACCGCGACCGATTCGCCATCGTGCCGATGGGTTTCTGCTTTCCCGGCTATGACGACAAGGGTGCAGATCTGCCGCCGCGCCGCGAATGCGCGCCGTTCTGGCGGCAAAAGGTGATTGCGGCCATGCCGCAGATCGAACTGGTGCTGGTCATCGGCCAATATGCGCAGGCCTGGCACATGGAGGGTGAAAGGCGGGGCAATATGACCGAAACGGTGCGGGCATGGCGGGACGCTCTTTTGTCCAACCGGTCACCGGCGGTGCTGCCGCTGCCGCATCCGAGCTGGCGCAACAGCGGCTGGCTGAAGCGCAATCCGTGGTTCGAGCAGGAATTGCTCCCGGTCTTGCAGGATCGAACGAAAATGCTGATTTCCTGAAACAAAATTCTTTTCGTCGTGCGGAATCGCGCTATACAAAGAAAATAATTCGAAAGGACTGTTGCGCGCATGGACCGCCTCGACCGAAAAATACTGCGTCTGCTGCAAGAAGATTCGACCCTTGCCGTGGCCGATCTCGCCAAAAAAGTCGGTCTTTCGACGACGCCCTGCTGGCGGCGCATCCAGAAGATGGAAGAAGACGGCGTCATCAAGCGCCGGGTCGCCATCCTCGATCCGGAGAAGGTCAACACCAAGGTTACCGTCTTCGTGTCGATTCGCACGGCCACCCATTCGATCGAATGGCTGCGGCGCTTTTCCGAAGTGGTCGCCGAATTCCCCGAAGTGGTGGAATTTTACCGGATGAGCGGCGATGTCGACTATCTCTTGCGAGTCGTCGTGCCCGATATCGCCGCCTATGACGCATTTTATAAGCGGATGATCGCCAAGATCGAGATTCGCGACGTTTCCTCCGCCTTTGCGATGGAGCAGATCAAGTATTCGACGCAGCTGCCGCTCGATTACATGATTCTCGACAATGCCAAATCCAATGAGGATTGAAATCGCTGTGCGGCCTTGCAGCCGCACGGTTCAAAGACGCGAAGATTGTGCTGTCTCGGTCGATTCGGCCACATTCTGATTATACCGGTCCGGCAAGTGCGGAGCGGCGGAATGTTATCGCGACTGCAAAAAAGCCCAGGAAATAGCGAAAAAACGCTCGAATCCCACCAAGATTCGGAAAAATACATAGCCTGGTAAGGAATACGGCGCTATGTTAAGCGCAGCCAGCGAGCGCTATGTCATCATTTCGTCTCATTGGTATCGAATTCAGGACACCATGTTCTAAACCGCTGCCTTGTATGTGTTCATTAGCCGGCGGTAGAGTTTATGCACTTCACCAATAATGTTCGACGGGGGTCGAACGGTGAAGAATTTGACAAATGGGGTATAGCGTTTGCGGCTTGCGATGGAGGATATCCGTCGCGGAGCCGCTTGGTGTGTCTTCTGCCTAAATAATTGAAATTGTTGTATAAAAATCACGCCGTCGGGGAAAGTTGCTTTGCGGGACCCATCCGGTGTGTATCGAGAATTGCTTGATAAGGCCTGGTATGTGATGACGGTTTGGCGGTTCGATCGATCCGCACGCCGAGATGGCTGTTCAAACTGGGCCGGCTTCAAATCGACTACCCGATTGGAAGCCAGCCCCGATCGACAAAGGAATGGATTGGTAAATGAACATCAGAATGGTTTTGCTTGCATCAGCAGCAGCATTTGCTGCATCGACGCCGGTTCTTGCAGCTGACGCTATCGTTGCTGCTGAGCCGGAACCGGTTGAATATGTTCGCGTCTGCGACGCTTACGGCACCGGCTATTTCTACATCCCGGGCACCGAAACCTGCCTCAAGATCGAAGGCTACATCCGTTTCCAGGTCGACGTTGGTGATCAGCCGCTCAATGGCTCGGCCAGCAACGATTCGGATTGGGATGCCAAGACCCGCGGTCAGGTTCAGTTCACGGCCAAGAGCGACACCGAGTATGGTCCGCTGACCGGCGTCATCGTCATGCAGTTCAATGCTGACAACGCTTCGGATCAGGATGCCATCCTCGACTCCGCTTACCTTGACGTCGCGGGCTTCCGCGCCGGTCTCTTCTACAGCTGGTGGGACGATGGCCTCTCCGGCGAAACCGACGATATCGGTTCGATCGTAACGCTGCACAACTCCCTCCGCTATCAGTACGAAAGCGGCACCTTCTACGCCGGCATCAGCGTCGACGAACTGGAAGATGGCTTCTACAAGTCTGGCGAAGAGCCGAACAACGTTGGCGTTGCCTTCGGCGTTGGCGGCACTGCCGGCGCGTTCAGCTACCAGGTCACCGGCGGCTGGGACTTCGACAACGAAGACGGCGCAATCCGCGCTATGGGTACGGTTGAAATCGGTCCCGGTACGCTCGGCCTCGCTGCTGTGTACTCTTCCGGCCCGAACTCCTACTACTCCGCAGCTGAATGGGCTGTCGCTGCCGAATACGCAATCAAGGCAACCGACAAGCTCAAGATCACTCCTGGCGTCCAGTACTACGGCGACTACTATGCTGCCGGCGACGACTTCAGCGACAACGATGCCTGGAAGGTCGGTCTGACAGTCGATTACCAGATCGTCGACAACTTCTACGCCAAGGCTTCGGTTCAGTACCTCGATCCGGATGAAGGCGACGACTCCACTTCGGGCTACTTCCGCCTGCAGCGTTCGTTCTAATCTGCCTATTGGTGCTCCCGGTCTTCGCCGGGAGCATTTCAAATCAGTTTCTGATCCGAGTGACCTCCGATCAGCTACGGGGACGGGTCCGGTCTTCCCTGCCGGGCCGTCCTTGCAGCGTTTTTGACGCGCAGTCCTCTGGGCAACTTTCAAAAGCCTTTTTGAGGAGCCGAACCGCTTCGTTGCGTATCGCACACCGGCTTCTTTCCAGCTTTGTTCTAGAGAGACCCCATTTCAATTTTCAAGCGAGTTGGATCGGTCGATAGCGTCTACGCGCGAACGGAGCTGTGGGTCTCTTCTGCGTTGGCGCGTCGGCTGGTGTTGCCGCAACAGGCGCGCAAAGAAAATCCAATGCCGACAACGTGATTACAGCTTTTATGGAGAGGGGATACAACCTCTGCAGGGGGCCGGCATTCGTTTCCTTCTCGCGGGCAGCTTGTTCTGATGGACGATCTCAACGACTACTATTATTTCGCCGCTGTCGTCTCCAGCGGCGGCTTCGCTTCTGCAAGCCGCGATCTGAAGATACCGCGATCGAAGCTGAGCAGACGGGTCAGCCGCCTTGAAGACGGGCTTGGTGCAAGGCTGATAGAACGCTCGACTCGTCACTTCCGAGTGACGGAGATCGGTCAGGCTTTCTACGAAAGATGCCAGACCATATTGCAGGAGGCCGACCGCGCCAAGTCAATCGTCAGCGAGGCTCAATCCGATCCGCAAGGCGTGGTACGAATGGGCTGCCCGCTTGGCCTCGTCGATATCTCGGTCGGCGGAATCCTGCCTGAGTTCCTCGAGCGCTATCCGAAGATCAAGCTGCAGATCATCGGCTCCGACCGGCGCGCCGACCTCATCAACGAACGGATCGATCTTGAGGTGAGGGCGACCAACGAGCCCGAGACGCAGACGAGCCTGACGATGCGCAAGCTCGACCGGGCGCGGCATCCTGGTCGCAAGTCCCTCGCTGGTCGAGCGTACCGGCGGCTTGAATTGCGTGGACGAGCTCGCCGACCTTCCGACGCTGGCAATGACGTCATGGGTGTCTTTTCACAGTTGGGAATTGATCGGTCCCAATGACGCCAAACGAGTGATTCGGCATCAGCCGCGGCTCACCTGCCGCAGCATGACCGCCATCCTTGACGCGGCCCGGGCCGGTCTCGGCTTCGGGCTTTTGCTCGAGAGCGCCTGCGAAGCCGATCTCCAGGCCGGCAAGCTGGTGCGCGTGCTGCCGGAATGGCAGTCGGAGGAGAGCCAGTTCTATATCGTCTTCACGACCGCCAAGGGCATGCCGCCGGCAGTGCGGGTGCTGATCGATTTCCTGGTCGAAAAATCCCGGCAGCATTGATGAAGCGGCATTGACGAACAAGGGCTTCGCCTAGAAACCGGCATGCGCTTATTTCAGCCGTGCCAGCAGCTTTTCGCCCGCCAGTTCCTTGGCGGCATCCTTGCCGATCCAGCGGGCGGTTTTGTCAGGGCTTTCCGCCAGCGCCTTGGCAATGGCGAGCGCCGGTGCATGGCAGGTGAGATTGCGCTTGCCGATGCTGCGGAGTGCCCAATTGACGGCCTTGCGCACGAAGTTTCGAGGGTCGCCGGCATGAGCCTTGATCAGCGGCAGCCAGGCAAGGATGGTGGCGTCGGGCTCGTTCTTGCGATGGACGGCGGCGCCTGCGATCATGGCGAAGGCCGTGCGCCTGACGAATTCGCGATCGTCGTCGGCGAATTCTGAGATGAGTGCGTCCAGCCCGGCCTCGACGAAGAGATCGGCGGCGCAATCGACGATCTCCCAGGAATTGAAATCATTGGCCCAATTCCGGGCTTCTTCCGCCGTCAGCCGTTTCGACTCGGCGGTACAGAGGGCGAGCAGGCGGGCTTCACGGATATCGCTTCGCCAGAGCTCGATCGCTCTGGCGTGATTCTTCTTTGCCAGTCTGGCGACCGCTCTGATATCGGGATTGGAGATGCCGAGGGCGTGTGTGGTGAGGATGCCGAAACGCGCCATGCCGTCGACGTTCTCCTCCGAACGCAGCGTTTCGAGATGCGCGATCAAGTCGGCTGCGCTGGAGGAGGGGTCGATCATTTTTCCAGAGCATGATGCCGAAAAGTGTGAGCAGTTTTCGGACGACATCATGCTCTTCCTCTTAGTTTGGAACAGGATTCAGATTTTAGGCCGATCCGGCCTAAAATCTTCCTGTTCCAGACGCGCAAGCAATGAGGATGTATCCCAGCGATTGCCGCCCATCGCCTGGACGTCGCCGTAGAACTGGTCGACGACCGCGGTGACCGGCAGCTTGGCGCCATTGCGGCGGGCTTCGGTGAGCACGATGCCGAGATCCTTGCGCATCCAGTCGACCGCGAAGCCGAAATCATATTTGCCGGCGTTCATGGTCTTGTGGCGGTTTTCCATCTGCCAGGAGCCGGCCGCCCCCTTGGAGATCACCTCGACGACCTTTTCGATATCAAGGCCGGCGCGCTTGCCGAAATGCAGCCCTTCGGCAAGCCCCTGGACGAGGCCGGCGATGCAGATCTGGTTGACCATCTTGGTCAATTGGCCAGAGCCTGCCGGTCCCATCAGACCGACCATGCGGGCATAGGCGTCGATGACGGGCCTTGTACGATCGAAGACGGCCTCGTCGCCGCCGCACATCACGGTCAGGACGCCGTTTTCAGCGCCGGCCTGGCCGCCGGAAACGGGAGCGTCGATGAAATTCACGCCTTTTTCCTTTGCCGCGGCATAAAGTTCGCGGGCGACCTCGGCGCTGGCGGTGGTGTTGTCGATCAGCACCGACCCCGGCTTCATGCCGTGCAGGACGCCGTTTTCGCCAGATGTCACCGAGCGGAGATCTTCGTCATTGCCGACGCAGACGAAGACGAAATCGGCGCCCGCGGCAGCCTCGGCCGGGGTGGATGCGGATTTGCCGGAGAATTTTTCAGCCCAGGCGACGGCTTTTTCGACTGTGCGATTGTAGACGGTGACATCGTGGCCGCCCTTCGTCTTCAGATGACCGGCCATGGGAAAACCCATGACGCCGAGACCGATGAATGCGACTTTAGCCATATGTCCTGTCCTTATCCCGAGTGCGAGGCTCTGAGGATTAACCGAAACGGCCGGAGCAGAAAAGCCGTGAAGACGGAGTTCGTTGCGATAGACGGATATGAGGCTGGTTGCCGTTCGCCTCAGCCCTAAATGGAGACTAAAGCGCGTCGCGATCTTTCAAATTCGCTCTTTGCGCTTTAGCTCTTTGTTTTTACGCATGCCGTTATCGCAAAACTGCTGCACAGTTTTGCGCGACATGCTTTAGGCAAATGTTTCCGGGGGTGACATTCGCGAAACTCCGACGATCGAGCCGCGGCGCAAAGGCCGCAGTGGAATGCAGTCGATGCTTATTCCATCGCAGCAGATGGTTGCAGAACAGATTCGATCCGCACAGCAAGGTGTTTTCACCGAGCTTGGCGTCCTTCGCCGCCGCCTCGCTGCCGAATACGGGGCGGACGCCTGTTGTCCCGTCACCGTGCAGCGGCATCTGCGCGCGATTGCCGATCTGTCTTTCCTCGCGTTGCAAAAGGGCGAACCGGTTTCGCTGGTCACGCCCTATTGGCGCATGGTCGATCCCACGAGCCTCTTGGCGACGCGTCTTGCGGGTGGGGCCGGCTTTATCCGGGAGCGGCTGGCCGCCGAACGTTGAGGGAGATAGCGGCGGAACGCCGCCATCAGCAGGCTTGCCGGCAAGCGACGGAACGAGGAAAATTATTCCCCGAAGCGGACGACAATGGAAAATTGATATTGTCGATATAATTTATAGTCTATGGCAGTATTCCGGCGAACGATGGATCGAGGCATCCGGCCGCCGCCATCGATCGACAGGTATTCAGATGTTCACGCGCAGACAAGCCCCGGCATCCTCTTCCGCCGCACCGCCATCCTCGCAGGCTTCTGCGTGGCGGCACGCGCAGGCACGTTCTGCACCTCGTCGCCTGCCAAGGGCCAGTTAAATCGCGCGGGCCGATTTTCGAATTTCGCAGCAAAGGACCGTTTCCATGACCGCCACATCCGATCCCATCAATTTCCTCTGGTTCATCCCGACGTCGGGCGACGGCACCTATCTCGGTTCCGCCGATCTCAACCGCGCGCCCGAAATCGGCTATCTCACGCAGATCGCCCAGGCCGTCGATCGTCTCGGCTATTCCGGCGTGCTGCTGCCGACCGGGGTTGCCTGCGAGGAGTCCTTCGTGACGGCGGCGGCGCTCGCCGCCAAGACCGAGAAACTGCAGTTCCTGGTGGCGATCCGTCCCGGCACGGCGTCACCGGCCTATTACGCGCGTCTGGCAACGACGCTCGACCGTATTTCCAACGGCCGCCTGCTGCTTAACATCGTCGTCGGCGGCAGCCCGGCCGAGCTTGCCGGTGACGGCATCCATCTCGAGCATGACGAGCGTTATGCCCATGCCGAGGAGTTTTTCACCGTTTTCGAGGAACTGCTGGATAAGGGAACGGCGAGTTTCGACGGCAAATATATCAAGGCGACCAATGCGCGCCTCGGCTTTCCCTCGGTGCAGAACCCGCGGCCGCCGCTCTATTTCGGCGGCTCGTCGGATGCCGGCATCGACTTCTCGGTCGGTCGCGTCGACAAGTATCTGACCTGGGGCGAGCCGCCGGCGCAGGTGGCCGAAAAGGTCACTAAGGTGCGCAAGGCCGCCGCCGACCGCGGCCGCGAGGTGAGCTTCGGCATCCGCCTGCACTTCATCGTGCGCGAAACCGACGAGGAGGCATGGGAGGCGGCGGAACGGCTGATCCGTCATCTCGACGACGATACGATCCGCGAGGCGCAGGAGCGCTTCGTTCATGAGTCGGACTCGATCGGCCAGAAGCGAATGGCCGCCCTTCACGGCGGCCGCCGCGACAAACTCGAGGTCTCGCCGAATCTTTGGGCCGGTGTCGGCCTGGTGCGCGCCGGTGCCGGCACGGCGCTTGTGGGCTCGCCGAAGACGGTTGCCGCGCGCCTTGCTGAATATCAGGAGATCGGCATCGATACGGTCATCGGTTCCGGCTATCCGCACCTGGAAGAAGCCTATCGTGTCGCCGAGTTGCTCTTCCCCGAACTCGGTATCACCCGTGAGCAGCAGCGCCTGGCCTTCAACAACGAATTTGGCCGCAAGCAGGTTTTCGCAGGCGGCAGCCATGGCGGCAATCTGAAGGTCGTTTCCGGTTCCTGAGGTCGAACGAAGCGGGTAAGTCTGACATCGCCGGAAGCCGCCCGCGGCTTTCGGCGTTCTGTTGCCAGGTTGACGTGCAGGTGCGTACGGCCATGCCCATTTCGAAACGACTGCTCGCCTAATCCTCGCGGCAACCTAGCCAGAATCGTCCTGGGGCGCGTGACCCAGCCAAACGTATCGATGCATAGCCAATTAGCTATGTTGAAGTCGCTGGCCGTTTTCTTCAAGAGCGTGTTCGCTGCCTGATTCCCATCAACAGGCCTATTCATTCCTTCCTCTTCTCTTTACCTCTTGACGAACGAATACCTGCGTAGCTATACGTTAATCCATAGCTGAATAGGTATGGATTCCAAATGTCCGATGCTCAAGACGCGCTGTTCAAAACACTCGCTGATCCGACCCGGCGGGCTCTGTTCGAGCGGTTGTGCCGGGAAGGGGAGAAGACGGTCGGGGCTCTGACGGCTCGGGCCGGGGTCTCGCAGCCGGTCGTCTCAAAACATCTGGGCATATTGAAGCAGGCCGGATTGGTACGCGACCGCCATGAGGGCCGCCAGACGCATTATAGCGCGCAGCTCGGTGCGCTTGCTCCGCTGGTCGACTGGACGAGCGAGATGGCCGGGTTCTGGCAAAACCGCTTCAACGATCTCGAGGATTTGCTGAAAAGGATGGATCAATGACCGACATATCGACAGAAACGCGCTCCGTCGTCATAGAACGGGAAATCCCTTTTCCTTCGGAAAAGATCTGGCGGGCGCTCACGCAGCCGCACCTGATCCAGGAGTGGCTGATGAAGAGCGACTTCAAGCCGGCCGTTGATCATCGCTTCAGCTTCAACGCCGATTGGGGCTCGGTCGATTGCAAGGTTCTGGAGGTCGAGTCGAACAAGACCCTGTCCTATAGCTGGGATGCCTACGGTCTTGAAAGCATCGTCACCTGGACTCTCACTCCGACCGCCACGGGCACGCATCTGCGTATGGAGCAATCGGGTTTCCGGCCGGATCAGCGGCAGGCTTACGGCGGCGCCAGGAGCGGGTGGACGCAGTTCCTTGGAAATCTGGAGCAGGTGCTGGCGCGGACGGAGTGAGGCGGCCCGTCGCCTCGGCTGACGTAAACGGGGGAGGCCCTATTGAGCTGGAACTACTGGTTGCTGCAGATCCCCCGCTGGCTGTCCGTTGCCTTTACCGTAGCGGTCATTCTCAATATTATCGCTGTGGTACAGGAGAAATCGACCGTCTGGTGCGACGTCTTGGCAGTGCTGCCGCTTGGCCTGCTGTTGCTGGCCGGTCTTTGCCTCTTCCTGCTGCCCTATGCTGCCAGATGCGTGGGAGATAGGAGTGACACAATGGCCGGCAAGACGTCCAAGACCCAAGTGACGCTCACCGAGAAGACCGCCGCCAAGCGGGCCGCTGCAGAGCCGACCCTTCTCTCGGGCGGCAATCCGCAGATCGCCAAGGGTTACGGCGAAGCTCCGGTGCAGGCCTATATCGCCGCGATGCCGGGCTGGAAAAGTGACGTCGGGCGCCGCCTCGATGCACTGATCACGCGTATCGTGCCGAATGTGTATAAGGCAGTCAAATGGAACTCGCCCTTCTACGGCATCGAAGGGCAGGGCTGGTTCCTCGGCATTCATTGCTTCACGAAATACATCAAGGTGGCATTCTTCCGGGGTGCGTCGCTTCAGCCTCTGCCGCCCGGCCATTCCAAGCAGAAGGAAGTCCGCTATCTCGATATTCGCGAGGACGACGAAATCGATGAAGCCCAGCTTGCCGCCTGGGTGGAGCAGGCCAGCCAACTGCCCGGCGAACGGATGTAATCACCAATACCCCTCGCATGAGGGCGGGAGGAACTATGAAGAAAGCGACAGCAGCAATGAAGACGAGCGCTTCCGGGGACGCAAACGGGGGAGCCTCGCCGTCTCAACTGATCGACGCCAGGATCAAGGAACTCGGCGATTGGCGCGGCGAAATGCTCGCCCGGATCCGTGCGCTCATCAGGCAGGCCGAGCCCGAGGTGGTCGAGGAATGGAAGTGGCGAGGGGTTCCGGTGTGGGAGCGTTCCGGCATCATCTGCACCGGCGAGACCTACAAGAGCGCGGTGAAGCTGACCTTCGCCAAGGGCGCATCATTGCAGGACCCTTCAGGTCTCTTCAATTCCAGCCTCGACGGCAACACGCGGCGAGCCATCGATTTCCATGAGGGCGACGAGATCGACGAGGAGGCGTTGAAGGCGCTCTTTCGCGCCGCTGCGGCGTTGAATATGTCAGCAAAGGCTGCCGCCTCCCGGAAGAAATCAAGCGGCTAATGGATCGGGCTCGCCTCGCGCTCCAGAAAAAGTTCGAGATTGTCGAGACCGATTTGTGTGCCCTGGAGGCGTGCGCCGTTGTCGGCGTAGCCGTCGAGAAAGACCACCTGTTCAGTAAAGATCATCCTGGTGCCCTCGGGGTCGGCTTCGAAGGCGACGGTGGCGAGCGAGGCGGAAATGCGCCTTTCGCCGAGCTTCATCTCATAGGCATAGATAATGCGGGAATCAGGCACGATATCGATGTAATGGGCGTCAAAAGCATGTAAAAGCCCGTCGGTATCGGCGACATGGTTCCGCTCGGTACCGCCGGGACGGAAGTCGAGTCTGTATTCCAGCGGCGCCCATTCGCCATGGCAGGCGAACCATTGGCGCTTGGCCTCCGGTGTCGACCAGGCGCGGAAGACGCGGGCGACCGGCGCCTTCAGGCGCCGCTCGATGACGAGGGTGGTGTGTTCGGCGGATCGTGTCGTCATTCGGAAAAGGTCTCCGATTCTTCGGCGAGATATTGATCCAGCCTGTCGAAGGTAGCGTTCCAGCGGCTCTTTCGCTGTTCCACCCAGCGCTCGACGGCGGCAAGCGCGTCCTGCTGCAGGCGGTAGGTTCGCACCCGGCCGGATTTTTCGGAGAGTACGAGGCCGCTTTCCTCCAGCACCTGCAGATGTTTCATCACCGTCGGCAGGGCAACCGCAAGCGGCGCGGCCAGCTCGGTGACAGAAGCCGGGCCGCGGCCGAGGCGGTCGATCATGCCGCGACGGCTGCGATCGGAAAGCGCGTGGAACATGCGATCGAGTCCCGCCTGGCCGTCGATCATCCCGCCGCATCCCGGAAGCGGCTGGGCAGCCTGTCATGGTAGGGATAGAACTTGAAATAGGGGCGGGCCTCTTCCAGCGCCCTTGCAAAGGATGGGCGGGCGAGTAGCCGGTCGTAATAGGCGCGAAGCTTCTGCTGCTCCTCTGAAAACGGGACCAGCGTCTCGGCGTAGAAGAGGGCGGGGGCGGCGGCGCAATCGGCCATGGTAAAGGCCTCGCCCGAGATCCATGAGCTCTCGGAGAGCTGTTTTTCGATCATCGCATAGGCGGTGGCAAGTGTCGCCTTGCAGGCGGCCACCTCCGTCTCGTCCTCCTTGCCCTCGGGGCGCCGGCGATTGCTGACGATGGTCTGCATCGGCGCCTGGACATAGTGGTCGAAGAAGCGATCCCAGAGGCGGACCTGCAGCGCCCGGTCGATTTCCAGCGGCAGCAGGGAAACGGGGCCGGGATAATAATGATCGAGATATTCGATGATGATCGACGTCTCGGGAACCGTGCTGTCGCGCGCTTCGTCCCGCAGCAGCGGCATCTTGCCGATCGGCCAGAAGCGGAAAAGATCGGCACGCGAGGCCTCGTCGGAGAGATCGACGAGGCGGTTTTCGAAGGGCGTGCCGTTTTCGTAAAGCGCGACCAACACTTTGTGGCAGAAGGAGGCGAGCGGATGCCCATAGAACACGAGCGACATGCGGCGACCTTTCCTGTTAGGTGGAAAACTTTACCGACCGACTAAGTATCAGGTCGGAAAGGAATGCGCAACAGATAGTTCGTCGATCGTGTAACTATTGCCTCAGCCGATATATCTGGCGATCACCAGATGGCCGGGCGTCGGCTGGCCGTCTTCCATGCGCACATTGATATCCGATATCTCGACGAGCTCGAAGCCGGTGGCCGCCAGGCGTTCTTTCACATAGGCGTCAGCATGGGCGAAGCGCTGGTGCGGGCCGACCATGTAGGCGCGGCCGGCAAGGGTCTCCTCCGGCAGGGTTTCCGAGGAGAAGATGAACAGGCCGCCGGGCGTCAGGTTCTCGGCGGCGCCGAAGAACAGCGGTTCGAGCGCGCCGAGATAGGGCAGCACGTCGGTGGCGGTGATGATATCGAAGGCTTCCTCATCATTGTCGTCGAGGAAGTCCTCGACCTCGGCGACGAAGAGCGTCTCGTAGAGGTCCTTCTCATGGGCGACCTCGACCATCTTCTCCGAAAGGTCGAGGCCGGTCATATCGGCGCAGAGGTCGCGGAGCGCGCCGCCGGTGAGGCCCGTGCCGCAGCCGAGATCGAGCAGTCGCTTGAACGGCCCGAGCTTCAGCGCCTGCAGCCGCTGGCGCACCAGCATCGGCACGTGATAGCCGAGCTGCTCGACGAGCACGTCTTCGAAAACCTCGGCATGCTGGTCGAACAGGGTCTCGACATAGGCGTCCGGCGCCCTGACCGGCGTCTCGCCCCGGCCCATCGCGGCGATGCGCACGGCTGCACCGCCATGATCGTCGGGATCAATCGCCAGGACTTCCTCATAGGCTGCAACGGCCGCGTCGACATCGCCGGCCTTTTCCAGCGCCAGAGCGCGGTTATAGGCCTCGCCAAGGGCTTCTTCGTCGATCTTCTTTGCCATAGCAGTCCGCCGTCCTTTTGTTTCACGCATGCGTCTAAGGCGGCTTTCGATGTTTTGCAATGGCGTGGCTGTGGGCGCAGAATGGCCAAAAACAAGACGAAGGGAGGAAAAGTCATGAAATCGGAGCAAGAAAGGGTGTCATCGGTATTGGAAGGAGAGGCTGCGCGGGCGTTGCTGCTGCCTGGTACGCCGGGCGAGATTACCAATACGCTCAGCCATTATTACCGCGGCGAACTCGGACGGATGACGAGCTGGCGCGACCGCATCGACCGGACGTCGAACTGGGCAATCACTGTGGTGGCGGCGCTGCTTTCGGTGTCGCTGTCGACGCCGACCTCGCATCACGGCGTTCTGCTGTTCGGGATGATGCTGGTGACGCTGCTTCTGATCATCGAGGCGCGGCGCTACCGCTTCTTCGACATCTACCGCGCCCGCATCCGCCAGATCGAGCGCAGCTATTTTGCGCAGATCCTGGCGCCGGAGGCAGGGGCCGGGAGAGAATGGGCCGCGGTGGTTGCCAGCAGCTTGCGCAAACCGCGTTTCCTGCTCAGCTATCGGGACGCGATGCACCGCCGGCTCAGACGCAATTACGTCTGGATGTATTCCATCCTGTTTCTTGCCTGGTGCCTGAAAATCTCGACGCCGAAGTTGCAGACGGAGGGCATGCCGGCGCTGCAGGCGCAATCCTGGACCTATGTCATCGACAATGCCGTGCTGGGGCCTATTCCCGGCCTTGCGGTCATCGTCATCGTCGCCGTCTTCTACCTCGGCATCCTCTGTTTTGCGCTCAGCCCGGTCCGCGACCAAGGCGAATTCGGCCATGGCGAGGCACATGTCTGATTCTGCGCAAGCCGGATCAGTGCAGGATGAACTCTCCCTTCAGCGCCCGCCACTCGGTCGCGGAGATCAGCTTGCGGTGGATGTAGCGCACCGAATGCAGCGGTCCGTCGAGCTTTTCTTCCCAGAATTTCAGGAAGCCGCGCATTTCGGGGAAATCGGGGGCGAGATCATATTCCTGCCAGACATAAGTCTGCAGAATCGCCGGATGATCCGGCAGGTGGTAGAGGATCTGGGCGGTCGTCAGGCCATAGCCCTGCAGTTGTTTTTCCATGTCCTTGTGCATCGTGTTCACTTCTTCTCGTTCCCACTCGTGCGCTTATTAGCGCTACGTGATATGGAAACATGCGAGTGGTTAACGGAAGCTTTACAGATACTTCATAAAAGGACAATTTATTTTTGATATCAACGACTTGGCAGCATCGCGCCGAGAGTGCTGCCAGGCCGGAACCGCAGGCGTCAACGCTTGAGATGCCGGGTCAGGCGGCGCTCGATCCAGGCCCAGAGATGGCGCAGTGCCTCGACGATGACGAGGTAGAAGATCGCTGCCCAGAGATAGGTCTGGTAGTCGAAGGTGCGGGAGAAGGCATAGCGGGTCTCGCCCATCAGGTCGAGCACGGTGATGATGGCGACGACCGCCGAGCCCTTGATTAGCAGGATGATCTCGTTGCCGTAAGGGCGAAGCGCGACGATGAGGGCCTGCGGCAGAACGATCTTGCGGAAGGCGATGAACTTGTGGATGCCGAGGGCTGCAGCCGCTTCGTGCTGGCCGTGCGGTACGCTTTCGATAGCGCCGCGCAGGATTTCCGCCTGGTAGGCCGCGGTATTGATGGTCATGGCAAAAAGGCCGCAATACCAGGCTTCGCGGAAGAACCACCAGATGCCGACGGCCTCAAGCTGCGGCCGGAATACGCCAAGGCCGTAATAGACCAGGAACAGTTGGGCCAGCAGCGGTGTGCCGCGGAAGAAATAGATATAGCCGTAGGCGAGCGCATTCAGCACCCGGTTCTTCGACATGCGCGCCGCGGCAAGCGGCAGCGACAGAACTGCGCCGCAGATGACGGAAATGAAAACGAGGCTGAGCGTGACCCCGAGACCGTGGAGATAGCGCGGTCCGTAGCGGGTGAATTTTTCCGGATCCCAGCCGTTGACGACGGAGATCACCAGCAGCGCGCCGAATACAGCCCAGGCGGCGACGAAAATATAGCCGGCCATACGCGCCGGCGTCATCGGCTTCATCACTTCGCGAGGTGCGGGTTGCGGCGGGATCAGCGTTTCGGCGTAGCTCATCGGCGGATCTCCGAACGCTTGGCCCAGCGCTCGACATAGACGAGCAGAAAGGAGGAGAGAATGGCCAGCACCAGATAAAGGCAGCAGGCCAGGCCATAAAAGAAGAAGGGTTCCTTGGTGACCCGCACGGCGACGCTCGTCTGGCGCAGGATATCGGCAAGGCTGATGATCGAGACGTAAGAGGTGTCCTTCAGGAGCACCATCCAGAGGTTCGTCAGGCCCGGCAAGGCGATGCGCACCAGCTGCGGCAAGATGATCAGACGCAGCGTGCGGCCGTGATGCAGGCCAAGCGAGTCGCCGGCCTCATATTGCCCCTTGGGAATGGCGCGAAAGGCCGAGAGCAGCACTTCCGAACAATAGGCTGAAAAAACCACCGAAAGCGCGATGACGCCGGCGAGGAAGGCATTGATCTCGACCGGAGGTCCGTCATAACCGACGAAGGTCAGCAGAGACTGGATCAGCATCTGCATGCCGTAATAGATGATGAAGAGCGTCAGGAGCTCCGGCAGGCCGCGGAAGATGGTCGTGTAGATGCCGGCCGCCAGCCGCAGCGATTTTTCTTCCGACTGCTGGCCGAGCGCCACCAGGAAGCCGATGGCGAGGCCGATCGGCAGGGTGACGATTGCCACCGAAACGGTGACCTGCAGGCCAAGTGCGATCTCGTCGCCCCAGCCGGTGTCGCCACAGGCAAGGATCGTCGACTGACCCAGCCAGGTGAAGATGCCGACGGGTCCGCACAGCGGATCCAGAATGTGCACAAGTGCGCTCCAGAAGGAGCCGAGCGCGGAAAATAATCCGCCCATGCGTGAATTCCCCTCACGGCTTTTGCCGTTTTGATCTTGCCATCTTTGTCAAACAAAAATGGCGGAAGAGCAAGCCTTCCGCCATTACCTTGACTGGCCAGATAGCGAATTTCTTATTCGCCGTAAACGTCGAAGTCGAAGTACTTGTCCTGGATCTTCTTGTATTCACCGCTGGCGCGGATCGCAGCGATTGCCGTGTTCAGCTTTTCCTTGAGCGGATCGCCTTTACGGATGGCAATGCCTGCGCCGTTGCCGTTGATTTCCTTGTCGACCGGCAGGGTGGTCAGGATCTTGCAGCAGGCGCCGGCGTCGGATTTGACCCATTCGGAGAGAACGACGACGTCGTCGATGACGGCGTCGACACGGCCGCTGGAGACGTCGAGCTTGTATTCGTCAGCCGTCGGATAGAGCTTCAGTTCGGTGTCGGCCAGGTGCTTCTCGGCGTAGTTGGCGTGCGTTGTCGAGGTCTGTGCGCCGATCACCTTGCCTTTGAGGCCGGCAACGTCGGTGATCTTCGAATCCTTCGGCACGGCGATGGCCGGCGGGGTGTTGTAGTACTTGTTGGAGAAGTCGACGAGCTTCAGGCGCTCCGGCGTGATCGACATGGAGGAAACGATCATGTCGAACTTCTTGGCGTTGAGCGCCGGGATGATGCCGTCCCAGTCGGTGCTGACGAAGGAGCATTCAGCCTTCATCTCGGCACAAAGCGCCTTCGTGATGTCGATGTCGAAGCCCTGGATCGTGCCGCTGGCATCGACGAACTCGAAGGGCGGATAGGTCGAATCGGTGCCGATCACATACTTCTCGCCATCGGCCATGGCCGAGCCGGCGAAAAGGGACATCGCCGCGATCGAGACTGCCGCGAAAATACGGGTGGAGATATGCATGAGGATCCTCTCTGTTGGTAGCCGCCGCTCTTTTTCTCGCGGGCTGACGGCTGCAGTTCAACGGTCCGAGACCGCCTTGCGGCGATAATCAGACTTTTTTTCATGGAATTGCAACACAAATCCCATCGCAATTGGGCGGTGCAAATAGCAGTCGAGATGAACGTCGGCAGACTGCAACATTCACGCGAGGTTAATCTGCGGCTTCCTAGAACCGGAACAAATCGGCGGCTCGGCAATTGCCATTTCGCTGTTTCGCCTCATTGCGACGCTAGGGGCGGAAGCAGGGCCTATCGGCCTTCAGGAAGCTCAAACAGGATCGAGGAAACCCGATGGGCATGAAATCAAGATTGTTCGCAAGCGCGGCTTTTCCGCTGCTTTCCCTCTCGCTGGCATTCCAGCCGGCATCGGCAATGGCTGCCGTGCGCGACGTCGCGACGCAGGCACAGGCCGTGCGGCAAGTCGAACAAGGCAGTTTCGAAGTGGCGCAGGACGCGCCTCAGGATGCGCCTTCCGATGAGGAATTGCTGAAGAAGAAGCGCAAGCAGAAGGAAGAGGCTCCGGCCGAAAAGGCACCGGCCGCCGAGCAGCCGAAGGAGGCGCCCGCCGAAAAGCCGAAGGCCGAGCGCAAGGAGGCGCCGGCGCCCGAACCCAAGGCAGAGCCGGAACCGCCGAAGGCCGAAGCGCCGAAGGAAAAACCCGCCCCGCAGGCCGAAAGCAAGCCCGAGCGGAAGGCTAAGCAGGAGGCTCAGCCCGAGGCCAAGCCGGAGGCCGCGCCGCAGCAGGAGCAGCCGATAACGCAGGAGAAGCCGAGGAAGCCGAAGAAGCAGGCCGAGCCCGAGGCTCAGCCGCAGCCCGAACAGCAGCCGGCGGCAAAGGAGGCGCAGCCGGAGACGGAGCAGGCGCAGCCGGAAGCCAAGCCGGAGGGCGGCAAGCGCGCCAAAGGGCAGGACAAGGCCCAGGGCAAGGATAAAGGCAAGGAAAAGACCGAGACTGCCGCTCCCGAGGCCGTGACGCCGGCCGAGGAACAGGCCAAGCCCGAAGTCAAGCCGGAGGCAAAACCCGCCGCCGAAGCACCGGCAGAGAAGAAGCCCGTAAAGGGCGAAGCCGCAGCACCCGCGGAGAAGCCGGCCGAAGGCAAGGCAACTGAAGATAAGGCAACTGAAGGCAAGACGACCGAAGATAAAGCCGCGGCACCAGAAGCCGTACCCGCCGAAGAGCCGAAGGACGGCACCGCCGCAAAGCCTGCCGGCGAACAGCCCGCCGGCGCGCAGCCGACCGCGCCGGCGACCGACACAGCTCAGCCATTGCCGGATGCCAGCGGCGGCAAGCAGGTCGAGCAGGCCATTCCGGCGCCGGAAAAGGCTTCGCCCGAAGAGCTCGAGCGCCGCAAGAAGATTGCCGCGGATCCGGCCAAGAGCAACGAGACCGTCGTGTTGCCAGTCGAGAACGGTGCGGCTGTGCTCGACAGCGACAAGGATGCCGACCGCAGCAAGGGCCGCGAAGGCCGCCGCGACCGCGACAAGATGCGCGCCGAGACCCAGGAGGTGAAGGTGCCGACCTCGGATGCCGATGCGCAGGCCTCCAGCGGCGCCAAGGCGGCGCCGACGATCAAGCTTGAAGCGGTGACCAGCGAGAAGGGCAGAAAGCTCGATGCGCGGCCGCAATTCGTTCGTCCCGACGGCGCGCGCGTCGACGACAGCACCGACGATAATCGTGTGATCATCCAATACGACAATCGGGTGATCGTGCGTGGCGACGACGACAGGCGGTTCCTGCGCGACGGCGAACGGCCGAGTTACGAGGAGCTGTCGGGTGATCGCTACCGCGAGACAATCACGCGGCCGGAGGGTTACCGAATCGTGACAATCCGGAACCGCTATGGCGATATCATTCAGCGGTCGCGCGTCGACGCCCGCGGGCGCGAGCATGTGCTCTATTATTCGCAGGACCTCTACGACGATCCGGACCGTGACTATTTCGAGGATCCGGGTGCCGACTTGCCGCCGATGCGGCTGCGCGTACCGCTCAACGATTACATCATCGATACTCGCAGTGACCCGGACCGGGATTATTACGAGTTCCTGAGCGAGCCGCCCGTCGAGCCGGTAGAGCGTGTCTACTCGCTTGACGAGGTGAAGTATTCGGCCCGTATCCGCGATAAGGTGCGCCGCATCGACCTCGACACGATCACCTTCGCGACCGGCAGCGCCGATATCCCGATGACGCAGGCGCGCACCCTGCGCAAGGTTGCCGACGCGATCAGCCAGGTGCTGAAGAAGGATCCGAGCGAAACCTTCCTGATTGAGGGTCATACGGATGCCGTCGGAACCGATCAGAGCAACCTGGTCCTCTCCGACCAGCGGGCGGAATCGGTCGCGAACGTGCTCTCCGACGTCTACGGCATCCCGCCGGAGAACTTGGCGACACAGGGCTATGGCGAGCAATATCTGAAGGTCAACACGTCAGGCCCCGAACAGGAAAACCGCCGCGTCACCGTCCGCCGCGTGACGGCGCTGGTTCGGCCGGTGGCTGCCAACCAGTAAATATCGTTGCCCCTCTCCATTGTGGGGAGGGGCATTTTATGGCCTTTTCCTTCTTCTCAGCAGGTCGAAGGACGGGATCCGCGAGTTGGATGAGGGCGGCCGTCGATGATCTGCTGCCCCATCCCGCCGGTTCTACTGGTCGGCTTTCCTGGCCGCCTTTTCGATGATGTCGGCGACCTTCTCTGCTTGGGATGCGAAGACGGCGTGGCTTGCCTTGATCTCGGTCACGTCGCTGCCGGCCCGTTTTGCCATGTCGCGTTCCAGGTCGGGGTTGATGGCGCGATCCTCCGTAGCGACGATCGACCAGCTCGGTTTTGTCCGCCATGCCGGCTCGGCAATTTTGGCGGAGAACGCCTGCTTCGAGGCGAAGACCTGTGATCTTGCCAGGAAGTCAGCTTCGGCTTTCGGCAGGTCGGCCGCGAAATCCGCGGCGAAGGCTGCGGGGTCAAGATAGAGATACTTCCCGTCCTTGGTTTCCTTGATATCCATGCTGCCGGCGGGCTTGGAGCTCGCAAGGCTCAGCAGGCTTTCGCCCTTGTCGGGCTGGAAGGCCGCGACATAGACGAGGCCTGCGACATTAGGGGCGTTGCCGGCTTCGGTAATGACCATGCCGCCATAGCTGTGGCCGACGAGCAGGCTCGGTCCGTCCTGGAGGTCGAGAACCCGCTTCGTCGCCGCCACATCGTCGTCGAGCGAGGTGATGGGTTCCTGGACGATGGTGACGTTGAAGCCGCGTTTCTGGAGAATCTCCGTCGCCTTGCGCCATCCTGAGCCGTCGGCGAGCGCGCCGTGGACGATTACGATGTTCTTCACCGCCGCAGCCTCTGCTGCGAAGGCGATGGCGGTGGTGGCGAAGGCAAGGGCTGCGGTGAAGAGAAGACGTCGGTTCATGGGTATCACTCCTTTGGTCGTTGTCGAGGATCGGAATTAATCAGTCTGCGGGTCAGCCGAAGGTGAAGGCGTAGGCCTCCACCCCGGGATCGAGGAAGCGGATCTGGAAGTTGCGGGCGCCGACCGTGCCGGACTGGCGCACCAGCTGGTAAAGCCTAGTCGCCGTCACCGTGCCGTTGCCGTCGGCATCGATGTCTGAGCCGTGATCCGGTCCCGGCGCCTTGCCGTCGACCGTCACCTGGAAGCGGATCGGTTTGCCGTCCGTGCCCGGGCCGAGAACAAGATGCAGGTCGCGGGCGCTGAAGCGATAGGTGATACCGCCACCGGCCTGATCAAGCCTCGCCTGATCCTTGCCGACAGTCCAGGTTCCGGACAGACCCCAGCCGTTGAGGCCGGGTTCTGCGATCGAATACTCATGCGGCGCGTCGGCCTGCAGTCCTTCGGGCGAGGCAAAATTCGCCGCCTGTTCGTAGCCGAGATAGGTTTCGCCGGAGCGGATATTGCCAAGGTCCGGAGAGGCTTCCACGCCCTTGGCATCCGGTGCGACCGGCGCACTTGACGTCATCTGGCTGCCGGCTTCGCGCAGCAGGTCCTGAATGGCTTTTTCGGTCCTGCCATAGTTGCCTTCGCCGAAATGGTGGTAGCGGATCTGGCCCTCGGCATCGATGAGATAGCCGGCCGGCCAGTAGCTGTTTTCGAAGGCGCGCCAGATTTTGTAGTCATTGTCGATCGCGACGGGATAGCCGATCTCGAAATCGCCGACCGCCTTCTTGACGTTGTCGAGCTTCTTCTCGAAGGCGAATTCCGGGGCGTGGACGCCGATCACCACGAGGCCCTGATCAGCGTATTTTTCCGCCCAGGCTTTGACATAGGGGATCGTGCGAATGCAGTTGATGCAGGAATAGGTCCAGAAGTCGACGAGCACCACTTTGCCCCGCAGCTGCTCGGTGGCCAGAGGCTTGGAGTTCAGCCATTCGACGGCGCCGTCGAGCGAAGGCGCATACCCTTCGACCGGCAGATCGCTGCGAAAGGGCTTCTTGGCGTCTGCGATCATCACGCCGTTGCTGGCGACCTCGGCGGGGGCGCCGGCTGCGGGCTTGGCATGCAACCTGTCGAGCACTGCCTGTTCCAGTGATGCGGTGCTCGCATAGGAAAGCCGCGACAGCAGGCTGGTGTCGAGGCCGAGGGCGATGACGGCGACACCCGCGAGTACCGCAGCACCGAGACCCTGGCGAATCCGGTCGCCGAGGCCGAGCGAGCGTTTCATCGCGGCGAATATCCTGCCGCCGACAAGCAGGGCGACCGCGAGCGAGGTTGCAGCACCGGCGGCATAGGCGGCGAGCAGGAAGGTGGTCTGCAGGTTAGCGCCCTGCAGGGCGGCACCTGTGAGAACAAGGCCGAGGATCGGCCCGGCACAGGGCGCCCAGAGCAGGCCGGTAGCGACGCCGAGGATGAGGGCGCTCTTCACCGTCGGCGCAGTGCGTCCACCGCCGTTGGCGTTCAGGAGATTGTTGCCGAGATCGACGATCGGCCGGGCGAGGGTGCTGGCGAAGCGCGGCGAAAGCAGGCTGGCGCCGAAGAGCGCCAGCAGGACGATCGCGGCAAGACGGCCATATTCATTGGCGCGGATGGCCCAGCTGCCGCCGACCGCGGCCAGTGTCGCGACGAGAGCGAAGGTGGCGGCCATGCCCGCCAGCATCGGCAGCGTGCTGCGGACGAAGGGCTGCCCGGCACGGGCGAAGACGAAGGGGAGGATCGGCAGGATGCACGGGCTGAGGATCGTCAGCGCACCTCCGAGATAGGCAATGATCAGCAGTGTCATCATCGTTTCCTTTGAAACCGATTGATCGGGCTCTGGACGGCGATGGGCCTGAACCAGCAACGGCGAGGATATGGCCGGGCGGACGTATCCCGGATGTGTCGGGTTTCGCCGGAAAATGTACCGAAGTGTTGCTGATGGGCGATCGCGATACAGAGCGACACAAACCGGCGTCGCAGATACCGCGAGCGATGAAAACGGCGCGATTGTATCGGAATGTATCCTGGCGGCCGGAAGCTACATCAGCATTCAATAATGATTGCTCATGACATATCGCTGATACAAGTGGAACGTCTTTTGAGGACGTGATTCATTCGACAGGAGAGACCGATGTCAGAGCAAATCAACCATCACCGCCGCCGCTTCTTCGGCATGACGGCAATCGCCCTTGCGGCCGTCGAATTCGGCGTGGCCGGGACAGCCGTCGCCCAGTCGGCGCTGCCCGCCGTAAAGGCCGGAACCAATACGTCTTTCGAAGCGCTGAAGCAGGTGAAGGCGGGCGTGCTCGATATTGGTTATGCCGAGGCCGGCAGCGCGGATGGTCCCGTTGTTCTGCTGCTGCATGGCTGGCCCTACGATATTTATAGTTTCGTCGATGTTGCGCCGCTGCTGGCCTCGGCGGGTTACAGGGTGATCGTCCCCTATCTGCGTGGTTACGGCACGACCCGCTTCCTGGACGACCAGACACCGCGCAACGGTCAGCCGTCGGCGCTGGCTGCCGATATGATCGCGCTGCTCGATGCGCTCGATATCGAGAAGGCAGTGATTGCCGGCTATGACTGGGGCGGGAGGACGGCCAACATTATGGCGGCGCTATGGCCGGAGCGCTGCAAGGCGATGGTCTCGGTGAGCGGCTACCTGATCGGCAGCCAGGAGGCTAATTTGAAGCCGCTGCCGCCGAAGGCGGAACTGGCCTGGTGGTATCAGTTCTATTTTGCAACCGAACGTGGGCGGCTGGGTTATGAGAGCAATACGCATGATTTCGCAAAGCTCATCTGGCAGACGGCTTCGCCGAAGTGGAATTTCGACGATGCGACTTTCGACAGGTCGGCGGCTGCCTTCGACAATCCCGACCATGTCGCGATCGTCATTCACAATTATCGCTGGCGCCTGGGGCTTGTCGAAGGCGAGGCCAAGTACGATGCCTATGAGAAGACGCTTGCCGCATTGCCGATGATCTCCGTGCCGACGATCACCATGGAGGGGGATGCAAACGGTGCGCCGCATCCGGAGCCATCCGCCTATGCCGGAAAATTCTCCGGCAAATACGAGCATCGCACGATTAATGGCGGCATAGGCCACAACCTGCCGCAGGAAGCGCCGCAGGCCTTTGCGCAGGCGGTCATCGACGTCGACCGCTTCTGATCGATGAGACCGGCCGCAGAGCCTCGTTGCCTGGGCCGGCGGAATATGCGTAGGTCGCATCAGCCGCCTCGATATCGAGGAGGAGGGCGCGGCCGCTTCTATCGGTAAGGGAACAGGAACATATGGATCATGTCGATCACATCCTGGTCGTCGACGACGATCGCGAAATCCGCGAGCTGGTTTCGGGCTATCTGCAGAAGAATGGTTTGAGGACCAGCACTGCCGCGGACGGGCGCCAGATGCGCAGCTTTCTCGAAGCCAACGCCGTCGATCTGATCGTGCTCGATGTGATGATGCCCGGCGACGACGGGCTGGTGCTGTGCCGCGAACTGCGCGCCGGCCGGCACAAGGCGATCCCGATCCTGATGCTGACGGCCCGCACCGATGAGATGGACCGGATCCTCGGGCTGGAGATGGGCGCCGACGACTATCTCGCCAAGCCCTTTGCCGCACGCGAGCTGCTTGCCCGGATCAAGGCAGTGCTGAGGCGCACGCGCATGCTGCCGCCGAACCTGCAGATCAGCGAGGCCGGGCAGTTGCTGAGCTTCGGCGACTGGCGGCTCGATACGGTCGCCCGGCATCTTCTCGACAAGGAGGGGACCGCGATCGCACTCAGCGGCGCCGAGTACCGGCTGCTTCGCGTCTTCATCGATCACCCGCAGCGGGTGCTCACTCGCGACCAGCTTCTGAGCCTGACGCAGGGCCGTGATGCCGATCTTTTCGATCGTTCGATCGATCTCCTGGTCAGCCGCCTGCGGCAGCGGCTGGGAGACGATGCGCGCGAACCGACCTACATCAAGACGGTGCGCAGTGAAGGCTATGTATTTTCCGTTCCGGTCGAAATCATGGAGCTGCGCCAATGAGGGCGATCCCCTGGTTCTCGGGTTTGATGTGGCCGAGGACGTTGCGGTCGCGGATCTTCCTCATCCTGCTCATCGGTCTCGCCCTTGCCTACGGGCTGTCCTTCAGTGTGCTCTATATGGAGCGCACCATGTCGGCCAAGGCGGTGATGCTCGGCACGCTGGAGAATGACGTCGCAACGTCGATCGCCGTTCTCGACCGGCTTCCACCAGGCGAGCGCGGCGTTCTCCTCGACCGGCTGAGCCGCGGCAATTACCGCTTCGTGCTCGGGACCGGCCTTCCAGGCGTGCCCGACACGTCAAGCAAGGGGGCGGAGATATCAGGCAAGATCGAGGAGGCGATCGGACATCGCTTTCCGATCAGCATCGAACGGATTCCAGGTGAGGTGAACCGATTGCAGGCGCATCTGACGCTGAGCGATGGAAGCCCGCTGACGATCGACGTCACGCCGAAGGGCGTCATGCCGATCGCCGCATGGCTGCCCTATGTCTTCGTCATCCAGATGCTGCTGCTCATCTCCTGCACCTGGTTTGCGGTTCGCCAGGCAATCCGGCCGCTCGGTGCGCTTGCTGCCGCAGCCGATGCCCTCGACCCCAACAAGGACGGTCCCGCTTTGAGCGAGGCCGGTCCGAGCGAGGTTGCGCATGCGGTGAGGGCATTCAATGCGATGCGGGAGCGGATCGCCCATTACCTCGAAGAGCGTGTGCAGATACTGGCGGCCATCTCGCACGATCTGCAGACGCCGATCACCCGCATGCGGCTGCGCGCCGATATGGCGGAGGATTCGCCTGAAAAGGACAAGCTGGTGCATGATCTCGGGGAGATCCAGCGCCTCGTCCAGGACGGTATAGCCTATGCGCGCAGCGCCCACGGCAGCGGCGAGAAGAATGCCCGTATCGATCTCGCCTCATTCATCGACAGCATATCCTACGACTATCAGGACACCGGAAAGGCGGTGACGGTCGTCGGGCTGGTTCAGGGCGCTGCCTTGACCAAGCCACACGCTCTTCGCCGCATCCTGTCGAACTTCATCGACAATGCGTTGAAGTTTGCGGATGCCGCCGAAATCAGCGTCGAGCACAATGCGGAAAACAATGTCGTCATCACCGTGATGGATCGGGGGCCTGGTATCCCTCACGATATGCTCGAAGCCGCCATGCAGCCCTTCTTCCGGCTGGAGCAATCCCGCAACCGGGAGACCGGCGGCACCGGTCTTGGTCTTGCGATCGCCCAGCAGCTGACGGCCAAGATCGGCGGTTCGCTCCGGCTCTACAATCGCGCCGGCGGCGGACTGGCGGCGGAAGTCACCCTTCGGTGATGATGGGGATCGCCGGAAAATTTCCGGCGATTTGTATGGGACCGTGTCCTGGATGCCGGATGCTACGTTTTGTGACATTTCGGCCGATTTCGGAAACATGCCGGATATATCACCCGATCAAACCACACTCCGTTCAACCCGATCGCCTGAGGCGATCCGATCGCGAATAGCGACCCAGACAAGGAGTGTTTCCATGACCAAGATCGACAAGGTTCTTTACACCGGCAAGACCCGCACCACCGGCGGGCGCGACGGCGCTTCGCAGAGCGACGACGGAGAGCTCAATATCAAGCTCTCGCCTCCCGGCAGCGCGCGGCCGGGCACCAATCCCGAACAGCTTTTCGCCGCCGGCTGGTCGGCCTGCTTCATCGGCGCGATCGGCATTGCCGCAGGCAAGCTGAAGGTCAGGCTTCCCACGGAGACCGCGGTGAATGCCGAGGTCGACCTCGGAACGACCGACGGCGGCTATTTCCTGCAGGCACGCCTTAAGGTCAGCCTGCCCGGCATCGAAGTGGATGTCGCGAAGGCGCTGGTGGATGAGGCGCACCGGACCTGCCCCTATTCAAAGGCCACGCGCGGCAATATCGATGTCGAATTGATCGTTGTCTGACGGATAACGACCGATCGGCCTCGCCGATGGAGGATTTGATGCGATTGGTGATCATCTGCATTCTGGGCGCGACGGTCTTCGCCGCGCCCTGCATTTACGACGTAAGCTCGCGGGAGCCTTCGCCGCTCGCCGGCCTTGTGACGGCGGCGTCCACGGTTTCCTCTTCAGGCCATCAGGGAGAAAGACAGTGAAACTTTATCAGAACGAAATTTCCTCGGCGACCTCAAGAGTCCGGATCGCGCTTGCGCTGAAGGGGCTGACGGCCGAGGCGCTGCCGGTCACCATTCTCGGCGAAGAGGCCGAGAGCCGGCAGGCCGGATATCGCAGCGTCAATCCGCAAGGGCTGGTGCCGGCCTTGCTGACGGATGACGGCGTTCTCATCACCCAGTCGCTGGCGATCGTCGAATATCTCGACGAGATCCAGCCGCAACCGTCGCTGCTGCCGGAGACGGCAGAGGGCAGGGCGCTGGCGCGGTCGATCGCGCTGGCGATCGCAGCCGAGATCCATGCGCTGCTGCCGCCGCGGATCGGCCTGCATCTCAAAGCGGCCTTCCAGGCCGATGCCGATGCCGTTGCGGCCTGGAGCCGCCATTGGGTCGGTGAGGGAATGGCCGCTGTGGAGACGATGATTGCCGACCGCCGGCAGGGCGCCTTCGCCGTCGGCGGCCGGCCTGGTGTTGCCGATATCTTTCTCTTCCCGCAGGCGATCAGCGCCCGGCGCATGGGCTTTGATCTCGCGCCATGGCCGAATATCGCGGAGATCGTCGGCAGGCTCGAGGCGATCCCGGCTTTCCAGGTAAACGCGCCGGCGCCGAGACGGTGATCAATGGAGAAGCGGCCGCACATGATGGCGGCCGCTTCTGTTCTCAGCGTTTAACCCTTGCCTGCAGATGCGCGGGCTACTGACGGCGCTAAGAAGAAGGATTGCGGGGCGCCAATTCAATCTTATGGCGGCTATCATTAAACTTGCGTCCCATCCGTCAAAACCTTGATGCAGCCTGTTTTTCGTGGACAATTCGTCGAATTTATCAAACGGAACTATTCGTGCTTGTTCACGTTTCCGCGTCACTTTGAACGAAGATCGGAGTGATAAAAGACGAGGGGAGGAGACATTGGAGAAATTGTTTCATGAAACGTTGAAAGGTGTCTACTATGCCGAACACAATATTCTCAAAGCCTTGCCCAAGATGGCAAAGGGCGCAGCCTCTTCTGAACTGAAAGAGGCACTTGAAAAGCATCGTGACGAGACAGAAACGCATATCAAGCGTTTGCAGCAGGTTTTCGAAATTTTTGGCGCGCCTCCCCAGGGCAGTACTCGTGAGGCGATTGGAGCGATAATTGCTGAAGGTGAAAAAGTATTGCGTGAGTTAAAGGGCCAACTGTCACTCGACGCAGCTCTGATATCGTGGGCGCGGACGGTCGAGCATTATGAGATTGCCCAGTATGGATCATTGGCCCGTTGGGCCGTAGAGCTTCGCCTCAAAGAGGCCCTACCGTTGCTTCTCGAAACGTTGGAGGAAGAAGTTGCAACTGACTACGCCCTCACCAAACTCACCGAACGAGGCATCAACAGCAGAGCCAAATAAGCACGATCTCGAAGTACGCGGGCTCGCCCGACGGACAAACCATTAACGCTGAAGGGTCGACCCCAGGGTTTGCGCATTGACGAGGCTCGGGACTGTTACTTCGATCAGACCCGTGGTCAGGAAAGGCGCGAACTGGGAGATCACGTTTCGTCGTGTCCCCGTAAAGGCGGGCCACGCCGATAAACGCAACGACGCCCGTCAGGCACATATAGTTGTGGCCGCAGCATGTGCTTGCGCAGGCCTTTACTCAAACATCTTACTGGATCGACCCCGGGCTGAAAGAATGGAAGCAAATGATGAACCTTCTAGATGTCAGGCTTGCCGGGGCGCTCGTCTGGCTGAGGTTTAAGGCCTGCTGAGGCAGCCAGGAATACAGCCTCTGACAGGGTCCGAGCGCCTAGCCGTTCCATAACACGGGCGCGGTGAAGCTCTACAGTGCGCGGGCTAATGCCGAGGCGTCGCGCGATCAGCTTGCCAGTTTCACCAGCGACCAGGCCGAGCAACACTTCGCGCTCACGCGGCGTCATCTCGGCAATATGGATCCTGGCAAGTTCCGATGCTTGGTCGGCAATAATCGCGTCTTGGACACCCGCCAATGCTGACGCGATAGCGGCAAGAAGCTCGGTCAATTTGTGTGGAGCCTCAAGCCAGTCGGTTACGCCTGCCTTCATCGCCTTGACTACTAAGCTAACTTCCCCCAGGCCATTACCAAGCACAATGACAGGTAGGTCGATGCGCCTCGCCCTTAGCTCACTTACGATGCGCAAAACCTTGGCTTCAGCACTTTCCCCCACAAGAATAACGCAGCCGGGCACGAGAACAGGAGCGACCCCAAGAAAGTTGGCTGTGGACGTAAACAATGTCACGCCATAGCCATTCCTCTGTAACATGTGTGACAGGCGCCTCCTTGAAGAAGTGTCAGTGTTAAGGACATAAACCTGCATGTTGGCCGGCTTCGTAACATCCTCTGCCGCACCGCCCACGTGCTGAATGCGTCCTTGGGCGTCACGGATCGGAAAAAGCGTTTGTCGGATCCTCCTTATCACCAGGTCCGGACGAACAATGCGATAGTGCTGAACGACGACCTCTCCGCTCAGCACGGAATCGAGCGCGGCTAGTGCACCAACGCGATCGTCTGGATGAATTGTATCAATCCAACGGCCCATCTCCCCGAGCACTGCTGCGGGTGCCTGTCCCCAGATCCGTGCGAAAGCGGGACTGAGATATTCCATCTGCATCACGTTCGCATCGAGGATCCATAGAACATCGGCCGAATGTTCTGCGAACTGCCATAAACGCTTATCTTTTTCGCGTCCACGCCAGTCCTGCAGAGCGATGGCAATTTGACTGGCGCAGTTGGAGAGGATGACGAACTCAGAATCTTTTGGAAACTGCGCGTCCGTTGAGCATGCAAAGAGCCATCCGTCATTGTTCAGGCCAATGGGAATTCGAGCAATTCGCGTCGTTGAGCCGCCTGCCGAACTCTGCCAGTCCGCCACCCCGCTTATTGGCCAGGGATAGTTCATTTGAGGGAGGGATTCGAGAAATATCGCGCTCGACTTGCCTTTTAGCAAGCTGTGCCTGAACGTAACTTGCCCGGATGAGCGACTGAGCTTAACTGCTGCAAACTCTAGGTTCAATATGCCCGCCAGCGCAGTGACGGCATCAGTGGCAATGCGCTCCCAGTCCTTGTCCATCCATGAAGACGAGAGCGCCGACAGCGTCATCAAGTCCTGAACGGACGCTAATGCGTTCTCCCCCCAACGGGTCAGAAGAGGGACTACTCGCTTTTGAGTATCCGAAGTGATCATGATGGGATAGGGCCGCTCGTAGAGAAATTGGTCCAGGGCGACGCGGTAACAAATGCTACCGCCGAAAGCCTACAGATAATCTGAAAGCCCTTGACGAAATATGAGCGCCGAATCGGACTTGGATTCACCGGCGGCGTCATGCCCACCGACATATCTCTGAGGCGCGCTCCATGTTCGATAGGTCCTTGATATTCTGAAAAGCTCGGGGCCCACTCCTTCCTGATTTTACCATAGCATCGCTATACGTCAAACGTACGGCAAGGAGATCCGGCGGGGGCAAAATTTTGCCGTGTCTACGATCCATGTTCCACACTTCGAGAAAGTCCCTGTCGCGATATAAATGTGATCCTATTGCTATCTTGCAGGTGCGTTGGGCCACTCCCAACCATACCCTCAATCTGACCTCGGTCGATGTCGGCCGTACCCGGGCTGAAGAATTCTCGCCCGTGAAACCCGTGATGTGTGTGCAGATCGCCGGAATACCAGCCTAGGGATTATACGTAGGCTATCCACGGATACCCGCAATTGCTCCTTTGGCAATGTTTTACATCCAATGGATTAATCGCTGCTGGAGGAACGGGTATGAATAGAATCAACCTTGGTAAAATTTCCTTCCCTCCAGACGATGCCACTGGACAAGCTCCTCATTTGCCACGCGATGACAATGTGATGGCCTTCACGCATGAGCTTGGCGGTGTTGTGACCTTGGCGCGTTGGGAGCGTGCGGATTGCTGTGACTCTATCGTCGCCAATGGTGGGATCTGTTGGGTTTTGTCTGGGATCATTCGGAAGTGCCTCATCCTTGAAAGTGGACAGCGGCGCATCATCGACGTGATGATGCCCGGTGATTTCTTCTGTCTTCAGAAAGATGACGCCCGGCCATTTTCCTTCGAGGTATCGACAAATGAAACGGTGACAGCAAGAATTGCGCGTCGGGAGTTCGATTCGCTAGCGACGCTGCAGCCCTCGCTTTATCGGTTCTTCCATGAGCGAATCTGTCAGACTATTTTCCGACTTGAGGATCATATATTGGTTCAGGGCCGCACTACCTCGACGCAGAAGGTCGGGAGCTACCTTTCGTTATTGTGCAGCCGCCTAACGGAGCAACCAGGTACCGCAGTCGTCTTGCCGATGTCGCGCTATGACATTGCAGATCATGTCGGGATTGCGGTCGAGACGGTTAGCCGCGCCATCACCGAGCTGCGGCGTCAGGGGGTTATACAACTCGAAACTCCACGGTGTTTGGTGGTACGCGACGCCGGGAAGCTGGCCGACGGAATTCTGTCGGATATCGCCTGAACCGCGATATCGTTCGTTCAGGGAACGAAAAGCAGTGGTAGCCAGTAGATCAAAGGTGATCGGATAGTCGCCGATGTGGGTGGGTAGTGGCCACCCAAGTTATGATGACTCCTCTCTTAGCTCATTGGCGTCGCCAGCCCTGGGAGCTGGACTGCAGCTTTCGATGTTCCGATCGAATCTCAATTGCAAAAATCGAATACTAATAGGTTCTGCAGCAATGCTGCCAGACTGGGTCGCCGGTTAGGCCATGGGACCCTATGAGCGCGGAGGCGACCGGATGGTGACCGCGTTTTCGGCCACATTCGTACCGTCGACGCCAAACAGATGTTATTCGCCAGTTCGGCGCCCCCTGACGATCGTCAATGCGCGGCACGAATTCCCGAGGCATAAAGGGCGTCATCCTTTTACGAGCGGACGACAATGAAGCCCGAAGTCGATGAAATCCTCGAACAGAGTGTTGTCCGCGAAGTTGCCGGCATCGTCCGGATTCCAAAGATTCTGGATAATGTGGTGGAGGCTCTCGAACACGTTGGCTTCGATCGCTCGGACATCGACGTCATGGCGGATTGCGAAACCATTCGAGACCGCTTCGGAACCATTTTCATTCCAGTGGAAGAACTCGCCGATGTCCCGAATGCTCCCCGCCGCGCCTTCATCCAACGGGACGACGTCTCGGCGGTACGCGTTGGCGCGACTGGCGTGCTGTTTTATGTCGGTGCCACCGTCGCGGCTCTAAGCATCGTCGCATCCGGCGGCAGCCTGGCCGCCGCTCTCGCCGCAGCCACTGCAGCTGGCGCGGCAAGCGGCGGCCTCGGGGCCTTTGCCACACGGTTCCTCACCCGTGAGCGCGCCAACATGATTGAAACCATGATGATGGAAGGTGGTCTTGTTCTCTGGGTGCGAGTGCGATCGGAGGAAGCTGAAAGACAGGCGGAGGAGACCATGCGCGAGCAAGGTGTCGAGCAGGTCCGTGTCCACGAAATCGTGATCGACAAGCGTTTGGAGGATCTTCCGCTTGCGGATGTCATCGCGCGCCGAAAATAGCGCCGCCAGCAAGGCAATGAAAAATGGAGGCAGGATCTATGATACGCAGACGTTCACGTCGCAGATCGGCGCTGGCCTATGCAGTCTCGCTCGTCCTGTTGGTGCCGGGTGGCACATCGGCCCAGGGTGGTTGGCCTCGTCGCACGCAGATGGAACAGTCCTGATGCCTTCAACAATGAAAATTGTCTGCCCTCACTGCTTGAGCGTCAACAGACTCGGCGCCGACCGTGACGCCAGACGAGCGAAATGTGGCAAGTGCAGCGAGCACCTCTTTGACGGCCGCCCACACGCCGTCAACGAGGCAGCGTTCGATAGGCACATCACGCGCAATGACATTCCGGTGGTAGCGGATTTTTGGGCCGAATGGTGTGGCCCATGCAAGATGATGACGCCAATTTTCGAGGCCGTCACTACGGAAATGGAGCCTGCGCTGCGCTTTTTGAAGGTTGACACGGAAGCGGTGCCCGCATTGGCGGCGCGCTTTCAGCTCAGGAGCATTCCCATGTTGATGGTATTCCGCAATGGAAATCTCCTCGCACATCGTGCTGGTGCGCTTGAACGAGACAAGCTGCGCGCATGGCTCGCCTCCCTTCCCGCGGGATAGGTGTGTCTGTGGCTGGGCGAGGCGAGGGGCGTGGCCCGGCCTTGAATTGCTGCCTGACGACAATCATCGATGAGGCAAAAGGCGGCATCAGATCTTCGCAACCTCCAGCCGCACTTGGGCCTGCATAGGGTGTGCAGCCGGGTTTCCATGAGTTCGTAAGGCTGAGTGATCAGATTTTCAACGCGGGGGACGCCCGTCACTTGGCAGGCACCCGTTCAGCCTCCCGCGCTCAGCCCAAGATCGATGAGACCCGCTCGATGTCACGGTTCCGCCGTGGTCTCAACGGTTGTTCGATTGGAATCGACCTCGGCGCTGCGACCGAACGACTCTTCGATCCTGCGCTTGACCTCCGCAGGCGGTACTCGCGGCCTGATCTGGATGAGGTTGAAGATTCCTTTGACACCACGAACGCGCCGAACGGCTCGTTCTGCCCGCTCCTTCGAATAATACCAATCGACCTGACCCTCGAGCGTCAGCCAGCCGTTGCGGACGTCCACGCGGATATGCTCGAATGAATATGGCAGTTCGGCCTGAATGGCGGAGACGGCGTCGCAGGGGATCTCCGGATCTGGTCGCTGGTTGAAAACGGGCAAGCGCACTTCGATGTCGTTGGCTACAGCGGTAAAGCCACTGACACGCTTGACGGCGCCTTCCGCTTCCCAACTCTGGTTGTAACTGCGCACGAAGCCGCTCAAAGTGACGACACCGCCTTCAACGGCAATGGCGATATAGGCAGCATCGATGTCGAGATTCGATCGTAGTTGGTTCTCAACGTCGTCCTTGATATCGATGTCGGATCGGGTATCGGATTTCATGGCTGCGCTCCTCGTTTCAATTCCTCACGGGTTTGGTGCCAACTCCTATGGAGGGTTCTCTTGGCAGATTGCCTGCAGTATGAGGGATTGCCTCCCCGTTTGCGCTGACCACCGTCAATTTTAGCGTCGTGTCGATCGGGCACCTACAAAGCCGTCGATGCTTCAGTTTCCTCCCGCTTGCCGGACCACTTGCGACCGGTCCCGGTCCTCCTCGCGAGGGTTGGCTGTGTTGACGGTTGTCAAGGCGGCCAGCTGGCGAACGGTGTTAAGTGCCTCTCTTGAGCGTTGCGGTGGGCCAACATCCTGTCGCTGCAGTGAAGAGCCCGCGATGGAGGCGGATATGGCCACCAAGGTAATCGGTATTGATCTGGGAACGACCAATTCCTGCGTTGCTGTGATGGAAGGCAAACAGGGAAAGGTGATCGAAAATTCTGAAGGAGCGCGGACGACACCGTCCATGGTCGCGTTCGGCAAGGAAGGCGAGGTGCTCGTGGGTCAGCCGGCGAAGCGCCAGTCCGTAACCAATCCAGAGAATACCATCTTCGCTATCAAGCGACTTATTGGCCGCCGTTTTGATGATCCCATCGTTGAGAAAGATAAGGGGCTTGTATCCTACAAGATTGTTCGCGGCGATAATGGCGATGCATGGGTCGAGGCCAATGGAAAAAAATACTCCCCCTCGCAGATCTCCGCTTTTATCCTGCAAAAAATGAAAGAGACGGCGGAACGTTATCTCGGCGAAACGGTCGAAAAGGCCATCATCACTGTCCCCGCGTATTTCAACGACGCCCAGCGCCAGGCAACCAAAGATGCCGGCAAGATCGCCGGCCTGGAAGTGCTGCGCATCATCAACGAGCCAACGGCGGCGGCCCTCGCATACGGTCTTGAGAAAGAGGGACATGGGACGATCGCTGTCTACGATCTCGGCGGCGGTACATTCGATATCTCGATCCTTGATATCGGAGAAGGCGTCTTTGAGGTGAAGGCGACCAATGGCGACACCTTCCTCGGGGGTGAAGATTTCGACAAACGCATCATGGATTTCCTCGCCGACGAGTTCAAGAAGCAGCAAGGCATCGATCTACGCAACGATCGTCTGGCCTTGCAGCGTCTGCGCGAGGCCGCGGAGAAGGCGAAGATCGAACTTTCCTCGACGACGGAAACGACCATCAACCTGCCGTTCATCACCGCCGATCAGAACGGGCCCAAGCATCTCGATATCAAGCTCTCTCGCGCAAAATTCGAAGCCCTCGTCGACGATCTCGTGCAGCGTACGATGGGACCGTGCATGGCCGCTCTCAAGGATGCAGGCGTAGACGCCAAGAATATCGACGAAGTCGTCCTTGTCGGTGGCATGACCCGCATGCCTAAAATTCAGGAGATTGTGAAGCACTACTTCGGCAAGGATCCGCACCAGGGCGTGAACCCGGACGAGGTCGTCGCCATCGGTGCCGCAATCCAAGCCGGTGTGCTGCAAGGCGATGTCAAGGATGTTTTGCTGCTCGACGTGACACCGCTGTCGCTC
Source organism: Rhizobium acidisoli (assembly GCF_002531755.2). Lineage (NCBI taxonomy): Bacteria > Pseudomonadati > Pseudomonadota > Alphaproteobacteria > Hyphomicrobiales > Rhizobiaceae > Rhizobium > Rhizobium acidisoli. The sequence continues at coordinate 2,099,416 of NZ_CP034998.1, read as the reverse complement.
GGCATCGAGACCCTCGGCGGCGTGTTCACGCGCCTGATAGACCGCAACACTACAATTCCGGCCAAGAAGAGCCAGGTGTTTTCGACCGCCGAAGACAACCAGCAGGCAGTGACGATCCGGGTCTTCCAAGGTGAGCGCGAGATGGCGGCCGACAACAAGCTGCTTGGCCAGTTCGATCTCGTTGGCATTCCGCCGGCGCCTCGCGGCGTGCCGCAGATCGAAGTCACATTCGACATCGATGCCAATGGCATTGTCAATGTTTCGGCGAAGGACAGGGGCACCGGCAAGGAGCAGAAGATCCGGATCCAGGCATCGGGTGGGTTATCCGAGGCCGACATCGAAAAGATGGTGAAGGAGGCCGAGGCGCATGCGGAAGAAGACAAAAAACGCCGCGCCCTTGTCGAAGCGCGCAATCAGGCGGAGAGTTTAATTCACTCAACGGAAAAGAGCTTGACGGAGCATGGCGAAAAGCTCGAAGCGGGAGACAAGACCAAAATCGAGACGGCGCTGTCCGGCCTCAAATCAGCGGTTTCAAGCGACGATCTCGGGCAGATCGAGGCAAAGACGCGTGATTTGACTCAAGCTTCCACCAAACTTGGAGAGGCGATCTATAAAGCCAGTCAGACCACGACAGAGAGCGCTGGTGATCAAAGCTCAACAACGGGGGGCGCGACAGGCGATGACGAAGTCGTGGATGCCGAATACGAAGAAGTCAACGACCAAAAGCGCTCCCAATAGTAGGAGAAAAAGACAGGGGAGGCGGATCCATGCCCGAGAAAGACGCCGAGAAGGAGCCCCGTGCCGGTTCCGAGCATGACACCGCCTCGGCACTACCCCTTCATGGGCAGGAACAATCGGTTGCGGATATCGCTAAAGAGCTAGCGGTGACGAAGGACCGCTTGCTGCGCTCGCTTGCCGAACAGGAAAACATTCGCAATCAGGCCCGACGCGATCGGGACGAAGCCGTCAAATATGCGGCTGCTGGCTTTGCCAGCGATTTGCTGTCGGTGGTCGACAATCTGGAACGTGCCATTGCCAGTGCGCCGAAGGACAAGGAATCCGACCCGGTAATCGCGGGTCTTCTGACCGGGGTCGAAGCGACGCGGCGCTCCCTTGTCGACGCCTTCACAAAACACGGTATCAAGCGACTGGACCCGATCGGTGAGCCGTTTGACCCCCACAAGCACGAGGCGAGCTTCGCAGCAGCCGATCCAAGATACTCGCCAGGAACGGTGACGAACGTCATTCAGCCCGGTTACGTACACCATGATCGCCTTTTGCGACCGGCGCTCGTTGGCGTCAACACGACCTCCGGGGACGCGCCTGCCAAGCCTGTCGAGAGCCGCTCGAAGAGCGATCCATCGTAGCCTCTCTCAATCGGAGGCTTTATCGGCTTGATTACGATCGCGGACGAGCCAGTAGACGCCGCCGAGCGCGAGAATTGCCGCTGCGAGCGAGACGATGTGCAACGCGTCGGTCTCAGTCAGATCAAGAATAATCACCTTGCGGCAAATGGCGAGAAGCGCGATCACCACGACCGTTTGTATCTGCACGACGCTATCCTTGCGCGCGCCGCGACGACCAATAGTGTTTTCTTGAATTCGAGAGCAATGATCACGGTGAAGATCGTGCCGAACACAGCCTGGAAGGCCGAATAGTCCGATGGATCAAAGCTCCTTGAAAAGATTGAGCCGAGCGGGATCTTTAAAATGAGATTCCAGACGGCGGCGACAACGACGATCGCAATAAGGCCCGTCAGGATCAGGATGACAGCATGCTCGAAACGTTGGTAAAACGAAAGAAGCTTGAACTGTGCCTTGGTTGACTCTAGCTCTTCCCGGATTCTCATAGGGAGCTCCTTCAACATTTTCTGCTTATTCGGCTGCGCGGCGCGTTCGCGGTCGAGTTGCCCGCAGCGGCGAATTGGAGACACCCCGCACCGTGGCCGAAGCGGTGCCGCGCAGCGCACGGCGAAGACCATGGATCTGATCCACCAAATGCAGGATAACGCCGATGCCCTCATCATTGACGCCCATCTGATCGTGAAGATCAAGAATTAGCTTTGCGCGCATAAGGTCTATCACCGAGAATCGCCAGCCGTTCCGCGTTTGCCTCGGGCGAAGCCATTCCGCCTCGATCCAATCCAGGAGTGCTTTTTGCTGGAGACCAGACATTCGGCAAAACTCTGTCGAATCTAACATCACAGCCCCATCTTACGTCGCGGATTATGGGAGCGTCCCGCTGGCCATTGAGAGACGAACGCTTCAAGCTCGGCATCGGGTGCATCGGGAAGCATCACCTGCAGGGTAAGATATTCCTCGCCGCGCCTGCCGTCCCTCCCTGGAACGCCCTTGCCTTTCAGCCGTAGCGTCTTGCCGGTGTTCGACCCCTTAGGGATCGTCGCCGTGACCGGCCCAGTGGGTGTCGGGACGGTCACCTTGCCACCGAGGACGGCCTCGGTTAGCGAGATAGGCAGATCGAGACGGATATCCCTGCCGTCACGGTTGAAGAACGGATGTGGCCTGACAGTGATCTCGATCAAAGCGTCACCAGCCTTGCCGCCATCCGGCGCCGGGTCGCCCTTTCCGGCCAGACGAAGCGTTTGCCCATCGCGCGTGCCGGGCGGAATGACCACGTCAATCGTGGCCCCTTCTGGCAGGGTGATGCGCCGGGACGCGCCGTTGACGGCATCCAGAAAATCCACTTCCAGGCGATAGCGCCTGTCTCCGCCGCGCGAACGGGAATTGCGGCGGCCGCCTTGGGAGAAAAAGGTCGAGAAAATGTCGCTGGCGTCCTCGAAATCAGCAAAACCGGATGAATTTTCATAGCGTTGGGAACCGGCACCAGCCTGGGCGAAGTCGCGATAGTATCGCTGTTGCGGACGCTCGGTCCCAGATTCATCTATCTCACCGCGATCGAAGCGTGCTCGCTTGGTCTCATCGCTCAGGATGTCGTAGGCGGCAGATAGATCCTGGAATTTGCGCTGCGCCTCCTTATCTCCGGGATTGAGGTCCGGATGAAGTTTTTTGGCGAGCCGGCGATAGGCTTTCTGGATATCCTTCGGCGAAGCGTCGCGTGCCACACCTAAAATTTCATAGGGATCGGCGCTGGCCATCGCGTCAATTCTCCGTTTCCGATCAGCCGAGGGCGCTGATCCTTGCAACGATAGTCCTTGGTCACCGGACATGAATTGACGGTCGTCAACGACGGCGACGGCCGAACAGCGCATTGTTTTTCACGATTCCATGATTTCGGAAAGGAGAGGAGCTATGCGCGGTGAGATGACGTTCGGACAATTGCCGCCTGCCGGCCGACGGTTCGATCCCGTCCGCCAGATGCAAAGGGCACGGGTCGACCTAAACAGACTTTTCGGGGGCCTGCGTTTCTATCCCGCGACCGAATTCCCGTTGCTGAGCCTCTGGACAGGCCCCAATGGCGCCATTCTCGCCGCGGAAATCCCAGGGGTTGCGCCCGAGAATCTCGACATTACGATCCGGCGCGACGCCGTCACCGTGCGGGGGAACCGGCCGTCAGAGACAGTCGACGACGCTACCGCCGTGCAACGGCAGGAGCGGACGCACGGCCCCTTCGCACGCACCATCGTCCTTCCATTTCGGGTCGACGCCGATAAGGCGTCGGCCAAGTTCGAGCGAGGCGTCGTCACCCTGACCTTGCCCCGCCCCGAGGACGACAAACCCCACCAGATAAAGGTGATGCGGTCGTGACGCCAACCAACCGAACAGGAGTCCGCGATGAACCAGATCATACCAAACGGAAGTCCGGCGTCGAGCGAGCCTACGAGTGCAGGCCCGATTTTCGCACCTCCGGCCGACATTCTTGAAAAGGGAGACACGGTCGTCATGCTTCTGGATATTCCGGGAGCAGATCCCGAGAGCCTCGATATCACGCTCGATGAGCGCATCCTGACAATCATGGCCCGTGTGACGTCGGCAGAACCGGAGGATTACACGCCCACCTATATCGAATTCCGAGACGGCACCTATGAGCGCCGCTTCGTATTTTCGGAACAGATGGACGGTGAACACATCAACGCCGTCCTAAAAGACGGCGTTCTCCGACTGACCGTCCCGAAGGCGGCCAACACGGCCAAGAGGATCAACGTCAAAGCAGAGTAAGGAGGACGACATGCGAGTGACCGATCTTATCCCCTGGAAGTCTGCACGCGGGTTGGAACCTGCAGCGCGCAGTGAACGTGATCCCATCGCGGCCCTACAGAACGACGTCAACCGTGCTTTCGATGAGTTCCTGGGTCTGTTCGAAATGCCGTTTTCTGGTTTTCCTGCATCGTTCCTGGACAACGGCTCCGGCATCCAGGTCGACATCGCCGAAACAGACAAGGAGGTGAAGGTCTCGGCGGAATTGCCGGGAACGGATGACGCCGACATCGATGTCAAGGTCAGCGACGGCGCACTGATCATCAGCAGCGAGAAAAAGACCGACCGCGAGATCGATGAGAATGGCTATATTCTGCGCGAACGAGGTTTCGGTCGCGTGGAGCGAGTTTTGCCCCTGCCGGACGGTATCGACGCTGATGCGGCAAAGGCGAGTTTCAAGACGGGCGTCTTGACCGTGACGATCCCCAAGGTTGCTGAGGCGCAGAGCGGCGCAAAACGTATCCCAGTGCAATCCAATTGACGAGCACCGGCGCCGACCTTCACCGCATTGCACCAAGATCGATCCTCCACAACTGCATACGGCGCCGTCGCATGGCGCCGCATATTTGTTTCTAGCCCCTTCATAGGTACGTTCGCGAAGAAGGAACGGCAAATGAGTATCTTGCCACGTGTGACGGAACTGACCAGGGAGCGAATTTCGCGGGAATTCGACGACCTCGGACCAGACGCCTGCATGGCGGAGATCAAGGCGGACCTGCACCAGCACAATCCCGAATTGCTCGACATGGCGGTTCGCTGGGTCGGGAATGGAGCCGAAGCGGCCGGCCTCATGGCAGCTTTCGGCATGTTCTATAGGCTCCTGGCGTCGGAGGCCGATGCACTAATGGGCTCTAGTGCCCTCAACCCGCTTCCTCGCGTGTCGATTGAAGTCCGCGAGGCCATCGTCAAACGGATCGATCAAACTGACGGCGAGACCTTCACGCGCGAAGCGATCGACAATCTTGAAGTCGTCAATCCCGAACTCCTGCAGATGGCGCACGGATATGCATCGCGACGCTCGGATTATGGCCGGACGATGCAAGGTTTCGCACTTCTCCATGAGGCGTTGCTTATCCAGTCCCGGCGCGATCAAGCCGGCCGCCACTGAATGGCTGTTGAATCAGATCCACCGAATCTGACGACCGTCAAGGCGGGCAGGATGCCCCCGTCCTAGTATTCTGCTCGCTGCACCTGCACGACGCTTCAAATCGGCTGTTGCAGGTGAAACCGCATCAAACAAGGAGAGTGAGATGAGGACGGATAGTGACATCAAGCGCGACGTCGAAACGGAATTGAAATGGGACCCTGACATCGATGCGACGGACATTGCTGTTGCCGTAAAGAGCGGCGTCGTGACCCTAACCGGTTTCGTGCGGAGCTACGTGCATAAATATCAGGCCGAACGGGATGTGAAGCGTGTCGCCGGCGTCGCCGGCGTCGCCAACGACATTGAAGTCCGGCTTCCGTCCGGTAGTGAACGGCCGGACCCCGAAATCGCACGCGATGCGGTCGCCGCCCTCAAGGCGGAACTGCCCTATTCCTCCCAAAACATGAAAGTGGTCGTCAAGAGCGGCTGGGTAGAGCTCGAGGGTAGTGCCGAGTGGAATTATCAGCGCACCCGCGCGGAGGAGGCGGTGCGGCGGGTCAAGGGCATTGTAGGGGTGAGGAATTTGATCGTCCTCAAGCCGAGCGTGGCCCCTTCGCAGATCAAGAGCAAGATAGAGGAAGCCTTTCGTCGCAATGCAGAGATCGACGCCAACCACATCACCGTTGAAGCTAGCGGCAGCGAGGTGATCTTGAAGGGCTCGGTACGATCTTGGGCCGAGAGACAAGAGGCCGAACGTGCCGCCTGGCGGGCGCCGGGAGTTACTAAGGTCGATAACCGTATCATCATCAGCGTCTGAGGCACCTGCGGCGGCGCCGGCTTGGCCCGACCAGCCCCGGAATGATGCGCTGGACCCGTTGCGGGACGTAGCGGCCGGCGCATTATCTCGGCTTCGATGGGGCGGGCGGAATGCTCGTGAGATCTCACGGCGGCAGGATGGCCGCTTGCCGATTTGAAGAGGAACGTTGTGCATTGCCCGTCGCACAAACCCTCCACGCCACTTAGCGAAAATCGAACAGATCCTCGATGTTTTTGCCAAGAAACAGTCACTCGAATAAGGGCGCTATGATGCCTGCTGGACGGGAAAAAGGAGCCGATCCCGAGTTGCACATTGGGGACGGCCATTCCGGCCTCGCCGACGGGTCGCATTGGGTCTACGAAAACTGCCTCGACTCGTTCTCCGTACGCGATCTGCTCGCCCGGGTATTCGCGGGAAAGGTTGAGCCCGACACGTTGCAAGTCCAACCGGTCTGCCTCCTCGTGGCGACGTACCGTCGGCGCGCGCGATGACCGAACACCTGCTGACTCAAAGTCTGTCGATGATCATGGTCTCGGCCATTGCCGTGTGGCTCTTCGCTGCGCTGCGAATGCCTGCCGCCATGGGCTACCTCCTGGCAGGTCTTGCGATTGGTCCCTATGGCCTGAATCTCGTGGCAATCAGCGACGATACCCTGTTCCTCGCCGAACTAGGCCTGATCTTCCTTATGTTCATGGTCGGGCTCGAGTTCTCGCTGACCACGCTGCTGGCAGCGCGCACCGACGTCCTCCTCGCAGGCAGCCTGCAAGTAGGAGGGACACTTGTAGCGATCGCCGCCGCGCTCTGGTCGCTCGGGCTTGACCCGCGCATCGCCATTCTGCTGGGTGGTGCTGTGGCGATGTCATCAACGGCCGTTGCTATGAGCCAGCTCGCCGAGCAGGGCGAGATTTCGAGTCAACATGGACGCTTTGCTATCGGCATTCTGTTATTTCAGGATATCGCGACGATCCCCCTTCTCGTCGCCGTGGACAGCTGGTCCAGGCAGGCACCTGTCGATCCGGTCCATCTCCTGGGGCGTCTGGGGCTTGCGGCTATTGCAATCGTCGCAGTCTCCATCATCGCCCGCCCGCTCGTCCGGAATGTTCTTGCCAATGCCTCCAGGTCCCGCTCAAACGACTCGTTTCTCCTGGCGGCGCTTTTCGTCGCGCTGGGGGCCGCCTACCTCGCCCATCTCGCTGGTCTGGCTTTGCCGATTGGCGCCTTCATAGCCGGCATGGTGATCGGTGGGAGCGATTTTAAACACCGCGTCGAAGACGATCTACGCCCGTTCCGTGACGTCCTCGTCGGTCTATTTTTCGTCACAGTGGGCATGCAGATAGATCTCGGACTGATCCTGGTGTCTCCTTACGCGATCTTCGCTTGGTGCACGCTCTTCCTATTCGGCAAAGCGCTCATTACCTTCATTGTTGGGCTCATGCTGCGCAGGACCGCCGCGATCGCTCTCCGCGTCGCAGTCATACTTGCGCACGGCGGAGAATTCGGCCTGCTATTGTTGACCCTGGCCATGAACACCGGCCTGCTGCCATCCGAGATCGGTCAACCGGTCCTGATTGCCCTTGCGCTGACCATGGGCTTGGCCCCACTGCTCATTCAGCGCGGGGCGCTTGTCGAGCATATCGTCGGTAATCGGCGCGCCCGCGTAGCCGCAACCGAGACGGCGATTCGCACAACAAGCGCGTCGCTCAACCAACATGTCGTGCTGTGTGGATGCGGACGCGTCGGCCGCCTCGTTGCGACCGCGTTTGAGGCGGCAAAGATACCGCACATCGCGATTGAGTCCGATCTGGCGCGTTTCAAAGAAGCCCAACGACAAGGCCACGCGATCGTCCACGGCGATGCAGCACATCGCCGGATATTGTCCGCGGCAGGCCTCGCAAAGGCCAGGCTGATCGTCATCACTTTTGACAGACACTCCGCCGTCGAACGAATCCTGAAGTTTGCGGGCGAGCAGCAAACGGCCATTCCCTGTTTCGTCAGTACGGCCGATAATCAGGATATCACGTCTCTTGTCAAAGCCGGCGCGAAAGTTGTGTTCCCGGAAAATCTTGCGGCCGGTCTTGCGCTCGCTGACCAATCGCTTCTGCTGTGCGGGCTCACTCGGGAAGAGGCAGGGCGGATCATTACCAGCCTTCGCGCCGAGCTCAATCCGGATCTTCGGGAACGGGTCGGCGTCTGATGACGTGCAAACACGACGATCTTGCCGTCGTTGACGATCGTCAAGGCGATAGCTTGCGCCCGCCATTACAGTGGGTGTTGTAGTTACCAAAGCGTACAGACGTGCGAGGTGCCCCATGACCTGGTTCCAGTCCTATAATCCAGCCCTAGAGGGCGCACGAAATGCAATGCTCGCGGATAACTGGTGGATCGTTGCACTGCGGGGCGCATTGGCGATCCTGTTTGGCATCGCTGCCTTTGTGACGCCCGTTGCGACGATGCTCGCATTTGTAATCGTCTTTGCCGCCTATAGCTTCGTCGACGGGATTTTCAGTATTGCACTGTCAGTGCGAGGCGCTCGGAAGGGCGAACGTTGGGGGTTGCTTCTGCTCAACGGCCTATTCGGGATCGCGATTGGCGTCGCAACGGTGCTCCTTCCAGGCATTACGGTGCTCGCCTTCGTCTTCATGGTTGCTGCGTGGGCGCTCGTGTCCGGCGGCTTGATGCTGGGCGCCGCCCTTCGCCTTCGAATCAGTCACGGACGCTGGCTGCTTGTCTTCGGCGCGATAGCGTCCTTACTCTACGGCTTGCTTCTGTTCGCCAGTCCTTTCATCGGCGCCCTCACGCTCACATGGTGGATGGGGGCTCATGCATTGATCTTCGGCATGACCCTGGTTGTGCTCGCATTCAACCTGCGCAAGCATCGAGGCGAGCATACGCCGAACGCCGCGGTCGCATCTGGATTAAGCTATGGAGATGGTCATGGCCGGCATTCTCGCTAAAGGAACACGGGCGCCCGGGTTCACGTTGCACGTCACGCCGGATCAAAAACTGTCCCTGGACGAGTTCGCCGGCAGACGCGTGATTCTCGCCTTCTATCCCGCCGATTGGAGCCCTGTGTGTGGCGATCAGATGAGTCTTTACAACCATGTCCTGCCGGAGTTTCGCAGGCACGGCGCCGACCTTCTCGGCATTTCGGTCGACGGGGCCTGGTGTCACCAGTCGTTCGCGCGCGACCGCAAGTTGCACTTTGCACTTTTGTCTGATTTCGAGCCGAAAGGCGACGTGGCCAAATCTTATGGCGCCTATCGGAGTGCGGATGGGGTGGCCGAGAGGGCGCTGTTCGTCATCGACGAAAAAGGGATGATTGTGTGGAGCTATTGCTCGCCGATTGCGGTCAATCCAGGCGCAGACGGTATCATGGATGTGCTCGAAACCCTTCCTCCGTTGGAGAAGAAACATGGCCCAGCTAAGAGTGCCCATAACGTCGCTTGACCACATCATGGGTGACCGCACCGCGATTGTGACGATTGTCGAATATGGCGACTATGAGTGCCCACATTGCGCCGCTGCGCAGCCGATTCTGGCGCAGATCCTTGCGCATTTTGGCAGCCAGGTTTGCCTTGTCTACCGTCATTTCCCGTTGGTGGAGGTCCATCCCCATGCCGCCGCCGCGGCTGAGGCGGCGGAATTTGCTGGCGCTCAGGGACTCTTCTGGCAGATGCACCAGGCTATCTTCGCTCACCAGCAACAGTTGAACGTGCCGCTTCTTATTTCACTTGCTGCGAACCTAAAGCTCTCGCCAATTGATCTGCGTGATGCCCTTGCATCAGATAGGTTTGAGGCGAAGGTCCAAGGCGACTTCATCGGCGGTGTGAGAAGCGGCGTTAACGGAACGCCGACGTTCTTCGTGAATGGCATGCGCCATGACAGCCCCTATGGCGTGGCCACGCTCTCGTCAGCAATCGATCAGGCGATCCTTGGCGCCGCCGCTAGAAGTGATGATCGTCAAGGCGAGCGATAGGAATTGAGACCATCATTTTAATACGCATCACAAACCGGTGCGTTTCCACAAGGAGATTTACTATGCCTGCGCTCGAGCTTGCCCCGTATCCAGACGGCCAGACCACACGGCGACTGTGTTCTCATCATGTGACCCGCCGCACCCTATCAGGCGTCATGCTGTCAATCGCCGTGCTTTTTGGATCCGCAGCACCCCAGACCTTGGCAGAGGCGGCGGTGGCGCTCGTAAAAGTCGATGTTAAGGAGGTGGGACAAGGTCTTCAAACTTCGGAACTGGTCGGAACAGCAATCCAGAACGATAAGGATGAGAAAATTGGCACCCTTGACGATCTCGTCATTACAAAGGATCGCAGCCTCTTTGCAGTTCTCCAGGTTGGCGGCTTCCTAGGGCTCGGCGGCTATTTGGTCGCTATCCCCTATGAGAGCCTGAACATCACTGATAACGGGCACAAGATTACGCTTCCGGGAGCCTCGAAAGATGCACTGCAGATCGTGTCCCGGCAAGTGGTGTAGCTGACGGGAGGTAGCAAAGCCGAGTGCCCGCGCGCTTCTCGCTGCGCTGTAGCGGGTGATCGGCTTTGCGGGCGGCCATCAGTGTTTTCCGCTAGGGTCGGGTTGTTCAAGACCAACCTGACGGAAAGACCACCGATGACCAATGACATGATGAACGTGCGCTCCCTCGTTGAGAAGAGCGCGGATGCAGATTTATTGCGTGAGATGATTGGCTTTGCCGCCGAGCGGCTGATGGAGTTGGAAGTCGGCTCGGCCACGGGTGCTGACTTCGGTGAGAAGAACCCGATGCGGCTCGCTCAACGCAATGGCTACCGTGACCGCGATTGGGAGACGCGCGCCGGAACCGTCGAGCTTCGCATTCCGAAGCTGCGCAAGGGCAGCTACTTCCCGAGCTTTCTCGAACCGCGTCGGATGGCGGAAAAGGCCCTGACGGCGGTTATCCAGGAAGCGTATATTCAAGGGATATCAACACGCTCTGTCGACGACTTGGTCAAGGCCATGGGCATGTCTGGCATCTCCAAAAGCCAGGTGAGCCGTCTATGCGAAGAGATCGACGTCAAGGTCAAAGCGTTCCTCGACAGGCCAATTGAAGGCGAGTGGCCGTATGTATGGGTGGATGCGACCTACCTCAAAGTCCGGCGCGGCGGCCGCATCGTTTCCGTTGCTGTTATCATCGCCGTCGGCGTCAACAGCGATGGTCGACGCGAGGTCCTGGGAATGGAAGTCGGCACGTCGGAAGCCGAGCCGATCTGGACGGAATTCCTGCGCAGGCTGACACGTCGAGGATTACGTGGTGTGAAGCTTGTTGTCTCCGATGCGCATGAAGGGCTCAAGGCCGCCGTCACCAAGGTTCTCAACGCCACCTGGCAACGGTGCCGGGTTCACTTCATGAGGAACGTACTGGCGCATGCTGGAAAGAGTGGCAGGCGGGTCGTCTCGGCCTTCATCGCCACCGCCTTTGCCCAGGAGACGCCGGAGGCCGCCAGCGCTCAATGGCGCAGCGTCGCTGATCAGATCAGACCGAAAGTGCCGAAGCTCGCCACCATCCTGGACGACGCTGAAGAGGACGTGCTCGCCTACATGACCTTCCCGAAAGAGCACCGGGCGAAGCTTCACTCAACGAATCCAATCGAACGTCTCAACGGCGAAATCAAGCGACGAACGGAGGTCGTCGGCATCTTTCCCAACGACGAAGCCATCGTCCGTCTCGTCGGTGCACTGCTGCTCGAACAGAATGATGAATGGGCCGTCCAGCGCGCCAGGTACATGACGCTTGAGACCATGGCACAAATGAGCGATGATCCCCAAATCAGTCTGCCCGCTGTGGCACGCTGAAATCCCCTCCGACCCAACGTCGGAAAGCACGGCAATCAGCCGTCAGCTACACCACTCCCATGGACACGATCTGCACTGCAAAACCTACCCGAGTTTGAATTCAAGAAATAGCTGTGTAGCTGACGGCATCGCTATCGCCCAACACTTCATTATCGCGGACGCGATATTCGACCGATGGTGGCTGTCGATTGAGTAGACATCGTCAAGGCTCAAGAAGGCAGCCGTGCTTTAATCACCGGCAAGGCAAATATCTGGAAAATTGCCGGCGCTGGAAAGGGTCCGATCCCGTGGAATATAGCTGGTCGCGGCTTCCAGTTGGTTTAAGACCAATATAATGCGAACCTGCAGATGTCGTCCGCCAGCGGAGCGTCTGGTTGCAGTCCCTCATGGTCCTTTCTGGGCGGCTTTCGCACCGACAGCGCCGCGCCGACCGTGCATGACCTCGGCGAATCGCGGGGCAGTTGTCTTTCTATTGAAAGCGCCTTTTACATTGCGATTTGCGCCCCAGCTGGCTGTCTAAATGTCGAGTTTTGGGATCCAGCAACGCCCCCCCATCTCATCGATTGTCACGTGAGGCGTCAATCGCGTCTCGCAAGGCCTTGCCAAGGCCTCTCCGCGAGTAAGGTTTGGGAAGTGGCTTAGCACTCGACGCAGCGCCGATGCGTTCGATATCAGCGTAACCGGTCGTCAGGACGACCGGCAGGTTTGGATACTGCGCCGTGATCTTGCTCGCCATGGCCCGGCCGTCAATGGGGCCTGGCATGACCACGTCCGAGAAAACCAAATCGAAGGGACCGTCGGTCTTCAACATCCGCAATGCTTCAGTTGCGTCTGCGGCACATGTGATGGAATAGCCGAGAGAAATGAGTGTTTCGGCGGCAAACCCGCGCACCATCGGGTCATCCTCGACGACGAGAATACACTCATTGCCACCATCCAACGCCCGATTTGAGAAGGTCTCAGCAGGTATCTCCGTTGGCGTCAGCCGAGGAAAATATAGTGAGACCGTCGTTCCCTTGCCGGGCTCCGATTCTATTTCGATCCGGCCCTCCGATTGCCGCACGAAACCGTACACCGTACTGAGGCCCAAGCCACTGCCCTTGCCAAAGGGTTTTGTCGTGAAGAACGGTTCAAAAGCCTTTGCGCGGGTGTCGGCGTCCATTCCAAAGCCGTTGTCGGAGATCTGGATCAACGCATCGTCGCCGCTTGGCGCCGTCGAAATTGTTACGCTGCCGCCATCTGGCATCGCATCACGGGCGTTGATGCAAAGGTTTATGAGAGACGCTTCCAATTGCGCCGCGTCCGCTCGCACGTAACCTGCTGCCGGATCGATCTGCAGGTGCAGGACAATTGCTTCGCCGAGTGCGCTGGTCAGCAATCCCTCTATGGCCAGTACAGGGCTGTTGATGTTCAAAGCTGCCGGTTCGAGAGGCTGACGTCCCGCGAAGGTTAAAAGTTGACGAGTGAGGGCGGCGCCTTGCCGCGCGGCCTTGTGATTGAGTTGAGCAACGGCCGAAAGTCTCGGCTCGCCGATTTCGTCGACCAACGTTTCCGCGGTCCCGATGAGGACCGTCAATAGGTTGTTGAAATCATGGGCGATCCCGCCCGTCAGTTGGCCGATGGCTTCAAGCCGCTGCGCCTGCAGCCGTTTTGCCTCGTTCAACCGTATCTCGGTGATGTCGCGCAGGCCACCTACCATCCGGGTGGCCTTGGCCTTGGCATTGCGAATGATGTGGCCTTGATCGAGGACCTCGGCATAGGTGCCCGTGCCGCGGCGGAAGCGGAACTCTTCAACCCAGGTTTCGGCCTTCCCATCAATGGCGGCAAGCACGCTTGATACCACACGTGCGCGGTCTTCGGGGTGGATTTTGGCTTCCCATTCCCGAAAGCCATCCTCGACCGGTACGTCGTCATGCCCAAAGACGGAGGCGATGTTGCTATTCCATTGCACATCGCCGGTTGCAATGTCCCAGTCCCAGATCGCGTCGGTCGTCATCATAGCGACGATTGAGAAACGTTCCTCACTTTCGGCAAGCCTTTCCTCCGCCCTCTTTTTGCCGGTGATGTCGCGACCCGTCGCAACAAAATGGGTCGCGCGTCCATCCGGGCCGACAATGGGTGCGATGCTCGTTTCCGCCCAGTATTCTCGGCCATCCCTGGCATAGTTGAGAATTTCGACCTGGATCGCCTTTGACTGGGAGACGGCGCTGCTGATCTCCTCGATGGTGGCGGCGTCGGTACGGTGGCCTTGGAGAAAACTGGGGGAGCGACCGAGCGCGTCGTCCGATGAATAACCAGTGATCCTAACGAAGGCGTCATTTACATAAACGATCGTTAGTCCGTTTTCGGGCGGCGATGCAGCCTGCGCTATTATGACGAAGTCGTCGATCCTCGAGATCGCCATTTCCAACAGCCGCAAGTGCTGATCGGCTGCGTATCGTTTCGTCACGTCCCGGAAATAGACCGTCAGCCCGCCCGAGCCAGGATAGGCGGTGACAGAGAACCACACGCCGAGGGATTCATAAAATACTTCGAAGTCAGCCGTCTTGCGCTCGCGAACGGCGCGCTCGTAGTGCGGTCGGATGATACCCGAGGAGGCTTCCGGAAATTCCTGCCAGATCAGGCGGCCCAGAAGCATCGAGCGCGGACGTTCAAGCAGGCGTTCGGCCTGATGGTTGAGGTAGGTGAAGCGCCAATCGGTGTCGAGCTGGAAAAAGGCATCGCTAATGTTTTCCATGGACTCGGCGAAACGCCGCTTGAGATCCCTGGCCGTATTCTCCAGTCGTTTGCGCTCATCGATATCCTGGAGGGACCCCTGGATGCGCGAGATACGGCCCATGTCATCGCGAATGGCCACGCCGATGGCGCGAACCCATTTTCGCCGGCTCGCGCCTGCAATGATCTCCACCTCCGTATCGTAGGGCAGACCGGTTGCGACGCAGGCTTCGAAGTGTCGGGTGATCGAATCCCGCCATTCGGGCGCAAAATAGCCGAGCCCCTGCTCGAACGTGACCGTTTCGCCCCTGGGCCTCTCGTGGATCGCCCAGGTCTCATCCGACCATTCAAGTCTCCGGTCTGGCAGATGTACCATCCAGCCGCCAAGCTTCGCGGTCTTGCCGGCGATTTCGAGAAGAGACTGGTTCCCATAGATATCAAGCGCTTGGTGGCCGGTCTCCGAGAGTAGGCCCCTATTTTGTCGGAACCGCCAACCGATGAGCAGCGTGACTCCAACGGCCCATGGCCAGGCATTTTGCGTGGGCCAGGCGAGAACAAAACCGGAGATGCCGCCAACGACCAAACCAGCAGAAAACTGATCCAATGCGCGCCGCAGGCCGGTAACGAGAGTACGAAAGCCTTTTCCAGCGACTACGTTTCCACGTTGCATTTCCTGCATCGTCCTCAGCGTGATGACTTCAACTTCGATAATCGCCGGGAGCGCCGAAATCCATGAGAGATCGCTCCATTTTAACTTTTTTAAATTTGGCGCGGCGGTCGCTTAAGGGTGGGCCGGTCTAATCCGATGCAATCAACTGCGGGATCCCAGGCCCAGAGGAGGGGATCTCTGCAAGCATCGAGGTCAGCCTGTGAATTCCACAAAGAGAACGACCTATCTCAGCCGCGTCGAATCCGACTATTTTAGCCGCAAATGGTACCGCCGCAGCGTAACGCTCTTCTGCAGTCTGCTCTTCGCCGGAAAGTGGATGCGCAAGGCCCAGATCATTCGGTGCCTCCTTGTTGAGATCAGTGAAGGTGGCGCAACGGTGCGCATAGGAAAGTCGCTCGTGCCGGATCACCTTTATCTCGTTCTTGGCCGGTTTGATATGGTCGTGGGCAGTATTGTCGTTCAGCGTGAGCCGGGACTCCTGCATCTTTGCTTCGTAAAACCATTGAGCCCGGACGTTGTCAATCGGCTGGCCCGCATGAGTTACCCGTTTTCGACCTTGGAAAGCCTTAGTCCAAGGACCATATCGGCGAGAGAAAGCGTGCAGCCCACGCTGCGGCCAATGCCACCTCCGCCCCATGGCGCTCAGGAAGGAGGCTTGGGCCAAAACACCAAGCACTCGAAGAGACCATGAACATAATGATCATCGAAGATCAGCGAGACGTCGTTGAAATGTTGCGGCTGAGCTGGTCGGATTCCCGCGACAGGCTCGATTGTCTTGCAACCGTAAAGCAAGCTAACCGTTTCATTCATTCAAACGAGCTTGCAGCCTATGATTGCATCCTCATCGATATCAATCTGACTGATGGGAGCGGGCTGGAACTGCTTCGTGAGGCCCGCTCACGATCTGACGTCCCTATCATCATGATCTCTGGCGCAGGCGACGCTGATAGTCGCGCGGATGCCATCAGCGTCGGTGCAGACGACTATGTCATGAAACCATTCAGCGTGAAGGAACTTCGGGCCCGCGTCCATCGCCTGCACGAGGCGCGGCTCGGCCGCAGTGCTCCTCGGCAGAACCTTGCTTTCAAGATAGGCAATATCGATTGCGACATCGGACAGTTGTCACTGGACTTTGGCGGCGCCAGTCGGCCGTTGACCGCACTCGAAGGACGGATACTGCAAGTCCTCTACGACGGTGCGGGTAAAGATTGTCCCAAGTCATGCATCGCGCGGCAGGCGCTCTTTCGCGAGCACGACCCGCGCGACAAGACGATCGACGTCTACATCAACCGGCTGCGCGGCAAGCTTACGGAACTCGATGCGGCGAGTAGCGACGCCATAAAGACGATCCGTGGTGTGGGCTATCGGCTGAGCGATACCCATCAACAGTGAGAGTAGAACCGCCACATGCTGCCATCTGTAGACCGTGACGTGACATCTGCGGAAGCAGCCGGTCGCCGAGGATTTTTGCCCGACGAAGCGGCTCGCCTCAAACGTCTGAGAGAGCTGGCGAGCGTTTCAGCCGGCCCGGATCCGGTGCTTGATGCGCTGGTCAATGCTGCCTGCCTCGCAGCCGGCACGCCCATTGGCCTCATCACGCTGCTTGATAGCGAACGCCAATGGTTCAAGTCAAAACAGGGCATCGAAGGGGATGGATCCCTGAGGGCGGATGCCTTCTGCGATCATACAATCCGGTCGTCGAGGCCTTTCGTCGTGCCAGATGCCCTTCGAGACGTTCGCTTTGCCGACAACCCCTTCGTGACCGGAAGCGAGGGGATCCGCTTCTATGCGGGCGTTCCATTGGAGATTGAGCCGGGGCTTCGGCTCGGCTCGCTCTGCGTTCTCGACCGGGTGCCGAGACGCCTCGGGATCGGGGTGCGTGGCTTGCTCGATCGGCTGGCGCGCTGCGCCGTGGAACGTCTTCTGCAATCGGAAGACCGGTACTTGTTGTCACGGATCGACGCTGGCCGGTTGGTTCGCGCAAAAGCCGACAAAGCGGCATTGGCGCTTGCGGAAGAGGCGCTTGTGCAAGGTTTCTTCATGCTCCATTATCAGCCGAAGCTGGCGCTCTATACAGGCAGGCGCATTGGTTTCGAGGCTCTGCTGAGGCTCAGGAAGCCCGATGGGTCTATACTCGGTCCCTCGGCTTTTTCTGCGGCGTTCGACGAGCCGCGTCTCTCCAGGCGCATCGGCAGCCATGTTCTACAGTGCGCCGTCGCACAAGCCAAGGCGTGGGAGGCGGACCGTTTCGACTTCGGGCATATCGCAATCAACGTATCATCGTCACAGTTTATGAAGGTGCCCGGCAACCCTTGCCTCGTCGATGAGATCCTCGCCGCAACCCAGTCGGCGGGCCTGTCTCCCGGTCGTTTTCAGATCGAAGTCACGGAAGGGGTCATGCTGTCGGAGCAGGGTAATGATATCGCAACGCAGCTTGCGGCGCTTCGTGCGGCCGGCTTCATCGTTGCCTTTGACGATTTCGGTACCGGCTTTGCTTCGCTCGTGCATTTGAAGGAGCTAGCCTACGATGAAATCAAGATCGACGGTTCTTTTGTGCGGGCAATGATCGGCTCGAGCGCCGATCATGCCATTGTAAAGGCCATGATTGATATGGCAAAGGCATTGGGAAAGGAGGTGGTCGCCGAGGGGGTGGAAACCATGGCAGAACTTCAGGCACTGAAAGCGCTAGGCTGTCACTATGGTCAGGGGTTCCTGTTTGGCCGGCCGATCAGTGCCTCTTATATGGAATTTCCTGCCGACTAACGGGGTGATCTTAAACCCATTCATATTCGGCTTCCTTGAAGTCGCGCGGCCGCGTTCGACAAGCCATTCCCGGTGGCCGCCGCAGATCTTCGATCTCGCCGCGGGCCTTATATTACGGAGATTGTCGGCAGACCTGAGACAATTCCGGCTTTCCAGAACGCGCCGGCGCCGAGACGGTGATGGGATCAATGAAGAAGCGACCGTTCATGGTTACGGCCGCATCTATTCTCAGCGATTAACCCTTGCCTGCAGATGCGCGGGATATCGATCGCCTTCCACCTTGATGGTGGCGAGCGCGCTTTCGATATTGCCGAGATCCTCCGCGGTCAGTTCAACCTCGGCGGCCCGGATGTTCTGCTCCAGGCGATGCAGCTTTGTGGTCCCGGGGATCGGCACGATCCAGGGCTTTTGCGCCAGCAGCCAGGCGAGCGCCACTTGGGCGGAGGTCGCCTGCTTGCGTGCGGCGATCTCCGCGAGGCGATCGACGAGCGCTTGGTTGGCCTTTCGCGCTTCTGGCGAAAAGCGCGGCACGATGTTGCGGAAGTCTTTGCTGTCGAAGCTGGTCGTCTCGTTAATCGCGCCGGTCAGGAAGCCCTTGCCGAGCGGGCTGAACGGCACGAAGCCGATGCCGAGTTCTTCGAGCACCGGCAGGATATCCTGCTCGGGCTCGCGCCACCAGAGCGAATATTCGCTCTGCAGCGCCGCCACCGGCTGAACGGCATGGGCGCGGCGGATCGTCTTGGCGCCGGCTTCCGAGAGGCCGAAATGCTTCACCTTGCCTTCTGAAATCAGCGCCTTGACCGTGCCAGCGACGTCCTCGATCGGAACATCCGGATCGACGCGATGCTGGTAGAACAGATCGATGACATCGGTCTTCAAGCGCTTCAACGCCTGGTCGGCAACTGCCCGGATCTGCTCGGGCCGGCTGTTCATGCCACTCTGGCCGCCATTGGCATCGAAGTTGAAGCCGAATTTGGTGGCGATCACTACCTCGCTGCGAAAGGGAGCAAGTGCTTCTCCCAAAAGCTCTTCGTTTCTATAGGGGCCGTAGGCCTCGGCGGTGTCGAAGAAGGTCACACCACGTTCGACCGCCTGCCGGATCAGCGCGACGGCTTCCTGGATATCTGTCGCTGGGCCATATCCATAACTTAGCCCCATGCAGCCGAGACCGATGGCCGAGACTTCGAGACCGCTCTTTCCGAGTTCACGCTTATGCATCGCCTTTTCCTTTCTAAGCTTGGTACTCGCTGTCAGTGACATGCTCCATCCAGTCGACCACCTTGCCGTCGAGCTGTTCCTGGATGGCGATATGGGTCATTGCCGTCGTCGGCGATGCGCCATGCCAATGGCGTTCACCGGGGGAGAACCAGACGACGTCGCCAGCGCGGATCTCCTCGACAGGCCCAGCTTCGCGCTGCACCCGGCCGCAACCGGATGTGACGATCAGCGTCTGGCCGAGCGGATGGGTGTGCCAGGCGGTTCGGGCGCCGGGCTCGAAAGTGACGCTGGCGCCAGCCGCGCGGGCCGGGTCGGTCACCTGAAAAAGAGGATCGACGCGCACCGCGCCGGTGAACCAGTCTGCCGGTCCTTTGGCCGAGGGCTGCGAGCCGCTTCGCTTGATTTCCATGATCGTTCTTTCCTGTCGGAGAGTTGAGGGCGTTCGTCCGCGCGCGGCGGATGTCTTCGTCCTCAGATGACAGGATATTTAGCGCGTGCCTTTGGCCGTGATTAGATGGTAGTTCTGGCACGAACTTATGAGAAAGTTTCATAAATGCCGCGTCCTGCCGTCAATGACCTGATCGCCTTCCTTGCCGTTGCCCGTGCAAAAAACTTCACGAAGGCGGCGGCGAAGCTCGGTGTGTCGCAATCGGCGCTCAGCCATACGATCCACGGGCTCGAGGAGCGGCTCGGGTTGCGATTGCTGACGCGCACGACGCGGAGCGTCTCGCCGACGGAGGCGGGTGAACGCCTGCTTCTCACCATCGGCCCGCGGCTCGATGAGATCGAGACTGAGCTCGTCGCCTTGAGCGCGTTTCGGGAAAAGCCGGCCGGCAGCATTCGCATCAATGCCGGCGAGCATGCGATGCCATCCTCTGGCCCGCCTTGGAAAAGCTCCTGCCTGATTATCCCGATATCAATGTCGAGATCATCGTCGATTACGGCCTGACCGACATCGTCGCCGAACGCTACGATGCGGGTGTGCGACTGGGGGAGCAGGTGGCCAAGGATATGATTGCGGTCCGTATCGGCCCCGACATGCGCATGGCTGTGGTCGCCGCTCCCGGCTATTTCGAAAGACGGACGAAGCCGCTGACGCCGCAGGATCTCACCGATCACAACTGCATCAACTTGCGCCTGCCGACTTATGGCGGCGTCTACGCCTGGGAGTTTGAGCGGGATGGGCACGAGTTGAAGGTGCGTGTCGAGGGACAATTGATCTTCAACAATATTGCACTCAGGCTGAACGCGGCGCTCGCCGGGGCGGGGCTGGCGTATCTGCCTGAAGATGTCGTACAGGCGCATCTTGCCGAGGGACGGCTGGTGCGCGTGCTCGAAGACTGGTGCCCGGCGTTTCCGGGCTATCATCTCTACTATCCGAGCCGCCGGCACGCCTCGGCGGCCTTCGTCCTCGTCGTCGATGCGCTTCGCTATCGAGAATAGCGGCCGATATTCCCAGATCGCGTCAACGAGCGGGCATCCACGCCAGCACTTGTTAAAATACTCCGGCAGACACTTGGCTGGAGTGAAAACATGCTGCGCCGGCGATTTGACATTCCATCATTCGCCACTAATTCACACCTGAAACTGAAGGAAACAATGAATGAATACTGCACTGCCTGCCACGAAAGCCCGGACCGGAGTGTCCGGTTTGGACACAATTCTGGCGGGGGGACTTTCCACGGGCCACGTCTTTCTGCTGGAGGGAAATCCGGGGGCGGGGAAGACCACGATTGCGTTGCAGTTCCTGATTGAAGGTGCGCGGCTCGGCGAACGGGGACTCTATATCACCCTTTCGGAGACCGAAAGTGAACTGCGCGCCGGGGCCGCCTCACACGGAATGGTGATCGACGGCAATATCGAGGTGTTCGAGGTCGTGCCTCCGGAAAGTCTGCTGGACGCCGAGCAGCAGCAGAGTTTGCTTTACTCGTCGGATCTCGAACTCGGAGAGACCACAAAGGAAATTTTCGCAGCTTTCGAGCGGATCAGGCCGAGCCGGGTCGTTCTCGACAGCCTGTCCGAAATAAGGCTGCTCGCGCAAAGCTCGCTACGCTACCGCCGGCAGATCCTTGCGCTCAAACATTATTTTGCCCGACAAGGTGCAACCGTCCTTCTGCTCGACGATCTGACATCTGACACCCTCGACAAGACGGTGCATAGCGTCGTGCACGGAGTCATCCATCTCGACGAGCTGGCGCCGAGTTACGGCGCCGAACGCCGACGCTTGAGGGTGACGAAATTTCGCGGACAGGCTTTCCGCGGCGGATACCATGATTTCACCATCCAAACCGGCGGTGTCGTCGTGTTTCCGCGCCTCGTCGCCGCCGAACACAGGTCGAGTTATGTCCGCGACCAGCTTGCCAGCGGCATTGCCGGGCTGGACTTGCTTCTGGGCGGCGGGCTTGAACGAGGGTCGAGTACGCTGATCCTCGGTCCTGCCGGCACAGGCAAGAGCACCTTTTCTTTTCAATTTGTGATGGCGGCCGTCGCACGCGGCGAAAAGGTGGCGGTTTTTATTTTTGACGAAGAGCTCGGCTTGTTGTTCACACGCCTGAAACAGCTCGGCATGGATATCGAGGCTCTGAGGGATGAAGGTTTGGTGCACATCGAGCAGCTTGATGCCGCCGAGCTGTCACCCGGTGAATTTGCCCATCGCGTCTGTACTTCCGTCGACAGATCGGGGGCGAAGACCGTGATTATCGACAGCATCAACGGCTACCAGGCTTCAATGCCGGACGAGAATTCGTTGGTCTTGCATATGCACGAACTGCTGCAATATCTGAACAGGCAAGGAGCCAACACCTTTCTCACCGTTGCCCAGCACGGACTGGTCGGTGACATGAAGGCGCCCGTCGACGTCACCTATCTCGCCGATACCGTCATTCTGCTGCGCTACTTCGAAGCTGCGGGAAAGGTGCGGCGGGCGGTCTCGGTGATCAAGAAGAGGACCGGCTTCCACGAGGACACGATACGAGAGTATCGTATCGATGCGACCGGCTTGCGGTTCGGAGATCCTCTCGTCGGGTTCCAGGGGGTGCTCCGCGGGGTTCCCGAATTCATCGCAGCATCCGCGCCGCTTTTGCCAACCGACAACAAGGACGGCGGCAATTCCTAATTTCCCGAACCCGAAGGCTTTGATCTACGCACCGGCCGGACGCGACGCACAGGTCGCCGCATCATTGACCGATCAGACCGGATTACCTTCGATGGCCGTTGCCGATCTGAGGCAGTTCGCCGCGTCACTCGATGAGGAAATCGCGGTCGGCGTCCTGACCGAAGAGGCCGTCCGCGGAAATGACCTAAGACCGATTGCTGCCTGGGTTGCCGCCCAACCGAGTTGGTCCGACCTGCCATTCATCGTCCTGACCCAGCGCGGCGGGGGACCTGAACGAAACCCTGCCGCCGCCAAGCTTTCCGAAATCCTTGGCAATGTGACCTTTCTAGAGAGGCCCTTCCATGCGACGTCCTTCATCAGCGTTGCGCGGACTGCATTAAGGGGGCGCCTGCGCCAGTATGAAGCGCGCGCCCGGCTGGAGGCTTTGGGCGAGGGAGAGCGGCGGTTGCAGACAGCACTTGCGGCCGGCCGTCTCGGGGCGTGGGAGCTGGAACTATCCTCGATGGCCTTGTCTGCATCGGCGACCTGCAAAGCTGTCTTCGGTCGAGAGCCGGACGTTGAGGTGACGCGTGATGATCTGATCGCCAGCATCCACCCTGACGATCGCGACCTTGTGCTGACACGCCTTCGCCAGACGATCGATACGGGACGCGATTATTCGATCGAGCATAGAACGATCTGGCCGGATGGATCAGAGCATTGGACCGAGGTTCATGCCCAGCTTTATGCCGACAGATATGGCTCTGCGCGGAAGCTTGTCGGGGTCTGCTCCGATACCACTGTTCGCAAGACCATTGAGGAGAATCTGAGACGGCTCAACGAGAATCTCGAGGAG
Source organism: Rhizobium acidisoli (assembly GCF_002531755.2). Taxonomy (NCBI): domain Bacteria; kingdom Pseudomonadati; phylum Pseudomonadota; class Alphaproteobacteria; order Hyphomicrobiales; family Rhizobiaceae; genus Rhizobium; species Rhizobium acidisoli. The sequence goes on along the minus strand of NZ_CP034998.1, from coordinate 2,076,198 downwards.
CGCGTCAGGGAAAGGACCAGGGAAGTCAACGCTGCCCACCAGACGTTGCTTGAAGAGGTCGCCCAGCGTGAGAGAGCCGAAGAGCAGCTCCGCCAATCCCAGAAAATGGAAGCGATCGGTCAACTTACGGGCGGCGTTGCCCACGACTTCAACAATCTGTTGATGGTGGTTCTCGGAAATCTGGAGCTGCTCGGCAAACATTTTGCCGGAGATGGCAAGGCGATGCGGCTGGTCGACGGGGCGCTTCAGGGCGCGCGCCGAGGGGCGGCGCTGACACAGCGTTTGCTTGCCTTTGCCAGACAGCAGGATCTGCAGGTCAAGCCCGTCGATCTGGCCGATCTGGTCTCCGGGATGAACGACTTGCTGCGGCGCTCGGTCGGATCCTCGATCAGTATCGAGACCACCTTGCCGGCGAAATTGCCGCCGGCGCTGGTCGATGCGAACCAGCTCGAACTGGCGCTGCTCAACCTTGCGGTCAATGCCCGCGATGCGATGCCGGATGGCGGAATGTTGTCGATTTCGCTACGCGAGGAGCAGGTTGTCGGCAATGACGGCGATCTCGGTGAGGGAGCCTATCTCGTGTTGGCGGTGGCCGACAGCGGCACGGGCATGGATGCCGAGACGCTGAAGAAGGCCGTCGATCCGTTTTTCTCGACCAAGGAACTCGGAAAGGGTACTGGCCTCGGCCTTTCGATGATCCATGGACTTGCCGTTCAGCTCAATGGCGCGCTTGTTCTGACAAGCGAACTTGGCGTAGGGACGACCGCCGAATTGTGGCTTCCGGCGACCGAACAGCGCGCCGAGCGGCCGGCTGAGGCTGTGCTCTCCACACCGCAGGCTGCATCCCGACTGAAGATCCTTCTGGTCGACGACGACGCCTTGATCGCCATGAGTTCGGTCGACATGCTCGAAGATCTCGGCCACGAGGTCGTCGAGGCAAATTCCGGCGCGCAGGCGCTCGAGCTGATCGGGAGCGGCCAGCATTTCGATCTGATGATCACCGACTATTCGATGCCCGGCATGACAGGCGCACAGCTCGCCGAGGCGGCGCGGGCCATTCATCCGGCGCTGCCGATCGTGCTGGCGACCGGCTATGCCGATCTTCCCGCCGGCACCGACATCGATCTACCGAGACTGGCGAAACCCTATAACCAGGACCAGCTTGCCAGGGAAATCGCTAAGGCGGTGGCAGGCGAAGCGAATCCGCCTCTCAGGTTCGATAGCCGGATAAGCGGCTCAGGGGCGGGGCGTCTCGAGACCGACGATGCCGGCGATGAAATCGGCGATGGCGCCTGTGTCGTCTAGATCGAAGACCGGCAGGGCCGTATCCGTCACGGCGTGGTCGGCGGCGATGGCGCAGATATGGGGATCGCTCGGCGCCAGCGGCTGGCGGTTGGCGGCCTCCAGGCGGCGGGCCTCGATCTTCGGGATCGGCTCGCGCTTGTAGCCTTCGATCAGCACGAGATCGCAGGGGGCAAGGCGCGCAAGGATCTCCTCGAATTCAGGTTCGGGCGCCCCGCGCAACTCATGCATGATGGCGTAGCGGGTGCCGGAGACGATGGTGACCTCATGGGCGCCGGCCTCGCGGTGGCGGTAGCTGTCGGCGCCGACCTTGTCGATATCGAAATCATGATGGGCATGCTTGATCGTCGAGATCCTATAGCCGCGGCGGGTGAACTCCGTCACCAGCCGGACGGCGAGCCCGGTTTTGCCCGAGTTCTTCCAGCCGGCGATGCCGAAGATTTTGGGTGCGGTCATGCGCGAAGGGCCTCCAGCCAGCGTTCGGCTTCGGCGAGATCATCCGGCGTATTGATGTTGAAAAAAGGATCGAGCAGGCTGGCGCGAGTCGGATGCAGCGGAAACGTTACTTCCGTAACGTCATGCCGCAACAGGAAGTCGCGCACGCGGCGCTTTTCGTCGGTGACCATCCAAGCTTCGAGATCGGCGGCGAGTGTCACCGGCCAGAGACCGAAGACGGGATGGCTGCGGCCTTCGGAGGCGGCGATGGCGATCTGCGACTGGCGTTCGAGCGCTGCCGCCAGCCGGGCGACGAGATCGGCCGGGAAGAACGGGCAATCCACCGAGACGGTGACGACATGGGTGATCCCAGGAAGGCCGGCAGCATAGACCATCGCCGCATGGATGCCGGCCAATGGCCCGGCCTTGCCGCGAAAACGGTCGGGGATCACCGGCACATCCTCGGCGGCGGCATCGGCATTGACGGCAACGGGAAGGACTTGCTGCGAGAGGCGAGTCAGCACATGGCGGAGCAGGCTTTCGGCCCCGAGCATTGCGCCCGCCTTGTCGCGGCCCATGCGCTGCGAGCGGCCTCCGGCCAGTACGACCCCTGCTATTTCGGATCTGCCGATAGAGAATTCAGTCATCATCCTGCCTCAAACCGGTGAGCGCGGCGCAGATTCCTGCGCGATCGGCGGCACACGGCGCTTGGCCTCACGATAGAACGTATAGAGGCCGGAAGCGATGACGATCGCAGCGCCCACGAGCATCCAGCTGTCCGGCACTTCGGCAAAGAAGAAAAAACCGAGCAGCGAGGAAAAGATCAGGCTGGTATAGCGGAAAGGCGCGACGAAGGAAATTTCGCCGGTGCGCATGGCGAGGATGACCGACTGGTAGCCGACGAGCACCAGCACCGAGGCAAGCAGGAGATGGCCGAGCGACGTGGCGCTGACCGGCTGCCAGCCGCCGAGCACCGGAATGAGCAAAGCGCCGAAAAAGGAGATGGAGATGGCGGTGATGACGGTGATCATCAGCGAGGGAATCTCCGGATCGATCGAGCGGGTGGCGAGATCGCGGCCGGCCGTCGTCAGCACCGCGGCGACGCAGAGCAGGGCGGCGGCGGTGAACCCTTCCGGCCCGGGGCGAATGATGATCATCACGCCGACCAGGCCGACGAGGATCGCCGACCAGCGCCGCCAGCCGACCGGCTCGTTGAAGAACAGCGCAGCGCCGAAGGTGACGACCAGCGGCAGCGACTGCAGGATCGCCGAGGCATTGGCGATCGGCATCATGCCGAGCGCGGTGATATAGGTGACGGCGGAAAACATCTCGCAGACGATGCGGAGGATGATGATCGGCTTCAGCACCACGCGCCAGGAGCGCAGAGCGCCCATTTTCCAGGCGATCAGATAGACGAGCAGGCTGGTGAAGAGGCCGCGCAGGCACATGATTTCGCCGGCGTTCATGTAGGCGATCACCGATTTGGAGAGAGCGTCGCTCGCGGAAAACCCGGCCATCGCCATGCTCATATAGATGGCGCCCTCAGTATTGCGTGACCGTGGCATGAAGAGATTCCCTTACCTGTGCGTCCCTTCTTAGTCGGGAAGATACATGAAGGGAATCGGATGAATGTCACACCCGGGATAAATCGATGATGCAGCGCACAATGGTCCTGACGCAGCGGCAGGTGCGGATGTGGCAGATCCGGCAAGGTGGCGTTTTGCAACGCGAATTTCGCTATTTCCGATGCGGCGATCGAGGTTTTTGCCCCCCGCTGCTGGGGGCTGATCGTTGGTCGAAAACATCGGCTGTCGGCGGTATTCGTTTGCCCGCGCGGGAAACGGGTGGCTGCAGCGCCCGATGTTTGAGATTCCGGATGCCTCGACAACTGAGGAGAAACGGACATGACACTTCTGAACGATAAGGTCGCGATCATCACCGGCGCAAGCTCCGGCATCGGCCGCGCCGCGGCGAAACTCTTTGCACGGGAGGGCGCCAAACTCGTGGTCACCGGGAGGCGACAAGAGGCGCTCGACGCCGTCGTTGCCGAAATCGAGGCGGAGGGCGGGCAGGCCGTCGCCCTATCGGGCGACGTCAGGGACGAGGCGTTGCAGGCAAGGCTTTGTGAAACGGCTGTCTCACGCTTCGGCGGGCTCGACATCGGCTTCAACAATGCCGGCATTCTCGGCGAGATGGGGCCGGTGGCGGAGATGTCGCCGGAGGGCTGGCGCGAGACGATCGAGACCAATCTGACCGCCGCCTTCCTCGGCGCCAAACATCAGTCGGCAGCGATGAAAAACGGCGGCGGGTCGCTGATCTTCACCTCCACCTTCGTCGGCCACACCGCCGGCATGCCGGGCATGGCCGCCTATGCTGCGAGTAAGGCGGGGCTGATCGGCTTCGTGCAGGTGCTCGCCGCCGAACTGGGGCGGCAGAATATCCGCGTCAACGCCCTGCTGCCGGGCGGCACCGACACGCCGGCCAGCATCACCAATGCGCCGGATGCGACGGCAGAAGTGCTCGCCTTCGTCGAGGGACTGCATGCGCTGAAGCGCATGGCCCAGCCGGAGGAGATCGCCAATGCGGCGCTGTTCCTGGCGTCGGATATGGCGAGCTTCGTGACGGGGACGGCGATGCTGGCGGATGGCGGGGTTTCGATCAGCCGGACGTAGGGTTGGTGAGAGGGCATTTTGCCCAGGCAATGAAAGATGTGCCGTGCGGGCCCCTCATCTGCCTGCCGGCATCGACCGGGGTCGAGCCACGGGTCTCGACCCGTCCTTCGGACCCCCGCTGGGGAGAAGCGGAATCGCGGCGGCGCCTCGCTCCATCTGAGACGTTGCGATAGGTGTGGCCACCGTGCGTCTTGCTCCCCCTTCGCCCCAGCGGGGAGAAGATGCCCGTAGGGCAGATGAGGGGGTGAGGAGCGGCAGCGACGAGCGGCAAGCGAAAGGCAAATGACGTCAGGGTTTCGTCCAATTTCAGTGCCATCCCAAGCCCGCCTACGACATAATCAACCCACCATCGACATTGATCGTCTGGCCGGTGATGTAGGCGGCGTCGTCGCTGGCGAGGAAGGTGACCAGGCCGGCGACGTCTTCGCCGGAGCCGGCGCGTTTCATCGGGATGCCTTCGACCCATTCCTTCATCAGCTCGCCGGGGGCGTAGTTGCCCAGCAGTTTGCCCCAGGCCTGGTCGTTATAGGCCCACATGTCGGTTTCGATGATGCCGGGGCAGAAGGCGTTGACGGTGATCTTCTCGGTCGCGACTTCCTTGGCAAGGCTCTGGGTAATGCCGACCACGCCCATTTTCGAGGCGGCATAATGCGGCGTGAAAATGAAGCCGTCGCGGGCCTGGCCGGAGGCAGTGTTGATGATGCGGCCGCCGCGCTTGTGCTTGCGCATGCGCGATATCGCCTCCTGGGCGCAGAGGAATACGCCCTTGGTGTTGACGGCCATGACCTTGTCCCACTCGTTCTCGGTCAGGTCCTCGACACGGGCGATGGTGATGACGCCGGCATTCTGGATTGAGACGTCGACAGCGCCGAATTCCTTCTCGGCAGCATCATAGAGGGCGATGACACTCGCCTTGTCGGTGACGTCGCCGATGAAAGAGATCGCCTTGCCGCCTTCGGCCCGGATTTGTTCGGCAACGGCGTGGACCAGGTCCTCGTTGGCGGAGACGACGAGGTTGGCGCCTTCTTTCGCAAACCGCCTGGCGATCGCCGCCCCGATGCCGCGGCTAGCCCCGGTAATGACGACAGTCTTTTGCTCAAAGCGTTTCATGCTCTTTCCTTCCGGTATCCATCGGTAAGCAGCAAATCCGGGCGAGACCTGCCCTGCGATCATTATTCGAGTTCAAGCGACAGCTTGTCCGATCGGCGTGAAGGGCGGGCAGACGACGATATCGCACGCCGTCTGGCCCGTTGCTCCCTTCAGCCTCGATCTCAGCCAGGGAGGAAGCGAGACCGTTCATTTCGACTTGTCCGCGGTGAACGCCTCATCGGCTCACCAGCAGCAGAAACCACCGTCGACGAGAAGATCGACGCCGGTCACGAAGCTTGCTGCATTCGACAGCAGGAACACCGCCGGACCGACCATCTCGTCGACATCAGCCATGCGCTGCATCGGCGTTTGCTCTTCGAAGAGCTTGGTCTGGTGGACCATCTCCGGACGGGTATTCATGGGCGTCGCCGTGTAGCCGGGGGAAATGGTGTTGACGCGAATGCCGCGGCCGACCCATTCCATGGCCAACGACTTCGACATATGGATGACGCCCGCCTTGGAGGCGTTGTAATGCGCCTGGTTCAGCCCCCGGTTGACGATCACGCCCGACATGGAAGCAATGTTGACGATGGAGCCGCGTCCGTTCTTAAGCATGGCGCGAGCCTCGGCCTGGCAGGAAAGGAAGATGCCTTTCAGGTTGATATCCATCAACGTCTGATATTGGTCCTCCTCCATCTCCTCCGCCGGGTTCGCGTTCGCGATGCCTGCAGCGTTGACGGCAAGCGTCAAGGCGCCGAGATCGGCTTCGGTGCGTGCGACCGCATCGCCAAGCGAAGATTTGTTCGTAACGTCAGCCGCGATCTGGATCGAGCGGCGGCCGGCGGCGCTGATATGTTCGGCCGTCCTGGCCAATCCGTCGTCGGTTCGACGGTCGAGCAGGGCCACGTCGGCGCCGCATTGGGCAAGGCCGATGGCAATGCGCTGCCCGATGCCGCTTCCGGCCCCGGTGACGATGGCAACCTGGCCGCTGAGATCGAAAAGCTTTGGGGCGTTCAGAGTGATGTCGGACACCGCTCTTCCTTTCTCTTTCTGTTTTCTTTCACGCAATTCCTGGCGCAAAACCGCTGCACACTTTTGCTGGAATTGCTTTAGATGGTAGCTAGCTCCATGACCGAGACGTCATTTGCCTGGTCACGATTGAGGATTCCCGCCTGCTTGCCTTGGGCAAGCACGAGAATGCGGTTGGAGACTCCGAGAACTTCCTCGAGGTCCGAGCTTACGACGATGACCGCCACGCCCTGTTTGGCAAGATTGACGATGATGTCGTAGATGCCTGCGCGAGCGCCGACATCGATGCCTCTCGTCGGTTCGTCGAGCACGACGACCTTGGGATCACGCATGAGCCACTTTGCGATCACGACCTTCTGCTGGTTGCCGCCAGAAAGGTCGGAAGCATACTGCTCGGCACGGCCCTTGACGCCGAACTTGGCAACTGCCTTTTGCGCAAACGAGCGCTTGACGCTCGGCGTAATCCAACCGCCGCCCAGTTTGTCGAGATTAGCGTAGATAATGTTCTCGCTGATCCGGTGCCCGACGACCAGGCCCTGTTCCTTGCGGTCTTCCGGAACCATCACAATGCCCTTGGCGATCGCGTCCGCCGGATCGCGCAGCCTGAGTTCCTCGCCTTCCAGCGTGATCGAACCGGCACTGATCGGATCGGCGCCCGAAATCGCGCGCACCAGTTCGGTGCGGCCGGCGCCGACCAAACCGGCGATCCCGAGAATTTCTCCGGCCCGCACCTCGAAGGTTACGTCCCGGAACGAATTGTCCGGCGAACTCAGCCCGGACACCTGGAGGACCGGACGGTCTGTCGGAACGGGCAGGGTGGGGAACAAGCGGTCGAGCGGGCGTCCAACCATGCTCTCGACAATCGTTCGCACCGGGGTCGCGCTGTCCGAGAATTCCTGCACCCGTTCCCCGTCGCGAAGAACGACGATCCGGTTGGTTATCTGTTTGATCTCTTCCATGCGGTGGGAAATGTAGACGATGCCCACGCCCTCCGAGCGGAGCTTGCGAACCTGTTCGAAGAGAGCTTCGGTCTCCGCGCCGCCAAGGGCGGCTGTCGGCTCATCGAGGATCAGGAGCTTTGCGTTGAGAGCCAGCGCCTTGGCGATTTCGATGAGCTGCTGATTTGCTGTGGAAAGGCCGGCGACCGTTCGCGTTGCCGGGATATGAAGGTTCAAGCGCGCGAGCTGGTCCTGGGCCCGACGAACCATCTGGGCACGGTCGACGACACCGTTCTTCATCGGCCAGCGTCCGATGAAGACGTTTTCCGCGATCGATAGCTGCGGCAGAAGCTGAAGCTCCTGATGGATCAGGACAACGCCCTTGTCGATGGCTTCCCTTGGGGTGGCCGGGGCATAAGGCTGCCCCAGCCATGTCATTGATCCTTCGGAGGGCGTGCGTGACCCGGCAATGATGCCCGACAGCGTCGACTTGCCCGCTCCGTTTTCACCGAGAAGTGCAACCACTTCGCCCGGATAAACGTCCAAGCTGACATCCTTCAGCACCTGGAGCGGCCCATACCACTTGGATATGCCCCTCAGGGAAAGAACTGGATCAGTCATCGCACACCTCCTCAAGACGTCGGTTTCGTTAGAGCGCCGTGCGTCCTTTCGGACGCACAAAGGACGCTTTAACACTTTGAATCTACGCATGTCGTTGCCGCAAAACCGCGGCACACTTTTGCGCGACATGCTTTAGGGATGGTTGGCGATGAAGCCTGCGACGTTTTCCTTGGTTGTCAGCGTGGCATCCAGGAGCTGGACCGGGGGCACCTTTTCTCCGGCGACAAGCTTGGCGGCATTTTCAACCGCGTCGCGGCCCATTTTCTGCGTCTGCTGCGTCGCAGTGACGTTGAAGACACCCTTGCTGAGGGCTTCAAGCGCCGCGGTATCGCCATCGAAGCCGCCAACGACGATCTTCTGCGACGGATTGGCGACCTTGATCGCCTGCGCGGCGCCGAGTGCGAGACCGTCGGCCTGTGCGAAGACGATCGAAACATCCGGGTTTGCCTGCAGCATGTTCTGCATGATCTGGAAGCCTTCGTCCTGGCTCCAGATGTTGGAGAACTGCTCGGCGACAACCTTCACATCAGGATATGCCTTCAGGGATTCAGCGCAGCCCTTCGAGCGATCGACTTCCGGCGTCGTGCCCTTCTGGCCGTGGATGATCACCATCTTACCCTTGCCGCCGGCTTCCTTGAGGATGTAGTCGCATACCGCCTTGGCAGAGGCGACGGAATCGGTCGCAAGGAATGTATCGCCCGGTGCTCCGTCGGCGTTGCGGTCGACGTTTACGACCGGGATGCCGGCGCTCTTTGCGAGCTTGACGGGAACGGTCGCAGCGGCCGCACCGGCCGGAATGTAGATCAGCGCGTCGATTTTCTGGGTCAGCAGATCCTGGATCTGGTTGACCTGGGTCGGCCCGTCGCCCTTTGCGTCGACCGTGACGACTTCGATGCCGCGCTTCTTGGCTTCGGCTTCGACCGATTGCTTGATCTGGTTGAAGAAGTTTGCCTGAAGGTTGGCAACGGCCAAGCCGAGCTTCTTCAGTTCGGCTGCGTGTACGGGGCCGAGCGTGAGGCCGAGCAGGGCAGCAGACGCGAGCATGGTGCGCGCAATTTTCATTGTATTTCCTCCGTTGTTGATGGGACCCTCGGGTATGTCCTCCCCCTCGGGGTATTGATCCGCCCCAAACCCTTGGAGCGGAATTTTCGGGCCCGCCGACGCGGCGGACCCCGTTCGTCAAGCGCGACGCCGACGAATAGTCTCCGCGCCGACCGCGAGCACGATGACGATGCCGATGATCACCTGCTGCAGGAACGGCGAGACGTTGAGAAGGTTGAGACCGTTGCGAAGCACACCGATGATGAGAACGCCGATCAGCGTTCCTCCGATGCCGCCCGCGCCGCCGGAGAGCGACGTGCCGCCGATAACGACCGCGGCGATGGTGTCCAGCTCATAGCCGAGACCACTGGATGGTTGGACGGAATCCAGCCTGGCGGCGAGTACAATGCCTGCGAGGCCGGCAAGGACTGAACTTACGACGTAGACGCCAATCGTCACGAGCGGGACGTTGATACCCGCAAGGCGCGCGACTTCCGGATTTCCTCCGACCGCGTAGAGCATGCGACCTTCGGAGCGGAAGTGCAGGAAAAGCCATGCCGCAAGAACGACCGCAAGCATGAGAAACACAGTGGCGGTCAACACGCCGAAATGGCGATCGATTGCCAGCATCATGAACCAGTCGGGGAATCCGACGATCTGCTGGCCGTCGGTGATCATATTGGCCACGCCGCGAGCGGCGGACATCATCGCAAGAGTGGCAATAAAGGCCGGGACCCTGAACTGTGTCACCAGAAGTCCGACGATCAGGCCCGAAACTCCCGATGCGACCAGAGCAAAAGCGATCGCGACCGGCAGCGGCAGGCCGGCGACATTGGCGGTCCAGCCCATGACCATCATCGCCAGGGCAAGCGCCGAGCCGACCGAGAGATCGATGCCGCCGATCAGGATGACGAAGGTCATTCCAACCGCCATGATGCCGAGAACGGTGATCTGATCGAGGATGTTGAGGCCGTTTCGAACCGAAAGAAACGTGTCGGTGCTCAGGCTCAGAAAGACGCACAGCGCGAGCAGTCCGACGAGCGGGCCGGTTGCTCCCTTGAGCTTGCTCAGCCAGGCTCCGGACGAAAGCCTGTGTTCATTGATGTCGAGCGCCACCATTGCTCCTCCCTATGCCTAGGCTTGTATCCGATATTCGTGCAAGCTAGAATAATTATTCACACCTGTTGGAAAATTCATTAACAAGTTGCTTTCTGGCTGTCAACAAGATTTACTCAGGGCGTTCGCTGTTGTCGGATTGTATAAGGGGCTTGACTAATCGGCTTCTTGTGCAAAAATATTGATAAGTGAATATTTATGCACACATGAGGAACCCATGGATACGATAGAACTCGAGCGCATCGCCCGCGAGATCCGATTGCGCGATCTCCAGGCGGTCTTTGAAGCGGGCGCCGGCCATATTGGCGGGGAGATGTCGGTCATCGACATTTTGACGGCGCTCTATTTTCGTGTCCTGAAAATCTGGCCGGATCAGCCCAAGCATCCCGACCGCGACAGGTTCGTCCTTTCAAAGGGACATACGGCCTGTGCTCTCTATGTGACGCTCGCAAAACGCGGCTTTATCCCGGAGGAGGAGGTTTCTACCTTCTTGCAGCCGCATTCGAGGCTGAACGGGCATCCGAATTGCAACAAGGTTCCCGGCGTCGAAACGAATACCGGTCCGCTGGGCCACGGTCTTCCGGTCGCAGTCGGAATGGCGAAAGCCGCCAAGCTCTCGGGCGCGAAATTTCACACCTACGTCGTCACCGGCGACGGTGAGATGCAGGAGGGTTCCAACTGGGAAGCGATCATGGCGGCCGCTCAGTTCAAACTCGACAACTTGACCCTGGTCATCGATCACAACAGGTTCCAGCAGGGTGCGGCGCTTGCCGAAACCAATGATCTCGCTCCGCTTCGCCCGAAGCTCGAGGCCTTCGACTGGGAGGTCACCGAGATCAACGGGAACGTCATGAGCGAAGTTGTTCCGGCTCTCGAACACCGGGGAGCAAAACCGCATTGCATCGTCGCCCATACCAACAAGGGCCATGGAATCTCGTTCATGCAGGACCGGGTCGACTGGCACCACAAGGTGCCGAACAAGGAACAATACGAAATCGCATTGGCAGAACTGTCGGAGGCACTCTAAATGAACGCGTCAGTAAACCCACCCAAGCTCTATGATTGCCGCGACGCATTCGCCTCTACGCTCGAGCGATTGGCAGCCGAAAACGACACGATCGTTGCCGTCTGCAACGACTCCGTCGGCTCCTCCAAGCTCGGCGGCTTCAAGGCGAAGTTCGGAGAGCGCCTGGTCAATGTCGGCATAGCCGAGCAGAACATGGTTGGCGTTGCAGCAGGCCTTGCCAACGGCGGACGCCTTCCCTTCGTATGCGCCGCTGCTCCGTTTCTCACGGGGCGGTCGCTGGAGCAGATCAAGGCCGATATTTCCTACTCGAATGCCAACGTCAAGCTGGTGGGCATTTCTTCCGGAATGGCATATGGCGAACTCGGTCCGACACATCACTCGATCGAAGACTTCGCCTGGACGCGGGTCCTGCCCAACCTTCCGGTGATTGCACCATGTGACCGCATCGAAACCGCCGCTGCCGTTGCGTGGGCCGCGACCTATGACGGGCCCTGTTTCCTGCGTCTGTCTCGCGTTGGCGTGCCTGATCTGCTTCCGGAGGGTCACAGGTTCGAGCTCGGCAAGGCAAATCTCCTTCGCCAGGGTTCCGACGTCACCCTTATTGCCAACGGCACTTTGACGCATCGCATCGTGAAAGCGGCCGAAATCCTCGCGGGCCGCGGCATCAATGCCAGGGTTCTAAACCTTGCGACGGTTCGTCCAATCGACGAAGAGGCTATCATCGCCGCGGCTAGGGAAACCGGAGCGATCGTCACAGCCGAAGAGCATTCGATCTTCGGCGGGCTGGGTTCCGCGGTCGCCGAAGTGGTGGTCGACAATGCTCCAGTGCCGATGAAGCGTCTCGGCGTTCCCGGCATCTATGCCCCCACAGGTTCGGCAGAGTTCCTGCTCGACGAGTTCGGGATGGCGCCGTCGGCAATCGCCGACGCTGCACAGGCGCTGATCAAGCGCAAGTAACTGGGGATCGCGTGAAGCGGCCGGAGCGCATTTGTCGCCCGGCAGCCACCTGATCCGGGGAGGATAGAATGCGGGCAATTCTGGCGATCGACCAGGGCACGACCAATTCAAAGGCAGTTCTCGTTTCTGAAAAGGGAGAGATCGTCGGCAGAGGTTCGGCTCCGGTCGGCATCTCCTATCCGAAGCCGGGCTGGGTTGAACAGGACCCGCGCCGGCTTTACGCCTCGGTCCGCGAAGCGGTCGACGCCTGCCTGAAGGCCAGCTCGGCTGTCACCATCGAGGCCGTGGCGATTTCCAACCAGCGTGAATCCGTCACTGCCTGGGACGCCGAAACGGGAGAAGCGCTTGGACCGTTGGTCAGCTGGCAGTGCCGCCGAACGGCGCCGGATTGCGAGCGTCTCATTGCCAAGGGCCACCTCGGCCGGGTGCAGGCGCTCACCGGCCTGCCCTTGGATCCGATGTTTCCGGGTTCCAAGTTCCGATGGCTGCTCGACCGTGTTCCGGCCGGGCGATCGGTGCGGCTGGGAACGGTCGACAGCTGGCTGGTCCACTGCCTGACCGGCGGGCGCCGGCATGCTTGCGATGCATCGAATGCCGCCAGGAGCCAATTGTTCGATCTCCGGGAGCAGAGATGGAGCGAGGAGCTTGGCGAGATCTTCGGCGTGGATATCGCGCTCCTTCCCGAGGTGCTCGACAGTTCTGCCGATTTCGGCAGAACGCAGGGATTGCCGGGGGTGGCGGATGGCACGCCCATCATGGCCGCGATCGGCGACAGCCACGCTGCCCTATTCGGTCACGGCGCCTTCACGCCGGGCGACGGCAAGGTGACCTTCGGAACCGGCTCTTCCGTCATGACGACGCTTGCGCAATACATTGCCCCGCGCAACGGCGTCACAACCACGGTCGCATGGCGTATCGGGGGAAAGCCGACCTTCGCTTTCGAAGGCAATATTCTCGTCTGCGCCGCCAGTCTTCCCTGGATGGCTGATATTCTCGGCCTTGCGGATGTGGCGGCGCTTGTCGAACTTGCGGAAAGTGCCGAGCCGGGCGGACCCGGCTTCGTGCCGGCATTCGTGGGGCTGGGAGCACCTTACTGGAATGCCGATGCCCGCGCCCTGTTCTCTCAGATCAACTTCAATACGACGCGGGCGCAAATGGCGCGGTCGGTTACCGATTCCATCGCCTTGCAGGTGCATGACGTGATTGCGGCCATGCGGGCACAAAGCGGCGGTGCGCTCGGCGCGCTCTATGTGGATGGCGGACCGAGCCAGAACCGCTTCCTGATGCAGTGTGTCTCCGACCTCATCAACCATCCGGTGATCCAATGCGAAGCACCCGAGGCATCGGCTTTGGGCGCTGCTTATCTGGCGGGCCTGTCACTTGGCTTGTGGAGCGATCTCGACATGGTCGCGGGGCTGCCTCGAAAGTCGCAAACCATCCAGCCGCAACCCGTGGATCGAGCGGGGCTTCTCGATAGCTGGAATGATGCGCTCGCCCGCTCGACGGCCCGCGAAACAAAGGCTAAAGGTGAATAAAAATTCACTCTGGGATTAGCGATGACTCGCCTCAACGAACTCCGCCTCATTTCAAGGGTCGCCCAGATGTACCATATCGAGGGGCGGCGGCAGGCGGAGATCGCACAGCACCTTCGGCTGTCGCAGGCGACGGTGTCGCGCATGCTCAAGCGCGCCGAGGCTGAAGATATCGTGCGAACCAGCGTGATCCCTCCCGTCGGCACCTATAGCGAACTCGAGAGCGCGCTTCGCGAGAAATACGATCTGCCGGAGGCGATCGTCGTCGAGTGCACGGAAGATCGGGACGGCGCCATCATGGCCCGCATCGGCGAGGCAGCGGCGCATCTCCTGGAGGTGACGCTTGCGCCGGGGGAGATCATCGGCGTTTCGAGCTGGAGCCAGACCATTTTCAAGATGGTCGAGAACATTCATCCGCAGAAGAGTGCGCAGGTGAAATATGTCGTCCAGACCCTTGGAGGCATGGGCGATCCTTCGGTGCAGACGCATGCGACGCAGCTGACCACGCGGCTTGCGCGGTTGACCGGCGCCGAGCCGAAGCTGCTCCCCGTGCAGGGCGTGACGTCATCCAGAGAAGCAAAACTTCTGATGCAGGCCGATCCGTACGTCCGCGAAACGATGGACCTGTTCGGCAGCATAACGCTGGCGATCGTCGGTATAGGCGCCGTCGAACCGTCCGAACTTCTCGCACGGTCCGGCAACATCTTTTCGTCCCGCGAATTGTCCGATCTCGCGGAAGCCGGCGCCGTCGGCGATATCTCGCTGCGCTTCTTCGATAAAAACGGCAAGCCGGTGAAGACGCCCCTTGATGATCGGGTCATAGGGCTTCCACTTGAGGATCTCGAGCGGGTGGAGCGGGTTATCGCTCTTGCTGGCGGGTCGAAAAAGACTGACGCTATTGCCGGCGCGTTGCGGGTGGGGGTCATCGACATGCTGGTTACGGACAAGTTTACGGCGCAGCGATTGATCGACTGATGAGGTAGGCGGCTGCCGCGGCGGTGGCTGGAGTGGGAGCCCCGCCTCGTCCTTCGAGGCTTCGCCCTTTGGGCTACGCACCTCAGGATGAGGCTCTCTTGGGCGTTGGCATCTCTAGCTGAGGCGTTCTCGGGCGTTGGAATCTCAGGCTGAAACGTGCTCGGGTGTTGGCACTTCAGGTTGAGGCTTTCTTGGGTGTTGACGTCTCAGAATGCGGCTTTCCTGGGCAATGGCGCTTCAGGGTGCGCAGTCTTTCGCGTTGGTTCTGCCAGCCTCAATGCGCCGTTCCATCCACGATCACATGATCATGGTCCAGCGAGCATTTCTCTACACGGGCTTCCACCCGGTAGATTTCCCGCAGCATCTCGGTGGTGACCACGTCGCTGGGGGCGCCGCAGGCGCGCATGCGGCCGTTGGCGATGAGGAGGACTTTGTCGGCGAAGCGGAGCGCCTGGTTGAGGTCGTGGATGGCGATCAGCACCAGCATGCCTTTGGCGCGGGCCTGGCGGCGCATGAAATCCAGGACCTCGACCTGGCGGTGGAGGTCGAGCGCGCTTGTGGGTTCGTCCATCAGCATGATCTCCGGCTCGCGGACGAGCGCCTGGGCGATCGAGACGAGCTGGCGCTGGCCGCCGGACAGCGCGCCGAGATCGCGGAAGGCCAGCGCGGTGATATCGAGTGCTGTCATGATCTCGTCGATGAAGCGTAGGTCGCTATCGCCGACGGCCCAGGACTGGCCTTGTTTACGGGCGAGCAGGATGGATTCGTAGACGGTCAGCACCGCATTGGCCGAGCTATCCTGCGGCATGTAGCCGATGGCGTTTTTTGCCTTCGAGCCTTCGACGACGACATTGCCCGGGCCCTTGAGCAGGCCGGTGATGCGCTTGAACAGCGTCGACTTGCCGGCGGCATTCGGGCCGATGACGGCGACGATCTCGCCCGATTTCATCACCGGCGTCGTCACGTTCTCGACGAAGAGCTTGCGGCCGTGATAGGCGCCGACCGATTGCAACTGAAGCGCTACCATGACCGGCTCCTGTTCGAGAGGATGAGCGAGAAGAAGAAGGGCACGCCGACCAGCGCGGTGATGATGCCGATCGGGAAGACGACGCCGGGGATGATCGACTTCGAGACGATCGAGGTCAGCGACAGCAATAGCGCGCCCGACAGGATCGAGCCCGGCAGGAAGAAGCGCTGATCCTCGCCGAGAATCATGCGGGCGATATGCGGCCCGACCAGGCCGACGAAACCGATGGTGCCGACGAAGCTGACGGGGACTGCGGCAAGCAGCGAGACAACCAGCATGGTTTCCAGGCGGATGCGGCGGACATTGACGCCGAAGCTCGCGGCCTTGTCCTCGCCGAGGCGGATGGCGGTCAGCGCCCAGGCATTGCGGGCAAAGAGCGGCAACGCAATCAGCAAGACGGCGAGCGTCACCCAGATTTTCGGCCATGTCGCCTTGGTCAGGCTGCCCATCGTCCAGAAGACGACGGCCGAAAGCGCCTGTTCGGAGGCGAGATATTGCAGGAAGGCGAGGGCCGCATTGAAGGTGAAGACCAGGGCGATGCCGAGCAGCACCACGGTCTGCACCGAGACGCCGCGGGCCTGCGAGACGAAATGGATGAAGAGCGTGGCAATCAGCGCCATGACGAAGGCGTTGACTGGCACCAGCAGACCGGCGGCCACCGGCAGAAGCGGAACGCTGGTGACGATCGCCAGAGCCGCGCCGAAGCTTGCCGCCGCCGAAATGCCAAGCGTGAAAGGGCTGGCGAGCGGATTGGCGAGGATCGTCTGCATCTGCGCGCCGGCAACGGAGAGCGAGGCGCCGACGACGATCGCCATGACGGCGACCGGCATGCGGATGTTCCAGACGACGGCGCGGACCTGATCCGAAACGGAGGAGGGGTCGAGGAGGGCGGCCACGACCTCACTGAGGCTATAGCGGGCCGGGCCCCAGGCGAGATCGACGGCAAAGGACAGACAGAGCGCTGCCGTCATGGCAGCGAGGATCAACAGCTTGCGCCGGGCGAGCGCGCGGTAGCGCTCCCTCCCGGCTTCGGCTTCCATCGATATGGCGGCGATCTCGGCCATGTCTGTTTTACTCAGCTGCCTTGGCGTCGACCCAGTAGCCTGGCTGATAGGCGACCGGCAGGAATTTTTCGTGGAATTCCTTGAAGGTGGCATCCGGATCGAGATCGGCAAAGAGGTTCGGGTGGAACCACTTGGCGAGCTTCTGGACGGCGACGAACTGATAGGGGCTGGTATAGAACTGATGCCAGATCGCATGGACATTGCCGCCGGCAACCGCCCTGGAGCCGGTGAAGGCCGGATTTTCCATCAGCATGTTCAGCGCCTTGCGGCTGTCGCCGAAGGTGGAAGCGGCATTCGGGCCGACATTGACGTAGTCCTTGGCGTCCTTGGTCTGGCTCCAGTTGGAGCCGGTGACGACGATGACATCGGGGTTGGAAGCGACGACCTGCTCGGCATTGATCGAGCCGGTGTAGCCGGGCAGGAAATCGGAGCCGAGATTGTGGCCGCCGGCCCAATCGACCATCAGGCCGAAATTATCGGGACCGAAAGTGCCGCAGCATTCCACCAGGCCGGCGGCACGGTACATGAAGACATTCGGTTTCGGCGGATTGGCGGCCTTCAGCCTGTCGGTCACCCGCGCCATCTGCTCTTTCCAGTAGGCTGCGACGGCTTCGGCGCGGTCCTCATGGCCGAAGAGCTGGCCGAGGATCTTCAGGCTCGGCTCGGTGTTGGCGAGAATATGCTCGCGAAAATCGATGTAAACGATCTTCACGCCGATGCCGGCGAGCATGTCCTCGAGCTTCACTTCGTCGGCCGCCGTCTTGTTGCCGATCGGCAGCAGAAGCACGTCGGGATGAAGCTTGACAACGGTCTCGGTCTGCAGCGTGCCGTCCGTCAGATTTCCGAGAAAGGGCAGGTCCTTGCCCTTGGGGAATTTCTCGACATAGGCGTTGAAGCTGTCCTTGTCGGTGGTCCAGAGATCGTTGCGCCAGCCGACGATCTTGGCGAAGGGATCTTCCTTCTCGATCGGCGCGACGGCGTAGAGCATGCGGCCTTCCCCAAGGATCACACGCTCGACCGGCTTGTCGAAGCTGACTTCGCGGCCCGCGACATCCTTGATGGTGAAGGACTGCGCCCAAGCCGAAAGCGGCATCAAGCCGGCAATCGCAGCTGCGGAAACTGCGAGCATTTTCACGAAATTCATCTGGAAATTCCCCTGACGTCTGAATAATGTCCGCAGGCATAAGAAATATGACTTTGTGAATCAAGTTATATGTTTTAGAGCATTTCCAAACTGATCCGATGCCGGGGCTCTCAAGATGAATTCGATGAATACAAATTACTCCATCCGCGACGAAATCCGCGATTTCTGGTCGGAGAGGGCGGCAACCTTCGACCAGAGCGTCGGCCATGAAATCTTTTCTGAAGGCGAGCGGAAGGGCTGGCAGCGGCTGATCCGTAAGCATCTCGGCGCGGGGCAGGGACGGGCAGCGCTCGATCTTGCCTGCGGCACCGCCGTGATCTCGCATCTCATGAACGATGTCGGCTTCAAAGTCACCGGGCTCGATTGGTCGGATGCGATGCTGGCGCAGGCGCGCGCCAAGGCGAAGAAGCGCGGGACCGATATCCGCTTCGTTTCCGGCGACGCCGAGAATACCATGGAGCCGCGGGGGAGCTACGACGTTATCACCAACCGGCATCTCGTCTGGACGCTGGTGGATCCGGCGTCGGCCTTCAAAGAATGGTTCGCGGTGCTGAAGCCGGGCGGCAGGGTGCTGATCGTCGACGGCAATATGGGTCGGGAGACCTGGGTCAAAGGCCTGCAGAAGCTTTGGACGAAGCTCACGGGCAAGCCGGCGGCGAGCCACATGTCGCCTGAGATGATGGCGCGGCACCAGAAGATCCGCTCCCGCGTGCATTTCTCCCATGAGATGCCGGCCGAAGCGATCGTCGAGCTTCTGCGCAAGGCCGGTTTTGTCGACATCGTGGTCGACCGCAAGCTCGGCGACATTCATTGGGCGCAGGCGCGCAAGATGCCGTTCCTGCGCGGGCTCGAGCGGATGGTGCAGGAGCGGTTTGCGATTTGTGCGCGCAAGCCGGGGTGAGGGGGCTGCGGCTTCTCCCTCTTCTCCCCAGCGGGGAGAAGGTGGCCCGAAGGGTCGGATGAGGGGGCGGCACGGCACGCCATTTACTATTGCCCTTCGCTTGCGCTCAGCGCATGCGCTCCTGTCGTCGCGCCCCCCTCATCTGCCCTGAAGGGCATCTTCTCCCCGCTGGGGAGAAGAGGGAGCCTGCCGCACTGTATCCCGGCCCTTCGCTTGGGCTCAGGGCGTTCGACGCTGCGATCGATTCACTGGATCGATCGCTCCCGCTTTGCGGGACCGCGTCTCACCCACCAGTGACACTCATATGCCGGGCCACCGCCGGCCTGTTGTGCGTGCGGTCGATGATGAAGTCGTGGCCCTTCGGTTTGCGGGTGATGGCTTCGTCGATGGCGGCGTGGAGGAGGGCGTCGTCTTCGGTGGCGCGCAGTGCGGCGCGCAGATCGGCGGCGTCGTTCTGGCCGAGGCACATATAGAGCGTGCCGGTGCAGGTGAGGCGGACGCGGTTGCAGCTCTCGCAGAAATTATGGGTCATCGGCGTGATGAAGCCAAGGCGGCCGCCGGTCTCTGTGACCCTGACGTAACGGGCCGGGCCGCCGGTCTGGTAGTCGATATCGGTTAACGTGAACTGACGTTCGAGATCGGCGCGAAGCTCGGAGAGCGGCAGGTACTGGTCGGTGCGGTCCTCGTCGATCTCGCCCATCGGCATGGTTTCGATGACGGTGAGATCCATGCCGCGGCCATGGGCGAAGCGCAGGATTTCGGGCATCTCGGCGTCGTTGAAATCCTTGAGCGCCACGGCGTTGAGCTTGATCTTGATGCCGGCTTTCTGAGCGGCGTCGATGCCTTCCATGACCTTGACAAAATCGCCCCAGCGGGTGATCTTGCGGAATTTGTCGGGGTCGAGCGTATCGAGCGAGACGTTGATGCGGCGCACGCCGCAATCATAAAGCTCCTCGGCATGGCGGGAGAGCTGCGAGCCATTGGTCGTCAGCGTCACCTCGTCGAGGCCGGCGCCGATCTTTTCGCCGAGCCGGCGGACGAGATACATGATGTTCTTGCGCACCAGGGGTTCGCCGCCGGTGAGCCGGATCTTCTTCACGCCCTTGGCGACGAAGGCGGAACAGAGACGGTCGAGTTCCTCAAGCGTCAACAGGTCCTTTTTCGGCAGGAAGGTCATATTCTCCGCCATGCAATAGGTGCAGCGGAAATCGCAGCGATCGGTGACGGAGACGCGGAGATAGGTGACTGCCCGGCCGAAAGGGTCGATCATCTTATGTGCATCCGCCGTGAGCGGCGATGCGTTGCCTATCGTTCCGACTCTCGTATTCACCAATTCCTCCGCGGGCGGATCTGAAGCGCGCCAGACCAGATGCCTGCCTGTTTTCAAGCGATATCTTTCTATGTGTGCATATGTGATTGCGCCGTCAAGGGAAACGGATTTCGCACACGCTAATTTGCGCTTGCCTCGAAAAAGGCGAACGCCTACTGCTCCAGAGGAAAGAGGTGACAGAGATGAGCGATATCTGGCCGAGCGAACTTCGTGTTTCGAAAGACCGGCAGAGGCTGGCGATAACCTTCGACGACGGCCAGAGCTTCGACCTTTCGGCGGAACTCTTGCGCGTGCTGTCGCCGTCGGCCGAGGTGCAAGGCCACGGGCCGGGACAGCGGGTGACGGTGCCGGGCAAGCGCAACGTCGCGATCATCTCGATGACGCCGACCGGCAATTATGCCGTCAGGATCGGCTTCGACGACATGCACGATACCGGCATCTACACCTGGACCTATCTGCGCGAACTCGGCGAACGGGGCGCCGAGCTGTTTTCGGCCTATGAGGACGAGCTCAGGGAAAAGGGCATGAACCGCGACACGGCGGAAAAGCCGCGCTGAATTTCACATAACCAGCCATCGGGGGGCCATATGGCGAAAACGAACGGAAAGAACTGGCTGCGCGCCAAGGGGAGCGCGGCCGGCAGCAAGGTGACCTTTCTCGAACTGTTCTTCGACCTGGTCTTCGTCTTTTCGATCTCGCAGCTTTCGCATGCGCTTGCCGCCCATTATACGCCGCTCGGTGCCGCCGAAGCGGCGCTGATGACCTTTGCCGTCTGGTGGGTTTGGATTTTCACCGCCTGGGTGACAAACTGGCTCGATCCCGACAAGATGCCGGTGCGCGGCATGCTGGTGGCGCTGATGATGCTCGGGGTGCTGCTGTCAGCCTCCATTCCCGAGGCCTTCGGCGACAAGGGGCTGCTGTTTGCCGGCGCCTATGTGGCGATGCAGGTCGGGCGCTCGCTGTTTACCACTTATGCGATGACACGCGTCGACCGCGCCAATACGCTGAATTTCGTCCGCATCACCAGCTGGCTCGTGGTGGCCGCCGTCTTCTGGATTGCCGGTGGGCTGCTCGAGCATGAAGCCCGATTGATCGCCTGGGTGATCGCGCTGGCGATCGAATATGCCGGCCCGGCCGCGGGCTTTGCCGTGCCCGGGCTCGGCCGTTCGAAGCCGAGCGACTGGGACGTTTCCGGCGCCCATATGGCCGAGCGCTGCGCGCTCTTCGTTATCATCTGCCTCGGCGAGGCGATCCTGGTTTCCGGCCGCACCTTTTCGGAGCTGCCGGTTTCGGGGCTGACCGGCATCGTCTTCATCACCGGTTTCATCGGAACGGTCGCCATGTGGTGGCTTTATTTCCGTTTTGGCCACGGGCGCGCCGCCCACCGCATCGAGCATGAGGCGACCCCGGGGGCCTTGGCGCGGCAGGCTTTCACCTATGGGCACATCCCGATCCTTGCCGGCATCATCGTCCATGCGGTGGCCGTCGAGTTCATGTTCTCGCATCCGCATGAGATGGGCGATCTCGGCATTGCTGCCGCGGTGCTCGGCGGCTCCGGCCTGTTCCTGATCGGTAATCTCTGGTTCAAGGGCGCGACCAGCGGGCAGCTGCCGCTGTCGCACCTTGCCGGCCTCGTGTTGCTGATCCTGCTTGCCTTCGCGGCACCCTTCATCGAGATCTATCTGCTGGGCATTCTGGCGACGCTGGTGCTGATCATCGTTGCCGCCTGGGAATACCGCTCGCTGAGCGGTACATCGCCGGCGCCGACGCTGCATTGAGGACCTGCCGGTATGAGCCGTGACATCACATCCGAAAAAATTCTGGCCCGCTATGCAGCAGGAGAACGCAATTTTCGGGGGCTGGAACTCGACGATGGAGCTTGCGATTTTAGCCATGCCGATCTTCGCGGGGCGGTCTTCGCCGGAAGTTTCATTGTTGCGAGCTTCGCAAGCGCGAACCTTGAAGGCGCAGACTTTTCCGATTGCAATGTAAAAACCTGCGACTTTTCGGGCGCAAGGTTGGCATCGGCAACCTTCCTCGGATCGGCAATCGATGCGGCCGTCTTCAATGGCGCGGATCTGACGGGCGCTATCTTCGAAAAGGCCGGTGCCTTCGGGCATATTTTCGGCAAGGGCGAATTGCCGTCACACTGAGGGTGGCTGGCGACAATTCCTACGAAACCGATCTGCTGAACGAGATTTAGTCCTCGTCCCTGAGATCCTGTAGCAACGCGCCGATGATGCGCTCCATAGAATCTGCGGTCGCCATGCATTGCTCGATCGGCTCGTCGGAGAGCGTGCGTTCGATGAGGTCGGTCTGGATCGCCATCGCCGCCTCGGTCAACCTTCGGCCTTCGCCGGTGAGGTGGAGGCGCAGCACGCGCTTGTCTCGTTCGTCGCCGCGCCGCTCGATCAGCCCGCGCTTTTCCATCTGCGGTAAGAGCATGCTCATATTGGAGCGGCCGACGAGCAGCTTGCGCGCCAGTTCCTGCTGCGAGATGCCTTCGAAACGATAGAGATTGACCAGAATGTCGAGGTGCGGCGGCTTGATGTCGAGATCGGCAAGCGAGCGCGTCAGCGACTGCTGCATCAGCTGACAGGCCCGCGCCACCGCGATCCAGCTGCGAAAACGCGGATGATCCCAGGGAAGGGATTGATTTTTGTTCATCGTTGTACTTTATTGTTCAGTGTTGAACAGTATTTTGGATTCTCACTATGGCAAATTTTGCGCTTGAGGTCACCCGTCTGGGGTTTTCGGCTCTGCAGGCGATTTCGCCCCATCTGGCGGGCAGGGCAGCGTTCCGGCTGTTCTGCCGCACACCGTCGTCGCGGCCGAAGGGAGCAAGGGCGAAGGCGGCGCATGCTGCGGGTGCGGCCCGGCTGGCCGGCGCCGAACGCTTCATCCTCAACCTTGCCGGCGGGGCGAAAGCGCATGCCTATCGGCTGAATGGCGGGGCGCGGGGAAAACGCCAGCGTTTGCTGGTGACGCATGGATGGGGCTCGAGCGCCGAATATATGGCCGAGTTGGTTTCGATGCTTGCGGCAACGGGCGCGGAGGTGGTGGCGCTCGATTTTCCCGGCCACGGGCGCGCTGGCGGGCGCTTCCTGCACATGGGTCTTGCGGTCGAGGCGATCGCCGCGGCCGAGGTGCGCTTCGGCGGCTTCGATGCGGTTATCGGCCATTCCTTCGGCGGTGCGGCGCTGATGGTCTCAGCGGCAGGCCTGCTGCCGGGCGTGGCGCCGGTCGCTTGCCAGCGGCTGGTGCTGATCGGCGCGCCAAGCGAGATGGCCTGGCTGTTTACCGATTTCGGCCGGATGATCGGCCTTCGCCCGGCTGCGCAAGCGGCGCTGGAGACTAAAGTCCAGCGCGTCACCGGCCGGAGACTTGACGAGTTCGATGCCGGCAATGCCGCGAGTGGCATCGGCCGGCCGGTGCTCGTCATCCATGCCGAGGACGACAAGGAGGTGCCGCCGGCCCATGCCAGGCGCTATCAGGCCGCCGGGAAGGACGTGCGGCTGCACTGGGCGAACGGCTTCGGCCATCGGCGCATCGTCGGCGCGGCGCCCGTCCTTGCCGCGATCGCAGCATTTCTCGAAGGCGATCGGGGCGAAGAGGGTGTTTCCGAGGAAAGCATCAAAAAAGATGCGGAGATCATTCCGTTTTTTGAGCTTCCGGCGCGGCGCGCGGCATTATAGCGTCCGTCGCAACGATCAAGCCGCGGCGGGACGCCTCATGAAAATCATCAGCAGCATCGAAGAGCTCAATAGGATCTACGGCGCAGGTCTGTCACAGGCCTCGGTCGACAAGGTGACCAAGCGGCTGACGCCGCTCTATCGGGAGATGATCGATATCTCGCCCTTCGCAGCACTTGCGACCGTCGGTCCGGAAGGGCTCGACTGTTCGCCGCGCGGCGATCTCGGCGGCGTGGTGCGCGTCGTCGATGACGAGACACTGCACCTACCGGATTGGCGCGGCAACAACCGCGTCGACTCCCTCTCCAATATCGTGCGTGATCCCAGGCTTGCGCTGATGTTCCTGATCCCAGGCTCGAACACGACGATGCGCATCAACGGCCGCGGCGTCGTCTCGGATGACGAGGCGCTGCTTGCAAGCTTCGAGATGGACGGCAAACATCCGCGCACGGTCGTCGTCATCTCGATCGACGAGGTCTATTTCCAGTGCGCACGCGCCGTGATGCGGGCCGAACTGTGGAACGCCGAGCGTTTCGCCGACCCCGCAAACCTGCCCACGCCCGGCCAGATGCTGAAGGCCGCGGTCAACGATTTCGACCAGGAAACCTACGACCGGGAATGGCCGGGACGCGCAGCGAAGACGATGTGGTAAAACCGCCCTGGCGCGGAACGGCCGTCAGGTCTTGTAGATCAGCCAGCTCTTGGTGAAATCCTTCTGCATGCCGTCCTGATAGAGGATGGTGCAGTTGCGGCCGGCATTCTTGGCGCCGTAAAGGGCGATGTCGGTCTTGCTGTAGAGCTCGCCGGCATCCTCGGCGCTGGAGGCCATGCAGATGCCGATCGAGACGGTGATCGGGCCATAATTGACCCGCGTGCGGGAATTCTTGAACGGGGTCGTTTCCAGGGTGCGGCGGATGCGCTCGGCGATTGCCGTGATTTCCTCGGGCGTATTGCCATCGATAATCAGCGCGAATTCCTCGCCGCCGGCACGGGCGACGAATATGTCGCGCCGGACGTTGCTGCGGATGACCGAGGCGACGGTGGCAAGGATCTTGTCGCCGACGGGATGGCCATAGGTGTCGTTGATCTTCTTGAAATTGTCGATGTCGGCGAGCAGCAGGGCCGTCACCGGCCGCATGCCCGGATTGTTGAAGACGGCGGCGAGGCGCTCGTCAAAGGCGCGGCGGTTGGACAGGCGCGTCAGCGAATCGGTGTTGGCGATGCGTTTGTATTCGTCCAGTTCCTTGCGGACCTGGTCCATCTCCTGCGAGCGCTGGACGACGTCCTCGACGGTGCGTTCGCCATGCGCCATGGTGTCGCCGGTCGCCTGGCTCAAAAGTTCGATGGCGTTTTCGATCAGCTCGACGCTGGCATTGCTCTTGGAAGTGATGCGCTTATGGGTCTCGCCGAGCAGCCTTGTATAGCTTTCGAGCGAACTCTGCTCCTGCCTCAGGATCCGCAGCAGGCCATCGAGTTCGCCTGATATGCGGGTATGGGCGTCATCGACGACGCGGGCCGGGCTGCTGGTGAAATATTGCGCGCCGAGCGCGTCGAGTTCGGCCTGCGTCGCCTGGCTGCCGAGCGCTGAAAGCTCCCGGGTGAGCGCCGGATTGGAGCCGATATAGGCCTCGTAGAAGAGTTCGTAATTGCGCGGTATCGGCGCAACGCCCATCGAGCGCATGGCATAGGTGATCTGGCCCGCGACATCGGGAACCTGCACCTTGGGCGCGACAGCCGTATTCATCCGGCGAACTCCTCATATATTCAAAGGCAATATTCTATTTGGTAGCTTAAATTTCTTGGGAAAAGATTAAAGCGATATATACCAAATACTACATACGACAATCGCCCTATGCGTCAATACTTCCTGCAGGCCCATGATTCTGCACGGAAAAACGGATCTTTGGCGAGACAGTGCATACTCTCTGTATAGGAGTGGCGTCTGAAAAACTTACAGTTCTTCTCTTCAGGAGATCGTATTCGACTTGTCGATATCACCCCAGGTTCAATTCCTGGAAGAAATCATTGCCCTTGTCGTCGATGACGATAAAGGCGGGGAAGTTTTCGACCTCGATCTTCCACACCGCTTCCATGCCGAGTTCGGGATATTCGAAGACTTCGACCTTGCGGATGCAGTCCTGGGCGAGGCGGGCGGCGGGGCCGCCGATCGAGCCGAGGTAGAAGCCGCCGTGTTTCTTGCAGGCCTCGCGCACCGCCCGTGACCGGTTGCCCTTGGCGAGCATCACCATCGAGCCGCCGAAGGACTGGAACTGGTCGACGTAACTGTCCATGCGGCCGGCCGTCGTCGGGCCGAAGGAGCCGGAGGCGTAACCGGCCGGCGTCTTGGCGGGGCCGGCGTAATAGACCGGGTGGTTTTTCAGGTAATCGGGCATGCCTTCGCCCTTTTCCAGACGCTCGCGGATCTTGGCATGCGCCAGGTCGCGGGCGACGATGATCGTGCCGGTCAGGGACAGGCGCGTTTTGACGGGATGTCGCGACAGCTCGGCAAGCACGTCGGCCATCGGGCGGTTGAGGTCGATATGCACAGTCGATTCCGACAGTTTCGCCTCATCGATCTCCGGCATGTATTTCGACGGATCGCTTTCGAGCTGTTCTATGAAGATGCCGTCGCGGGTGATTTTGCCTTTGGCTTGGCGGTCTGCGGAACAGGAGACGCCGAGGCCGATCGGCAGCGAAGCGCCGTGGCGGGGCAGGCGGATGACACGCACGTCGTGACAGAAATATTTGCCGCCGAACTGGGCGCCGACGCCCATCTGCTGTGTCAGTCTGTGGATTTCTTTCTCCATCTCGAGATCGCGGAAGGCGTGGCCGCTTTCGGACCCTTCAGTCGGCAGCTTGTCGAGATAGCGGGTCGAGGCGAGCTTGACAGTTTTCAGGTTCATCTCGGCCGAGGTGCCGCCGATGACGATCGCCAGATGGTAGGGGGGACAGGCTGCCGTCCCTAGCGTCAGGATCTTCTCCTTAAGGAAGTCGATCATCCGATCATGCGTCAGCAGCGAGGGCGTGCCCTGGTAGAGAAAGGTCTTGTTGGCCGAGCCGCCGCCCTTGGCGACGAAGAGGAATTCATAGGCGTCGGTGCCTTCCTCGTAGATGTCGATCTGGGCCGGCAGGTTATTTCGGGTGTTCTTCTCCTCGAACATTTTCACCGGCGCGAGCTGCGAATAACGCAGGTTCTTCTTCTCATAGGCATCCATGACGCCGCGGGCGAGTGCGGCGGTATCGCCGCCCTCGGTCCAGACCCGGCGGCCCTTCTTGCCCATGATGATCGCCGTGCCGGTATCCTGGCACATGGGCAGCACGCCGCCAGCGGCGATATTGGCATTCTTCAACAGGTCGTAGGCGACGAAGCGGTCATTGTCCGTCGCCTCCGGGTCATCGAGGATCGAGGCGAGCTGCTTCAGGTGGCCGGGGCGCAGCAGATGGTTGATGTCGGCAAAGGCGGTTTCGGCAAGCAGGCGGATGCCTTCCGGCTCGACGGTCAGGATCTCCTGGCCCTTGAAGCTGTCGACCGAGACATAGTCGCCGCTGATCTTGCGATAGGGGGTGGTGTCCTTGCCGAGCGGGAAAAGATCGTCAGCCATCGAAGTGACCTTTCTGGTGTGCGTCGCTAATTTGGAACCGGTCTAAATCCGCCGCGGGGCAAAAGCAATCTGGATGCGGGCGGACTCTGGAGGGGAACCATGTTGTGCCGCGGTATGCAGTCGGCATGATGCACGCGGTAGGCGAGTTGGGGAAAAGGTGAAATAGAAGCCGACGACTTCAGGTTGCTTTCCGTTTGGGGCCAGTTCATATTCCCGGCAGCGTTAACCTGCCGGGGCTTCCAATGACAAATGCAAAGCCAACTGCTGTCGACGACCTTCTCGTTTTTTTCGAAAACAATTGGATCCGCGGAGATCTGCTGCGCCTCGCGAGCGATCCCGAGGGAGCGGAGATGTATGCCCGCTTCGTCAACGGCGCGCGTATCGACGCCAAACATGGGCCTGACCATGAAACGATCATTGAGGGCAAGTACGGAACCTTCAAGATGAAACCTGACGGTCACTTCACATATGAGCTGGACTACACGCTCGACGTGGTGAAGAATTTAGGGAAATACGATCAGCTCATCGAGACGCTGAGCTACAAGATGTCCGATGGCTCAGGGGGCACGGACCTCGGCGTGCTGACGCTGGCGATCGACGGCGTCAACGAAGGCGAAAAATACCACGAGGTCCTGGATTTCGACGACATGGGCGTCACGTCGAGGGCGGATAATTTCTTCCTTCCCGACTATCGGGGCTTTGCGCTCTCCGTGAATGGCAGTCAGGAACTGACGCTTCTGAACGGTATCGTCTACGACACCATCCCGGGCGTCGACGCCATCACCGAGGACGGCTTCAGCGATACCGTCCTATCTCCCGGTTCGGCGCCGGTGACGTTGAAAATGGTCGAAGGCCGAGACTTCACCTTTCAGGGTGTTTCGATTGCCGAACTGTCCGCATCGCCCTTTCACCTGACGCTCACTGCCCTGAACGACGGCCAGATCGTCTATCAGCAGGAGCTTGAGGTCACCGATCCCAATCTTATGGTCGAAATCGAAGACATCGATGAAATCAGCTTCGACTTCATGGGCAATTCGGTGGTGATGGACAATATCTCGCTGTTGGTTTGACGCTGGCTCGCTTGCTTGCTGTGTGTGCGGCATGATGCCCCTCACCCTAACCCTCTCCCCGTAAAACGGGGAGAGGGGACGTGCCCTGCGAGAAGTGGGCGGGGGACAGATGGGGGCGCGGCGTGTCCCCTTCGCCCCGTTTTTACGGGGAGAAGGTGGCGGCAGCCGGATGAAGGGCAGCCCCTCGTCTTTTATTTCGGCCCGATCATCGTTTCCGGGCGGACGATCGCATCGTAATCCTCCGCCGAGACCAGCCCACTCGCAAGCGCCTCTTCCTTCAGCGTCGTGCCGTTCTTGTGCGCGGTCTTGGCGATCGTGGCGGCTGCGTCGTAGCCGATCTTCGGGGCAAGCGCAGTCACCAGCATCAGCGAGCGGTCGAGGCCGGCCTTGATGTTGTCTTCGCGTGCCTCGATGCCGACGACGCAATTGTCGGTGAAGGAGACGGCGGCGTCGGCCAGCAGCTGCACCGACTGCAGGAAATTATAGGCCATCATCGGATTGTAGACGTTGAGCTCGAAATGGCCCTGGCTGTCGGCGAAGGTCAGCGCGGCGTGATTGCCGAAGATGTGGATGCAGACCTGCGTCAGCGCCTCGCACTGGGTCGGGTTGACCTTGCCGGGCATTATCGAGGAGCCGGGCTCGTTTTCCGGCAGCGCCAGTTCGCCGAGGCCGGCGCGCGGGCCGGAGCCGAGCAGGCGGATGTCGTTGGCGATCTTGAAGAGGGCGGCCGCCGCCGCATTGATGGCGCCGTGGGAAAAGACCATGCTGTCATGCGAGGCGAGCGCCTCGAACTTGTTGGGGGCGGTGACGAAGGGCATGGCCGTTATGGCGGCAATCTCTTCGGCGACCTTTTCGGCAAAGCCCACAGGCGCATTGAGGCCGGTGCCGACGGCGGTGCCGCCCTGGGCGAGTTCGCACAGGCCGGGCAGGGTCAATTCAATGCGCTTGATGGCGGAGCCGACCTGGGCGGCATAACCCGAAAATTCCTGGCCGAGCGTCAGCGGTGTGGCATCCTGGGTGTGGGTGCGGCCGATCTTGATGATGTGGCTGAATTCGGTGACCTTCATGTCGAGGGCGGCATGCAGGTGCTTCAGGGATGGCAGCAGGTGATGGGCGATCCGTTCGGCGCAGGCGATATGCATCGCCGTCGGGTAGGTGTCGTTCGACGACTGGCTCATATTGACGTGATCGTTCGGATGCACCGGCTTCTTGGAACCCATGACGCCGCCAAGCATTTCTATGGCACGATTGGAGATCACCTCATTGGCATTCATGTTGGACTGCGTCCCCGAACCGGTCTGCCAGACGACAAGCGGAAAATGCTCGTCGAGTTTGCCGTCGATCACTTCCTGGGCGGCATCGACGATGGCTTGGCCAAGCGCGGGGTCGAGTTGGCCGAGCGACATGTTGGCGCGGGCGGCCGCCTGTTTGACGATGCCGAGCGCACGCACGATCGACAGCGGCTGCTTTTCCCAGCCGATCTTGAAATTGCCGAGCGAACGCTCGGCCTGGGCGCCCCAATATCGGTCGGCGGCGACGTCGATCGGGCCAAAAGTATCGGTTTCGGTTCGGGTTGCGGTCATCGGCCTTGCCTTCCCTTTACATGCTGTTTTCGGTCATCCGAGCAAGATGAGGTCTTATAGGTGGGAACGCCCGACAAGAAAACCGGAGCCTATGCGAAATATTGAAATTGAAGTCATGTTTGGGTGGGTTGTAGGGCGTGCTTTTTCGGCCACTTTGAAAATTTTATGCGTCCAGGCGATTTCGTCCCACTGGTCCGGATGCGAAAATTCGGTAAAAAATTAACTAATAATTTCATAATTTTGTGTGAACTTCTGCGCGGCGCCGCCAGGATCTCCGTCACACAAAATTGAGTCCGCCGGCGCTGGCGGCGCAGGCCGGTTTCTGATCAATGAGCCGGACGCTGAGTTTCGCGGGATTTGAGCTGAGAACAGCATGACACCGGGACTGGAAGATATATGACGTTCGTTTTGAAAAGCGCGGCATCCGCATTGGCAATTTCCTGCGGCGTGGCGGTTATGAGTGCCGCACCCGCGCATGCTTATACATTGATGGACATGCTGCGCGGCGACAAGCAGCGGACCCAGAGCACCATCTTCATGGATCAGGCGCCCGGCCGGCCGGTGCCGCGCGGCGCGGTTGGCGGCTCGCTCGGTGGGCTCGATCCGGAGGCGCCGCTGCCGAAGGTGAGCGGCCCGCGTTATTACACCTACAAAGCCGAGACGTTGCAATTCGTCGATACCGGCAAGTTCGCCGATCCCGTCGTTACCGGCGCGGTCGCTGATGTGTCGGCGAGCGGCGATGCCAGCGCCGAACCCGCAGTCCAGCGCCGTTTCCTGGCGCAGGCCAAGGTGCGCGCCAATGCGGACGTCGCAAAGGTGCTCGAAGCCTATTACGGCGACAGCCGCAATCCGCTCGTCTGGGTCGATGGCAACCAGATCAACGACCGCGCCAAGTCGGCGATGGCGACACTTGCGGATGCGGCCTCCGTCGGTCTCGACCCTACCGATTACACGGTCCAGGCGCCGGCGATTGACCCGGCCAATCCCGATCCCGCCTTCCGCGACCGGGCGCTGACGCAGTTTGAACTCGAACTCTCCGCCAAGGTGCTGGCTTTCGTGCAGGACACCGTGCGTGGCCGTATCGATCCGAACAAGATCTCCGGCTATCATGACTTTCAGCGCAAGGCGGTGAATCTGACGTCGGTGCTGAAGCTTGCCCGCATGAGCCCCGATGTCGGCGCCTACATCGCCAGCCGCTCGCCCGATGGTGCTCAGTTCGAGGCACTGAAGGCGGAGCTTGCCAAGCTTCGCGCCGCCGACGGCGGCAACGAGGAGCGAATCGTCGTTTCGCTCGACAAGTCGCTGAAGCCTGGCGACAGCTCGCCCGAGATTGCCAATATCGTCAAGGCGATCGGCAAGCATGGGTCCGAAACGCTGAAGACCGATCACGCGGCAACGCTTGCCGCTTACGCAGGCAGCAGCGACTATTCGCCCGATATCGTCTCGCTGGTCGAGGACTTCCAGAAAGAGCGCGGACTGAAGGCCGATGGCGTCATCGGCCAGGCGACCGTGCGCGCCATGACCGGCGGCGATACCAATGCCTCGAAGATCGACAAGCTCGTCGTTGCCATGGAGCAGGCGCGCTGGCTGCCCGAGGATCTCGGTTCCCGCTATGTGATGATCAACCAGCCGGCCTTCATGGTCTATTACCACAATGACGGCAAGGAACAGCTGTCGATGCGGGTGGTTGTCGGCGGCAAGAACAATCAGACCTATTTCTTCGACGACGAGATCGAGACGGTGGAGTTCAACCCGTTCTGGGGCGTGCCGCAGTCGATCATCATCAACGAGATGCTGCCGAAGCTGCGTTCGGATCCGAACTATCTCGACCAGCTCGGCTATGAAGTCGAGGTGAACGGCCATGCCGTCGCCTCGTCGAGCGTCGATTGGTACGGCTCGACCAATAACGTCTCGGTGCGCCAGCCGCCAAGCAGCGACAATGCGCTCGGTGAACTGAAGATCCTGTTCCCGAATAGCCACGCGATCTACATGCACGACACCCCGTCGAAGAGCTTCTTCAAGCGCGACATGCGGGCTTTGAGCCACGGCTGCGTGCGCCTTGCCAATCCGCGTGCGATGGCAGCCGCCGTGCTCGGCACGACGGTCGACGACGTCGCCAAGCAGATCGCCAGCGGGCAGAACCATGCCGTGAAGGTGCCGCAGAAGATCCCGGTCTACGTTTCCTACTTCACCGCCTGGCCGAACAAGGACGGCGTGGTGGAATATTTCGACGACGTCTATGGCCGCGACGGTTATGTCGACAAGGCCTTCGACGCGACGACAAAGGCGCGTGGCGCGCAGATCTGACGTAAGGTTTATTGGATTATGGAGCGGGCGGCCTTTGGGCCGCCCGTTTTGTTTTGGGCAGGATACCGACGGCGTCGTTCTGGGCTTAAGTCTAAGCTAGGAATTACGAAGGAGCGGGCGTGCCGTGCCGGCCCCCCTCTGCCCTGCCGGGCATCTCCCCCACAGGTGGGGAGAACACAAGTGGCCAAACCTTCGCACCCATCTACCGTTTCGTCGGGCTGCGACGTCAGTTGTTTGGGGAAGCCAGCGCTCCCAGCCAATCTCCCCACCTGTGGGGGAGATGCCCGGCAGGGCAGAGGGGGGCTCGCCTCAGACCGCGACCTTCACCGCATATTCCCGTAACAGACGCTCCACCAGTTCCGGCGTCAGCTCATCGTAATGGGTGATGATCATATCCGGATCCAGGTTGGAAACCGGCACGTCCGAATAACCAAAAGGCACGGCGATCGACGGCACGCCGGCATTCCTGGCCACGGCGATATCGTTGATGCTGTCGCCGATCATCACGCTGCGGGTGATGTCGCCGCCGGCGCGTTCGATGGTGCCGGTGAGGTGGCGGGCGTCGGGCTTGCGCACGGCGAAGCTGTCGCCGCCGGTGATGGCGTCGAAATAGCCGACGAGGTCGAGCTTCTCTAGCAGGCCGAGCGCCAGGCTTTCCATCTTGTTGGTGCAGACGGCGAGGCGGTAACCGGCAGATTTAAGCCGGTCCATCGCGGCGACGAGGCCGGGATAGGGTTCGGTACGGCCGGGCATGTTGCCGGCATAATGGGCGACGAAGCGCTCGACGAGGGCCGGCAGGGCGTCGCTTTCCAGCGGATGGCCGCGCAGGCGGCAGGCGCGCTCGATCATCACGCGCGCGCCGTGGCCGACGAGATGGGTGAGGTCGTCATAGCTGACCGGGTCGAGGCCAAGGGCTGCGATCGTATGATTGAGGCTCTCGACCAGATCCGTATGGGTATCGAGAAGGGTACCGTCGAGATCGAAGACGATAAGTGCCGGGCGGGCGTGGGAAGGGGTCAAGGGTTTGTCTCTTTGCGCAATGGGTCGTTCTGGAGAACGACACGTCGTCCTGAGGCACGACAGGTTTCCCCTGGGAACGACAGGTCGTCCCCGGAACGGTGGATCATCCCTGAGGTAGGCGATCGCGCGGCGGAAAGCAACGTCTGGATGCGGGCCGGGAAGGCCGCAGGCATTTGTTTCGGCTTTTCATTTTCCGTGATGATTTTGACTTTCGTTTGCCAAGCGAGCCGTGTAAACAGCACATCCAACGCAATAATTCGGAGCTGGCGGCGCATGGATGCCCGCGAAATGAAGATCACGGCCGCCGCGGCCGCACTTGCCCATGTCGAAGACGGAATGCGCCTCGGCATCGGCACGGGCAGCACCGCGGAAGAATTCGTTCGTCTGTTGGCGGAGAAAGTCGCCAGCGGCTTCAAGGTCGAAGGCGTTCCGACGTCTGAAAGAACGGCGCGGCTTTGCGTCGAACTCGGCGTGCCGCTGAAGTCGCTCGATGAACTGCCGGCACTCGACCTGACGATCGACGGCGCCGACGAGGTCGATCCGGCGCTGAGATTGATCAAGGGCGGCGGCGGCGCATTGCTGCGCGAAAAGATCGTCGCGGCCGCTTCCGAGCGGATGATCGTCATTGCCGACGAGAGCAAGCTGGTCGATACGCTCGGCGCCTACGCGCTGCCGATCGAGGTCAATCCGTTCGGGCTCGTCTCGACACGGATCGCGATCGAGAAGGTCGCGGCCCGGCTCGGCCTTGCCGGCGAACTCAGCCTGCGCCAATCCGGTGACGGAGAGTTTACCACGGATGGCGGCCATCACATTATCGATGCATCTTTTGGCCGCATTCCTGATGCAGAGGCGCTTTCGAGCGAGCTGAATTCCATACCCGGCGTCGTCGAACACGGGCTCTTTATCAATATGGCGGCACTTGCGATCATTGCCGGTCCTGCGGGTGCGCGCACGCTGCAGGCAAACAGATAACAGGAGCGTACACACATGATGAACATTGCAGGTCTTGGCCGTTTTGCCGCTGCGACCATCGTTCTTTCCGGGCTTGCCTTCGGCTCTGCCGTCAAGGCGCAGGAGGTCTCCGAGGAGCAGCTGAAGGCCTCTCGCGCGGCGATCGACGCCATCGGCGCCACCGCCCAGTTCGACAACATCCTGCCCGGCCTTGCCGAGCGCCTGAAGGCTGGCCTGATCCAGGATTCGCCGAACTACCAGGACATCATTTCGTCGACGGTCGACGCGCAGGCGCTGGCGCTGGCGCCCCGCCGCGGCGATCTGGAGAAGGAGGCGGCGCTCACCTATGCCAAGACCTTCACCGCCGACGAACTGAAGGCGATCGCCGACTTCTATAATTCCGACGTCGGCAAGAAGCTGCTGCGCGACGGCCCGGTCGCCTCGCGCGAAACGGCGAAGGCTGCCGACATCTGGGCGCAGGGCATTTCCCGCGACCTGGAAAAGCAGAGCAATGCCGAACTCTCCAAGGTCATCAAGGCGCCGCCGCCGGCAACCGACAGCCCGGTGGCACCCGCTCCGGCTCCGGCCCCGGCAGCCCAGAAGTAAGGGCTGCCTCCACAGATTTGCAAAAGCCCGGCATCGTCCGGGCTTTTTTGCTATGATGGATGCGGCAATACCAATGAGGCTTTGGCGAGGCATCATGTCTGCTCATTACGAGGGCTTGCGCGTGCGGGTATCAGGCAGGGTCCAAGGGGTCGGATTCCGCATGTGGGCGCGCGAGGAGGCGTTGCGGCTCGGGCTCACGGGCTGGGTTCGCAATGAAGCGGACGGATCGGTCGCCGCTTTGATCGCAGGATCCGATACCGCCATCTCGACAATGATCGCGCGTTTCGGCCGCGGACCTGCGGGAGCATCGGTTTCCGGCGTCGAGACGGAAGCGACCCAGCTTGCGGAAATGCCGACGGATTTCCGCATCACTGATTGAAAGCGGCAAACCGCCAGGAGATCGCGCGCTCTGAGCGCCGGACCCTCAGCCCCAATCCTTCGAGCTCTTGGCCAATTGCCATACGCCCGTTTCATCCGGCTCGACGCGCTTGTTGCCGCGGTAGAAGATCGGCAGTCCTGATTTCTTGTCCATTGCGAAGCGGCTCGGCGCGTATTTTTCGTTCTCGTGGCCTTGGATGGCGAGGCCGAGCGCTTCCTTGAATTTGCCAGCCTTGCACAGGTTGGCGAAGAGAGTTTGATCCATCTTTTGCTCCGGCTTCTTTTTTACTGTGTGGATTTGCCTGCCAGCCTCAGGCGACCGGGTCAACCGTTTGCCGGGAAGATTCGGGCGAGGGGCGGGATGATGCAGGAGCGGGCTTTTGTTTTGAGGGCAATCGCCCCTATATCAGGGACATCCTTCCTGCGATTCCCTTCCGGAGCTCCTCATGTCTTCCTACGACTACGACCTTTTCGTCATTGGTGGCGGTTCCGGAGGCGTGCGTGGCGCGCGTGTCGCCGCCTCGCTCGGCAAAAAGGTGGCGATCGCCGAGGAATACCGCTACGGCGGCACATGCGTTATCCGCGGCTGCGTGCCGAAGAAGCTTTTCGTCTATGCCTCGCAGTTCCATGAGCATTTCGAGGATGCGGCGGGCTTCGGCTGGACGGTCGGGGAAAGCAGCTTCGACTGGAAGAAGCTGGTGGCGGCCAAGGATACCGAGATCGCCCGGCTGGAAGGCCTCTACAAGAAGGGCCTTGCCGGCGCCAATGCCGAGATCCTGGAAACGCGCGCCGAGCTCGTCGACGCCCATACGGTGCGGCTTGTGAAAACAGGCCAGACGGTGACGGCAAAGACGATCGTGATCGCCACAGGCGGGCGGCCGAACCCGCATGCAGCCCTTCCCGGCCACGAGTTCTGCATCTCCTCCAATGAGGCCTTTCATCTCGAAGAGCTGCCGAAATCGATCGTCATATCAGGCGGCGGTTATATCGCCGTCGAGTTCGCCAATATTTTTCATGGCCTCGGCGTCGAGACGACGCTGATCTACCGTGGCGCCGAGATCCTGTCGCGCTTCGACGAGGATCTGAGGCGCGGGCTGCACGAGGCGATGGTCGCCAAGGGCATCCGCATCCTCTGCCACGACACACTGCAGAAGGTTTCCAAGGGCGAGGGCGGGCTCGTTCTGGATACGCTGAACAGCGGCACGCTGCAGGCTGACGTCGTCATGCTAGCGCTGGGGCGCGACCCGAACACCGAAGGCCTCGGCCTCGAGGCGGCTGGCGTCGCGGTCGACGAGCGCGGCGCAATTATCGTCGACGACTATTCCCGCACCAATGTCGAGAACATCTACGCGCTCGGCGATGTCACCAACCGGGTACAGCTGACGCCGGTGGCGATCCATGAGGCGATGTGCTTCATCGAAACCGAATACAAGAACAATCCGACCCGGCCGGACTACGAGCTGATCCCGACGGCCGTCTTCTCGCAGCCGGAGATCGGCACTGTCGGTCTTTCGGAAGAAGAGGCGGGCAAGCGTTACGGTGAGCTCGAGGTGTATCGGGCTCAGTTCCGGCCGCTGAAGGCGACACTTTCCGGCCGCGCCGAGCGGATGATCATGAAGCTGATCGTCGATGCGGCAAGCCGCAAGGTGGTGGGCGCCCATATCCTCGGTCACGATGCCGGCGAGATGGCACAGCTGCTCGGCGTTACGCTCAAGGCCGGCTGCACCAAGGACGATTTCGACCAGACCATGGCGCTGCACCCGACGGCGGCCGAAGAGCTCGTCACCATGTATGCGCCGAGCTATCGGGTCCGTGACGGGCAGCGCGTCTGAGTTATCCGTGTGGGCATAAAGCGCGTCGCATCGAACTTGATTCATCCGACGCGCTAGCTCTTTGTTTTTATGCATGTCGTTATCCCGGAACCGCTGGACACTTCCGAGTGACATGCACTAGCTGGTAATGCGCGGCGCGCGAATAGCCTTGAGGAAGAGAGCCTTCATCGCATCGGCGATACCTTCCGTCGGCGTCACCTCGAAATAGAGGCCGGGCGAGGCGCATTCCTGCATCTTCGTCGGGATCTGGCTCTGGAAGGGGCTGATCCAGGTATTGTACCAGCTGTTCTTCGGCAGAGGCAGATATGTGGTGTAGAGCACCGCAATCCTGATGCCCTTGTCCTTTAGCGGTTTACAGAAAGAGGTGTCGATCGGCTCCTGGCAACGGTTGCCGGTCAGTTTCTTGGTGCAGCCCTTCGGCTTTTCGCTGTCGCCGACGCCGTCCGAGACGAAGAACAGGATCTTCTGCGGCGTCGTGGCGGTGCTGCCGTCGCCGGGCGTGGTGATAATGTCTTTCATCTGCGTCAGTGCGTTGTCGAAGCTCGTCTGCTGGTCGTTATTGTAGCCCTGCTTCGGTATGGTCATCAGATCGACTGCGTCAGTGTAGGTGCCTACCTTATCGAGGTCGTCCGTCGGGTCCGATATGGTGGTCAGATTGGCGTCTTCGGCTTTGGTGCCGAAGGTATAGACGCCCATGCGGAACTGATTGGTGGAAACGCGCGTCGACTTCGCGGTCAACGTCAGCTCCTTGGTTGCCTGGCGCACGACGTCGATGCGCATGCTGACGCCGAGCTTCTTGGCAAGGTTGTAGTAGTTATTTTTGTTTTCCGTTTCGTGGCAGGCGAAAGCGCAGCTATCGCTGGTGTTCTTTTCCATCGTCGCGACGTCTTTCGCGGTAGCGCCGACGCCCATGGAGGGGGTGTTGTCGAGCAGGATGTAGAAATCCATGAACGACGCGGTCAGATATTCGGCCGTTGCCGTGCCGGAGATGGTGATCGAATCCTTGCCGAGAACGCGCATGAAGGTGGTCGGCACGACCGCCGTGAACGAAACCTGCGAGTTCAGTTTGTTGGCGGTCTTGGTAACATCTATGCCGAGATCGACATTAACATCCGCCAGTTCTCCCGATACTTGCGACAGGAAGATGCTGCGGGCGTCGGTCTTGCCGAGAGAGATCGTGCCGTTGCCGCTCATGGTCATGGCGGCGGCGACCGCGCCGGATTTCTCGGCGATCGAGCCGACGGCGGCAGCATCGGCGGCGGCAAAGAGCTGCGTGCGCAGGCTCATGGCGTGGGCGAAATCCACCGCCATGCCCGCCATGCCGAGGAGCGGCACCATCAGCAACGCCGTCATGATGCCGAAATTGCCCGAACGATCCGATATGAATCCCGGTGGAAGGATCGCCATGATGTGTCCCCGATGTTGAAACTCTTTCCGGTTCTACATTCAAAGTCTAAAATATGGGGAAACCGACGTGGTATATGCCGGTTTAACGATGGAAACGGGGATTTTTGCCACCTATATGCGAGCTTTAGCCGATGGCGGCGGCACGGCCCGGAGCTTCGGGCGATTGGCCTTTGCAAGCCCGATCTAAAGGTCTATAAGCCGCCGCAATCAAGGATAGGTGCATCCCAGGGACGGATGTGAATGAGGTGAGTGAGATGGCAGAGAATTGGACCCCGAGCAGCTGGCGGCAAAAGCCCATCCTGCAGGTTCCCGAATATCCGGATGCGGCCGCATTGGCAGCAACGGAGGCTCAGCTCGCCAGCTATCCGCCGCTCGTTTTTGCTGGCGAGGCGCGCCGTCTGAAGAAGCATCTCGCCAATGTCGCAGACGGCAACGGCTTCCTGCTGCAGGGCGGCGATTGCGCCGAGAGCTTTGCCGAACACGGCGCCGACAATATCCGCGACTTCTTCCGCGCCTTCCTGCAGATGGCCGTCGTGCTGACCTTCGGCGCGCAGCTGCCGGTCGTCAAGGTCGGCCGCATCGCCGGCCAGTTCGCCAAGCCGCGTTCGTCGAATGTCGAGAAGCAGGGCGACGTGACGCTGCCGGCCTATCGCGGCGACATCATCAACGGCATCGAGTTCACCGAAGAGTCGCGCATTCCGAACCCGGAACGCCAGGCGATGGCCTATCGCCAGTCGGCCGCGACGCTGAACCTTCTGCGCGCCTTCGCGATGGGCGGTTACGCCAATCTCGAAAACGTGCATCAGTGGATGCTCGGCTTCGTCAAGGACAGCCCGCAGGGCGAGCGTTACCGCAAGCTTGCCGACCGCATCAGCGAAACCATGGATTTCATGACGGCGATCGGCATCACTTCGGAAAACCACCCGAGCCTGCGCGAGACCGATTTCTTCACCAGCCATGAGGCGCTGCTGCTCGGCTACGAGGAGGCGCTGACCCGCGTCGATTCCACTTCCGGCGACTGGTATGCAACATCAGGCCACATGATCTGGATCGGCGACCGCACACGCCAGGCCGACCATGCGCATATCGAATATTGCCGCGGCATCAAGAACCCGATCGGCCTGAAATGCGGCCCGTCACTGCAGGCCGACGATCTCTTGCAGCTGATCGACATCCTGAACCCGGCGAACGAAGCCGGGCGCCTGACGCTGATCTGCCGCTTCGGCCATGAGAAGGTCGCCGAAAACCTGCCGCGTCTGATCCGCGCCGTCGAGCGCGAGGGCCGCAAGGTCGTCTGGTCCTGCGACCCGATGCACGGCAACACGATCACGCTCAACAACTACAAGACCCGGCCTTTCGAGCGGATCCTGTCGGAAGTCGAAAGATTCTTCCAGATCCACCGCGCCGAAGGCACACATCCCGGCGGCATTCATGTCGAAATGACCGGCAAGGACGTGACGGAATGCACCGGTGGCGCCCGTGCCGTCACCGCCGACGATCTGCAGGACCGCTACCACACTCATTGCGATCCGCGCCTCAACTCCGACCAGGCGCTCGAGCTTGCCTTCCTGCTTGCCGAGCGCATGAAGGGCGGCCGCGACGAGAAGCGCATGGTCGCCCACGGCTGAGGCCAGCCCGATACGAATGAAGAAAAACCCGGCGTGATGCCGGGTTTTTTATTGCCTTCAAATGCTGGCTTGGACGCTGTGGAGATTGGCATAGACGCCGTCCTGCACCATGAGCTGGTCATGGGTGCCCTGTTCGACGATGCCGTCTGCCGTCAGAACCAGGATGCGGTCGGCATGGCGGACGGTCGACAGGCGATGGGCGATGACCAGGGTGGTTCTGCCATTCGCCAGGCTCAGCAGCGCCTGCTGCACCGCCCGTTCGCTCTCATTGTCGAGCGCGCTGGTCGCCTCGTCGAAGATCAGAATCTCCGGATCCTTGAGGAAGGCGCGGGCGATTGTCAGGCGCTGGCGCTGGCCGCCGGAGAGCTTGACGCCGCGCTGGCCGATATCGGTGTCATAGCCCTCCGGCAGGGCCATGATGAAGTCGTGTGCATTGGCGGCGCGGGCGGCCGCCTCCAGCTCCGCATCGCCGGCATCGGGCCTGCCGTAGCGAAGGTTCTCCGCCACGGTGCCGGCAAAGAGGTAGACATCCTGCTGCACCACCCCGACATGGCGCCGCAGCGAGGCCAGCGTCACATCGCGGATATCGGTACCGTCGATGCGGATCGCCCCGGCCTCGACATCATAGAAGCGCGGGATGAGCGCACAAAGCGTGCTCTTGCCGACCCCTGAAGGACCGACGAGGGCAACGAACTCGCCGGGCGCGATGGTGAGGGAAAGCCGCTCCAGCACGCGCGGGCCATCGGCCTCGTAACCGAAGCCGACGTTCGAGAAGCTGATCTCTCCCCTTGGCGCCGGCATCGGCCGGGCGGCGGGCCGATCGGTGATATCGGGGTCGATCTCCAGGATTTCCATCGCCCGAATAAAACCGGTATAGCCTTCCTGCCAGAGACGCACGAAATTCGCGAGCCGCTGGACGGGATCGACAAGCACGGCAACGCAAAGCAGGAAGGTCAGCATATCCGGGACGGTCAGTTCCGCTGTCAG
This sequence comes from Rhizobium acidisoli, assembly GCF_002531755.2. Lineage (NCBI taxonomy): Bacteria > Pseudomonadati > Pseudomonadota > Alphaproteobacteria > Hyphomicrobiales > Rhizobiaceae > Rhizobium > Rhizobium acidisoli. The sequence goes on along the minus strand of NZ_CP034998.1, from coordinate 2,034,935 downwards.
GATACGCAGGCCTCCAACGACAATCACCAATATGGTGACGAGCTGGGCGAAGGTTTCTGTGCCCACCGAAAACCACGCCTCGCTGCGGTAGCCGTCGGCGCGGCTTTGCAGGAAGCGGCGGTTCTGCTCGGCGAAGCGTTCCCTTTCCAGCGCCTCGTTGGCGAAGGACTGAACGACGCGGATGCCGGCGAGCGCATCCTCCACCCGCTCGTTGACGGCGGCGATCTGATGCTTGCTGGCTTCGAGTGCGCGGTTCATGCGCCGGTTGAAATACAGCGCATAGATCACCGCGACCGGGGTCAGCATCAGGATGAGGCCGGCCAGCGGCGGATCGATGAAGAACAGCACCAGCATGGCGCCGCCATATTTCAGCACGGCGATGGAAAGGTCCTCGGGGCCGTGGTGGAAGAGTTCGCCCAACCAGAGTGAGTCATTGGTGATACGGCTCATCAGCTGGCCGGTGCGCTGGCGATCGTAGAAGCTGAAGGAGAGCTTCTGGCAGTGTTCGAAGAGTTCCTGCCGCACCGTCGCTTCGATACGGGCGCCCATGACGTGGCCGCGATAATCGACGAAGAAGATGGCGGCGATCTGGACTGCCAGGACGGCCAGCATGACACCGCCCATCCCGAGGATCTGGGCGAAGGCCTCCGGGGCGTTAGGCAGAGACAGAAGACGGCTGGTGACGATATTGGCGCAGAGCGGCAAGGCGAGCGCCGTGCCGGCGACGAGGATGGCGCACAGCAGATCCGCCAGCAGCAAAGGCAGATGGGGGCGATAATAAGAGAGAAATTTTCGCATGCGCGACCAGCGCCGGCCGCGGTCGACGGCTGAATCGTCCAGGAAGAATTTCAGGAAGGCGTTATGGCGTCGCGAGCTTTTCCTCGCGCGAGAGAACCGAATATTCATGAGGCAGAATGTCCCTCTGGGCGATGTTTCCTTTCTGTTTGGACAGGGTCGCTCTCATGTTAGTCTCCCGGAGGTTGAATGAAATTGGAGCTGCAGTATCGCCGACTACAGCGAGTAATTCAATGCCGGGAGGGGACGGGATGGGCGGTGTTGTCGACAAGCAACAGCGGCGACGCAGCAGCCAAGCATCGGCAAGGCCTGCAGCCTTCAAGATTTCTGATGATTTTGTTGAGCGGAATGGATTTGACGGCAAGCGCGATCGGCGGCAATTTTCTTTCATAAAAGGGGAGAGCGATCATGACCGAACGGCATACAGGCGGCTGTCTTTGCGGCGCCGTGCGATTTTCGATTGGGGCGAAGCCCGGACCCGTCGTCGGCTGCCATTGTTCGCAATGCCGCCGGCAGACCGGGTTCTATTATGCCGCGGTCAATGTGCCGCGCACCGCCCTTTCGGTGGAAGATGCCGGCGCGGTCCGCTGGTATCGCTCGAGTGCGGAAGCCCAGCGCGGCTTCTGCTCGAATTGCGGCTCGGCGCTGTTCTGGCAGGGGGACCAATCGCCGGAGGTTTCCGTTATGGCCGGCGCCTTCGACGAACCAAGCGGTCTTGCCTTCAGCCACCATATCTACTGCGCCGACAAGGGCGATTTTTACGAGATATCGGATGGCCTGCCGCAATATGACAGGTTTCCTGTCTAAATCCCTCGCGCTTTAGATCTTTGTTTTTACGCACGTCGTTGTGGCAAAGGCGCTTCGCGCTTTGCTTGGGAAAACCGCTGCGCACTTCTGCACGACACGCTTAGCCCCTGGCGGAAAGCTCGGCGCTGAGGCGGGCGACGTCCTCGCGCAGCGCCGTCAGCTCGGTCAGCACGCGCATGTCGATCTTCTGGTGCAGGGAGAGCACTTCGAGTTCGGCCTTGAGATTGACTTCGTAATCCTTGGCGGCCTCGAAGCGGTCGCGTTCGGCCTGACGGTTCTGCGACATCATAATGATCGGCGCCTGGATGGCGGCCAGCATCGACAGGATCAGGTTGAGGAAGACAAAGGGGTAGGGGTCGAAAGCGCCGGTCGCCAGGATGATGGTGTTGATCAGCGTCCAGACGACGAGGAACGCCAGAAAGGCGAGGATGAAAGACCAGGAGCCGCCGACACGGGCGATTCCATCGGCGACACGCTCGCCGAACGAAGCCTCGGCGGAAAGAGCGGCGTTGACGTCGGTCGAGATGACCTTGCGCTCGTGCGCCTTCGCCAGCACGCGTTTTTCGATGTCGCCGAGTTCGTCGGCCGGCTTGTCGAAATGATGGTGCATGAAGTTCGAAAGATTAGACATGGCCTGTTTCCGGTGCCCGTTATCGATGCAGTCGCTTTTGGGGGCAGTATTCCGCTCCTGCAACAAATTGCAATGCGTGTCTATGCCGCGAGGCCGTGGCGCGTCCGTTCACAAAAATTTCGTCATCGCAGGGCGCGGCTTTCGCCGCGGACATGTTGCCGTTGCGGAAGCTGCAAGCTAAATAAATGACATGACACAGGAAAACGCTCTCTCTGATATCTTCCGCATCGCTATCGGCCAGCTCAACCCGACGGTCGGCGATGTCGCCGGCAATCTCGCCAAGGCACGGGAAGCGCGCGTCGATGCTGCGCGCGAAGGCGCGCATCTGCTCGTTCTGACCGAGCTCTTCATCTCCGGCTATCCGCCTGAAGATCTGGTGCTGAAGCCGGCTTTCATCCGCGCCTGCTGGAAAGCTGTGGAGAGTCTTGCCGCCGACACCTCAGATGGCGGGCCGGGCGTTCTCATCGGTTTTCCCCGGCAGGACGAGACCGGGCGTTACAATTCCGTCGCCGTGCTCGACGGCGGCAAGGTGATCGCGGTGCGTGACAAGATCGATCTGCCGAACTACGGCGAATTCGACGAGAAGCGTGTCTTCGATCAGGGCGCCATGCCGGGGCCGGTGAATTTCCGCGGCGTGCGCATCGGTATTCCGATCTGCGAGGATATCTGGGGCGAGCTCGGCGTCTGCGAAACGCTGGCCGAAAGCGGAGCGGAAATCCTGCTGTCGCCGAACGGTTCGCCCTATTATCGCGGCAAGGTCGATATCCGCCATCAGGTGGTGCTGAAGCAGGTGATTGAGACCGGTCTACCGCTGGTCTATGCCGCACAGCTCGGCGGCCAGGACGAACTGGTGTTTGACGGCGCCAGTTTCGCCTTCAACGCCGACAGGTCGCTGGCCTTCCAGATGAGCCAGTTCGAGACGGCGCTGGCGGTGACGACATGGAAACGCGGCGAAGCCGGCTGGCACTGCGCCGAAGGGCCGATGGCGCATATTCCTGAAGGCGAGGAGGCCGACTACCGTGCCTGCCTGCTCGGCTTTCGTGACTACGTCAACAAGAACGGCTTCAAGACGGTGGTGCTTGGCCTTTCCGGCGGCATCGACTCGGCAATCTGCACGGCAATCGCCGTCGATGCGCTGGGCGAGGAGCGGGTGCGCACCGTCATGCTGCCGTACCGCTACACATCGGAGGATTCGCTGAAGGACGCGGCCGACTGCGCCAAGGCGCTCGGCTGCCGCTACGACATCGTGCCGATCGAGCAACCGGTGACGGGCTTCAGCAGTGCGCTCTCCGATCTCTTCGCCGGCACGGACAGCGGCATCACCGAGGAAAACCTGCAGAGCCGGGCGCGAGGCGTCATCCTGATGGCGATCTCCAACAAGTTCGGCTCGATGGTGGTGACGACTGGTAATAAGTCGGAAATGTCGGTCGGCTACGCGACGCTTTACGGCGATATGAACGGCGGCTTCAATCCGATCAAGGACCTCTACAAGATGCAGGTCTATGCGCTGGCACGCTGGCGCAACGAGAATGTCCCGCCGAGTGCGCTGGGACCGTCGGGCGAGGTGATTCCGAAAAATATCATCGACAAGGCGCCGTCGGCCGAACTGCGTCCCGACCAGAAGGATCAGGATTCGCTGCCGCCCTATCCCATTCTCGACGATATTCTCGAATGCCTGGTGGAAAAGGAGATGGCGGTCGAAGAAATCGTCGCGCGCGGCCATGACGTTACGACCGTCCATCGCATCGAGCACCTGCTCTATCTCGCCGAGTATAAGCGCCGGCAGTCGGCGCCGGGCGTGAAGATCACCAAGAAGAATTTCGGCCGCGATCGGCGTTATCCCATCACCAACCGGTTCCGGGATCGCTGACGCGACTGAGATTCAAGGGAGGAAACATGCGCAGCTCGGTCGAGATCTACAATGTCAGGACGGGCAGAGCCCGCGAGGTTTGGCAGACGGATAAGCTGGTAGAGGCGCCGAACTTCTCGCCCGACGGTTCCTATCTGCTCTTGAACGGCGACGGGTTGCTCTATCGGATGCCGCTCGATGGCGGCGAAGTCGTCAAGGTCGATACCGGCTTTGCCGTCAACTGCAACAATGATCACGGCATTTCGCCTGATGGCACCGAGATCGTCATCTCTGATAAGACCGAATTCGGCAAGTCGAGGATCTATATCCTGCCGATCGAGGGCGGCACGCCGCGGCTTGTCACCGAGAACCAGCCTTCCTATTGGCACGGCTGGTCGCCCGATGGCCGCCAGCTTGCCTATTGCGGCATCCGCGACGATCTCTTCGACATATATACGATCTCCGTCGACGGCGGCGCCGAGACGCGGCTGACGCATGGCGAGGGCCGCAACGACGGGCCGGATTACTCCGCCGACGGACAATGGATCTATTTCAATTCCAGCCGCACCGGGCTGATGCAGATCTGGCGCATCCACCCCGATGGCAGCGGGCTGGAGCAGGTGACGTCGGACAATCAGGGCAACTGGTTCGCCCACCCATCGCCCAAGAATGACAAGGTACTGATTCTATCCTACGACCCCTCGGTTTTCGACCACCCGCGCGACCTCGACGTGCGGCTGCGGCTGATGGACATGGATGGCGGCAATCTGAGGACGCTGTTCGAGCTGTTCGGCGGGCAGGGCACGATCAACGTGCCCTGCTGGTCACCAAATGGTGACGAGTTTGCCTATGTGCGCTATTTCCCGGCGAGATCTTGAGAGCGGCGCATCGCCATTTTTTATGGGGTGGTGGCCGCCTTAAGCCTGACGCAACCCTTTCGGAATAAGCATTGGCCGCGCCCTGGAGAGACGCGAAGATGCCTTCAACATTAGCCACCCGGCTGCGCCTGCAGATAATTTTTGTCCTGATCCTTTGCTTCCCAGGCATGGCAGCGGCAAGGCTCCGTGCCGTGACAACACGTTGGCGAAAGCCAAGGTCGTGGTCGAGGCACGTGTGAAATCGCTCTCGCCAGCATGCCACAAGGCGCCAGATAATGATGGGGCGGTGGGGACAGTATGTTCTCTATAGGGCTTCGCCATCTGATATGGTAATGGGCCTAGATAGGTCCCGCCAATGAGGTTAAAGGAAGTCAATCGATCGTGCGCGCCGTGTTGTTCGGGACATTAGCCATCATAACCTGCTGCCCTATTTTATTCTTTGCCGCGTTTCCGGTGGAGTATCTGCGGTTGTTCGGAAAATACCAAGAGTCTCAGGCTTTAAATCAGATGGCGATTCCCATCGCCAAATTCTATATTCAGCACGATATGAGATATGCTTGCGGTAACGAGCGTACTTCAGGAACTATAATGCCATGAGCTTTTTCGATGACCTGCCGCTTTCGCCGGAAGAGGAGCTTATGCTCCAGTCACAGGACAAGATTGCGCTCCTGTTTTTAGGTGACGTCGTTTATGACGAGAATGAATATCTCGACTCTATTCGAACCGTGACCGCTTATAATATGGTCGTCGCCTCTAAGTGCCTGCACCGGCGCACGTCGTGAAAAGCCCTCACCGCGATCGAGCCAACATTGATGACGGGGTGGTGGGTGGCGAGATTGTATTAACAATCACCGTCTCAAGTTTTGACCGAGCAGGGAAGCTTAATTTCAATGACACCTGAAGAAAGAGCGATCCTTAAAGCTCTGGCCTCCAAGTGTCTTCAGTATATGGATGATGGACGAAACGGGCTGGTTCACAAGTCCATGAGTGCCGGCGAAGACGCGGTCGAAGTGCTGGCTTCCTTTGGTCTGGTCAAACCGGAGCCATAGGGCGGCTTCTGGACCGATGAGGGCCTGCGTCTTTTGGACGAAGATTGACCTGTGAATGGGCGGCGGGATATCTGCCCGCCGCGCTTGATAGTGCTGCTCAGGCTGCGACGGCTGCCTTGCGCCGGGCGCGGGCAGACTGCGCCAGGTCTTCCAGGGTCGCCACCGACATGTCCCAGTCGATGCAGCCGTCGGTGATGGACTGGCCGTAGACCAGCGGTTTGCCGGGCACGAGATCCTGGCGGCCGGCGACGAGGTTGCTCTCGATCATCATGCCCTTGATGTGATGGTTTCCGGCGGCGATCTGCGCGGCCACGGATTTGACGACGCGCGGCTGGTTCATCGGATCCTTGCCGCTATTGGCATGGCTGGCGTCGATGAGGATGCGCGGGGTCAGGCCGAGCTTGACGGCCTCGGCCGTGACCGCTTCGACATCGGCCGCTTCGTAGTTCGGCTGTTTGCCGCCGCGCAGAATGATGTGGCAGTCCTCATTGCCGGTCGTCGAGGCGATGCCAGCCTGTCCGTCCTTGGTGACGGCCGGGAAGTGATGCGGCTGCGAGGCGGCAAGGATGGCGTCGAGTGCCACGCGTGCGCCGCCGTCGGTGCCGTTCTTGAAACCGATCGGGCAGGAAAGGCCGGAGGCGAGCTGCCGGTGGATCTGGCTTTCGGTTGTGCGCGCGCCGATCGCGCCCCAGCTCACCAGATCGGCAATGTATTGCGGCGTGATCGTGTCGAGGAATTCGACGCCGGCGGGCAGGCCCATCGCATTGACGTCGAGCAGCAGGCGCCTGGCAATCCGAAGCCCTTCCTCGATGCGGTAGCTGCCATCGAGATGCGGGTCGTTCATCAAGCCCTTCCAGCCGACCGTGGTGCGGGGCTTTTCGAAATAGACGCGCATGACGATTTCGAGATCGCTGGAGAAACGCTGCCGCTGTTCCGCCAACCGCTCGGCATATTCGCGTGCCGCAGCAGGATCATGGATGGAGCAAGGGCCGATGACGACGATCAGGCGGTCGTCTTCTTCCTCGAGAATCTTATGGATCGCATGGCGGTTGCTGGTCACCGTCTCGCTGACGGCAACAGTTCGGGGGATTTCCGCAATGATATCGGCGGGTTTGGTCAGCGGGATGATCTCAAGGATACGGAGATCGTCAATGGTATCGGACACGGTATGGCTCCTGTTTGGTCATACCGTGCGGAACAAAAACGCCGCCAGGTAGACTAGCGGCTGTTCGGGTTGTCGTCGCGTCAACTTCAGTTACGCATAGACCCGCATCCGCTGGGAGCAGCGGTACCAATAAAATCGCGAGGCGTAGATCGAAGTGGTCGACATCGGGCGTGTGTAGCGTCGCGGCTGCATTTTGTCACGCAGAATTTGCGGTTTAAAAGCCAGGCGCTCGGGCGTGGCACTCTTCCGGCAGGGCCACAAAGCATATCGCCCAAAAGCGCGCGGCTTCTGGGCGATATAAGCAGGCTGAGATCAGAGAGCGTCGACGTTCACACCGACGGTGATGGCGCCGATCGGCGTTCCCTTGTCGTCGGAAATCGTGACGCTTGCCTGCGACTGCAGCGCCTGGGTCGATTCGTCCTTTTCAATCTCATCGACGAAGACGGCGTCCTTGCCGGCACCAAAGGATTTCTGGAACTTGCCTTCGTCGCCCTGCCAGTAGTCGGAGGTGGGGTCGCTTTGGCCGACATTCAGCCCCTTTGCATCCATGACGAAGATCTCGGCAATCTTGCCATTGGAGGCAGCCTTCTTTTCCTGAAGGAATTTCGACAGTGCATTGCCGAGCACGCCGTCGATCATCGAATGGTCGGAACCATCGACCTCGGCGCGCCACTTCTTGTCGAGGGCGTCGATATCGGCCTGGCCCAGATTGGCGTTTGCGGCATTCTGCGCCTTGATGGCTTCGATGATGACCGGATCGTTCAGCCAGGGCTTTATGTCGCTTGTCACGTAGTCGGAGATCGGGGCGAGCTTCGCATCCTGTGCCATGGATACGCCCATGGGCACGGCGACTGCGGTGCAGGCCAAAAGAAATGCGGTCACGACTTTCTTCATAATTGTTCCCTTCCCGATTTTGGGGTGTTGAGGATTGAAAGCTTATCGAGTGAAGTTGGCGTCAGAACTCTTCCCAGGCATCGGGAGAAGCGGCGATGGCGGTGTTGCCCGCATGGCGCTGCGAAAATACTCTCTGTTCCGGGCGAGATTGACGAACGGGTTGAGTAGCTTTGGGCTGGCTGGCGGCGGAGGCTGCGACAGTGAACCTGCCGGCCGAATCCTGCAGAAGGCGTCCCTGTGTGCGCAGCTCCTGGCATGCCGCGTTGGTCTCTTCGACCATGGCAGCGTTCTGCTGTGTGGCCTGATCCATCTGATTGATGGCGCCATTGATTTCCTGCAGGCCGGTCGCCTGTTCGCGATAAGAATGGACAATCGAGGCGATGCTGTCGCTGATGCGGTTGATCTGCTCCTCGATCTTCAAGAGGGCATCGCCGGTTTCGTTCACCAGCCCGACGCCGGCTGCCACTTCCTGGCCGGAGACGCTGATCAGGTTCTTGATTTCCTTTGCCGCATTGGCGGACCGTTGCGCGAGTTCGCGCACTTCCTGCGCGACGACCGCAAAACCCTTGCCGGCTTCGCCGGCACGCGCCGCCTCGACACCGGCGTTCAGCGCAAGCAGGTTCGTCTGGAACGCGATTTCATCGATGACACCGATGATGCGGCCGATCTGGCTCGACGAGGTCTGGATCCGGTCCATCGCCCCGATCGCGTCGCGTACCACCGTCGCCGAGACATGGGCGCTGCGCTTCGTTTCCTCGACCAGCTTTCCGGCACTCTCGGCCCGCTGTGACGACGTTCTGACTGTGGTGGTCACCTCGTCCAGTGCTGCTGCGGTCTGTTCCAAGGCTGCCGCCTGCTGCTCTGTCCGCTTGGCGAGCTGATCGGCGGAGGAGGCAAGCTCGCTCGACCCGCCTTCAACCGCGACGGAAGCGATCTTGATCTCGGTCAATGCGGCGGCAACCGCTTCGACCATGCGGTTGAAATCCTGCCGCAGTTTATCGAATTCGGGGCCGAGATCGGCGAGGTGGATCGAGAAGTCGCCGGCGGCGAGCTTTTCCAATTCATTTGCGAGCGCTGTCATGACCAGCCGCTGAGCGTTGCTGGCTTCCTCCGTCAAGGAGGCGTTACGCGCCCGTTCGGCATCGAATGAGGCGCTCTGCTCGGCCGCGGCCTGCTCTCTTTCAACCTTGGCAATCGCCTCGTTGCGGAAAACTTCCAAGGCACGTGCGAGAAAACCGATCTCGTCGCCATTTTCCCTGTAGGTGACGGGAGAGGCCAGATCACCCTTCTGCAACGCGCTGATCCGTTCGCTGAGAACCCGGAGGGGGCGGCCGACGAGGCTACGCATGGCTAGAAGGAAGGCGACAACGGCGAGGGCGGTGATGACGAACTGCGTCAGCAGCGAAATCAGGACCTTCTGCTTGACTTCGGCCGCGATTTTTTCGACCGACCAATTGGTTACGACGTAACCGGTCGCCTTGCCCGATTTATCCAGCGGAAGCGGCGCAATGATCGTCACAACGCCGGCAGATATTCCGCTGTCATCGATCGTCGTTTTCTCAGGCTTGGCGCTGAGGCTCTTTGCCAGATCGGCAGGTGCCGGCAAACCGCTGATGCCGTCGCGTGTCCATGTATCAACGGCGGCAGGTTCGGCGTTGAAGGCGGCAAACTGCACAAGATCAAGCGAGGGGTCGTCGCGATAGAGCGAATAGGCCTCGCGCACAGCATTCGCCTTGCCCCATTTCACGCCGCCGGCGGCCAGAGACGCAAACTGCTCCGCATCTTTGGACCAGTTGGCCTTGGCGCCATCGATCAACGCCTTGGTTTCGTACATCCAGGTGTAAGTGGCAAAGGCGGAGATGCCGCAAAGGTTGACGGTCACGATAATCGCCGCCAGCTTGGCTGTCAGAGGCATCGTTTTCAAAAATTGGAACATTCCGCGGGGCCTGGAATTGCGGCTCAGTCGGATCTGTTCCCGACCGGCGTATCAACACGGGCATCCACGCTGACGGTCACATCACGAGCGCTCATGCCCATGTCCTGATAGCGACCCAAAACGCGCAGACGCAGTGTGTCTTTGATGTGTGAATAAATCATAAAGTAGAATGGGATGCCGGAGCACACGCGCCTGATTTCGCCGCCGTCCCGGCCGGGCGATTTGGCTTGATCAGCTGTTTTCCGCGATCGCCTCTTCGGGCTCGGGCTGGTGGCGTTTGCGGCGGCGCGTGGTCAATTCGGCGCCGGCATCGCGCGGCAGGCGCAGGAAGGTGATGCAGGCGAGCGCCGAAATCGCCGAGACGCTGAAGAAGGCGGTGTGAAAATCCGAGACCAGCAGCCTGCCTCCGTGAAAGCTGCTCGAAATTTCGAGGATGCCGCCGGCGATCGCCACGCCCATCGCCATGGAGATACGCTGGGCAACGGCGTTGATCGCGGTCGCCTGGCTGCTGTCGGCATCATCGACATCGCCGAAGGCCATGGCGTTGACGCCCGAAAAGGCCATTGAGCGGAAAAGGCCGCCGATCAGCAGGCAGGCCATGATCAGCGGCAGCGGCGTTTCAGCGGTGAAGAAGCCGTTGATGCCGAGGCAGATTGCCGCCAGCAAGGTGGTGATCGATATGACGGTACGGAAGCCGAAGGCATTGAAGGTGCGCGAGGCGGCAAATTTCGACCCCATGGAGCCGAGCGCGCTGACGAAGGTGACTGAGCCCGATTGCAGCGGCGTCAGGCCGAAGCCGAGCTGGAGCATCAGCGGCATCAGAAAGGGCAGGGCGCCGAGCCCCATGCGGAAATTCGAGGCGCCGAGGATCGCCGCCCGGAACATCGGGTAACGGAACATTTTCGGATCGAGCAGCGGATAGGGCGTGCGGCGGGCATGCAGGAGATAGAGGAGGCCGGCAAGGATGCCGACGGCCACCGTGACATAGCCGTAGATGACGGGCACGGCCGGCAGGCTGATCACCGACAGGCCGAAAACGAAGCCGGAAAAGCCGATGCCGCAAAGGAAGAAGCCCGGAAAATCCATCGGCCGCGGACTGCGCGGCTCGACCGCCGGCAGGAAACGCGTGACGAGGAAGATGCCGAGCACGCCGATCGGGACATTGATCCAGAAGATCCAGTGCCAGCTGAGATAGGTGGTGAGGAAACCGCCGATCGGCGGCCCCATGATCGGGCCGATCAGTGCGGGAATGGTGAGCCAGGCCATGGCATCGACGAGTTCGTGGCGCGGCGTTCCCCGGACCAGCAGCAGGCGGCTGACCGGCGTCATCATCGAGCCGCCGGCGCCCTGGATCAGGCGCGAGACGACGAAGGCCGCGATCGAATTGGAAAAGGCGCAGGCGACCGAGCCGATCATGAAGACGAAGATCGCCAAACGGAAGATGTTGCGCGCGCCGAAACGATCGGACATCCAGCCGCTGATCGGGATGAAGATCGCCAGCGCCACGAGATAGCTGGTGACAGCAAGCTTCAGCGCGATCGGCGAGGTGCCGATATCGGCGGCGATCGCCGGCAGGCTGGTGGCGATGACGGTCGAATCCATCTGTTCCATGAACAGGGCGACCGCAAGGATCATGGGTGTCAGGCGGGGCACGGGCAACCGGGGTGCAAAGAGGAAAGTTGCGGCGCCACGGGCGTCGGTTGGGATCTGTTCGTTTCTACGGCAGCGATGCGCAGCTGTCCACGCGATCGATGTCACATACGGGTGAATGCGGCATGAGGCCGCTTGCCGCAGGGCCGGTTTGCTGAAATAGATGCGCCGTCAGGTGCCCGCTTTTCAAGCGGGAGAATCGGGAATCCGGTGCAAGACCGGAACGTGCCCAACGCTGTAAGGCTGACGTCTGCCGCTCATCATGCCACTGGTTTTCGCCGGGAAGGCTGCGGCAGACGGGTGACGCCGAGTCAGAAGACCGGCCTGGCAAGATAGACCCAACCCGCGCGGACGGCGGGCGGTTGCGTTGTTGGGGATTTGACGATGCGACCCTTTGATGAGGATGCCATGTCAGTGGCGTCCGGTTTTTCTTTGGCCGAACGCGAGGCTGTCTATCATGCGATCATGACGCGACGCGATGTTCGCAGCCAGTTCCTGCCCGAGCCCTTGCCCGACGACGTGGTGGAACGGCTGCTGACGGCCGCCCATCACGCACCCTCCGTCGGCTTCATGCAGCCGTGGAATTTCATTCTGGTGAAAAGTCCAACTGTGCGAGCCCGAATCCGCGATGCCTTTGCCAAGGCCAACGAGGAAGCGGCACTGATGTTTGAGGGCGAGCGGCGGCAGGCCTATCGCTCCCTCAAGCTCGAAGGCATAACAGAGGCGCCGCTCGGCATCTGCGTGACCTGCGATCCCACCCGCAGCGGCAGCGTGGTGCTGGGGCGCACGCACAATCCGCGGATGGACAGCTATTCCACAGTCTGCGCCATTCAGAATCTCTGGCTGGCGGCCCGCGCCGAAGGGGTCGGCATTGGCTGGGTCAGCATCTTTCACGAAGCCGACTTGAAGACCATTCTCGGCATCCCTGAGCATATCGAGGTGGTTGCCTGGCTCTGCGCCGGTTTCGTCGACCGGCTCTACGACCAGCCGGAACTCTCGGTCAAAGGCTGGCGGCAGCGGCTGCCGCTCGAGGAACTCGTCTTCCATGATGGCTGGGGAAGGAGCGAGAGGTAGCGATCACTGCTGCTGCGGCTGCTACTGCTGCGGTTGGGGGCCAGGTGCGGCAGGATTGGCAAGGTCGATCGAGCCCTGGTCGCCGGCGAGGAATTGCGGGCCGACCTGGCGGACCTTATTCTGCGTGGGGTCGTAGGGACGCTCCGGAACCGATGGCTGCGGCGCGGCGGCTGCCGCTGTATCCTTCACCGGCGGATTGGTCCGGATGGTGGTGATCGATCCCTGCTGCGGCGGCTGGCTGATCGCCTGCTTGCCGCGCATCTCGTCGTAATAGGCGGTGAGATTGCAGGCGCAGGCGTTTTTCTCGCCGGGCGCGCGGCTTTTGTAGGCGAAGGCGTTCTTCATGGCGCTGTAGGGCGTGCCGGTTGCGACCGAGATCATGTTCGAGGCTTCCGTGCTCGTCACGTCGCGATAGAAAAGCTGGGTCTCGATGCCGGGGCACATCTTGGCGCAAGTCTGGGCATCGCGGCCGAAATCGACCGACGTGGCGTTCGAGCTGATCGGGAAGAAACCGCCGTCGCAGCTGCGCACGCAGATGGTGCTGACCGGCGAGAGCATATCGGCCCGTGGCAGACCGTAACGCGGATCAACGTCTTGGCCGCCGCCGAGCGGTATGAAGGTATCGGAGCGCATCGCCTGTTCCTCGATGCTCGGGGCGGGGTCGTTGGCGCTGCGCTCGGAGGGGGCGTAGAAATTGTCGCTGTTGCAGCCGTTCTGGTCGAGCGCGGCCATCAGTTCGCGGCGGGCGTCATCGGCGCCGTTCCGGCCGGCTAGTTCGTTGCGGCGGTCCTGGAGATAGCCGATATTGTCGATCATCCGGGTTTCGGCCTGCGAGAGCTCGGCGCAATAATCGGCATTTTCGCCGCCGATCACCACCATGCTGCCTGAGGTGCAGCCGTAACTGCGCAGGTCGTTGCGAACCTTGCGCAGCTCGAGGTTCTGCTCGGCCATGGCGTTGGAATATTGCCGGGCTTCCGGGCCGTTGCCATTGCCGATCAATCGCGGCAGGTCGGCGAGACGGCCGCGCAGGTCCTCGCAGATGGCGCTGGTCTGCGCAGCGGCGGGCGCTGCGAAGGCGAGGAGAAGGGCAAGAGACAGGTTTCGGCGTTTCACGGCGTCGTCCCGGAATGAGCAAACGGTCGGTGGGGCGAATGCGACATCACCTCGCCGCGCGCTTCCTCTTAATCTATTTCTCTTAATAAGCTCAAAGAAAATCCTAGCGTATTTTCGCGATCTTATCCAGCAATCGCCCGAGACCCCGGTAAAAATGACAGGCATTCCCGATGACATCCGACCCTCCGCACCGGCATCAGGCGTACCAGAATCCCAACTGGGGCTGCACCTCTTCGCGGACGGTTGTTATGAGCCCGGTTCCGGGCATGGAGGCTGGTCGTTTGTCGCTTATCGCGATGCGGTGGAAATCGCCTCCGGCTTCGGTGGCGCTGAAGATTCCAGCAATAATTCCATGGAATTGACCGCCGTTCTCAGGGCAGCCATGTGGATCAATAGCCAAACAGCGGGCGAAGCCGCGATCATCTGGTCCGATTCCATCTATGCCGTCAAAGGCTGCAACAGCCGGCGACATATCTGGAAGAATAACGGCTGGAAGAAGAGCAGCCCGAATGGACAGGGCCGAAGGCGAACGATCGACAATGCGGAGCTCTGGAAAGCGGTCGATCTTCAGCTATCACAAAACGCCCTGGTGACCATTGCCTGGTGCAAGGGGCATTCGGGGGTTGTCGGCAACGAGCGCGCGGACGCGCTCGCCGATAGAGGACGGCTGTCGATAGCCGGCGGCTGATACGGTGCTGGCCGGTTTCAGGCGCATGTCGTTGCTCGGCCGGCAACCGGCTTACGCCGGCTGCGATGCCTCGACCACGGCGAGGGCGGCCATGTTGACGACGCCGCGGGAGGTGACCGAAGGCGCCAGGATGTGGGCGGGCAGGGCGGTGCCGAGCAGGATCGGGCCGACATGCAGGCCGTCGGTCATCGACTTGACGACGCCGAGCGTGATGTTGGCGGCGTCGAGGTTCGGGAAGACCAGCAGGTTCGCCTCGTCGTGCAGCGTCGTATCCGGCATGACGCGCTTGCGCAGTGCCTCGGTGATGGCGCTTTCGCCATGCATTTCGCCGTCGACCTCGAGATCTGGGGCGGTCTCGCGCACCAGCTGCAGGGCGTTGCGCATCTTCGTGGCGCTTTCGGATTCGCGAGAGCCGAAGTTGGAGTGCGAGACGAGGGCAGCGCGCGGGGTGATGCCGAAACGGCGGATTTCTTCGGCCGCCAGCACCGTTGCCTCGGCAACTTCCTCGGCGCTGGGATTGAAGGTGACGTAGGTGTCGGTGAAGAAGGTGGCGCCGCGCTGCGAGATCATCAGGCTGAGGGCTGAGAAATCGCGGACATTCTTGCGCTTGCCGATGATCTGGCGGACATCGCGCAGATGCTTTTCATAGCGGCCTTCCAGACCGCAGATCAGCGCATCGGCCTCGCCGCGCCTCAGCGCCAGCGCGCCGATGACGGTGGTATTGGTACGCACGATGGTGCGGGCGGCCTCCGGGATGACGCCGCGGCGGCCGACGAGGGAGAAATAGAGATCGACATATTCGCGGAAGCGCGGATCGTCTTCCGGATTGATGACCTCGAAATCCTGCAGCGGCCGGATGCGCAGGCCGTAGCGCTTCAGGCGCGTCTCGATGACCTGCGGGCGGCCAATCAGGATGGGATCGGCAAGGCCTTCCTCAAGCAGTACCTGGGCGGCGCGCAGCACGCGTTCGTCCTCGCCTTCGGAGAAGATGACGCGCTTACGCTCGGCGGCCTTGGCCGCGGTGAAGATCGGCTTCATGACGAAGCCGGAGCGGAAGACGAAGCGGTTCAACTGATCGAGATAGGCGTCGAAATCCTGGATCGGGCGGCGCGCCACGCCGCTCTGTTCGGCGGCCTTGGCGACTGCAGGCGCGATGCGCAGGATGAGGCGCGGATCGAAGGGCGAGGGGATCAGGTAATCCGGGCCGAAGACCGGGGTTTCGCCGGAATAGGCGCGGGCGGCGACATCGGACGGCTCTTCGCGGGCAAGGGCGGCGATGGCGCGCACGGCCGCCATCTTCATTTCCTCGTTGATCGTCTCGGCGCCGCAATCGAGCGCGCCGCGGAAGATATAGGGGAAGCAGAGGACGTTGTTGACCTGGTTGGCGAAATCCGAGCGGCCGGTGCAGATCATCGCGTCGGGGCGGGCGGCACGTGCGAGATCGGGCATGATTTCGGGCGTCGGATTGGCGAGCGCCATGATCAGCGGCTTGTCGGCCATCTGCGCCAGCAGTTCGGGCTTGAGTACGCCGGCGGCTGACAGGCCGAGGAAGACGTCGGCGCCGCCGATATTTTCGGCGAGCGTGCGCGTGTCGCTCTTCTGGGCATAGACGGATTTCCATTCGTCCATCAGCTCGGTGCGGCCCTCATAGACGAGGCCTTCGAGATCGTGGACCCAGATGTTTTCGCGTTTTGCACCGAGAATGACAAGCAGGTTGAGGCAGGCAAGGGCGGCGGCCCCGGCGCCTGAGGCGACGATCTTAACGTTCTCGATCGCCTTGCCGGCGAGTTCCAGTCCGTTCAGGATCGCGGCGGCGACGATGATCGCCGTGCCGTGCTGGTCGTCGTGGAAGACCGGGATCTTCATCTTTTCGCGCAGGCGCCGCTCGACTTCGAAGCATTCGGGCGCCTTGATGTCCTCGAGGTTGATGCCGCCGAAGGTCGGCTCCAGCGAGGAGACGGTCGAGACCATCTGCTCGACGCTTGCCGCGTCGATTTCGATATCGAAGACATCGATGCCGGCGAATTTCTTGAAGAGCACGGCCTTGCCCTCCATCACCGGCTTCGAGGCCAGCGGGCCGATATTGCCGAGGCCGAGCACGGCGGTGCCGTTCGAGATGACGGCGACGAGATTGGCGCGCGAGGTATATTCGGCCGCCATCTCAGGATTGTCGCGGATGGCAAGGCAAGGGGCGGCGACGCCGGGCGAATAGGCGAGCGCCAGATCGCGCTGGTTGCCGAGCGGCTTGGTTGCCTGGATTTCCAGCTTGCCGGGGCGGGGATAGCGGTGGAAGAACAGCGCCTGCTCGTCGAGATCGCCGCTTGTCAGGTTCTTTTCCGTCTTGGATTTTTCCTGGTGATCCATTGCCGCCTCCGTGCACGTCTTTTTTGAAGTTCCTCCATACATCAATCGGATACGGGCGACAGTATGGAAATGGGGGATGGGAGAAGTTTTCGCGAGGCGGGCTTCCGGTGGCTGCAGCGGCAATTAGCTAATCCTTTTGGAAAACTTGTTTGGTGATCACCGCAGGCGCAATATGCCGCCGCGACGGTGCGGGGCGCCGGTCGCATGGAGGAAATCATGGACAATTTGAACCTGACGACCCTGCAAAAGGGGCAGACGATGGTCAATGATGTGGCCATCGATGCGTTTGCCGCCGGTTTTCGCGGCAAGCTCCTGACAAGCAAGGATATGGATTACAACGAGGCCCGGGCGATCTGGAATGCGATGATCGACCGGCGGCCCGGGCTTATCGGGCGTTGCGCCGGTGCTGCCGATGTCGTGCGCGCGGTAAAGTTTGCTCGCGACAACGATCTGCTCGTTTCGGTGCGCGGCGGTGGGCACGGCATTGCCGGCAACGCCGTCTGCGAGGGCGGCGTCGTCATCGACCTGTCGGCGATGAAATCGGTGCGGGTCGACCCTGAGACGCGCCGCGCCCGGATCGAGCCCGGTGCAACGCTTGCCGATGTCGACCAGGAAACGCTGACCTTCGGGCTGGTGCTGCCGACCGGGATCAATTCCACCACCGGCATCGCCGGCCTGACGCTTGGCGGCGGCTTTGGCTGGCTGACCCGCAAATTCGGGCTGACGATCGACAATCTGGTCTCGGTCGATGTAGTGACGGCCGATGGCGAGCTGGTCAAGGCGAGCGAGACGGAAAGGCCGGACCTCTTCTGGGCCTTGCGCGGCGGCGGCGGCAATTTCGGCGTCGTCACCTCCTTTGAGTTCCAGCTCAACCCGCTGCATTCCGATGTTCTTGCCGGACTGGTCGTACATCCCTTCGCTGACGCGGAGAGAGTGCTGAGGGAATATCGGCAGGCGCTGGAAGCCGCACCCGATGAACTGACCTGCTGGGTTGTGATGCGCCAGGCGCCGCCGCTGCCGTTCCTTCCGGCCGAATGGCACGGCAAGGAGGTCGTGGTGCTCGCCATGTGCTATTGTGGAGATATCGCGGCGGGAGAAAAAGCGACGGAAAGATTGCGAGCGATCGGAAAACCGATTGCCGATGTCGTTGGTCCGGTGCCGTTCACCGGCTGGCAGCAGGCATTTGATCCGTTGCTAACGCCAGGTGCGCGCAATTACTGGAAGAGCCAGGATTTTGCCTCGCTTTCGGATGCGACGATCGAGGTGCTGCTCAACGCCGTGCGCAAGCTGCCGGGACCGGAATGCGAGGTATTCGTCGGCCATGTCGGCGGTGCGGCCGGCCGTATTGCCACCGAAGCCACCGCATTTCCGCAGCGCAGTTCGCACTTCGTCATGAATGTGCATGCGCGCTGGCGGGAGGCCGGGATGGATGCAAGCTGCACCGGCTGGGCGCGCGAACTCTTCGAGGCAACCAAGCCGCATGCTGTGGGTACCGCCTATATCAACTTCATGCCCGAGGACGAGGCCGATAGGGTGGAAATGGCCTACGGCGCCAACTACGCCCGGCTTGCCGAAATCAAGCGGCGTTACGATCCGAATAACCTGTTCCGCATGAACCAGAATGTGAAGCCGCTGGCGGCTGTGCGGGCTGCCTGAGGGGCAGCGCCACCGACAGATCGAAATCTCCGCCGCACGTTGGCCTTAAACGCGCGGCGCCATCATTATCCGCCGATGTCTCCAGCCGGTGATAAGTCGGCTACTTGTCGCGTCTCGTGAGTTCGATCAGTTCCTTCAGTACAGCGGTATCGCCGGAATCTGTGTGGTCGTCCGGCCCGAGGACGTGGGCCAGCCAGGCCCCGTCCGCCGCCAGGCGAACGATCTCGAGCCGCGTTCCGGCGTCGGTTCCTGCGTGCCTGACAAGTCGGTCATTGATCCATTTGTGCCAGAGGTTCTTGGAGTAGGGGTCGGCAAGCACGGTCATGGTCTGCGCCGACCACGGGCTGCTGTTGAGGGCGCGGTCGGCAAACAGGGTGCGGACATAGGCGCGGGTGAATGTGCCGTGGCCGCCGCTATCCCTTTCCAGTTCTTCATCGATCTCGCGGTCGAAGCTTTCCATCATGCCGTCGAAGACGGCCTTCACGAGCGCCTGTTTATTCGGGAAATGGTGAAACAGACCTCCCTTGGTGACGCCGGCGGCACTGGCGACCGCCTGCAGGCTGACGGCGGCCAGACCATGCTCCAGCGCCAGCCGGGTGGCGCAATCGAGGAGAGCCTGCCGCACGACATCCGGCTGTTTCTTTCTGTTGCGGGGGCTATCTACCAATGCATGACCTGTATTCGGGATGAGATTCGTGACGGGGAGACCGGAGGGAATGAGTATCACTCCCGGGACCGCGGGGCTACGTCGCCTCGAAAGGTGAGGTCACTATCATACCAACCGGTAGGTATCTTGCAAAGCGAAAAAAGATCGACTATCTCAGGGCTCAGGAGGCCCGCCGAACGTCATTTCGGCGGGCTGTGCTTTTTTGGACCTCAGCGGGACCATCAGGAAGGCTTATGAACATGCTTTTTCATACGAAATCATTGCGTTGCGCGCTAATGCTGGCGCTGCTGCTCTTCGCCGGCCTGCCGGCTTACGCGCAGGAAGGCGGCGCCATGCCGCCCGCTGCCGTCAGCGTGCTGACGCTCGACGCGCGTCCGGTTCCCGTTGTCAGCGAATTGCCCGGGCGCATTGCCGCGACGCGGGTTTCGGAGGTGCGGGCCAGGGTTTCCGGCATCCTGCAGGAACGGGTCTTCGAGCAGGGCAGTCTGGTTCAGCAGGGCGACGTGCTCTATCGGATCGATCCGGCTCTGTTTCGGGTTCGCGTCGCAAGCGCCGAAGCAAGCCTCGAGCGTGCCAAGGCGACGCAGTTGAATGCCCGCCAGCAGCTGGAGCGCCAGAAATCGCTGCGTGACCGCGATGTCGCAAGCGGGGTCGAATATGATGCGGCAGCCGTCGCCCTTGCCCAGGCCGATGCCGATGTCGCGCTGGCGCAGGCCGCACTCGACGAAGCGAAAATCAATCTCGGCTATACCGAAGTCCGGGCACCGATATCAGGCATCATCGGCGGTGCGCTGGTCACCGAGGGCGCGCTGGTGACGGCTGATGCCGGCGATGCGCTGGCGATGATCCAGCAGATCGACCCCGTCTATGCCGATTTCACGCAATCCTCCGGCGACTTGCTGGCGCTGAAGCGGGCGGTCGAGAACGGCAGCCTCGCCTCGACGGAAGCCGGGAAGGCCGACATCAAGCTGGTCTTCGACGACGGCACGGTCTATGGCCAATCCGGAAAGCTGCTATTCCGCAGCGCCAGTGTCGATACGACCACCGGCCAGGTCACACTGCGCGGCGAATTCCCCAATCCCAAAGGCGATCTGCTGCCGGGTCTCTACGTCAGGGTCCGCATCGAGCAGGCCGTCCGCGAGAAGGCGATCCTCATCCCGCAACGCGCCGTTATCCGCGCGGCCGATGGCAAGGCGCAGGTCTATGTCGTCGAGCAGGGAGACGTGGCGCAACCGCGCGATGTCGAGCTCAGTCAATCCTCCGGCAATGAATGGGTGGTCGAAAGCGGCTTGTCCGCAGGCGAACGCCTGGTCGTCGACGGCGTGCAGAAACTGCAGCCGGGCGCCAAGGTCGCGCCTGAGGAGTGGCGCAGTGGCGAAGTCGCGTCCGGTGACGCCAAGGAGCCGGAGTAGGATCGATGGCACGTTTCTTTATCGATCGCCCGATCTTGGCCTGGGTCTTTGCGATCTTCATCTCCATCGCCGGCCTGATCGCGCTGCCGTTCCTGCCGGTCGCCCAATATCCGAAGGTCGCGCCGCCGCAACTCAGCATCACCACCAGCTATCCCGGCGCATCGCCGCAAGACATCTATCAGGGCGTCACCCGCCAGATCGAGGAAGAGCTGAACGGGGTCGAGCACCTTTCCTATTTCGAATCGACCTCCGACACCTCGGGCGCGATGACGATCACCGCGACCTTCGCGGCGGGCACGGATATCGACCAGGCGTCCGTCGACGTTCAGAATGCCATCCGCCGTGTCGAGCCGCGGCTGCCGCAATCCGTCAAGGATCAGGGCATCACGGTCGAGGAGGCGTCGTCCGGCTTCCTGATGTTCATCTCGCTGACGTCGACGGACGGGAAGACCGACGAGGTGGCGCTCGGCGATTATCTCAACAGAAACGTCATCGGGGAATTGCGCCGTCTTGACGGCGTCGGCCGCGCGCAGCTGTTTGCCTCGCAGCGGGCGATGCGTATCTGGATCGATCCCGACAAGATGGTAGGCCTGAATCTGACGGCATCCGACATCAGCGCGGCGATTTCGGCGCAGAATGCCCAGGTGGCGGCGGGCCAGATCGGCGCAGCACCCAATCCGATCTCGCAGGACCTGACGGCGACGGTGCTTGTCAAGGGGCAGTTGACCGACAGCAAGGAGTTCGGCGACATCGTGCTGCGCGCCAATGCCGACGGGTCGAATGTCCGGCTGCGCGACGTCGCACGGATCGAGGAGGGTAGCGAGAGCTACAGCTTCTCCACCCGGCTGAACGGACAACCGAGCGCGGCCATCGCCATCCAGCTGTCGTCGACCGGCAATGCCGTCAACACGTCCAATCTGGTCAAGGCGAAGATGGAGGAGCTGTCGCGCTTCTTCCCCGACGGCGTCGAATATTCCGTTCCCTACGACACCAGCCCGTTCGTCTCGGCATCGATCGAAAAGGTGGCGCATACGCTCGCAGAAGCCGTCGCACTCGTCTTCATCGTCATGCTCGTCTTCCTGCAGAGCTTCCGCTACACCATCATTCCGACACTAGTCGTGCCCGTCGCGCTGCTCGGCACGCTTGCGGTGATGTTTGCCGCCGGCTTCTCGATCAACGTGCTGACGATGTTTGCGATGGTGCTTGCCATCGGCATTCTGGTCGATGACGCCATCGTCGTGGTCGAAAACGTCGAGCGGCTGATGGCGGTGGAAGGGCTGTCGCCGAAGGAGGCGACCAAGAAGGCGATGCGGCAGATCACCGGCGCAATCCTCGGCATCACGCTGGTGCTTTCCTGCGTCTTCGTGCCGATGGCATTCTTCCCGGGCTCGACCGGCATCATCTACCGCCAGT
Source organism: Rhizobium acidisoli (assembly GCF_002531755.2). Classification (NCBI taxonomy): domain Bacteria; kingdom Pseudomonadati; phylum Pseudomonadota; class Alphaproteobacteria; order Hyphomicrobiales; family Rhizobiaceae; genus Rhizobium; species Rhizobium acidisoli. The sequence continues at coordinate 2,012,894 of NZ_CP034998.1, read as the reverse complement.
TCAGCCTGACGATGGTCGTCTCCATCCTGTTTTCCGCCTTCCTGGCGCTGTCGCTGACGCCGGCGCTCTGCGCCACCTTCCTGAAGCCGATCAAGGGCCATCACGAGAAGAAGGGCATCGCCGGCTGGTTCAACCGCAACTTCGACCGACTGACCAGCCGTTATGCCCGCACGGTCGAGGGACTGGCCAAGCGTTCCTGGCGGGTCATGGCGGTCTATATCGCGCTCGTCGTCGGCCTCGGCTATCTCTTCGTCAACCTGCCGAGCAGCTTCGTGCCGGATGAAGACCAGGGCTTCCTGATCGTCGACGTGCAGGGGCCGCCTGAGGCGAGCCGCAACCGCACGGTCGCCTCGCTCGAAAGCATCGAGGCGATCTTCAAGAATGAGCCGGCGGTTGCCAACGTCGTCGCGATCCAGGGCTTCAGCTTTTCGGGGCAGGGGCCGAATGCCGCCCTGGTCTTCGTCACCCTCAAGGACTGGGCCGAACGCGGCGCCGGCAATTCGGTGCAGGAGATCTCCAATCGCGTCAACATGCAGCTGTTCGCGTTGAAGGACGCGACCTCCTTCGCGCTGTCGCCGCCGCCGATCGAAGGCTTCGGCACCACCAACGGCTTCACCTTCCGCCTGCAGGATCGTGGGGGCAAGGACCAGGCGGCACTGACCGAGGCGGCGGGAATGCTGCTCGGCAAGGCATCCGGGAACCCCATCATCGCCGGGATCCGGCCGGAAGGCATGCCGGATTCGGCCCAGCTGGTGCTCGTCATCGATCGCGAAAAGGCCAATACTTTCGGCGTCGCCTTCGCCGACATCAACAGCACGATCACCGCCAATCTCGGCTCGAGTTACGTCAACGACTTCCCGAACTCCGGCCGCATGCAGCGCGTCATCGTGCAGGCGCAGGACAAGAGCAGGCTTCAGGCCGAAGACCTGATGAAGCTTAAACGTCCGCAATGCGAGCGGCGGCATGGTGCCGCTCTCATCCTTCGCGGTCGCCGAGTGGCAGAAGGGGCCGGCACAGATCGTCGGTTACAACGGCTATCCCTCCGTTCGCATTTCGGGCGCTCCGGCGCCGGGATATTCATCGGGCGCGGCGATTGTCGAAATGGAACGGCTGGCCTCCGAGCTTCCCGACGGTTTCGGCTTCGAATGGACCGGCCAGTCGCTGGAGGAGCTCAAATCGGGATCGCAGGCACCGTTCCTCTTCGGCCTCAGCATCCTTTTCGTCTTCCTGCTGCTGTCGGGGCTATACGAGAGCTGGTCGATCCCGCTGTCGGTGATGCTGGTCGTGCCGCTCGGGGTCATCGGCTGCGTGCTCGCGGTGATGAGCCGCGACATGTCCAACGACATCTACTTCAAGGTCGGCCTGATCGCGATCATCGGTCTCTCGGCGAAGAACGCCATCCTGATCGTCGAATTCGCCAAGGACGGCTTTGCCGAGGGCAAATCGCTGATGGATGCCGCGATCGAAGGCGCTCGCCTGCGCTTTCGGCCGATCATCATGACCTCGCTCGCCTTCACCTTGGGCGTGGTGCCTCTGGCGATTGCCACCGGGCCAAGTGCTGCCAGCCAGAATGCGATCGGCACCGGCGTGCTCGGCGGCATGATCTCGGCGACGGTGCTGGCGATCTTCTTCGTTCCCGTCTTCTTCGTCTTCGTGCTGCGTCTGTTGAGGACGAAGCGGCCGGAGACCGTGAACGAGGAGGCGCCGGCCGGGCAGGAACCGGCAACGGCGACGTCGCCGACCTAAGATGAAGAGTTGGCGGGTTGCCTCGCGTGATCCGCCGGAGACCTACCCGCCAGGTTTTGGCGTGATCGTCACGTCGGCGCCATAGGCGTCGCGCAGTTCATTTTCCTGTCCGGGCTGCCGGTCGGCGGCCTGGTGCAGCAGGATCGACGCGTATCCTTGCAGGCGAGTCCCCTCGATCAGGGTGATATCGGCATTTCCCGGGTTGTCGGAACGCTCGAACCACTCGACGGGGCGGTGCAGAAAATTCATTTCGACGGCCCGGTTGGTGACGCCATGGCCGACGATCACCACGTTGTGGCTGCTGTTTTCGGCGTCGCGCATGACGGTCTGGAGGAAGAGGCGCACGCGCTGGGCTACATCCGCCCGGCTCTCGCCGTCCGGCGGCCGGGCGTAGAACTTGCCGCTGTTGCTGCGCAGCCTCGCCCATTTTTCGAATTCTTCGGGAAATTTCTGCTTCTGTTCGGCGTGGTCATAGATTTCGGTGAAAAGACCGAAATCCTGCTCGCGCAGCAGGTAATCCTCCCGGATCTCGCCGACGAAGCTTTCCGGCAAGGCTGTGAGCAAGGCATCCTTGCTCTGTCGCGTCCTGAGGAATGGCGAGTACCAGATCTGCAGCTTGCCGAAATCCGCACCCGGCAATGCCTTCAAATAGGAGGCGATGGCGCTGCCGGCTTCCACCGCCTGGCGATGGCCCCACTCAGTCAGCGGCACGTTGTGATCGCCGAATTGGCGATAGGCCTGTTCGTTGAGGTTGCCGAGAGATTCGCCGTGGCGAACGAGAAAGAGACGCATCAGCCATCCCGCATTGTCGGATATGGAATCGCCGTCATCATGAACGCGCTTGATGGAGAGAGCAATATTGCCGCGAGGGTGCAGCCAGGGCACGCAACCTGCCTGCGTAACACCGGCTTTGCGGGGCTTTTCCCCAACTTGTCATCTTCCTGAAACACGAGTCTGGTTTTGGAAGGCTAGATGAAAGATGGGGCATGAGCGACAGCTCGTGATAGACATGATGGAACCCAGACATTTCCGCACGCTCTTCATTTCCGATGTCCATCTCGGCTCGAAGGCCGCGAAGGCTGATTTCCTCCTGGATTTCCTGCGCCACCACGAGGCCGATACGATCGTGCTTGTCGGCGACATCGTCGACGGCTGGCGCCTGAAGCGCAGCTGGTACTGGCCGCAGGTCTGCAACGACGTCGTCCAGAAGCTGTTGCGCAAGGCGCGCAAGGGCACGCGCGTCGTCTATATTCCCGGCAATCACGACGAATTTCTGCGCGACTTCCCGGGCATGCATTTCGGCGGCATCGAGGTGGTCGAGCGGATGATGCATGACGGCGCCGACGGCAAGAAATATCTGATCCTGCACGGCGACGAATTCGACGTCGTCGTCCGCAACGCCCGTCTGCTCGCCTATCTCGGCGACTGGGCCTACGATACGGCGATCCGCATCAACCTCCTGCTGGCGGCCGTGCGCCGCCGTCTCGGCATGCCCTACTGGTCGTTTTCGGCCTGGGCGAAGCTGCAGGTCAAACATGCCGTCAACTTCATCGGCGAGTTCGAGCGTGTCGTGGCGGAGGAAGCCCGCAAAAACGGTGCCGACGGCGTCATCTGCGGACACATCCATCATGCCATCATCCAGGACATGGACGGCATCCGCTACATCAATACGGGCGATTGGGTGGAAAGCTGCACGGCTGTTGCCGAGCATGAGGATGGCACTTTCGAACTGATCACCTGGCGGGCGCTCGCCAGCAGCGTGCCGGCGCTTGCCGCCATTGAAATGCACGACGAAGGCGAACTGGCCCCGCAAGCGGCATGATTTTAGGGCCGCATAATTTTACAGCCGCCTGATTTAGGGCGGCTTGATTTTGGCGCCGGCGCATCTGCGTTCGCGCTCCCAGTGATTTAGCCGTTACCGTCAGGCGACAGGCCCTATTTATTTTCTAAAACGTTTCAGTGTGGCTATTTCTCGCAATAGTCGCCTCCTGGGTGGTGTGTTAGGACAACGACCAGTTTCCTTCAGGTCCACCAATGATTCCCGCTCAACATTCCCCGGGTGAGGGAGCGCCGCCGCGCTTCCGGCTGCTCAGCGCGCTTTCCTATTGCGCACCGCTGCTCGTCAACGGCATCGTTCTGCCGTTCTTTCCGGTCTGGCTCGCGACCCACAGCTTCAGCGACCACGAGATCGGCATCATCCTTGCCATACCGATGGTGGTGCGCGTGCTGGTGGCGCCCGTCGTTGCGATGATCGCCGACCGTCTGAAGGAGCGCGCCGACGTGCTGCTCTGGTCAGGCAGCCTGTCGCTGCTGACGGCGATCGCGCTTTTCTGGACCACGAGCTTCTGGCCGGTGACGATCGTCTATGCGCTGCAGGGCGCCACCTTCGCGCCCTATGTGCCCGTCGTCGAATCGATCGTCATTTCGGGCGTGCGCCGCTGGGGGCTCGATTACGGGTCGATGCGCGTCTGGGGCTCGATTGCCTTCATCGTCTCGACACTGGTCGGTGGCCAGCTGATCAGCCGTTGGGGCGGTGGATTGGTGCTCGACGTCATGGTGTTCGGCTTTGCCATGACCGTTGTCATGGCGATCTTCTGTCCGCGCATCGGGCCGACGCGGCGGCGCGGTCAGCCGATCAACATTCCGGCCGCCACCGGCAGCGGACTGCGCGAGCCGCATTTGCTGCTGCTGTTGATCGGTGTCGCCATCCAGCAGTCGAGCCATGCGGTGCTCAACGCGTTTTCGTCGATCTACTGGCATCATCTCGGCTTTTCCGGCACGGAGGTCGGCCTGCTCTGGAGCGCCGGCGTTGCTTCCGAAGTGACGGTGTTCTTCCTGTCGAAGCGTCTCAACCGGCGCTTCGACGCCTGGACGCTGATCCGCTTCGGCTGTGCCGTCAGCGTCTGCCGCTGGATCCTGTTTCCCATGAATGCGGGTTTTGCCGGGTTTTTCCTGCTGCAGTGTTTCCATGGCTTCACTTATGCCTTCGTTCATACCGGCGTGCAGCGGCGGATCATGGCGACGGTGCAGGAGACGCAGGAATCCTCGGCGCAAGGCGCCTACTTCTTCTATGTCGGCATGGCGATGGCGCTGATGACGCTGGCGTCGGGTTATCTCTATGCCTGGCTCGGCGTCGTCAGCTATTACGTCATGGCGCTGGTCGCATTCTCCGGCCTCGGTCTGGTCATCTCGGCCTACTACCTTCAGCCCCAGAGCGTGCTTTCGGGCGGAAAGACCAGGGAGGCGGCGTAGCGCAAGCCGGGTTCGCGGTCGCGGGCAAGCAGCAGCGGGCCGTCGAGATCGACGAAATCGGCATTCTGGGCGAGCAGCACCGCCGGCGCCATGGCAAGCGAGGTGCCGACCATGCAGCCGATCATGATGCTGAAACCAAGCCGCTCGGCTTCCGCCTTCATCGCCAGGGCTTCCGTCAGGCCGCCGGTCTTGTCGAGCTTGATGTTGATCGCGTCATAGCGGTCGGCAATGCTTGCAAGATCGCCGGTATGGTGGACACTTTCGTCGGCGCAGACGAGGAGCGGGCGGCGGATTTCGGCAAGCAGTGCGTCGCGGCCGGCCGGCAGCGGCTGCTCGACGAGAGCCACACCGGCTTGCGCCGCGATATCGAGATGACGTTCCAGCACCGCTTCCGGCCAGCCCTCATTGGCATCGAGGATGATTGTTGCATCGGGCGCGGCGGCGCAGACGGCGCGGATGCGGCTTTCATCGTTGCCGGTGCCGACCTTGACCTTGAGCAGCGCGCGACCGGCATGTTCGCGCGCCTTTGCGGCCATCACCTCCGGTTCACCGAGCGAAATGGTATAGGCGGTGGTGAGCGGCTTCAAATCGGCAAGGCCGAGGCGGGCCGCAACGGTTTCACCCGTTCGTTTGGCCTCGAGGTCCCAAAGGGCGCAATCGACGGCATTGCGGGCAGCGCCCGGCGGCATCGCCGACAACAGGTCGCGGCGCGAGATCCCGGCCTCGACCAGCGGACGCGCGGCTTCGATCTGGGCGAACACGCTCTCCATGGTCTCGCCGTAGCGGCGATAGGGCACGCATTCGCCAAGCCCCCGCACACCGTCTTCGGCAAGCGTGCAGGTAATCACCTCGGCCTCGGTCTTGGCGCCGCGCGAGATGGTAAAGGCTCCGGCAATCGGAAAGGAATTCATCTGGATATTGAGGGTGCGCGGCATTATTGCTGTCCTGTGAGCATGGAAATCGCACGTTGCTTCTGTATATTGACGCGCCGGGCGGCGAAGGATCCGCCGAGTCGGCGATGTCGCCCTTAAGCCTTGAAAGACATAAGTATCTTGAACGCCGAGAATCGCAACGTTGCCTCACTTGACGTGGACGACCAATCCGGTGGTTCGGGGCAGCATGTGCGTCTTAAAGGCAACTGGCGCAGCGCCTATGTGCATTTCGTGCTGCGCGACTTCGAGAAGCTGTTGCACCAGAAGGCCGGCGACCTGACGGTCGATCTCTCCGACATTACCGATATCGATACCGCCGGGATCTGGCTTCTGTGCCGGCTGAAGAAGGAAGAGGAGGCCGCCGGCCGAACCGTCCGCTTCGAAGGCACCAATCCGCATATCGATGAAATGCTGGAGATGTTTTCCGAGGAGCCGGCCAAACCGGAGCCGGAGCTGAAAGAGAAGGTCTCGCTTGCCGCGCGCATCCTCGCGCCGATCGGCAGGATGACCTACGACATCTGGGACAATTTCGCCGCCGCCATGTATATCCTCGGCTCGGCGGTGCGCGGCGCGCAGATGAAGTTCGGCCGCGGCAGCGGCGTTTCACCGGCCTCGATCGTCAACCAGATCGACCACATGGGCGTTCGCGCCGTTCCAATCATCCTTCTGATGTCGTTTCTGATCGGGGCGATCATTGCCCAGCAGGGCGCCTTCCAGCTGCGCTACTTCGGCGCCGAGGTCTTCGTCGTCGATCTCGTCGGCATCCTGCAATTGCGCGAAATCGGCGTGCTGTTGACCTCGATCATGATCGCCGGCCGTTCGGGCAGCGCGATCACCGCTGAAATCGGCTCGATGAAGATGCGCGAGGAAATCGACGCGCTGAAGGTGATGGGGCTGAACCCGATCGGCGTGCTGATCTTCCCGCGGCTGGTGGCGCTGACCATCGCGTTGCCGCTGTTGACGGTGCTGGCGAATTTCGCCTCGCTTGCCGGTGCGGCCGCCGTCGCCTGGGGTTATTCCGGCATCACCTTCGCCAACTTCCTGTCGCGCCTGCACGAGGCGGTCACGCTGTCGACGGTGCTCTCCGGCATGATCAAGGCGCCGTTCATGGCGCTGGTCATCGGCATCGTCGCCGCCGTCGAAGGGCTCAAGGTCGGCGGCAGCGCGGAATCGCTCGGCCAGCATGTGACGGCCGCGGTGGTAAAGGCGATTTTCGTGGTCATCCTGATGGACGGGCTTTTTGCGATGTTCTATGCAGCGATCGACTTCTAGCATGGCGAATCGCGTGGAAAAACCGATCGATACGGAAGACAGGGACGACAAGAACGAGAGGGACATCGTGCTCTCGGCGCGCGACGTTACCGTCGCCTTCGGCTCCAAAGTGGTGCTCGACAATCTCAACCTCAATATCTATCGCGGCGAGATCCTCGGCTTCGTCGGCGCGTCGGGCACCGGCAAATCGGTGCTGATGCGCACCGTGCTCCGGCTGCTGCCGCGCCGTTCCGGCACGATCAAGATCCTCGGCCAGGATTTCGACGAACTCGACGAGCCGCAGCGCAACGCGCTCGACATGCGGCTCGGCGTGCTGTTTCAGCAGGGCGCGCTGTTTTCGTCGCTGACGGTCAAGGAAAACATCCAGGTGCCGATGCGCGAATATCTCGACCTGCCGCGCTCGCTGATGGACGAACTGGCGCATCTGAAAATCCGCATGGTCGGGCTCGCGGCCGATGCCGCCGACAAATACCCGTCCGAACTGTCCGGCGGCATGATCAAGCGCGCCGCCCTTGCCCGGGCGCTGGCACTCGATCCCGAACTCGTCTTCCTGGATGAGCCGACCTCGGGTCTCGACCCGATCGGCGCTGCCGAATTCGACGAGCTGATCGCCAACCTGCGCGATAGTCTGGGACTGACCGTGTATATGGTGACGCATGACCTCGACAGCCTGTTTTCGGTCTGCGACCGTATTGCCGTGCTCGGAAAGAAACAGGTAATGGTTGAAGGCACGATCGACGACATGCTGGCCTATGACGATCCCTGGGTGCAGGCCTATTTCAAGGGTAAACGGGCGCGGGCGATCGTGCCGCAGGATGATGGCGCGCGGCACGGCGGCAGCGGGAAGTGATCGGATAAATGGAAACCAAAGCCAATTACACGATTGTCGGTTTTTTCACGGTGCTGGTGATCGCGGCGGCCTTCGGCTTCGTCTACTGGATGGCCGAATATGGCCGCGGCGGCCCGATGACCGAGCTGATCGTGCGTATTCCGGGTTCGGCCAACGGCCTCAGCGTCGGCTCGCCGGTGCGCTTCAACGGCATTCAGATCGGCTCGGTGCAGACCCTGTCGATCGATGCCGACGATCCGCAATATTCACTGGCGTTCACCCAGGTGCGCACCGATGCGCCGATCTATCCGTCGACCAAGGCCGCTCTTGAAATCCAGGGCCTCACGGGGGCCGCCTATATCGAACTGTCGGGCGGCCGCAAGGGCGAGGAAAGCATCCTCCAGCATGCGATCGACAACGGCAAACGCGCCGTCATCGTCGCCGATCAATCGAGCGTCACCAATCTTCTGGCGACAGCCGACAAGATCCTCGATCGCGCCAACGACGCGGTCGGTGAACTTCAGGGTTTCATCGAGGATTCACGCGCGCCCCTGACCCAGACGTTCAAGAATGCCGAGACGTTCTCGGATGCGCTTGCCAAGAATTCCGGCAATATCGACGCCTTCCTGCAGAGCGTGGGTGAGCTTTCCAATACGGTGAAGGCGGTCTCCGGTCGTGTCGATTCGACGCTTCAAGCTGTGGAATCGCTGGTCAAAGCGGTTGACGCGAAGAAGATCGACAACATCGTTTCCAACGCCGACAAGATCACCGCCAATGTCGCCGATGCCTCGGGCGACCTTAAGGGGGCGATCCAGAAGTTCGACCAGACGGCCACCACCTTCAACGATTTCGGCAAACAGGCACAGGCGACGCTCGACCGCGTCGACACGCTTGTCGCCCAGATCGACCCCGCCAAGGTGAAGGGCTCGGTCGACGACATCGCGCAGGCGACCAAGGATGCGCGTGCCGCCGTTGCCTCGATCCGCGACGTCGCCAATACGGTTTCGGGGCGTCAGAAAGATATCGACCAGACCATCCAGGACGTCTCGCAGCTTGCCAACAAGCTGAATTCGGCCTCGACCCGGATCGACGGCATTCTCATCAAAGTCGATGCCTTGCTGGGAACCGACAACACGCAATCGCTGTTTACCGAGGCGCGCGATACGCTGGAATCCTTCAAGAAGGTCGCCGACAACCTGAATGCGCGCATCGGGCCGATCGCCGACAATCTGCAGAAATTCTCAAGCGGCGGTTTGCGCGACGTGCAGACGCTCGTCAACGACATGCGGGGAACCGTCAACAATCTGAACGACACGATCACCAACTTCGACCGCAATCCGCAACGCCTGATCTTCGGCGGGGACACGGTCAAGCAATATGACGGCCGGACGCGGCGTTAACTGGGAAGTCAGGGGTAGCCTAATATGGTCGCATCGCATCTGTTGTCGCGCCGTTCATGGATCAGGGGAACGGTGATCGCGCTGCCGCTGACGGCGCTGATCCTTTCGGGGTGCGGCACCGCGGCCAAGAACGATACCTATGATCTATCCGCTGCCGTTGACGGTGACGGACCCGCGGCCAAATCTCGCCAGATCCTGATCGCTTCGCCAACGGCGCTGAATGCGGTCGGCAGCGAGCAGATCGTCATCCGCGTTTCGCCATCGGAAATTCAGTATCTCTCTCGGGCGCAATGGGGCGACAAGCTGCCGCGCATGGTGCAGTCGAAGCTGGTCGAAGCCTTCGAGAACTCCGGCAAACTCGGTGGCGTCGGCATACCGGGGCAGGGACTGGCGATCGACTATCAGGTCGTCACCGATATTCGCTCCTTCGAGATCGACGCTTCGAACGGCAACCAGGCGGTGGTCGAAATCTCCGCCAAGATCCTCAACGACCGCAACGGCTCGGTGCGCGCCCAGAAGGTGTTCCGTGCCGTGGCGCCGGCCGGCGGCGATAACGCTGGCTTCGTGAAGGGTCTGGACCGCGCCTTCTCCACGGTTGTCTCCGAGATCGTCAACTGGACGCTTCGTTCAATCTGAGATGGCGTTTGGCGATCGCCGCGTCGACATCGAGGGTTGCCGATTTCGAAAAATATGCGGCCCCATGGCGGCAGGGCTGCCATCGTATTCAATTTCTTCATGAATTTGTGGAACGCATCATGTTATCGCTGTCAGGAGGCATGCTTGCATGGGGGTCGCACGAGTATTCGGAAAGTCGTCGTCTGAGGCGATCCAGCGCGATAACGACCGACTGGCTGCGCTGCAGCAGCTTGATCTTCTCGACACGCCGCGGGACGAAGGATTTGAGCGGATCGTCCGCCTGATAAAGCAGATCTTTTCCATCGACATAGGCATCGTCTCCCTGATCGATGCGCACCGGCAATGGTACAAGGCCTGCTCCGGCCTCGCCGCCGACGAAGTGTCGCTCGACGACACGTTCTGCCGCTGCGTGGTGGACTGCGACGAGCCCGTTATCGTGCAGGATGCGACCAAGGACGCGCGCTTTTCAAAACATTCTGCGGTGACCGGCGAGGACCATATCCGCTTTTATGCCGGCGTTCCGTTGCGAACGAAGGCCGGGCATATGATCGGAACGGTCTGCGCGATCGACCGCCGGCCGAGATCGTTCGGCAGCAGAGATCTCGATATTCTTCAGGAGCTGGCGGGGGCGGCGATGGACCGCATCGAACTCGTGCAGTCGGCCGCCACCGACAGCCTGACCGAGGCGATGACGCGGCGCGCTTTCAAGCAGGAAGCCGATCAGCTGATTTCGCTCGCTTTGCGGCATCAGCATGATCTGTCCTGCATCGCCTTCGATATCGACCATTTCAAGAAGGTGAACGATACCTATGGGCATGCCGCGGGAGATGCGGTTCTCAAGGCGGTTGCCTCGATTTGCAAGGCGACCCTTCGCGCCGGCGATCTGTTCGGGCGTATCGGAGGCGAGGAATTTGCCGTCATCCTGCCGCATGTCGACCGGGAAGGGGCTTTCGCCGTCGCCGAAAAGCTCAGAGCCGCCATCGCCGCGCAGCCCATTCGCGGCGATCACGGCTCCTTGAATGTCACGGCGAGCTTCGGAACGTCGGCGCTCTCGATCGTCAGCAAGGAGATCGAGACGCTGTTGGCTCAGGCGGATGCCGCGATGTACCAGGCCAAACATGCGGGACGAAATCGTTGTGTGTCATGGAGTTCCATCCACGCCGATCACGCTATCGGCGCGCGGCGGCGAGTGCTGAAGGCGGGATCGATCCTGTTCAACGATCGACGCTCGACCATCGACTGCACCGTCAAATCCATCGGCTCGGAAAGCGCCGGTATTTCGGTTTCCAGTTCGGCCGGCATTCCTTCCGAGTTCATTCTTGCCATTAAGGGAGAAGGATTCGAAACGAATTGCCGGGTGATCGCTCAGGACCGGCAGCACCTGGAAGTGGCCTTCAGATAGCTGGAGCAATGCCAGGAAAAGTGCAAAGCGGTTTTCCGTCCGGAATTGCGTAGAAACAAAAACGAGGGCGGTTCTGCGCTTCTGTCAAAAGCTGAACCGTTCTCGGACAGCAGCCTATTTCGTCGGCTGCGCATCCGTCATCGTCGCTCCGGGCTGTTTGCCTGGCATCGTGGAGGCCGTGGCGGTCGAGGACGACGGCAGCGTGCTGTCCAGCAGGCCGGCCATCTTGTCGTCGCGCAGGCTCGCTGTCTTTTCGCCCATGACGACGCCGACAACGCGGCGACCGTCCTTCAGCGCCGATGTCACGACATTATAGCCCGATGCATCGGTATAGCCGGTCTTGATGCCGTCGACGCCGTCATAACGATACATGAGGTTGTTGTGACCGCGCAGCTTCATGCCGCGGAACTGGAAGCCGCGCATGGAGAAGAGCTTGAACTCCTCGGGAAAGTCCCGCATCAGCGAAATGCCGAGGGTCGCCATATCTCGTGCCGAGGTGACCTGCTCGGGATCGGGAAGGCCTGAGGGGTTCCTGAAGACCGTATTCGTCATGCCGAGCTGGCGCGCCTTGTCGGTCATCGCTTTGGCAAAAGCCTGTTCGGAGCCGCCGAGCTGTTCGGCGATCGCCACGGCCGAGTCGTTGGCGGACAAGACGACGATGCTTTCGACCGCTTCGCGCAGCGTCACCTGGCGGCCGGCGCCGACGGCGAGCTTGAACGGCTCCTTGCTCTCGGCATTTTCCGACATGGTCAGCTTCTGGTCCCAGTTGAGGCGTCCCTCATGCAGGGCCTCGAAGGCGAGGTAGAGCGTCATCATCTTGGTCAGCGACGCCGGATAGTTCAGATCGTCCTGATTGGAGGCTTCGAGAACCTGACCGGACTGCACATCGACGACGAAGCTTGCCTGGCCGGCCTCGGCCAGGGTGAACGCGCCCAGCAGAACGGCGGAAGAGAGCGCGGTGGCAAGGAGCCGGGAGGTCGTCTTGGTCATCGATGTTACTGTCTCTGTCATTGAAAGGTCGGGCGTTGGAAGGTCGGGCGTTGGAAGGTCGGGTCAGCCGTTGGCTAAACGCAAGCGGATCGAGAAAGTTTGTGACGAAATGAAGGACAGGCGGCAATAAAAAAGCCCAATCCACAGCTGATTCATTTTGTCTCACCGTCGTGGCTTTTGACAAAGGCGCGGGCGGCACGCCCCTGCCGCTGTTCACGGATTTTCCGCAGCCCTTTGAATTGCTGCATAATTCCGATTTAAGAGATTATACAGTAGGAGACAGCGTTATGCTGCGAGGGGTGGGATTTCTATGATGCGTTCGGCAATGGTTTTGGTCGTTGGCATATGTGTGCTTGTTTTCTCAACTTTTTCCGTCTTTGCAGGTCGCTCCGTCCCGCGTTCGCTGGTTCCTCAAATGTTTCTGTATGAAGAGAAACCGGAGATGGCACAGCCGACGACTGTTCCCGGTTCTGTTACTTGGTCAATCGATATGCGCACCGACGCCAACGGGCGCTCCGATCCTGTTGTCCAAGCGCACATTGCTGTGCCGACGCGTCGCCTCACTGCAGTGCTGACACTGGAACGGAATGCAGATCCCTCCGTTTCCGCAAGCCACCTCATCGAATTGTCGTTTCAGATTGCGCCAGGATTTAAGGGAGGCGGAATTTACAGTCTTCAGCGCATGTCAATGAAGGCGACGGAGAGCGATCGCGGCGAGGCATTGATTGCCGTGCCCGCCAAGGTCACAGACAATCTTTACATGCTGGCGCTCAATGATCTGCCTGAAGCTCGTGCCAGGAACCTTGAACTGCTTGAACGCCAATGGATCGATTTGCCGATTTTCTATCAGAACGGCAAACGAGCACTGCTGACGCTTGAGAAGGGTGCCGATGGGGAACGTATATTCAATCAGGCCATCCAGGCTTGGACCGCTAAGGATCTTGCCGCGGCTGCAGCCGGTAATGCACAATAGAAGACATTAGCAGTAAATCTGGTCGGCAAACCGCTGCCGGCCTCCACGGCTAAAACTGTCGTATCCCCTTGCCTGACATGCATTTATTGAACAATGGGTGAGAAGCCATGCTGATTATCTTTGGCGGTTTGCCGGGTAGCGGGAAAACGACTGTTGCCCGCGCGCTCGCGAAACGGCTGGGGGCCGTATACGTGCGGGTGGACACGATCGAGCAGGCGATCAGAGTGTCGGGTGGTGACCCTGTAGGAGACGTCGGTCCGGCAGGGTATGTCGTCGCCTATGGGGTTGCCGAGGACAATCTCACCCTCGGCCGCGTGGTGATTGCCGACTCGGTCAATCCGCTTGACATAACCCGCGGCGCCTGGCTGGCGGTCGCGGCGCGGTCCGGTGTGATCGCGGTCGAAGTGGAAGTGATCTGTTCCGACAAGATCGAGCACCGCCGCCGGGCCGAGACGCGGAAAACGGATGTGGAAGGTCTGGTGAAACCGACGTGGCAGGAAACCGTCGAGCGAGAATATGACGATTGGGGGCAAAGGCCGATCATTGTCGATACGGCTGTAAGGGATGTGCCGGAGGTCGTCGAGGCGCTGATCGTCAAGTTGAGGAGCGATCGCCTGCTTCCGATTTGATGTCGGCTGTTGCTCCCGGAGCCTTATGAAAAGTGAATGTCGGCGGCGGGACGGATATCGACGATCGCCTTGCCGGCGTCGAAACCGTCGAGCGTTTCATTGTGGTGGGCGACAATCTCGGAGAAGGTGAGGGTCGCCGTATCGCCCGTCGTGTGACCGTCGGCTATCAGCGTCACGTCATATCCGAGTGACACGGCGCGCCTGACCGTCGTGTCGACGCAGAATTGCGACATGCAGCCGCCGATGACGAGATGGGTGACTGAGCGTTCGTCCAGGCGTTCGGCAAGGTCTGTCTCGAAGAAGGAGTCGGCGCTTTTCTTGCGCACGACGACCTCGCCTGGTTCCGGGGCAATCTCCTGGCGCAGCGCCCACCCCGGCGTGCCGACGGCCAGTCGATGGCCGCTATCGCCGTCATGTTGGATCAGCACGACCGGCGCGCCCGCCTGCCTGGCTTTTTCTTGCAGCGTGGCCAGCCGCGCGACGGTCTCGTCGAGTGCGGCATCAATCCGAGGCTGCCGCTCCGGTGATGCTTTTCCGGAGACGATCGCATTCTGCACGTCGATGATCAGAAGGGCCTGGGTCATTCGGGGGAAGTTTTCCTTGCTTCTCGGCAGAGAGATCCTAGTCGCACCGGCATCTTACGAGAAAAGCCGCCTGACACATGTTCAAGCGGCTTTTCCTCAACGTCAATTCAGATCGGCGAACTCAGCTGAGCCTGCCTGCGGCATGGGCGAGCATAGTGTAGACCTTGCCGGTATCCGAGGTGAGGTAGGACTGCGAGACGATCTGGTTCGGGTCGGTGCGGGCGACGTCGGCGAGCAGCTTTTCGAAATCACCGATATAGCGATCGACGGCGGTGCGGAATTCCGGTTCGCGGTCGTATTTGCGCTTGATCTCGTCAAAGGTCTGCTGGCCTTTCAGCGTGTAAAGGCGGCGGGTGAAGACGTCACGCTCGCCGCGCTGATAGCGGCGCCAGAGATCGACCGAGGCGTCGTGATCGATGGCGCGGGCGATATCGACCGACAGCGAGTTCAGCGATTCGACGACGTGGCGCGGATTGCGGATGTCACTGCTGCGCGCGGCCGGTGCGGCGGTCTCCGCCGAGCGGGCCGGGGCACGGGCAGGCGCCTCGTCGGCGGCCTCCTCACGCGATGCGCCGCGCAGGAGATCGCTGATCCAGCCGCCGCTTTCGGCGCGAGCCGGTTCCTGGCGGCTTGGTTCCTGACGGCTTGGTTCCTGACGGGCAGGGGCAGGCTGCGGAGCGGCGCGCTGGGGAGCGGCAGCCGGTGCCGTCGGGGCGATCGTTCCGCGCAGGCCCGTCGCTTCGATCGGCGCGGGCGCTGCCGGCTGCGGCGGCGGGGGTGCCACCGGCTGACTTGCGATCGGCTGACTTGCAATCGGCTGGGCGGCACGCGGGGCCGGCTGCGCCTGGGCGAGCGTGCGGGCGACGGGTTCGGAGATTTCGAGCTGCTGGCTGGAACGGCCGACGAGCTGGGAGATATCCTGCAGCGCCTTGATCTGCTCGGCGACGGCCCGGCGCATGGCCGAGGCGCTTTCCTTGGCTTCCTCGGGAAGGTCGAAGGCGCCGCGCTTCAGTTCGGCGCGGGTGGCGTCGAGCTCGTTGCGGATGTCGGCGGCAGAACGGCGGATATCGTCGGTGGCGCCGGAGAAGCGGCCGACGGCATCATCGATCGCCTCGCGCAATGCTTCGCGCATATGCTGGGCGGCACCGTCGGAGGCGCGGCCGGCTTCGCCGAGCATGCGCTCGACTTCCGACAGCGATGCCGTCAGGCCACCGCGAATGCGGTTGGAGAGATCGCCGGAGCGACGCTCGACATTGGCGAAGGTGCCGTCGATCGTCGTATTGGCCTCGTCGCCGGCGCGGGTGATCGCCTCGCGCATCGTCTCGGCAGCTTCCTGGGCGCGTTTCTCGGTTTCGGTGAGAATGCGGCCGATATCGGCGAAGGAGGACTGCACGCCCTGGCGCAGATTGCCGGTGACTTGGCTGGAGCGCTGTTCGGCTCGCTCGAAGACGGTCTCGATCATGCCGCCGAGGCCGCGCATGGTCTTTTCGATCTCGTCGGAGCGCTGAACCAGGCTGACGGAGAGCGTCTGCAGCGCGCCTTCGCGTTCCTCGAGCGTCGAGGCAAGGTTGGACTGGGCGGCGCCGAGAAGCTGCGAGGCCTGTGTCAGGACCTTGGAGTGTTCGTCGAAACGGCCGATGATGCCGCCGACCTGCGACAGCGTCTGGCCCGAAATGTCGGAGAGGCGGTCGACCTTGCCTTCGAGAAGCCGGGTCGAGGCGTTGACCATCTCGGCGGCTTTGGTGGTGGAGTCGGCAAAGCGCGTCGTGGTTTCGCCGAGACGGCTGTCGACGCTGGTCAGCTGCTCGACGGCGCGGTTCATCATCATCGCCATCGCCGCGCTGCTTTCCGACATGCGCTCGACGAGGCCGTTGACGTTGCCGACCAGGCTGTTTTCGATGGCGCTGACGGCGTTGGCGACATTCTCGGTGCGGGCGGCAACGGCGCTGGCGAGCGCTTCGTTTTCGGCGCGCAGACGGTCGGCGCTGAGGTTGGCTGCCGCGGTGATGCGGGCGGCCGCCTGTTCGCCGGCATCGGTATATCGGTCGATGATCGGACGGGCGGTTTCGTCGAGGATGCGGGTCAATTCGACCGAACGGCCAGCGAGCATCGAGTTGAGGTCGCGGGTGCGCTCGTCGAGTGTTGCGCGGATCGAATTGCCGCGCGCTTCGAGCGCCCGGTCGATGCCGGAGAAGGTCGTATCGATCTCGCGAGCGCGCTCCTCGAGATTGGAGCGGATAGCGTTGCTGCGGGCTTCGAGCGCCCGATCGACATCCGCCATGGTGGCGGAAATCTCGCTGCCGGCCCCCGACAGCGTCGAGCGGATGGCATCGCCGCGCGTCTCCAGAGACTGGCCGGCATCCGACAGCGCCTTGGAGATGGCATTGACCTGCGTACCGACGATGGTCTCGGCCTCGGCAACCTTGTTGACGATGGCGTTGCCGGCTTCCGAGAAGGTCTGGGCGACGGCTGCGGCCTGGCTTGCCAGCCGGCTCTGGGCCTCGGCGACGCGGGCGACGATCTGCGACGAGCGCTCATCCATGGTGCGGGTGAATTCGTCGCTTTTCGCATTGAGATCGACGGCGAATTGCTGGCCGGTCTTGCCGAGCAGCTCGGTGGTTCTCGTCGCTTCGCCTTCCATTCCCTGGGCCGCCTCGGCTACCGCGCTGCGCAGCGTCGAGGCGAGGCCGGCGGCCTTGCCTTCGATGGTGCGGTTGACGGCATCGAGGCCGACGGTCAGCGCACGATCCATCGTGGAGAGGCGTTCCTCGATGCGTTCATTGCCGCGGTCGAGGGTTTCGCCAAGGCTTACGGTGCGGCCGTCGATGGCGCCGGTCAGGGTTGTGGCACGGCTGTCGAGCGTCTCGGCCAGATTGGCGGCGCGGCTGTCGATCGCCTGGGTGAGGCTTGCAGCGCTGCCTTCGAGCGTCGCCGTGATGCGCCGGTTGGCGTCGTCGCTAAGCGCGCCGATACGGGAGATGCCGTCGGCAAGCACGCCGGAGAGCTGGCCGCTGGCGGCTTCGACCTTTTCGGCGACACCGCCGACGCCGTTGCTGATGCGGGTCTCGATGGCCGCAAGGCCGGATTCCACGCGCGATCCGGTTTCTTCAAAACGGCCCGTCAGGCTTTCCACCGACTGATCGAGTTGGGCGGAGAAATTCTGCGTGGAGGTCGAAATCGCATTTGCCGCCTCCTGGAAGCGGCCGGCGATCTGGCCGGCGCCGGCATGCATGCGCTCTTCCAACGTCTGGGCGCTGGCATCGATGGCCTGGCGGATCGAGGCTTCCCGGTCCTCCAACGACATTTCGAGCATGCTGACGCTCGTCGCCACCGAGGTGCCGATGCTGGTCGCGTGTTCGGTCAGCGTATCGTTGATCAGCGCATGGGCCTGGTTCAGCGACAGGTCGATGGCATTGGCGCGATCTTCAAGCGTCGTACGGATGCGCTCATGGGCAGAGGTGAGCCCGCCTTCGATACGCGCCGCGGCCTCGTCGGCGAGGCCTCCGAGCCGTGCATGGGCATCGCTCAGACGACCTTCGATGCGGCCGGTCAGGCCGCCGACCAGGTCCTCGAAGCGGGAGCCGCCGGCATCGAGAACGCCGGAAAGGGCGGCACTATGCTCGGAAAGCGCATTTTCGAGCCGCTGCTGATTGTCGGTGTAGGCGGCGCGGATAGCATCGGTCTTGTCGGTGAAGGCGCCGGCGACGCGTGACTCGGCGCCGGAGACGGCCTCCATGATGGCGTTGCTGCGCGCTTCGAGCACACTGTCGAAGCGGCTCTGGTTGTCGTCGAGCGAAATGGCGAGCGCCATGGTCTTTTCGTCGAGCGTGTCGGTCAGCCTGTCGTGCGTTGCCGTTACGGCGCCGATGATCGCGGCGGTGCGGTGCACCAGGGCTTCCTCGAGGCGGGCCTGGCCTTCGTTCAGCGAGGAGGCGATGGCCGCGGCCTTCCGGTCGAGCACGCCGTTCAGGCCGTCATGCGTGCCGGACACCGCCTGGGTGATCGCATCGGCGCCCGATGTCAGGGCTTCCTCGAGGCGGCTCTGGCTCTCGTTCAGCGAAATGGCAAGCGCCATTGCCCGGTCGTCGAGTGTCTCGGACAGGCGGTCGTGGGTGGTGGAGACCGCACTGAGGAAGGATTCCGAGCGGCTATCAAGGGTGTCCTGCAAGCGGCTCTGACCCTCGTTGAGGGCGGCGGCGAGGGCTGCCGACTTTTCATCGAGCGTTTCCGAAAGCCGCTCATGCGTGCCGGACACGGCCTTGAGGAAGGCTTCGGAGCGCGCTTCCAGCGTGTCTTCGATCCGCGACTGGCTCTCATTCAGCGAGATGGCGAGGGTCATCGCCTTTTCGTCCAGCGTTTCGGACAGGCGCTCATGGGTGCCGGAGACCGCATTCAACAGGGCCGCGGAGCGGCTTTCGAGCGTCTCGTCGATGCGGGCCTGGCCTTCGCTGAGCGAGGTGGCAAAAGCTTCCACCTTGCCTTCCAGCGTTTCGGACAGGCGGTCATGCGTGCTGGAGACAGCATTCAGCAGAGCCGCCGAGCGGGTCTGGAGCGTCTCTTCGATGCGGGCTTGGCTCTCGTTCAAGGAGATGGCGAAGGCCGCCGCCTTTTCGTCGAGGGTCTCGGCGAGACGGTCGCGTGTGCCGGACACGGTGTTCAGCAACGCCTCGGCACGTGTTCCCAACGCATTGTCGATGCGGGCATGGCGCTCGTCGAGCGAGGTGGTCAGGGCGGTTGCCTTGCTGTCCAGCGTTTCGGACAGGCGGTCATGGGTGCCGGAGACGGCGTTCAGCAGGGCCGCGGAGCGGGTCTCGAGCGTATCTTCAATGCGGGCCTGGTTTTCGTTGAGCGAAATGGCAAGCGCCATTGCCTTTTCATCGAGCGTCTCGGAGAGGCGGTCATGCGTGCCCGATACCGCGCTCAGCAGCGCTTCGGAGCGGGTCTCGAGCGTATCCTCGATGCGGGCCTGGCTCTCGTTCAGGGAGATGGCGAGCGCCATCGCCTTTTCGTCGAGCGTCTCGGCCAGACGGTCGTGGGTGCCGGAGACGGCATCGATGATGGCATCGGCGCGTGATGTCAGCGCTTCTTCGAAGCGGCCGTGATGGGTGGTGAGCGCATCGACCAACGCACCGCCGCGCTCGGCCATGACGCTGTCGATGCGGCCGTGGGCCGTGCCGAGCGCCTCGCTGATTTCGGCAGCGCGGGCAGTCAGCATGCCGCTCAGTTCCTCGCCGCGGCCGCCGAAGGCTGCGGTGACCTGCTCGGTGCCGGCGGCAACGGCGGTGGTCAGATCGCTGGTGGTGGTGCGCAGCGTGTCGCGGAATTCGGCCGAGCGGGCCTGAAGATTGTTCTGGAGATCGGAGGTGCCGGATGCAAGCGTCAGCGCGATTTCCGAGGTGGCGCTCTGCAGCGCCGAAGTCAGTTCGCCGGTGCGGCTGGTGAGCGCCGCGGTGATTTCGTCCGCCCGGGTGCCGATCGCGCCTTCCAGCACTTCGTGGCCGGTGGAGAGTGCTGTGGCGAGTGCCAGCGACTGGTCGGTCATCGACGAGCTCAGCCGCTCGATGCCGGAACTCAGGATGCCGTCGATCGAATCCGAGCCGCCGGTCAGCGTCTCGTTGATGCGGGCGAGGCTCTCCATCAGCTTGGTGTCGAGCGAGCCGGTGCGTTTGTCGAAGGCGCTGGTGAATTCGGCGACGCGTTCGTCGAAGGCGGTGGACAGCTGGGCAACGGTCGTCTGCAGCCGCTCTTCGAAGAAGCCGGAGCGGACGTCGAGATCCATAACGGCGTCGTCGGCGGTGCTCTGCAGGCTCTGGCGGAAGCTCGCGCCCTTTTCGTCGAGGGCGCTGTTCAGCTTCGACAGCACGTCGTCGAGCGTGCCGCCGATGGTGCGTTCGCCTGATGTCAGGCTCTCATTGATCTCACGGGTGCGGGCGATCAGGATCTCGCTGAGCTGCTGCGTGCGCTCGTGCAGCGCGGCATTCAGCTTCTCGGTGCTGCTGTCCATGGTCGAGGCGCGCGTCTCGAACTGGCTGAGCAGTTTTTCGCCATGGTCATTGAGGTTGACGGAGAGCGCTTCGAGGCGGTTGTCGAATTCGGTGGCGAGCGCGAAACCCGATGCGTTCAGTGTCTGCAGCAGGCTATCGGTCTTGGCGGCGAGCAGGCTGCCGATCGACTGCAGGGCGTTGTCCGATTTTTCCAGAATCGTCGCGGCGCGCGTATCGATCAGCGAGGCAAAGGCTTCGCCCGATGTGGAAAGCCGCACGGCGATCTCTTCGGTCGCAAGCGACAGCTCTTCCTTCAGCTGGTCGTGGACGCTGCCAATCGAGGTGCGGATGCGGTCGGCATGGTTGACGATCGCCTCGCGCTCGGAGCCGAGTTCGTGGACGAGCCCGCGGACGCGCAACTCGTTGTCGGCATAGGAACGTTCAAGCGCATTGACTTCGGAATGGACGAGCGTTTCCAGCTCGGAGGCACGTGCGATGGTGCGCTCGATGCCTTCATTCATGGCCGAGACCTCACGGCGCACGGCCTGGCCAACGGTCATGATACGCTCGGAGGCGATGGTTTCCGGCTCCGCCAGGCGCAATGCGACCTCCGCCATGGAACGGGCGGCGTTGCGCATGTCCTGGGCGCGGGCGATCATGATGGCGAAAGCATAGAACATCATGACGGGGATGATGATGCCGACGAGGCCGGCGATGACGCCGGGCAGGGCGACGAGATCGGCGAGTGAACGGATCTGCCAGATCTGCGGCGCATAAAGCAGCGACATCAGGCCGAGGCCGCCCATCACCCAAAGCACTGAAAACAGCGTGGCGGTGCGCACCGCCGAGCGGCTGGAGGCGCCGTCGAAGGATTTCAGGATCGAGGCGGGCGTGTTTCGGCTGGCATCGTTGGCGGGCGTGAAAGCCGGCCCCCTGGAAGCCTGCTCGCCGGTGGCACCGCGGCGGTTGCGGCGCTGCGCTTCTTCCTGGGCCTGCTGGTTACGCGCATTCGATGGATCAGACACATTAGCCTCCGGGGCCTCAGGCGCATCGCCGCGGCGAGACGGCACGTTATCTTTGCCGAAGTCGATCTGGAGCGCCTCGTCCAATGCCTTGAACGCCTTGTCCTCAATCGACTCGTTATATTTGTTGTTCGCCATTGGTAATGCCTCGTTACTGTCGGCCGGTCCGGCAGCGCAATCCCGGGCTTCCGCCTCACCCGGGAAACAACTTTGCCGTTCCAGCCTTCCATCCCAACGACGGACGGATAAGCATGTCATTTCAGAGTAGATAGCCGCTTTTTCAAACGGAAGGTATCAAAACACTACCATTATCCACTCGCTCGGCAAAGGCGCGTACCATAAACCCGCTCCACCAGTATCGTAGTGACACATCTGGGCTCTTCACACAATTAATGAAGGCTTGAGATTCCAGGCTCGTTAACCCGTTGTTAACATCTTTAAATCCCTGGCACCGCTTAAAAACCAATAATTTAGCGATATTTAACGGATGTTAACCATATGGCGAGATTTCCGCCCCGCATGTGCCGGAATTTAACGTGATGGCCACCCTCCTGTCGCAGAACTGTTGCAACTGCGGACGACACGAGACGGGAGAACTGGCAATGGCAGCTCAGATGGCAGCTTTGAACATCGTATTCGAGGCGCCGGATAATGCAAAGGGACCCTGTCCCTCGAAGGTCCGGCCGATCGATCTCGTCCATCTCGCCAAGCAGACAATGGGCGACAAGTCGCTGGAAATCGAAGTCCTTCAGATGTTTGCGCGCCAGGCTCGCGCATGTCTGCAGGATATTGCGAGCGGCGAAACCATCCGCGTCGGCGCGGCCGCACACCGCCTGAAGGGCGCGGCAAGCTCGGTCGGCGCGTTCCGCGTGTCGCAGACGGCCGAAGCCGTCGAGGAAACCGGCGGTGACGCCGGGGCGACGGCAGCGCTGGGTGCCGCCGTCATCGACGCCGAGAATTTCATCCTCAAGCTCTGCCGCGGCTGATCCTGTTTGAGAATGCGTTCGAATGAGGCCCGTTGTTCCATTGCGGAACCGCGGGTCTTTTTGCGACGTCTTCCATGACGCTTTGAAGACGGCGGGCGAAGGCCTGATCTGCGAGGTTATGGCGACTTTCCCGATGTTGACTGAAGCGTCGAATTGTCGGAAGAAAATCCGCCCATCATTTGAAGACCGGAAATAGTCCTGATGCCAAAACTTACCATCGTCGCGTTCGACGGCACGCGCTTCGACCTCGATGTCGACCAAGGCTCCACCGTCATGGAAAATGCCGTGCGCAATTCGGTGCCCGGCATCGAGGCCGAATGCGGCGGCGCCTGCGCCTGCGCGACCTGTCATGTCTATGTCGACGAGGCATGGACCGAGCAGGTTGGCCAGCCGGAAGCGATGGAAGAGGATATGCTCGACTTCGCCTTCGATGTGCGCCCGACCTCGCGGCTGTCCTGTCAGATCCGCATGAAGGCTGTCTATGACGGCCTCGTGGTGCACGTGCCGGAACGCCAGGCTTAAAGTGCGTCGCGATCTTTCAGATCCGCTCCTTGCGCTTTAGCTCTTTGTTTTATGCATGTCGTTGCGGCAAAACCGCTTCGCGCTTTGCCCGGCAAAACCGCTTCGCGCTTTGCCCGGCAAAACCGCTTCGCGCTTTGCCCGGCAAAACCGCTTCGCGCTTTGCCCGGCAAAACCGCTTCGCGCTTTGCCTGGGAAAATCGCTGCACACTTTGCGCGACATGCTTTAAGCGCGCTGCGCTTCAACCTTCACCGGAATAGGATCCACAAAAAAGACGCCTCGCGCGCTGGTGCGAGCGAGGCGAGGCGGGCGCATTACCTACGGATGAGGGAGGAACATCCGCGGCTTCGGAACGCGCCAGGAGAACCCAGCGATGAAAGGGCAGATGCCGTAGCTGCACTTTCGAATGTGTTCATATTAACGCGTTCCGGTTGAGTCTGCCAGGATGAAAAATGACCATTCAATCACTGGGGAGGGTGCAAGTTTCGCACAAGTTTCGTTGTGCAGCTAAGGTTTTCCGCTCGCAACCAGACCCAAAAAGCCTTATTTTGCGCCGGCTCGGCCGTTGATTCGATTGTTCAGCAATCTCAGCATGCGCTTCTGAAAATTGACCGCTTCGACCCGGTCGAATCGCGCCTGCAGCCGATCGTGCTCCTCTATACCGCGAGCTGATTCGCCTGAGACGAGTTCCTGCATGGCCTCGCAGCTGCGCTGCTGCGGCAAGGTGCGGATGGCGCGCTCCATGGCGCGGGCCTGATCGCGGGCGATTTCGGCATGGCGCTCCTCGTGGCGCTTGATATCGCTCGACAGCGCGTCCCAGATCACCGACAGCTCCTTGCTGGCGCCCTTGCGGCTGGTCCAGCGCGGCAGGATGATCTGGGTGTGGACCGTGACCTTGACGTTGCCGACGCGGCAACGGCCGTTATCCTGGATATAGGTGGCCTCACCGCCGAAGCGGATCTTCGTTGCGCCGGGGTGGCGCGCCGAGGAGCCGCTCGAGGTCGGGCCGCGCCGGCTGAGTTCGCGGTCGAGCTCATCCGCGGTTTTGCCGCGGATGTCGAAATAGGAATAGCTTTTCGATGCGATCACTTCTGCTGCCACTGGGCTGCAGACGGAAAGAGCAATGGAAAAGGCGATCGGAAGGACCATATAACGCACTGCAAGCGGCATTCTGAACGCAACCCGTGTTGAAATCGACCGGAGCTTGGGGCATAGCCACCGCAAGCGCAATATCGGATGGCGCTTTTTTCGTGATCGATGGGATAAGTCTGGTGACAGGGTTCGAAGGCAGTTTATGGCGTGTGGGCCATGGCCGGGAGATCGAACTCGGCCGTCGTTCTATCATCATGGCGATCATCAATGTGACACCGGACTCCTTTTCCGACGGCGGACGCTTCGAAACCGTCGATGCTGCTGTCGAACACGCGCTTCGGGCGGTTAGCGAGGGAGCCGGGATTGTCGACATCGGCGGCGAATCCACCCGGCCGAACGCCGCTGCCGTCAGCCCTTCCGAGGAACAGGCGCGCGTGCTGCCGGTGATCGAGGCGCTGCGCGGGCGCACCCAGGCGCTGATCTCGATCGATACCTATCGCGCCGAAACGGCGCGGCTGGCGGTCAGTGCCGGCGCCCATATCGTCAATGATGTGTTCGGGCTGCAGAAGGAGCCGGATATCGCCGACATCGCCGCGGCGACCGGGGCCGGGCTTTGCATCATGCATACCGGCCGCGACAGGGCGAAGCTTCCCGACGTGATCGCCGACCAGGTGCACTTTCTCAAACGGTCGCTTGAGATCGCTCGGGCCGCCGGCGTCAACAGCGACCGCATCGTACTCGATCCGGGCTTCGGCTTCGCCAAGGAGACGGCGGAGGAGAACCTCGAACTGATGGCGCGGTTTTCCGAACTGTCCCGCTTCGGCCTGCCGCTGCTTGCCGGGACGTCGCGCAAGCGCTTCCTTGGCGCGGTGACGGGACGTGAGGCTGCCGACCGGGATGCGGCGACGGCCGTCACCAGCGCCCTGCTCAGGCTTCAGGGGGCTGCGGTTTTCCGGGTGCACAATGTCGCAATCAACAGGGATGCGCTTGTTATTGCCGATGCTATGCTGAATGCGCGCCAGGAATTCGAGAGGAAGCGGCCGACATGACCACCTACACGATCACGCTGCAGAACTGCGCCTTCTTTGCGCGCCACGGCGTGCATGACGAGGAGGAATTCCTCGGCCAGCGCTTCTTCGTCGATGCCGAGCTGGATGTCGTTGCCGGCGAGGCGCTGAAAAGCGACTCGATCGACGATACCGTCAATTACGGCATCGCCTTCACGGTGATCGAGGGGATCGTCACCGGCAAGCGCCGTTACCTGATCGAGGCGCTGGCGCTCGATATCGCCAAGGGGCTCTGCGAGAAATTTCCGCAGGTCCGGCGGGCAAAGATCACGGTGCGCAAGCCGAATGCGCCGGTGCCCGGCGTGCTCGATTTCGTGCAGGTGAGCGTTGAACACTTTGCCTGAGACCGCAATGCGATCGGCCACACTCGGCCTCGGCGGTAATATCGGCGATCCCGTCAAGGCGATGGCCGCCGCGCTGCAGCGGCTGGACGGACGAGATGACTGCCGGGTTACGGCGGTTTCGCGGCTCTATCGCACGCCGCCCTGGGGCAAGACCGACCAATCCTTCTTCTTCAACGCCTGCGCCGCGGTCGAAACCCGGCTGGAGCCCGAGGCTTTGCTCGATGTCTGCCTGTCGATCGAGCGGGAGATGAAACGCGAGCGTATCGAGCGCTGGGGTCCGCGCACACTCGATATCGACGTGCTGACCTATGAAGACGTTATCCAGGAGGCGCCGCGGCTGGAACTGCCGCATCCGCGCATGACCGATCGCGGTTTCGTGCTGATGCCGCTTGCCGATATCGCGCCGGGTCTGCTCGTCAGGGGCAGGGCGGTCAGCGACTGGCTTGAAGATGCCGAGGTGGCGGGCATCGAGGTTCCCGACAGTAGCCGCGACTGGTGGCTCCAAACCTGAGGCGGAGATTCTGAAACGGAAAACGGCGGGAAACCCGCCGCTTCAGGAAAATCCGGGGTGCGATTGATCTACTGGATGGAACCGACGGCCATCTCGTCGACCTGCCGGGTCAGTGTCAGGCCGATGACCGGGATCATCTGGCTTTCGACCTTGACCGAAACGGTGACGTTCATCGTCTTGTCATCACGCACGCGGGCGATCATCGCGCCGTTCAGCTTGGCGCGGTTGATGCCGACGACGACGGTATCCTCGCTGACGGCGCCGGAGACGACGTCAAGACCCTTGCCGGCGGCGCCGTCCAGGAACTTGCCCTTGTAGGTCGAGCCCGACTGCGAGATGACGGCGGTCATCGGCTGCTTGAAGACGCCGACGCGGCAGGTGCCGTCGAGCTTGATGCCGGCGCCGCTGTCGCCCGTGGGCTCGCCGATCAGGTTGCAGGTGAATTTGGTACCCTTGTACTTGCCGGCGACGATTTCGCCCGGGCCCTTCCAGGAGCCGGCGACGGAATCGAAGAAGGCCTTGTCACGGGTTGCGGCGGTGGCTGCCGGAGCGACATCTGCGACGGGAGACAATGCCGCGGCGGCCAGACCGCATATAATGAGAAACTTGCGCGAATACATGGATTTTCCTTGGCAAACACCACTCACGAACTGGCTGCAAGTTTTGCCTGGGAATGGTTAATCCTTCCTTTCGATTGTGCCGAAATGCAAGGCAATACAGGGGGTTCACGCAATTCCGATTTCAGTATATCGGCGTTATAGTCTTGAATTTGCTGTAATTTCGCCAACGTTCCGTTAGGGACGGCGAAGGCTGCGGAATTGTTCCGTCTCTCAAGGAGTGTTGCCGCGCGGCGACATGGAGGGCGTGAGATCGCCGATAAAATCGCCGATTCCCGGCCGCTTCAGGGCATGGAAGGCGAGTGGGCGGCAAAGATCCATCGCCGCGATTCCAATGCGGGCGGTCATCAGGCCGTTGATGACGCCTTCGCCGAGCCGGGCCGAGAGCTTGGAGGCCAGGCCATGACCGAGCACCTGCTGGACGAGGCTGTCGCCGACGGCGATCGAGCCGGTGACGGCCAGATGCGCCAGCACGTCGCGCAGCAGACGGAACATGCCGAGGGTGCCGGGACGGCCGCCGTAAAGCTCGGCCATGGCGCGGATGAGGCGCACGGCCTCATAGAGCACATAGAGCAGGTCGACCACGGCGCGCGGGCTGACGGCGGTGACGATCGACACGCGCTTGGAGGCGTTGACGATCAGGGCGCGGGCCTTGCGGTCGAGCGGCGTCAGCAATTCGCGTTCGGCGAGCGCAATCAGATGCGGGGGATCGATGACCTCGCCTTCCGTCGCCTTCAGCGTGGCGCGGCCCTTCGACGTCTCGGGATTGGCCGAAAGCAGCGTGACGAGGCGGGCGACGACGGCGCGCGCCTTCGCCGGCCGGGTTTCGACCATCGCGGCTTCCGCCTCGGCCTTGATCGCCTGGACGGCGGCAAGGCGCATCATGCCTGACGTCTCGCGGACGACGAGGGCAAGCACGGCGAGGATGCCGACCGCGAGCACGGCAAGGGCCACATAACCCAACCAGTCGGCGCGGGTGAAGAGATCGCGGATCAGGCTATCGGTCCAGAGGCCGATGCCAAGCGACAGCAGGATGCCGAAGGCGCCGGCGGCGATCTTGCCGAAGGAGGTTCGGCGTCTCAGCGGCGTTGCCACGGGCACTGCGCTCAGATCCTTGTCGGGATTGAGGAAGGGATCGTCCTCATCCGCCGTCACGACGATGTTTTCGGAGAAGCTTTCCGGCTTGCGCCGAGGCTCTGCCTGGCGGCCGTTGTCATGGCGCTCGGTGGCCTCGTCCTCATAGGTGAAAGCTGCGGGCGGGCGACGTGGCGGATCGGAGGGGGGCTTGCTCATGCGAGACGATCTCCGAACAGGAACTGCATGGCGCGGTCGAGGCGGATATGCGGCACCGACAGCTTGATGCCGCCGCCGGTTTCCTCGAGCTGCGGCGGACGGAACCTGACGACATTGACATCGGGCAGCCGCAGGCCGCTCTCGCCCGCGGCGATGCGGTCGAACAGGCTTTCGGGATCCGCCGGCAGGTCGCCGGGAAAGATCGCGGTCTTTCTCTGGCCGTCGAAACGCTCGCCGGCGATGGTTTCGCCTTCCATGGGCGTGCCGACGATGACAGGCAGGTCATGGCCGTCGCGCTTGACCGATGCCTCGCGGGTGGCGCGCACGGAGGCCAGCGCCATGACATCGATTCCCGCACCCGCCATGCCGATGCGGTCGATGGCGCGATCGACCAGGCGGCGGGTCAGCGCGTCGAGCCGGTCGTGGCTTTCATGGTGGAGATGATCGGCCTTGGTGGCGGCGACCAGCACGCGGTCGATGCGCCGCCCGAGCAGCGAGGAGAGCAGCGAATTGGTGCCGGGGCGGAAACAGGCGAGCACATCGGTCAGCGCGCGTTCCAGATCCTGGACGGCTTCGGGGCCGCGGTTCATCGCCTGCAGCGCATCGACGAGCACGATCTGGCGGTCGAGCCGGGCGAAATGCTCGCGGAAGAAGGGTTTGACGACGACGGATTTATAGGCCTCGTAGCGCCGCTCCATCATCGTCCAGAGCGAACTGCGCCCGGGACGGCCGTCCGCCGGCAAGGCCAGCGGCGCGAAGGTCAGCGCCGGCGAGCCGTCGAGATCGCCGGGCAGCAGCAGGCGGCCGGGCGGCAGGGTGGAGAGCGAGCGTTCGTCGGCCTTGCAGGCCTTAAGATATTCGGCAAAGGCGGTGGCAAGGTCGCGGGCGATCATCTCGTCGGCGCCGGCCTGGATATCGGCGGCATGCGTCAGCGCCAGCCATCCGCGCGACAGTTCGGATCGGACGCCGGTTTTCGCCAGTGCGATCGTTTCCTCACTGAAGGTGCGGTAATCCTTGCCGAGCAGCGGCAGGTCGAGCAGCCATTCGCCGGGATAATCGACGATATCGATCGACAGGCGGCCGGGCGAAAACAGCCGGTTCCAGCCGCTGGCGCTCTGATAATCCAGCGTGATGCGCAGCTCTGAGATGGCGCGGGTCGAATCCGGCCAGATGCGATCCTTCACCAGTGCGCGGATATGATCCTCGTACTGGAAGCGCGGCACGGCATCGTCGGGCTGCGGTTCCAGCCGCACCGCCGAGACACGGCCGGACTGCACCGGCTCGAACAGCGGCAGGCGACCGCCATGCAGGAGATTGTGCACCAGCGATGAAATGAAGACCGTCTTGCCGGAACGGGAGAGACCGGTAACACCGAGCCGCACGGTCGGATTGACGAGGCCGCTTGCCCGATCGGCGAGATTGTCGAAGGCGATGCGGGCGTCGTCGGCAAAGGATGTGAGGCGTGGCGGCAAGGCGCAATTCCGGTTGGTGACTGCCGGCAATATAGGAAGGACGCGCCGCCTGAAAAAGACGCGGCGCGAAAGCTTTCAGACGACCACGAAGTCGGTGAGACGCCAGCCGCCGGCAGCAGCGTCGTAATCGACGACGGCAAGGCCCGCCGTCGGGAAGCCGCCGGGAAGGGCGCTGACCATCGCTTCGTGGCCGATCAGCACTTCCAGCGTCTGCTCCATGGTTGGATTGTGGCCGACCAGCATGACGGCCGCCTCTTCCTGCGAATCGACGATTTCGAGATAGTTATCGACCGTGGCGTTGTAGAGCGCATCGACATAACGTAGGTCGAGCGTGAGGCCCATCGCCCGATGAACCGCATCGGCAGTGCCGCGGCAGCGCAGCGCCGTCGAACTGATCAGTAGATTGGGACGGTAGCCCTTGTCGGCGGCTTTGTCGGCAATGATCTCGGCATCGCCGAAGCCTTTTTCATTGAGCGGCCGGTCGAAATCGCGCTGTCCGGGTTCGGCCCAGGCCGCCTCGGCATGACGCAGGAGATAGATGCGGTTCGGCGGAGGCAGCGGTACGGTCATGGGCAAATCCAGGATCGGGCGGGTCTTTTCAGTAGCGGTTGCGCTTGGCCGCCGTCAATCGCCAGCCATGCCGCAACGGCGCAAAACGTGGCTGACAACACGGCGTTTTGAAGGCGAAGAAGAAAACGGTAGCCGGAATAACCATGACAAAATAGATCGTTAGCCTAAAATTGTAACAGATTTAAAAATCTGTTTACCTGTCGTATTTGGCTTGAATCGCGGCTAGCGCTTGGGATATACACCCGCCCAGATGAGATGTTCTTCAGGAGAATCGCGTTGAGTGAGAAGATCGATCTTAGCAATTACGTTCCCTCGGAAGAGGAAGAGTTCATGAACGTAAACCAGCGTGCCTACTTCAGGACCAAGCTGGTTGCATGGAGAAATGATATCCTTCGAGAAGCGCGCGAAACCCTCGACCACCTGGCCGAGGAAAGCGCAAACCATCCCGACCTCGCCGACCGGGCGTCGTCGGAAACCGACCGGGCGATCGAACTTCGCGCCCGTGATCGGCAGAGAAAGCTGATTTCCAAGATCGACGCGGCACTGCAGCGCATCGAAGACGGTACTTACGGCTATTGCGAGGAAACCGGCGAACCGATCGGCCTCAAGCGTCTCGACGCCCGCCCGATCGCGACGCTGTCGATCGAGGCGCAGGAGCGCCACGAACGCCGCGAAAAAGTCTATCGCGACGAATAACGGTTTTCATGCAGAGATGAGAGCAGAACAAGCGCCGCGATCGGATCGCGGCGCTTGTTCGTTTATCACTGCTCCGCTGCAGAATCGCCTGTCGCCAGAGCTTTCCACGATTGCTCTCGCTCGGCCTCCATGGAGAGATCGATCGTCACAAGCGTGCCGTTCCTCAGTCGGCGTCGCAGGATGTCCGCTTTCTCAGGATCCGTCCGAACCATGCCTTCAGCGTGAAGAGCCTGCAGCCTTGAGCGTGAAAGCTTCAGTTCCGAGGCCAGCAAACGGTCGAGGCGGGTGCTCGTTGGGACCGGGACCGCCAGTTCGATTGCCAATGTCGTCCAATTTGCGGTTTCGTGCCGCATCTCCTTGGCGATTTCAAACTCGGCAAACTCGTCCACCCGCAGCGATTTGCGTCGGAGAGCATCGAGGTTGAAGGTCTCGGCCCGGATCCAGTCCGGATCGTTGGACTGCAGTGCGTCAAGGATCGCAGGATCGATGTCGCGGACATTGCGGCGCTCGAAGATCGGCCGGTTCCATGTCCTTTCACAGGTCAGGCATTTGTAGATAAGCCAGGCATCCAGCTTGCGGCCATTGGCGTTCAGCCGAATCTTGCCGCTGCATGCGAAGGCTCTCAGGCCTCCGCATCCGCCACATGCGATCCAGGGCTGGGCAGCTGTCTTTGGAATAATAGTCCATCGGACCCGAAGCGTCTTGCACATATCGTCTTGGTCTTCCGTTCGGAAGTCCATCGAGATGGTGCATGAGAAAACCCTTGCGGGCGCGGTGTGGCGATGTTGTGGGCGGCTGAAGAGCTGAGACAGCGGAGCTGCACATGGCACATTGGAACAATGCCAAACCGGTCTCTCGCCACCACCCGATGAACATGGTCGCATGCCGCCAGCATGTCGCTAGGCGGCAGTACGGGTGAAACTGGAGTGAGACCGGTGTTTACTTAGGCAAAATGCAACCTCGGATGCGCCAACGCTCTTCACCCCCATCGATAGCAAATCATCGGCATGATGGGGAGGCCCGAGACATTAGGACACTGAAAAAGCCGCGATATGCGGCTTTTGTGCAACTTCATGGTGAAGGAGAAGGCGCGGCAACCCGGCGTGACGCGGGCGTCTTTACCCTCATTTGTCGCGATTGACGCTCATTTCGCCGAAGATGCGGGCAACTTCCTTCTGCAATTCGGTATCGGCGCCGGTGATCGGGGCGAGGTCGGGATCGCGGCGCGGCAGGTTGCTCGGTTGCGGCTGCGGTATGGCTTGGCGCGGGGCCTGGTTTGCCGGCGCCGGCACGATGCGTTCAGCCGTCAGATTGTTCGACATTTCCTCTTCCAGCACCCGCTGGAAATCATGGCGGGTCGCCGCTGCCGATTGCGCAGCCGCATCGTCCTCGGCTGGGCCGGGGGCTGCGCGGGCGGCGGCCGGCATGTCGTGGGCAGGCGGGGCGGAGATCTCGGGTTCGATGCGCTGCTGCGGCAGCACGCGCTGGCGGGCGGCATCGAGGATCTCGGCCGCACTTGCGGTATCGTGGAATGCTGCGGGCGCGACCGGGGGAGCAACGGGACGCTCCGGCGGGCGCGGCTGGGGCGGGGCAGGCGGAGGAATGTCGCGTTCGGCCGACAGGGGCACTGTTACCGGGTTTGCCGGAAGAGGGCTTGTTGCCACCGGCGGTGCCACGGCCGGCTGGGCCTGCGGTTCGGGGCGCGGGCGCGGCTCCGGCGAAACCGGTGCGGAGAAGGAAGGCTCGGCGGCCGGCTCGACGCGGGCGGGGGCAGGCGGTGCGACCGGAGCCGCAACTGCGGCGCGGGGCGGAGAAACCGGTGGCGTTTCCGGGCGCGCCAGGGGTGATACTGGACGCTGTTCGACCGGTTGCGGACGGTCGGCGGTTTCCGGCTGTCCGGCGGCAGCGGGCAGGATACGGCTTTCGATGACGATATCGCTCGGGCCGCCGATCATGATCAGATGCTCGACGTCGTCGCGGCGCACCAGCACCAGCCGGCGGCGGGCATCGACAGCGGCGGCATCCAGAACCTGCAGACGGGGCTGGCGGTTGCGGCCGCCGCGCACGAAGGGCGAGGGCGCCCGGCTGCGGATCACCCAGAGCACGAGGATGAGCAGGAGAAGCGCCAGACCGACGCCACCGGCGGCAAGCAGAAAACGGCTGCCATAAGCTCCGACAACATCATCCAACATAATCACTTACTCCATTTCATATTCGGCACATATTGACGACTTTTCCGTTCCTTAGGCAAGGGCCGCCGGTGCTGTCCAGTCACGGGAGAACGCGATTTCGTGTTTCGATGCTTGGGTGCTCGGCGATCTTTCGCAGGGTGGCCGCGACAGGGTTCAGGGGCAGATGGCGCTGTTGCCTGTGAATTCAAGCAGTCTTGCCGGCCGCCGGTGTTTTTGCCGACGCGGCAAATTGCTAAGAAGGAAAGAGTGCCTGATTCCCGCTTCGTGTTCGTGCTACGAAGCTGGAGGGCTTATGTGAGGAATACATGACGAAACCGCGTCAGGCCGACGATTATAACGCACCGCTTGTGGATCGTGGGGGGCGTTCTGGCACGGTTTTGCGCATTCTTCTGCTGGCCCTTGTGCTGATTGCAGCCGCCGGCGGCTTCGTCGTCTTCAAGAGATCGCTCGACAATGAGATCGTGCTCGGCGGTCTCGGCGTGCTTGCCATGGTCGGCATCTTCTTCCTGGTATCCTCGGTCATCGGCTTCATCGAGGTGATGCCGCAGCGCCAGTCCGACAGCCTGGCGCGCGCCTTCCTCAACAGCCATCCCGACGGCACGCTGATCACCGACGAAAAGGGCAGGATCATCTATGCCAATGCCGCCTATGGCGCGCTGACCGGCGCACGCAAGGCGACCGAGGTGCAGACGCTGGAAACCCTGCTGTCGCGCCACCGCGAATCGAACGAGGCGCTCTATCGACTGGTCAACGGCCTGCGCGAGGGCAAGGAAGGCCGGGAGGAATTCCGCCTGTTGCGCGCCGTCGGGCCTGGCAGCAACAGCTCCGGCGCCCATTGGTATCGGCTGAAGGCGCGGCTGCTGCAGCCGGAGGAAAACGGCGGCAAGCCGCTGCAGATCTGGCAGATCACCGATATCACCACCGAGCGCGACGATCAGGAGCGCTTTTTCAAGGAATTGCAGAACGCGATCGACTATCTCGATCATGCGCCGGCCGGCTTCTTCTCAGCCGGCAGGAAGGGCGAGATTTTCTATCTCAATGCCACGCTTGCCGAGTGGCTGGGCCTCGATCTCACCAAATTCGTGCCGGGCTCGATGACGATCGGCGACGTGGTGGCGGGCGAGGGGCTGGCGCTGATCCAGTCGGTGCAGGCCGAACCCGGCCTGAAGAAGACGGTGACGCTCGATCTCGACCTGCGCAAGACCAATGGCCAGAGCCTGCCGGTGCAGATCATCCACAGCGTCACCTCGATGCGCGACGGCGCGCCTGGCGAGAGCCGGACGATCGTGCTGGGGCGTGAAAAGAGCGAGGCCGGCGGCCAGTCCGCGTCGGCCGCCGCCATGCGTTTCACCCGCTTCTTCAACAACACGCCGATGGCGATCGCCTCGGTGGACGGCGAAGGGCGGATCCTGCGGACCAACGCGCCGTTCCTGAAGCTGTTCTCCGGCGTCGTCTCGCGCGACGACCTCGAAAAGGCGCCGCATCTCGAAACCATCGTCCAGGAAAGCGACCGGCCGCAGCTCGCCGAGGCGCTGGCGGCGGCCAAGGACCGGCAGGGCGACATCGCGCCGCTCGATACCCGCACGCCGACCGACGAGGCGCGCTATTTCCGTTTCTACGTCAATGCCGTCATCGACCAGAGCGACGAGGCGCCCGAGGAGGCGGCGATCGTCTATGCCGTCGAGGTGACCGAGCAGAAGGCGCTGGAAGCACAGATGGCGCAGACCCAGAAGATGAATGCCGTCGGCACGCTTGCCGGCGGCATCGCGCATGATTTCAACAATGTGCTGACGGCGATCCTGCTTTCCTCCGACCATCTGCTGCTGCAGGCGCGGCCGGCCGATGCGAGCTTTGCCGACCTGATGGAAATCAAGCGCAACGCCAACCGCGCCGCGGTGCTGGTGCGCCAGCTGCTCGCCTTCTCGCGCAAGCAGACGATGCGGCCCTCGGTGCTCAACCTCACCGATGTCGTCGGCGACCTGCGCATGCTGGTCGACCGGCTGCTCTCCGGCACCAACGTCAAGCTGGACGTGCAATATGGCCGCGACCTCTGGCCCGTCAAAACCGATCTTTCGCAATTCGAACAGGTGCTGATCAATCTCTGCGTCAATGCGCGCGATGCGATGCCCGAGGGTGGCACGCTGACGCTGCGCACCCGAAACCTGACGGCTGCCGAAGTCTCGGCCTTCAACTATTCCTACATGCCGGCCGAGGACATGGTGCTGATCGAAGTCGCCGATAACGGCACTGGTATCGCGCCTGAGATCATGGACAAGATCTTCGAGCCCTTCTTCACCACCAAGGATGTCGGCAAGGGCACGGGACTTGGCCTTGCCATGGTCTACGGCATCGTCAAGCAATCGGGTGGTTACATCCAGCCGGAATCCGAAGTCGGCAAGGGCACGACCTTCCGGGTCTTCCTGCCGCGCCATATCCCGGAGCCGGCGGTTGCCGCCGAAGCCGGTGCGATCGACAGCGCCGTCGCCGAGATCGGCATGCGGCCGGAGGCGCCGACGGCGCAGCAGCCGGAGGACCTGACGGGATCGGCGGTCATCCTTCTCGTCGAAGACGAGGAGGCGGTGCGCCGTGGCGGCAAGCGCATGCTGGAAACGCGCGGTTATACCGTGCATGAGGCGGGCTCGGGCGTCGAGGCGCTCAGCATCATGGAGGAGCTCGACGGCAAGGTCGACATCGTCGTTTCCGACGTGGTCATGCCTGAGATGGACGGCCCGACACTGCT
The DNA here is from genome assembly GCF_002531755.2 of Rhizobium acidisoli. Lineage (NCBI taxonomy): Bacteria > Pseudomonadati > Pseudomonadota > Alphaproteobacteria > Hyphomicrobiales > Rhizobiaceae > Rhizobium > Rhizobium acidisoli. The sequence goes on along the minus strand of NZ_CP034998.1, from coordinate 1,977,143 downwards.
GCGCGAGCTGCGCAAGACCTATCCCGACATGAAATTCATCTTCGTCTCCGGCTATGCCGAAGATGCCTTTGCCCGCAACCTGCCGCCCGAGTCAAAATTCGGGTTTTTGCCGAAGCCGTTTTCGCTGAAGCAGTTGGCTGTGGTGGTGAAGGAGACGCTGGACGGATGAAGGGGGCCGTCGGAGAGGTCGCGCCGTGTGGTACCCCCCTCTGCCCTGCCGGGCATCTCCCCCACAGGTGGGGAGATCGACAAGAGGCGTGCTCCTCCCGCCTCTCTGCCGTTTCGCCGGATTGCAACGCTGATTGTTGAGGAAAGCCGGTGCGCCCAGCCCATCTCCCCACCTGTGGGGGAGATGCCCGGCAGGGCAGAGGGGGGCTTGCACGGCACGCCCGATCTGCTAGGGCATTCTTGCCCTCCTACTATCCCTTACTCGCCAAGCGCCACGGCAATCTCGGCCGCCAGCCGCGCATTGTTCTCCACCAGCGCGATATTGGTCTTGAGGCTCTGGCCGTCCGTCAGGTCGAAGATGGTCGAGAGCAGATAGGGCGTTACCGCCTTGCCGGTGATTTCGTCGCGCTCGGCGCTGTCGAGTGCGCGTTCGATATAGATTTCCATCTCCTCGCGGGCGATCTCGTCGGCCTCGGGCACCGGGTTGGCGATGAGCATGCCGCCGTCGATGCCGAGCTGTTCGCGTACCGTCTGGAAATTGGCGATGGCGGCCGGGCTGTTCAGCGACAGCGGGCTGCGGATGCCCGAGGCGCGTGACCAGAAGGCGGGGAATTCTTCGCTCTCATAGGTGACCACGGGAACGCCGCGGGTTTCCAACACTTCCAGCGTCTTCGGAATGTCGAGGATCGCCTTGGCGCCGGCGCAGACGACGATGACGCCGGTGCGGGCCAGTTCCTCGAGATCGGCTGATATGTCGAAGCTTTCCTCGGCGCCGCGGTGCACGCCGCCGATGCCGCCTGTGGCAAAAACGCGGATGCCGGCGCGGGCGGCGGCGATCATCGTCGCGGCGACCGTGGTGGCGCCGGTGCGGCGCTCGGCGATCGCAAAGGCGAGATCGGCGCGCGACACCTTCATCACTTCGGTCGCCTTGGCAAGCTGCTCCAGTTCGCCGGCTTCAAGGCCGATATGCAGCGTGCCATGAATGACGGCGATGGTTGCCGGCACCGCGCCCTGTTCGCGAATGATCGTCTCAACGCTGCGGGCCATCTCGATATTGCCGGGATAGGGCATGCCATGGGTGATGATGGTCGATTCCAGCGCCACCAGCGGCGCGCCGCGCTGCTTGGCGCTGGCGACCTCCTTCGAATAGGCGATCGGCAGAAGAGGCGAAATGGGCTTGGTCATGATCTTGTCCTGTCGTCGATAGAGCATGATGCCGAAAGTCTCAGCGGTTTTCGGACGACATCATGGTGAACTTCAATTTAGCCGCTTCAATGCAGAATTCTGACCTTGGGAACAAGGGCAAGCGCCGCATTCAAGAGATCCGGCGTCAGATTTTCGTTGACGGCGTGCCGCGACTGCACGGTCAGCGTGGCGGCTGCCGTGCCGTGACGAACCGCCTCTTCGAGCGGCAGGCCGAGCATCAGGGCTGCAAGGGTGCCGGCTGCAAGCGAATCGCCGGCTCCGGTGACGTCGGCGACGGTGTCGGCGATCGGCGGCTGCAGCGTCACGGCGCGGCCCTCGCAAAGGGCCACGAGCTCGCGGCGGCCGCGGGTGACGACGGCGTTCCTGATGCCGAGCTCGTTCAGAAGCGGCGGCCAGCCGGCGGCGTCTTCCGGCTGTTCACCAGCAAGGGCTGAGGCCTCGGCCTCATTCAGGAACAGGTAGTCGATATCCGCGATGCAGGGTTTCAGCCTGACGACCTTGGCAGGCGAGATGGCAATCGCTGCGACCGGCTTTGCCAGGGAATGCGCCTTGGCGACGATCGCCGCAATCGTTTCTTCCGGCAGGTTGGCGTCGAAAAGAATGAGATCGTGGGCGGCGAAGGCCTCCCGTACCCAGCGGATGGAGAGGCGCCGCGGCACGAAGAAGCGGTAGAGATCCATGTCGGCAAGGGCGATGACCAGATTGCCGTCCTTCTCGATAATCGCCGTATAGCTCGGGGTCTTGCGGTCGAGGAAGACGAAAGGCCGGTCGTCGATGCCGGCGAAATCGGCGGCGTCGCCGACCATCTCGCCCATCGGATCGCCGCCCCGCGGCGAGATCATCGTCACCTGAAAACCAAGCCTTGCCAGATTACGCGCCGCATTGAAGCCGCCGCCGCCCGGCTCCTCGAACCAGGTGCCGGGATTGCTGGCGCCAGGCGCCGTCTCGCCGGAGATGCGGCCGCGTCTATCGATATGGGCACCGCCGAGCACGAGAATCTTTCCGCTCATTGCAGCCACTCTCTTGATGCCCGAAACGCGAATCGATGCGATGGGTTCTCTTGCGCGGGTATCGGCATTTCAGGCCTAAGCCGTTGCTTTGCATCGATAAAACAAAAATAGAACACGGGGCGTTTTACCTTTTTCTTTCAATCGTTTGATCGCCTATTGCGAGAATAGAACAAATAGGGTACAAACTCGACATTGCTTGGGCGGCTTCAATAACCTAAAGGTGGATCGAATGTCTCAGAATTCATTGCGGCTGGTAGAGGACAAATCGGTGGACAAAAGCAAAGCGCTTGAAGCGGCACTCTCACAGATAGAGCGGTCGTTCGGCAAGGGCTCGATCATGAAACTCGGCTCCAACGAGAATGTTGTCGAGATCGAGACGATTTCGACCGGCTCGCTTGGCCTCGATATCGCACTTGGCGTCGGTGGTCTGCCGAGGGGCCGAATCATTGAAATTTACGGGCCGGAAAGCTCGGGTAAGACAACGCTTGCGCTGCAGACCATTGCCGAAGCGCAGAAGAAGGGCGGCATCTGCGCCTTCGTCGATGCCGAACATGCGCTCGATCCCGTCTATGCCCGCAAGCTTGGCGTCGATCTGCAGAACCTTCTGATCTCGCAGCCCGATACCGGCGAGCAGGCGCTGGAAATCACCGATACGCTGGTGCGGTCCGGTGCCGTCGATGTTCTCGTGGTCGACTCGGTCGCCGCACTGACGCCGCGCGCCGAAATCGAAGGCGAGATGGGCGACAGCCTGCCCGGCCTGCAGGCGCGCCTGATGAGCCAGGCGCTGCGCAAGCTCACCGCTTCGATTTCCAAGTCGAACACCATGGTGATCTTCATCAACCAGATCCGCATGAAGATCGGCGTCATGTTCGGTTCGCCTGAGACAACGACCGGCGGCAATGCGCTGAAATTCTATGCCTCCGTGCGCCTCGACATCCGCCGCATCGGCGCAGTCAAGGAGCGTGAAGAGGTGATCGGCAACCAGACCCGCGTGAAGGTCGTCAAGAACAAGATGGCGCCGCCCTTCAAGCAGGTCGAATTCGACATCATGTATGGCGAGGGTGTTTCCAAGACCGGCGAACTGGTTGATCTCGGCGTCAAGGCCGGCATCGTCGAGAAATCCGGTGCCTGGTTCTCCTATAACAGCCAGCGTCTCGGCCAAGGCCGCGAAAACGCCAAGACCTTCCTGCGCGACAATCCGGATCTTGCCCGCGAGATCGAACTGTCGCTGCGCCAGAATGCCGGCCTGATCGCCGACCGCTTCCTGCAGAACGGCGGACCGGACCCCGATGACGGTGATGCTGCCGCGGAAATGTGATTTCGCGATCGGTTTTCTGCCAGTCTCTTTGAAAATCCAAGCCGGCTGCATTCCCTGATCAGAATGCGGCCGGTTTTGTTTGTCCGCTGGACAGTGGCGGAGGCGAACGTTAAAAGCCGATGGATTTAGATTTACCTGCCTCCGGCAGCATTGAAGGGCATAGCATGAGCGGTGTGAACGATATCCGGTCGACATTCCTCGACTATTTCAAGAAGAACGGTCATGAGATCGTCTCGTCGAGCCCGCTCGTGCCGCGCAACGACCCGACGCTGATGTTCACCAATGCCGGCATGGTGCAGTTCAAGAACGTCTTCACCGGCCTGGAGAAACGCCCCTATTCGACGGCGACGACCTCGCAGAAATGCGTGCGCGCCGGCGGCAAGCATAACGATCTCGACAATGTCGGCTATACCGCCCGCCACCTGACCTTCTTCGAAATGCTCGGCAACTTCTCGTTCGGCGATTATTTCAAGGAGAATGCGATCGAGCTTGCCTGGAAGCTCGTCACCGAGGGTTTCGATCTGCCGAAGCATCGCCTGCTGGTCACCGTCTATTCCGAAGACGAGGAAGCTGCGACGCTCTGGAAGAAGATCGCCGGCTTCTCCGACGACAAGATCATCCGCATCCCGACCTCGGACAATTTCTGGCAGATGGGCGATACCGGCCCCTGCGGTCCATGCTCTGAAATCTTCATCGACCAGGGTGAGAACGTCTGGGGCGGCCCTCCCGGTTCGCCTGAGGAAGATGGCGACCGGTTCCTGGAATTCTGGAACCTCGTCTTCATGCAGTTCGAGCAAACGGAGCCTGGCGTTCGCAACCCGTTGCCGCGTCCGTCGATCGATACCGGCATGGGCCTGGAGCGCATGGCGTGCATTCTGCAAGGCGTTCAGAGCGTTTTCGACACAGACCTGTTCCGCACACTGATCGGCGCCATCGAAGAGACGATGGGCGCCAAGGCCAAGGGCAGCGCCAGCCACCGCGTCATCGCCGACCATCTGCGCTCTTCGGCCTTCCTGATCGCCGACGGCGTGCTGCCGTCGAATGAAGGCCGCGGCTATGTGCTGCGCCGTATCATGCGCCGCGCCATGCGGCACGCCCAGCTTCTCGGCGCCAAGGAGCCGCTGATGTACAAGCTGCTGCCGACGCTGGTGCAGGAGATGGGCCGCGCTTATCCGGAACTCGTGCGCGCCGAAGCACTGATCTCGGAGACGCTGAAACTCGAAGAAGGCCGCTTCCGCAAGACGCTGGAGCGTGGCCTGTCGCTGCTGTCGGATGCGACCACCGATCTCGGCAAGGGCGACATGCTGGATGGCGAGACCGCCTTCAAGCTCTACGACACCTATGGCTTCCCGCTCGACCTGACGCAGGATGCGCTGCGTGCCCGTGAGATCGGCGTCGATATCTCCGGCTTCACCGATGCCATGCAGCGCCAGAAGGCCGAAGCTCGTTCGCACTGGGCCGGTTCCGGCGAGAAGGCAACCGAAACCATCTGGTTCGAGCTTAGAGAAAAGCACGGCGCAACCGAATTCCTGGGTTACGACACCGAGACCGCTGAGGGCGTCGTGCAGGCGATCGTCAGGGAAGGCGCCGCTGCCGAAGAGGTCAAGGCCGGCGACAAGGTGCAGATCGTCGTCAACCAGACGCCGTTCTACGGCGAGTCCGGCGGCCAGATGGGCGATACCGGCGTCATCTCGTCCGACCACGGCAGAATAGAGATCTCGGACACGCAGAAGAAGGGTGAAGGCCTCTTCGTGCATTCCGGCGTCGTTGTCGAAGGTGCATTCAAGGCTGGCGATGCGGTTGTCCTGACCGTCGATCACGCCCGCCGTTCGCGCCTGCGCGCCAACCACTCGGCAACACACCTGCTGCATGAAGCGCTGCGCGAGGTGCTCGGCACCCATGTTGCCCAGAAGGGTTCTCTGGTTGCGCCCGAACGGCTGCGTTTCGACGTGTCTCACCCGAAGCCGATGTCGGCCGAGGAGTTGAAGATCGTCGAAGATATGGCCAACGAGATCGTGCTGCAGAATTCGGCCGTCACCACCCGCCTGATGAGCGTCGACGATGCCATCGAGGAAGGCGCGATGGCACTCTTCGGCGAGAAGTACGGCGATGAAGTGCGTGTGGTCTCGATGGGCACAGGCGTTCATGGCGCAAAGAGCAACAAGCCTTACTCGGTCGAGCTTTGTGGCGGCACGCATGTGTCGGCCACCGGTCAGATCGGCCTGATCCGCGTTCTCGGCGAAAGTGCTGTCGGCGCCGGGGTTCGCCGTATCGAAGCGGTGACCGGTGAATCGGCGCGCGAATATCTGGCCGAGCAGGACGATCGCGTGAAGACGCTGGCTGCCTCGCTGAAGGTTCAGCCTTCGGAAGTTCTGTCGCGCGTCGAGGCGCTGATGGACGAGCGCCGCAAACTGGAGAAAGAACTGGCCGATGCCAAGCGCAAGCTCGCCATGGGTGGCGGGCAGGGCGGTTCTGCCGATGCCGTGCGCGAGGTCGCCGGCGTCAAGTTCCTTGGCAAGTCGATATCGGGGGTCGATCCCAAGGACCTCAAGGGGCTTGCCGATGACGGCAAGACCAGCATCGGCTCCGGCGTCGTCACGCTGATCGGCGTGTCCGACGATGGCAAGGCGAGCGCCGTCGTCGCGGTGACGCCGGATCTCGTCGATCGTTTCAGTGCTGTCGATCTGGTGCGCGTCGCCTCGGCCGCCCTCGGCGGCAAGGGCGGCGGCGGCCGCCCCGACATGGCCCAGGCCGGCGGCCCGGATGGCGCCAAGGCTGATGAGGCGCTTGAGGCTGTTGCAGCGGCACTCGCCGGCTGATCGCCAAGCCTGAGACCTGTTTGAAATGGCAACCGGCTGCGAGATCTTAGATTTCGCAGCCGCTTTGTTTTCGGCCCGTTGCGGTGGTCAGTTTCTCGTTTGCAGCGCGAGACGGCAGGCAAGCCCGGTAAAGACCGTCGCGAGCATATATTGCGGCAGTTTCGGGAAACTGCGCATCGAGCTAAGCCGTGACCTGATCTGGCTTCCGAGAAGGATGACGGCTCCATTCACAACGAAGCCGATCAGGTTCAGGATGGTGGCTAGCACCAGCATTTGCACCACCATCGAGCCGCTCTCCGCATTCACGAATTGTGGGAAGAGCGCTATGACGAAGAGCGCCATTTTCGGATTGAGCAGGTTGGTGGCGAGGCCGGCGAAGAAGATGCGCCGACCCGAGAGCCTCTTCAACGTGGAAGCAGGCGCGAAGACGGTGCCTTCCGAACGAATAGTCTTGTATGCGAGGTAGAGCAGATAGCCGCAGCCGGTCCAGCGCACGGCCTCATAGGCGACAGGTACGGTCAAGAAGAGCTGCGAGAGCCCGAAAGCGGCAGCAAGGGCGTGGCAATAAGTGCCGAGCGCAATACCCGCATAGGTCAAAAATCCGGCAGTGCGTCCCTGGCTGATGCTGCGCGAGGCAATCAGCAGCATGTCGGGACCGGGCGTGGCTGTCAGGACCAGCGCTGCGGCGGCAAAGAGTATCAATGTTGAAAAGTCCGGCATCAATCTTCCTCTTGGGTTCGAGCCGGAATTCCGGTTTATGCGGGATTCGCCGCCAGTTCAAGTCCGCAGGATTTGTCAAATCGGGATATGGTTCTCTGCAACCGATCGATTTGCATGAGGTTTGACAATGAACGGCGAAACGGCATGGGCACTTTATGAAAGCCGTCTGAGACGGGTTTCGGCCTATATTCACGACCACCTCGACGAGGAGCTGGATATGGCGCGTATTGCCGAGATCGCCTGCCTGTCGAGCTATCACTGGCACAGGATCTACCGGGCGATTTACGGCGAGACGCTGGCGGCCACCGTCAAGCGGCTGCGGCTGCATCGCGCAGCGGGCGAGATCGTCGGCACGGAGCTTGCCGTCGGCGAGATTGCAAAGCGATCAGGCTATCCCAATCTCCAATCCTTCACGCGCATTTTCAAGTCGGTCTACGGCATGCCGCCAGGTCGCTACCGGAAAGAGGGAAGCCACACAGCCTTCCAACCCTTACCTAACGGAAAGACCAACGCCATGTTCGACGTGACCATACGTGAGATCGCACCGACCGAACTGATCGGTGTCGCCCATACCGGCTCCTATATGGAGATCGGCAAAGCCTTCGAAACATTGTTCGGCACGCTTTACGCCCGCGGCCTCGCCAGGCCCGAGATGCGGATGATCGGCGTCTATCTCGACGATCCCGACATCGTGTCGGCCGAAAAGCTGCGCTCGATCGCTTGCGTCACCGGCTCTGCCAATGTTCCGGCCGAAGCGCCGTTCGAGAAGCGCACGATCGACGGCGGCGACTATGCGGTGCTGCGCCACAAAGGCCCCTATGCCGACATGCACAAGGCCTATCAGTGGCTTTATGCGGAATGGCTGCCCAGATCGGGACGGCAGCTGAAGGACAGAGTCATGTTCGAGGAATATCTCAACAATCCGCGCGACGTGCCGCCGACCGAGTTGATGACGGATATCCATATGCCGCTCGCCTGAGGGCTGACATCCCGGCGCGGCCACATTGGAGCCGCGCCGGCGGCGATCAGGCCGCCTGCATCGTCTTGCCGGCCTCGTCATCCAGCGCATTGGCGCGCTTATAGGCCTCTCGTTCGCTGATGCGGCCGAAATAATCGACGAAGGCCTGGCGTTTTTCGATGCTGCCGAAGCCGAGGCCCCAGCCGATATGCGAGCCGACATAGACGTCGGCGGCGGTGAAGCGCTCGCCGGCAACATAAATCGAGCCGGAAACGGCCATTTCGAGCGTGTTCATGACGTCGCTGAAACCGCCGCAGCCGGCCATGCGCAACTTCTCCGTCGGAATGTCGAAGCCCAGAGCCCTCATTGTCATTGCCGATTCCAGCGGACCGGCGGCAAAGAACATCCAGCGGTAATAGGCGGCGCGCTCCTGCGGTTTGGGGGCCAGCCCCTTTTCCGGGAAGGTTTCGGCGAGATAGGCGCAGATCGCCGCGCATTCGGTGACGACGGTGTTGCCATGGCGGATCGCCGGCACCTTGCCCATCGGGTTGACCCGCAGATATTCCGGCGCCTTCATGGTTTCGCCGAAGGTCAGGAGTTCGGTACGATAGGGCTGACCGATTTCCTCCAGCATCCAGCGCGCGATGCGGCCGCGTGACATCGGGTTCGTGTAGAATACCAATTCTTCGGTCATGACATCCTCCTCCTGTTGCGTTGCTCGGAATCAATAGCGCGGCAAGGTCTTTGTGCAACCCCCGATCTTTAGAGAGCCTTGCGGTACTGGATGAAGCCCGAACGTTCGGCGATCTTGTCGTAAAGCCGCCGGGCCGTTGCATTCGTTTCGTGCGTCATCCAGTAGAGCCTGCCGGCGCCGTTTGTGCGCGCCAGATCGGCGACGGCATCGATCAGAGCGGCACCTGCCGAGGCCGCGTTGGCTGTTTTCGACATAGAGATCCTGCAGGTAGCAGGTCCATTGCGGCAGCCAGCAGGAGCGGTGAAAGATGGCATGGACGATGCCGACGAGGCGGCCGTCTTCGCCGAAGGCGCCGAGCGCATGCATCGGTTCGTCGGGATCGTGAAAGCGAGCCCAGGTGAGATCCGTGGTTTCGGGCGGGATGACCACCTCGTAGAAGCGCTGATACGCTTCCCATAGGGGGGCCCAGGCGGTGCGGTCGGAGGGTTCAAGCGGTCGCAGGATGGCGGTCATCGGTTCGTTCCCAAATAAAAACGGCGGGGAAATCCCCGCCGTTTCAATGCTATCGCGAAAGGGGAGGCTTACGCCATCGCCTTCTGCAGGTTCTGGTCGATCTTGTCGAGGAAGGCGGTGGTCGAGAGCCACGGCTGATCCGGGCCGATCAAGAGCGCCAGGTCCTTGGTCATGAAGCCGGATTCGACGGTATCGACGCAGACCTTTTCGAGCGTCGAGGCGAAGCGGGCCAGTTCGGCGTTGTCGTCGAGCTTGGCGCGGTGAGCGAGGCCGCGGGTCCAGGCGAAGATCGAGGCGATCGAGTTCGTCGAGGTTTCCTGGCCCTTCTGGTGCTGGCGGTAGTGGCGGGTGACCGTGCCGTGAGCGGCTTCGGCTTCGACCGTCTTGCCGTCCGGCGTGAGCAGGACCGAGGTCATCAGGCCGAGCGAGCCGAAGCCCTGGGCGACCGTATCGGACTGGACGTCCCCGTCATAGTTCTTGCAGGCCCAGACGTAACCGCCCGACCACTTGAGCGCCGAGGCGACCATGTCGTCGATCAGGCGGTGTTCGTAGGTGATGCCGGCTTCCTTGAACTGATCCTTGAATTCGGTCTCGTAGACTTCCTCGAAGATGTCCTTGAAGCGGCCGTCATAGGCCTTGAGGATGGTGTTCTTGGTCGACAGATAGACCGGCCACTTGCGCATCAGGCCGTACATCATCGAGGCGCGGGCGAATTCGCGGATCGATTCGTCGAGGTTGTACATGGCCATGGCGACGCCGGCGCCCGGCGCGTTGAAGACTTCCTTTTCGATCACGGTGCCGTCTTCGCCGACGAACTTGATCGTCAGCTTGCCCTTGCCGGGGAATTTGAAGTCGGTCGCGCGGTACTGGTCGCCGAAAGCGTGACGGCCGACAACGATCGGCTGCGTCCAGCCGGGAACCAGGCGCGGCACGTTTTTGCAAATGATCGGCTCGCGGAAGATGACGCCGCCCAGGATGTTGCGGATCGTGCCGTTCGGGCTCTTCCACATTTCCTTGAGGTTGAATTCCTTGACGCGGGCTTCGTCCGGGGTGATCGTCGCGCACTTGATGCCGACGCCGTATTTCTTGATGGCGTTGGCGGCATCGACCGTTACCTGGTCGTTGGTGGCGTCGCGGTTTTCAACGGAGAGGTCGAAATAGTCGATATCGAGGTCGAGATACGGATGGATCAGCTTATCCTTGATGAGCTGCCAGATGATGCGCGTCATTTCATCGCCGTCGAGATCGGCGACGGGATTGGCGACCTTGATCTTGTTCATGTATCTGCCTCGTTCGAGCTTGAAGGGGACAAGCGTCCCGGGTGGGTGACGTGATGAGGAGCGCTATAGCATTGTGAACCGGGAACGCAAAGCTGCAACGGGTTTCACAATGCGTTTTTGCCGGCATTGCCAAGCGCCGAAATCTGGCTAGTGTCCGCCTTGATTTGCCCGCCCCGGAACATTCGATCATGAAGACAATCGCCGTTGTTATCGCAAGCCTTATCGCCTTTTCAGGGGCCGCCCATGCGGCCGATGCCACCGCTCCGGTGAAGGAGATCATGGAGGCAACCAAGAACAACTGGGCCGACAACAACAGCGATTGGACAGACATCTTCGATGCGAGCCGGCTCGACCATCTCTACAGCAAGGACTTCGTCGCGAAATACCAGGCGGCCGCGCAATTTCCCGCCGGCGACGACGACGACGGCATATCGCCCTTCGATTACGACGTCATCGTCAACGGCCAGGATGCATGCCCGCTGGAGGATCTGACGATGGCGGCGGCGCCACCGGCCAACGGGACGACCGAGGTCACGGTACGCTTCATGAAATCCGCCTGCGCGGACGCTCCTGACGCTAAGGACTACACGACCGTTCGCTTCGAGGTGGTCGAGGAGGCTGGCCAGGCCGTCATCGATGATATCGTCACCGAGAATATCGAAACGCAGGGCCGCGATTCCTTGAAGGCGACGATGACGCTGATTGCCAAGGGCCAATAGGCGCGCGACAGTCGCGACCGTCGAGATTCGATCTCGGGCGATTTGCTTCGCCCGGCATGGCATTATCTGTCGATCCTTCCGCGGCATGAGGGGGCCTGCATTTGTTTTCCGGTTTTCAGGCTCGCGACTGGCTGCTTGCCAATGATCCGGCGCTTTCGCGTCTGCGCATGGCCCTGCGGGTGACGCTGACGATCGTTTTCTCCTTTTTGGTCCTTCTTGCCATCCACACGTTCATCCTGCCGTTGCCGACTGCGGCATTCGGCCTCGGCATCGTGCTGTCGATCGAAGGTGGAGTGGCGGTGCGCGACAAGGGCAATTCCCGCCAGTTGGTGACGCGGCTCTTCGGCTGTGTGGCAAGCCTTGCCGTCGTCGGCATCGCGGCGGGGCTCGAGGATCGCCGTCTTCTCTCCGATCTCGTCTTCCTGGTGGTGATCGCGCTCGCATCGGCGGGACGGGTGTTCGGGCCGCGCGGTTTTGCCATCGGCATGTTCGCCTTCACCTCCTATTTCATGGGCGCTTATTTCCGGCCGCCGCTTGCCGAGCTGCCGGAAGTCGCGATCGGCCCTGTCGTCGCTGTGCTTATCGGCCATCTGGTGAGGGCGGTGCTGTTGCCCGACGATTGGCGGCGCGACCTGTTGCGTTCGCTCGAAAGCGTCAGGGGCCGGATCAACCAGATCCTTTTCAAGCTCGCCGCCATCGCCGGCGGCGCCGAGATCGGCGAAGCCGACCGGCAGGAACTGCGGCAGCTGGAAGACCGGCTGAAGGAAGTGGTGCTGATGGCGGAAACCTTCATCCCGCGCCCGCCGGCCGGCGTTTTCGACGCTGCCGCCGACCCCGCCGCCGAACTGGCGATCCGGCTTTTCGACGCCCATCTTGCCGCCGAGAGTGCGATCGTGCTGAGCTTCCAGAGCCCGCCGCCTTTTGCGCTCGTCCATGCGGTCATCGAGGCGGATGCGGCGGAACTTGCAAGATTTGAAGGGATGGCCGATGCCATCAGGGATCAGCCGCAGGGCGAAACCGTGCGGGCGCTCCTCTGGCTTGGCGAGGCGCGACAGCAGTTGACGCAGGCGATCGGCGAGGGGCAGGCCTCCGGTTTCTCCGAGATCGATGCGATCAAGGATACGGCGCAATCCCAGGCGATCGATTTTTCGCTCGCCAATCCTCTGCTGCGGTCGGCGCTGCAGATCACCATCGCGTCGGCGATCGCCATGAGCTTCGGCCTGCTCTTGTCGCGCGAACGCTGGTTCTGGGCGGTGCTTGCCTCCTTCCTGGTGTTCACCAACACCAATTCGCGCGGCGACACGGCGATGAGGGCGCTGTCGCGCTCGCTCGGGACCGTGTCCGGGATCGCTATCGGCCTTGTGCTGGCAACGCTGATTTCAGGCGAGCCCGCGATCGCCATTCCGGTTGCCGCAGTCTGTATCTTCCTCGCCTTCTATTTTCTGCAGGTTTCCTATGCGACCATGACCTTCTTCATCTCGATCGTGCTCTGCCTGGTCTACGGCATGACCGGCGTGCTGACGCTCGATCTGTTGAAGCTGCGGATCGGGGAGACCATGATCGGGGCGGCGGCCGGAACGGCGGTCGCCTTTATCGTCTTCCCCACACGCACGCGCGGCGCGCTTGATTCCGCGCTTGCCCGTTGGTTCCAGGCGCTGCGCGACCTGCTTGGCGCGTTGGGCGAAGGCAAGAGCGGTTTCGAACTGATGGCGCTGTCGCAGAAGATCGATGCCTGCTACCGCGACGTGACGGTCGCAGCGCGGCCGCTCGGCTCTTCCTGGTCGGTGGTGACGCGACCGGGCCAGATCCGCCAGACGCTGGCGATCTTCCTGTCCTGCACCTACTGGGCGCGTATCCTCGCGAAGAATTACGAAGTGCCGGCCGCCGCCGACATTCTGAATAGGCTGATCGCGGCGGATCTGGCGCTGATCGACAATGCCGCCCAGCGCGGCTCGAGCTGTTTCCTGATCAAGCGCAAGGCCTCGCGGACGACAGGGCGACACCTGCCGCTGTCGCGCGAGGGCGCCAGGCTGGGGCTCGAAATGATCGGTTCGGCGCTGGAAAGGCTCTATCCGCAGGCCGACGTCTTGCCGTTTGCGACGGGCGAGGCTATTGCGCGCTCGAAACAAGGATAAGACTATGGCAGGCACGAACAGCGAGCGTCAACTTCTGGCCGAAGGGCCGGCCATCATTCTGGTCGAGCCGCAGATGGGCGAGAATATCGGCATGGTGGCGCGCGCCATGGCGAATTTCGGTCTTGCCGAACTGCGCCTTGTCAATCCACGTGACGGCTGGCCGAACGAAAAGGCGCTGGCGACCGCTTCCAAGGCCGATCACGTGATCGCGGCAACGAAGGTCTACGACACGCTGGAGCAGGCGGTCGCCGATCTCAACTTCGTCTATGCGACGACGGCGCGCGAGCGTGACGGTTATAAGCCGGTGCGCTCCCCCGTGATCGCCGCCGAGACCCTGAGGGCAAAATTCCGTGCAGGCGAGGGCACCGGCATCCTCTTCGGACGCGAGCGCTGGGGGCTGACCAATGAGGAAGTGGCGCTTGCCGACGAGATCGTCACCTTTCCCGTCAACCCAGCCTTTGCTTCGCTTAATATCGCCCAGGCCGTGCTGCTGATGTCCTATGAATGGATGAAGTCCGGCATGGAAGATGTCGGCGCTGTGCCGTTCCAGGCGATGGGGCAGACGCCCTCGACCAAGGAACAGCTGTTCGGCCTGTTCGACCAGCTGGAAGAGGCGCTGGATGCGCGCGGATATTTCCACCCTGCCGGGAAAAAGCCGAAAATGGTCGACAATCTGCGTGCCGTTCTATCCCGCCGGGCTTTCACGGAGCAGGAAATCAGCGTGCTGCGCGGCGTCATCTCTTCCCTCGACCGCTTCTCGCGCAAGAGCCCGCGCGGTGGCAGGTTCCCGACATCGGCCAAGGAAACACCGCCAGATGACAGCGACGACGCGTGAGCTGAAACCTATCCTTCTCTTCGATTCCGGCATCGGCGGGCTGACCGTCTTGCGCGAGGCGCGCGTCTTGATGCCTGAACGCGGCTTCATCTATGTCGCCGACGATGCCGGTTTTCCCTATGGCGGCTGGGAGGAACAGGCGCTGAAGGAGCGGGTTATCGGGCTCTTCGCCAAGCTGCTGGCGGATTATGACCCTGAAGTCTGCATCATCGCCTGCAACACCGCCTTCACTCTGGTCGGCGCCGACCTGCGCGCCGCCTTTCCCCGGATGACCTTTGTCGGCACCGTGCCGGCGATCAAGCCGGCGGCGGAGCGCACGCGCTCGGGTCTGGTCTCGGTGCTCGCCACCCCCGGCACGGTGAGGCGGGCCTATACGCGCGATCTCATCCAATCCTTTGCGCAGCAATGCCATGTCCGCCTCGTCGGCTCTGAGAACCTGGCGCGCATGGCCGAAGCCTATATTCGCGGCGACGCCGTCTCCGACGAAGCCGTGCTTGCCGAAATCGACCAGTGTTTTGTCGAGAAGGATGGTCAAAAGACCGATATCGTCGTGCTGGCCTGCACCCACTATCCTTTCATGGCCAATCTTTTCCGGCGGCTTGCGCCTTGGCCGGTCGACTGGCTTGATCCGGCCGAAGCAATCGCGCGGCGCGCCCGCACGCTGGTGCCGGCGGCGGCCGATGCGGTGCATCCCGATAATTTCGACTTCGCGGTCTTCACGTCCGGCCACCAGGATTTCGCGACACGACGGCTGATGCAGGGTTTCGGCCTGAGAGCATGAAGGGAATTGTCCTGTGGGTTTGCGAAATCCGGCCCTGAAAATCAGCAGATTCTTTGATAGACGGGGCGTTGCCGTTTCGGAAGAATGGCGCTTCACTCATGTGAGTCTCTTCGTCGCGAGGATCAGCATTGCAAGTTGGCATCGATATGGGGTTGGCGTCCGGCAGCCCGGCGACGCTCGATATCGAGGAGCTGCTGGCGACCCGTCTGCTCGTCCAGGGCAATTCCGGATCGGGCAAGTCGCATCTTTTGCGCCGCCTGCTCGAGCAATCCGCGCAATGGGTGCAGCAGGTCATCATCGATCCCGAGGGTGATTTCGTCACCCTCAGCGACAGGTTCGGCCATGTCGTCGTCGATGGCGAGCGCACCGAGGCGGAGCTGGCTGGTATCGCCAACCGCATCCGCCAGCATCGCGTTTCCTGCGTGCTGACGCTCGAAGGCCTCGATATCGAGCAGCAGATGCGTGCGGCTGCCGCCTTCCTCAACGGCATGTTCGATGCCGATCGCGAATACTGGTATCCGGTTCTCGTCGTCGTCGACGAGGCGCAGATGTTTGCCCCCTCCGTCGGCGGTGACGTCTCGGAAGATGCGCGCAAGATGTCGCTCGGAGCGATGACCAACCTGATGTGCCGCGGGCGCAAGCGCGGGCTTGCCGGGGTGATTGCCACGCAGCGGCTTGCCAAGCTCGCCAAGAACGTCGCGGCCGAGGCCTCGAACTTCCTGATGGGCCGCACCTTTCTTGATATCGACATGGCGCGCGCTGCCGACCTGCTCGGCATGGACCGCCGCCAGGCCGAAATGTTCCGCGATCTGAAGCGCGGCAATTTCGTCGCCCTCGGACCGGCGCTGTCGCGCCGGCCGCTGCCGATTCAGATCGGCGCGGTGGAAACCTCGGCGCGCTCCTCCAGCCCGAAGCTGATGCCGCTGCCGGATGCGCCGCAGGATGTCGAGGATCTCATCTTCACGCCCGATCCGGAGGAATTCCAGCGTCCGCTGGTGCGCCGTGCGCCGCCGGCGCCGCGGCCGACCACCGATATCCTGGCGGAGCTCTCACGCTCGACGCCGGCGGCGTCACCCGCGCCTGTCGAGGCGAGGGCGAGCCAGGTGGAAATCTCAGCCGAAGAGCGGGAGGAACGCCTCGCCGGCGTGCTTGCCGAAATACTCGACGATCCCACCTCCGCCTTCCGCACCGATTCCGTGCTCTACCAGGATTTTCTCGTGCGGCTGCGCATGCGCCGCGTGCCGGGACCGCCGGTCGCGCTACCGGATTTCCGCCGGCGCGTGGCGATCTCCCGCTCCGGCGTCGATGCCGCGACAGCCGCGAGCGACGAATGGGCGACGGCGCTGTCACTGTCGTCAGGTGTCACCGACGACCTGCAGGGTGTCTTCCTGATGCTCGCCAAGGCCGCCGTCTGCGGCGAACCGTGCCCGTCGGACGCCCGCATTGCCCGCGCCTACGGCACCCATTCGGCGCGGCGCGCCCGCCGCCTGCTCGGTTATTTCGAGGAGCAGGGGATTGTCGTCGTGCACACGGATTTCTCCGGTAAACGCATCGTGGCTTTCCCAGACATGAATTGCCAGACCGCGCCGGGCGACGCGAATGCGCCCGATACGGGCGATCGGCCGCTGGCTGCGGAATAGTGGCGCTTTCGGCTTTGCCGCTGTTGACATTTTCATGACGGCCTTCTAAAGACCGCCCCAAGCACCGGGCAGCAATGTCCGGTGTTTCATTTGACATGTCCCGTGGATCGTTTCTGTTCGCGTAACCGAAACATCCTGTCAGATCTCGGCAGAGATCAGAGGAGGGCGTGTTTCCTTTGCGCGGTTTGGCAACAAACCGGCATAAACCTTTGAAAGGAAATGCGATGAGCAAGCGCGAATCGTCCAAGTACAAAATTGACCGCCGTATGGGCGAAAACATCTGGGGCCGTCCGAAGTCCCCGGTGAACCGCCGCGAATACGGCCCGGGCCAGCACGGCCAGCGCCGCAAGGGCAAGCTTTCGGACTTCGGTGTGCAGCTGCGCGCCAAGCAGAAGCTCAAGGGCTACTACGGCGACCTGCGCGAAAAGCAGTTCCGCGCGATCTTCGCTGAAGCCGACCGCCGCAAGGGCGACACTTCGGAAAACCTGATCGGCCTGCTGGAATCGCGCCTCGACGCGATCGTCTATCGCGCCAAGTTCGTTCCGACGGTCTTTGCTGCCCGTCAGTTCGTCAACCATGGCCACGTCACCGTCAACGGTGTGCGCGTCAATATCGGTTCGTACCGCTGCAAGGCCGGCGACGTCATCGAAGTTCGCGAGAAGTCGAAGCAGCTGGTGATCGTTCTGGAAGCCGTCAGCCTCGCCGAGCGCGACGTTCCTGATTATATCGAAGTCGATCACAACAAGATGGTCGCCACCTTCGGCCGCGTTCCGACGCTCAGCGACGTTCCGTTCCCGGTCGTCATGGAACCGCATCTGGTCGTCGAATTCTATTCGCGTTAAGAAAAACCAGGCGTTTTCGCTTATGGAAAAGCCGCTCTTTCGGGCGGCTTTTTTGTTATCCGGAGAGAAGCGATGGCGGATCTGCAGGCAATCCTCGATAGTATCCATACCGATATCCTGCCGCGCATCGGCGAGGGCAAGGTCGCCGACTATATTCCAGAGCTTGCCAAGGTCGATCCACGGCAGTTCGGCATGGCGATCGTTACCGTCGACGGCAAGGTCTACCGTGTCGGCGATGCCGACATTGCCTTCTCGATCCAGAGCATCTCCAAGGTCTTCATGCTGACCTTGGCGCTCGGCAAGGTCGGCGAGAGCCTCTGGAAGCGCGTCGGGCGAGAACCGTCGGGATCGGCGTTCAATTCCATCGTCCAGCTCGAGCACGAGAGCGGCATCCCGCGCAATCCCTTCATCAATGCCGGCGCGATCGCCGTCAGCGATGTCGTCATGGCCGGCCATGCGCCGCGCGAGGCGATCGGCGAATTGCTGCGCTTCGTGCGTTATCTCGCCGATGACGAATCGATCACCATTGACGACAAGGTGGCGCGCTCGGAAACGCAGACGGGATATCGCAATGTCGCGCTTGCCAACTTCATGCGCGCCTACCGCAATCTCGATCACCCCGTCGACCACGTGCTCGGCGTCTATTTCCATCAATGCGCGCTGTCGATGAGCTGCGAGCAGCTGGCCCGCGCCGGGTTGTTCCTGGCGGCGCGCGGCAGCAATCCGATGACCGGCCATTCAGTGGTCTCGCCGAAGCGGGCGCGGCGCATCAATGCGCTGATGCTGACCTGCGGCCATTACGACGGCTCCGGCGACTTTGCCTATCATGTCGGCCTGCCCGGCAAAAGCGGTGTGGGCGGCGGCATCTTCGCGGTTGCGCCCGGCATCGCCTCGATCGCCGTCTGGTCGCCGGGGCTGAACAAGGTCGGCAATTCGCAGCTCGGCGCCGTGGCGCTGGAAATGCTGGCAGCACGCACGGGCTGGTCGGTTTTCGGCGATTGACGCTGTGTTGGCGAACTCGTTTCTGCTAAGGCAGACAGACCTCGATAGGACGACGCAATGAATATCGCAGCCAATATTGCGGATGATCTGGAAAACGGCGACGCCAACGGCAGCGTCGGCCATGCGCTTTTTGCGGATGCTCCGCGTTCGGTCTCCTTCAACAAGCTGCGCAAACGGCTGCTCAGGCAGGTGCGCCAGGCCTTCGACGATTTCGATATGCTGAAGGGGCAGAAGCGCTGGCTGGTCGGCCTTTCCGGCGGCAAGGATTCCTACGGGCTGCTGGCGCTGCTGCTCGATCTGCAATGGCGCGGGCTGCTACCGGTCGAGCTGATTGCCTGCAATCTCGACCAGGGGCAGCCGAACTTTCCAAAACATGTATTGCCGGATTATCTGACCAAAATCGGCGTGCAGCATCGGATCGAATACCGGGATACCTATTCGATCGTGAAGGAGAAGGTGCCGGAAGGGGCGACCTATTGCTCGCTCTGTTCGCGGCTGCGGCGTGGCAATCTTTACCGCGTCGCCCGGGAAGAGGGCTGCGATGCGCTGGTGCTCGGCCACCACCGCGAGGACATTCTCGAAACCTTCTTCATGAATTTCTTCCACGGCGGGCGGCTTGCCTCCATGCCGGCGAAGCTTCTGAACGACGAGGGCGACCTGATGGTGCTGCGGCCGCTTGCCTATGCCGCCGAGGACGACCTCGCAAAGTTTGCCGCCGCCATGCAGTTCCCGATCATCCCCTGCGATCTCTGCGGCTCGCAGGACGGGCTGCAGCGCAATGCGATGAAGGATATGCTAGCCGATATCGAGCGGCGCATGCCGGGCCGCAAGGACACGATGCTGCGGGCGCTTTCGCATGTGAACCCGTCGCATCTGCTCGATCCGAAACTCTTCGACTTTTCCACCCTTGGTGTCACCGATCCTTCATGAAAGTCCGGCTAAGCAGCTGGCTATTGTATGAAGCGCAGGAATTCGCATGACCATTTCAGATCAGGATATTCTCTTTCTCGGCGATTGCGTGAAGGAGGCGGCACGCGCGGAAATCATGCCGCGGTTCCGCAATCTCGGCGCCGCCGACGTTTCAGAAAAGACCTCGGCAATCGACGTGGTGACGCAGGCCGATCTGCTCGCCGAACACCGGATCACCGCGGCGCTGAAAGAGCGCTTTCCCGCAGCCCTCGTCGTGGGTGAGGAAGCCTATGACGCCGACCGGTCCGTCGTGCCGGCCCTTGCCGATGCCGAACTTGCCTTCGTCATCGACCCTGTCGACGGCACCTTCAATTTCGCCGCCGGGCTTCCCGTCTTCGGGACGATGCTCGCGGTCACCGTCAGGGGCGAGACGGTCGCCGGCATCATTTACGATCCCGTTCTCGGCGACACCGTGACGGCGATCAAAGGGGCGGGCGCCTTCCTGACGCGGCAGGACGGGCAATCGAGCAGATTGAGGGTCGCTGAGCCTGCCGCCTTGAACCAGATGGTCGGCGGCATCTCTTGGGGCCATATGGACGACCCGGACCGCTCGCGCATTGCAGCCAACATGGCGAAGATCAGGATGACCTTCGCCTTCAACTGCTCGGCCTATGAATATTGGATGGTCGCCTCCGGCAAACTGCATTTCATCGGCCATGCGAAGCTGATGCCCTGGGATCATCTGGCCGGCGTGCTCGCGCATCAGGAGGCCGGCGGCTATACGGCGAAATTCGACGGCACGCCCTATCGCCCCGGCGAGACGACGGGCGGCATCATCTCCGCACCCGATAGGGAAAGCTGGCAACTGATCCGGCGGGAGATAATCGGCATCTGATTTGGGCCCTTAGCGAGAGGCCGGACCGAAAGGATTTGACATGACTGCGACTGTCGACGTGACCGTTCTTGCCGATCTCTTGCGCCGTGCGGCGAAGGCGGAGATCCTGCCGCGCTTCCGCCGGCTTGGCGAGAATGACGTGCGCGCCAAGAGCGAAGCGACCGATCTCGTCACCGAGGCCGACGAGCAGGCCGAGCGGATGATCAAGGCGGAAGCGGAGCGGCTCTGGCCGGCCGCGCTGTTTGTCGGCGAAGAAACGGTGGCAGCTGAGCCGGCATTGCTCGGCAGGATTGCAGATGCCGATCTCGCCATCGTCGTCGACCCGGTCGACGGCACGTTCAATTTCGCCGCCGGCATCCCGGCCTTCGGTGTCATGGCCTCGGTCATTTCAGGCGGCGAGACCATTGCCGGCATCATCTACGATCCGATGGGCGATGACTGGGTGATGGCGGAAAAGGGAGCCGGCGCCTGGCTGCGGCGGCCGGATGGCGAAGCACGGCGGCTGCGCGCGGCCGAGCCTGTCGCGCTCGACCAGATGGTCGGCATGGCCTCGACAGGCTACTTGCCTCAGGACAAGCGGGCCGAGATCCTCGGCAATCTCGCCAAGGTCCGCTTCCTCACCAACTACCGCTGTGCGGCCCATGAATACCGCACCCTTGCGGGCGGCCATGTGCATTACCTGATCTACAACAAGCTGATGCCCTGGGATCATCTGGCCGGTACGCTGATCTCGCAGGAAGCCGGCGCTTATGCCGCCCGCTTCGACGGCTCGCCCTACCTGCCGCATCATCTCGATGGCGGGCTGCTGGTTGCGCCCGACAAGGCCTCGTGGGACGTGCTGCGCCGTGAGGTCGTCACGGTCTAAGTCAGATTCCGCTTACGGGGCTCTCGTGCCCGCCCTCGTGGTTCGAGACGGCCCTTCGGGCCTCCTCACCATGAGGGCTCTCTTTGCCGTAGCACCTCTTCTCACGCAGGCGCGACGTTCAGTATCAAAAATGGGCGGCGCCCGGATCGAGCTGCGGGCTGTCGCCGGGATGGGTGAAGAGCTTGCCGTTCTCAGCCCAAAGAGTGGCTGCGATCGTCACCAGACCGAAGAGTGCAAAGCCGCCGAAGAGCGGCTGCACCGTGCCGTTGAACATCTGGCCGACCAGGCCGCCGAGAATGGCGCCTGCTGTCGTCGAGACGAAGCCGGTGACGGCGGTTGCTGTGCCGGCGAGATTGCCCATCGGCTCGAGGCTGATTGCGGTAAAATTGGTGGCGATGACGGCAAACATCATCAGCACGATGGTGAAGATGCTGTAAGCGACGGTGAAATCCGGCTTGCCGGCCATTGCGATGACGAAACCCAGAGCCGACAGCGCGGTGAAGATCAGCAAAGCGGCGTGCGAAATACGGCGCATGCCGAATTTTCGGACGAAGAAACCGTTGGCGAAATTGGCGACGGCGATGCCGCCGGCAGTGGCGGCAAAGGCGATCGGCAGCCAATCGCCAAGGCCATAGACCTCGCCGAAGACCTGCTGCACCGAGATCACATAGGCGCTGATGACGCCGGTGAACATGGTGAGGCCGATCATGTAGCCGCAGGTGATGCGGTTGGTAAGCACGGTCTTGAAGCCATCCACGACGGAGCCGACCGACAGCGGCAGGCGCTCTTCCGGCGGCAGCGATTCCTTCAGCCGCAGAAGCGCCCAGACGAACAGGATGGTGGCGGTGACGCCGAGCAGGATGAAGATCCAGTGCCAATTGGCATAAAGGATGATCAGCTGGCCGACGGACGGGGCGACGATCGGCACGATCATGAAGACGATCATGACATAGGACATGACACGGGCCATCTCGCGGCCGCCGAAGCAGTCGCGGACGATGGCCATGGTGGTGATGCGCACGGCGGCACCGCCTACGCCCTGAACGAAACGCATGATGAGCAGCATTTCGAAGCTGCCGGTTGCTGCGGCGGCAAACATGCCGATCACGTAGCAAACCAGGCCACCGAGCAGGATGTTGCGGCGGCCAAACGTATCCGACAGGCTGCCGAAGAATATCTGCGAGACGCCGAAGCCCAGAAAAAACACGCCGATGATCAGCTGCGCATCATTGGTATTGGTGACGCCAAGGGAATGGCCGATATTGGGCAATGCCGGCAGCATGCTGTCGATGGCCATGGCGATGCTGGCGGTCATGATGGCGATGGTGACGACGAACTCGCCGAAACCCATGCCGATGCGACGGGAGCCCTGGTTTTCCTGGTGCGGTTTATGCGGCGGCGTCATGTGGTGAAATCCTGGATGCGGAGGAGGTAGGCCGTTCAGAGGAGGTGGGCCGTTCAGACGGCCGGGTTCTGCTGTTGGAAGAGGCGGCCCTTTTCGGCGATCAGCACGAAGATCAGCCCGATGATCGACACGATGAAATAACCGGCGACCATCGGCAGCGCAGTGCCGTCGAAAGCTTGGCCGATGCCGGCGCCGATGAGGGCGCCGCCGACCGTGCTCATGAAGCCGAGGACGGAGGAGGCGGTGCCGGCGACGTGGCCGAGCGGCTCCATGGCGAGCGAGTTGAAGTTCGAGCCGATCCAGCCGAACTGGAACATGGCAAGGCCGAAGAAGGAGATGAACAGAGCGAAAGGCATCGGCTCGGAACTCGCCATCTGGACGATCAGCCAGATGGTGTTGATGGTGATGAAACCGATGAGCGAGCCGTGCGACAGGCGGCGCATGCCGAGCTTGCCGACGAAGCGTGAGTTGAAGAAGGACGACAGCGACATGAAGATCGCCACGCCGGCAAAGGCGAAGGGGAAATAGACGCCGAGATCGTAAATGCCGACATAGATCTGCTGGGCCGAATTGATGAAGCCGAACAGCGCGCCGAAGATGAAGGTGCTGGCGATGGTATAGCAAAGCGCGATGCGATTGGTCAGCACCAGCTTGAAGGCGCCGAAGATCGAGCGGGCGGTGAAGGGGCGGACATTCTGTGGATGCAGGGTTTCCGGCAGACGGATGTAAGCCCAGACGGCGATTGCAATCGCCATGGCGGCGATGAAGAGGAAGATCAGGTGCCAGTTGCCGAAGAACATGACGATCTGGCCGGTGCCTGGTGCAATCACCGGCACGATCATGAAGACCATCATGATCAGCGACATGACTTCGGCCATCTGCCTGCCGCCATAGATGTCGCGGACAATGGAGACGGTGATGACGCGGGTTGCCGCCGAACCGATGCCCTGGACAAAGCGCAGGGCAAGCAAGCCTGCGAAGGTGGGGACGAAGACGATACTGATGGCGGAGAGAATGTAGATGACGAGACCGATCAAAAGCGGCGTGCGGCGGCCGAAGCGGTCAGACAGCGGCCCGTAGAACAACTGCGCACAACCGAAGCCGAGCAGATAGGTGGAAACGACGAACTGGCGATGATTTTCGCTCTCGACGCCGAGGCTCGCGCCGATCTGCTGCAACGCCGGCAGCATGATGTCGATCGCCAGAGAGTTGACGGCCATCAGGAAGGCGGCGAGCGCGATAAATTCTCGCTTGCCCATGGGCAGGCGGCCCGCGGACACGGCTTGTGATGAATCTGTCACAATGAAATTCCCATAAACAGGCTAAGGCGCTGCTAGCCGCAGCGCCTCGGTCTCAAGATTACAGATTTGGAAACCGGGCGGACGCCCGGTGACCGGTCAGGCGGCGCCGCGCACGGTGATGCCGTTTTCCTGGAGATGCTGCTGCAGCTCACCGGCCTGGAACATTTCCCGGACGATATCGCAGCCGCCGACAAACTCACCCTTGATGTAGAGCTGCGGGATCGTCGGCCAGTTGGAATATTCCTTGATCCCTTGGCGGATATCCGAATCGGCGAGCACGTTGACGCCTTTGTAGTCGACACCGATATAATCGAGAATCTGCACGACCTGTCCGGAGAAACCGCACTGCGGAAACTGCGGCGTGCCCTTCATGAAGAGGACGACGTCGTTGCTCTTGATTTCGTTGTCGATGAATTCGTGAATGCCGCTCATAGGACCTGATCCTTTCAACAGGCGGGTTAAAGGCCCGCCGTTTCAATCGTTGCCTTTAGATAGCATGCGACGGCAGGAATTCCAGCCGCCCCAACCAAAAAAAGACAATTTGGTCAGACCACTCCGGCATTGTTGCCGTCGTGTTACGGTTGCCGAGTGAGATAGGCCTGAATCTGTTCGATTTCGATATCCGTAAAATAGCGGAAATCCCATTGCGAAACCTGCGTCATCACGCCGAGATCACGGCCTCCGACACCCTTGCCGGTCCGCAGCAGCGTCTTGAAATCCGCAGCCGAATAGGATTGCGCCAGGGGCTTCAGCGCCGGGGCGAAAAAAGCTTCGGACTGCTTTGCCGTATCGAGATTGTGACAATGGCTGCAGTCGGTTATGAAGGCATATTCGCCGATATCGGCCGGGCGCGTGGCGGCGGGGGTGATGGCGGTCGGCACCAGATCGGCCTCGAAGGGAATCTTGTCGAGCGCCAGCCCCACTCGGCCGAGCGGTCCCCATTGCGTCCCTCCGGCTACGGCGTCGGGAAGCTGCTTCAGGCTGCGCAGCCAGGCGATGAGTGCTGCCATGTCGTCGTCGGTGATATTGGCGAAATTGCCGGCCGGCATGATGACGGCGCCGGTGCCGTCCTTCTTGACGCCATGCCGGATGAGACGCACGAGCTCTGCGTCGTTGTACATGGGCACCAAGCGGGTCAGGTTCGGCGCGACGATGCGACCGACGCCCGGCTCGTCGAGCAGGATGTTGCCGGCATCGTGATGACAGCCGCCGCACATCAGCGTGCGGGCGCGGCGTTCGGCTTCCTCAGGGGGCAGCGTTGTCTTGACGGCAAAATCGGCGGCCGCGACCTCATAGGTCCTGGAAAGGCGCATCTCCGACAAGGCGTAGATGCCGACAATGGCGACAAGACAGATCGCAACCAGCGCCGCGAGGACGATTTTTAGAATGCGTTTCATCGGTCCAGGCCCCCAAAAAACCTTGTGGAGGCAGTGGTGCCGCGCTCCATCCTGACAATCCGTTTGACATCGGCATAGGCGGGCGCCGGCTTTTGTTGCCGCGGCATCGAGCCGGTCCGGGATATGGAAATCTGCAAGGTCGGCGCCGGCAAAGGCACCAACTGTCGGCTAGCTGCGGCGCTGGCGGCTGCGGCCGGCGGCGGTGCGGCGCTTGCTGACCTGTTTGCGGGCGGGCTTGCCCGCAGCCGTCTTGCGGGCGGTCGAGGCTGGCTTGCGCGCTGCAGCCGTTGTCGACGAACTGCGCGTTTTACGCTTCTTGCGCTTCGTCGTGGCGCGGCCGGTGGTCTTCTTCAGGATTTCCTTCAGCACGCTGTCGACGACGCCTGATATCAGTTCTTTGACGAGATCGGCCACAAAACCCCTCCGTTCGTGGTGGAAACGACATGCCTGCTATTGAATTCCGGAAGAGTTCGGTTAGCAAGACGGCTTCGAGACCAGGACTGCTTTTTTGCCGATATTTGCGGCGGAGCAGTAGGATCGCAGCAACATGCCGGCCATTTGCCCGGCTGGAAGGTGGAATGAAACTGATCGATACGCGGGTCGTCGTGCATTTCCCCGGCTTCGAACCGCTCGATGGCGCCGCCCACAGGGCGCGCTACGAGCGTTCCGCCAAACAGAGCGCTGCCGTCTGGGGCTATTCGGTTGCGATCGGAGCGCCTGCTGCAGGAAGCGACCCGCTCAGTTTCGAGGTCACGACGGGCGGCGACACGGCGCCCGCGGCAACCGGTTCCCTCGGCTGGCAGACGAAGAGCCGGATCCACATGGTCGATCACGACGTGCTGGTAAGCCGGCTGCGCAGCGGCAATACGCTGAGCCAGATCATTGCGGGCTTCCGCAGTTGCGCCCAGATCATGCTGGACGGCGGCATGCGCGGATATTTCCGCCACGCCTGGCGCTTTGGCCTGTTTTTCCTCTTCCCGTTCCTGCTGACGGCGCTGGCGATCGCGCTGACGGCGCAGATCGCCATCTTGCCCTATAGTCTCGGCTTGGCGCCCTGGCACATGCTCTGGAGTGGACCGCTGGCGCTTTGCTTCTTCATCTTCGCCTTCCTGCCGTTTTCCGAACGCTTTCATACGCTGCATCTTTTTGCCGATTGGAAAATGGCGGTGGCGCTCGGCCGCATGGACCGGGCCGATTTCAGCGACTGGCTGGAAGATCGGGCCGCTGCCGTGCGTAAGGCGCTGGCTCAAGAGGCGGACGAATATGTGATCTCCTCGCACAGCATGGGATCGAGCGTTGCCGCCCATGTCATCGGCATATTGCTGGAAAGGGAGCCGGAGATCTTCAAGGGCAAACGCGTGGTGTTCGCCACCCTCGGCAGCGCCATCCTGCAATGCGCGCTGCTGTCATCGGCAACGCAGCTGCGTGCCCGCGTCGGCTTGATCGCGCGTTGTCCGGAGATTTCCTGGCTCGACGTGCAGTGCCTGACGGATTCGATCAATTTCTACAAGGTTCCGGTCGTCGCCGTTGCCGGCCATGCGGATGCACCTGCGGCAAAGATGATCCTGATCCGCGTCAAGCAGATGCTGACGCGCGAGCGCTACCGCCGGATCCGCAAAGACCAGCTGCGCGTTCACCGGCAATATGTGCTAGGCCCCGATCTCAAGGCGCCCTTCGATTTCACGCTGATGACGTCGGGTCCGATGCCAGCCTTGGTGTTTGCGAGTGCGGATGAGAAGAGGATGCCGGGGTGAGGGGCGGGGTTATCTGCGGGGCTTGCTCTGCTAACTGCGTGGCATCCGCGGATAGCGGGATGGATCCTCGGCTCAAGGCCGAGGATGACGGAGAGCGGGGTTGGCGCGCCGCCAAACTCGCTGTCGGCACACTGGGACAATGCGTCGGATATTAGTCAGGGCGGATAGTTTACCTGTGCGCCAAGCTCCGTATGCGGGAGGCTTCTTTGCGTTTGGCGGAGCACTAACCCCGCACTCCGTCATCCTCGGCCTTGAGCCGAGGATCCACGCCCGGTCGATGGGCGTGCGATGGCCCGCCGTCTCGCGGCCGGTGGAGCATTCCAATACCGACAAAACCCTATTCCGGCGCCGAGGTCTGCAGCGCCAGCGCGTGCAGGACGCCGCCCATATTGCCCTTCAGCGCCTCGTAGACCATCTGGTGCTGCTGCACGCGGCTCTTGCCGCGGAAGACTTCGGCGACGACTTCGGCGGCGTAGTGGTCGCCATCGCCCGCCAGATCGCGGATCGTCACCTTGGCACCGGGAATCCCAGCCTTGATCATGTCTTCGATATCGCCGGGTTTCATGGCCATGATCGTTACTCCTTGCGCATCATTCCGCAGCCAGTTCGCCGCGGCCTTCCATGAAATCAGGGAACCACGATTCATGGGCATCGCGCAATTGCTGAATCGGCAGCGAGATGAGATCGCCAACGGTAAGCGCCGTCCCCCCGACCGTGCCGAGACGCCGGAAGGGAACGCCCGCACCTTCGGCATTGGCGCAGAGGAAATCGGCGACATCGGCCGGGACCGTCAGCACGTAGCGCGCCTGATCCTCACCGAAGAGCAGTGCATGCGGCGCACCCTTGCCTTCGCCGAGATCGATCGCCAGACCCTTGTCCGATGCCATGACCATTTCGGCAAGCGCGACGGCAAGGCCGCCCGAGGAAATATCGTGGCAGGCGGTCGCCTGGCCGTTGCGGATGACGGAACGGACGAAATCGCCGTTGCGGCGCTCGGCAAACAGATCCACCTCGGGGGCGGGGCCTTCGCGGCTGTCGAGCACATCGCGCAGATAGACCGACTGGCCGAGATGGCTGCCGTCGACGCCGATCATGATCACCTTGTCGCCGTCGTTGGCAGCACCGATGCGGGCCATCTTGCGCCAATCCGGCAGCAGGCCGACGCCTGCAATCGTCGGGGTCGGCAGGATGGCGACGCCGTTGGTCTCGTTGTAGAGCGAGACGTTGCCTGAGACGATCGGGAAGTCGAGCGCCCGGCAGGCCTCGCCGATGCCCTTCACCGCCTGGACGAACTGGCCCATGATCTCGGGCTTTTCGGGATTGCCGAAGTTCAGATTGTCGGTGGCGGCGAGCGGCTCGGCGCCGGTTGCGGTGATGTTACGCCAGCATTCGGCGACCGCCTGCTTGCCGCCTTCGAACGGATCGGCCTCGACATAACGCGGCGTCACGTCGGAGGAGAAGGCGAGCGCCTTGCTCGGATGGCCGTCGACGCGCACGACGCCGGCATCGCCGCCCGGAAGTTGCAGCGAATTGCCCTGGATCAGCGTGTCATATTGCTCATAGACCCAGCGGCGGCTCGACTGGTTGGCGGAGCCGACGAGTTGCAGCAGCGCCTGGCCGTAATCCTTGGGGGCGGCGACTAGATTGGCGGGGAGCGGAGCCTGTTTGCCCGACTCGCGCCAGGGGCGATCATATTCCGGCGCCTGGTCGCCGAGATCCTTGATAGGCAGGTTGGCGACTTCCTCGCCCTGATGCATCACGCGGAAGCGCAGGTCATCCGTGGTCTTGCCGACGATGGCGAAATCGAGGCCCCATTTGACGAAGATCGCCTTGGCTTCCTGTTCCTTCTCCGGCTGCAGCACCATGAGCATGCGCTCCTGGCTTTCCGACAGCATCATTTCATAGGCGGTCATGCGCTCTTCACGCACCGGCACCTTGTCGAGTTCGAGCAGGATGCCCAGATCGCCCTTGGCGCCCATTTCGACGGCTGAGCAGGTGAGGCCGGCCGCACCCATATCCTGGATGGCGATGACGGCGCCGGTCTGCATCAACTCGAGGCAGGCTTCGAGCAGGCATTTTTCGGTGAAGGGGTCGCCGACCTGAACGGTCGGGCGCTTTTCCTCGATTGATTCGTCGAATTCGGCCGAAGCCATCGTCGCACCGCCGACGCCGTCGCGGCCGGTCTTGGCGCCGAGATAAACGACCGGAAGGCCGACGCCCTTGGCCTCGGAGAGGAAGATGGCATTGGATTTGGCGATGCCGGCGGCAAAGGCGTTGACGAGGATGTTGCCGTTGTAGCGTGCATCGAACTCGACTTCGCCGCCGACCGTCGGCACGCCGAAGGAATTGCCGTAGCCGCCGACGCCGGAGACGACGCCGGAGACGAGGTGGCGGGTCTTCGGATGATCAGGGTCGCCGAAGCGCAGCGCGTTCATCGCGGCAATCGGACGCGCACCCATGGTGAAGACGTCGCGCAGGATGCCACCGACGCCGGTCGCAGCCCCCTGGTAAGGCTCGATATAGGAGGGATGGTTGTGGCTCTCCATCTTGAAGACGACGCAATCGCCGTCATCGATATCGACCACGCCGGCATTTTCGCCCGGGCCCTGGATGACGCGCGGCCCCTTGGTCGGCAGCGTGCGCAGCCATTTCTTCGAGGATTTATAGGAGCAGTGCTCGTTCCACATGGCCGAGAAGATGCCGAGCTCGGTAAAAGTCGGTTCGCGGCCGATCAGATCCAGAATGCGCTGATACTCGTCCGGCTTCAGGCCATGGCCCGCAATGAGTTCCGGCGTGATCGGGATGGTGTTTGGAATGGTCATGAGCGGAAAGTCCCTGGCGCGTTTTGCGCTGTCTTTAGCTTATGTAGCGGCCGCGCGCGACAGAAAAAAGCCAGCCATCAACACAGTGAACTGACCCCCGAAAGTTGGACACCCAACTTCGGGGTCAGTTCACAGGGGCAGGCAGGTTCTTTTCTCAAAGCGGCAATCGGTCAGAACTTGTAGCCGACCTGCAGCCCGGCGCGTGTCATGCCGTCGTTCGGGCCGTCGCAGAGATTGGCATGCGAAGAGTGGGCGATCTGAGCCATCACGTTCCAATGCGCGGTAAAACGGTAGCCGGCCCCGGCATATTCGTGGAAGAGGACCCGGCAGCCGAGTTCCGGGCCGTCATCATCGCCTTCGAGGTCGCCGGTATGGATGACGCCGCCGAAGCCGGCTTCGGCAAAGAGCTTCTCGTTGAAATTGACCGTCCAGGTGAAGCCTGTGAAGAATTGACTGGCCTCGCCCGAGGTACCGATCGAGGTGCCGAGATGAACACGGGGGTGCAACAACTGCTGCTGCCAGCCGACTGAAGACTCGTAGCCGAAAGGATCGAAAAGAGCGGTGATCTCGGGAAAGACGCCGTCTTCTCTGGAATGGCCGGATTGCACCGAGGTCGAGAGGCCGAAACGCAGTTCGTCGAATATCTGCTCGCCGGCATTGGCCGAACCTGCCGCCAAGGTGCCGGCTACCACTGCCACTGAAGCCCTACTCAAAAAACGCAACGCGATTCTTCCGAAGTCGACCCTCATCTGCTGTCCTTTTGATTCGCGTCAGGCGGGAATAACAAAGAGGTAGCATGGAGGTTCGGTCGGTAAAGCACCGCGAATAGGCCCCGGCGGTTTTTCGGATCTATGACGTGTATTTGCAACACCTCATATTTCACCGTCATAGGCGGAGCCGCCGTTTTCCAGCAGCCGGCGCAGGATCATCAGGCCGGAGACCAGTTCCTGTTCCGACTTCGGCGAGGAGAAGCCGATGCGAACGCGGTGATAGATTTTCTCGCCACGCGCCGCCTTGAACTCGTCCTCGTCATCGACCAGCACGCCATCGCGGTAAGCGGCGTTCTTGAACGTGCCGGACATCCATGGCTCCGGCAGTTTCAGCCAGAGGAACGGCGCGTGCGGGTGCGATTGGAAATCGAAGCCTTGCAGTTGTTCGCGGGCAAGCCGGACGCGCCGGGAGAGTTCTTCGACACTCTGCTTGCGGATCGCGTGCGCCGTGCCGCTTTCGACCAGGCGCGCGCAGGTTTCCGCCAGGATGAAGGGCAGGCCACCGGTGATCATCCTGTGCGTCACCCTGATGCGCTGGGCAAAATGCGGCGGGCAGGCGACCCAGCCGCCGCGCACGCCGGCGGCGACGGATTTCGACAGGCCGCTGACGAGGAAGGTGCGATCGGGTGCAAGCGAGGCGATGAGCGGTGTGTCATCGTCGGCCATGCCGCCGTAGAGATCGTCCTCGATCAGCCAGACGCCGTGCTTCCTGGCGATTGCAGCAATTGCCGCACGCCGTTCATAGGGCATGATCGTCACGGTGGGATTGTGGATGGTCGGCATCAGGAAGGCAAGCTTCGGATGCTGCTGCTGACAGAGCCGCTCGAAATCCTCCGGGATCATGCCGTGTTCATCGGAATCGACCGTCAGCGTGCGGCGGCCGAGCAGGCGGGCGCTGCGGCTGACCTGCGTGTAGGTGAGGTCCTCGAAGACGATCTTGTCGCCCGGGGCCGAGACGGCGGCGATGACGGCGACCGCGGCCGCGTGGGCGCCGAGTGTCGGCACGATGTTTTCGGCTTCCGGCGTCCAGCCGCTGCGAGCAAGCCAACGGCGGCCCGCCTCGAACCAGTTGCCCGGAAAACTCCGGGAATAGGAGGAGATTTCGGCAAGATGCTCCTCACCGATCTCGGACAGGATGCCCGCTATGATCTTGCCCTGGCCGAGGTCGGGAGCGGCGGTGGTGTCGAAACGGATCTTATTTGCCGGCGCATCGCGGAGGCGGGTGCTTCCAAGCGAAACGGTCAACGGGTCGGCCTGTTCACCGGGCGGCGTCTCCGAGCGGTTCAGCACATAGGTGCCGCGCCCGACTTCGCCGGCGACCAGGCCGCGCTCGTGCACCAGCGCATAGGCGCGGCCGATCGTGCCGATTGTCACCCCGATATCGTAAGCGAGATTGCGTTGCGGCGGCAATTTGCTGCCGGCGGGCAGGGCGCCGCTCGATATGGCGGATTCGATGCTGTCGGCAAGCCGGAGATAGACCGGCCCGGAGCCGCGGGAAAGATCAGGAAGCCAATTTGTCATGGTGACAATTGACTATATTGTCACATTGTCCTTGTCAAGATTAAGAGTCAATTCCAACGGATAACCGAGAGGATTCCTGGAATGTCTGCCTTGCCTGAGATCAAAATGCCGATTGTACCTATTGTCTCCTACGAGGATCGGAGACAAATTGTCCTTCCCCATGCACCTGCCGAGGCGACGACGCGCTTGGGCCGGGTCTGGGCGGCGGTGCTTCTCTGGCATCAGAAGCGAGAAGGCCGGCGGGCACTGAGAAACCTGACGGCGAGCGAACTCAAGGATATCGGGGTGTCGC
This sequence comes from Rhizobium acidisoli, assembly GCF_002531755.2. Lineage (NCBI taxonomy): Bacteria > Pseudomonadati > Pseudomonadota > Alphaproteobacteria > Hyphomicrobiales > Rhizobiaceae > Rhizobium > Rhizobium acidisoli. The sequence goes on along the minus strand of NZ_CP034998.1, from coordinate 1,944,572 downwards.
AGTCCGATGCCGCGCGCGAAGTCGGCAAGTCGTTCTTCTGGGACTGACGGCGCGGAAAGCGATTGGCGCGATCAGCTGCAGGCCTTGCTGCCGCCGGACCAGCGATTGACGTCGGCGGCGATGCGGCCGGCGACCGGATCCGACATCATCGGACCGAAGGCCTGGACATGCGACGGGCTTCCCTCGGCCTGCACGACGAGCAGCGGCCGGCTTTCCGGGCTACCCTTGTGGACGAGCAGGATGCGCGGGCGGCCGGAGAAGGAGTTGAGCTCCGGCGCAAGCTTATAGGCGGCAAAAGCCGGATCACCCGACTTGAACCAGCAGGCATTGGCGCCGAGCGCAACGCGCTCCATCGTCGGCAGCGCGGCGCGGTTCGGACCTGTCGGCGCCGGCGTGGACTGGCAGGCCGCGACCATGGCTGCGAGAGCGGCAAGCAGGGCGGCATTTGCTAGGGAAAGGCGAGGGCGCATCGATCTTGCTCCAGATCCGGATGAGAGGATTTCAGGCGGCAATGACATCGAGCGCCGAGGCGAACAGGCCGCGGCCGTCCGAGCCGCCATGGGCGGCTTCGATCAGGTTTTCGGGATGCGGCATCATGCCGAGCACGTTGCCCTTTTCATTCATAACAGCGGCGATGTCGTTGACCGAGCCGTTCGGGTTGGTGCCCTCGGCATAGCGGAACACCACCTGGCCATTGCCTTCGATTGCCGCCAGCGTTGCTTCATCGGCGAAATAATTGCCGTCGTGATGGGCAACCGGGCTGCGGATGATCTGGCCCTGCGCGTAGGCGCGTGTGAAATCCGTCTCGGCATTGACGACTTCGAGTTTGATTTCGCGGCAGACGAATTTCAGCGAAGCATTGCGCATCAGCGCGCCAGGCAGCAGGCCGGCCTCGACGAGGATCTGGAAGCCGTTGCAGACGCCGAGCACCTTCACGCCTTTTTCAGCCTTGTCGATGATCGCCTGCATGACCGGCATGCGGGCGGCGATCGCGCCGCAGCGCAGGTAATCGCCATAGGAGAAGCCGCCGGGGATGACGATCAGGTCGACATCGGGGATCTCGGTTTCCGTCTGCCAGATCGTCACCGGCGGCTTGCCGGAAATCTTCGTCAGGGCGGCGATCATATCGCGGTCGCGGTTGAGGCCCGGAAGTTGAACGACGGCTGATTTCATGGGGTCCCCGCGTCTGGCGAAAGATATTGAACTGGAACGCTTTCGGCGAGCCATACTCCATTGTCGGAGACAAAGAAAGAATGGCCCTCTGAAAACATGCGGGCCGCATCGACACGCAGGATGAGATATTCACCCTTGCGGCGCGTTGCGACGATTTTTGCGGTTTCGACATCCGCCGAGAGATGAACGTGATGACGCTGCATCTTCTTTAAGCCTTCGCACTCGATCGAATGCCAGTTGGCAGAAGACGTGCCGTGATAAAGAGCCGCTGGCGGTTCCACCGGGGTCAATGCGAGATCGACGTCGACGCTATGACCCTGATTGGCGCGAATTCTGTTGTCGGCAAGAGTAAAGCGCTTCTTCGGATTGTTTTCGATGATCTCGATAATGTCGGCTCGGGAAACGTCGTATTTCGACGTCAGCGCCTTTTCGAGTTCATCGAACGACACCCAGCCCTCGGCATCGAGCGTCAAACCGGCGGCTTCAGGCGCGTGACGCAGAACATAGCTCATATATTTCGAGACTTCCGTCTCCAGCTTTGCCTGCGTCATGACGCCAAATCCTAAAAGTCCGCCGGACGACGGGTCGGTGATCGTCAGTCGATCGCGATCGCGTAGTTCTCGATGACCGTGTTGGCGAGGAGCTTCTCGCACATGGCCTTGAGGTCGGCCTCGGCCTGGGCCTTGTCGGCGCTTTCCAGTTCCAGGTCGAAGACCTTGCCCTGTCTGATGTGGCCGACGCCCGAGAAGCCGAGGGCGCCGAGCGCGCCTTCGATAGCCTTGCCCTGCGGATCGAGAACGCCGTTTTTCAGCGTGACGGTGACACGAGCCTTGATCACTTTGTCTTTCCTGCCTTACTTGACCAGAACCGGGCCGGTGCCGCGCACAGGCTCGTTTTCATTGATGATGCCGAGACGGCGCGCAACTTCGGAATAGGCTTCGAGCAACCCGCCGAGATCGCGGCGGAAACGATCCTTGTCCATCTTCTCGTGGGTCTCGATATCCCAGAGCCGGCAGCTGTCCGGTGAGATTTCGTCGGCGAGGATGATGCGCATCAGATCGCCTTCGAAGAGGCGGCCGCATTCGATCTTGAAGTCGACGAGCTGGATGCCGACGCCGAGGAAGAGGCCGGTCATGAAGTCGTTGACGCGGATGGCGAGCGCCATGATGTCGTCGAGCTCGGCCGGATTGGCCCAGCCGAAGGCGGTGATGTGCTCTTCGGAGACCATCGGATCGTCGAGCGCGTCTGACTTGTAGTAAAATTCGATGATGGAGCGCGGCAGGACCACGCCTTCATCGATCCCCAGACGCTTGGCAAGCGAACCGGCGGCGACGTTGCGCACGACGATCTCCAGCGGGATCATCTCCACTTCCTTGATCAGCTGCTCGCGCATGTTGAGCCGGCGGATGAAATGGGTGGGGATGCCGATCTTGTTCAGATGGCTGAAGATATATTCGGAAATGCGGTTGTTGAGGACGCCCTTGCCGTCGATGACTTCGTGTTTCTTCTTGTTGAAGGCAGTGGCATCGTCCTTGAAGAACTGGATCAAAGTGCCCGGTTCCGGGCCCTCATACAGAATCTTTGCCTTGCCCTCGTAGATACGGCGGCGACGGTTCATCGTGGTCATTCTCTGTTGTTGGCGCTCTTGGGATAGCGCGAGTGGATCGATCTCGTGGCGTCCCCTTAAAGGAAAAGAGTGAGTTTCACAATCCGCCTATCCTTCCTTCCCCGGTTTCCAGATTTTACGGAATACCGCCAAGAGAATCGAATGAATTCGCAAGACGAGTCTAGCGCCTTTTCCGATACGGTGAAATGACGGCGAAATGGCGGGCTGCTTGTGCAGGTCTTTATTTGGCGGCTCTGCTTCCAAGCTCGCGGCGAAGCTGCGTCTGCAGAGCGCGCGCGGCGACTTGGCCGTGGCGCCAGCTGCCAGCGCGGATGAAGGAGGGGATCTGCATCGCCGGCATCGGCCGGGCGAGCGCGTAACCCTGCAGCGTGTCGCAGTCGAGCTCTTCGAGAATGCGGATATGATCTGAAGTCTCGACACCCTCGGCGATGACAAGGATGTTCAGCGAGCGGCCGATATCGATGATCGAGCCGACGAGTTTGCGCTGCTCGGCCGATTGCGGCAGCAGCCGGATCAGCTCGCGGTCGATCTTCAGCGTCTTCGGGCTCAAGCGCAACAGGCTGACGATCGATGCATGGCCGGTGCCGAAATCATCGATTTGAATGTCGATGCCGAGCTTGCGCAGCTTTTTCAGATTGGCGGCGACCGCCTCGTCGCAATCGTCGAGCGAGATCGATTCCAGCAATTCGAAGGCGAAGGTGCCGGGCGCAATCTTCAGGGCGCGGAGCTTCTTGCCGAGATCGGGATCGGCAAGCCGCCGGGCGGAAACGTTGACCGATATCTTCGGAACGGTCAGCCCGTCCTTGATCCAGGCGCGGCGATCGGCGATGGCGCGCTCCAGGATCAGGGCGTCGATGGTCGAGACGACGTCGAGATCCTCGGCGATATCCAGAAAGCGGTCTGGTGCCAGCAGCCCGTGCACGGGGTGCTGCCAGCGGGCAAGCGTTTCGACGCCGACGACATCCAGCGTGCGGGCATCGAATTGCAGCTGATAGAAGGGCACGAATTCGTTGCGCTCGAGGCCGATCAGGATCTCGTCGGCAAGGTGCTTGGCCGAGATGACGTCGCGGCGGTCGGATGCGGAGAAAAATTCGAAACGATTGCGGCCCAGGCCCTTGGCGCGATAGAGCGCGATATCGGCATCGAGCAGCATCTGCTTGGCGTCGAGCGTCGGCCCGCTGTCGACGGCGATGCCGATGCTGGCCCCGAAACGGCAGTCGTGCCCCTCATATCGGACCGGTTTGCGCAATTCGCGAATGATCCGTTCGGCAAGGCTGGCGATCTTCTTCGACGCGGGATCGACGGTGCAGAGGATGACGAATTCGTCACCGCCGATGCGGGCCACGAAATCGGCGGCGCGGACGGAGTTTCTGAGCACGCTTGCGGCATGCTGCAGCATGGCGTCGCCGGCCCGGTGGCCGAGCGTGTCGTTGATCTGCTTGAAGCGGTCGAGATCGATATGCAGGATCGCCAGCCCCAAGCCCTTGGCCCGGCATTCGGCCGAGCGCTCGTCCAGCATCTTGTCGAGATAGCGTCGGTTCGGCAGGCTGGTGAGATAATCGTGCAGCGCCAGGCGCTCGATGCTCTCCTTGGCGGCCTCGAGTTCGCGGTTATGCGCCTCGGCCAGATCCTTGGCGCGCTGCAGCTCGTTGCGGAGCGCGACCTCCTCGGTGACGTCCCAATTGGCGCCGATCAGCTTGCGGTGGCCGTTGCCGTCGACGAAGAAGGCCGAGCGGGCGCGGATGACGCGTTCGGCGCCGTCGCCGCGGATGATGCGGTATTCCTGCTGAAAATCACTGCCGCTTTCGACGCTGCGGTCGGACAAGCCGAGCACGCGCTCGCGATCGTCGGGATGCAGGCTTTTTGCCCAGACATCGCTGGCAATTGGCCGCGAGGCGCCCTTCAGCCCGTAAATGGCGATGAGGCGCTCGTCCCATTCGACGGTATCATTCTCGATATCCGCTTCGAAGACGCCGATGCGGGAAATCTCCAGCGCCAGGTCGAGCCGGCGCGACAGGCGCGACAGCGTATCCTCGGCCTCCTTGCGGGCGGTAATATCCGTATCCGTGCCGACGATGCGCGTCGGCACGCCGCTCTCGTCCCATTCCACGCAGGCGCCGCGGCAGTCGATCCACATCCAGTGGCCGTCCCTGTGGCGCTCGCGATATTCGAAGATCTGGTAATCCGGATCGCCGGCATTTTGCCGGTCGATGGCATGGACGACAAAATCGCGGTCATCGGGATGGACGAGGGCCAGCCAGGCATCGTAATCGCCGGCAGCCTCCTCGTCGGGCGCCATGCCGCGCATGGTCTTCCAGGTCTGCGAATAATATTTCCGGTCGAGACGGTAGTTGTGATCCCAGACGCCGAGGCCGGAGCCGACGAGCGCATGGTTCCACCGGCTCTCCCGTTCTGCCAGGTCGGAATCGTCATCGGCCACGCTGCCGACGCCTGCCTCAGCCGCCGTGGAATCATCGGCCTCTGGATGGGCTTTCTTCACGGGCATTCTCGCTTATTTCATCTCGGCGCAGTTTGCTGTCATTCCATTAAGAAAGACTTAGAAAGCACTTGCTGAATTATCGAGAAGGGCCGGTTTCCTCTATCAGGCGGAGAGCCGGCTGAGGAACTGAGCGAAGACCATGGTGCCCTCGGGCCAGGGGCCGTGACCGGAATCGGCATTGATATGTCCTGCCTCGCCGGCATCGACGAGGAAGGAGCCCCAACTGCTGGCGATATCGTCGGCGTGTTCGTAGCTGCCGAACGGATCGTTGCGGCTCGCCACCGTGATCGACGGGAAGGGCAGCGGATCGCGCGGGTAGGGGCCGAAGGTCATCAGGTGCTTCGGGCGAATATCGGGATTGGCAACATCGGGCGGGGCGACGAAGAAGGCGCCGGCCACCGGCTTGCGGAAATGCGGGATGGCGTGGATTGCCGAGGTCACGCCGAGCGAATGGGCGACGAGGATGACCGGGCGGGTCGAGGCGTTCACTTCCTCGGCGATCCGGGCGATCCAGTCCTCGCGGACCGGCTTTGTCCATTCATTCTGTTCGACGCGCCGCGCCGTGCTGAGCTTTGCCTCCCAGCGGCTTTGCCAGTGGCTCGGGCCGGAATTGGTGTAGCCGGGGATGATGAGGATATCTGCGTCTGAGGCTTTCATAGTGCCGCCGATGTGAGAAGGCCCGCCCAAGATGTCAAGAGGGGATGTGAAGGGAGAGAGCGACACGGCCGTTTTGGTTTGCTATATTGCTCCAGTGCCGGTTGCGGATTTCGTGTCGGCTTGCCCGCCGATTGCGTGTCCGCCGCCGACCAGGTCTCGGCTGAGGAGGAGAAAGCCATGGCGGCATTTCATGTCATGACGGGTTCTAGCGAAAGCTTCGCACGGCCCGTTGTCAATCGCATCGGTATCGCCGACGTCTTCGACGCGCTGAAGCGCGGTTACGACGATTTCATGGAGAAACCGTCCCACTACGTGTTCCTGTGCCTGATGTACCCGATTGCCGGCGTCTTCCTGACGTTATGGACGTCGGGCGCCAACCTTTTGCCGATGGTCTTTCCGCTGATGGCAGGTTTCGTGCTGATCGGCCCGATCGCCGCGATCGGCCTCTACGAGATCAGCCGCCGGCGCGAAGCCGGCCTCGATAGCTCCTGGACGCATGCGCTCGAGGTACGCCATTCGCCGGCGCTGCCGTCGATCGTCGCAGTCGGGCTGATGCTTTGCGGCATTTTCGTCGTCTGGCTGGTGACGGCGCAGACGCTCTACAGCAATCTGCTTGGCGAAGTGTTTCCGCGCAGCATGGCGGATTTCTTCCGCCAGGTCTTCGGCACGCCCGAAGGCATGCAGCTGATCATCTGGGGCAATCTGATCGGCTTCGTCTTCGCGCTCGTCGTGCTGGCGATCTCCGTGATCACCTTTCCGCTGTTGCTCGACCGCGATGTCGGAGCGGTGGCTGCCGTCGTCGCTTCGATCCGCGCGACGATCGCCAATCCGGTGCCGGTGCTGCTGTGGGGCCTGATCGTCGCTGCACTGCTCGTCATCGGCACGATCCCGGTCTTTGCCGGGCTTGCGCTTGTCATTCCCATCGTCGGCCATGCGACCTGGCATCTTTATCGCAAGCTGATTGCGCGGGAGCCCGCGTAATCGAAGGTTTCCGGGGATCGCGAACTCTCGCGATCCTCGGAGGTTAAAGCTTCGCCGATCCCCGGAACCTCGGGACCTCTCGCCGCGTTATTCAGCACCGGCTTGTGGGAGGATTTCGATGAAGCATCTGTTCGCCCGCTTCGCAACCAAGATCTCGGAATGGGCGGGCAAGCCCGTCATCTTCATCCTGGCGCTGACCGCCGTCATTATCTGGGCGGCACTCGGCCCCTTCTTCGATTATTCGGAAACCTGGCAGCTGGTCATCAACACCGGCACGACCATCATCACCTTCCTGATGGTCTTCGTGTTGCAGAACGCCCAGACGCGCGACACCAGGGCGATCCAGGCCAAGCTCAACGAAATGATCCTGACGAGCCACGCCGAGAACCGCTTCATCGGCATCGAAAACCTCGACGAGGAGGAACTGAAACATCTCGACCAGCTGGTCGCCAAGGCTGCCAAGGGCAGGGGCGAAACCGAGGCTTGCAGGACGACGGAGGCCGCGGAAGCTGTTGCGCCGAAAAAGACGGAGACGCGCAAGCGCGCTATGGCTGGCAAAGCGCCGAAGCAAAAACAACGGCCGCTTGTGAGGAGATAGAGAAATATAGGCGAGCGCTGGCGCGACAACTGCGATAACAGAATGGAAGCAGACATGAAAACGGCGCCGTAAAGGCGCCGCAATAGTGTCGATTTGGAGAACTCACAGCTTCCCAAACACTCGGTGGAAAATCGTATCGACATGCTTGGTGTGATACCCAAGATCGAACTTCTCGCGAATATCCTCTTCGGAAAGCGCGGCCCGAACCTCAGCATCCGCAAGCAGCTCTTCCAGAAAGTCCTTACCCTGCTCCCAGACCTTCATGGCGTTGCGCTGCACCAGGCGGTAGGCGTCTTCGCGGGAAGTGCCGGCTTGGGTGAGCGCCAGGAGGACGCGCTGGGAGTGGACGAGGCCGCGGAATTTGTTGAGGTTCTTCTCCATGTTCTCAGGGTAGACCAGCAGCTTTTCGATGACGCCGGCGAGACGCGAGAGGGCGAAATCGAGGGTGACGGTGGCGTCGGGGCCGATCATGCGTTCGACGGAGGAGTGGGAAATATCGCGCTCGTGCCAGAGGGCGACGTTTTCCATGGCGGGCAAGGCGTAGGAGCGGACCATGCGGGCGAGGCCGGTGAGGTTTTCGGTGAGCACCGGGTTGCGCTTGTGGGGCATGGCCGAAGAGCCCTTCTGGCCGGGCGAGAAATATTCCTCCGCTTCCAGAACCTCGGTGCGCTGCAGGTGGCGAATTTCGGTTGCGAGGCGCTCGATCGACGAGGCGACGACGCCGAGTGTGGCGAAATACATGGCGTGGCGGTCGCGCGGGATGACCTGGGTCGAGACCGGCTCGGCCTTCAGGCCGAGAGCCTCGGCGACATGCTCCTCGACGCGCGGGTCGATGTTGGCGAAGGTGCCGACGGCGCCCGAGATGGCGCAGGTCGCGACTTCCTCACGGGCGGCGACGAGGCGCTGGCGGCAGCGCTCGAATTCGGCATAGGCGAGCGCCAGCTTGACGCCGAAGGTGGTGGGCTCGGCGTGGATGCCATGCGAACGGCCGATGGTGACAGTGTCCTTATGTTCGAAGGCGCGGGTTTTCAGCGCCGCCAGCAGGCGGTCAATATCGGCGATGAGAATATCGGTGGCGCGCACCAGCTGGACGTTGAAGCAGGTGTCGAGCACGTCCGATGAGGTCATGCCCTGGTGGACGAAACGAGCATCCGGGCCGACGATCTCGGCAAGGTGGGTCAGGAAGGCGATGACGTCATGCTTGGTGACCGCCTCGATCTCGTCGATGCGAGCGACGTCGAAGGTGGCCGCACCGCCCTTTTCCCAGATGGTCTTTGCCGCCGATTTCGGGATGACGCCGAGTTCGGCCAGCGCGTCGCAGGCATGCGCCTCGATCTCGAACCAGATGCGGAACTTGGTTTCGGGAGACCAGATGGCGACCATTTCGGGCCGGGAATAACGCGGGATCATGGGCGGCTGCCTTCACTTCAAGAGGTTCATGCGTGAATGTCTGCGCCCCTGTAGCAAAGACGGGCGGCAATCTCAACGCATGCGTTTGGCAAGATAATAACTGCTGCCGACAAGGCAGACGAGACCGAGCGGCAGGAAAAGGCGCAGGCCGATCACCAGGAACTGGTAGACGGCGCTGATGCTGGTGAAGACGAACTGAAAAGCCCAGACGACGCTGCCGAAAGGCGCGTGCCAGCGCGAATAGAAGAGCCGGTATTCCATGGCGAAGAGGAAGGCGGTCATTGCGATCGTTGCCGCCGTCAGCGTCACGAAAAAGGCGGCGAAACGCGCTTCCGGCGGCCTGTCATAGGCAAAGAAGCGGGCGACCGGCAGGGCGAAAGGCCAGGCGAACAGGCCGCCGGCGAAATAGAGCACGGCGACTTCGGCAAGCCGGCTCGTCTGCAGGCCGTTGCGGAGGTACAGACCGAGCATGGCAGAGGCGAGCATCTGCGTGCCCCAGAACAATGCGCCGGCAATCAGATCGGGGTAGGGCGGCCGCGCGGCTCTCAGACGATCCCTACTGGAGCGATTTGTCCTGGGTCGATCCGGGCTCGGGCCATCCATCCTTCGGCGATCCGGCTTCAGGGATGAACCGGAACGGCGATCCAGCGTCCGTTCCTGTCGGCGTCGAAGGCCAGGACAAGGGCGATGTGAACCTGGTTTCCGGCCTCCGGCTGATAGACGACCGCGCCGCCGATCCGGTATTCCACAGAACAGGCGCGCTCGGCCGGAATCGCCGTCGCCTGGCGCGCCGCCTGGCGGTTCGGAGCGCCTTGTTTCTCGATCATCTGCAGGCTGAAACCGAGGACCCGCTTGTCGACTGCTGCGCAATCTTTCGGTGTCGGCACCGGCATCTCACCGAGCGACAGCGTATAAGGCGATTTCGGCGGGCCATCGGTCGCAAGCGTGGTGTAACGGATGGTCTTTGCGGGAGAGCCGAGTTCGGTCGGCGGATTGAAGGCGGCGATCAGGCCCGGATTTGTCAGCAGATCGTATTTGTCCATCTGGCTGCGAGCCGCCGTCAGGTTCTGCCGCCGCGCCTTGGAAAGATTGGCGTCCTTGTCGGCCATCTCAGTGCGGAAGGGCGTGCCTTCGAGATACTGGCCGTTTTCGGTATCGATGAAATAGGTGTTGGAGTAAGGAGCGCCGCCTTCCTCCTTGATGCCGAATTCCTGAAATCCGAACACCTTGCCGTCGGCGGAAAAGCCGATCGGCTGGATATTGGCGATGTCTCCGGCCAGTGACAGACCGGGCGATGCGGCGGCAAGCATGCCGCCGATGAGTAGACGCTTCATCATGATCGTGCCCCTTCGGCTGCCTGACGCAGATCGGCGATGGTCCGGCGATAATCCTCGACTGTCGCGCCCTTGAAAATCGCCGAACCGGCGACGAGGACGTTGCCGCCGGCGCGCGTGATTGCCGACACTGTTTCCACCGTGACGCCGCCATCGACCTCGAGTTCGATCGGCCGGTCACCGATCAGCGACTTGGCGGCGGCGATCTTGGCAGCCATGGCCGGAATGAACTTCTGCCCGCCAAAGCCGGGATTGACCGACATGATCAGGATGAGATCGACATCGTCGAGCACGTTTTCGATGGCGCTCAGCGGCGTTGCCGGATTGAGCGTCACACCGACCTTCTTGCCGAGATTGCGGATGGTCTGCAGCGAGCGGTGCAGATGCGGCCCGGCTTCGGCGTGGACAGTGATGCGGTCGCAGCCCGCCTTGGCGAAGGCTTCGAGATAGTCGTCGACCGGCGAGATCATCAGATGGCAGTCGAAGGTGGCTGAAGTATAGGAGCGCAGCGACTTGATGACATCGGGACCGAAAGAGATGTTCGGCACGAAATGCCCGTCCATCACGTCGAGATGGATCCAGTCGGCGCCGGCGGCCGTGACGTTGCGCACCTCCTCGCCGAGCCTGGCGAAATCCGCCGCGAGGATCGAGGGGGCAATGCGAATGGGCAGCGTCATCAAGTTTTACTCCCTGTGGGCCGCCGTTTGAGCGCGGCGCCCGATTTCAAGACGGGCGGCCGCCGCTCATTGCGTCGGCGCGCGAGGTGGAAAAAAGCCATTGCCCCGCCATTCGAGCAGGCGGTAGGGGTTTTGGGCAAGTTCGTGCCCAGCAGTGAAGGCGATGGCGCCGACCGGCGTCTGGAATGTCGTGCCGAGGAGCGTCTCCTGCAGCGGCTTGCCGGCGGCGGCCGCAGCTTCCGCCGCCTGGCCGGCGATCAGCGCTGCGGCGAGCGACGGCAGGACATAACCTTCCGGCTCGATGCCTTTGGCGCTGAGCGCCTCGGCTGCCGCCGTGCCTTCCGGCAGTACGGCATATTCGGGCAGGGCGACGGCGCGCACGCCGGGGTCAAGCGGCAGCGGCTGGTCGGCGGCGCGCATGGCATCGCCGCCGAGAATGGAGAGCGGAATATTTTCCGCCTTGGCGTCGCGGGCGATGACGGCGACATCGTTGCGGTCGCCGCCGATGAAGACCCGGGTGGCGCCGGCGCGCTTCAGACGGCGGACCAGGGCAATCTGCTGCTCCTGTCCCGGCCGGTAGGTATCGGTAAAGACCGGCTTCAGGCCGTTCTGTTCCAGGGCGTTGCGCACCGCTTCGGTCAGTTCGCGGCCATGGATGGTGCCGTCTTCGATCAGGGCGATCGGATCGGCGGCCCAGTCCTTCAGGATCACTTCGTTGATCTTTGCCGCCTCAGTGCCGTCGGCGGGCGCCAGACGAAAGAGCGGCCAGCCGTTCTTCAGCGCATCCTCCATCAGGATGCGGGAGCGCGCCGAGATGGTCATGGCGGGAATGCCCGCGTCTTTCAGCTTCGGCAGCGCGCCTTCCAGCGTCTCGCTGCAGAGAAAGCCGACCGCGACCTGCACCTTGGCAGCGACCAGCGCATCCGCAACCGCAGCGCCGCTATTGTCCTCGCAGGTCTCGTTGATGGCGACGAGGGTGTTTCCGGATTGCTGGATCTCGAAACCGGCGCCGGCGGCAATCTGAGCGCCAAGCAAGGCGAGCGCGCCGTTCTGAGGGGCGACGACGCCGATCGTCACGCCGGCCGCATGGCCTTGCGCCGCCGCTCCCAGCAGCACCAGAGAAGCTGCTATGCCACGCAGGTTGATCATGAAAGGCGGAGATCCCCTAGCCATCGTCCATGCCCTTTTATCCGCAAGCCTGCGATCGTCAAAGAAAAACAAGCGTGAAGCAGTGCTTTTCACTGGTCCTATTGTAGAAAAGGTAACCGATGCTCGCCATATTGGCGCGATAACAAGTCGAACCATGGATCAAAGCGCGTACGGGAGAAGCAGGTGTTGAACAGGCAGCATATCGACCCCGGCCTTTATCGAGACGCCATGAGCCGTTATGCCGGCCATGTGCAGCTCGTGACGACGGCGATGGGCGAGTTGCGCCGCGGTGTCACCATCACCGCCGCTTGCTCGGTCTCTGACAATCCGGCCTCGGTGCTGATCTGCCTCAACAACAATAATCCGAAGAACGAAATCTTTTTCCGCAGCGGCGTCTTCGTGCTGAACACGCTCGGCGCTCATCATCAGGGCGTTGCCGACGCCTTTTCCGGACGGACGGCGCTTGCCGATAGCGAGCGTTTCGCCAGCGCCCGTTTCGAGACGCTGGTCACCGGCGCGCCTGTGCTCGCCGATGCGCTGGCTGCCTTCGATTGCCGGGTGACCGACATCAAGGAAATGCCGACGCACAATGTCATCTTCGGCGAGGTCGCGGCCGTGCGGTTCAGCGAAAAGCATCCGGCGCTCATCTATATGAACCGGGATTATCACGCGCTGTGATGGCCGCTACGGCCGGGATTTCGAGGGAATAGCGAATGGACAATGCCGGCATCGAGGAAATGTTTCAGGGTCTCGGCCCGGTCACGGTCAAGCGCATGTTCGGCGGCAAGGGCATCTATCATCTCGGGCGCATCATCGCGCTCGAAGTGCGCGACGAGATGCTGCTGAAGGCCGATGAGACGAGCGCCCCGGAATTTGCCGCCGCCGGCGCGACGCAATGGACCTACGAGGGCAAGAAGGGCAAACCGGTGAAGATGCCCTACTGGTCGATCCCCGACGAGGCTTACGACGATCCAGATCTGATGGCAAAATGGGTGCGGCTTGCCTATGAGGCGTCGCTGAGGGCCGATCGCTGACTGCATTCGGCTGAGGGCAGGGCTGCTATCGCCGCCTTGGTGAAGGCCGAAAGCGGCTCCGGCAAATCCGTCAGCGGAAACCAGCCGAAATCGGAAAGCTTCTCCGGTTCGGTCAGTTGCGGCTCGCCATCGACGTCGCGGGCGAGATAGAGAAGCGAAATCCAGTGCTGGCGGTCGGTATCGATGATCTGTTCGGTCACGGCGATACGCTCGATCCGGCCGATCTTGAGGCCGGTTTCTTCCTCGGCCTCGCGGCGCGCGGCTTGCTCGGCCGGCTCCATATGATCGACCTTGCCGCCGACGATATTCCAGTAGCCGGCTTCCGGTGGGCGCAGGCGTTTATAAAGAAGAATTTTGGCGTCGCGCAGAATGACCAGGCCAACGCCGAAGCCCGGAAAATCGAGACCGGGCTTACTCATTGGCTGTTCAGACCTTGGCGCTGCCGGCGATCAGCATGAAGGCGGGGATATCGTCGCCGAAGCCGACCGGGGTCGGGCCGTCATCATGGTCGCGATGGCGGCGGCGGTCGCGGCTGTCATCGTTTGCCGGATAAGGCCGGCTGTTGCGCGCATTGTTTTGCGGCTTCTGCTCTGCTTTGCGCTCGTTTTTCACGATGTCGGCCTTTACTGGTGCTGCCTGAATCACTTGGACGTCATTATCCTGTATGTCGTTATCAGATTTATGACCTGGGGCGCTGCGATTGCCACGTCCGCGACCACGGTCTCGCTCGCCGCGTTCACCCTTGGCGCCACGCTCGCGGCTGTTGCGCCGCGGGCGTTCGCTGTCGGCGCTTTCTTCTGCCGGCGGCAGGGAGTTCACATCGCCGCTCAGCCATTCCACTTTCTCGCCGATCAGCTTTTCGATCGCATCGACGAATTTGCTGTCGCGCTTGGTGACGAGCGTGAAGGAGGCACCCGAGCGGCCAGCGCGGCCGGTGCGGCCGATGCGGTGGACGTAATCCTCGGAATGGATCGGCACGTCGAAATTGAAGACGTGGCTGACATCGGGAATGTCGAGGCCGCGGGCGGCGACGTCCGAGGCAACCAGCAGCTGGAGATTGCCGTCACGGAAGCTCTGCAGCGTCATCGTGCGGGAGCGCTGGTCCATGTCGCCATGCAGCGCGCCGACGGAGAAGCCGTGGCGTTCCAGCGATCGGAAGAGATCGGCAACATCCTTCTTGCGGTTGCAGAAGATGATGGCGTTCTTGAGTTCCGTCTGGGCGCGGACGAGTTCACGCAGAACGGCGCGCTTCTCGTAGTCCTTGCTGTGGGAAGCGACGAAGCGCTGCGTCACCGTCTTTGCGGCCGATGCCGGCTTTGCCACTTCGATGCGTTCCGGATTCTGCAGGAAGCGGTCGGCGAGCTTCTGAATCTCCGGCGGCATGGTGGCCGAGAAGAACAGCGTCTGGCGGGTGAACGGGATCATCTTGGCGATGCGCTCGATGTCAGGGATGAAGCCCATGTCAAGCATGCGGTCGGCCTCGTCGATGACGAGAATCTCGACGCCGCTCATCAACAGCTTGCCGCGCTCGAAATGGTCGAGCAGACGGCCGGGCGTGCAGATCAGCACGTCGGCGCCGCGCTCAAGCTTGCGATCCTGGTCTTCAAAGGAAACGCCGCCGATCAGAAGGGCGACGTTGAGACGGTGGTTCTTACCGTATTTTTCAAAATTCTCGGCGACCTGGGCGGCGAGTTCGCGCGTCGGCTCGAGAATCAGCGTGCGGGGCATGCGGGCGCGGGCCCGGCCCTTTTCCAGAAGCGACAGCATCGGCAGAACGAAGGATGCCGTCTTGCCGGTGCCCGTCTGCGCGATGCCGCAAATATCGCGACGCTCGAGCGCAAACGGAATGGCTCCCGCCTGAATAGGCGTGGGTATCGTGTAGCCCGCGTCGGTAACAGCGGATAGCACTTTTTGGCTCAAGCCAAGGTCAGCGAATGTCGTCAAAGGGAAAACTGTTTCCGTTCCGGTTCGGCCGAGCTCTGAACGAGTCGGCGGGATTGCATGCCGCAATGCAGCGCGACATAGCCCCGAATGGCCGGCAAGTCAAGAAATAGAGAGGCCGCACCCGGTACAGAGTGAAGCGATGGTTACCTCAGCGCTGTTACTTGATATAGGTGGCGAGTTTAAGGCCGGCATTCATGAAATATACTGGATCGACCGCGTGGCCGTCCTGGCGCACTTCATAGTGCAGATGCGTGCCGGTCGAGCGGCCGGTGCTGCCGGCAAGGCCGATGACGTCGCTGCGGCCGACCGTGTCGCCGACCTTGACCAGCACCTGGGACATATGGCCGTAGCGCGTCGAGATGCCGTTGCCGTGATCGACTTCGACCATATTGCCGTAACCACCGGTCCAGCCGGCTGATATGACTTTGCCCGGCGCCGACGGGCGGATCTTTTCGCCCGGCGAAAAGCGGAAATCGATGCCGGAATGCAGCGCGAGGCGGCCGAGGAAAGGGTCGCGGCGATTGCCGAACGGGCTGGTCACGTCCTTGCCGATAGCGGGATTGCGGAAGGGCAGGGATTCGGCGGTGCTGCGCACGGCCTCCAGCCGGGTCAGCGCGCCGTCGAGCGCTGCCAGTGAATTGTTGAAATCGTCGTTGCTTTCAGGCTCGACATAGGGGCCGCCGACGGCATCGTCGTCCTGCCGCGCCGCAGTCTCCTCAGGCACCGGAATTTTAAAGCGGGTCAGCACGTTGCCGATAGCATTGGCGGCAGTGCCGGCGTCGCTCGTCAGCTGTTCGACGCGATTGCGCTGGTCCTGTTCGACACCCTTCAGCGACAGCGTCACATTCGAGAAGATGCGGTCGGCGCGGTCGCCGACCGTCTCGGCGGACGGCACATAGGCAAGTGTCGAATTATCGGGCGTCGCATCGGCGGGCGCGCCGTTCGCCAGCTGTTTTTCGATCGCCTCGATGCCGCCGCCGGTCAGCGAAGCGCGTTTATCCTTGATATCGGGGGCATAGGACTGGGCGGGCGAAGACGGCGCGGGCAGGGCGCCGTCCCTATCCGTCAGCCCGGAGCTTTCGGCCCGGTCGAGCAGATTGTCGAGCTTGCCATGGCGCGACGTGAGCGCCATCTGCTGTTCCATCAGCTTGTCGACCTTATCCTCGACCACCTGCTGGTCGAGAAGCTGGCGGGAGGTGATGCGATCGACCTGGGCGCGAAGGGCGGCGATGCGATCTTCGTAGTCGTGCTGCATGCGGGCTTGCCGCGCCATGGTGGCGCCGATCAAGTCGTCGCGCAGCACGAGATAGGAGGTGGCCAGCAGATAGCCGATCGAGAAGACGCCGATGAAGCAGAAGGCGAGAGCGGCCATCCATGGCCGCACCGTCATGTGGCGGACCTTGTCGCCGCTTGCGAGGATCAGGATATGTTCCTGCGCCCGCCTGCCGAATACCCGGTGCTGATGTCCGCTGTTCACGCAGGCTCTCCCGACTGATGCACCACGCCTCTTTCGGAAAATTAGACACGTTTATGGTTAACGAATGCTTTCTTTGTCGCTGTCCGTGTAGAAAATACCAGCGATTTCAGGCATGGCTGATCGATGCCAGCGAGCGATAGAAGGACGGCGTCAGCCCGGCCTCGGCGCGCGCGAGATCGTTGAAGGGCGGTTTCAGCGGCCCGCGGAAATTGGCGCGCACCAGCTCCTGAAACGCCTTTGCCGGATCGCGCTTCTCCCGGGCGCAGAGGAAGCGGAACCATTTGGCGCCGACGGCGACATGGCCTTTCTCATCGTTGTAGATGACGTCGAGAACCGCGGCACTTTCGAGGTCGCCGGTCTGGCGCATCTTCGCCTGCAGCGACGGCGTGACGTCGAGGCCGCGGGCTTCGAGAATCAGCGGCACGACGGCAAGCCTTGCCGTCAGGTCGTTGCGTGTCGAATGGGCCGCCTGCCAGAGCCCGTCATGGGCGGGGAGATCGCCGTAATCGGCGCCGAGATCGTTGAGACGGGCGCGCACCATGCGAAAATGCTTGGCCTCCTCGAAGGCAACCTGCATCCAGCCGTCGAAGAAGGAATTCGGCACCTGTTCCGTGGCGAATCGCGCAACGATATCAAGCGCCAGATCGACGGCATTGAGCTCGATATGGGCGATGGCATGGAGCAGGGCGATGCGGCCTTTCAGCGTATGCAGCGAGCGTTTTTCCACCTGGGTCGGCGGCGTCAGCAGCGGCCTGTCGGGACGGCCCGGCCTCTCCGGCAGGGCCGCATCGAGCGGCGAGCGCAGCGACACCCGGCGGGCGAACCAGCGGGTGGCGCTTTCCTGCGCAAGCGCCGTCTTGCGGTCGAGATCGGCGGAGCAGATGGCATCGATGGCGCCGCCGCGCAGCGAGGTGATCGCGAGGTCGCCGGTCACGCAGCCAGATTCCGCACGGCCTCGAGCACGGTTTCGGCGTGGCCCTGCACTTTCACCTTCTGCCAGATGGTGGCGATCGTGCCGTCCTGGCGGATGAGGAAGGTGGTGCGCTCGACGCCCATGAAATTGCGGCCGTACATGCTCTTTTCCTTCCAGACGCCGTAGGCCTGCAGCGTCGTCTTTTCCTCATCCGAGGCGAGCGCTACCGAAAGACGGTGCTTCCTGATGAACTTGTCATGGCAGGCGGCCGAATCGGGCGACATGCCGATGACGGCCGCACCCGCCGCTTCGAACTCGCTTGCCAGCGCGGTGAAAGCCAGCGATTCGGCGGTGCAGCCTGTCGTATCGTCCTTGGGATAGAAGAACAGAACGAGCGGCCGACCCTGGAATTCGGCCAGCGAGATGCGGCCGCCGCCGTCGCGGGGAAGGTTGAAATCAGGAGCCGTGGCGCCGATGCCGGGAACCGCCATTGGGAAAACCTTTCTTTTGCCGGGTTTGTGGATGACACTTTCTCTCCCCGAATTATATAGTGGACGGAAACCCGTCCAGCATGCCGGGTTCAATTCTTCACTTAAAGGGAGAGCCCGAAGGCGCATGTCAGCCATCCGCGGCGAAAAGGTCACGTTTCGCAAGAAGGATATCGTTGCGCTGGACCGCTTGCCGTCCGCCCAGGCCGAGGATCCGATCATCGTCTATTGCCCGCCGCCGCGTTCGCCTATGCGGCGCACTGCGAAGCTGACGGCCGGATTTCTGGGGGTGATTCTGCTTATCCTCGCCGCAATAGTCTTCACCGTCGAGAGCGGCATGTTCGACAAGCCGCTGTCGCAGCAGGCGCAGGCGGCCTTGAACGGCGTGGCCGGACCGCGCTACCGCGCCGAGGTCGGCTCCACCGTCATCCGCTTCACCTCGGATTTCCGGCTGGCGCTGGAAGCGCGCAACGTCAACATGATCGACGAGCAGAGCGGCCAGCACCTGTCGACGACGGGTTCGGTGCGGCTGGGGCTCGATCCGCTGCAGCTTTTCCGCGGCCGCATCGCCGTCACAGACATCGAAGCCGACGATATCGCCCTCGATACCGCGCTGCTGCCCTCCGGCAATCCTTTGACGCTCGACGATCTGCGCATCGACGCCATGCCGGCAGCGATGGAGAAGATCTTCTCGCAGTTCGACATGTTCGACAGTGTCGTCACGCGCGGCTCGACCAGTTCCGTGCGCATCTCCGGCATCAACATCAAGCTTGCCGACACCGCCAACGGTCCGCTGTCGCTGGTCGTCGACGATCTCGTCTTTGCCCATGCCGGCCCATCCTCGCTGCAGTTGACCGGCGAAGTGGCGCTGAACGGCGAGGTGGCCGAGCTCGAGGTGCTGGCCGAGAAGGAAGCCGGCCACGTGTCGAAGGTGGTGGCGACGCTCAAGCATGCCGACCTCACGCCCTTTGCGCTGAAACGCAACGATCAGGGCGCGATCCGGCAGGGGCTCAGCGCCTTTGCCGATTTGACGGTATCGGCCACCAGGGAACGCGATGGCGTGCAGCCGGCACTTGCGGCGACCGTCGACATCGATCCGGGCCAGATCTATGCCGACGGCGATCCGCAGGAACTGTCGGGCGGGCAGATCAACCTCGTTTATGATTTCGCCAAGCTGACGCTCGAAATCGCCCGGTCGAACGCCCGCTTCGGCGCGACCATGGTTCCGATCAACGGCGCGCTGATCGATCTCGACAAGCTCGACCCGCAGGCCGGCAAGGGCTTCGGCATCGATCTTCTGGTCAGCGGCGGCTCGGCAGCGCCCGGCGGCTCCGGCGAGCAGCCGCTTTCTTTCGACATCCAGGCGACGGGCCGCTACCTGGTCGCCGGGCGGGAATTCCTGTTTCCCAACATGACCGTCTCCAGCCCGCTCGGCGCGCTATATGGGGCACTGCACGTCAAGCTCGGGAGCAAATCACCGGAGATCAGCTTTGCCGGCCAGTCGGCACAGTTGCAGACGACGGCGATCAAGCAGCTCTGGCCGTTCTGGATGGCGCCCAAGGTGCGCACCTGGGTGCACGGCAACCTCTTCGGCGGCACCGTCACCAACGCCGCCATCTCGGTCTTCATTCCCTTCGGCAGGCTGGACGAGGCGGCCGGCGGCAAGGGATTGAAGCTCGACGCCAACCAGATTCGCATCGGCTTCGACATCGCGGATGCGCGGATGAACATCGCCGGCGACATTCCGCCGGTTCGCGACATGGCCGCCCATTTCGACCTGACCGGCCCGGTTGCGACGATCGCGATCAAGAGCGGCACGTCGTTTTTCCCCTCCGGCCGGTCCGTCGGCCTCGGGCAGGGGACGTTCACCCTACCCGCCACCTACGACAAGCCGCTGATGGCCGATATCGATCTGGCGATTTCCGGGACAGCCGATGCCGTCGGCGAGCTTCTGACCTACCGGCCGATCCGGGTGCTGCAGCGCGCCGGCTTTACGCCAGACGATCTCAAGGGGCGGATCGAGGCGAATGTGAAGGCGCATTTCGGCCTGCTCTCCTCGCAAAATCCGCCGCCGGCCGAATGGACGGCGGCGATGAAGCTCACCGATATCGATCTTGCCAAGCCGTTTTCCGGCCGCACGATCAGCAATCTCGACGGGACGCTGAACGGCAATCCGAAACAGATCACCCTCGACGCCAAGGCCCAGATCGACGGCGTGCCGGCCGATATCGATCTTACTGAGCCGGTCGAGGCGTCCGACAGCGCGAAGCGGCAGCGGGTGATCACCGCGACGCTTTCCGAGGAGCAGCGCAACAAGCTGATACCCGGCCTTTCCGGCATCATCGGCGGCAGCGTCAAGATGGTGCTGACGCGGATCGACGACGACCGGCAGGATGTGCAGCTCGATCTCACCAAGTCGCAGCTCGACCTGCCGTGGATCGGCTGGTCGAAGGGCAGCGGCATTGCAGCTTCGGCCGAATTCGAAACATCGGGCCCGGCCGACAATACCCAGATCAAGAATTTCCGGCTGAAGGGCGACGGTTTCGGCGCCAACGGCTCGATGAACATCGGCAAAGGAGGGCTGATCTCGGCCGATTTCGACAGCGTCAAACTCTCCTCGCTTGACGATTTTGCCCTGTCGGTGAAGCGCAGCAAGGGCAATTTCGACGTTTCGGTCTCCGGCGACAGCGCCGATGCGCGGCCTGTCATCGCGCGGTTGAAATCCGGCTCGGGCGATGGCGATGATGACGGGGATGCCGGCGACACCGGCGTATCGGTGCGCGCCAGGCTGAAAAACGTCATCGGCTTCAACGACGAGAAGATCGGCAATTTCCAGGCGCAGGTGTCACTGCGCGGCGACAAACTGCAGGCGCTGAACTTTTCGGCCGTGACCGACAGTGGCGAGGCCGTGGTCAGCCAGATGAAGGACGGCGGCGTCATCAACATCACCAGCGGCGATGCCGGCGCAGTCTCGCGTTTCGCCGACCTCTACCAGCACATGCAGGGCGGCCTGCTCAATCTGGCGATCCGCCTTTCGGCGCAGGGCGGCTGGGACGGTTCGCTCGATGTGCGCCGTTTCTCGATCGTCAACGAACAACGGCTGCAATCGATCGTCTCGACGCCTGTCGGAAATGAACAGCGCAGCCTGAACGAAGCCGTCAAGCGCGACATCGACACCTCGTCGCAGCGCTTCCAGCGTGGCTTTGCCCGGGTCGTTTCGCGGGGTGGCATGATCGGCATCGAAAACGGCGTGTTGCGCGGCGACCAGATCGGCGCGACATTCCAGGGCATAGTGCGCGACGGCAAGGGCAACATGGACATGACCGGCACCTTCATGCCGGCCTACGGTCTCAACCGGCTGTTTGCCGAACTGCCGCTGATCGGCATCATCCTCGGCAATGGCAGCGACCGCGGCCTGATCGGCATCACCTTCAAGCTGACAGGCAAGTTCGACCATCCGAACCTGCAGATCAATCCGCTGTCGATCATCGCGCCGGGTGTCTTCCGGCAAATCTTCGAATTCCAATAGGCGGCCGAGAAGCTAAAGCGCGTCGCATCAAACTTGATTCATGCGACGCGCTTTAGTTTTTTGTTTTGATGCATGTCGTTATCCCGGAACCGCTGCACACTTGCGGGTGACATGCATTAAATCTCCTTGCGCCTGAGGAGATAGTCGAGGCCGCCGACGCGATACCAGCGGTAGCCGTAGGCATCGAGCCTGACGGTGTGAAAGCCTTTCTCGTCCGCATCGCTGCTCGCACCATCGGCGATGTCGATCAGCTGTCGTCCGTCTTCGCCGACATCGGGATCGAAGGTCACTTCTGCCGGCTGCGCATGCAGATTGTGCAGGATCAGCACGGAATTACCCCGCCAGTCGTAACGAAGCGCCAGCACGCCGTCGTCACCCGTGTCGACCACGGAGAAATCGCCCCAGCCGATCTCCGGGGCTTCCTTGCGCATCCGGATCATTCGTTCGGTCCAGTTCAGCAGCGAGTTTGGATCGCGCCGCTGTTCGGCGACGTTGACATGCTGGAAACCGTAGGGGCCGTCCTTGATGACAGGCGAGACAGGCTTTCCACTCTTGGTGAAACCGCCTTCCGGTTCCGTCGACCACTGCATCGGCGTGCGGGCGCAATTGCGTTCCGGCAAGGCCAGATTGTCGCCCATGCCGATCTCGTCGCCGTAGCGGATGACAGGTGTTCCGGGCAGCGAGAACAGCAGGCTGTAAGCCATCTCGATCCTGCGGCGGTCGCCGCCGAGCATCGGCGCCAGCCGACGGCGAATGCCCCTGTCGTAAAGCTGCATGTCCTTTTCAGGTCCGAAAGCGGCAAAGACCGCGCCGCACTGCTTTTCCGACAGCCGGCCGAGATCCAGTTCGTCGTGATTGCGCAGAAAAAGACCCCATTGGGCGGTGGCCGGGCGCGGTTTCGTCGTCTCCATCGCCTTCTTCAGCGGCCGCGTATCGGCGCTGGCGAGAGCATAAAACAGTGCCTGATTGACCTGGAAATTGAACATCATCTGCATGCGGTCGCCGTCGTCGCCGAAATATTCGAAATTGTCCTTCGGCAGGATATTGGCCTCGGCGAGGATAATGGAATCGCCCAGGCGCCATTGCAGGAATTCGCGAAACTTCCTCAGCATGTCGAACTGCTCGACGAGCTTGGAAACGTCTGCGCCTTTCGTCGCGATGATGAAGGGGGCGGCATCCATCCGGAAGCCGGAGACGCCGAGCTGGATCCAGAAGCCCATGATCTTGAGGATCTCGGCCTGCACCTCGGGATTGGAGGTGTTGAGATCGGGCTGGTGGTCGTAGAAGCGGTGAAAATAATAGGCCCTGGCCTTTTCGTCATGGGTCCAGGTGGTCTTCTGGACGCCGGGGAAGACCATGCCCTGATCGGCATTCGCAGGTTTTTTCTCAGACCAGACGTACCAGTCGCGATAGCGTGAGTGCGGGTCGCTTCTGGCGTCTTGAAACCAGGGATGGTCCTTGGAGGTGTGGTTGATCACCAGGTCGATCAGCACGCGGATACCGCGCTGCTTGGCGCCATGGGTGAACTCGACGAAATCGCCGAGCGAACCGTAGCGCGGGTCGACATTGTAATAGTCGGAAACATCATAGCCGTCGTCGCGGCCGGGCGACGTCTGGAAGGGCATCAGCCAGATCGCCGTCACGCCAAGGCCGGAGAGATAATCGAGGCGCCGCATCAGCCCCTGAAAGTCACCGACGCCGTCACCGTTCGCATCCATGAAGGTCTCGACCGAGAGACAGTAGATGACGGCGTTCTTATACCAGAGGTCGTTGATCATGCCGGCGCTCCAATTCAATCTGGTCGCAAATCCCGGCGGGCGGAAAAGGTTCCGATAAAGCGGTCATTGTCGTGCGGCTTATCCGCTGATTCAGACCTATACTGTCCAGTCAGGCAATGATGCTTTGCCTATTTTAGGTAATTCTGATGTAATGCGGCTTCCGGCCAGCAAATAATGGTCGGGGCGATGTCGGAGGATGCCATGCAGTGCGCTCGGACAGTCTCTTTCCTATCGGTCGCGGTGATCGCCGTCGCAGCTGGCGAGGCTTCGCATTCTGCAGAAAAGAGCGACCGGCTGAGGCCAACCGAGCTCATTCGTTCCGCCCATGTGCTGACGGTTCCTCTCGACGCGACGGTGACGCCACCGACCTTCTCGATCAGCTGGTGGTCACGCGTGACGCGCGCGCCAGGCGTCAATCCGCCTCCCTATGTCTTCCAGGAGGCTGAACGAATGGACGCGATTTCTCGGCCAAGCGTTGAGTGAGGGTTACCCGCCAACTCAGGAGTTGGATAAAGAAAAGCCGGCGCGGACGCCGGCTTTTATATCCGTTCGGAACTGAATCCGCTTACGCAGCGCGGCGGATCAGGATGTGCTTCTTTTTACCGAGC
The DNA here is from genome assembly GCF_002531755.2 of Rhizobium acidisoli. Classification (NCBI taxonomy): domain Bacteria; kingdom Pseudomonadati; phylum Pseudomonadota; class Alphaproteobacteria; order Hyphomicrobiales; family Rhizobiaceae; genus Rhizobium; species Rhizobium acidisoli. The sequence continues at coordinate 1,920,695 of NZ_CP034998.1, read as the reverse complement.
GAGAGCTTGATTACGCCGTCGGCGGTGATTTCGTTGCTGCCGATCAGACGGCGTTCGTCGCTGACCGCCTCGTCGTTGATGCGCACCGCGCCGCCCTGGACGTGTCGGCGCGCTTCGCCGTTCGAGCCGGCAAGGCCGGCGCGGACCATCAGCGAGAGCAGGCCGATACCGCCGTCGAGTTCGGTGGCAGGGATATCGACCGACGGCAGGTTTTCCGAGAGCCCGCCTTCTTCGAAGGTCTTGCGCGCCGTTTCCGCGGCCTGCTCGGCGGCCGGACGGCCGTGGAGGATCGCGGTAACTTCGGTCGCCAGGATCTTCTTGACCTCGTTCAGCTCCGAGCCGCCGAGTGCCGAAAGCCGTGCGATTTCATCCATCGGCAGCGTGGTGAAGAGCTTGAGGAAGCGCGGCACGTCGGCATCCTCGGTGTTGCGCCAATATTGCCAGAAGTCATAGACGGGGAGCAGGTCGGCATTCAGCCAGACCGCGCCGGATGCCGACTTGCCCATCTTGGCGCCTGATGACGTCGTCAGCAGCGGTGAGGTCAGCGCGTAGAGCTGCTGTGTCCCCATGCGGTGACCGAGATCGATGCCGTTGACGATATTGCCCCACTGATCCGAACCGCCCATCTGCAGACGGCATTCGTAGCGCTTGGCAAGCTCGACGAAGTCGTAGGCCTGGAGGATCATGTAGTTGAATTCCAGGAAGGACAGCGACTGTTCGCGGTCAAGGCGCGTCTTCACGCTGTCGAAGGACAACATGCGGTTGACCGAGAAATGACGGCCGACATCGCGCAGGAACTCGAGGTAATTCAACGAACGCAGCCATTCGGCATTGTTGATCATCAGCGCGGCATTGCCTGACTTGTCGTAGTCGAGATAGTTCGAGAAGCAGTTCTTGATCGAGGCGATATTCTGCTCGATCGTGTCGATCGTCATCAGCTGGCGGGCCTCCTCCTTGAAGGAGGGGTCGCCGACCATGCCGGTGCCGCCGCCCATCAGCGAAATCGGGCGGTGACCCGTCGCCTGCAGCCAGTGCAGCATCATGATCTGGGTGAGATGGCCGACATGGAGGCTGGATGCCGTCGGGTCGTAGCCGATATAGGCCGTCACGGTTTCCTTGGCGAACATATCGTCGAGGCCGCGTTCATCGGAGACCTGATGAATGAAGCCGCGCTCTTTCAGCGTGCGGAGGAAATCGGACTTGAACTCGGACATGGCTTTCGTCTCTTGGTGTCTGCGCTTGACCCATATGGCTTCGCGCAAGTTCGTTGTTGTTGATCTGTCGCGGCGCGTTTAGCACTGTTTTTATAAAAGTGCATCCGGGAATCGCATGGGAGGCAAGCCTGATGGATGTCATCAGAACCGCGATCGGCCTGATGAGCGGCACGTCGATGGATGGAATCGACGTGGCGCTGATCAAGACCGACGGCCGCGGCTTCATCGAGCGCGGGCCGTTCCTGGGCGTGCCCTACGAGGCCGATTTCCGCGGGCGGCTGAAACGGGCGCTGGAACTGGCGCGGCCGCTGACCGACAGGAACGGCCGCCCCGCTGAACTTCGCGACATCGAGCTTGAATTGACCCGACGGCATGCAATTGCCGTTACGGCATTCCTGGAGCGTTTCGGGCTTGCTGCCGATGCCGTCGATGTTCTCGGCTTCCATGGCCAGACCGTGCTTCACCGGCCCGACGAAGGGCTGACGATCCAGATCGGCGACGGCGAAGAATTGGCGCGCCGAACCGGCATACCGGTGGTCTATGACATGCGCGCCAACGATATGGTTCATGGCGGCCAGGGCGCGCCGCTGGTGCCGGCCTATCATGCTGCACTTGCCGGAAAATTTCAGCAGGCCGGGCAGGCTGTCTGTTTCGTCAATATCGGCGGCATCTCCAATCTGACCTTCATCGGCACGGACGGACGGATATCGGCCTTCGACAGCGGCCCGGGCAATACGCTGATCGACCAGTGGGTGGAGATGCAGACCGGCAGAACCTACGATCCCGGCGGCGAGATCGCCGGACGCGGCAAGGTCGTGGCCGCCCTGGCGGAGCGTTATCTTGATAACCCATTCTTCCGCGGCAATGTTCGCCGCTCGCTCGATCGCGGCGATTTCGCGCCGCTTCGGGACGGCGAAGCGAGCCTCGAAGACGGCGCCCGGACGCTCGCGCATGTCGCTGCCGCCGCGATCGTCAAATCCGCCGGTTTCCTGCCCGAGAGCCCGTCGACCTATATCGTCTGCGGCGGCGGGCGGCTGAACGCCACTGTGATGGCGGAGTTTTCGGCCATGGCCGAAGCGCTGGGATCGCATGTATTGACCGCCGAGCAGGCCGGCTTCGATGGCGACGCAATGGAGGCCGAGGCCTGGGCCTATCTCGCCGTCCGCTCGCTGGACGGGTTGCCATTGACATTTCCCGGCACGACGGGGGTCGGCGCCCCCGTCAGCGGCGGGATGCTGGCAAGGCCATGAGCGATGGTATCATCCTGAGACGACGCGACCCAGTTTCCTCAGTCACGACCATGCGGCCGGCAAAGCCCTAACTCTTTATGGCGACTGGCCGGACATTGGATCCACGCCCAGCCTGATTGCCATCCTCGACGCCTCTGACCTGGGCGATGAACGAGAACTTCTTGCGAAGGCCGAGGATCGGCTTCTCGATGAAATGCCAGGACAGCACCGCGACGGCGAGGGCCGAGGGCAGGCCGACGAGATAGAGCGCCAGTGCGCCATATTTCGGATAGAGAAAGACCGTGGGGAACGAGCTGATCCAGATCTGCAAGAACGGATCGTGGTAGAGGTAGACGCCGTAGGAATAGTCGCCTTTCCTGAAAAAGGCGGGAATGGGCACTTCCGACAGACCGATGAAGACGGTGATATAGACAAGGGAAGTGATGACGAGCGGCCGGTTGATCACCGACTCCACTGCGCGGCTGTCGAGCGTGACAATGGCGACGATGCAAACCAGGCAGGCGGCGGCAAATAGCCAGCGGGAATGCGGAATGACCGCTTTGAACTGAAAAGCGACGATGCCCATCATGAACGCCGTTATCAGCTGCGAACCCCGGCTCATGAACAGGAAGCGCGCGATCGGCTTGATCGAGCCTGGGAACAGATAGGGCATCTTCTGCACGATCAGGCCGAGGACGATATAGGCGGCCGTCACGGCGAGCAGCTTGTAGCGCGTCTTCACAATGGCGGTGACCATCAGGAACGACATGATGATGTAGCAGAAGATTTCCCAGGGAACCGTCCAGAGCGCGCCGTTGACACGCTGGCTGGGATTGTCCTGGAAGACACCCGGCAGCTCGTAATGGATCCAGCCGACGATATTCAGGAAGTATTTGAAAAATCGCGGATCGGTAAAATAGTCGGCGTGATAGACGACCGTGATGATCGGCCCGATGATCAGCGAACAAACGACGATATCGACGGCCAATGCCGGGACGATGCGCAAGCCGCGATTGATCAGGAAATTCCGCAGGCTCAGGCGCTGGGCGCTGCCGGCGATCAGAAATCCGCTCAATGCGAAAAACATCGGAACAAGAGCGTATTCGGTAAACCAGAATACCGAGCCTCTGATGAAGGCATCATTCCTTGTCAGCAAAAAGGAATGGGTCAATACGATAGAAAAGGCGAGCCCAATTCGAAGAAAGTCGAACCCCGGACCGATACCCCTATACTTATCCAGGACTTCCCCGAACGACTTGGTCATTGCGGACCTCGCTTTAGTTAGGATCGCGAGGAACCTACCGCACTGCAATATAGATTGCAACACGGTAGGTGATCTGTTCCGGCACAATCGACCCAAGCGACCTGGATCGTGCCGAGCGAGATGGTTTCGGCGCTATGAGGTCAGCGGATCCGCTTGGCGGCCGGCTCCGGCACCAACTCGCCGTTCAGGCGGCGATCGAGGTAGTCCTCGCATTCGCCCATCAGCGTTTCCACCTGGCCGTTGAAGAAGTGGTTGGCGTTGGAAACGGTGCGGTGGGTAATCAGAATGCCCTTCTGGGTCTTCAGCTTCTCCACAAGGCCGTTGACGTCCTTTTCCGGCGCTACCTTGTCAGCCTCGCCGTTGATGATCAGGCCGGAGGAGGGGCAGGGCGCCAGGAAGGAGAAGTCGTAAGTGTTCGGCTGCGGGGCAATCGACATGAAGCCTTCGATCTCCGGCCGGCGCATCAAGAGCTGCATGCCGATCCAGGAACCGAAGGAATAACCGGCGACCCAACAGGTCTTCGAATCAGGGTGCAGGCTCTGCACCCAGTCGAGCGCCGAGGCGGCATCCGAAAGTTCGCCGGCGCCGTGGTCGAATTCGCCCTGGCTGCGGCCGATGCCCCGGAAATTGAAGCGCAGCGTCGTGAACCCGCGCTTCTGGAACATGTAGAAGAGCTGGTAGACGATCTGATTGTTCATCGTGCCGCCGAACTGCGGATGCGGATGCAGAATCAGGGCGATGGGCGCGCTTTTTTCCTTGGAGGGCTGGTAGCGGCCTTCAAGACGGCCGGCTGGGCCGTTGAAAATAACTTCGGGCATTGGTACTCCGGGTTTTATTTCGCGTTCGCGCTGCGTCGGACGACAACATGACTTGACTAGTGTTGTCAGCTTTTCTAAAACGCAGTTTAGAACAATTCGAAACTTGCATGGCGATCCACGCATCGTGAATGTGTCATAAGGCAAGCCCGGCGGAAATTTCAAGAAAAATGAACCGCGGGTGCTGAAGCAAGCTCGTCAAGCGCAGGACTGAAGATCATGGCGCCGCCACGCCTTTATCTCGACTGGAATGCCACAGCGCCGCTGCACCCTGCAGCCCGCGAGGCGATCATGCGCGCCATCGACATATTCGGCAATCCGAATTCCGTTCACGGCGAAGGCCGTGCCGCCCGCGCCGCAATCGAATGTGCACGGCGCAAAGTGGCGGCGCTGGTCGGCACCGACGCCGGCAATGTGATTTTTACCAGCGGCGCCACCGAGGCCGCCAATCTGGTGCTGACACCGGATTTCCGCATGGGCCGCACGCCGCTTCAGCTCGGCCGCCTCTACTTCTCGGCAATCGAGCATCCGGCGGTGCGCGAAGGCGGCCGCTTCGCCAGAGAGAAGATGACCGAGATCCCGGTCACGTCAGCCGGCATCGTCGATCTCAATGCGCTGGGCACGCTGCTTGATGCGCATGACAAGGCCGCCGGCCTGCCGATGGTCGCCATCATGCTCGTCAACAACGAGACCGGTATCGTCCAGCCTGTGGAGGCGGCGGCAAAGATCGTCCACGCTCATGGTGGGCTGCTCGTCGTCGATGCCGTTCAGGCGGCCGCCCGTATCGGGCTCGACATCGGCAGGATCGGCGCCGATTTCATGATCGTTTCCTCGCACAAGATCGGCGGGCCGAAGGGCGCCGGCGCGCTGATTGCCCGCGGCGAGGCGCTGATGCCGCGGCCACTGATCCAGGGTGGCGGCCAGGAGCGAGGTCACCGGTCGGGGACACAGAATTCACTGGCGCTGATCGGCTTCGGCGCGGCGGCGGAAGCCGCGGCCGACGAACTCGAGGCACGCAATGCGGCGATCGGCGCGCTTCGCGAGCGGCTGGAAGCCGGCATGCGTCAGGCGGCAACCGATGTGGTGATCCACGGCGAAGGCGGCGAGCGTGTCGCCAACACGATCTTCTTCACCCTGCCGGGGCTGAAGGCCGAAACCGGGCAAATCGCCTTCGATCTCGAAGGTGTAGCGCTTTCGGCGGGCTCGGCCTGCTCATCCGGCCGGCTCGGCGAAAGCCACGTGCTGACGGCAATGGGGCGCGATACCAAGCTCGGCGGCTTACGCATCTCGCTCGGTTTTTCGACGACGGAAGAGGATATCGACCGGGCGATTGGCGCTTTTGCAAAGATCGCCTGCCGGCGCAGGTCGGCGGGCGAGGCGGCCTGACCGCGTCATAAACTTGCGGAAACGCAAATTTCTGCTTGCCAACCGGGCTGAAAAGTCCCTTTTGGCCTCTTACATCAAGGGCAGGAATTTGCCCGATATCAAGGGCAAGGAATTGCCCGACATCAGGGGCAAGAGAATTGCCCATGCGCTACAAGCTGCCGGACCTTGGATCCGGCGAGATTGGAGAATGAAATGGCTGCCGTGCAGGAAACGATCGACCAGGTCCGCCTGATCGATGTCGACCAGTACAAATACGGTTTCGAGACCGTTATCGAAATGGACAAGGCGCCGAAAGGCCTGTCCGAGGACATCATCCGTTTCATTTCGGCCAAGAAGCAGGAGCCGGAATGGATGCTGGAATGGCGCCTCGAGGCCTATCGCCGCTGGCTGACGCTGGAAGAGCCGACCTGGGCGCGCGTCGACTATCCGAAGATCGATTTCAACGACATCTATTATTACGCCGCGCCGAAGAGCACGCCGGGTCCGAAGTCGCTCGACGAGGTCGATCCGGAACTGCTCAAGGTCTATGAGAAGCTCGGCATCCCGCTGCGTGAGCAGGAGATCCTGGCCGGCGTCGAGAAGCCGAAGATCGCCGTCGACGCCGTCTTCGACAGCGTCTCGGTCGTCACCACCTTCAAGGCCGAGCTGAAGAAGGCCGGCGTAATCTTCATGTCGATCTCGGAAGCGGTCCGCGAATATCCCGATCTCGTCCGGAAATATCTCGGCTCGGTCGTGCCGACCTCGGACAATTATTACGCGACGCTGAATTCGGCTGTCTTCACCGACGGTTCCTTCGTCTTCGTGCCGAAGGGCGTTCGCTGCCCGATGGAGCTTTCCACCTATTTCCGCATCAACGAGAAGGGCACCGGCCAGTTCGAGCGCACGCTGATCATCGCGGAAGAGGGCGCCTACGTCTCCTATCTCGAAGGCTGCACAGCGCCGCAGCGCGACGAAAACCAGCTGCATGCCGCGGTGGTCGAGCTCGTTGCGCTCGACGATGCCGAGATCAAATATTCCACCGTCCAGAACTGGTATCCGGGCGATAAGGAAGGCAAGGGCGGTATCTACAACTTCGTCACCAAGCGCGGCGATTGCCGCGGCGACCGGTCGAAGATCTCGTGGACGCAGGTCGAAACCGGCTCGGCGATCACCTGGAAATATCCATCCTGCATTCTGCGCGGCGACGACAGCCGCGGCGAGTTCTATTCGATCGCGGTCTCCAACGGCCATCAGCAGATCGACAGCGGCACCAAGATGATCCATCTCGGCAAGAACACGTCGAGCCGCATCGTCTCCAAGGGCATCGCCGCCGGCGTTTCCAACAACACCTATCGCGGCCAGGTCTCGGCCCACCGCAAGGCTTCGAATGCGCGCAACTTCACCCAGTGCGACTCGCTGTTGATCGGCGACAAGTGCGGCGCCCATACCGTGCCCTACATCGAGGCGAAGAACTCGACGGCGCAGTTCGAGCATGAAGCGACGACCTCGAAGATCTCCGAGGACCAGCTGTTCTACTGCCTGCAGCGCGGTATCCCGACAGAAGCGGCGATCGCGCTCATTGTCAACGGCTTCGTCAAGGAAGTGCTGCAGGAACTGCCGATGGAATTCGCGGTCGAGGCGCAGAAGCTGATCAGCATTTCGCTTGAGGGCTCGGTGGGCTGACATGAGCGAGGCGGACAAGAAGCGTATTCTTGAACGTCTGGAGAATATGCGCGGGGAGATATTGGCGAAAATTCGCCCCCGCGAGCAAAGAAACGAGACGGAAACGCCGCCGGAGCGGCCTTATGTGTTTCTCCGGCAGCGCATGGAAAAACCGGGAGAGATCATTCAGGGGATCCCGGAATTTCTCGAATGGGTTTGGCTCGTAACGGTCGCGGTTTTCCGCGTTTTCCGTTTTTTGGGGCGATAGCGCCGAGCACAACATGTCGATGTCCTTAGAAATTACGCGAGGCTCCGATGAGCTACGCAGAGAAAACGCAGGAACCAAAGATGCTTGAAATCAGAAACCTCCATGCCCGTATTGCCGAAGACGGCACCGAGATCATCCGTGGCCTGAACCTGACGGTGAAGGCCGGCGAAGTGGCCGCGATCATGGGGCCGAACGGCTCCGGCAAGTCGACGCTCTCCTACGTGCTGTCCGGCCGCAACGACTACGAAGTCACCGAGGGCGACATTCTCTATAATGGCGAGAGCATTCTTGAGCTCGATCCGGCCGAACGCGCCGCCAAGGGTGTCTTCCTCGCCTTCCAGTATCCTGTGGAAATTCCGGGTGTCGCCACCATGCAGTTCCTGAAGGTGGCGATGAACGAGCAGCGCAAGGCGCGGGGCGAGGACGAGCTGACGACGCCGGATTTCATGCGCCGCGTCAAGGATGCCGCCGGCAAACTGCAGATCAACACCGAGATGCTGAAGCGGCCGCTCAATGTCGGCTTTTCCGGCGGCGAGAAGAAGCGGGCCGAGATCCTGCAGATGGCGCTGCTGGAGCCGAAGCTCTGCGTGCTCGACGAAACCGATTCCGGCCTCGACATCGACGCGCTGAAGATCGTTGCCGATGGTGTCAACGCACTGCGTTCGCCTGATCGCGCCGTCGTCGTCATCACCCACTACCAGCGCCTGCTCGACTATATCGTGCCGGATACCGTCCACGTGCTCTACAAGGGCCAGGTGATCAAGTCTGGCGACAAGACGCTGGCGCATGAGCTGGAAGCCAATGGTTATGCCGACATCATCGGCGCGGCGGCCTGATCTCGGGTGGAAAGGACGACGTCCATGAACATGCAGACGACGAGCCGCCTTACTGCGGCCGAAACGGCGCTGATCGAGGCTTTCAACCATCAGATCGGCGATCTGCCGGGCAATGGCGCGGTGACGGCGCTGCGCGACCGGCTTCTCGATGATCTGAAGAAGGCCGGCTTGCCGACGCGCCGCATCGAAGCCTGGCATTACACCGATCTGAAAAACCTGCTGCGCACCTTGCCGCCGCAGGTCGGTGACGCCGGCTCCGACGCGCTTGAGCCGCTCGTTGACGGCTCCACAGTGCTGGCGGTGATCCAGGGCCATGCCAACCAGAAGGCTGCCGCCGACGGTCTTGGCGTTTCGGCCTATAGCGAGCATCTGCTCGACGGCTCTGCCGCGGACGGGCTCGATGCGCTCGGCAGCGACGATGCGGTCGGCCGCATCAATGGCAGCTTCGTGCGCGACGGTTATGTCGTCGACGTGCCTGCCGATACCGAGCTTGACGCTCCGCTCGAAATCCAGTTCGTCCATGCCGGCGGGCAGACACATACGCGTCTTCCTGTTGCCTTTGCCTCCGGCGTCAAAGCGACGGTGATCGAGCGTCATCTTGCGGTGACCGGCGATCCGGCGCTCGTGTCCCACGTCAGTGACATCACTGTCGGCGAGGGCTCGGAGCTGACCTGGATCATCCTGCAGCAGCACGGGGTCGAGGATACGCATCTCGGCCAGATCCGCATCGATCTCGGTGCCGACGCCAAGCTTCGCCTGTTCGTCATCAATGCCGGCGGCAAGCTGGTGCGCCAGGAGCTGCATATCAAGGTGACGGGCGAGGGCGCCGATCTGACGCTGCGCGGGATCAACTTGCTCGGCGCCGACAGCCATACCGACGTGACGATGGTGCTCGGCCACGACGTGCCGCACACCGGCTCGACCGAAGTGATCCGCAATGTCGTCTTCGACCGCGCCAAGGGTGTTTTCCAGGGCATGATCCGGGTGGCGCCCGATGCGCAGAAGACCGATGCCAAAATGGCCTGCAACACGCTTCTGATGTCCGACGATGCCGAATTCTCGGTCAAGCCTGAGCTCGAAATCTTCGCCGACGACGTGCAGTGCGGCCATGGGGCGACGGTGACCGATATCGACGCCAATCATCTCTATTACATGATGGCGCGCGGCATTCCGGAGAACAAGGCGCGGGCGATGCTCGTCAACGCTTTTGTCGCCGAGATCGTCGAGGAACTGGAAGACGAGGCCCTGGTCGAAGCGCTGGAAGGCGTGATTTCGGCCTGGCTCGAAAAGCACGCCTGATCGGATATAGCAATGGACAAGATCGTGCCGGCCACGCCATACGATGTCGACGCCATCCGCCGGGATTTTCCGATCCTGGCGGAGAAGGTGCACGGCAAGCCGCTGGTCTATCTCGACAACGGCGCCTCGGCACAGAAGCCGCAGGTGGTGATCGACGCCATCTCGCACGCCTACGCCCATGAATATGCCAATGTGCATCGCGGCCTGCACTATCTCTCCAATGCTGCGACGGATGCCTATGAGGCGGCGCGCGAGAAGGTGCGCCGTTTCCTCAACGCTCCTTCGGTCAACGACATCGTCTTCACCAAGAATTCAACGGAAGCGATCAACACCGTCGCCTATGGCTGGGGCATGCCCGAGATCGGCGAGGGCGACGAGATCGTCCTGACGATCATGGAGCATCATTCCAACATCGTGCCCTGGCACTTCATCCGTGAGCGGCAGGGTGCCAAACTCGTCTGGGTGCCGGTCGACGACGAGGGCGCCTTCCATATCGAGGGTTTCGAGAAGAGCCTGACGGAGCGCACCAAGCTCGTCGCCATCACCCATATGTCGAATGCGCTCGGCACGATCGTTCCCGTCAAGGAAGTTTGCCGGATTGCGCATGAGCGCGGCATCCCGGTGCTGATCGACGGCAGCCAGGGCGCCGTGCATCTGCCTGTCGACGTGCAGGATATCGATTGCGACTGGTATGTGATGACCGGCCACAAGCTCTACGGCCCGTCGGGCATCGGCGTGCTTTACGGCAAGAAGGAGCGGCTTTCCCAAATGCGCCCCTTCCAGGGCGGCGGCGAGATGATTTTCGAAGTTGCCGAGGACGCGGTCACCTACAATGATCCGCCGCACCGCTTCGAGGCCGGCACGCCGCCGATCGTCCAGGCGATCGGGCTCGGCTACGCGCTCGACTATATGGAGAAGGTCGGCCGCGAGGCGATCGCCCGGCATGAGGCCGATCTTGCCGCTTACGCTGTGGAACGGCTGAAAACGGTCAATTCGCTGCGCGTCTTCGGAACGGCGCCCGACAAGGGCAGCATCTTTTCCTTCGAGCTTGCCGGCATCCATGCCCATGACGTCTCGATGGTGATCGACCGGCAGGGCGTTGCGGTGCGAGCCGGCACGCATTGCGCCATGCCGCTCTTGAAACGCTTCGGCGTCACCTCCACATGCCGTGCATCCTTCGGCATGTACAATACCCGCGCCGAGGTCGATGCCCTGGCCGATGCGCTTGAATATGCGCGCAAGTTCTTTGCTTGAGGAGTGTCCGTGATGAGCCTGGACGAAAGCGAACAGAAGATCGACGTGCGCGAAGGCATCGTGCATTCCAGCATTCCGGCCGATGAGCTGGCGCGGCTCAGCGACGACGTCATCAGCGCGCTGAAGACCGTCTACGATCCGGAAATTCCGGCCGACATCTTCGAACTCGGTCTGATCTACAAGATCGACATCGAGGACGACCGGATGGTGAAGATCATGATGACCTTGACCGCGCCTGGCTGCCCGGTTGCCGGCGAGATGCCGGGCTGGGTTGAAAATGCCGTCGGCGCCGTCGAGGGCGTGTCGGGCGTCGAGGTCGAAATGACCTTCGATCCACCGTGGACCCCGGACCGTATGTCCGAGGAGGCGCAGGTCGCGATCGGCTGGTATTAATGCGCCGGTATTGATCCGTTTACCTCGGGCGACTACATTTTGAATCATGAAGCACCGGATCTTGACCCCGGTTGTGGAAGGAGAATGGGCCGATGGGCTTTGCAGTGATGAGCATGACGGACGGGGCCGCGGCCCGCGTCAAGGCGATCGTCGAGAATTCCGGCCCGGAGGCCAAGGGTGTTCGCGTCGGAATCAAGAAGGGCGGCTGCGCCGGGATGGAATATACCATCGACCTGGTGACCGAGCCCAATGCCAAGGACGATCTGATCGAGCGCGACGGCGCCAGGGTCTGGGTCGAACCGTCAGCCGTGCTCTATCTGCTCGGCACCGAAATGGGCTTCGAGCAGACGACGCTGCGCTCCGGCTTCACCTTCACCAACCCGAACCAGACATCGGCCTGCGGCTGCGGCGAATCCGTCGAGCTGAAGCCCGCCGATCTCGCGGCCCTTGCCGCACAGCGCCAGAGTGAGCCGGCGCATTCTTGAGCCGTTAAAACGGCCACCGGCGCTACATCAGTGGCCGCGTAGCGTTGCGAAAGAGCGCTTAATCGCGCTTGATGCTCATCAGCATTTCCCACATGTCGGCGCCGGTCTCGAAGACTACGGCGTTCGCCTTGTAGCTCTGTTCGGCTTCGAGCAGGTCGGTGAGTTCTGTGGCCGGGTCGACGTCCGACGCCGTCGGGCTGACGGTCGCCTGGACTCCGCCTGATGCAACGGAGGTGAGGCTGGTGTTCAGCCTGGCGTAACCTGATGTGCTGCTGTTTGCGACGTTGTTGGCGATCGCGCCGATCCGCGTCGTCTGCGCCCGCATTCCCGAAAGGGCGGTGTTCGTGATGCCGGATATGCTCATCAGCCGTTTCCCCAGAACTGGATAATCGTCTTTTATCTGCAAGGATTTAGAGAATGCTGAAGGCATTGCCTTAGCAAAGACCTACAGGAGTGCGTCCTGCCTGTTCCGGATTGGCACGGAACCAGCTTCGCTATCGCGACGCCACCCAGTCGTGCCAATCGCTTTCATTGCCGTTGAAGACGTTGAGATCGATCTTGCCTTCGACACCTTCGGAAAGGCCGGAGCCGGAATATTGCCAGAAGAGCCATTTGCGGCCCGGATAGACCTTGGAGGGGTGGGCGGCGACCGAGCGCAGCCAGAAGGGATAGTCGAGCATCTGGCCCTTCAAATTGTCGCGGTAGAAATCCGGCGCGGTGTAGATGATCGGGCGCTGACCGTAGTAGCGCTCCAGCTTGTCCATGAAGACCTGCATCTTTTCCCGGACGCGGGCGGGGGAAATGCGCCGCTTGCAGCTCGATTCGCCATTCCATTCGACGTCGATGACGGGCGGAAGCGCGTTTGCTTCCCTCGGTACGTTGCGGATGAACCAGTCTGCCTGTTCGCCGGCCGTCCGGCACCAGTAGAAGAAGTGATAGGCGCCGTGTTTCAGGCCGGCTTCCTTGGCCCGGCGCCAGTTCTTCTTGAACATCGGATCGAGGTGATCGCCGCCGTCCGTCGCTTTGATGTAGACGAAGTTCGCGCCTTGCTTCCTCAAAGTCTCCCAGTCGATTTCGCCCTGCCAGCGCGATACGTCGACGCCGTGCACGGCGAGCTTTCTCGGCGAAGTGGAACCAAAATTGATCGGCTTGGCGTCGCGGAAGCGGTGGCCGTAAATCTGTCCGCGAGACGGCGATTTCCTGCTGGCATCGGGATCGGCGTCCGGGTTGGCGGGCATCAGCATCGCCACCGGTCTTTCCGTCGGCATCGGCATGCCGACCGGCCTGTCGGCGGGCACGAGCGCCTCAGGTTCGGGAACCGGCCCGGTCCAACTCAACGCTTCCTGTGGCGCGCTTGTCTGTGCCGTGTCGCCAACGGCGGCGGCCGGAATCGGGCCGTTCGGTTTGGTGATCGCATTGGTCGTCTCCGGCGACGGCACGTTGCCCAGCACATCTTCGGCGCCGGAACTGGCGGCGCATCCCGACAGGATCAGGGCGGCAAGGAGGATTGCTGGCAAAGCCGATGGACGCATGAGAACCTGCACGCAAAACAAAAAGGTCGACGGCAACATCCCCGCTAAGGAAAAACCGCCCATTTTCAATTGCTAACAGAGACTTGCTAAGAAAGGTTAAATTTGAACTCACTGCCTCGATACGGGCAGAGCCGAGTTCGGCGCCGGCCATGCATTGAGAGCGCCTGCGAGTAGCCCTTGCTAGTCGGCGAGGTTGCCCCTCATCCGGCTGCCGCCACCTTCTCCCCGTCTGACGGGGAGAAGGGGATTTGCCGCGACCTCTCCGTTCCTCGCTAAGCTTTCGCAAGGCACGTCCCCTCTCCCCGTAAGACGGGGAGAGGGTTAGGGTGAGGGGCAGAACTGGTTACGAACCGGACAGCGGGTTACTCTGCTGCTTCCGCATAGCTTTCCACCGGCGGGCAGGTGCAGATCAGGTTGCGGTCACCGTAGACATTGTCGACGCGGTTGACTGGGGACCAGTACTTGTCGACGCGGAAGGCGCCGGGTGGGAAGCAGGCCTGTTCGCGGCTATAGGGCCGGTCCCATTCGCCGACGAGATCTTCCACCGTGTGCGGGGCGTTCTTCAGCGGATTGTTCACCTTGTCCATGGGGCCGTCTTCGATGGCGCGGGCTTCCTCGCGGATTGCCAGCATCGCCTCGCAGAAGCGGTCGAGTTCGGCCTTGGTTTCGCTTTCCGTCGGTTCGATCATAAGCGTGCCGGCCACCGGCCAGCTCATGGTGGGTGCATGGAAGCCGCAGTCGATCAGGCGCTTGGCGACGTCGTCGACGGTGACGCCGGCGCTGTCGACCAGCGGACGGGTGTCGATGATGCATTCATGCGCGACGCGGCCGCTCTTCGACTTATAGAGCACGTCATAGGCTCCCTTCAGCCGGGTGGCGATGTAGTTGGCGTTGAGGATCGCCACCTTGGTTGCCTGCGTCAGCCCTTCGCCGCCCATCATCAGGCAATAGCTCCAGGAGATCGGCAGGATCGAGGCCGAGCCGAAGGCTGCAGCCGAAACCGCGCCGGGACGGCCGTCGGTTTCGGGATGGCCGGGCAGGTGAGGCGCCAGATGCGCCTTGACGCCGATCGGGCCCATGCCGGGGCCGCCGCCGCCATGCGGGATGCAGAAGGTCTTGTGCAGGTTGAGGTGGGACACGTCGGAGCCGATGTCACCGGGCCGGGACAGGCCGACCATGGCGTTCATGTTGGCGCCGTCGAGATAGACCTGGCCGCCATTGGCGTGCACCAGATCGCAGATTTCCTTGACGGTCTCCTCGAAGACGCCGTGCGTCGAAGGGTAGGTGATCATGCAGCAGGAGAGGTTTGCCGCATGCTCCTCGGCCTTGGCGCGGAAATCGTCGAGATCGATGTCGCCGTTTTCGCGCACCTTGACGACGACCACCTTCATGCCGACCATCTGGGCCGAGGCCGGGTTGGTGCCATGCGCCGAGGTCGGGATCAGGCAGACGTCGCGATGACCTTCGCCGTTGGCGATATGGAAGTTGCGGATCGTCAGCAGGCCGGCATATTCGCCCTGCGCGCCGGAATTCGGCTGCATGGAGAAGGCGTCGTAGCCGGTGACGGCGCAGAGCTTTTCGATCAGGTCGTCGATCATCTCGCGGTATCCGAGCGCCTGGTCCGCCGGCACGAAGGGATGAATGTCGGAAAATTCCGGCCAGGTGATCGGCAGCATTTCCGCCGTCGCATTGAGCTTCATCGTGCAGGAACCGAGCGGGATCATCGAGCGGTCGAGCGCCAGATCCCTGTCGGAGAGCCGGCGGATGTAACGCGTCATCTCGCTTTCGGCACGGTTCATGTGGAAGATCGGATGCGTGAGGTAATTGCTGGTCCTGAGCAGACCCTTCGGCAGCCGGTAGGAAGGCTCGAAATCGGCAATCTTGAAATTGCCGCCGAAGGCGCGCCAGACGGCTTCAAGCGTCGCCGGCCGCGTGCGTTCGTCAAGGCTGATGCCGATCTGGGTGTCGCCGACCTTGCGCAGATTGACGCCTTCGGCGACGGCGGCGCGCAGGATGAGGCCCTGCATGTGGCCGACATCGACGGTGATCGTGTCGAAGAAGCTTTCCGGCTCGACCTTATAGCCGAGCTTTTCCAGGCCCTTGGCCATCAGCACGGCCTTCTGGTGCACCTGCTGGGCGATCGCCTTGATGCCCTCGGGACCATGGAAGACCGCATACATCGAGGCCATGACGGCCAGCAGCACCTGGGCGGTGCAGATGTTCGACGTCGCCTTTTCGCGGCGAATATGCTGTTCGCGAGTCTGCAGCGACAGGCGATAGGCGCGGTTGCCGCGGGCATCGACGGAAACGCCGACGAGACGGCCGGGCATGGAGCGCTTGATGGCATCCTTGACCGCCATATAGGCCGCGTGCGGGCCACCGTAGCCAACCGGCACGCCGAAACGCTGCGAGGAGCCGACGGCGATATCGGCACCCATTTCGCCGGGCGATTTCAACAGCGTCAGCGCCAGGATGTCGGCGGCGACGATCGATATGGCGCCGGCCTGGTGCAGGCGGGCGATCAGGCCGGTGAAATCATTGATGTGACCATGCGTGCCGGGATATTGGAAGATCGCGCCGAAGACGTCGACAGGATCGAGATCGGTGAAGGGATTGCCGACGATGACGCTCCAGCCGAGCGGCTCGGCACGGGTGCGGATCAAGGCAATGGTCTGCGGATGGCAGTCGGCATCGACAAAGAAGGCTTTAGCCTTCGACTTGGCGACGCGCTCGGCGATCGCCATGCCTTCGGCAGCCGCGGTCGCCTCGTCGAGCAGCGAGGCGTTGGCGACGTCGAGACCGGTAAGGTCGCAAACCATGGTCTGGTAGTTCAAGAGCGCTTCCAGGCGGCCTTGGCTGATCTCCGGCTGGTAGGGCGTATAGGCCGTATACCAGGCGGGATTCTCCAGGATGTTGCGCTGGATGACCGGCGGCGTGATCGTGCCGTAGTAACCCTGGCCGATCAGCGAGACCAGCACCTTGTTCTTGTTGGCGGTCTCGCGCAGCTTGTCGAGCGCCTCGCGCTCGGTCATCGGCGCGCCCCAGACGAGCGGCGCCTTCTGGCGGATGGCGGGCGGCAGCGTCGCGTCGATCAGCCCGTCGAGGCTGTTATAGCCGATCACCTTCAGCATATCGGTCATCTCGGCCGGCGAAGGGCCGATATGACGGCGATTGGCAAAATCGTAAGGCTGATAGTCGGTGAATTGGAATTCGGTCGGCGTCGTCATTACGCGGTGAGCTCCTTATAGGCGGCCTCGTCGAGCAGGCCGTCGGCGTCCGCGGGATTGGCAAGCTTCAGCTTGAAGAACCAGCCGGCGCCTTGAGGATCGGAATTGACCAGCGACGGATCGGCAACGATTGCCGGATTGACCTCGGTGATCTCGCCGTCGAGCGGACAATAGACGTCGGAAGCGGCCTTGACGGATTCGACGGTCGCGGCATTGCCGTTCTTGGAGAAGGTCGCACCGACTTCCGGCAGTTCGACGAAAACCAGGTCGCCGAGCTGCTCGACGGCATAATTGGTGATACCAACCGTTGCAACGCCGCCTTCGATCTGCAGCCATTCGTGTTCTTCGGTAAATTTCAGCATTGTTCGTCCTCTCTGGAAAAGATTTAGCGTTTGTAGGTCGGCGTAACGAAGGGCAGGGCGCTGACGGTGATCGGCAGATATTTGCCGCGCACTTCGGCGTAGACGAGGGTGCCGGCCGCAGCATGCGAGACCGGCACGTAGCCCATGGCGACGGGGCCTTCGACGCTGGGGCCGAAGCCGCCTGAGGTGACTTCGCCGATTTCGGCCTTGCCCTCGGCATCGGCATAGAGCTTGGCATGGCCGCGCACCGGCGCCTTGCCCTCGGGCTTCAGGCCGACGCGGCGGCGGGCGGCGCCGTTGTCGAGTTCGGAGAGAATACGGCCGGAGCCCGGAAAACCGCCGGCGCGGGCGCCACCCGAGCGCCGCGCCTTCTGCATGGCCCATTCAAGTGCCGCTTCGACGGGCGACGTGGTCGTGTCGATATCGTTGCCGTAGAGGCAGAGGCCGGCTTCGAGGCGCAGCGAGTCGCGGGCGCCGAGGCCGATCGCTTGGACGTCGGGATGTTCGAGCAGCCGCATGGTGACATCCTCGGCCTTATCAGCCGGGATCGAGATTTCGAAGCCGTCCTCGCCGCTATAGCCGGAGCGCGAGACCAGACAGGACACATCGTGCAGGCGGCAGTGGCGCACGTCCATGAATTTCATGGCCGCCACGTCGGCCCAGAGTTCGGCCAGAACCTCGACCGCGCGCGGTCCCTGCAGCGCGATCAGGGCGCGGTTCAGCAGCGTGATGTCGCACCGGTCGCCGATATGGGTCTGCAGATGGGCGAGATCGGCCTCCTTGCAGGAAGCGTTGACGACGACGAAAAGGTGATCGTCGAGATGGCTGATCATCAGATCGTCGAGGATGCAGCCGCTGTCGTCAGTGAAGAAGCCATAGCGCTGACGGCCTTCGGCGAGGCCCAGGATATCGACCGGCACGAGGCTTTCGAGCGCCAGCGCCGCATCCTCGTAGCTGCCCGACTTCGCCTTCACGATGACTTGGCCCATATGGGAGACATCGAAGAGGCCGGCCTCGGTGCGGGTATGAATGTGTTCCTTCATCACGCCTGCCGGATATTGCACCGGCATATCGTAACCCGCGAACGGCACCATGCGGGCGCCGAGTTGGAGATGCAGGGCATGCAGCGGGGTTTTCTTCAGGGCAGCAGTATCGTCCAAAAGACGCCTCCGGGGTTTGCGCCTTCACAGGAAGGCGCGGGCTCAAATCTGAAGGCGCGGCTGCGCACTTCTCTCCTGAGCCCCCTCTGTCCCTTTGCCTGAGATTGTTATCCCTTCGGCGAGCGTTTCGAGAACGCTTCTCTCCAGAGTTCCGTCTGCCCCTTGCTGGTCCTTTGGCCTGAGAGTTTCCGGGGCGGTTGCTCCTTCGGCACCGGTGACAAGCACCGGATTCTCCCAACAAGGTTGGCGCAATTATCCGGCGGCTGTGGCTCTTGGCAAGCGCCAAATGTCGTCACCGGGCAAATTTTTGTCGTCTTATTCCAATCAGGCCTTAAACTGCGGCAAATCTGCTTTTGCATTCGGGGGCGAAACCGGCTATCGCGACTTGCTGTTGAAGGGGATCTTATGCGGCGGACCGGATTGAAAACGACGCTCTTCCTGCGCATGCTTTGCGCCTTGAGCCTGGTTTTGCTCGGCCTTGCGCATCAGGCGCCGCAGGCTGCCGCCTCCGACAGTTACGATGCGAGCGCCTATGTACTGCCCGACGGTACCGTCGCTTCGCTCTGCGTCACGGTGAAGGACGCCGACGGCAAAACCGTCGCCTTCAAGCCGAATTGCGAAGCCTGCCGGCTGTCGGCCTCCGTCCTTCTGCCGACGCCCGATGCGGGCTCATGGCTCGAACGCAAGCTCGCCTCGTTCGTCAATTCGCCGATCGAAACCTCAGCTGTTCCAGGCGCCAGGGCCGTCAGCCGGCCGAACTCCCGCGCGCCACCCGTCCTCGCCTGATCTGCCTTCGCACCTATGATGCAGCATGCCGGTCCGCCCGAGAGAAGTTCGCGGCCGGCGAGGAGATATCCGATGAAGATCAGCAAGACATTTGGCAAGACATTCGCGCTCGCCGCCCTTCTTTCCGCGACCGCATTCGCCGGCGCAGAGGCGCATGTGACCTTCCTCAACAAGGAGGCGACGCAGGACAGCACCATTCTCGCCACGCTGCAGCTGCCGCATGGCTGCGACGGCAAGGCGACCACGGAAGTGCGGGTCAAGCTGCCGGAAGGCTTCGTCTTCGCCAAGCCACAGCCGAAGGCCGGCTGGGAGCTCGAGGTGAGCAAGGGCGACTACCAGAAGAGCTATGACAATCACGGCGATAAGGTGAAGTCAGGCGCGGTCGAGATCCGCTGGAAGAACGGCAATCTCTCCGACGATTTCTACGACACCTTCGTCATCCAGGGGAAGGTATCGGGCGTCGAGGCCGGCACCTCGCTCGCCTTTCCGGTGACGCAGATGTGCGGCGACACGGTCGAGGCCTGGGATCAGGTGGCGAAGGAGGGCGGCGATGCGCATGGGATGAAAAGCCCGGCACCGCTGTTGAAGGTCGTTGCCGGCGAAGACCAGGGTCACGATCATGACGACATGGCGGGCATGGACATGACCAGTAAAACTGGCATGGATATGACCGGCAAAGCCGGCATGGATATGACCGGTAAAACCGGCATGGATACGAGCGGTATGGGGGCTGCGGCGCCGGCCGGAGAAACGGTCAAGGCCGGCGATCTCGAAGTCTCCGGCGGGTTCGCCAAGGCGATGCTGCCCGGCCAGCCGGTCGGCGGCGGCTTTTTCACGGTGAAGAATAACGGCCAGACGGACGATCGGCTGCTGTCGGTGACCTCGCCTGCAGCGGGCGAAGTTCAGCTCCATGAGATGGTGACGAAAGACAACGTCATGCGGATGCGCCAGCTGAAGGACGGCATCGCCATTGCGGCCGGCCAGACGCTCAAGCTCGAGCCCGGCAACCTGCATCTGATGTTCCAGAAGGTGAAGACGCCGTTCAAGCAGGGCGATACCGTGCCGGTGACGCTGACCTTCGAAAAGGCCGGCAAGGTCGAGCTGGTGCTGCAGGTGCTGTCGGCGCAGGGCAAATAAGCGCGACCGATCCAAACGATAAAGCCCGCGGCTGTGCGCAATCGCGGGCTTTCATGAGGGAGGCGGTTGCCTCAGACCTCTTCGTAGGATTGCAGGGCCTGCTTGAGGCCGGCCTGCGGCTGACGGTTGCCTTTGGCCATCAGGTCGAGCGCCACTTCGGTCGACTGGATGATGCTGGAGGGCTCCTCGGCCTGATCCGGGCTATCGGCCTTCAATTGCCGGTCGGCAAGGCGCTTTGCGTCGCGCGCCGCGGTGCTCGTCGCCACACGCTGGGGAATTCTCAGCGATTCGAAGGCAACGGCAGCGGTGTTGGCCGATATGGACAGAAGCTGTGTCATGCCGCTACGGTATCGGCATGATCTTGGCGCCATCATAAGAAAATCATTGGCATTTTACCGGATGGTAAGAATTCATTCCCTCCCGATTGGAATCCCTGCGCAGTTGCGATAAATCCGGCTGATGATCCAGGCTCTTCTCGTCGCCGTCGGCGGCGCTATCGGTTCCCTTCTCAGATATTATGTCGGCCAGTGGACGCTGAGGCTCATGGGCCCGGCCTTTCCCTGGGGAACGCTTGCCGTCAATGTCGTCGGCTGTTTCGTCATCGGCGTCTTCGCCGAGCTGATCGCGCGCCGGTTCAATGCCTCGGTGGAGCTGCGCCTGTTGCTGATCACCGGCTTCCTCGGCGGCTTCACCACCTTCTCGGCCTTCTCGCTGGATGCGATCTCGCTGTTCGAGCGCGGTGAGGCGGTGGCGGGCGGTATCTATATCGTTGCGAGCGTCGGGCTTTCGATGGCAGCAGTCATGTCAGGCCTTGCCGTCATGCGCGCTTTGGCCTGATTTCTTTTCCGGTTTCCGTTTTGCGTGAAAATGCTCTAAAGGCTGCGGCAAGAACGCCGGCTTGGCCCGTGCGGCAATTTCCGAAAGATTTTTTATGGCTGGCATAGAACATATCAAGGTTGAAGCCGACGAAGCGGGCATGCGGCTCGATCGTTGGTTCAAGGTACATTTTCCCGGACTCGGTTTCGGGCCGCTGCAGAAGCTTCTGCGCTCCGGCCAGGTGCGCGTCGACGGCGGCCGTGTCAAATCGGATGCGCGCGTACAGCCCGGCCAGACGGTGCGGGTGCCGCCGCTCGATGTCGATGCGAAGAAGTCCGGGCCGATCGCCGGCAAGGATCTCAAGCATTCGTCCGATTTCGAACTCCTGTCGCGCATGGTGCTGCATGAGGACGATAAGGTGATCGTGCTCAACAAACCGCCCGGCATTGCCGTGCAGGGCGGCTCCGGCGTGGCCCGGCATATCGACCAGATGCTCGAAGCCTGGACCAGCCCGAAGGGCGAAAAGCCGCGGCTCGTTCACCGCCTTGACCGCGATACGTCAGGGGTTCTCGTGATCGCCCGCACCCGCGGCGCCGCACAGAAGCTCACCGCCGCCTTCCGCGAGCGCGACACCAAGAAGACCTATTGGGCGCTGGTCAAGGGCGTGCCGCGCAAGCACGAGGACAAGATCTCGACCTGGCTCGTCAAGGAACCGACAGCCGATGGCGATCGCATGCGCATCGCCAAACACGGCGAGGACGGCGCCGATCATGCGATTTCCTTCTACCGCGTCATCGAAACGGCCGCCCAGAACCTCGCATGGCTGGAAATGGAGCCTTATACCGGCCGTACCCACCAGCTGCGCGTCCATGCCCTGCATATCGGCCATCCGATCATCGGCGATCCGAAATATTTCGACGACGATCCGAACTGGGATTTTCCGGGCGGCGTCCAGAAGAAGCTGCATCTGCACGCGCGCCATATCGACATCCCCCACCCATCCGGCGGCCGTCTGCGCGTCAGCGCACCGCTGCCGCCGCATATGGTGCAGACCTGGAACCTTCTCGGTCTCGACCTTGCCGGCGCCGAAAGGGACAGCGAATGAAACTCGCGCTTTTCGATTGCGACGGCACGCTGGTCGACAGCGCCGGCCTGATCCACGAAACCATGCGCCGCACCTTCGAAAAGTTCGGCAAGCCGGAACCGCGATTTGAAGATACCAAGGCAATCATCGGCCTGTCGCTCGATATCGCCATCGCCCGCATGCAGGGCAGGCCGCATGTCGAGCAGCAGGATATCGAGATGACGGCGCATTACAAATCGCTGTTCTCGGTGGTGCGCCAGGATCTCGACTACAGGGAGCCGCTGTTTCCCGGCATTCGCGAGATGATCGACGCGATATGCGGGCGCGAGGATCTGCTGATCGGCGCGGTGACCGGCAAATCCAGGCGCGGGCTTGATCTCGTGATGGAGACGCACGGCTTCGACCGACATTTCACCGTTGCGCGCACCGCCGACGACTGCCCTTCCAAGCCGCATCCGGCCATGGTGACGGAATGCTGCGACGAAACCGGCATGAATGCGCGCGATGCCATTGTCATCGGCGATGCGATTTACGATATGCAGATGGCAAAGGCCGCCGGCGCCAAGGCGATCGGCGTTGCCTGGGGTTATGCCAGCGTGGATGAGCTGATCGCCAACGGCGCCGATGCGATCGCCTATCATCCGAACGAGATATTGCGCCATTTTTCCTGAGGTGAGCCCATGCGCGACCTGCTGAACGACCTTTCCGAAGGTCTGAGCCATCCCGACCCGATCCGCCGGGCGCAGATCCAGATGAAGAAGCCGCTGCCGAAGCGTTTCTACGCGGAGGTCGCCGTTGCCGAGCATGAGGGTAGTTTTGCCATCACGCTTGACGGCAAGATGGTGCGCACGCCGGCGCGCCAGGTGCTCGCGGTTCCCACAGAGGCGCTGGCGCGTCTTGTCGCCGCCGAATGGCAGGCGCAGGGTGAAGAGATCGATCCCGTGACGATGCCGGTGACGCGGCTTGTCAACACCGCACTCGACGGTGTCGACGCCAACAGGCAGGCGATCTTTGAAGATATCCTGCGCTTTTCCTCGAGCGACCTCATCTGCTACCGCGCCGATGGACCGGAACTGCTGGTCGAGCGTCAGACCGAGCGCTGGGATCCCGTCGTCGACTGGGCGGCAAACGATCTCGGCGCCCGCTTCATCCTTGTCGAAGGGGTGATGCCGCGTGAGCAGCCGCGCGAGGCGACGGCCGCCTTCGCCGTCACGCTCGCCAGATATGACAATCCGATGGCGCTTGCAGCCCTCCACACAATCACGACGCTGACCGGTTCGGCGATCCTGGCGCTCGCCTTGGCCGAGGGTCACTTGACGATGGAGGAGGCCTGGTCGCTTGCCCATCTCGATGAGGACTGGACGATCGAGCACTGGGGCAGCGACGAGGAAGCCGAGGAGCGCCGCGCCAAGCGCTTTGCCGAGTTCAAGGCGGCGACGGACGTTTTTTTCGCCGTAAGCGCCTGAAACATATTGCCTTCCCAGGCATTATGACGAAATCTGCGACTCCAACGGAGGGGTGCAGGATTTGTCATGAATTGGCTGAGGTCATGTTTTTGCCGGGCCGCACTTGTCTGTGTCGCGCTCACGGCCTGCGTCAGCCTCTCGGGCCCCAAGCCGGCGGCGCCGGTCTATGATGTTCGCAGCGCCGTCGTCCTCTCCGGCCCGAACATGCCGGCCGATCTGCTTTCCGGCATCAACGACCGTGTCAATGCCGCCATCAACGCCACGGTACGCGATACCGTGCTGCCGCGGGTGGTGCTGACAATCCGCGTCGTCTCCGTCGAGAAGGGCCTCGGCTTCCAGAAGGACCGCAACATCGCCAAGGTCAGCATCGACGCTGCCTCCGTCGAGGACGGCTCGGTGATCGCCGTCAGCGCCTTCGATGTCACCAGCATCGCCGCCGATCCCAAGCTTGCCGACGAAATCCTGGCCGAGGACGTCGCGGCAAGGATACGCTCGGTTTTCTCACTCAGCGGGCGAAGCCACTAAAGCATGTCGCCAAAATTGTGCAGCGGTTTTGCGGCAACGGCATGCGAGAAAATAAAGACCTGAAGCGCCGGGAGCGAGTCTGAAAGATCGCGACGCGCTTCAGCACAAGCGGCGAGGGAGATCGCATGAAGGAAATTCTCGAAGAACTGGAACGGCGCCGCGGCGTCGCCCGCCTCGGCGGCGGCAAGGCGCGCATCGACGCCCAGCACAAACGCGGCAAGCTGACAGCGCGCGAGCGCATCGATCTCTTCCTCGACGAAGGCTCCTTCGAGGAGTTTGACATGTTCGTCGAACACCGCTCCACCGATTTCGGCATGGACAAGAGCCGGGTTGCCGGCGACGGCGTCGTTACCGGCTGGGGCACGGTCAACGGCCGCACCGTGTTCGTCTTCGCCAAGGATTTCACCGTCTTCGGCGGCTCGCTTTCGGAAGCGCATGCCGAGAAGATCATGAAGGTGCAGGACATGGCGCTGAAGAACCGCGCGCCGATCGTCGGCATCTACGATGCAGGCGGCGCCCGCATCCAGGAAGGCGTGGCGGCGCTTGGCGGTTATGCCGAAGTGTTCCAGCGCAATGTGCTCGCCTCCGGCGTCATCCCGCAGATCTCGGTGATCATGGGTCCCTGCGCCGGCGGCGACGTCTATTCGCCTGCGATGACCGATTTCATCTTCATGGTGCGCGATACGTCGTACATGTTCGTGACCGGGCCGGATGTGGTGAAAACCGTTACCAACGAGACGGTGACGGCGGAAGAACTCGGCGGCGCCGTGGTCCATACGACGCGCTCTTCGATTGCTGATGGCGCCTATGAGAATGATGTGGAAACGCTGCTGCAGGTGCGCCGGCTGATCGATTTCCTGCCGCTGTCGAATACCGCGCCGCTGCCCGAGATCGAATGTTACCAGTCGGTGACAGAGGTCGACATGTCGCTCGATACGCTGGTGCCGGCCAGCGCCAACAAGCCTTACGATATCAAGGAACTGATCCGGAAGGTGGCGGACGAGGGGGATTTCTTCGAGATCCAGGCGAGCTTTGCCGGCAATATCGTCTGCGGCTTCGGACGTGTCGAAGGCTCCACCGTCGGCTTCGTCGCCAACCAGCCGATGGTACTGGCCGGCGTGCTGGACAGCGACGCCTCGCGCAAGGCGGCGCGCTTCGTGCGCTTCTGCGACTGCTTCAACATTCCGATCGTCACCTTCGTCGACGTGCCGGGCTTCCTGCCGGGCACGGCGCAGGAATATGGCGGTCTCATCAAGCATGGCGCCAAGCTGCTTTTTGCCTATGCCGAAGCGACGGTGCCGAAGCTCACCGTCATCACCCGCAAGGCCTTCGGCGGCGCCTATGACGTGATGGCGTCGAAGCATCTGCGCGGTGATCTCAACTATGCCTGGCCGACGGCGCAGATCGCCGTGATGGGCGCCAAGGGCGCAGTCGAGATCATCTTCCGCAAGGATATCGCCGATCCCGAGAAGATCGCCGCACATACGAAAATGTACGAGGACCGCTTCCTCTCGCCCTTTGTCGCCGCCGAGCGCGGTTATGTCGATGAGGTGATCATGCCGCATTCGACCCGCCGGCGGCTGGCGCGCGGGCTGAAGATGCTGCGCAACAAGGACCTCGCCAATCCCTGGAAGAAGCACGACAACATTCCGCTGTGACATCCGAAAATGAATAAAGCTGCCGGCTCAGGTGTTTGCCTGCTGTCGAAAAAGTGAACGGCCGTCAGCGATCCGTGTGTTCAATCCCCGTCGGCGACGGGCTAACGCTCGGCTGCATTGTTTTAAATGGAGAGGTTTTATGTCAACTTTCGAGCGTCTTTCCGCCTATCGCCCCTATGGGCTGGCCGCTCTCAGAATCATCACCGCGCTGCTGTTCATCGAACACGGCACGATGAAGCTTTTCGGCTTCCCGGCTTCGCAGATGTCCGGCTCGCTGCCGCCGCTGATGCTGTTCGCGGCTCTTCTTGAGCTTGTCGGCGGTATCCTCATTCTCATCGGCCTGCTGACGCGCCCCGTCGCCTTCCTGCTCGCCGGCGAAATGGCAGTCGCCTATTTCATGGCGCATGCCCCGAACAGCTTCTTCCCGGCCGTCAACCAGGGCGACGCCGCGATCCTGTTCTGCTTCGTCTTCCTCTACCTGTTCTTCTCCGGTCCCGGCGCATTTTCCGTCGATAACCGCAAGGCAGTCTGAGCCGACACAGACTGCGGGGCATTTGCGATGCCCCGCAGCATTTTCTTCGTCAGGCCGTGAGTTTGAGGCCGGCGATGCCGCCGACGATCAGCATGATGCAGGCAAGGCGGGAGACACTTGCCTGATCGCCAAGCAGCCAGATGCCGAGGAGCACGGTGCCGACTGTGCCGATACCGGTCCACACCGCATAGGCGGTGCCGATCGGCAGGTGCTTCACCGCCAGGCCGAGCAGGACGACGCTGACCACCATGGATATGACAGTCAACGCGGTCGGCAGCGGCCGCGTGAAACCATCGGTGTATTTAAGGCCGATCGCCCAGCCACATTCGAAAAGACCGGCGAGAAAAAGCAGAAACCAGGCCATACGACTCTCCTTGTTCAAGAGCGAGGCCGTCCCCGCGACGGTTGCATCGGTAAGATGCCGCAGTCGTCTGCGATGACGTCTATATGCGTGAGGAGACGGCCGACTTCAAGGTAGGAATCGACATGGCTGCCATGCCACCCGTTTCTTGCCTGGGCGGGATTACGCCCCACCTGAGTCCGCGGAAAGGCTTTTGGCGCGGCGGCAGAGACGGTCGAAGGTCTCGAGGAAGCGCGAGCGGTCTTTCGGACTGAAGGCGGCGTTGTAACCCTTACTCTCGCCGGTTTCGCGCAAATGCGCGCCGAGATCGCGCATGGCGCTCGCCATGCCGATATTGGTTTCGTCGAATACGCGGCCCGTGGGGCCGCTGACGAAGGCGCCGGTGGCGACACAGCGCACGGCGAGCGGCACGTCGGCGGTGACGACGACGTCGCCTGCGCCGGCGCGCTCGGCAATCCAGTTGTCGGCAGCATCGAAGGCGTTGGAGACGATGACATTGTGGATCATCGGATCGCGGGAAGGGCGCAGGCCCGAATTGGCGACGAAGGTGACTTCGAGGCCGAGGCGTTCGGCGACCTTCAGAATTTCCGGCTTCACCGGGCAGGCATCGGCATCGACATAGATCATGACGGTATCCCTGCCGTCCGGATGGCCAGCTGGCGGACCATGTCGATATGGGGAATGCCGTCTTCCAGATATTCCTCGGACGCCACGCTGAAACCGAAGGCCTCATAAAAGCGGCGCAAATGCGCCTGCGCCGACAAGGCGATGGGGTTTGCCGGATAAAGCCGTTCGCAAGCGGAGATCGCTTCGCTCATCAATGCATCGCCCAAGCGTTTGCCGCGATGGGCGGGTGAGACGACGACGCGGCCGATCTTCGACGGATCATGCGGCGCGTGCGGTTTCAGGATCCGCGCCGAAGCCAGGAGTTTGCCGCTCTCCAGCAGCCGTAGATGCAGAGCATCGATATCCTTGCCGTCGAGTTCCGGATAGGCACAATTCTGCTCGACGACGAAAACATCGACGCGCATTTTCAAGAGGTCGTAGAGCTCCCGTGCGAGGAGCTCATCGACGCTATTGAGGTCGGCCGTGTAGGTCTTGGAAGGCATCAATAGACCACCACGCCGCGGATGCTTTCGCCCTTGTGCATCATGTCGAAGCCCTTGTTGATGTCTTGGAGTGGCATGGTGTGGGTGATCATCGGGTCGATCTGGATCTTGCCCTGCATATACCAGTCGACGATCTTCGGCACGTCGGTACGCCCACGCGCGCCGCCGAAGGCGGTGCCCATCCAGTTGCGGCCGGTGACCAGCTGGAACGGACGGGTGGAAATCTCCTGGCCGGCGCCGGCAACGCCGATGATGATCGACTTGCCCCAGCCGCGGTGGGAAGCCTCAAGCGCCTGGCGCATCACCTTGGTGTTGCCGGTGCAGTCGAAGGTATAGTCGGCGCCGCCGATCAGGTCGCCATTGCGCTTCGTCATGTTGACGAGATGAGGCACGATGTCGTCACCGACCTCCTTCGGATTGACGAAATGCGTCATGCCGAACTTCTCGCCCCAGGCCTTGCGGTCATTGTTGATGTCGACGCCGATGATCATGTCGGCGCCGGCAAGCCTGAGGCCCTGCAGCACGTTGAGGCCGATGCCGCCGAGACCGAAGACGATCGCCGTCGAACCGATCTCGACCTTGGCGGTGTTGATCACCGCGCCGATGCCGGTGGTCACCCCGCAGCCGATGTAGCAGATCTTGTCGAAGGGCGCGTCGGGATTGACCTTGGCAAGGGCGATCTCCGGCAGCACGGTGAAATTGGCGAAGGTCGAGCAGCCCATGTAATGATGGATCTTGTCCTTGCCGATCGAAAAGCGCGAGGTGCCATCCGGCATCACACCCTGGCCCTGGGTCGAGCGGATCGCGGTGCAGAGATTGGTCTTGCGGGAAAGGCAGGAATAACATTCGCGGCATTCGGGCGTATAAAGCGGAATCACATGATCGCCCTTCTTCACCGAGGTGACGCCCGGACCGACATCGACGACGATGCCCGCACCCTCATGGCCGAGGATCGCCGGAAACAGACCTTCCGGATCGGCGCCCGACAGCGTGAAGTCGTCGGTGTGGCAGATGCCCGTCGCCTTGACCTCGACCAGCACTTCGCCGGCCCGCGGGCCTTCCAGCTGCACGGTCATCACTTCGAGCGGTTTTCCGGCCTGAACGGCTACGGCGGCGCGAACGTCCATCTTCCCAATCTCCCTTTTAGCTTTATTTGACGCAGACCTTGGCATGGCCGGGAAGGCCGGCTCAAGAGAAAACAGCTGGCCGGCGCCGCTTTTGGTTCAGGCGAATTCCATGATCACGGCATCGACGGCCAGGCTTTCGCCGGCCGCGGCATTGATCTTCGAGACGACGAGGTCGCGGTCGGCGCGCAGCACGTTTTCCATCTTCATCGCCTCGACGATCGCAAGCGTTTCCCCCGCCTTGACCTCCTGGCCCTCGGCGACCGCGATGGAAACGACGAGGCCGGGCATCGGGCAGAGCAGCAGCTTTGAGGTATCGGGCGGCAGCTTCACCGGCATCAATCTGTCGAGTTCGGCATGACGCGGCGACAAGACCTTGGCCGTTACCGAAAGCCCCTGCCAGTCGATGCGCAACCCGTTGAGGACGGGGCGGATCTGCGCGGTGATATTCCGCCCACCGACCGTGCCGCTCCAGACGGGATCGCCTGGTCTCCAATCGGTGACAACGCTGCTGTTCTCGCCCGCTATCGCCATCTCCATATCGAAGGGGATGGTGACTAGGCCGTCGAGCAATCTGACAGCAACATGGCTGTCGCCTATTTTGACCACCCAGTGCTCGCGCAGCGCGCCCGATGCGGCGCGCAGGCGATCGGCGAAACGCTCGCGCCGGTTCGTTTCGATCAGCGAGGCGGACAGCGCAATGGCGGCAAGCGTGGCCTCTTCCGTGCTGTCCGGCTTCATCGGCGCGAAGCCATCGGGATATTCCTCGGCGATGAAGCCGGTGGATAGCCGGCCCTCGCGCCAACGCGGATGTTTCATCAGCGCCGACAGGAACGGGACATTGTGCTCGATGCCGTCGACGACGAAGCCGTCGAGCGCCCGGCCCATGGCCTCGATCGCCTCCAGCCGTGTCGGCGCCCAGGTGCAGAGCTTGGCGATCATCGGGTCATAATACATCGAGATCTCCGCGCCTTCGAAAACGCCGGTATCGTTGCGGACCACGATATTGCCGGTCCGGCCTTCGGCCGGGGGGCGATAACGCGTCAGGCGGCCGATCGAGGGCAGGAAGTTGCGATAGGGATCTTCGGCATAGAGCCGGCTTTCGATCGCCCAGCCGTCGAGCCTGATCTCCTCTTGAGCGAGGGCAAGCGGCTCGCCCGCGGCGACCCTGATCATCTGCTCGACGAGATCGATGCCGGTGACGAGCTCGGTGACGGGATGTTCGACCTGCAGGCGGGTGTTCATTTCTAGGAAATAGAAGTTGCGGTCGCGGTCGACGATGAATTCGACCGTGCCGGCGCTTTGGTAATCGACGGCTTTGGCCAGCGCCACCGATTGTTCGCCCATCGCCTCGCGGGTTTTTTTGTCGAGGAAGGGCGAGGGCGCCTCTTCCGCCACCTTCTGGTTCCGCCGCTGGATCGAGCATTCACGTTCGCCGAGATAGACGACGTTGCCATGCGCATCGGCCAGCACCTGAATCTCGATGTGGCGCGGCTCGACGATGAACTTCTCGATGAAGACGCGGTCATCGCCGAAGGAGCTTTTCGCCTCCGAGCGGGCGCGCTCGAAGCCATCGCGCACCTCGGCCTCATTCCAGGCGATGCGCATGCCCTTGCCGCCGCCGCCGGCCGATGCCTTGATCATGACGGGATAACCGATTCCGCCCGCGATCACTTCCGCATGGGCGGCATCCTCGATGACGCCGAGATGGCCGGGCACGGTGGATACGCCGGCGGCATTGGCGAATTTCTTCGATTCGATCTTGTCGCCCATCGCCATGATGGCCTTCGGCTTCGGGCCGATAAAGACGATGCCCTGCTTTTCCAGTTCCGCGCAGAAGGAGGCGCGCTCGGAGAGGAAGCCGTAGCCCGGATGCACCGCCTCGGCGCCGGTCGCCTTGCAGGCGGCAATGATCTTTTCGGCAACCAGGTAACTCTCGGAGGCCGCGGCCGGGCCGATATGCACGGCCTCATCGGCCATCTCGACATGCAGCGCATCCCGGTCCGCGTCCGAATAGACCGCGACCGTCAAAATGCCCATGCGGCGCGCAGTCTTGATCACGCGGCAGGCGATTTCGCCGCGATTCGCGATCAGGATTTTCTTGAACATCGAGACTCCACCCAGAAATGCGTTCCGGAGTTTTACGCACAAAACACCGGAACGCACAATCAGGCTTGAAGAGCATCAGGCAGGCTTGAAGAGCTTCAGGCGACAGCCGCTTCCGAGACCGGTTCTTCGTCGACAATGCGCAGCCAGCGGCTGCGCCGCGGCTCGGCATAGTCGCGCAGCTCGGCGGCGGCCATGATGCCGGCCCAGTGCGGATGATTGGCGCCGGGCAGCGTCGCCTGATCGATCTGCTGGAGCACGCCGTATTCGACCGACGAGACGGGAATGACGCCGCCTTCGGCGACGCTTCTGAAAATGCGCATGGTGAAATCGACGTCCTGGCGGGTAATGCCCCGGCGGTCGACGGCGCGCGACAGCTTGTAGCCACCGATATTGTCGGTGATCGCCAGGCGGAGCTGATCAAGCGCAAGCGCTCTCAATTCACCGGGGACATCGGCCGAAATCTCCATGACATGGAGAATGAGCTCGAGTTCCAGCGCCGAGTTGACGACACCATCGGTCGTGAACATGCGCATGATCCAGGCGACGTTGATCTCATCAAGCGAGCCCTGCGGATAGGTGTAATGGACGATGAAGCCGGCGAGCTGCTCGACGAAGAACGCGTTCCACGCGGCACATTTCTCGGGGCAGGAATTGTTGAGCGCCAACATCGCCACGACATCGTCGGATGTTCGGATGCCTTCCGGAAAAGCATGTTTGCGCAGCAGCACTATATCTTCGGCCGTCAGCCGATGCTTTCCGGCCACCACACAGGCCGGGAAAGCGAGACGAAATTCGCTCATGTTTTAGCTCCAGGCTTCATCATGAAGCCGGAAACTGTTTTACCGTCTGCGAATTGACGATCCCTCAAGAAGCGGAGTTAATCCGGTATTCCCGGGATCAGGAGGATTTTAGCGATCGCGCCTGCAGCCGCTCGCGCCAGATGATGAAGAGGCCGGATGCGACGATGATGAAGATGCCGATCCATTTGGATAAATTCGGGAAATCGTTGAACAGCGCATAACCGAGAACGGTCGCCGAGATGATCTCGAAATATTGGAACGGCGCAAGCAGCGACAGCGGCGCGAGCCGGAATGCCCGGACGATCAGCAAATGCGCGTAGCCGGAGATCGAACCGAGGGCGAGAAGCAGGACAAGACCGAGACCGGAGGAGGGCAGCGAGATGGCGAAATCGGCATTGCCGGAACCGCTGCCGACGAAAAGGGCGGCGGCCATGAACAGCGTTCCGCCGATGCCGGCCATCGTCTGCATGGTCAGCGGCGAATCGGCCTCGCCGATGGCGCGGTTGAGGAACAGATAGAGCGAGAACAGAAAGGCGCAGGCGACCGGCAGCAGCGCCTTCAGGCCGAATATTTCGTAGCTCGGCTGAATGACGATCATCGCGCCGCCGAAACCGACGACGATCGCCATCCAGCGCCGCCAGCCGACCTTCTCGCCGAGGAACAGCGCCGACATGGCCGTCAGCATGAACGGCTCGACGAAATAGATGGCGAAGACGTCGGCAAGCGGCATATATTTGACGGCGACGAAGAAAAGCAGGCTCGCAGCGCCATGCAGCACGCCGCGCAGCAGGTTCATCCATGGCCGCTTGGCCGAAAGCGCCTTCAGCCCGAAAACGGCGACGAGAATCGGCAGCGTGCAGGCGACCTGGAAGAAGAATCGGTAGAAAGTCACCTGGCCCGGCGACATCGCCTCGAAGGTCGCCATATATTTGGCGATGGCGTCCATGGTCGGCAGGATCAGCATGGCGCCGGACATGATGGCCATGCCCTGCAGGGAGTTTTGATGGGCTGGATGCTCTGACATGGCGGCCGATTCATGACGGGGATGACGCCATCAACCATGCGAAGGCCGGCCGATCAAGCCGAGCAACCGCAAATAGCGTCGAGGTGAAATCGAAATCGTCGCTTGGAAAGCGTTTCCCTGAAGGGAGATGGTGCGGTCGAGAAGACTCGAACTTCCACGGGTTGCCCCACAGCGACCTCAACGCTGCGCGTCTACCAATTCCGCCACGACCGCATCGTGGTAGGTGCCGATTTGCGTCGGCGGGGCAGCATGTAGCAAAAGCATTTGGGGTGCACAAGGGCGATATGACAGTTTTTTTCAAAACCGGTCACAGCATTTGAATTGGCCCCGAAACGGGTCCATATAGGTTTCCTGCCGCCCCTTTTTTCAGGCATTTCGGGGAGAGCGGCAAGGAATGGCCATGCTTCGCACCGATCTCGAATTCTCCATGCTCCCGAATCTCGGTAACCGCCCGGTGCGCTGGCGCATCGCCGATGGCCTCGTTGCCTATGAGGAGGCGGTGGAGACGATGGAGCGCGAAGTGGCGGTGATATCAGAGGGCGGCGACGAACTCGTCTGGCTCGTCGAGCATCCACCGCTCTATACCGCGGGCACCAGTGCCAATGCCGAGGATCTCGTCCAGCCGGACCGGTTTCCGGTCTTTGCGACTGGGCGCGGCGGTGAATATACCTATCACGGCCCCGGCCAGCGGGTCGCCTATGTGATGCTCGACCTGAAGCGCAGGCGGCAGGACGTGCGCGCCTTCGTCGCCGCCCTCGAGGACGTCGTCATCCGCACGCTTGATATGATGAATGTGCGCGGCGAGCGGCGCGAGGATCGCGTCGGCGTCTGGGTGCGGCGGCCGGAAAAGCCGTTGCTTGCCGATGGAACGATGGCCGAGGACAAGATCGCCGCCCTCGGGATCAGGCTGCGGAAATGGGTGACCTTCCACGGACTGTCACTCAACGTCGATCCCGATCTCGATCATTTCGGCGGCATCGTGCCCTGCGGAATCTCGGCCTATGGCGTGACCAGCCTGGTCGATCTTGGCTTGCCGGTGATGATGGCCGATGTCGATATGCGGCTGCGCACCGCCTTCGAGGCGGTTTTTGGCGAAACGATGAGCGAAAGCTGACGGCGATCGGACCTCAAGCTGCGGCACTCTGCCGTCAGGATCGGCAAAGCAAAAATCGCTGCTCCTTCAGATGTGAGCGAAGGCCTTAACCTATAATTAGCGATCGCGCAGATATAGGTTACCACAATCTCTTGATGTGGAAGTCTTACGAATTATGAAGAAACTGGCAGCGGCAAGCTCGTCATTCCTCGATATCTATTTCGTTCTCGATATCGTCGAAAAGGTCCTGATCTGCTATTTATTCGTTGCAATCGTCATGCGTATCGTGCCGCAGATGCAGGACAACAGAGCGATCATCGATGGCCTGCTGCTTGTTTCGGAAGGCGCAGCCGCCTTTCTGATCCTGACCCGCCGAGCGACGAGGAATGCGTCGCTACGGGTCTATGACTGGACTGTCACCGCCATCGGCACGCTCTTCCCGCTGCTCGTCTCGCCAACGACGACGGAGCCGCTTGTGCCGCTCTGGCTCTGTGGAATAGTGATGTGCCTCGGCTTCATCCTGCAAATATCGGCAAAGCTGGTATTGCGGCGGAGCTTCGGTCTGGTGCCGGCCAATCGCGGCGTCAAGATCGGCGGCCCCTACAGGTTTGTCCGCCACCCGATGTATGCGGGCTATTTGATGACGCATGTCAGTTTCTTCCTGGCCAATCCGTCGCTCTTGAATTTCGCCATTTATGCGACGGCTCTTGCCGCGCAATGTCTGCGCCTCCTGGCAGAGGAGCGTCTTCTCAAGGAGGATCCTGCTTACGCGACCTTCATGACCACGACCCGCTACCGGCTTGTTCCATTCGTGTTCTAAGATGATGTAGAAGCAGCTTGAAAAGAGAAGGGCCGGTTTCCTGGTTGGATTCCGGCCCGTTCTTTTGTTAGCTCAATGCGTGGCGCGGCATGCTTCCGTGCGGGAGGCGCCGCTGTCGGCACCCTTGGTGTGGGAGCCCTTCGGGCCAATCATGCTGTGGCATGGGGGCAGGGCGTTGATGCTCGCCGTGGCGGTCTTGTCGACGGCAGGGGCGGCCATGGCGCTCGGGGCAAAGCCGTCGCGGTCATTGGTGTAGTCGCTGGAATAGGCCGGGGCCTTACGGTTGGTGTAGTGAACGGGGGCCGGCTTGGACATCTGGCTCGGGGCGAAGCCGTCGCTATCGTTGGTGTAGTCGTCGGAATAGCTCGGCTGGGCGAAAGCGGCGCCTGCAAGGCTGACGGCGAACACGGACGCGGCAAGGGCAAATTTGATGCGCATGGGTCTATCTCCTCAATCTACTGTTGAATTTCACAACATAAAACCAACCCTCGGCGCATCAGAGTTCGCGCCCCAATTCAGGCAATTTTGTGATAAGACGGCGGCACAGCCGCGACCTTTTGTCCAAATGAAATCACAGTGTTGTCACTGAAATTGACGTTCGCGTTACGGAAGCCGCCTAAGCAAAATGACAGGATAGGGCTTCTTAAAAATCATGTTGCGATGCAATCTGGAATTGTTAACTTTTTGTAATGTTGGAAGGCGACACACCGAGGCGGCGGGAGGCTTTGCCGTCCCCGCCGACTATCCATGTCTTGCGCGTGAATCAGTCTTCATTCGGGATATGGGCGTCGACACCGGTCAGCTGCAATTTGTTGCGGACGTGGTGGACGCCGTCGACCGACAGCGCGCCGAGTTCGACCTTACGGGCGATGCCGATCGTCTCTACCGAACCTTCCAGCGTGACGACGTGCCCGTCGGCATGAACTTCGATGCTGTTGATGTCGACCTCGGGAATGTTTTCGAGATTGTCGTTCACCCGCGCTTCGAGTTCGTCGCTTTCATCGCGGTCGATGGTATCGGCCCGCAGCGAATCCTTCAGACGGTTCTCGTTGCCGTCTGCATCCGTGCCGTCGATCCGGAAGCCTTTGTTGGGATCGCTGTCGAAATTTGCCGCCGTCTCGCCATAGGGGCGGTTGGCCGGATCGGCACCGGTACCGTCAGCATAGGGCCAACCGTCGTCGAGATTGTGTTCCTCGAGGTCGCGATAGTCTTCCTCGCGGGAAAGCCCTGCCTTTTGGTCAAAAAGCTTGGCACCTTCGCGGGAAATGGGGGGCTTGTCACCTGTCCTTGCCATTGCAGTCGCTCCTAGTTTCTTTGGGGGGAAACGCTGGGTTTCTCTGCTGGAAACGCCGGCAGCGGCGAATGGTTCGGCGCGGGAGCCGATTTGTCAGGCGTGATCGTCAGTGCTTGATTGTCAACTTGGCGCCTTCTCCCATTTCTTCATGAGGCGGTCGCGCTTCAGCCGCGAGAGGCGCTGCAGCCAGAAAATGCCATTGAGCTGGTCGACTTCGTGCTGGATGCAGATGGCGAGGAAATCGTCGGCGACGTCCTCGTGCATGCCGCCCTCGGCGTCCTGATAGCGGAAGCGGATCGACCGCGGGCGCGTGACCTCGTCGGTTGCTCCCGGCATCGAGACGCTGCCTTCGGCATGGCTCATCGTCTCCTTCGAGAACCAGGTGATTTCCGGGTTGACGTAGAGGCGCACGCCGTCGGTCTTGTCGAGCTCCAGCACCGTCAGGCGGGTGAAAACGCCGATATGCGCGGCGGTGATGCCGACGCCGGGCGCGGCGCGCATCGTCGCCAGCAGGTCGTCGGCAAGTGCGGCAAGCGATGAATCGAAGACGGTCACCGGCGCGCAGACGGTCTTCAGACCAGGATGCGGGTAACGCAGGATCGGGCGAATGGGCATGGGGCGGTATTCCTCGGCTCGGATGCGTGGCGAAACTATCGCCGGCCGCGGGCATTGTCAGCAAGCGACAGGTTTGCTGCTTTACGGCAGGGATGCTTTCAGCTAGCAGGAGCTATGGATTCCGGCCGCGTGAACCTCGCGCGGGGATTCGCTTATCTGCTTGTTGACAATATGTTTTCCGCCGACATTCGCGAATGCGGCGCTGTAGTCGTTGAAATTCGAACCAGATGCGAGGGCGGCAGATGACGACGACCGATGGCGAAGACCGCATCCGCAGGCGTCCCGAGGACGAGGAAGCCGATATCTACGACGAGGACGGCAATGTCCGCAGCGATTTCCTGGCGCTGGTCGGCGCCGCGATCGCCGACCGCGACACGCTGTTCCTGCGCCAGAACGTTGCCCGCCTGCATGAATCCGAAATAGGCGATCTGCTGGAAGCGATCCAGCCGGATCAGCGCCTGGCGCTAGTGCGCCTGCTCGGCGACGATTTCGACATGACGGCGTTGACCGAGGTCGACGAGGCGATCCGCCGCGAGATCGTCGACCAGATGCCGAACGAGCAGATTGCCGCCGCAATCGGCGATCTCGATTCTGACGACGCCGTCTACATTCTCGAAGATCTCGACAAGGAAGACCGTGAAGAGATCCTGGCGCAACTGCCGTTCACCGAGCGGGTCCGGCTGCGCAGGGCGCTCGATTATCCCGAAAGCTCGGCCGGCCGCCGCATGCAGACGGAATTCGTCGCCGTGCCGCCGTTCTGGACCGTGGGACAGACGATCGACTACATGCGCGACGAGGAGGATCTTCCCTATTCCTTCTCGCAGATCTTCGTCATCGATCCGACCTTCAAGCTGCTCGGCGCCGTCGATCTCGACCAGATCCTGCGCACCAAGCGGCAGACGAAGATCGAGCAGATCATGCGCGAGACCAACCATCCGGTGCCGGCCGAGATGGACCAGGAGGAGGCCGCCCAGCTCTTCGAGCAGTACGACCTTCTCTCGGCCGCCGTCGTCGACGAAAACGGCCGCCTCGTCGGCGTGCTGACCATCGACGATGTCGTGGACGTCATCCACGAGGAGGCGGACGAGGATATCAAGCGCCTTGGCGGCGTCGGCGACGAAGAACTGTCGGACAATGTGCTGTCGACGGCGCGCTCGCGCTTCCTCTGGCTGTTGATCAATCTCGGCACGGCGATGCTGTCGGCGAGCGTCATCGGCCTGTTCGACGCCTCGATCGAGAAGATGATCGCGCTGGCGGTGCTGATGCCGATCGTCGCCTCGATGGGCGGTAATGCCGGCACGCAGACGATGACAGTGACAGTGCGCGCGCTCGCCACCCGCGATCTCGACATCTACAATGCCGGCCGCATCATCCGCAGGGAAGCGGGCGTCGGCATCCTCAACGGCATCATCTTCGCAACGATCATGGGTGCCATCGCAGGCGCCTGGTTCCACAGCTATCAGCTCGGCGGGGTGATTGCCGCGGCAATGATCATCAATCTGATGGCGGCAGCCCTTGCCGGCATCCTGCTGCCGCTGCTGCTCGACAAGGTCGGGGCCGACCCGGCAATCGCCTCGTCGGTCTTCGTGACGACGGTGACCGACTGTACCGGCTTTTTCGCCTTTCTCGGCATCGCCACCTGGTGGTTCGGTATCTGAGCTGTCAAAATTGACTATTACGTAAAAGTCAATATTATTGCCGGTTCATGACGGGGAACACATGCTGGTGAACAAATATTATAGCATAACGGAGCTGACGCGCGAATTCGGTGTCTCGACGCGCACGCTCCGCTTCTACGAGGACGAGGGACTGATCCATCCGGAGCGGCGCGGGCGCACCCGGCTCTTCCGGCAGGCCGACCGCCGGCTCATCGGGGAAATCCTCCGCGGCCGGCGCATCGGTTTCACCATTGCGGAGATCCGCGAGATCATCCAGGTCTATAAGGAGCCGCCGGGCGAGCTCGGTCAGCTGAAGCTGCTGATGAAGCGCGTCGACGAGAAGCGCGACGACCTGCGCCAGAAGCGCAAGGATATCGACGACACGCTGGTGGAACTCGACAATATCGAGGAGGCCTGCCTCGGCCGTCTCGCCGAAATCGGCGTCACCACCTGAGCCGAGCTGGCGTTATTCCACCTCGGCGCTGCATTCGCCGGCGATCGTCTGGACCCGTTCATCGTTTTGTACGTCGATCTGGTTTGCCTGCAGCTGAGTCAACAGGCTTTGGGCCTGCAATTTGCTCAGCGTGCATTGGCAGAAGCTTTGGCAGAGCGCTTCGCCCTGTTGCATGACGCAAGCGGAGTTGCATTGCTTCAGGTAAGTTTCGGCCGGATCCGGCTGCGGTGGCGGGACGAGAAGGGAAAGCCCGTAGGCGATGGCGATCAGCACCGGCTGATGGATGAGGTAGAAGGCGAGGCTGTGGCGGCCAAGCCGCGCCGGCCACCAGGAGCCGGTGCCAAGGGCGGCAAGCCGATGCGGCAGCCTGGTTCTGATGGCGATCGAGGCGATGCTCAATCCAGCGAAGAACGGCGTTGCCCAGGGAAACAATGGCACGTAGTCGTTCGACCGATCCGGCATGACGGCAAGGCCGATCCAGGCGAGATATTTCGGATCGAAGAAGGACGAGCGCAGCAGGCCGGGCGTGCCGAAATTATCGATGAGCCAGGCGGTAAGGAGCGCTGTTGTCACGATCAGCGTGGCGGCGAGCGGCAGCCTGATGAAAACGATACCGATCAGCGTCAGCACCGCGATACAATGCAGGATGCCGAAATAGATCCACGTCTCCGGCATGGCGATGCGCGTGGCGATCGAGATGACGGCGGCGGCCGCAGCGATCATGCCGAAACGCTTCCAGAAGGAGGGCCAGCGGACCTCCGGCTTGCTCGAAAGCACCAGGCTGATGCCGACGATGAAGAGAAAGGTCGTGGCGATCGCCCGGGCATAGATCTTCAGCCAGCCTGTCTCGGCCGTGCCCGGCGCGAGGTAACCCATGAACTCCATGTCCCAGCTGAAATGGTAGCTCGCCATGGCGATCAGCGCGGCGCCGCGCGCCGTGTCCAACAGGCCGATGCGCGGCGGTCTTGCCGCCGCATCGGCTTCGAATGCCGGCAATGTCATTACAGTTCCTCGGGCAAATCACGTCCGTCGCTCGACGGCATGTCGCGGCGAATGGCGGAAAGGTTGAGATTCGATGGCGGGCCGGCATCCATGATCGCCAGCCGGGCCTGCGAGAAGAATTGCCGCCGCGCCAGCACGAAGATGACGATCGCCGTCGTCGTCATGAAGACATAGGGGTTGATGAACCAGCCGAGATAACCGATCGACAGGAAGATCGCCCGGAGGCCCTCGTTGAAATTGCTGCCGGCAATGACATTCATGCGGATGACGCGTTCGGCGGCCCGCTCGGCGGCGATGATGTCGCTCTCGGCGTCGCGCAGCATCGGGATCGAGCCGAACAGGATGGTGCAATAATTGAACAGCCGATAGGACCAGCCGAACTTGAAGAAGGCATAGCCGAAAAGCGCTGCCAGCCCGCCGACCTTCATCTCGAAAACCGCATGGCCGCCATGCAAGACGAAGGGCAGGTCGGCGAAGACGGCGTCGACCTTCTCCGTCGCCCCGAGCAGCGCGAAGCAACTGCCCAAGGCGAAGATCGAGGTCGACGCGAAGAAGGCGGTGCCGTTCTGCAGGCCCGCCATGATCTGCGTGTCGATCATCTTCAGGTCGCGGCGCAGCGAATTATAGATCCACTCGCGGCGCCGTTCGATCATCGCATGGGTGAGGCTGGTGCGTCCGAAGAAGGTGCGGCCATGCAGCAGCCAGGAATAGCCCATCCAGACACAGGCAAAGAAGGCCAGAGCGATATAGTCCGCCGTCGTCATCAGTGATTCAGTCTCCGCATGAAGTGCGGCCACCTTACATATGCATCGAAATGCTGCAATGACTGGTAAGGCGGGCGTCATCGTTTTAATGTCCAGCCACAATGTCGCACCGGCTGCATGCGATGTCGGTGGTCCGCACGGACGGAAAACCGGCGTCGCTTAAGCTTGCATCCTCGTAATCAGAAGGCACATCCATGTTTCTCTCGGTATTCGATGTCTTCAAGATCGGTGTCGGGCCGTCGAGCTCGCACACGATGGGTCCGATGTCGGCCGCCAACCGGTTTCTCGCGCTGATCCTGTCGAACGAATGGCCGCGCCCGTCCTCGGGCGCGCAGGTCGTGGCGATCACGGTCAGCCTGCACGGTTCGCTCGCGCATACCGGCATCGGCCACGGCACGGGCAGGGCCGTCATTCTCGGGTTGATGGGCGAGGCGCCCGACAGCGTCGATCCCGACAAGATGGACGGTATCGTCGATACGGTGGAGCGCACCGGCCGCATCACGCCGGAGGGCCATCCCGGCTATCAGTTCCAGCCGAAGACCGACCTGATCTTCGACAAGAAACAGCCGCTGCCCGGCCATGCCAACGGCATGATCTTTTCCGCTTTTGACCGGGACGGCCGGCTGCTCGTCAAGCGCATCTATTATTCCGTCGGCGGCGGCTTCGTCGTCACCGACACCGAGCTGGAACAGATGCGGGCAAAGAAGAATGCGGCTGGCGGTACACGCGTGCCCTATCCCTTTGCCACCGCCAGGCAGATGCTCGACATGGCGGAGCGCTCCGGGCTGTCGATCGCCCAGATGAAGCGGGCGAACGAGGAGAGCCAGCGCAGCCCGGAGGAGCTCGATCAGGGGCTCGACCGCATCTGGGAGGCGATGCGCTCCTGTATCGAGCGCGGCCTCAAGGTCGAGGGCATCATGCCTGGTGGTCTCAACGTCAAGCGCCGCGCCCGCCGGATTCACGACAAGCTGGAGGAGGAGTGGCGCAGCAACCGCGTCAACCCGCTGCTCGCCAACGACTGGCTGAGCGTCTATGCGATGGCCGTCAACGAGGAGAATGCCGCCGGCGGGCGCGTCGTCACGGCGCCGACCAACGGGGCT
Organism: Rhizobium acidisoli; assembly: GCF_002531755.2. NCBI lineage: Bacteria > Pseudomonadati > Pseudomonadota > Alphaproteobacteria > Hyphomicrobiales > Rhizobiaceae > Rhizobium > Rhizobium acidisoli. Next base: position 1,878,999 of record NZ_CP034998.1, on the reverse strand, counting down.
GCCGGGGTCATTCCGGCGACGATCCGCTATTACGAGCATTTCCACGAGGACTGGGATCAGAACGGCATCCGTGATTACCTGCTGACGGCCGCGGCCATCGGCGGCATCATCAAGCACAATGCCTCGATCTCCGGCGCCGAGGTCGGCTGTCAGGGCGAGGTCGGCTCGGCAGCCGCGATGGCGGCCGCCGGCCTTGCCGCCGTTATGGGCGGCACGCCGGAGCAGATCGAGAACGCCGCCGAGATCGCGCTCGAACATCATCTCGGCATGACCTGCGATCCGGTCGCGGGCCTTGTGCAGGTTCCCTGCATCGAGCGCAACGCGCTCGGCGCGGTCAAGGCGGTCACCGCGGCATCCCTGGCGGTCAAGGGCGACGGCCAGCATTTCGTGCCGCTCGACGCCTGTATCGAGACGATGCGCCAGACCGGCAACGACATGAGCGAGAAATACAAGGAAACGTCGACGGGCGGCCTGGCCGTCAACGTCGTCGAATGCTGAGTTTGTGGACTCGTGCGTTAGAGCGGATCAGCGCTTCACGGAAGCGCTGATCCGCTCTAAGCTTTTGTTTTTACGCAATTCCGGACGGAAAACCGCTTAACACTTTTCCTGGAATTGCTTTAGATGCTTGACGCCTGCCGCCAAAAGGATTTCAACGGCGGCATGGCATTGCATCTCATCAAACTCTGTGTCGGCGCCGACTCGATAGACGATCTGCGCGAATGGGTGGCGGAGCGGTCGCTGCGCGCCATCGCCGCCGGCCTCGAGCCGCATTCGGTGCACACGACGCGCATGGTGCCGAAGCGCATGGAGGAGCTGCTTGACGGCGGCTCGCTTTACTGGGTGATCAAGGGGCAGGTACAGGCGCGGCAGAAACTGCTCGGCATCGAGAGCTTTACCGACGGCGAGGGCATCTCGCGCTGCCGGCTGATGCTCGGCCCGGAGGTCATCGAGACGGCTGTGCAGCCGAAGCGTCCCTTCCAGGGCTGGCGTTATTACACTGAGGATGATGTCCCGCGTGACCTGATGAGCCTCGGCGCCGGCACCGTCGAAATGCCCGCGGACCTTCGCCGCGAGCTGACGGAACTTGGCCTGCTCTAACGCCTGTCACCCAAAAACACGTCTCCGGTCTGGGCGGTAGCACCAAACTTTAGCGCAGGCGCAGTTGCACCGGCGCGCTGCCATCAGGCGAGGTCACATGCAGATGGATGCGGGCTTCGGGCTGGGAATAGCGCCAGGCGCGGGCACCATGGCAAAGCAGCAGATTGATGAGGTCGCGGGTCTTCGGAGACTTCGCCTTCGGCCGCTGCAGGCCGATCTCGGCTAGCCGCATCGCCGCCTCGTGCAACGGATGCAGCGATGAACGCCCCTTGGCTGCCATGCGGCGGTCTGAAGGCATTCCCGGAACATTCTCATTGATCGCCATTGTTTTCCCCGTACGCCATACTGATCGAGTTCAAGAACGATGGCCGGAAACGCAAACACCGATTCCGGCCGTTACCGATGCCGCCGGCCATGTTGCAGGCAGCACCGAATAGCTCATTGGGCAGCCGCCCAGCACTTGATACCGGCCTTCTTCAAGGCCTTGCAGGCATTGACCGCATCGTGCTGGTCGTCGAAACCGCCGAAGCGAGCGCGGTAAAGCTGGTCACCGCCGGCGGCATAGGCGACGGCGAAAGGCTTTGCCGAGGCCAGTGCCTTGCCGCCCTTGCTCTTGGCGCTCTCCAGAAGATCCATGGCCATCTGCCGGCTCGGCGAAACGCCGACCTGCACGACCCAGCCGGTCGGGCCATTATTGCTTGAAGCGGCGCCGGCCGAGGTTGGGGTGGTCGAAGCGGTGGTGACGTTGTCGACCGCCGTATCGGCCTGTTCCGGCTGTACGGAAGCGGGTGCCGGCTTCGGCGCGGTGAGCGATGCCTGCTGCTTGAAGGTCGTGGTCTTGACCTTGGTCGGCGCCGGCATCGGCTGGGCGACCAGCGGATTGTCGGATTTCGGCTGAGCGGTTTCGGTATAGGCGACTTCGGTCTCGGCGACCTGATAACGGGCATCCGGCAGCGGGCCTTTATGCGGCAGGCTGAGATCGGCAGCGGCTGCTGAAACCGGCGGCTGCGCTGCGGTGATCGTCTTTGCCACTTGCGGCTGGGCCTTCTGCGGCATGACCGGAGCCGGCGTCACGATCATCGCCGGGGCAGGGGCTGCCTCAGCGATCAGTGCCGACGATCCGCCGCGGCTCGATGCCTTCGGCAGATAGGTGGCGATCAGATTACGCATCTGGGCGTCGCGGGCAGGCGTCGAGGCGCCGCCGAGCACGACACCGACGATCGACTTGCCGTCGACCTGCACGGAGCTCACCAGATTGAAGCCGGCAGCGCGAGTATATCCGGTCTTGATGCCGTCGACGCCGCGCACCGAACCGACGAGGCGATTGTGGCTGCGGATCGTGCGGGTACCGAACTTGAAGGCGCGTGTGGCGAAATAGCCGTAATATTGCGGGAAATGCTGGCGAAGGGCGATACCGAGACGGGCCTGATCGCGCGCCGTCGTCATCTGCGCCGTATTCGGCAGGCCGTTGGCGTTGCGATAGGTGGTGCGGGTCATGCCGAGCGCATGCGCCTTGGCGGTCATCAGCTGGGCGAAGCGATCCTCGCTGCCGCCGCCGAGCATTTCGCCGAGCGCGGTTGCGGCATCATTGGCCGACAGGGTGACGAGGCCGAGAATGCCCTGTTCGACGGTGATCGTGCCGCCGGCGCGAACGCCGAGCTTGGTCGGCGCCTGAGCTGCCGCATGGGCGGAGAAGGGAACCGGCGTATCGAGACGGATGCGACCCTGCTCCAGCGCCTCGAAGGTCATGTAGATGGTCATCATCTTGGTCAGCGAGGCCGGATATTGCAGCCGGTCGGCATTCTCGCTGTAGAGAACGTTGCCGGTCTTGGCGTCGACGACGATGCCCGCATATTTCGAATTCGCCGCTTCCGCTTCGGCACTGACCGAATCGACCAGGACGACCGTGAGGGCCACCGAAAGGATCGCCATGAGCTTTGCAAAAAAGCTGCCGGATCGGGACGATGATACGGAGGAGACTGACCTTGACACTATTCCACTCTTCGCTTGCATTTCAGATATTTGGCATTCGGATTTCGGCGTCGGGACGGCACGCCTCCCGCAGTACAGCCCGTCTTTTGAATTTACCGATTGGGCGTTACCAATCCGTTTATGATGAATCGTTTATTTCGCTGTCCGGGGAGCATTTTAGGGACTTGTCGCAGAACGGTTCATAAGGCGCGCCTCCACAAAGATGCGGATAGCGGCATCAATATGTTCCCAGTCGTTAAGATGGCTGCTTGAAAAGCGGTAGAGGACGCTGAGATCCCTGCCGACTTTGATATCGCGCTGACAATCCCCGCTCGCTGCCTTGTCCGGGGCTGAAGGCAGGATGCAGCGCACGACGTAATCCGGCCCGCCCTTGACAGGCGCCGTCAGCAGCACCTCGTCGCCGTAACCCGCGTCGGCGCGAAGACGGTGCAGCGTCAGGCCGTCGCGGAAGGGCTCTGCCGGTCCTTCGAGCAGGTGTGAATAGATCGGCTCCAGCCGCCCGGACATATCGCGCGACATGGTGCTCTGGGTCAGTTGCAGGAAGATCAGGCCGGAGGATTGGCCGATATCGTCGAATCGAATGTGGTTTTCCTTGCCGTAGCCCTGCATCTCCGGCCAGGCGAGGTAGAGATCGACACGCTCGGCCGCACCATCATGCCTCTGACTCGGGAAGCGGATCGCATTCTCGGGGAATTTCACGGTGTCGCGGCCAATGGCCAGCGTGATATCGGCGGTGCTGTCGGTGTTGCCGGCAAGCGAGATATGCCGGCCAAACCAACGGCCGCCGATGCTGATGGCGACGGTCAGCACCGCAAGAACGGCGATCACCGCCATGGTGCGGAGGAGAAACCCCATGGAAATAAGCGGCTGCTCGTCGGGTGCGCTGTGCGCGGCATGGCTCATGGCGGTGCTTCGTGTTTCGGTCCGCCGCAGGAGGAACATGAGCCGCCGGTGCCGATGATGAGTCTGATCGGCATGATCGGACCGGCACGGTTAATAATTCACTAAGATTGCAGGGGCGTGGGGCGCCTGCGGACAAAAGCCTGTCCAAAAAAAGAGCGAGCCGTTCCCGGGACAGCGGGAACGGCTCTTGGGCGCCGGTCGGGGACGGGATGCGGGGACTGACCGGGCCGCAGGCTGCAACCGGCATGAGCCGGCAGGCTGTTCTTACTTGACGCTACCGACCGCGACAGCGCGCCCGTCCTGGAGCTTCGACCAGCGGGCCGGATTGTCGGCGGACTGACGCTTCAGGTAGGTGTATTCGGTATCCGACCACAGCAGCACCTTGTTGCGCATGTTGTCGAGAATGAAGTCGCCGTGATCGGTACGAACAGTCAGCACGGCATGGCCTTCGCCGTTCGGCTGCAGCACGACGGTGATCAGCGTGTCGGATGGCGAGAAGCCGTCTTCGATCAACATCTTGCGCTTCAGCAGGGCGTAATCCTCACAGTCGCCGACCGTCGTGGGATAGGCCCAGCGTTCTTCGACGCCGTAGATCTGTTCATCCGTCTCCGGCTGGATCGTCGAATTGACGGTGTAGTTGACCTTGAGAATTTCCTTCCAGCGATCCTCGGTGAGGATGGCCGGCCCGGCATCGCCGCCGGCAAAGGAACATTCCGTCGGATTTGCCTTGCAGAATTCATAGTGCCCGATCGGCGGGCTTGCATTGCCTGCCAGGGCCATGCTGGCGGGCATCGCTTGTCCCGAACCCGCCATTGCCATCATGAGGGCACCGGCCAGAAGGCCGCCTTTCCAGATGTTTGCAATTGTCATTGCCGTCTCCCCGTAAGTTGAGGCGACAATGACACGGACGTTTTTATCTCACGGAAAATTACGCAATAGAATTAAAGGCTTAGTTGATTCAAATGCCTGGAAAACTTGACTAAAAACAATCTCGAATGCGAATAAAATTCGACGCGTATTTGTCTCGAAATCGATTAAAATTGTAATTCCCGCAACAAGGCTTTGACCCGCGAAAAGCCTGCACTGCCGTCCTGGCGTTAAGGATTTTCGTTGAGCCGGGTAAGGGCCGTTTGCGGTCCGGCGGCGCGGAGCCGGCCGGCAATGCCGCTGGAATCGGCGGATTCGACGCGCTCGAAAGCTGGCTGTCGCTCGGATTCCGGATTTGGGCGGCAAAATTATTTTTGATGGAGATGGCGAAATCGATCGGTGGCGGCGACGATCGCGGCGCTCATATCGGGATTTGCGGTGGAATGGGCAGCATGCGGAAGAATCTGCAGCTCGCTTTGCGGCCAGGCGCGGGCCAGTTCCCAGGCAGTGACCAGCGGCGCCTCGATATCGAACCGCCCCTGCAGCAGGATCGCCGGAATGCCTGCCAGCCGGTCGGCATTGTTCAAAAGCTGGCCGTCATCCAGCCAGGCGCCATTGGCAAAATAGTGGGTGATGATGCGGGCGCGCGTCAGCAAATAAGCCGGATCGGCCCAGCGGCGCGGCAGGCCTTCAGGATCGGCGAGCAGGATGGAAGCCGCTTCCCAGTCATGCCAGTCGCGCGCCGCCTTCAGGCGCGTCTCTGAGTCGGGATGGTTGAGGAGATGATGATAGGCGGCAACCATGTCCTGGTCTTGCTCCCGGCTGCCCGATGACGCCGCCTGGCGGAAACGGTGCCATTCTTCCGGGAAAAGCGGCGCCATGCCGCGATAGAGCCAGTCGACTTCCGAGCGCCTCGTGGTGGTCACGCCTGATATGACGATCGCTGCGACGCGCTGCGGATGGGTTTCGGCATAGGCGAGCGCCAGTGTCGAGCCCCAGGAATTGCCGAAAACGAGCCAGGTGTCGATATCGAAGAAGACCCGCAGCCGTTCGATATCGGCAACAAGATGCCAAGTGGTGTTGAGGGAGAGATCGGTTTCGGGATCGGCAGCGCTCGGCAGACTGCGGCCGCAATTGCGCTGATCGAACAGAATGATTCGGTAAGCGTCCGGATCGAAATAGCGCCGTGCCGTCGTCGAACAGCCGGAGCCGGGCCCGCCATGCAGCACCAGCGTCGGCCGGCCAGCCGGATTGCCACTGGCCTCCCAATAGATCAGGTTGCCGTCGCCCGTGTCGAGCAGGCCATGATCATAGGGTTCGATTTCCGGATAGAGAGCCGACATCGTTCTGCCTGTCGCAGGTTGTTCTACTCATAATATCTATGGCTGAATGGTAGGAACGACTTGCGACAGGATTTCGCTCCGGGTTTCCGAAGCCTAATTCATTGCCGCTGGCAGATGTCTTGCCGTGAAACTCAAGCTTGTCAACAGGACCTGACCGGGTGCGCGCCCGGCAAGCGCATTGGCAGCACCGTCACATGATCAACTGTCTGCTAAAGCGCGTCGCGATCTTTCAGATTCGCTCCTTGCGCTTTAGCTCTTTATTTTTACGCATGTCGTTGCCGCAAAACCGCAGCACACTTTTGCGCGACATGCTTTAGAGGAATTCGCGTAGCGTCTCGCGGGACTGGATCGACAGGAATTCGATCGCCACACCTTCGACGAAATGGCGGACGACGCGGCCGCGCATGTTGCCGAGCCGCACTGCGGTTCCGATCGACGGGCGCATCTCGACGTCGACGGCGGCGCCCGATAGCGAAAGGTCCATGATCCGGCAGGTATAACGCGTGCCGTCCTCAAGCGTCAGTTCGGTATTCGTATCGCGTGGCGTCAGACGGTCATGGCGACGATCTTCCGGCAGGCCGAGCTCATGTTTGTTGGCAAGCCAGGTGAGCTGGGCGGCGAGCTTTTCCCGCTTCCGCTCGGTGGCGTTGATCGACATGGTGAAGCCGCGGCCATCAAGCGTCTGGACATAACCTTCGACGCGGCCGAGATGGTCGATATAGGCAACGACACGTTCGTTGGTGCGTGGCCGGCCAAGGCAGGTGACGTACATGTCGCCAGGCGACATGTCGATCACCATGCATTCGAACTCCTCGTAACTGGCAAGCATCAGCCGGCCCTGCATATTGATGGGCACACGCTGAAAAACGCCCTGTTCAGGGCGCGGCGCAGGTCTTTGCGTCTGAGCTGGCTGGAACGAGTGCATCAAAAGGCTTCTTTATGAAATCTGAGAGACCGATCATTACCCGCAATCCATTAACAGAAGGTTGTTTTGCCTCATTCTCATATAGCCGAAAACGAGTATGTCCGATGTCCTGAAACGGGACTGTCAGCGCGCCTCCGCACTCGTCAGCAACTGCGACACCATGCGGCGCATGACCTGGCCGAAACCGGCGCTTTTGGCGGCGACGATTTCGTTGATAGGGCGCAGCTCAGCGGCTTCAGCGTTGCCGAATTTTCCGGGCAGCAGACGGCTGCGGTCGAGAGCCAGGAATTCGAGCGGCACGATCTCCAGCCAGCTCGCGGCCGCCGTCGGTGCGATTGCGCCGAGCAGCCGGTCGCAGGCGCCGCCCGGCGAGCGCAGCGGCATCATGATGATCTCGAAGGAGGCCTGATGACCGACGGTGCTGTAGCCGGTGGCGTTGAACAGGGCCGGCAGGACATGGTCCATGACGCCCATCGCGGTGCGTTCGATGTCGGCGTGCTGGCCGTTTGCCCAAAGTGAGGAGAAGCGTGCGCCGCGCAGGTCCCGGCCGAACAGATCGCAGATGCGGGTGCCGGCGAGCCGGAAGGCGATGTCGCCTTCCTCGCGGGTCTCGAGAATGAACAGACTCTGGAGCAGATGGGGGACAGCGGAGGGTTCGACCTGCGCTTTCAGCGGCGCATCGGCTGCGCCGCGGATACGGTTCCAGTAGTCAAAAATTTCGATGGTCGTTTGCACACGCATTTTTCACCAACCTGTCCCATTCCGGGTCATTTTCGGGCAGTCATTGCCCCTACAGGCTCTACCTTGCGGATTTCATGCCAAGTCGCGGCGGTTAAGGTTAAGAAAGGGTTTCGGTTGAGATGCGGTACCTGTCGTGGCACTGTCCAGCCATCGCTTCGACTTTCGAAGTTCAGCACAACCTGCCCGGGCCGAGGTCTTTCCTTGAACTCCGGTATGCCGTCCGGCACTTCGGACGGCTTTTTTTTTGACAGGTGCTCCTGTATGGCTGTGGCCTCAACGAGGCGATACTGAAATGAATGAGCAGACGGCCGAGCCGCACAAGGCGCCCGAACCTCCCGAGGTCCAGCCGCCGGCAAAGCCGCCGCGCGTGCCGGTCTTCAACCTTCCACCGGCGCTGTTCTTCAGCCTTTGTCTGCTTGTGGTCATCTATGCGGTGCAGGAGCTCGTGCTCTCCGACGATGCGCTAAGCTGGCTGTTCTTCACCTTCGGCTTCGTGCCCGCCCGCTATGTGATTCCGCTGTCGCAGCAGGGGCCGGAGCTGTTCTGGACGCCCGTCACCTATTCACTCCTGCATGGCAGCGTCCAGCATATCGTCTTCAACGGCTTCTGGCTGATGGCCTTCGGCGCACCGGTGGTACGCCGCATCGGGACGCTGCGTTTTGTGCTCTTCTGGCTTTTCTCGGCCGTCGCTTCCGCGGCCCTGCACGCGGTGCTGAATTGGGGGGATGTGACGCTTTTGATCGGCGCGTCGGGCGTCATCTCCGGGCTGATGGGGGCTGCGTGCCGATTCGCCTTTCCGGCCGAACGGCGGCCGATGCTGCCTGCGCATCTCAATGCCCGGCTGTCCATCGCCGAGGCGCTGCAGAGCCGCACCGTCGTCATCTTCATGCTGCTCTGGCTGGTCGGCAACGCCCTGATCGCCGTCGGCATCCCGCTCGTCGGCGATAGCGATCAGCCCATTGCCTGGGACGCCCATATCGGCGGTTTCGTCTTCGGTTTCCTGCTGTTTTCACTGTTCGACCGGGCGCCGCGCCCACCAGTGATGGAAGCCGCCGATACGCAGAAGGATATGTTGCAATCCTGAGCCTGTCAGTGCACCATCGACCTATCCGCGATGGGGGGAGAAACCGCCGCGGATGCCTGTGACAAGTGGATCACGGACATAGGAGGTTCGAATGACCAGTTCAGTCAAAGCAATTCTCGACCTGAAGGGCAGGGACGTTTTCACCGCCGGGCCGAACACCACCGTCGCCGAAGCGGCGGTCATCCTCAGCAAGAAGAGGATCGGCGCTATCGTTGTCGTCGGCATGGAAAACCGGATTTCGGGCATGTTCACCGAGCGCGATCTCGTGCATGCCATCGCCAAACATGGCAAGGACGGCCTCGACCAGACGCTGGCCCAGGTCATGACCGCGAAGGTCTACCGCTGCCATGAGGAGACGACCGTCAACGAGCTGATGGAACTGATGACCAGCCGCCGTTTCCGCCACGTGCCGGTGGAACACAACGGCAAGCTTGTCGGCATCATCTCGATCGGCGACGTGGTGAAATCGCGCATCGCCGAAGTCGAGCGCGAGGCCGAGGAAATCAAGGCCTATATCGCCGGCTGAGGTTTTCGCCCTCCTTCGAGGGATGCCGTAGCCCGCGAAACGGCTACGGGCTTGCGGATGATGTCGATCAGGGGGAGCTGGCGTAGACTTCCTGCATGCGCTTGATTTCGGGGAGCCTGGCTCTGGCTTCCTCGTAGCCGCGTTCGATCGCTTCGCCGGCCCGATGGAACTCGGAAAGGCCGATATAACTCAGACGCGGCTGCAGCGAAATATCCGGCGGGTCGCCGGCAAGGCGGGCGCGGGCGATCCTGTCCTGGATGATATTGAAAGCCTGCACCATGACGCCGGTCATGCCGAGACGGGCATAGGGCGCCTCTTCCTGTTTTTGCACTTCCTGCGGCGAGAGGCTGGCATTGTGCCGGACGACGGCCGAGCGGCCATAGAGATCGTAATTGAGATTGACGGCGACGACGAGCGGCTGCTCGTAGGCGCGGCAGACGGAGACGGGGACGGGATTGACCAGTGCGCCGTCGACCAGCGTGCGGTGATTGCTGCGCACCGGCTCGAAAATGCCGGGCAGGGCATAGGAGGCGCGCAGCGCCGTGATCAGCGAACCATTGGCGATCCAGACCTCGTGGCCGGTATTGACCTCGGCGGCGACGGCGACGAAGGGCCGGTCGAGATCCTCGACGTTCAGGCCTTCGAGATGTTCCTGCATGCGCTTGGTCAGCCGCATGCCGCCGAACAGGCCGCTGCCGCCGATGGTGAGATCGAGGAGACTGGCGATCCGGCGCATGGTCAGCGAGCGGGCGAAACTTTCGAGTTCATCGAGTTTGCCGGCGAGATAGCAGCCGCCGACCAGCGCGCCGATCGAGGTGCCGGCAATCATGCCGATCTCGATTTTTGCCTCGTCGAGGGCGCGCAGCACGCCGATATGGGCCCAGCCGCGGGCCGCTCCACCGCCGAGCGCCAGCGCGATCTTGATTCTCTTGACGGGTGCGGGAGGCGGGATCGTCTCAAGTGTGGTCGACATGCCGGAACCGGGACCTTCGCCTTCAGAGCTTTGACGATGCAAATTCCAGCTCAGCATGGCGCTCTCCCCTCCCAGCAGAACACATGGTTTCCGATAGTGTGCCCGATCCGTTTCCAAATGGTATATAGAGGCGACTTCTGGCGCAATAAGGAGCAGATGCCGGGAAATTCCGGCTCCATTTTCCTAGGCTATTTTCCGGGCCTATTTTCCGTAAACGTCCTGCGGATCGAAATGACGCTCGTCGTCGACGATATCAAGCATCGGCTTTCCATCCCGAAGCGTGATCGTTCTGTAGAAGCAGGAGCGGCGGCCGGTGTGACAGGTGGCGTCATGGCCGGCGACCTCGACCTTCAGCCAGATGGCGTCCTGATCGCAATCGGTGCGAATTTCCTTCACCGTCTGGAGATTGCCCGAGGTCTCGCCCTTCTTCCAGATCTTGCCACGCGACCGGCTGAAATAATGGGCCGTGCCGGTCTGGATGGTCAGCGCCAGCGCCTGGGCATTCATGTGCGCCACCATCAACAGCTCGCCGTCGCCGGCGTCGGTGACAATCGCGGTGATCAGGCCACGGTCGTCGAAACGCGGCGTGAAATCGCCGGCGTCTTCCAACGCCGACTTGTCCTCGGATGGTTGACTGAAGATCAATTGGCTCATCGCGGCCCTCCTGAGGGAGCCGGTATCAGCGGCTCCGCACCATGGTCATGAAACGGGCCTGATCGGCCGGCTCGGTCTTGAACGTTCCGGTAAAGGTGGTCGTCAACGTGGTCGAGCCCTGCTTCTGAACGCCGCGCATCGCCATGCACATATGTTCGGCCTCGATCATCACCGCGACACCGCGCGGGTTAAGCGTATCGTCGATCGCCCGGGCAATCTGCGCCGTCATTGTTTCCTGGGTCTGCAGACGGCGGCCATAGATCTCGACGACACGGGCAATCTTCGACAGGCCGAGCACACGCCCGTCCGGCATGTAGGCGACGTGAGCCTTGCCGATGATCGGCACCATGTGGTGTTCGCAATGCGAGAAGAACGGTATGTCCTTGACGAGGACCATGTCGTCGTAACCGGCAACCTCTTCGAAGGTGCGACCGAGCACGTCTTCCGGCGCCATGTCGTAACCGGCAAAAAGCTCGCGGTAGGATTTGACGACACGCGCCGGCGTTTCGATCAGGCCTTCGCGCGTCGGGTTCTCACCGGCCCAGCGCAGCAGGACGCGAACGGCTTCCTCCGCCTCCTGCTGGGAGGGACGATCGGAGTCGCGGTTCGTCTGCGGAAAGTTCTTTACGATGGCGTCCATGAACAATGGTCTCCTGGTCCGCACCGCGGACCGATCTGTCGGAATCGCCACTGGTCAATCCCATGCGGGAATTCATGCACCTTTGGCAGGCTCCGGGGCTTTCGAGGCGCATTCAACACCCCTCCGGCACGGTTTCCCAATCAAACTTACACGAGGCCATTGCATTTTAATGGCCTTCGAACGACATACATATAGGAAGACGGCCATCGTATGTAAGTATCCTCAGATGACACGGTGTGTTTTTTGTTTCAATAACAATAACAGCCCTTATTGAGGCCGATCCGCAGCGATTTTGGAGCGGAAATCCAACATGGACGATATCTACAACAGCAAGATCCTCGAATTCGCCGGCAATATTCCGTTGACCGGCACCTTGGCGGATGCCGATGCGAGCGCCCAGGCCTATTCGAAGCTTTGCGGCTCGAAGGTGCGGATCTGGCTGAAGATGGACGGCGACACCGTCACCGGTTTTGCTCATGACGTGAAGGCCTGCGCGCTCGGCCAAGCCTCGTCCTCGATCATGGCGCGCCATGTCGTCGGCGCTACATCGGGCGAATTGCGCCAGGCACGCCAGGACATGCTCGCCATGTTAAAGGCGGATGGAGCAGGGCCCGAGGGACGGTTCGAGGATATGCGCTATCTGCTGCCGGTGCGGGACTACAAGGCCCGCCATGCCTCGACGATGCTGACCTTCGATGCCGTCGTCGATGCGATCGGCCAGATCGAGGCGAAACGGGCTGAGGTTATCGAGGCGTAACTGAGATGTGTGAGTTCTGCGCCCTGCAGGCCAGCGATGAAGAGGACGGTGGTGCCGCCGGACCCGAGAAGCCGCGTGAAAAGGTCGCACGCACTTCGCGCAATTATACCGGTCCGTTCCGAAAAACTCCCGACCGCCTGCTCGGCATGGGGCTCATCCGCCTCTACCAGCTGACGCTTTCCGGCTTTATCGGCAATTCCTGCCGCCATATCCCGACCTGCTCCGAATATGGCTACGAGTCGATCGCCCGCCACGGGTTGTGGGCCGGCGGCTGGATGACGCTGTTTCGCGTCGGCCGCTGCGGCCCGGGCGGCACCAGCGGCCTCGACCAGGTTCCGGAGATACTCGGCGAAGACTTCCGCTGGTGGACGCCGTGGCGCTATCTCTCCCTCGGACGCAAGAGAGGGTGCGCGCCATGAGCACTTTCATCGCTCTTCTGCACAGCATTGTCCTGACGCCCGACCGCCGCGTCATTATGGAAGATCTGCGCGCGCTTGCCAAAGAACTTGGCTATCGCGAACCGCGCACGCTGGTTTCCACGGGCAATCTCGTCTTCGAGGCCGATGATATGCGGCCGCACGAACTTGAGGTCGCGCTGGAAGAAGGGTTCGAAGAGAAATTCGGCAAACATGTCGATATCATCGTGCGTAGCGACTGCACCTGGATGGCGCTTTGCGGCACCAATCCGTTCCGAGACGGCAACGGCGACCAGGTCATCGTCCGTGTAATGCGCCTGCCGGTCGATCCGGAAAAGGTGGAGGCGCTGAAAGCGCTGATGACGGAGGGACAGCGCATCGCTGTCGTCGGCGGCGATCTCTGGATCGATTTCGCCGGCAAGCCGAGCCAGTCCAAGCTGCTTTCGGCGCTGACGACCAAGCGGATAGGCATCGGCACGATGCGCAACTGGAACACGGTCTGCGGCCTTGCCCAAATGATCATGTAGGCCGGCTGCTTCTTTACTCCCGCGGCAAATCTGAGTATCAGGCGGCAGCGCTTCCAACGAACGGCGGCGCTTCCGTTTCAACCACCCGCATTCGTTGGCGGGACTGGACAAGGAGAATTTCGATGTCTGAAGCCATTTCCCTGACATTTCCCGATGGTTCGGTGCGCAGCTTCCCGGCTGGCGCGACCGGCAGGGATGTCGCCGAATCCATTTCCAAGTCGCTCGCCAAGAGCGCGGTCGCCATTGCGATCGATGGCGCCGTGCAAGACCTTTCCGATACCGTCACCGACGGCAAGATCGAGATCATCACTCGCAAGGACGGCCGTGCGCTGGAGCTTATCCGGCATGACGCCGCACACGTGATGGCTGAAGCCGTGCAGGAACTTTGGCCCGGCACGCAGGTGACGATCGGCCCGGTCATCGAAAACGGTTTCTATTACGACTTCGCCAAGAACGAGCCCTTTACGCCCGACGATCTGCCGAAGATCGAAAAGAAGATGAAGGAGATCATTGCCCGCAATGCGCCCTTCACCAAGCAGATCTGGTCGCGCGACAAGGCCAAGGAAGTCTTTGCGGCCAAGGGCGAAAACTACAAGGTAGAGCTCGTCGATGCGATCCCGGCAGGGCAGGATCTGAAGATCTACAATCAGGGCGAATGGTTCGACCTTTGCCGCGGCCCGCACATGGCCTCCACCGGCCAGATCGGCACGGCCTTCAAGCTGATGAAGGTTGCCGGCGCCTATTGGCGCGGCGACAGCAACAACGCCATGCTGTCACGCATCTACGGCACGGCATGGGCTGACCAGGCTGATCTCGACAACTATCTACACATGCTGGCGGAAGCCGAAAAGCGCGACCACCGCAAGCTCGGCCGCGAGATGGACCTGTTCCACTTCCAGGAAGAAGGCCCGGGCGTTGTCTTCTGGCATGGCAAGGGCTGGCGGATCTTCCAGTCGCTCGTCTCCTACATGCGTCGCCGGCTCGCGGTCGATTACGAAGAAGTCAACGCGCCGCAGGTGCTCGACACCGCGCTCTGGGAAACTTCGGGTCACTGGGGCTGGTATCAGGAAAACATGTTCGCCGTGAAATCGGCGCATGCGATGACGCATCCGGAAGACAAGGAAGCGGATAACCGCGTCTTTGCGCTGAAGCCGATGAACTGCCCCGGCCACGTGCAGATCTTCAAGCACGGGTTGAAGTCCTATCGCGAACTGCCGATCCGCCTCGCCGAATTCGGCCTGGTGCATCGCTACGAGCCTTCGGGCGCGCTGCACGGGCTGATGCGCGTGCGCGGCTTCACGCAGGACGACGCGCACATTTTCTGCACCGACGAGCAGATGGCTGCCGAATGCCTGAAGATCAACGATCTCATTCTGTCGGTCTATGAAGACTTCGGCTTCAAGGAAATCGTCGTCAAGCTTTCAACCCGGCCGGAAAAGCGCGTCGGTTCCGACGCCCTCTGGGATCGCGCTGAGGCGGTCATGACCGACGTGCTGAATACGATCGAGGCTCAGTCCGAGGGCCGCATCAAGACCGGCATCCTGCCGGGCGAGGGCGCCTTCTACGGGCCGAAGTTCGAATATACGCTGAAGGATGCGATCGGGCGCGAATGGCAGTGCGGGACGACGCAGGTCGATTTCAACCTGCCGGAACGTTTCGGCGCCTTCTATATCGACAGCAATTCCGAAAAGACGCAGCCGGTGATGATCCATCGCGCCATCTGCGGCTCGATGGAACGCTTCCTCGGTATCCTGATCGAAAACTTCGCCGGCCATCTGCCGCTGTGGGTATCACCGTTGCAGGTGGTGGTCGCGACGATTACCTCGGAAGCCGACGCTTACGGGCTTGAAGTGGCCGAGGCGCTGCGCGAGGCCGGTCTCAACGTCGAGACCGATTTCCGCAACGAGAAGATCAACTACAAGGTCCGCGAACACTCGGTCACCAAGGTGCCGGTCATCATCGTCTGCGGCAGGAAGGAAGCCGAGGAGCGCACGGTCAACATCCGCCGCCTCGGCAGCCAGGATCAGGTTTCGATGGGGCTCGACGCCGCCGTCGAGAGCCTTGCCTTGGAAGCGACGCCACCAGACGTCCGCCGCAAGGCCGAAGCAAAGAAAGCCAGGGCGGCCTGAAAACGCCTCGATAAAACGTCTCTTTCCGGCAGCGCCATCGGCGCTGTCGGAAATCTGATATAAAACCGCAATATTGTCGCCACAAACGGGGAGCGGGTGATCCCGAGGCCGGCGTGCGCTTCAAAGAATTGTCCTATGCCAATGACCGAGATCCGCGGCTGAAGCGCTGGCTGATCCGCTCGATCGAGGGGCTTTCGGGCCGCGATCACTATGTCAGGCTCTACGACATCTGGCGCAGCGAGATCATCGGGAGGAGTGACCGGGTGTTCGCCAAGACGCTCGATCTCATCGACGGCGCGGTCGACGTCAAAGGCAACTGGCCGCTCGACCCCGTTCCCGCCGAGCCGATCGTCATCGTCGCCAACCACCCCTTCGGCATTGCGGTGCTGGCGCTTGCCGAACAGCTCGGCCGTCCCTTCAAGGTGCTGATCCACAACGACCTTTTGAAAATACCCGAGATGGCGTCCTATTCGCTGCCGATTTCCTTCGAGGAAACCAGGCAGGCAATGGCGATGAACTTGAAGAGCCGGAACGAGGCGGTGCGGCTGCTCAAGGAAGGCACCACCATCGTTGTTTTTCCCGCGGGCGGGGTTGCGACCGCGAGGCGAGGATTCGGCCGCGCCGAGGATCTGCCGTGGAAGATCTTTCCGGCAAAACTCATCCAGGCGGCGCATGCCAGCGTGCTGCCGATCTATTTCGAGGGTCAGAACGGCCGGCTGTTCCATCTGGCAAGCCTGGTATCGATGACGCTGCGCCTGTCGCTGCTGATCGGCGAGTTCCGCCGGCTGTCCGGCAGCACGATCACGGTGCGTGTCGGCAAGGTGCTGACCTGGGAGGCGCTGAGCAGCGGCGGCGACCGCAAGGGTCTGCTGGCCCGTCTCTATGAGGCCGTCTTCTCGATGGCGCCGCCGAAGCGCTCTCTCCAAACGTTTCGGCTAAGGCGAAACCGCTCGCGGTAAATCAATCGAGGCTGGTGTCGTCGCCGCCTTGCGGCGCGAGCTGTTCATAGGAAGGGAGCGGCGCCACCGGAGCCGGCTGGACGCCTGGCGGCGGCGGCGTTCCCACAGGCACTTGCTGTACCGTGCGGGCCGCGTCGTTCACCGGCGGCTGCGGCTGCTGGTCCTTCATCAGAACCTCGACATCGGTGTTCCTGCCGGCGACGACGGTGAAATCGCGCTGGTAGATCTTGTCCTTGTTGCGGGCGACGGCAGAATATCCGCCTTCGGCGAGAACCATGGTCGGGAAGGCGCTGACGCTTTCGCCGACGCTGTCGCCGGCCGCCGTCAGGATCGACCATGCCGTATCGGCAATCGCCTCGCCGCCAGCATCGGAGACCAGCTTGAAGGTGACCTGCGCGGCGCGATGCTGGATCGTCGCTTCGGTCAGCTTGCCGGCTTCGACCTGGATGTCGGCGCGGATAACGGCGTTGACGCTGCCATATTCGGAAACGATATGATAGGTGCCGGCATTGAGGCGGACGACGGTGTTCGGCGAGACATCGGCAACCACAAGCCCGCGCTCGCCATCCTCGCGCACTTCCGAGGAATAGATCGAAAAACTCAGCTGGTCGGGGCGGATGCGGGCATCGGTGCCGGAGACGGCATTGAGCAGCAGGCCGCCGGCATCGAGGACCATCACCTGCTTGTCGACCGCGCCGTCGGCGGGCACGGTGAGCTTCTTGGTTACGCCGGCGCGGCCGAAGGAGACGTTGACGAAATAGTCGCCGGGCGCGAGCTGGAAGGCAGCGGGTCCGCCCTTGGCGCTGGCGATCAGCGGCAGTTTGCCGTCGGTTCCGGCAATCGGGCTGAAGACATACCAGGATAGGCCTTCTTCGACTGGCGTGCCGTCCGCCGTCAGCTTGGCTTCCATTGGCACATCGCGCAGCTTGACCCCTTCAGGCGCCGTGCCGGGCGCGATGAAGGCATCGAGCTTCGGCATCTTCGACGTCGATTCAAGCTGTTTGAATTCCTTGAAGGCATCCTGAGCGCTGGCGCCTGGAGACGTCAGGATCGTCAGGGCAATGGCAAGGCCGATGCGTGCAAAAGGCGAAATGCCAAACATCTGTTTCGTGAACCGATTGACTTCTGAAATCGCAAAGGCCACTTCAAGACCAACGCGATGGCAAATTCAAGACCCAGCCTTTGCAGCAGCATAAAAATGAGAGTTTCTCCCGCATGAAATCCGATATCAAGCTGATCGACTACCTCGCCGTGCGCCGCTCCATCCCCGCTTTCCAGATGTGCGAACCAGGCCCCGAAAAGGCCGAAATCGAGGAGATCCTGCGTCTGGCCTCGCGTGTTCCCGATCACGGCAAGATCGCGCCGTGGCGCTTCATCGTCTATCGCGGAGGCGAGCGCGCTCGCCTCGGTGAAGAGCTTCTGACCTTGGCGCTCGAGACGAAGCCTGAGCTTTCCGAAGAGATGATCCAGGTGGAACGCGCGCGTTTCACCCGCGCGCCCGTGGTGGTCGCCGTCGTCAGCAAGGCGGGGCCGCATATCAAGATCCCCGAATGGGAGCAGCTGATGTCGGCCGGCGCGCTCTGCCTCAACGTCATCCTCGCCGCCAATGCCAGCGGTTATGTCGCCAACTGGCTGACGGAATGGTTCGCCTATGATGAGCGCGCCTATCCGCTGCTCGGCGTCGGGCCTGATGAAAAGGTGGCGGGCTTCATCCATATCGGCTCGACGACATTTCCGGCGATCGAGCGGCCGCGGCCGGAACTTGCCGATACCGTGACCTGGGTCGGCGGGGAGGGCTGATGTTTTACACCACCGACGAAAACCGGCACGGGCTGGCGCATGATCCGTTCAAGGCGATCGTGTCGCCGCGCCCGATCGGCTGGATCGGCAGCAAGGGCCGGGATGGTTCGATCAACCTCGCCCCCTATTCCTTCTTCAATGCCGTTGCCGACCGGCCGAAGCTGGTGATGTTTTCATCCGCCGGGCGCAAGGACAGCCAGCGCAACGCGGCCGAGACCGGCGTCTTCACCTGCAATTTCGTCGGTCGCGATCTCGCTGAGAAGATGAACCTCTCTTCGGCGGCGCTGCCCTATGGCGAGAGCGAATTTGACTTTGCCGGCCTAACGGCCAAGCAGGCAGAACTCATCGACGCGCCCTATGTCGGCGAGGCTTTCGCGGTGCTCGAATGCAGGGTTACCGAAATCATCGAGCCGAAGACGCTGTCGGGCGTGCAGTCGGAAAACGTCCTTGTCTTCGGTCAGGTGGTCGGCATCCGCATCGACGAGGCGATCGTCAGGGATGGCCGCTTGGACATGTCGATCGCCCGGCCGGTGGCCCGCATGGGCTACATGGATTACAGCGAAGGCAGCGATGTTTTCGAGATGTTCCGGCCGCATCTGCCGAAGGTCTAGATCGACCGCAAGGCGTACAAAGGCTTAAGAAATATGGTGAACCAATCTTAAACCTTTTGCCGCTACGGTCGCAGCATTGAATGAAGCGCGAGGGAATCGCGTTCAAGTGCTGGGGCGTCGCGTGATCATAGAAGCTTTCCTTCGGTGGATCGAAACGGCCAAGACCGGTGACCGGGCCCGGGCCGCAAACGCGCTCGGGCGGGCCTATCTGCAGTCGGAGATGACAGGGGACGAGCGGTCGGCAGCCGAGATGGCGATGACCTTCTTGCTCGACGATCCGTCACCGCGCGTGCGGCTGGCACTGGCCGAGGCGATCGCCTGGTCGCCCGATGCGCCGCGCAGCCTGATCCTCTCGCTTGCCGAAGACCAGCCCGAAGTCGCCTGCCATGCGGTGACCTGTTCGCCGCTTTTGAGCGATGCCGATCTGGTCGATCTTGCCGCGCGCGGCAACGGCGCCACCCGCATGCTGATCGCGGCGAGGGCGCAGGTAACGCGCCCGGTTTCCGCAGCGCTTGCGGAAGTCGGCGACGAGGAAGAGCTGCTCTGCCTGCTCGAGAACGACGGCGCGGTGATCTCCGGCCAATCCCTGAAACGCATCGCCGAGCGGCTCGGCGACGGCTGCGACATCCGCAACCTGCTTCTCGACCGCAGCGATCTTCCCGCCGACGCCCGCCAATTGCTCACCCAGCATGTCAGCAATGCGCTGGTCGGGCTGCCGCTCGCACAGGCGGCGATTGGCCTGCAGCGGCTGCAGCGCATCAGCCGCGAGGCGACCGAGGCTGCCATCGTTTCGATCGCCGGCGACATCGCGCCGCGCGAGATACCCGACCTCGTCGAACATCTGCGCCTCAACGGCCGGCTGACGCCATCCTTCCTGATGCATGCGCTCTGCGCCGGCAAGGTGGATTTCTTCGCCGGCGCAATCGTCGATCTGACGGGTTGCGGCGAGCGCCGGGTGCGCTCGATCCTGGCGACCGGGCGCATGCATGCGGTGCGCGCGCTCTACGAATCCGCCGGCCTGCCGAGGGATATCAGCGTGATCTTCGTCGAGGCGACGCTGCTGTGGCGCGAGGCCGCCAGGAAAGCGCCGGGCAGCGTGCTCGGCAATGTCTGCAGCCGTCTGCTTGAAAAATTCCGCCATCATGACGGCGCACATGGCGCGGTCGGCGAGTTGCTCGACATGGTGGAAAAGCTCGGGGTCGCCGAACAGCGGCAATCCGCCCGGGTCTATGCGGCGCTTGCGGCGGCTTAATCGGCCAGTCGCGTCACCACCCAGGAATAGCTGGCGGAGACGAAATGCACCGGTTTGGCGAGCGTGTCCTTGACGCTCCTGCCGGTGGGCAGATGGTCGCGGACCCGTCCGGCTATGTCGTCGGCAAAACCGAGCAGGCCCTGGGGGTGCTGTTCGGCCGCTTCAGGAAGGGCCGGCGGCACGGGAGCCGGCTTCGGCGGTTCGGCGGCAGCGACGGCTTTCGGCGCCTCGCAGACAGCAATCACCGAGGGATAGCTGACATTGGCATAGGTTTTCAGCCGACGTTCGGCTTCGGCATCGCAGGCGGCAACCGTCTCCCAGCGTTTGTCGACCGTCGCGACATAGCTGCACTGGCTGATGGAATCGTCGCAACCGAGAATGGTCATCGCGATCAGCACCGCTTGCATATTTTGCCTCCTTGGCTATTGAGCGTGTCATCGTCTTAGAGGGTGCAATTCCAACCGAATGAAGGCAGGGGCATTAACTCTTGGTCATGTCGGGAGAAATTGTGCCCTGCGCCAGCAGAAAGAGGCAGCATGTCCGTCACCATTGCCCTGGAGCCACCGCGTCAGGACGGAGTCATTCGCCTTCTCGACCTTTCCGATGCCTATGCGCAGTCGCTCTATCCCCCAGAGAGCAACCATCTGGTCGACCTCTCCTTGCTGGAGAAGCCTGCGGTGAGTTTTCTCGTCGCGCGCAACGGCGACGCGATCGTTGGGTGCTGCGCGCTGGTCGAGGCCGGCGATGGCACGGCGGAGATCAAGCGTATGTTTGTCGACCCCGAGACGAGGGGCCTGAGGATCGCCAGCGGCCTGATGGACGCGCTCGAAGCGATCGCCAAGGAAAAGCGGCTGTCGGCAATCCGGCTCGAAACCGGCATCTACCAGCCCGAGGCAATCGCGCTCTACCGCAAATATGGATATCGGGACATCAAGCCTTTCGGCAGCTATCTGCCGGACCCGCTCAGCCTGTTCATGGAAAAGCGGCTGGGATGACGGTCTGCGAAGGCCGGTTCAGCCTTCGGCGATACGGGGGATTGCCGGCGGGGCTTGCTCGTCGATGAGGACCTGCGGTCCCGTCTCGCCCTTTTCGGCGTTGCGGGCCTCGTGGATCCATTCGCGCCAGATGGCGACGATCAGCGCCATCAGCACCGGGCCGATGAAGAGGCCGAGGAAGCCCATCGTCTTGACGCCGCCGACGAGGCCGAAGAAGGTCGGCAGGAAGGGCAGCTTGATCGGGCCGCCGACAAGCTTCGGCCGCAACGTCTTGTCGACGATGAAGAGCTCGACCGTTCCCCAGACGAAAAGGCCGATGCCGGCGACATGCGAGCCGCTTGCCAAGAGATAGATCGACACCAGCGTGAAGGAAAGCGGTGCGCCGCCCGGTATCAGCGCCATCACGCCCGTCAACACGCCGAGCGTGACGGGCGAGGGCACGCCGGCGATCCAGTAAGCCAGGCCGAGCACGATGCCTTCGCCGATCGCAATCAGCGTCATGCCCATGACGGTGGAGCTGATCGTTGCCGGCACGACGCGGGAAATGCGCTCCCAGCGGTTTGGCAGGATGCGCTCGCCGAGCATGTCGATCTGCTTGGAGAAGGAAAAACCGTCGCGATAGACGAAGAACAGCGCGATCAGCATGAAGAGCAGCGTCAGCAGCAGGTGGAAGGCGCCGCCGCCGGCCGCAAGCACGGCACGGTAGATATTGCCGATATTGGCGCCGCTGACCGCCTGGATCAATTCGCCCAGAGCGCCGGGGCTGCCGATATATTTGGTCCAGGCTTCATCGAGATAGGAGCCGGCCCAAGGCAGTGCGACGATCCAGGCCGGTGTCGGGGCGCCGGCGCGGTTGGCATGGATTGCCCAGGCAACCCAGGTGCGCACCTCACCCGTCGTATAGGTGATCGCAAGCCCGATCGGGATGACCAGGAAAGTGACGATCATGATGATGGCGATCGTCGCGGCGATCGTCGTATTGCCGCCGACGCGGGCAAGAAGCTTGCGGTAGAGCGGCCAACTGGCGAAGCCGATGACCAGGGCTGCCAGCACCGGCACGAGGAAACCGTAGAAGAAGTAAACGCCCGCCGCAACGACCAGAACCAGCAGCCAGCGCGCCGCCGAGATGGAGGGTATCAGCGGCGTCCGTGTCGGCGCTGATGATCCGAGCCATCGTGGTTCATGATTGCTTTTCTGACGGTCGAACACACCCACGCGCGCCTCTTCTTATTCTTGTCTTCTGGTTATGGGCTATGAACCCGGCGGTTTCAAGGTCCGCACCATGAAAGCGTATCCAAAGCGTCGCTATTCGGCCGTCAGAGCCGATATCTTACTGTTGCGGACGGCGCAAAATCTTGAAAGCGTAGAACTGCGTCTTTTGCGCCGCCGAGAAATTATTGTCGGAGCCGAGAATGAGGACGTCGGTTCCATCCTTGGCCTTGCCGAGCGACATGGCCTCGATATTGTCGGGGATAAGGCCGATTGCTCTCAGATCAAGCACCTGGCTCTTGCGGGCGGGGACGACGCGCTGGTCGTTCTTGGCGAGCGAAGCGATGGCGGATATGTCGGTGGCGTCGGTCAGATCCATCATCATGATCTTGACGTTGTTGCCAAAGCCCTGGGCGTAGCTGCGCTCGACGGCGAGAAGGCGGTGATCGTCAAGAGCGAGCATTTCCGACATGCCGTTATCGTTGCCGCCATCGGCCTTGGTAGCGGCCTGCGGGATCGGTGAGATCGGGTAGACATATTGAGCCTTCGGTTCGCCGGTTGCGCCGTCATAACGGATGATGCGCGACAGGCTGCCCGTGGTCAGCGAGGGATTGGGGCCGTCCTGATAGAGCGCGGCTTCGACACCGACGAAAACATCGCCCGAAGGCGCCACGGCAATATCCTCGAAGGCGAGGTTGTCGCGGATGCCGGTCGACTTGTCGGCTGTGGGCGCAAAGCCTTCCGGCAGCTTGAATTCACGCACGAAAGAGCCGTCCGGCGCAGTCACGCGGACGAAGGGCGACAGCAGCGCCTTGGCGTCGCCTTCGCTGCCCCAATAGATGCCGTCCTTGCCGAGGCGGATCGATTCAGGATCGACGGTTTTGGCGGCGAAGGGCTCGCCGTTTTTGTCCTTCAGCGTGACATGTTTGACGATGGAAACGCCCTTGAGGCCCGACGCGTCGACATCGACGTCGAGTTCATAGAAGCGGGCCGGGGCCTTGTCCGAGCGGTCGTCACTGATGGCGATATAGTGGCCGGTGGCGGCATCGAAATCGAGGCCGGAAATGCCGCCGAATTCGACGCCGTTTTCCATCCGGCCTGTGGGGATAACGAATTCACCGAGATAGGACAGCGAAATGCCGGCGGCGCAATCGCTGAAGGGGCAGGCGGTCTCGAAGGTGGCGCCGATACCGGTGGCCCCAATATCGGTGGCGCTGACAGTAACTGTGCTGGACAGGAGAACGAAAGCGGCAGTCGCGAGAAAACGCTTGGTCATGGCAAAATCCGGCAAAGGGTTGAAAACGGTTCGAACCGGCGCAGCCGCTCTTCCCAGGGGGAGGCCGCACGCCGACCGCTTCATGCGCCGGTTGTTTGACGGAGTTGTTACGGTTCTTCGTCAGTTCCGTGAAATCGCAGATGCTAAAATGAGGGCCGAGCCGAACGGTATCTACTCCCGTTCGGCTCGGCCCGCAGATGCCTTAAATATCGAGGTTTTCGGCGAAGGCCGCGCGTTCCTGGATGAAGCGGAAGCGGGCTTCCGGCTTGGTGCCCATCAGATCGTCGACGGCGCTGCGGGTGCCCTCGAAATCCACCTCGTCGATCAGCACCTTGAGCAGGGTGCGTTTGGACGGGTCCATCGTGGTTTCCTTGAGCTGGGCGGGCATCATCTCGCCGAGACCTTTGAAGCGGCTGATCTCGACCTTGGCCTTGCCCTTGAACTCCGTCTGCATCAGCTCGGCGCGATGATTGTCGTCGCGGGCATAGGCGGATTTCGACCCTTGGGTGATCTTGTAGAGCGGCGGCACGGCGAGGAAGAGGTGGCCGCCGCGCACCAGCTCCGGCATCTCCTGATAGAAGAAGGTGATGAGCAGCGAGGCGATGTGGGCGCCGTCGACGTCGGCATCGGTCATAACGATGATGCGCTCGTAGCGCAGATCTTCGTCGCGGTATTTCGAGCGGGTGCCGCAGCCGAGCGCCTGGATGAGATCGGCGAGCTGCTGGTTGGCGCCGAGTTTTTCGCGGCCGGCGCTGGCAACGTTGAGGATTTTACCGCGCAGGGGCAGAATTGCCTGGTTGGCGCGGTTGCGCGCCTGCTTAGCCGAACCGCCTGCCGAATCGCCCTCGACGATGAAGAGTTCGGCGCCTTCGGCGGTGTTCTGCGAGCAGTCGGCGAGCTTGCCGGGCAGGCGCAGCTTGCGCACCGCCGTCTTGCGGTTGACTTCCTTTTCCTTGCGGCGGCGCAGCCGCTCCTCGGCGCGCTCGATCACCCAGTCGAGCAGCTTGGCCGACTCGTTCGGGTTGTCGGCAAGATAATGGTCGAAAGGATCGCGCAGCGCGTTCTCGACGATGCGCTGGGCCTCGACGGTCGCGAGCTTATCCTTGGTCTGGCCGACGAATTCCGGCTCGCGGATGAAGACCGAGAGCATGCCGACGGCCGAGATCATCACGTCATCCGTGGTGATCTGCGCGGCGCGCTTGTTCTGCGTCAGCTCGGCATAGGCCTTCAGGCCCTTGGTCAGCGCGATGCGCAGGCCGGCCTCATGCGTGCCGCCTTCGGGGGTCGGGATGGTGTTGCAATAGGAATGCACCTGCGGATCGCCGCCATACCAGGTGATCGCCCATTCCATCGAGCCATGGCCGCTGGTTTTCTCGGTCTTGCCGGCGAAAATCTCGCGGGTGACGGTGAATTCCTTGCCCATCGTCGCCTGGAGATAATCCTTCAGGCCGCCGGGGAAGTGGAAGACCGCTTTGTCAGGGACCTCGGAGCCTTCGGGCAAGACGCCCTGCTCGCAGCTCCAGCGGATCTCGACGCCGCCGAAGAGATAGGCCTTCGAGCGCGCCATGCGGAACACCCGGGCGGCATCGAACTTCATGTGATCCCCAAAGATCTGGGGGTCAGGATGGAAGCGCACGCGGGTACCGCGGCGATTGTGGACGTCGCCCAATTCTTCAAGCCCGCCCTGCGGCAGGCCGCGGGAGAAGCGCTGGCGGTAGAGCTTGCGGTTGCGCGCGACTTCCACTTCGAGATCGTCGGAGAGCGCGTTGACGACCGAGACGCCGACGCCATGCAGGCCGCCCGAGGTCTCGTAGGCCTTGCCGTCGAATTTGCCGCCGGCATGCAGCTTGGTCATGATGACTTCGAGCGTCGACTTGCCCGGCACCTGCGGATGGTTCTCGACCGGGATGCCGCGGCCGTTGTCGGAGACGGTGAGGTAACCTTCGAGGTCGAGATAGACCTCGATGAAATTGGCGTGTCCGGCGACCGCCTCGTCCATCGCGTTGTCGATGACTTCGGCAAAGAGGTGATGCAGCGCCTTTTCGTCGGTGCCGCCGATATACATGCCCGGGCGCATGCGCACCGGCTCGAGGCCTTCGAGGACGCGGATCGACGAGGCGCCGTATTCGTCGGCGTTCGACGTGGTGGGTGCCGGGCGCGAAGAGGCTCCCGCAGCAGAGGGGGCTCCAGCAGCAGGTGGGGCAGCCGCCACCGGCGGCCGTTCGGCCGCAGCCGCAGGCTTCTGCGCCTCCTCGCGTTTTTCAGAGAGGGGCATTCCGGAAAAGAGGTCGTTGCTATCGTCCATGGAGCCGTTCAGATCTTCATCCTGTCTTGGGTCTGGCTTGGGGCTTGCATCCTCCGCCGACCCAAAATCACCGCATTTCATGTCACGTTTGCGAATCAGGCAGATTTTGCCAGAAAGCACCTCTATACGCGACACCGCCAGTTTTGGCGGGCTTTTCACACATGATTTGCGTTGCCGGGCGCGGAATGGCAAGCGGCGGCAGGCTTCAGGAACCATCCGAATGCGAATGTCCACAAGTCATTGCACCATCATCACTGCAATTGCGGCGTTTTTTCTATCCGCGGCTGTCCTGACCGCTGTTGGCCCAGCGCGGGCGGGCGATGCGCTGCCGCCTTTCAAGGACGATCTGTTTTCGAAGCAGGCCATCTTGCAGACAGGTGATGACGGTGCCTTCGAGGTCATCGACTATGATGAGATGCGCGATATCAACGGCCGCGACCAGATCCCGCAAAAGCGGGTGCAGCAGAAATATGTGGCGCTCGGCATCCGCAAGGCCCAGGTCGACGAGACGCTGTCTCCGGACGGTGTCAGTCTCGATGTCACCAGGGTGGGACAGGCCCAGAATGCCGCCTTCACCGTGATTTTCATCCATGGCCGCGACGGCGATCGCCGGCTCGGCGCCAACGACTACAGCTTCGGCGGCAATTTCAACCGGCTGAAGAACCTCGTTGCCGGCAACGGCGGCGTTTATTATTCGCCGACCGTCCGGAGTTTCGACAGCAACGGCGTTGCGGCAATCGCCGGCCTCATCCGCTATGCCAGTGCCCAATCGCCCGGCCGGCCGATCATCCTGTCCTGCGCCTCGATGGGCAGCCAGGTCTGCTGGGGTATTGCGCGCGACGGCGACAGCGTCAAGCGGCTGAAGGGCATGCTTGTCATGAGCGGCGTCACCGATCCCGATTTCACCCGAAGCGCCTTCTATAAAGCGAAGCTGCCGCTCTGGTTCGCCCATGGCAGCCGCGACCCGGTTTATGCAGCGAGCACCCAGCAAGCGCTGTTCGAAAGCCTGCACAAGGCCAAATATCCGACGCACTTCACGCTGTTTCAGACCGGCAACCACGGGACGCCGATCCGGATGGTCGACTGGCGCCGGATCCTGAACTGGATTCTTGCCGGCTGAAGCGTGCCGCCGACCGATTTTCGGCAGAAATATAGGCGGGATCGCCGAGATTCCCCTTACGTCAAGGTATGATGCTTTTCTTTGCCGCGCGCTTTTGATATTGCCCAAGGCATATGGAAAATTTGGAAGGCTGGCATGACACCTGACGTGCGCCCGCTCGTGGCGGGAAACTGGAAAATGAATGGCATGCGTGCCTCCCTGGATCAGATCAAGGCGATCGCCGAGGGCGTTTCCTCGCCGCTCGCCGACAAGGTCGAAGCGCTGATCTGCCCGCCTGCGACGCTGCTCTACGTGGCGACCGCGCTCTGCACCGACAGCCCGCTGTCGATCGGCGCTCAGGACTGCCATCAGAATCCGTCAGGTGCGCATACCGGCGATATCTCGGCCGAGATGATTGCCGATTGTTTCGGCACCTATGTCATTGTCGGCCACTCCGAGCGCCGCACCGACCATGCCGAAACGGATCATCTGGTCCGCGCCAAGGCGGAGGCTGCCTTTGCCGCCGGGCTGACGGCGATCATCTGCATCGGCGAGACGGCCGATGAACGCCGCACGGGCCAGGCGCTCGACGTCATCAAGCGTCAGCTTTCCGCCTCGGTTCCGGACAGCGCCGCCGCCGAGAACACCGTCATCGCTTATGAACCGATCTGGGCGATCGGCACCGGTGTGACGCCGACGGCGGGCGATGTCGAAAAGGCACACGCCTTCATGCGCGCCGAGCTGGTGGGCCGTTTCGGCGGTGAAGGCCGCAAGATGCGTCTTCTCTATGGCGGCTCGGTCAAGCCGGCCAATGCCGGGGAGCTGATGGGCATCGCCAATGTCGACGGCGCGCTGATCGGCGGGGCGAGCTTGAAAGCCGCCGACTTCCTCGCCATCTACCGGGCCTATGAGGCGCTGCTCGCCTGAGGCATTGTTCATTCCCGGTTTATTCGTTTATTCCAGGGCGTATTCTGGGCCGAAGGGCTTGGAATAGATGAAAGCCTCATGTAAAGAGCCGCCAGAATTCTTAACTTTGTCCGTCTCCAAACGGGCAGGACTGGACCCATGCAGACCGTATTGATTGTCATTCATCTCATGATCGTGCTCGCCCTCGTCGGCGTCGTGCTCATCCAGCGTTCGGAAGGCGGCGGCCTCGGCATCGGCGGCGGTTCGGGCTTCATGTCGGCGCGCGGCACGGCCAATGCGCTGACGCGCACGACCGCGATCCTTGCGACCCTGTTCTTCATCACCTCGCTCGGCCTCGGCATTCTGACGCGTTACGAAGGCCGTCCGAGCGATATTCTCGACCGCATTCCGGCAACGGGCGGCCAGGGCAACGGCATTCTCGATTCGCTCGGCGGCGGCGCGCAGGCTCCGGCAAGCCAGCCGGCCGGCAACGGCGTTCCGAGCAGCGGCGCGGCAACGCCTGCACCGCAGGCTCCGGCTGCTCAAACCCCGGCAACTGAGGCTCCGGCTCCGGCAACGACCGCTCCGGCGGCCCAGGCTCCGGCGGCCACCGAGCCTGCAACGAGTGCCCCGGCAGCGCCCGCAACTCCGGCCGCGCCGGCACCGGCTCAGCCCGCCGGCGTCCCGACGGGACAGTAAACCGGTCTTCGACATAAACCGCCGGCAGGCCCTTGGGTCTGCCGGTTTTCTTTTGTTCAGATTCCTTCGCCACGCTCCGAAAATTCCGGAAAAGAGTTTTTGGGGCTGGTGGAATCGTTTTTGAAAAGGTATCCGGTGAATCCCATGGCGCGATACGTATTCATCACTGGCGGCGTGGTTTCCTCTCTCGGAAAAGGAATTGCGGCCGCGGCTCTCGGAGCGTTGCTGCAGGCCCGTGGATATCGGGTACGGCTTCGCAAGCTCGACCCCTATCTGAACGTGGACCCGGGCACGATGAGCCCGACCCAGCACGGCGAGGTCTTCGTCACCGACGACGGCGCGGAAACCGATCTCGATCTCGGCCACTATGAACGCTTCACGGGGCGTTCGGCGACCAAGACCGACAACATCACCACCGGCCGCATCTACAAGAACATCATCGACAAGGAACGGCGCGGCGACTATCTCGGCGCGACGGTGCAGGTCATTCCGCACGTCACCAACGAGATCAAGGATTTCGTCATCGAGGGCAATGACGACTACGACTTCGTCATCTGCGAGATCGGCGGCACGGTCGGCGACATCGAGGCGATGCCCTTCATGGAGGCGATCCGCCAGCTCGGCAACGACCTGCCGCGCGGCACCGCGGTCTACGTCCACCTGACGCTGATGCCCTATATTCCGGCCGCCGGCGAGCTCAAGACCAAGCCGACCCAGCATTCGGTCAAGGAACTGCAGGCGCTCGGCATTCATCCCGATATTCTGCTGGTGCGCGCCGACCGCGAAATTCCGGAAGCCGAGCGCCGCAAGCTTTCGCTGTTCTGCAACGTGCGCCCGTCCGCCGTCATCCAGGCGCTCGACGTCGCCAACATCTACGATGTGCCGATTGCCTACCACAAGGAAGGCCTTGATGACGAAGTGCTGGCAGCCTTCGGCATCGAGCCGGCGCCGAAGCCGCGTCTCGACCCGTGGGAAGAGGTCTGCAACCGTATCCGCACGCCTGAGGGCGAGGTGACGATCGCGATCGTCGGCAAATATACCGGCCTCAAGGACGCCTATAAATCGCTGATCGAGGCGCTGCACCACGGCGGCATCGCCAATCGCGTCAAGGTCAAGCTCGAATGGATCGAGTCCGAGGTCTTCGAAAAGGAAGATCCGGCGCCGTACCTCGAAAAGGTGCACGGCATCCTCGTGCCGGGCGGCTTCGGCGAACGCGGTTCGGAAGGCAAGATCCACGCAGCGCGTTTCGCCCGCGAGCGCAAGGTGCCGTATTTCGGCATCTGCTTCGGCATGCAGATGGCCGTCATCGAGGCGGCGCGCAATCTCGCCGACGTATCCGGCGCCTCCTCGACCGAATTCGGCCCGACCAAGGAGCCGGTGGTCGGCCTGATGACCGAATGGGTCAAGGGCAACGAGTTGCAGAAGCGCACGGCAGCCGGCGATCTCGG
Organism: Rhizobium acidisoli; assembly: GCF_002531755.2. Taxonomy (NCBI): domain Bacteria; kingdom Pseudomonadati; phylum Pseudomonadota; class Alphaproteobacteria; order Hyphomicrobiales; family Rhizobiaceae; genus Rhizobium; species Rhizobium acidisoli. The sequence goes on along the minus strand of NZ_CP034998.1, from coordinate 1,848,865 downwards.
CGGCACGATGCGCCTCGGCGCCTATAAGGCGGCGCTGAAGAAGGGCACGAAGATCTCGGATATCTACGGTTCCACCGATATTTCCGAGCGGCATCGCCACCGCTACGAGGTCAATGTCGACTACAAGGACCGGCTCGAGAGCTGCGGCCTCGTCTTCTCCGGCATGTCGCCGGATGGTGTGCTGCCGGAGACGATCGAATATCCGGATCACCCGTGGTTCATCGGCGTGCAGTATCACCCGGAACTGAAGAGCCGGCCGCTCGACCCGCATCCGCTGTTTGCCAGCTTCATCGAAGCGGCGACGGAACAGAGCCGCCTCGTCTAATCACGATGAAGATCCAGATCGCGCGACGTCAAGCGCGATCTGGGCAAGTGCTTGTGGTGCTCTATATCGCCGGCATGGCCATCCGACGCAGCACGACCGTTTCACGCTTCATCGCCGCGCCGCCTGAACGCATCTACCGTGCCTTCCTGGATGCCGAAGCGGTCGCCACCTGGCTTCCGCCCGGTTCGATGCGGGGAATCGTCCATGCCTTCGAGGGCAGGGAAGGCGGTGCCTTCAGCATGTCGCTGGTCTATCCCGATGATGCGGCTGGGCAGCCAGGCAAGACCTCGGACAAGACCGACAGGTTCGAGGGCCGTTTCGCGCGGCTCGTGCCCAACGAGCAGATCGTCTGGGCCACGGTCTTCGAGTCCGACGACGACAGCTTTTCCGGCGAGATGACGGTCAGCACGACATTGTCGCCTGTGAATGGCGGCACCGATGTGACGATGGTCTGCGACGATATCCCGGCGGGCATTCGCCTTGAAGACAATGAGGAAGGCTGCCGTTTGACGCTCGACAACCTCGCCGCTTTCGTCGGCGGTTGAAGCCTGGGCGGCAGGAGCATGCCCCGCCGCCGAATTCGATCGTCAGGCTGCGGCCGGCAGCGGGCCGATATAGACCGAGCGCGGGCGAATCAGCCGGCCGTCGAGCGCCTGTTCGCGGGCATGCGCCAGCCACCCGACAGTGCGGCCGATTGCAAAGACGCCGGTGAAGGCCTCCCGCGGGAAGCCGAGCGCTTCGAGCAGCAGCGCCGTGTAGAATTCGACGTTGACGTCGAGCGGCCGGTTCGGCTTGCGCGCCTTCAGGATTGCCAATGCGGCGGCTTCCACGGCTTGCGCCAGCGTGCCGCGGGCGGGGTCGACCTGCCCGGTTGATATCAGCGGCTTCAGAGCGCCCTTCAGCGCATCGGCGCGCGGATCGCGGACGCGGTAGATGCGGTGGCCGAAACCCATCAGTCTTTCGCCGCGATCGAGCGCTTCGCTGAGCCATTGGCCGGCATTCTCTGCCGTTCCCACGGCATCCAGCATGTCGAGCACCGGGCCGGGCGCACCGCCATGCAGCGGTCCCTTCAGGGCGCTCAGCGCGGCCAGGACCGAAGAGGTGAGGCCGGCCTGCGTCGAGGCAATGACGCGCGATGCGAAGGTCGAGGCGTTGAGGCCGTGATCCGAAATGGTCACGAGGTAGGCGTCGAGCGCGGCCGTCTGCTCCTTGCTCGGCAATTGTCCGGTCAACATGCGCAGGATATCGGCAGCTTGCGGCAGCGAAGCGTCGGGCGCGATCGGTCTTTCACCGCGCTGCAGGCTGAGAATCGCCGGCAGGAAGACCGCAGGCGCCGCCAGAAGGCTGAGCGCGGTATCGAGATCCTCGCCGTCGGGCAGTCGGGCGATCAGCGCCCGCATCGCATCAACCGGCGGCAGCGTCAGCAGAGCGGCATCGGCGGCCCCGATGTGGTGGAAAATCCGTGTTCGGGCATTCGCCAGCCACGCGCGCAACTGCGCCTGATCGAAGCTTCTTTCGATCAGCCCGTCGAGCAGCAATGCGGCGACACCTTCATAGCTGCAGTCTGCAACCAGATGGTCCAGCGAGACGCCGCGGATGATCAGCCGCCCCGCTTCGCCATCGACATCCGAGAGCTGCGTTTCGGCGGCAATGACGTCTTCCAAGCCATTTTTCATATTGTTTCTCCTTTACCGCCCGGATGATCCGGCCTAGTTTCATTGACGTCAATCTTGATGCTATTGATCAATATGAGGCTCCGATGCCGTGGCTGACCGCCGAGGAGGCGCTGCAGGCGCTGAAGACCAAGCCGCAGACGCTCTACGCCAATGTCAGCCGCGGGCGCATCCGCGCCAAGCCCGATCCTGCCGACCCGCGACGCAGCCTCTACCAGGCTGCCGACGTGCAGCGGCTGGCCGAACGCCATGCCGGCCGGCGTAAAGCCGAAACGGTTGCCACCGAGACGATCCGTTGGGGCGACCCGGTGCTCTCCTCGGCGATCTCCACCATCATCGGCGGACGGCTTTTCTATCGCGGACGGGATGCCGCCGATTTCGCCGACACGGCGACGCTCGAGCAAACGGCGGCATTGCTCTGGAACGGTGCGGAAGCACTTGCTTCCCGCACCGCGGCGGGACATGCGGCTCCGTCGCTTCAGGCTGCGTTCCTGGCACTGGCAGCGCGGGTGACATCGGATCTGCCGTCGCTCGGCCGCTCGCAGGCAGCCCTTCGCCGGGAAGCAAGCGAGGTGCTTTGCACGGTCGCCGATGCGCTGGCGCCGGGGTCTTCGGATAGGCCGCTGCATCTTCGACTGGCGGAAAGCTGGCAGCGGCCGAATGCCGCCGATTGCCTGCGCCGGGCGCTGGTGTTGCTTGCCGATCACGAACTCAACGCCTCGACCTTCGCGGCGCGGGTGACGGCATCGGCGGGTGCTGCTCTATCAGCCTCGGTGCTTTCCGGACTGGCGACGCTGACCGGACCGCTGCATGGCGCCGCCTGGCAGGGCGTCGACGCCCTGATCGAGGCGGCTTCGGCTCTCGGGGCGGAGCAGGCGATTCGCCGCACGCTTGCCCAGGGCCATCGCCTGTCGGCCTTTGGCCATCCGCTCTATCCGGATGGCGATATCAGGGCTCTGGCGCTGCTTTCACACTTTCCCCTGCCGCAGCCGTTTGCCGAGCTCCGGGAAACCGGCGAGCACATGGTCGGCGAGAAGGTCAACGTCGATTTCGTGCTTGCCGCGATGGCCGCCGCCTTCGATCTGCCGCGGGAGGCGCCGATCATCATGTTCTCGCTTGCCCGTTCCACCGGCTGGCTGGCGCATGCGATGGAGCAGATCGACAGCGGCGAATTGATCCGGCCGCGGGCCCGTTATGCCGGGCCGTCGCCCGAAACCACCGCCAGCCCTTAAGAATTGGTTAGGGAAATATCCGAATTCGGCTATCATGCCCGACATGGAAGAAGACGGTTGGCGGGCGCTTTCGAAAAGCTGTCCGCACGGTCATGGGGGCTTTCCATGCATACGACCTTTCGCAGCCTGCTTGCCGCCGCACTCGCTGTCGGCCTTATTCCGCATGGAGCGGCCTTGGCGCAGTCTGCCGGCTGCACGATTGCGCGCGACGCCAGCGCCCGCCAGGTGTTCACTTGTCCAGGCGGGGTAAAGATCACGGCGGAGGCCGGCGCTTCCTTCCGCCTTGCCGACCGCAACCGTGACGGCAGCCCCGATTCGGCATCGCTGCGGCGCAAGGCGATCCTCGTCGATGTCGACAGCAGTCAGCATGTCGGCGGTTTCCAGGTGGTGACGCCACAGGCGATCGCTGCCGTGCGCGGCACCCAATGGGCCGTCGACGTCGCCAGTGGCAAGACTTCGGTGCTGGTCGTCAGAGGCAGCGTCGCCGTCCGCCGGCCGGCCGGCGAGCAGGTGGTGCTGTCGCCGGGCGAGGGTGTCGACGTCAGCAGCGGGTCGGAACCCCTCGTCGTGCGTCGCTGGCCGGCACCGCGCGCCGCCGCCCTTCTTGCCCGCCTCGGCCAATAAATCCATGAACCATCGCCTGCAGACGGTGATCGCGCTGCTGCTCGCCGGTCTTTGGGGAGCAGCGCTCGGCTATGCCAATCTGAAGGGCGGAAGCGGCCTGCTCGACCGGATGGAGGCATCGCTTGCCGATATCCGCAGCGTGGTCATCGGGGCGACGACACCGCCCCCCGTCGTCTCGATCGTTGCGATCGACGACCGCACCGCCGCCGCCCATGGTTATCCCCTTGATCGGGCCACGCTTGCGCGCCTCGTCGGCGCGATCACCGCCTTGAAGCCGAAGGCGCTGGCGCTCGACATTCTGCTTGTCGATCCGGGGCCGGAGGAGGGCGATGCGGCGCTGACGGCCGCGCTTGCAGAAGGCCCGAGCGTGATTGCCGCCGCGGCCACCTTTGCCAGAAGCAGCCAAGAGGTCACCGATGGGGCGAACGATCCGCTTGCCGCTATCCCCGAGGCAAACCAGATTCTGTTGCCGCTTGCCCGCTTCGCCGAAGCAGCCGCCGTCGGCATCGTCAATGTAGCAACCGACCAGACCGGCACGCCGCGGTTCATTCCGCTGATTTCGCGCGGCGCAGACCGATTGGATCCGGCCTTTCCGCTGCGCGCCGCGTCGGTGGCGCTCGGCGTCGATCCGACCATCGAACGCGATGCCATCATGCTCGGCGCGCTGCGCATTCCCACAGATATCGGCCAGCGCCTGCCGGTGACCTTCTATGGTGGGCGCGGCAGCATCGCCACATCAAGCGCCGCCGATGCGCTTGAGGGCAAGCTTTCGGCGGATGCGGTCGCAGGACGAATCGTCGTCATCGGCTCGACGGTCACCGGCGGCGGCGACGTCTTCCCGACGCCGTTCGATCCGGTCATGCCCGGCGTCGAGGTGATGTCGACGGCGATCACCCATCTCGTCACCGGCGACGGCATGGTGCGCGATCACAGAATGAGGCTGATCGATGCCGCCACGGCCATCGGATTGCCGCTGGTTTTCGTCTCGTTGATCGCCTGGCGGCGGAGCGCGGCGGGCTACATCATCATCGTGCTGACGCTGATCGTCTGGGCGTTGCTCAATCTGTCGGCCTTTGCGCATGGCTACTGGCTGAGTGCGGCGCTGCCGATCGCCGCGGCGCTGCCGCCGGCGCTGATTTTCGGTGCGGCCGAACTCTGGCTCGACCGCGGCCGCGCCCGCCACTTCGCCGAGCAAAGCGCGCTCCTGCAGCGTATCGAGGCGCCCGGCCTTGGCGAGTGGTTGGCGCGGGATCCGAATTTCCTTGCCCAGCCGGTGCGCCAGAACGCGGCCGTCATCTTCATCGATCTCTCGGGTTTCACTGGCCTCAGCGAAAAGCTCGGGCCGGTCAAGGTCAGCCAGGTGCTGAGCGGCTTCTTCGAACTGATCGACGAGGAGACGCGCGCTCACGGCGGCGCCATCACCAGTTTCATGGGCGATGGGGCGATGATCCTGTTCGGCCTGCCGGAGCCTGCCGATGACGATGCCGCCCGCGCGGCTGCCTGCGCCGTCAGCCTGTGCGAGCGCACCCGGGCCTGGCTCCAAGCGCATGCGGGCTTTGCCGAGAAGAAGATCGGCTTCAAGGTCGGCGCCCATTGCGGGCCGATCGTCGCCTCGCGGCTCGGCACCGGCGACCGGCAGCAGATCACGGCGGCGGGCGACACCATCAATGTCGGCAGCCGGCTGATGGAGGTGGCCGCCCTCCATGGCGTCGAACTGGCGCTGAGCGCCGAAATCGTCCGCTCCGCGGGCCCCGACAGCGCGCTGCTGCAGGCCGGCCGGATGGAGGGTCCGTTGGAAACGGCGCTGCGCGGCCGGGCAAGCCATATCGACACCTGGCTGTGGCGCAGCCGCACGCTTTGACAATCGCCGCCGGAGCGGCTAGGAACGGCGCAAATACCCCGCCGGCTGGCTCCGGCCATGGCGCAATTCGCGCCTGACAGCTCCGAAAGATCGAACTCATGACAGAATTCAACGGCGTCGTTCCGGCGATCGCCAAGGCGTTGCAGAAGCGCGGTTACGCCGAACTCACCCCGGTGCAGAAGGCAATGCTCGATCCGGCGCTCGCCGCTTCCGACGCGCTGGTCTCGGCCCAGACCGGTTCCGGCAAGACCGTCGCCTTCGGCCTGGCGCTGGCGCCGACGCTGCTCGAGGGCGGAGAGCGCTTCGGCAATGCCGGCGCGCCGCTTGCGCTTGTCATCGCCCCGACGCGCGAACTTGCCCTGCAGGTCAAGCGTGAGCTCGAATGGCTCTACGAAATGACCGGCGCGGTGATCGCCAGCTGCGTCGGCGGCATGGACATCCGCAGCGAGCGCCGCTCGCTCGAACGCGGCGCCCATATCGTCGTCGGCACGCCGGGCCGCCTCTGCGACCATATCCGCCGCAGGGCGCTCGACATGTCTGAACTGAAGGCCGCCGTGCTCGACGAGGCCGACGAGATGCTCGATCTCGGCTTCCGCGAAGATCTGGAATTCATTCTCGATTCGGCGCCGGACGAGCGCCGGACGCTGATGTTTTCGGCAACGGTGCCGGCGGCGATCGCCAAGCTTGCCAAAAGCTATCAACGCAACGCCGTGCGCATCAGCACCGCGGCTGAGGCAAAGCAGCATGTCGATATTGAATATCGCGCGCTGATGGTGGCCCCCAGCGACCGCGAGAATGCGATCATCAACGTGCTGCGTTATTACGAGGCGACCAACGCCATCGTCTTCTGCTCGACGCGTGCGGCCGTCAATCATCTGACCGCTCGCTTCAACAACCGCAATTTCTCCGTCGTAGCGCTTTCCGGCGAGCTGACGCAGAACGAACGCACCCATGCGCTGCAGGCGATGCGCGACGGGCGCGCCCGCGTCTGCATCGCAACCGACGTCGCTGCTCGCGGCATCGACCTGCCGGGTCTCGATCTGGTCATCCATGCCGACCTGCCGACCAATCCGGACACGCTACTGCACCGCAGCGGCCGCACCGGCCGGGCCGGACGCAAGGGCATCAGCGCCATGATCGTGCCGCTGAATGCACGGCGCAAGGCCGAGCGCCTGCTTGAAAATGCCGGCATTTCCGCCGCCTGGGCGCGGCCGCCGTCGGCCGAAGAGGTAAACGAGCGCGACGACGAACGGCTGCTTGCCGATCCGATCTTCAGCGAAGCGCCGCAGGAGGAAGAACAGGGGCTGGTGCAGCAGCTGCTTTCCAGCCACGGCGCCGAAAAGCTCGCCGCCGCTTTCCTGCGTCTTTACCGTACCAACCATTCGGCGCCGGAAGACCTTCTCGAGGTTACCGTGCAGGACGGGGGCAGCCGCAAGCGCCGCGACAATGCCGAGCCGTTCGAGCCGGCACAGAGGGGACCGCGCGAGGATTTCGGCGCCAGCGTCTGGTTCTCCGTTTCGGTCGGACGCAAGCAGAATGCCGAGCCGCGCTGGCTGATTCCGATGCTCTGCCGCAACGGCAATGTGACGAAGCGCGAGATCGGTGCGATCAAGATGCAGCCTGAGGAAACCTTTGTGGAGATCGCAGCAGCGAGTGCCGAAAGCTTCCTGGCAGCGATCGGACCGAACAAGGCGCTCGAACGCGGCATCCGTGTGACCAAGCTTTCCGGCACGCCGGATTTCAGCCGGGCGCCGTCGCCGAAGCCCTATGCCGGCAAGCCGTCGCGTGACGAGCGACCGGGCGACACGTTCCGCGAGGAACGCCGCAACAATAAGTTCGGCAAGGCTCCGGGCGGCGGATATGCAGCAGCCGACAATAGCGGCCAGCAAAGACAGGATAGCTGGAGCAAGAAGCCCGGCAAGCCCGGCTTCGATGGCCCGAAATTCGACAAGCCGAAATACGACAAGCCGAAATTCGAAGGCGGCAAATCCGAAGGCGCCAAATCCGAACGCCCGAAATTCGAGGGCAAGGGCGGCGCCGGGGCGAAGGGCAAGTTTTCGAAGAAGAAGCCCGGCTGATTGCGCCGGCAGCCCTTCGCCGGGTGAGGCGGAGGGCTTTATCAAGGCCGATAAGTGCTCCAGGAGCATTTCGGCTTCGTCGCGTGCGACGACGTGGAATTCCTCGACGGCGGCATGCCGAATCTCGCCCTAGCGGGCAGGGAGCATGATGATGAAGCGCTCCGATATGCCGCATCCCGTTCGGGTCACCTTCATCCAGGCCAATCTGCCGGTCTCACCCGTCCCGGCCATTCCCGAAATCCTCCTCCATACGGCAGGTCCTGCGAGTGGGCTCTGGCGGCTTGCCGGCCGCGAAGAAGCCGATCCGGCGCCCTACTGGGCCTATCCTTGGGCCGGCGGCGCCGTGCTTGCCCGCCATCTGCTCGATCGCCCGGAAGTGGTCGCCGGCCGCCGCGTCCTTGATCTCGGCGCCGGCTCCGGGCTCGTCGCCATCGCGGCGGCGAAGGCCGGAGCAGCCGCGGTTACGGCGGTCGATGTCGATGCCAATGCCATTGCTGCTATCGGTCTCAACGCGGCGATCAACGGCGTGGACATCGTTGCCGTCGCCGCCGATATCATCGAGGCACCGCCGCCGGAGGAGACTGATCTCCTCGTCGTCGGTGATCTGTTCTACGACCATGCGCTTGCTTTACGGGCGATGGCTTTCCTGCGGCGTTGCCAGTCCGCCGGCATCGAGGTGCTGATCGGCGATCCCGAGCGCGCTTACCTACCGCAAGCACAACTGAAGCGAATCGCGACGCATGCGGTTGCGGAATTTGGCGCGGGGTCCAGCGGCGGAATGGTGCAGGCGGGCGTGTTTTCGCTTTCCTGAAGCAGTTGGAAAGTCGGAACTATGCCAAAAGATCCGGCCGCAACAGCATGACCGGGCAGGGCGCTCCGGCCGGCAGTTCCGGCGCATGTGGCGGGCGGATGATGAGGCAATCGGCCTGGGCAAACACTTTCATCATCGAGGAATCCTGCTTGCCGAAGGCCTCGGCGAGCCAGGTTCCGGCGGCGGACTTCGACAGTTTCGCCCTGATATAGTCCTGGCGGTGGTCGTTGGCGCGCAGTGGGGTGGCTGCCCCCACCATTGCCTCGCGCCGCACCGGCGGCAGGGAAGCGAGCTTGCGGATCAGCGGTTCCAGGAAGAGCAGCGAGCAGACGAGGCTCGAGACCGGATTGCCGGGCAGGCCGAGCACATGGGTCTCGCCGAAGCTGCCCACCATCAGCGGTTTGCCGGGCCGCATGGCGATGCGCCAGAAATCCAGCTGCATGCCGGCCTCGATCAACGTCGCCTGCACCAGATCATGGTCGCCGACCGAAGCGCCGCCGAGCGTGACGATGACATCGGCCTCAGCGGCCCGCGCCGTATCGATCGCCGCGGTAATCCTCACCTTATCGTCCGGGACGATGCCGAGATCGAGAACGTCGGCGCCGGCTTTGCGGGCAAGGGCTGCGATGCCGAAGGTATTGGAAGCGATGATCTGCGAAGGGCCGGGCGTGCTTCCGGGCGGCAGCAGTTCGTCGCCGGTTGCGAGAATGGCAATCAGCGGGCGTTTGAGGACCTCGACATCGGGCCGGTTCATGCCGGCAGCGACCGTCAGCCGCGAGAAATCGAGCACGGTGCCGGCCGCGAGCACGGCTTCGCCTTCGGTAAAATCCTGGCCGCGGGGACGTACATGCTGGCCCTGCCGCACGGGGAAATTGGTGCGGACGCCGTCTTCGATCTTCTCTGCATCCTCCTGCAGCAGCACGCTGTCGGCGCCTGCCGGAACGGGCGCGCCGGTGAAGATGCGGACGGCCTCACCCTTGCCGACGCTTCCTTCGAAGCCGTGGCCGGCGGCAGACGTGCCGATGACCTTCAGCACGGCGCCCGGCTCCGGCGCATCGTCGCGGCGCAGCGCATAGCCATCCATGGCCGAGGCATCGAAGGGAGGCTGGGTTATCCCGGACTTGAGATCGACGGCCAGGACGCGGCCTTCAGCCTCGGCGAGCGGCAATGTCTCGGATGCCGCGACGGGCGTTGCGCGGGAGAGCAGCCGGCTTAAGGCCTCTGCGACCGGGAGAAGGTTCATCTCGCCTCCGGATGACGGAAATCGCCCGACTTGCCGCCGGATTTTTCGAGCAGCCTGACGCCGCCGATCTCCATTGCCTTATCGGCGGCCTTGGCCATGTCGTAGATGGTAAGGCAGGCGACCGAGACGGCGGTCAGCGCCTCCATCTCCACACCGGTCTTGCCGGTCAGCTTGGCGGTTGCCGTGACGCGCAGGCCCGGCAGGGCGGCATCTTCCTCGATCTCGACGGTGACCTTGGTCAACATCAGCGGATGGCAGAGCGGAATGAGATCAGCGGTGCGTTTTGCCGCCATGATGCCGGCAAGGCGCGCCGTGCGGATGACATCGCCCTTCTTGGCATTGCCCTGGCGGATCAGTGCCAGCGTTTCCGCCGCCATTTTCACATGGCCCTCTGCCGTGGCGATGCGCACCGTCTCGGCCTTGTCGGAGACATCGACCATATGCGCCTCGCCGGAGGCATCGATATGCGTGAGGCCGGGCTTTCCGCCGCTCATATCATTCGGCCGCGATGGCGGCTTCGCCGAAGAGCAGCGCGCGGGTGGCGGCCGTTACGTCGTCTTTTCGCATCAGGCTTTCGCCGACAAGGAAGGTGCTGATATCGACGGCCTGCAGACGCTTGCAATCGGCATGGGTGAAGATGCCGCTTTCGCCGATGAGGAGTCGGTCGGCGGGAACCATTGAAGCAAGCGTCTCGCTGACCGTCAGGCTGACCTCGAAGGTCCGCAGATTGCGGTTGTTGATACCGATGAGCGGCGAGGAAAGCTTCAGCGCCCGCTCCATCTCCTCGGCATCGTGAACCTCGACCAGCACATCCATGCCGAGCGAGAAGGCCTCGTCCTGCAGCCGCTCGGCCTCGTCATCGGTCAGCGACGCCATGATCAGCAGAATGCAGTCGGCGCCCCAGGCGCGCGCCTCATGGACCTGATAGGTCTCGAACATGAAATCCTTGCGCAAAGCGGGCAGGGCACAGGCGTCCCGTGCCGTCGTCAGGAATTCCGGGGCACCCTGAAAGCTCGGCGTGTCGGTCAGCACGGAAAGGCAGGCGGCGCCACCGGCTTCGTAAGCCTTTGCCAGCGCCGGCGGATCGAAATCCGGGCGAATGAGGCCCTTGGACGGGCTCGCCTTCTTGATCTCGGCGATCAGGCCGAAATTGCCGGCGTCACGCTGGGCAACGAGCGCCTTGTAGAAACCACGCGGAGCGGACTGGCCGGCCTGCATCGCCTTCAGGTCGGCAAGCGACACCGCAGCCTTGGCGGCGGCGATTTCCTCGCGCTTGTAAAGTTCGATCTTCTTCAGAATATCGCTCATCGGGCAATCCTAGTCGATATCGTTGGAAACGGCGATGAGTTTGTCGAGGGCAAGCGCGGTGGCACCGCTATCGAGCGACTGCGCGGCAAGCGTCATGCCATCGCGAATCGTTTCGACCTTGCCGGCGATGACGAGCGATGCCGCGGCATTGGCGAGCGAAATATCACGATAGGCGTTCTTCGCGCCGCTGAGCACCTCGCGAAGCGCTGCGGCATTGGCGACGCCATCGCCGCCCCTGATGTCGGCGAGCACGCAAGGGCTAACGCCGAAATCGGCGGGCGATAGCTCGAAGGTGCGGATCTTGCCGTCTTCGAGCGCGGCCACCTTGGTGATGCCTGTCGTGGTGATCTCGTCGAGGCCGTCGCCATGGACCACCCAGACGCATTCGGAGCCGAGATCGCGCATGACCTCGGCGAGCGGCACCAGCCATTGCGGCGAGAAGACGCCAAGCAGCTGGCGGCGGACGCCGGCCGGACTGGAAAGCGGGCCTAACAGGTTGAAGATGGTGCGGGTGCCGAGTTCGACGCGGGACGGGCCGACATGGCGCATGGCGGAATGATGAAGCTGCGCGAACATGAAGCCGACGCCGGCCTCGGCGATGCAGCGGGAGATGATCTCAGGGCCGACATCGAGCTTGACGCCGAGTGCGGCGAGATTATCCGCCGCACCCGATTTCGAGCTCAGCGCCCGGTTGCCGTGTTTTGCGACGGGGACACCGGCGCCGGCGACGATGAGCGCCGCCAGCGTCGAGATATTGTAGGTACCGCTGGCATCGCCGCCAGTGCCGACAATGTCGATCGCATCTTCAGGCGCTTCGACGGTCAGCATTTTCGAGCGCATCGCGGTGACGGCGCCGACGATCTCGTCGACGGTTTCGCCACGCACGCGCAGCGCCATCAGGAAGCCGCCGATCTGCGAGGGCGTCGCCTGGCCCGACATCAGAATGTCGAAGGCGGCGCGCGCCTCGTCACGCGTCAGCGGCTCGCGGCTTGCGGCCTTGGCCAGGAACGGCTTCAGATCGGTCATAAGGCCTCCTAGCGAAGCGTCGCCTGCTCGGCGAGCGTCTGGTTGATCTGAGCGCCGTACTGCGTCTGCAGCAGGTTGACCATCTGATCGAGAATATCGTCGCCGGCGGCATTGGCCATGGCGGTGATCTGGGCATCGCGGTTGTTCAGCGCGTCGCTGGTCGGCTCGCTGTTGACCTCGGTGACCTTCATCAGGATCTGCGTCGACGGATCGGCGCCGACGGCACTCGCGACCGCGTCGACGGGGCCGGAGAAGGCGGCGGTGACGCCGGCGCGGCCAAGCACCGGATCATCGGTGGCGCGGGTAACGCCGCTCTTGCTTTCAACGGCGATGCCGAGCGGCGTTGCGATATCGGCAAGCGCCGTACCCTTGGCGGCCTCGGCCTTCAATGCCTCGGCCTTTTTGGCAAGTTCGGCCTTCTGCTGTTCAGCCGTCCAGTCTTCGACCGCCTTTTCGCGCACTTCGGCGACCGGGCGCTCGCGGGTCGGGGTAATTTCGCGGACGTTGAACCAGACATAGCCGTCATTGCCGATCGGCAGCGGCGGCGCATCGACGCCGACTTCGGTCTTGAAGGCTTCGCCGAGCAACTGCTGCTTGACGGGAATATCCTTGACCTCTTTGCCGTCCTTGTCGGCGCCGGTCATATCGACGGCGTCGACGGTCACGGCCTTGAGCTTCAGCTGGCCGGCAATATCCTCGAGCGTGGCGCCGCCGGCGCGCAGATCCTCGATGCGGTCATGAACGTTGATCACCTCCTGCGAGGCATTGGAAAGCGCCAGCTGCTTGCGGATATCCTCCTTCACCTCGTCGAAATTCTTGGTGGTTTCCGGCTTGATGTTGGTGATGCGCAGGATGACGGAGCCGAAGGAGCCCTCGACGACAGGTGTCGTGCCGCCGTCCTTCGAAACGGCGAAGGCCGCATCGGCAACGGCCTGGTCGGGAACCTTGTCCTTGGTGAATTCGCCGAGCAGCACGTCGCTTGCCGTCTTGCCCTGGTCGGAGACCAGCTGGTCGAAGCTGGTGCCGCCCTTCAGCGCCGTTTCGGCGGCAACGGCAAGATCCTTGCTGGTGAAAGTCAGCTGTTCGATGGTGCGGCTTTCCGGCGTGCGGTAGGTGTCCTTGCTCTTGTCGAAAGCTTCGTGGATCTGGTCGTCGGTGACGGTCGCAGCGTCGGCGATATCGGCGGGCTGCAGCGAGAGATAGACGAGCTTGCGGTATTCAGGCGCCTGGTAGCGCTGCTTGACGCCGTCGAACCATGCCGCCAGCACGTCGTCGGCAGGCGCTTTGATCGGCTCGATATTGGCGTTGGTGAGCAGCAGATAGTCGATGCTGCGGCTTTCATTGCCATAGAGCTTCAGAGCGTCGATCAGCGTCTTCGGGGCGGTGAAGCCGTTCGAGATGGCATCGACGACCTGGCTGCGGACAGCGACCTTGCTGCGCTCCTTGATGTAATCGTCCTGGCGGATATTGGCGTTGCGCAGGCGCGAGATGAAGAGTTCACGATCGAACTTGCCGTTGACGGCCTTGAAAGCCGGATCGTCGGCGATCAGCTGGGCGAGGCGATCTTCGGACAGGCCGAGGTTCATGTCTTCGGCGAGCTGGTCGAGCGAGGCGCCGGCGACGAGCTGGGCAAGCACCTGCTGCTCGACGCCGAAAGCGCGAGCCTGTTCCGGAGTGAGACGCGTGCCGAACTGCTGGCCGAGGCTTGCCACCTGGCGCTGGTAGGCGAGGTGGAATTCGTTGACGTCCACATGCTGATCGCCGACGGTCACGACCGTGGTGCTGTTGCTGCCGGTAATCAGCGACCGGGAGACGCCCCAGATGCCGAAGGACGCGACCAGCAGAAGCATCAGCAGCTTGGCGACCCAAGTCTGAGCGGCTCTTCTCAGGATATGGAACATAGAAACGCAAACCTCGCAGTATCATTGAGCCGCGCGCGGGCGGACATTCGACGTTCCTTAGAACAAACCCGACAGGAAATGAAGAGTTTGTCGCGCGAAAAGCTGCGCCGGGCGGCGGCGGCCGCGTGGCGGCTCCGCGGCCAACAAAAGATCGGCTGCGGCGGAACCTTTCGGGCCGCCATTTCGTTGAAGCGGCATCCCATGCAACAGGAGCAGACCATGGCCGACTTGAAAACCGCTTCCGCCGAATCCACCGCTGCGCGCGTCAAGGCTGATATGGCAGCAGACGACCTGTCGGCGCAGGTCGCAGCCCTTCGCAACGATCTCTCCCGGCTGACGGAAAGCGTGGTCGCGCTCGGGCAGGGGGCAAAGTCGGCAGTTACCGACGAGGCGTCGCTGATGACGGAACAGCTGCGCGACAAGGTTCGTGAAGAACCGCTCATGGCGCTCGCGGTGACCGCAGGCATCGCCTATGTTTTCGGCCTGCTGAGCCGCCGCTGAAAGACAATTCGGGATAGAGAAAAGCCGGACGCCAAGCGCGCCCGGCTTTTCACCATGTCTGCGGCAATCAGCGACGGATGACGCGGCCGACGAAAATCAGAATGCAGGCACCGATGAAGCCGGTGATCAGATAACCCAGCCAACCGGCCAGCGGCTGGATGTGCAACAGACCCAGGATCCAGTTGGCGACGATGGCGCCGACGATGCCGAGCAATATGTTCATGAGCAAACCCATATTGCTGCTCATGACCTTTTCCGCCAGCCATCCGGCGATGCCGCCGATGATGATGGCTGCAATCCAACCCACGCCTGCGTTTTCCATGGTTATCTCCCTCCTGGCAAAACGAGTCACAGAATGCACGAAACGAAAGGAAGTTCCACTCCCAGTTACGAGATTGCCTGCCGCTTCAGCAACTTATGTGACTTACGGCTGCAGCACGGTCACGGGGGAGTTCAACGCGTATGAAGCAATCTGGAACAACAGGCCGGCAATGGCAATCATTGCGAATCCCAACGGCATGATGAGGCTTTTGGTAAACATTGTTCCTCTCCCCTTTGCATAAAGCATAAGCGGAAGCGGACGACGCGCAAGTATATTGTTAATGAATAGTTAAGTATGGCATTTAACTAAAATGTATTACATTGTCAAATGCTATAATACTTGCGGAAATTGAAATATTTCTTGTCTGTCATTTAAGGGTGCACGCGCCAAGATCCGGGTCTATTGCGCTCGGATCTATCTCGGCGGTTTGCGGAAGACGACTGGCGTGGGAATCTCTACGTCCGGTGAACGACGAGCATGAAGACGAGGAAGGACGCTGTCGCAACGGTCGCAGCGAAGGCAATCTGATAATCCATGTCGTGAACCCCGGTTGGATGGCTTCCGTAAACGCCGGTGGCGCCATTGAGTTCCGTATGCGGTGGATTGATTTTGCCGGGGAATGCATCATCTTTCCCTGATCGCCATTCCATCCGGGGAAAACTTGATGTCAAAAGCTGCAATCGCCTTTGCCTGCATTTGCCTGCTCACGCTGTCCGCCTGCGGCAATACCGCATACGGGCTGAAGAAGGATGGACAGGAAGCGAGCCACGCCATGGACAATGCGACACATCGGGTGCTTTCCGCAGGCGCCAAGAAGTAAGGCGGGCGCCAAGAAGTATGGCGCGGGAAAAAGAATCACGGCGAAAAAAGCCCGCCTGGGGTGAGGCGGGCTGGCAATAACAGGGAGAATGGACGGATAGACGCCGTCTCTGCTAATAAAGCACTTCCTTAAGCGCTTGGCTTTACGTCATTCGACGTATCCGCCACCGTTCCGGCAGCAGCCTATACGATGAGGCTTCTGAATCGGATCAGAAGTTGCCCCAGTTCTGGGCGCGGGCACGGGCGCGAATAATCCGGTATTCGCGACCGCCATAGAGCGAGCCGATTGTCAGCATAAGCGTCAGAACGTCCCAGATGATATGCATTTTATCCTCTTAGGTTGGACGGGCTCTGCCGTCGATCGGTTGATGCAGAATAGCAATCTTTCGAATGTGCTTATATGACAAGAAATCGGGATAAGCAGGAAGCTGGCAGGGCGCGCCTCACGCAGAGGAAAGCCGGCCCATGACGATTTTCTCCGTCCGCCACATCACGTCCTATCGTTACGTCAGGGATGTCGATTTCGGCGAGCATCGCTTGATGTTCCGGCCGCGTGACAGCTTCGACCAGCGGCTGATCGAAGCGTCGTTGACGATATATCCCGAGGAAAGTCATGTGCGCTGGATCCACGATGTTTTCGGCAATTGCGTGGCGCTCATCGATATTTCGAGGCCGGCGTCCGAGCTTCGTTTCGAAACCTGGATCACGCTCGATCATACGCCCCAGGTTGCCCTCGACCTCAAGGTGGACGATCAGGCGCTGACCTATCCGTTCTCCTACGACAAGGACGAGATCGCCGATCTGACGCCGGCCATGCAGCGCCATTATCCCGACCCCAACGACGAGGTCGGACGCTGGGCGCGCCGGTTCGTGCGCCAGGGGCGCCCGACCGAGACCGGGCATATGCTGATGACGCTCTGTTACGCCATTCGGGAAAGCTTCGTCTATGCGCGCCGGATGGAGCACGGAACGCAGACGCCGCTGCAGACTTTGCAGCTCCGCTCCGGCACCTGCCGGGATTTTGCGCTGCTGATGATGGAGGCGGCACGCGTCCTCGGCCTCGCGGCGCGGTTTGTCACCGGCTATGTCTATGTTCCCGACCGGGACGGCTCCACCGTGCTCGGCGGCGGTTCCACCCATGCATGGTGCCAGGTTTACCTTCCCGGCGCAGGCTGGGCGGAGTTCGATCCGACCAACGGCATCGTCGGCAACCGCGACCTCATTCGGGTCGCCGTCGCCCGCGATCCGCGTCAGGCCGTCCCGTTAAGCGGCAGCTATGATGGCGACGGGGCGGATTTCGACAGCATGACGGTGCAGGTCAACGTCACCACCAAGTAATCCTCGGTTTGGGCGCGGCGACAGTTGCGGCTGCGGGAACCGGGCAGCACGATCGGCGTTGCATAGTCACGCCACCTGTCGGGATGTTAGGACGCCACCATGAAGATACGCGCCGGGTTTCATCTGGGCTATGAATGCATACAGCCGACGCCGATGCTGCTCGCTCTCAACATTCATCCTTCGCGCCGCGCCGATCTTCTCAGCGAACAGGTGCTGACATTCGACCGGCCGATCGAGGCCTGGGAATATACCGACGGTTTCGGCAATGCCTGCAGCCGGATCGTCGCCCCGGCTGGAGTAACGACGATTTCCACGGCGTTCGAGATCTACGACAGCGGCCAACCCGACGTCGTTCCCGACGATGCCGTCCAGCATGCGATCAACGACCTGCCGGACGAGGTGCTCGTCTTCCTGCTCGGCAGCCGCTATTGCGACACCGACAGGCTTGCCGATTTCGCCTGGGCAACCTTCTCGTCGACGCCGCTCGGCTGGGCGCGCGTCCAGGCGATCTGCGATTTCGTCCATGACCATATTACCTTCGACTATCTGAAGGCCGATCTTCTCCGGACCGCGCATGGCGGCTTCGTCGACAAGGCAGGTGTCTGCCGCGACTTTGCCCATCTCGCCATCGCGCTTTGCCGATGCATGAATATCCCAGCCCGATATTGCACCGGCTATCTCGGCGATATCGGCGTTCCGGTCGATCCCAATCCGATGGATTTCAGCGCCTGGTTCGAGGTCTTTCTCGGCGGCCACTGGCATACGGTGGATGCCCGCCACAACACGCCGCGAATCGGCAGGATCCTGATGGGCACCGGCCGCGACGCCACCGACGTCGCAATGTCGACGGCCTTCGGGCCGGCAGTGCTTTGCCGCTTCGAGGTGATCACCGAGGAAGTGCCGCAGGAAGCAGCTGATAAGGCCGATCCTATGCCTTCTTGAGAAACTCCGTTTTCAACACCAGACCCTTGACCTGCTTGGTGTTGCACTCGATCTCACCTGGATTGTCGGTCAGGCGAATGCCCTTGACCAGCGTTCCGCGCTTCAGCGTCTCCGAGGTTCCCTTGACCTTGAGATCCTTGATCAGCGTTACGGAATCGCCGTCGTGAAGCTGGCTTCCGTTGCTGTCCTTTACGATGATGTCGGCCATGATGTTCCCACCTCACAATTCGCCTGATGATCTCGGGCGGGAAATCACGTCGACGCGGGATAGTCAACCACGACCATCCGATTGATCGTTCGTCGATCACGTTGCCGCGCAGGCCTCCCGAACGCAGCCGCGCAGCCAGCGGTGGGCCGGATCGGCATCCATCCTTGGATGCCACAGCAGGGAAAGCGTGATCTCGGGGATCGGAACGGGCAGGGGAAAACTGTGCATTCCCTGGCGCAACGCCCCCGTGTGCCGTTCCGGAACGCTGGCGATCAGATCCGAGGTGCGGGCAAGCGCCAGCGCTGTGGAGAACCCACCGACGATCGTGGCAATCTGCCGTTCGAGCCCGAGCGCATCGAGGGCTTCATCGATCCGTCCCTTGTCGAGCCCGCGCCGGGAGACGGCGATGTGGCGGCCGGCAGCATACAGGGCGGGCGTGACCTCACCCTGGCAGAACGGATGCCCTGTCCGCACGACACCGACGAAACGATCGCGGAACAAGGCCTGCGCCCGCACCTCCGGTCCCATCGTTTCGCCGACGACGCCGGTTTCCAGGTCGACGCTTCCGTCGCGCAACGGGGCGCTGTCCTTATCCGGTTTCTGCACGAAGCGCAGCCGCACGCCGGGCGCTTCACCACCGAGGCGGGCGATCAGATCGGGTCCGAAGGTCTCGGCGAAACCTTCGCTGTTGCGCAGCGTGAACGTCCGTACCAAGCGTTTGAGATCAAGCACCTCGGCAGGGCGCAGCACCGCTTGCGCATCCTCGACGATCCGGCCGACCCGCTCGCGCAGTTCAAGCGCCCGGGGCGTGGGGACGAGGCCGCGGCCGGCGCGCACCAACAGCGGATCGCCCGTCGTCTCGCGCAGTCGCGCCAGCGCCCGGCTCATGGCCGACGGGCTGAGCCGCAGCCTGTGGGCGGCGCGGGCAACGCTGCCTTCGGCAAGCAGCACATCCAGGGTGACGAGCAGGTTGAGATCGGTTGTCGACATGCATCCGATATAACACGGCTTCATATGGCGTCCAACGCACGAATAGAATGCAAATGCTGCGTGTTCCGCCATATTTGGCGGAGGACTATGTTTGCCGGCGGCTCCCATTCCGGAGCGAGAAAAACGGAGTCTACGGTGAAACCGATCATTGCAGGGCCCGGCGAGGCCGCCGCCGAACGCCCCTATTCCGCCCGCTGGGCGCTCGCCAGCCTTTCCCTCTCGATGCTGCTGCCATCGCTCGGCACCAGCATCGCCAATGTCGGCCTGCCGAGCCTGGCGCGGGGGTTCGATGCCGCCTTCCAGGATGTCCAGTGGATCGTGCTCGCCTATCTCCTTGCCATTACCACTTTGATCGTCAGCGTCGGGCGGCTCGGCGATGTCACCGGCCGGCGACGGCTGCTGCTCATCGGTATCCTGCTCTTCACGCTGGCCTCGGTCCTCTGCGGTCTTGCGCCGACGCTGTGGCTGATGATTGCGGCGCGCGCGCTGCAGGGTCTGGGCGCGGCGATCATGATGGCGCTGACCATGGCCTTTGTCGGTGAAACGGTGCCGAAGGCGAGGATCGGCAGCGCCATGGGGCTGCTCGGAACGATGTCGGCGATCGGCACCGCTCTTGGGCCCTCGCTCGGCGGTCTGCTGATCGCCTATTTCGGCTGGCCGGCGATCTTCCTCGTCAACGTGCCGCTCGGCCTGGCGACCTTCGTTCTCGCCTATCGCTGTCTGCCGGACGATATCGGCGGGAGGAAGAAGGATCGGGCCGGCTTCGACAGAGTGGGCACGCTGCTGCATGCCCTGACGCTGTCGGCCTATGCGCTGGCGATGACGATTGGGCATGGCAGCTTTGGCTTGCTGAACCTCGCCCTGCTGCTCATGGCCGGTTTCTGCGCCGGCCTCTTCGTCTTCACCGAGGCGAGAACGGCATCGCCGTTGATCCAGCTGGCGGTGTTCCGCGATCGCGTGCGCACCGCCAGCCTGGCGATGAACGGGCTCGTTTCCACAGTGATGATGGCGACGCTGGTGGTCGCGCCCTTCTATCTCTCCCGTGCGCTCGGGCTCAACGAGGCGCTGGTTGGCGCCGTCATGTCGATCGGTCCGGTGATCTCCATCCTCAGCGGTGTCCCAGCCGGCCGCCTCGTCGATCGTCTGGACGCGCCGTTGGTGGTTGCCGCAGGGCTCGTCACCATGGCCGCCGGTTCCATCGCTCTCGCCGTGCTGCCCGGAATTGCCGGCTATATCGCCGGCATCGCTCTGCTAACGCCTGGCTATCAGCTGTTCCAGGCAGCCAACAACACAGCCGTCATGGGAGATGTGCACCCCGACCAGCGCGGCGTCATCTCCGGCATGCTCAACCTGTCGCGCAATCTTGGGCTGATTACCGGCGCATCCGTCATGGGAGCCGTGTTCGCGCACGGGTCGGCGAGCTCAGAGATCGCCGCGGCACGTCCCGAGGCCGTTCATTCAGGCATGCAGATCACCTTCGGCGTCGCAGCCGCATTGATCGCCATCGCGCTGACCATCGCGGTCGGGACTTACCGGCGGCGAACCAGTTCCGAAGGAGCATGACCGCGCCTGGTAGGAAGATGCGAACCTGCTGCCGGCTCGGACCGGATCTTCGGGCGCAGGCCGTTAGGAATTCAATCTGCCTCAAGCTTACCTGTAAAGCGGTTTCGCCCGTTCCAATAGGAGCACTGCGGGCAGGCCTCACCGACAGGATAGTCGATTCCCTCTTCGTGAGGGCAGCCGAAGATTCCATCCATCGCCGCCACCGACTTCACGTCATTCTCGCGCAGGAATGCAACGATCTCGGCGATAACGGTCTCGTCCGTCCTGGGTAGCCGCGGATACCTCGCTTGGCCTTTTTCTCGAGCCATTTCCGTGGCTGCCATCCCAATTTTATCGCGCCGCTCGCCTTTCGGTGGTTTGCTATTCTATCCCTCGTAGTTCGTGGGATACAATTCGGCATCAATAATATGGGTCGAGGATATGGCGCGCAAGAAACAATGGGTCAAAGTATCCCCAAGGGAGAAACCGGCTGCAGCCGACGTTCTCGAGAAACAGGCTATTATTGCTGCCTGCGAGGCCTTCATTCGCAATATCCTGAAGCCACGTTTCCTGCCTGAAATCCGGCAGACAGAATGGAACTATGTTGTTGATATCAGAGGCTCATGGGCGGGAAATCGGTATCGTTTCATGCAGCGCTACAGGTCCGGCATGGATCACAATCGCGGCGAGGAGTTCGACGCCCCCTTCGCCCGTATCGACCGTATGGGACCAGATCGGTACGATATCTATTGGATGCGGCACACGGGCAAATGGTGGCGGCTTCATGCCGGGGTGACACTTGCCGAGGCGCTTCGAATCCTCGAAACTGACGGCATACTGCATCCGGTCTGATCAAGGCATAACGCAGACTTGAACCGCCTTCGTCCACGATGAAATCCCGGCAGCCACTGTTATGAGCGAATATCAATATTACGAGTTCCAAGCGATCGATCGCCCACTCAACGACGCAGATCGCCGAGCCCTTCGGGATTTATCGACGCGGGCGCGGATCACCTCCACGAGCTTTACCAATTCCTACGAGTGGGGCGACTTCAAGGGTGAGCCCGTCGACCTCATGGAACGCTGGTTCGACATGCACCTCTATCTCGCCAACTGGGGGACGCGGCGCCTGATGATCCGTTTCCCGAAGCGCCTGATCGACGAGCAGCGCGTGGATGGATTTCTCGGTGTGGTCGATGGCGCCGAACTTAGGACATCGGGCGAGAACCTGATCCTCGACATCCTGCCCGAGGAGTCGGAGCCTGATGATGATGACTGGGACGACGACGGATCGGGCTGGCTCGCGGCGCTGACGCCATGCCATATGCGGATCGCCCTCGAGCCCAGGCAGGGGCGCCACCACTTCCGGCCCAACAGCCTCCGCCTGGACGGCCATCAGCCACAGCAGATAAAAGAGCCTGAGATCACCGCGCAGCACATCCTCGCATGCAATAAGCGGTCGAACCTTAGACCAAGGTCCGATCGGTCCCGGACTTCGTGCCCATAGCAACTCACGGTCACCGTAATAGATTGCGCAGCATTGATAGTGTTGCGGAGTTTTGCGGTGACGAAGATTTTCGTTGTGGGAATGATACTGATGCCGGTGATATTCTGGGGTTCTGTTGGCATCTGGGTCTACTCGCTGTTTTCGTGAGCGGGTGCGGCCTCCTCAGCTGCCGATCATGCTATATCCAGGCCCTAAATCCCTTAATCGGGCTGCACCGCAAACTTAGAAAACATGTGGGACACGCCCCCCGGCGTTGTAAAGGCAATTGCCCGGCCATCAGCCAAATCTTTGCCAAGCCATGCCATATTGCCGCATGGAGGTCACGACGGCAACCATGAACGTATTCTTGCCTGATCCCATGAAAGACTGGGTTGAAGCACAAACGAAAACAGGGCGCTACGCAAATGCGAGCGACTACGTGCGCGATCTGATCCGCAGGGATCAAACGCGCAACGACAAGATCGCGGCCATGCAGCGTTTTATCGATGATGGCCTGAATAGCGGCATCGGCAACCGCTCAAAAGACGAGCTTTTTGCGGCTGCTCTGACACGTGCTGAAACGCGGCAAGGCAATCGCTAATGGGTTTTCGCCTTTCCGTTGAGGCGGAAGATTTCATGCTGGATCGACCGTCATTCTGAGATCGTGCAAGCAAAATTTTGCCGACCGGCAGTATGGCGGAAGAGGTGGGATTCGAACCCACGGTACGGTTTCCCGCACGCCGGTTTTCAAGACCGGTTCCTTAAACCACTCG
Organism: Rhizobium acidisoli; assembly: GCF_002531755.2. NCBI lineage: Bacteria > Pseudomonadati > Pseudomonadota > Alphaproteobacteria > Hyphomicrobiales > Rhizobiaceae > Rhizobium > Rhizobium acidisoli. The sequence continues at coordinate 1,825,862 of NZ_CP034998.1, read as the reverse complement.
GACACTCTTCCATCTGATTGAAAGGTTGAGAAATCGACATTCCGTTGATTTCTACGAACCGGCCATTGCTTCCGGTTTGCTACCCAATCATTCGATGGCTGGCTTTTTAGCAGCTTTGGTAGCAGCGTCAACTTGCCCGTCAGCATTTGTCGGCATCTGCGCCGATTGCAGTTCCAGCGCATAGGTCTTTGCCCGTTCGCTCATTGGAAATGACTGGCGTTGTCGCCGGCTTGAGCGTTTACTGTGTTGATCTGGCGGAGGAAAAAACCATGGCCATGTATCTCACGCGCTTCAGCTACACGCCCGAAACATGGGCGCGCATGATCGATAATCCCGAGGATCGCCGGGAGGCGGCCCGTCGTTACATCGAATCGGTGGGCGGCAAGCTCCATGGGTTCTGGTATGCCTTTGGCGAGCATGATGGTTGGAATCTGTGGGAGGCGCCCGATAACGTCTCGATGGCGGCCGTCGCGCTTGCTATCGGGGCGGGAGGGGCGGTCAGTTCCATGGAAACCACGGTCCTCCTCAGCGTCGAGGATACGATCGAAGCCTTGGGAAAGGCGAAGTCGGTGCGGTATCGCCCGCCGGCAACATAGGGGCGGAGGCCCGGCCTAAATCATCCTATTTTAGCGTCCGTCGGATCCGAGGCCTTTCGGACCGTTTAGCTGGTTCATATCCTGGCAAAGAGAGCGAACCGCTTCCATTGTCACCGCAAGTGCCGACATCAGCATTGCGATGTCGTTCTCTTGATCCAACTCAGAAAGCGCGCGCGCTCGAACATTCAGCTGCCGGCTCACGGTGTCGAGCTGTGTTATGGTTTCATCGTTCATAGTGATCCTCCATAGGCATAACCCTCAAAGCCCTTGGCGGACATTTCGTTCCCGGAGAGGATCGAGGTAGATCGGCGATGGAGCCGTGCCGGCGGCGTTTCAATATGGAGCTTTTCGGGCGTCTGAAGCGGCCGGATGTTTACCATATGCCCCGCATCGGCACGGGAATTTCAGGCTTCTTTGCCGCAGCGGCAGGGCAGGGCGACAGGGCTCGCGTTAGTGGTTTATAAACCATAATCACGAGAATTATGGCTATCGCTGCGAAATCGTTCGTAAATTTGCCACGAACTTCGCAAGATTAAAGCCTCGTTAGGCGGGCGGGGATAAGGCGTATTGGCCCAGTATGGGGCAAAGTTCCTTAACCATAACGATCTTTGAGCGGCGTGGGACATATGAAATTGGGATACGGGGCGGCGTCTTTCGCAACGACAGCACGGTGGCTGGCGGTATCGGCGATGTGTGCGACGGTTGCGGCGTGCGGCACGACGCAGGCGGTGCCGAAGAAGAAAGCCCACGGCAAAGAATATTTCTCCGAATCCGAATATGGCGTGAAGGCGAGCCCGCGGGTCGCCACCGGCAACAATATTCCCAAGGGCGGCGGCCGCTACATCGTCGGCAATCCTTACGAGGTGAAGGGCAAGTGGTATTATCCGAAGGAAGACTTCGCCTATAACAAGGTCGGCGTCGCTTCCTGGTATGGCTCGGCCTTTCATGGGCGCCTGACGGCGAACGGCGAAGTCTACGATCAGATGCATCTTTCTGCAGCGCATCCGACCTTCCCGTTGCCGAGCTATGCGCGCGTCACCAATCTCGAAAGCGGTTCCTCCGTGATCGTGCGCGTCAACGATCGCGGCCCCTATCACGAGGGCCGCATCATCGACCTGTCGAACAAGACGGCCGACATGCTGGATCTGCAGCATAGCGGCACCGGCAAGGTGCGCGTGCAATATGTCGGCCGTGCCCGTATGGACGGCCACGACATGCCCTATCTGATGGCCTCCTACTCGCCGAAGGGCAGCCGTATTCCCGGCGTCAATCCGGAAGGCCAGATCGCAACCGGCGTGATGGTCGCCTCCAACAGCCGCAAGATCACCCGCGACCAGCTGCAGAGTTCGGAAGATTACGAGACGCCGGCCAGCGTGCCGGTACCGATGTCGGCGACCTCCTATGCCGGCTCGACGCCGAGCGCCCGATATACTGCGGCGCCCGCTCTTGCTCCGGGTGCCCATGTCTTGGTTGCGCCGCCGGCACCGTCCGCAAACAATGCCCCGCAGGCCTTCGACCAGATGGTCGTGTTGCCGGAGATTGGTCCCATGCCCTATGAACGGCCGCTCAGCTCCCTCGCGCTCGGTTACCAGAATGAGGACGTGAAGACGGTGACCGTCGATCTCGCCTTCGACGCGGTGATGGCGCGCAATGACGGGCTGACGCAGGAGTCGATCCTGGCCTCGGCCAAGCGTCGTCAGGCCAAATTCGCCCCGCGCTGAGCGCGGCGATTGCATCGGATTTCCTCTCGCTCTAACCTCCTGACGACACGCCGCTCGATCAATGGAAACTCCTGATGCTGAAGCCTGTGCTTCGCCGTTTAGACCAGTTCAGCTTCCTATCGAAGCGCAGAACCGCTCTAACCTTTTGTTTCCACGCAATTCCGGACGCAAAACCGCTGCGCACTTTTGCTGGAATTGCTTTGGCATGCCTCCTGCCGTTGACCACCGGAGCGCTTGCGGCCGATAGCGGCGCCGCCGGTTTCGCCACCAAGGCGGCGCAGGCCTATATGATCGAGGCCGCCACCGGCACGGTGCTTCTCGCCAAGAACGAGGACCAAGGCTTTTCGCCGGCTTCGCTCGCCAAGCTGATGACGATGGATCTCGTCTTCGACGCGGTGACCAAGGGCCAGATCACCTTCGATACCGAATATCCCGTTTCCGAATATGCCTGGAGAACCGGCGGCGCGCCGTCGAGGACGGCAACGATGTTTGCCAGCCTCAAATCGCGCGTGCGCGTCGAGGACCTGATCAAAGGGGTCGCCATCCAGGGCGCCAATGACAGTTGCATTATCCTCGCCGAAGGCATGGCCGGCAGCGAGCAGCAATTTGCCGAGTCGATGACGCGGCGCGCCCGTGAACTCGGCATGGAGAAAGCCGAGTTCGGCAATTCCACCGGCCTTCCGGATAGAAAGAGCAAGGTGACGGCGCGCGAGATGGTGACGCTCGCCACGGCCCTGCAAAAGTCCTATCCGAACCTCTACCCCTATTTTGCGCAGCCGGATTTCGAGTGGAACAAGATCTTCCAGCGCAACCGCAATCCGCTACTCGGGCTCGATCTCGGTGCCGACGGGCTGGCAACCGGTTTTACCGAGGGCGAGGGTTATTCGATCGTCGCGTCGGTTGAGCGCGACGGAAGACGGCTGTTTCTGGCGCTTGCCGGCATCGCTTCCGACAAGGAGCGGACGGAGGAGGCCAAGCGGGTGCTCGAATGGGGGCTGACGGCCTTTGAGAGCCGGCAGATCTTCGCCGAGAACGAAGTGATCGGCGCCGCCAGCGTCTATGGCGGCACGGCGCGCACAGTCGATCTCGTGGCCAAGGCGCCGGTCAGCGTCTATATTCCGATCAGCAATCCCGACCGGCTGTCGGCGCGCATCATCTATCGCTGGCCGCTGGCAGCACCGGTGCAACCGGATACCCAGGCAGGTACGCTCAGGATTTTTGCAGGCAGCCGGCTGCTCAGGGAAGTGCCGCTCTATACCGTGCAGGCGGTCGGCGAGGGCTCGCTCAGCAGCCGGGCTGTTGACGCCATGCTGGAACTCGGCGAATCGCTGTTCTTCTCCTGGCTCTGGGACAAGTCCGCGCCGGGCTGAGCGCCGGTTTTCCGATGCAATTTGCCGGGAAAGGTGAATATGTCGCCGCGGCGAAAGGTTTTCCTTCCTGCTGTCTTCGGATAGATAGAAGAAGCAAGGCGCGTGCGGCGCCTGGAATGCGGGAAGTTGTCATTGTCATCCGGTACGGGATTGTTCGTTACGTTTGAAGGTGGGGAAGGCGCTGGGAAATCCACGCAGATCCGCCGCCTCGCCGAGGCGCTGAAGGGCGACGGTCACGATGTGCTGGTGACGCGGGAACCGGGCGGATCGCCGGGCGCCGAGGCCGTGCGCCACGTGCTCCTGTCGGGGGCTGCTGAGGCCTTCGGCACGCGGATGGAGGCAATCCTGTTTGCGGCGGCGCGCAACGACCATGTCGAAGAGGTGATCCGCCCCGCACTGGCTGCCGGCAAGATCGTGCTCTGCGACCGTTTCATGGATTCCTCCCGCGTCTACCAGGGCGTCACCGGCAATCTCGAGCCCGATTTCATCGAGACGCTGCAGCGCATCGCCATCAACGGCGTCATGCCGGATTGCACTGTGATCCTCGACATCCCCGCCAAGATCGGGCTGGAGCGCGCGCAGAAACGCGCCGCCGCCGACGCTCCCGATCGCTTCGAGAAAGAGCGGCTTGAAACCCACGAGAAACGGCGCGAAGCCTTTCTCGATATCGCCGTCCGCGAGCCGGAGCGCTGTCATGTGATCAACGCCATGCAGAGCGAGGAAGCAATCGCCGCCGAGATCGTGGCGATCGTCCGGCAGCTCATGTCGCCTGCAGGCCATGCGCGCATGCCGGAAGCCGCACATCATGAGTGAATCCCGTTATGAGTGAAGAAAGGCCCGGACTGCTCGACGGCGCCATCTGGCCGGGCGAAAATACCAGGCTGTTCGGCCATGAGGAGGCGCAGGCCTTCCTTGCGCAATCCTACCGGTCCGGCAAGGGTCACCACGCCATCCTGATAGAGGGGCCTGAGGGCATCGGCAAGGCGACGCTCGCCTTCCGCTTCGCCAATCACGTGCTCTCCTATCCCGATCCTGCCACCGCGCCGGAGACGATCGGCGATCCGGATCCTGCCTCGTCCGTCAGCCGGCAGATCAACTCCGGCGCCTCGCATAATCTTCTGCATCTCGCCCGGCCCGTGGATGAAAAGACCGGCAAGGTGAAGTCGGCGATCACCGTCGACGAGGTGCGCCGCGCCGGTAAATTTTTCTCGCAGACCTCAGGAACCGGCAATTGGCGGATTGTCATTATCGATCCGGCCGACGACATGAACCGCAATGCGGCCAACGCCATCTTGAAGATTCTGGAAGAGCCGCCGAAGCGGGCCTTGTTCCTGGTGCTCTCGCATGCGCCGGGACGATTGCTGCCGACGATCCGCTCGCGCTGCCTGCCGCTGAAGCTGGCGCCCCTTGCCGACGATGCGCTCATGGCGGCGCTTGCCCATCTCGGCATATCGGGCGAGGGCGGGGCGGTGCTTTCGGCCGCCAAGGGCAGCGTCGGGGAGGCGCTGAAACTGCTGAATTACGGCGGCGGAGAGATCATTGCCGCCTATGACGAGATGCTTGCCGCCGAAGGGCCGACGGCCCGCAAGGCGATGCATCGGCTGGCCGACGCGCTTTCGGGGAAGGAAAGCGACACGATCTTCGATTTCTTCGTCAGCCATGTCGGCGACGACATCATGAACCGGGCACGCGCAGCGGCAGGCGAGGGGCAGATCGCAGCTGCAGAGCGGCTGGCGCGGCTCTATTCCGAGATCACCGAACGGCTGACCATCTCGGATGCCTATAACCTCGACCGCAAACAGACGATCATCGGCATTCTCGCCGATATCAAGCAGCCGGGTCTCTAATTCCGTCCTGATTCTCCGATCAGCCGGTCAGCAGCTTGACGGCGACGACCGCGAGTGTCGCGGCAAGGACGATGCGGATGGTGCGCTCGTGCAGCTTCGGCGCCAGAAGGCTGCCGATGATAATGCCGGGGATGGAACCGATGAGCAGGGCAAACAGCATCGGCCAGTCGATTTCGCCGATCAGCCAATAGCCCGTGCCGCCGATCAGGGTCAGCGGGACCGCATGGACGATATCGGAACCGACGATCTCGCGCACATCGAGCCTGGGATAGAGGACGAGCAGGATCGTCACACCCAGCGCGCCGGCACCGACAGAGGTCAGGGTGACGAGGACGCCGAGCAGGAATCCGAGAATGACGGTGAGGGCAATGATGGTTCTCGGCTGCGGCGGCGTGCGGTCGCCAATGGCGCGGCGCGCCAGCTCGAGGATCGGCCCCCGGAAGACCAGCATGATCGCGGTCATGACAAGAAGCCAGCCGAGCGCCGTGGTGATGGTATTGGTGACGCCGATGCTTTTGCGATCGACGCCCGCCAGCAGCCAGAGCATCAGCAGGGCGGCCGGCACGCTGCCGATTGCAAGACTGCCGACGATCTTCCAGTTGACGCGCCCGTGCATGCCGTGAACGGCGGTGCCGGCGGTCTTGGTGATCGCCGCATAGAGAAGATCGGTGCCGACGGCGGTGGCGGGATGGACGCCGAAGAGCAGCACCAGCAGCGGTGTCATCAGCGAACCGCCGCCAACGCCGGTGATGCCGACGAGCGCGCCGACAAACAGCCCCGAAAGTGAATAGAGAGGTTCGAACGTCAATCAAGCGCCTCCGACGGCGCACGGCCACGACAAACCGGATAGATGAAAACTGGCACTTCGTTCTGCCTCGCCCTCTTTTCCATGACGGGTAGATTGCGGCAGAAGCTGAGTCAAGTTCACCGCGGCCCGCGTCCCGGAAATCATTGGCAGCGGCAAAACTTGATGTTTCGCTTGACGGTGACATGCGCTAAGAGCGGCTGACCATTTTTATAGAGTAAGCCGGACATTGGCCGCCATGACAGACAAGACACCCTTCTACATCACCACCGCGATTTCCTATCCCAACGGCAAGCCGCACATCGGCCATGCCTATGAGCTGATCGCGACGGATGCGATGGCGCGCTACCAGCGCCTGGATGGCAGGGATGTGTTCTTCCTGACCGGCACCGACGAACACGGCCAGAAGATGCAGCAGACGGCGCGCGCCGAGGGGATTACCGCCCAGGCGCTTGCCGACCGCAACTCCGGCGAATTCCAGGCGATGGCCAAGCTGCTGAACGCTTCGAATGACGACTTCATCCGCACCACGCAGGAGCGTCATCACGAAACATCGCGCAATATCTGGAACCTGATGGCCGAGAATGGCGACATCTACAAGGATAGCTATGCCGGCTGGTATTCAGTGCGCGACGAGGCCTATTACCAGGAAAACGAGACGGAGCTGCGCGCCGACGGCGTGCGCTACGGGCCGCAGGGCACACCTGTGGAATGGGTGGAAGAGGCAAGCTACTTCTTCAAGCTCTCCGAATACCAGGAGAAGCTGCTTGCGCATTACGAGGCGAACCCCGATTTCATCGGCCCGGCCGAGCGCCGCAACGAGGTGATTTCCTTCGTCAAATCCGGCCTCAAGGATCTCTCGGTCTCGCGCACGACCTTCGACTGGGGCATCAAGGTGCCGAACGATCCCGCCCATGTCATGTATGTCTGGGTCGACGCGCTGACCAACTACATCACCGCGACCGGCTACATCGAGGACAGGAACGGCCCGCGGGCGAAATATTGGCCAGCCGATGTGCACATTATCGGCAAGGACATCATCCGCTTCCATGCCGTTTACTGGCCGGCCTTCCTGATGTCGGCAAAGCTGCCGCTGCCGAAGCGGGTCTTCGCCCATGGCTTCCTGCTCAACAAGGGCGAGAAGATGTCGAAATCACTCGGCAACGTCGTCGATCCCGTCAATCTGGTCAGCCATTTCGGCCTCGACCAGGTGCGCTACTTCTTCCTGCGCGAAGTCTCGTTCGGCCAGGACGGCAGCTACAGCGAAGAGGCGATCGGTATCCGCATCAACTCCGACCTCGCCAACGGCATCGGCAACCTCGCCAGCCGCTCGCTGTCGATGATCGTCAAGAACTGCGACGGCAAGATCCCGGAATGCGGGGTGCTCAGCGATGAAGACAAGGCTATGCTGGCGCAGGCCGATGCGCTGCATGCCTCGACGCGCGACGACATGGGCAAGCAGCAGATCCACCGGGCGCTCGCCTCGATCATTTCGGTCGTCTCCGAGACCGACCGCTATTTCGCCGGCCAGGCGCCGTGGGCGCTGAAGAAAACCGATCCGGCGCGCATGGGCACGGTGCTTTACGTCACCGCCGAAGTGGTACGCCAGATCGCCATCCTGCTGCAGCCCTTCATGCCGGATTCCTCGGGCAAGCTGCTCGATCTGGTCGCGGCACCTGCAGACAAACGCGATTTTGCTGCTCTTGGCGAATCCGGCCGTCTCCTTGCCGGAACGCCGCTCGAAGCGCCGACGCCGGTCTTCCCGCGCTACGTGGCTCCGGAGGCTTGAGGCCGTGCTGATCGATACGCATTGCCATCTTGATTTCGCCGACTTCGAGGCGGAGCGCGACGAGATCGTTTCGCGCGCCCATCAGGCGGGCGTCAAGCAAATGGTGACGATTTCGACGCGGGTGCGCAAGCTCGACCGGCTGCTTGCGATCACCGAGAAATATCCTTCGGTGTTCTGCTCGGTCGGCACGCATCCGAACAATGCCGACGAAGAGCTGGATATCCAGACGGAAGATCTGGTGCGCCTTGCCAACGCCCATGAGAAGGTGGTGGCGATCGGCGAGGCCGGCCTCGATTATTTCTACGATACGCAGAAGCCCGAGGACCAGCAGACCGGCTTTCGCCGCCATATCGCGGCGGCGCGCGCCACACAGCTGCCGCTCGTCATCCACAGCCGCAGCGCCGATGAGGACATGGCAACGATCCTGACCGAGGAAACGGGGAAGGGGGCTTTCCCCTTCATCCTCCATTGCTTTTCGGCAGGTCCGGAACTGGCGCGAACCGGCGTCGAACTCGGCGGCTATGTTTCCTTTTCGGGCATCCTGACCTTCCCGAAATCGGAAGAGCTGCGCGAGATCGCCAAGACGATCCCCCAGGATCGGCTGCTGGTGGAAACGGATGCGCCGTATCTGGCGCCGAAGCGCTGGCGCGGCAAGCGCAACGAACCGTCCTATGTCGTCAACACCGCCGAGGTGCTCGCCGAGACGATCGGCCTCTCCTACGCGGAGGTCGCACGGATGACGACGGAGAACGCATTGCGCCTGTTCACGAAGATGCCGAGGGTCTGAGAGCGTGCTCTACCGGCGGCGCTTCACCATTCTCGGCTGTTCGTCGTCACCCGGCGTGCCGCGCATTACCGGCGACTGGGGCGCCTGCAGTCCCGCCAATCCGAAGAACCGGCGCACGCGCGCCGCCTTCATGGTGCAGCAATTCGTGCCGGATGGCGGTGTCACCACTGTCGTTATCGATACCGGACCGGATTTTCGCGAGCAGATGATCAGGGCAGGGGCCGACCATGTCGATGCCGTGCTCTACAGCCATCCGCATGCGGATCATATTCATGGCATCGACGATCTGCGCGGCTATTTTCACAATACGCGCCGGCGGGTGCCGATCTTTGCCGACCAATATACGATGGACAGGCTGCGCGAAGCCTTCGGCTATTGCCTGGAAACGCCGCCGGGCAGCAACTATCCGCCGATCGTGCTGCCGGTAGTCATCGAAAACCTCGACGAACCCGTCGAAATCCGCGGCCCCGGCGGCAAGATACGATTTCATCCGCATCTTCAGCAGCACGGCGACATCCACTCGCTCGGCTTTCGGATCGGCGATGTGGCCTATTGCAGCGATATCAGCGACTTCCCGCCGCAGACCGTCGACAAGCTTCAAAATCTCGATGTGCTGATCATCGACGCGCTGCAATATACCTACCATCCGAGCCATTTGTCGCTGGAACAGTCGCTCGACTGGATCGGCCGGCTGAAACCGAAACGGGCGATCCTCACGCATATGCACACGCCGCTCGATTACGACGTTGTGATGGCTGAGACGCCGGACCATGTGGTCCCGGCCTATGATCAGATGAGCTTCGAAACCGAGGTCAGGATCGGGGCTTGAACTCCGCCCCATAGCATGATGCCGAAACCTGTGTGGTTGCGGACGACATCATGCTCTCGGTCTTTCATGTAGAACAAGGTTCAGTTTTTAGGCCGATTGGGGCCTAAAATCATCCTGTTCCGGCGCCACTACATGTAGGGCATAACCTCGACGGCGCCGCGATAGATCATGTCGAGCGAAACATAGAGGATGATCAGCAAGCCGACATAGGCGATCCAGCGATGGTTGTTGAGCAACCGGGCGATCAGATTGGCGGCGATGCCCATCAGTGCGATCGACAGGGCAAGACCGATGATCAGCACGCTCGGATGTTCGCGCGCCGCACCGGCGACGGCGAGCACGTTGTCGAGCGACATGGAAACATCGGCGATGACGATCTGGGTCGCCGCCTGGAAGAAGGTCTTTTTCGGCGCGCCTTCGGCGCCCGCTGCGTCATGGTTGTCGCCATGACCGGCGCGAATTTCGCGCCACATTTTCCAGCAGACCCAGAGAAGCAGAAGTCCGCCGGCCAAGAGCAGGCCGACGATCGCCAAGAGATAGACAGCAACACTGGCAAAGAGAATACGCAGGACGGTCGCGGCCGCTATGCCGACGATGATCGCCTTTCGGCGCTGCGTGGCCTCAAGCCCGGCAGCGGCGAGACCGATAACCACGGCGTTGTCGCCGGCAAGAACGAGGTCGATAGCAATGACCTGCAGCAAAGCCGTCAGACCGGCTGCCGTAAAGATGTCCATATGAAATATCCCCAATGCGTCAAAAGCCGTGCTAGCGTCTCGACGGTTTGACGTCAACCGCTAGAGCGCCTTGAATTGCGGCGGCGCGGGAAAACGATCCTCGATGCCAAATCGTTCCTCAATTTAATATCGGTGAGCCGCCATTGTGGGGGCGGGCGGTGCGACTGAAGCCTCCATCGCCTGCCCACGCATTGGCTTGGAACATTCCATTCGCCCACCTGTTTTTCTGATCAGGAAACCAGCCGCCGGATCGGCGGCGTGGGTCTATGCATCGAGAGGAGATTTCCCGTGAGCAGCATTTACCACGATACCAATCCAGCCTTCTCCGGCCCGACAGGAGGCAGCAGTCTCACCGCATTTTTCGACAGCCGATCGGAAGCCGAATCCGCCGTCTCCCGTCTCGAAGACGCGGGCGTGCCGGTTGCGAGAATAAGGTTGATGCCAGGCTATGAGGCCGACGAAAAAACCGCCGGTGCGATGAGCGACGACCGCGGCGACTTCTTCGACGCGCTGGCCGACTTCTTCTTTCCCGACGAGGATCGTGCTGTTTACGCAGAGGGGTTGCGGCGGGGCGGCTTCCTCGTTCAGGTCAACGATATCGATGACGCGCTCTACGAGACCGTCCACGATATACTGGACGACGAGGGCAGCATAGACATGGACGAGCGGGCGGACCTCTGGTCGCTGGAAGACAGGCAACAAGGCGCGTCCAATACCGGTTTTGCCGGCCAACCCTCCGGCGGCAAAGCATCGGAAGACCTCGCCGTGTCAGAGAATGCATTCGACGATACGCGCCCCGTAGCGACGCGCGACACCGTGCATGGAAGCGCCAAGGTGCGTGCCTACACCTATAGCCCCACCACGCCATCGGACGATGCCAACGGCCAATCGCAGAGCCAGTCGCAAGGCGGATCCCAGCAGAGCCAGGGTTTCCGGCGCGACCACTGATCCTCTGACCTGCACTGGAAGGCGCGGCCCCGATGCCGGGCCTTCATCTCATCCCGCTTGTTTATTCGAGGATATGTCCATGCAATCATCCATCAATCGCGACGGGCGCCTTCCCGACCCCGATGAACTGATCGCCGAAGGTGAACCGCCTTTTGCCGATGCCGCCGTTGTAAGCACGCGTGAAAAAGTCGACGAAGATCTGAGCGGCCTGCAGCAGGAGCTCAGGCTGCTGAAGGCTCGGATAGGCATGCTGCGCGAGGACGCGGAGGCGGCGCTGAAGGCAAAGGCCACATCGGTCGATGCAAACGCCCATGTCCAACTTGGCAGCTATCCCTGGGCGAAGCTTGCCGCAGCGATCTGCGCAACCTTCATTGTAGCCAGGCTGGTTCGAAATGTGCCGCTGGGGGTCATGCTTGCCGGCTTTCCCGGTCATCTCTCCGAGGCGAGATGGCGTTGACCGGCGAGCTTTGAATCGCTGCACAAGAGCAGGCGCATCGACCTCGATGCGTCGAAGGAAATCAATGAAGCGGCGCGATGCCGGAAGGTATCGGCGTGGCAAGCTCTTTCAGAATCGCCTCAAGCGCGTCGGCCGTCGCCTGCAGCCCGGATGACTTCGCAATTTTGAACGCCGCGCTGCAATGCGCAGACAATTCGTCTTGCTGGCTTTGATCATTCGTCCGAAAGACGATGCCCGCATAGTGCGATGGATTTCCGGCGGCATCCCTGAAGCAGCGGCCGAAGGCGGCAACGGCTACGATTTGTCCGCTTCGATCAAATACCCGATAGTCATGGCGGTAGGGATCTCCTGTCACCACCGAGTCTGAAATCGCCTTGGCCACGGATGGTTTGTCGTCCGGATGAATCCTGTCGAGGTATTTTATGATCGGCAGCCCCGCGATGGTCTGCTCCGGATCAAGCCCAAAGAGGTTTGCCAGCGCCGAATCCGCGTAAACCGTGTCGGTCGCCAAGTCCCACGTGAAGATGCCAGGCTCTTCGGCAAGGTCCATTCCGTATCCCCAGTCTGACCTGCCGGTTGACCATGTCACGCGGCTGGTGCCAGTCAATCTTAGCCTCCTTTCGATCGGGCGCAATATCGACTTTTCTAATCTTGCTCGTGCAAGGGCCCGAGACCGCCATACTAGCTCGCAACACGCCTCGTGCTCGTGCGCACCAAAGGAAGCCGGGGACGGCGATAGACGCTTTGAGCCGCCGTTCGCTCGAAGTAGTGTTTCGAAAAACGCCATTCAGTTCGGGGGACACAATGGATTTTTTGAACGTCGCGGCGATCGTATTCTTCCTGCTCGTCTGGGTGGCACTCGAGCCTTTGATGGCAATGGGGTGGCCGCGGCGAAACGACAGTCTTTCCGTCGATATGGTGCGCATTCGCGCGGCCTGGATGCGGGAGGTGCTGACCCGAGACAATAACTTCATCGGCGACGCGGCAATCCTCGGGCACACGATCAATTCGGCATCCTTCTTCGGATCGGCCAACCTCATCGTCATCGTCGGGCTCAGCGGTGCGCTGTTCATGGAGCCGAATTATGGATCGGGCGGCGGGCTGATCGCGCTGTTTGCGGCGCAGGATCCCGCCTGGTTCTTCCAGTGCAAGGTGCTCCTGATCATGGCGACCCTGTTGCGCGGCCTGTCCGATTTCATATGGGCGGTCCGGCAGATCAACTATTGCCTTGCGGCGATCGGGGCAAGCCCGTCGCGCGATGAAGATCGGGACATCGTCAGCTGGACAAACGCGCTCACTCTGGTCTTGAACCCGGCTCTTCGCTCGTTCAGCGTCGGCGTCCGATCCTACTATTTCACCGTCGCTGCCGCCTTCTGGTTCATCGGGCCGATCCCCTTCATTGTTGCAACCATCCTCAGCGTCGGCGTTTTGATCTGGCGTCAATCCTGGTCGGATGCTGCAAAGGGGATCATGGCCATACGCAGGCTGCTGGATTAGGATTGCCTGCGGTTCAGGGCAACGTGATAGTCTGCTGGCCGACGATGAGCAGAAGCGATATCTTATGGGCGGGGGCCAATGGATCGTCTCGAAGCGATGCGCATATTGCTGGCCGTTGTCGACGCCGGAAGCATCTCGGCCGGCAGCAGGCGGCTGAACGCGCCCTTGCCCAGCGTCAGCCGCAAGGTGGCCGAGCTTGAACGCCATCTCGGCGCAAACCTCGTCGTCCGCACCAGCCGCAATCTTCAGCTCACCGATGCCGGCCGCGACTATGTCGACGCCGCCCGAAAGATCATAGCGGATATCGATGAGGCGGAGCGAAGGGCGTCGGGCGAATACCAGACGCCCAGAGGCGCGCTCACGATCACGATGCCGATCGAATATGGGAGCCGGTATGTGCTGCCCGTCGCGCTGAGCTTCATGGACAAATATCCGGAGGTGTCGCTGCAGCTTCTGTCGCTCGACCGCACGGTCGATCTCGTGTCCGAGCAGGTGGATATCGCCATTCGTCTCGGCGACCTCGCCGACAGTTCCCTCCATGCCGTCAAAACCGGCGAATTCCGCCTGCTGACCTGCGCGAGCCCTGCCTATCTCGCGCGGCATGGCGAACCTCAGCGCCCAGGCGATCTCATCGATCGCGACGGGATCTTCTTCAACAAGCCGGCATTCTTCTGGACATTCGACGTTGAGGGAAAGCCGATGGAGGCGATGCCCCGCAACCGGCTGGAAGTGAATACCGCGGCGAACTGCGTCGCAGCCGCCGTCGGCGGAGCAGGGATCGCGCGGCTCTTCGACTACCAGGTTCCAGACCAGCTGGCGTCCGGCGCGCTGGTGCCCATCCTGCGGGATTTCGATGGAGCACCACAGCCGATTCATATCGTTTACGCCCGCCAGGGGATTCTGGCGCTGAAGGTACGCGCTTTTGTCGATTGGGCTTTGCCCCGGTTGCGTGCGCCATCAAAAATCTTTGATAATCCAATTTTATCCGAATGATGTACGGATTTCTTCAACCGTATGTTTCGCATTTTGAAGATGGGGAAAGTGGCCGATACCCGGCAGGATATCGATTTCCACATCGATCCTGGCGGCAAATTCGATGCCCATTTCCTTGTTGATGTAGAAGTCCTGTTCGCCCCAGACGAGCTTGACCGGCGTCTTCAACCGGTCGAGATTGGCCTCGAGGACGTTCTGGTCGCGCGTGAAATTCGCATAGTAATGGGCAAAGGCGTCCGCTGACGTCATTCCACCGAAGCTCCACGAATGGACCATGTCCCGCTGAACGTCGGTCGGCAGATCGAATTGTTCCGCGGGCGACAGACCGCGCCTGTGCACGTTCTGAAGGATCTCGTCGCTTGTCTTGTTCATATAGGCTCGGGTCGGCGAGGCCGTCGGCTCAGCTTTGAGATTCTGCAGGTTCTCCCACATGTATTGCGGCCGGTCGAACGGCGCGAAGTCTCCGACGATGATCCGCCTGGCGATCGCCGGCTCATCGAGAGCCAGCAGCAGAACGGGGAGGGCGGCAATATCGGTCGCATAGATCACGAGGTTCGAATGGTCGATTCCTGCCGTCTCGATGTAGGACTTCAACACCGCCGCGTAGTCCTGGGGCGCATAGGAAAACCGCTGCAAGATCGGGCGCGACGACTGTCCATAGCCCGGCCAATCAAAGGCGTGAACGTCGTAGTCGCGGGCAAGCGTGCTCGCAATGTCCTTCCAGACCATCATCGTTTCCGGAAACCCATGCAGGAAAAGCACGGTGCCTTTTGGCGCCGGCGCGCGAACTATCATCCTCCTCAGCGTGAGCATCTCGTCGACCTTGATGAAATCAACGTCACCGTGCTGGATTTCGGCGGAGGCGAAGATTTTTCCGACGGGGAGGGATGGAATAGCTGCGAACGATGCAGCCCTATTTCCGGTTTTGTCTTCAGACATGTGAGTTCCTTTCCTGAACGACAGGTCCATAAGTAGCCACGCCGTCACCGCGCAGTAGCCGGAAAAATTGAGAGGTAGCCTCTTGATCGTGGTCGCTGTCACGGCGCTGGCCGACCGAGAGGCTGCCTCTCAGTTTCCCCGGGTACCGGTCCTGCGTCGCGCCACCCAAGTAACCACCAGCAGCCGATTTGAGACAGCTCGCGGGGGATGGCAGAGCGCGGCGGCGACAACATAAGGAAGAGCTGATATGACTGACATCACATTGAACCCTATGCGGTCACCAATGGCACCCCTTGCCGAACCTGTCCGTTGACTGTCGATGTCATGAAAGGACACACGTCATGGCACTGCTGACCTCTTTGAACCACAGGCTTCTATCGCGACGCGCGCTGCTGTCAGCGGGTGCCACGGCCGGCTTATCCGCCGTTCTGCTTCCGCTGGCGCCGGAAGCCGCCGACGCTATAGGCACCGCAGCCGGGGAAATCCGACCATTCAGGGCCGACATCCCCGAGGCAGCGCTTAAGGATCTCAGGCGGCGACTTGCCGCAACCCGATGGCCCGACGGCGAAACCGTCACGGATCGTTCGCAGGGTGTTGAGCCCGACAGGCTGAAGGAGCTGGTGGGCTACTGGCAGTCATCCTACGACTGGCGCAAGGCAGAGAGCCGGCTGAATGCCTTTCCGCAATTTCTCACCAATATCGACGGTGTGGACATCCATTTCATCCATGTTCGTTCCCGTCATGAAAACGCGCTGCCGCTGATCATGACCCATGGCTGGCCAGGGTCGGTGTTCGAACTGCTCGATGTCATCGGGCCGCTCACGGACCCGACGGCGCATGGTGGTACGGCGGAGGACGCCTTCCACTTGGTGATCCCGTCGATTCCGGGATTCGGCTTCTCCGGGAAGCCGTCGACCACGGGTTGGAACCCGCAGCGGATAGCAGCTGCCTGGGACGTGCTGATGAAACGGCTCGACTATATCAGCTATGTCGCGCAAGGCGGCGACTGGGGCGCCATCATCAGCGACGCCCTGGGTCGCCAGGCACCCGATGGGCTGCTCGCCATCCATGTCAACAGGATCGAGCGGGCCACGACGTTCCCATCGGATGCAGCCCAGGCTCTTAAAAACGGAGGGCCGGCTCCCGACAATCTGTCTGCGGACGAGAAGGTCGTCTTCGACGAGGCGCGGAACTTCCTCAACAACGGCTTCGGCTATGCCGCGATCATGAGCACACGTCCGGAGACGGTCGGTTACGGCATTGCGGATTCGCCAGTTGGCCTCGCCGCCTGGCTTTACGACAAGATCGCCGACTGGGTGTTCACTCGAGGCGATCCGGAACAGGCGCTTGGCAAGGATGCGATCCTCGACAATATCACGCTGTACTGGCTGACGAACACCGGCCCCGCGAGTGGCCGCATCTATTTCGAAAACGCCATGGCGGGCGCAAAGCTCACGGAGGTCAAAGTGCCGGTCGCCGTCACCATATTCCCCGGAGAGGTCTACAAACCGCCGAAGCACTGGTTGTCGAAGGCCTATCCGAAGCTGGTCTACTATAACCGCGCACCCAAGGGCGGCCACTTCGCGGCCTGGGAAGAGCCGGAACTCTTCAGTCAGGAAGTCAGGGCAGGGTTCAAAACGGTACGATCATGAGCAACCGCTGATAGCTGAGCGGCAGGTTTCAGGGGCAGGGGCAGGGCGAGCTTTGCGTCCGCCAGACAGGTCGTCGATTGACGTCGATTACGCAACGCTTCACAACGTCCGAAGTTGCTAGAAACGACGCCAGCTTCGCGGGGACCAGGGCTATATGCGCATCAACGACGACCGTCATTTTTTCGGCAGAGTGTCCACACTCCTGACGGTGGTATTTGCGACGCTTCTGTTCGCGAGCGTAACCGCCGCCTTAGCGGCCGAACCGACCAATTCCTCGGGACCGATCCGGGTTATCATCGAATTGCCCAACGATGATGCCGGACGCGCGCTGGTCAATCGGATCGTTCCCGGCAATCAGGAACCGGCGCAGCCGGCAGCGGCCCCGCAAGAGGCGGCACCGCCGTCGATTGCCACCGCATTGCAGGATTTGCGCCAGAGGTTGCTCACGCTCGTCGATGCCGTTCCAACGCTTCCGGGACAGGTTCAAACGGCGATCCGGGTCTTCCAAACGGATGATCGCATCGATGCTGTCGGACTGATCCTGGCGGTGACACTCTTCATTGCAGGCGGATTCGCTGCCCAGCGCCTTGCCTGGTGGTCCGGGCGAGGGCTGCTTCATTTTGTGCTGACCGCGCCTGCCGACACTGTGCGGCAACGGATCAAGCTCCATGCGGCCCGGCTTTCAATGGGCCTTCTCGCGCTGGTCGGCTACCTCATCGGCAGCCTCGGCGCCTTTATCCTCTTTCCTTGGCCTGCCGTGTTTCGCGATATCGCGCTCATTCTGCTGTCAGCGGCGCTGATGGTGCGCCTTGGCGTGCTTGTCGGCCGCATCGTGATTGCGCCCGGCGCCCGTCTGCCGCATATGCGGCTTCTGACGCTTGTCACCTCGCTTGCCTGGTTCTGGTACTACTGGCTTCTCGCAATCGTCGCCGTGCTGGCAGTTGGCTGGGCGATCATCGAAGTGTTCCAGACCATCGGGGCTTCGCCCATCCTGGTCGATCTTTTTACCGCGGCGTGGCTCGGTGTGGTTTCAATCACGCTGATTGCCATGATTTGGCTGCGGCATTTTCGTTCCGACGGGCCGCCGGTGAACCGGCTGGTCTGCGTCGGCTTCAGCGCGAGCATCGTATTATCGTGGCTGTTATGGGTGTCCGGGCTGCGTGGAGTATTCTGGACGTTGATCGTCTTGACGCTTCTGCCGCTTACCGTTTCCGTGGCGCGTGATGTCATCGGTCGCATTGTTCGATCCGGCGGCGAGCACGCCGTTGAAGATCCGGCTATCGTCGGATGGTCGGTCGTCATCATGCAAACGCTTCGTAACGGCCTGATCGTGGTCGCCGCGCTGCTGATTGCCCGCGCTTGGAATGTCAATCTCAGTGACCTTGCCGCTGCCGAAACGGTGACCACCCGTTTGATCCGCGCAGGCATCCGCATCGTTATCGTGCTGCTGGTGACCGACGTCATCTGGAAGCTCGCAAGCACGCTGATCGACAGTCAGATGGCGGTGGCGTCGCGAAGTGCGGAGGCGGGGCATCTTGACGGACCCGAAGCGCGCCGGCGCCAGCGGTTGAATACCCTGCTTCCGATCCTTCGCAACGTGCTGTTTCTGGCGATCGGCGCTGTCGGCTTCCTGATGATCCTGGATGCCGTCGGCATTCAGATCGGACCGTTGCTGGCCGGCGCCGGCGTCGTCGGCATCGCCGTCGGCTTCGGCGCACAAACACTCGTCAAGGATATCATCTCCGGCGTCTTCTATCTGTTCGACGATGCCTTTCGCATCGGTGAGTATATTCAGGCGGCAAAATACAAAGGGACGGTCGAAGGTTTCTCGCTGCGATCGATCCGCCTGCGACACCACCGCGGTCCGGTCACCATCGTTCCTTTCGGCGAACTCGGCGCGGTGCAGAACCTGAGCCGCGACTGGGTGATCGACATTATTACGCTGACCCTGAACTATGACAGCGACCTTGAGGAGGTCCGCAAGACCATCAAGCGCATCGGCGTCGACTTGCTGGACGATCCCGAACTCGGGCCCAACATCATCGAGCCCTTGAAAATGCAAGGGATCGAGCAGATGGCCGATTACGGTGTGCAGATCCGGCTGAAGTTCATGGCCAAACCCGGCGAACAATTCGGCGTTCGCCGAAAGGCACTCGCCATGCTCAAGAAGACATTCGCGGAAAAAGGAATCCAGTTTGCAACTCCGACGGTTCATGTTTCCAGCGGGACGGCCGATGCAGCAGCTTCCGCCGCCGCTACGGAGCTACAAAGACCGGCAAAAGGGATCCCAACACTTCAGGACTAGCTGCCTCGAGCACGGCGCGAGCTCGGTGAGAGTGGCCGGCAAATGATCGACCACTCTATGCCATTGTAATCAAATGGCATTCTTATGTTCCATAATCTGTCTTATGCGATTTTTTGTTGTAGGAGCTATTTAGTAATGCGACAGTTGGGCCAGTTAGAGATGCGACAGTCTCGCCTTTCGACGTGCTGGTCAATGCCAACGTTGGGAGCAAGGATGACGACTTTCAGCCTGGTCGAGACCATGAGCGGTCGGAGTCGTCATGTCCTTTATGATCACCATGTCGCAGAAAGAATTGCATCGCCTCGAAGTTGTTCAGAAGATCCGTGATCGACGCCTGAGCGTCGTCCAGGCGACTGAGGTGCTCGATCTCAGCCGAAGTCAGGTTCATAGGCTGCTGCAGGCTTATGATCGTTCCGGTGAAGCCGGTCTTGTTTCGAAGAAGCGATCACGGCCGAGCAATCGGCGCCACAGCGAGGATTTTCGCAATGCGGCGCTGGATCTGATCCGCGAACGCTATCCGGATTTCGGTCCGACGTTAGCACGCGAGAAACTGATCGAACTGCATCAGATTTCGGTCGCCAAGGAGACGTTACGCCAATGGATGACCGAGGCCGGCATCTGGATCTCGCGACGCGAACGCAAGAAGCGGATTTTTCAGCCGCGCGGCCGGCGGGATTGTCTCGGCGAGCTCGTCCAGATCGACGGTTCGCATCACTGGTGGTTTGAGAACCGCGGTCCCAAATGCGCCCTGCTCGTCTACATCGATGATGCTACCGGCAAGCTCTTGCATCTGCGGTTCGCCGGATCGGAGAACACCTTCGACTACCTGCATGCGACGAAGGCCTATCTGCAGCAATGGGGCAAACCTCTGGCATTCTATAGCGACAAGCACGGTGTCTTCCGCCCGGTCCATGCATCGGAGAAAGACCGGACGAGCGGCCTGACGCAGTTCGGTCGTGCCCTTTATGAGCTCAACATCGATATCATCTGCGCCAACACCCCGCAGGCCAAAGGTCGCGTGGAACGCGCCAATCAGACGCTGCAGGATCGATTGGTCAAGGAACTGCGGCTGCGCGGCATCGACACGATCGAGGCTGCAAACCTCTATGCACCGGCGTTCATTGCGGATTTCAATGCTCGTTTCGGCAAGCCGCCGCGCAATCCGAAGGACATGCATCGGCCGCTGGCCGCACATGAGAACCTCGATGCCGCCATGTGCCGGAAGGAGGTCCGCACGCTGTCGCAGTCCCTGACGCTACGCTACGACAAGGTCCTGTTCATCCTCGATCCGACGGAACAGGCCAAGGCGCTGGCGGGTAAGAAGGTCGTCGTCTGCGACTATCCGGATGGTCGCCTCGAGATCATGCACGAGAGTTTTGCCCTGCCCTACAGAACCTTCGATAAGTTGCGATCGATACATAGACCCGAAGTCGTCGACAACAAGCGTTTGGACGACATGCTTTCGATCGTCGCTGAGCTGCAGGCTGGACGTGAACTGCAGCGCAGTAAGAGCGGCCCGCGCCGCACCGGTCAGACGGATCATATGTTTGGGATACCGGATGGTAGCCAGGGCAACGGTTATCAAAAGCGTGGTCGCAAGCCCGGCCCGCGGACGGACTTCATGAACGATCCGGAAGTCATTGCCAAACGGCAGAAGGCGCTGGCGCGGATGGAGGCTGCCGAATGAATGGTGTCGCCATAGTCTCAAAGCTAAAGCCGAAGGGTGCCTCTCACCCGCCCCCTCCCTACCCTTGCAACCCGGACCAGCCGGTTCGGTCGGGGGCTGATCGCCAGTGCCAGTGTCGCGTTTCTAACTGGCTGACGACGTCGCGCCTCTAATCAGCTTTGACATTTGTTGTAGCCGCAAAGTTAGAATGTCCTGTTTCTGCAAAGTTGGAATGTCACACTCCCCGCGTTTTCGATTACGTGGGAGATGAGATGACAAGCCAGCTGGCTGGCAATCCCTGAGAACAAAGCTGGAGGCAAGCCTGCCAGACCTGTAGAATGTTTAGCCCCGTCGCGCAGATCGCGCAGCGATCCGAGTCAGCACACGGGACGACGAATTCGCGCAACTCTCGCTGCATCATTCAAGGTTCCGCAGTCATTTCTGCGTGCTCCGCCGGGTATCACTCGTTCACTAGGTCGTTCAGCGACCAGCGACGGCAATGTCGGCATGCAATTCGATTTTGGAAGCACGGCGCGGTCCCGTTCAAACGCTGGAGCATAAAGCGGATAACCATCCACCAGGATCATGACAATAGAAACTTCGGAAGCTGAAGCCGACGGAGGCACCCTCACCCCGATCTGCCCAAGCAATCAGCACCAGCCAGTCAGATCGTGCTAGGTCATCGCGCAGTGTGGCAGACCAATGTCCCAACCAAAACAATGACTTGGAGATTTCTAAATATCTTAACGCGATACAGGATCGGCTTTTCTCGCAGGCTGGCCGGTTTAGCGTTGCCTTAAAGAAACTGTGCAAGGATGCACTGTGTCCATCCGCGCCGGCAACCTGATGAAGTTTCGAAGAAATCCAAAGATAGTACGTGGCCTCGCTGCCTCCGCAGCCAGCCACGCAACCGCATTTGCTCCGGCACTATTTGCGGCAATTATTGCAGTCATTGTCGTCTGGGTCGCAACGAACTGGCGGCTGGAGCGATCGCTGGCCGAGGAACGTTCGATTGTTGCGGGCGAGCTTGCCACAATATCATCTCGGCTTCAGACGAACCTCAATAGCAATGTGAAGCTGCTGCAAGGGCTGGCGGCTGGCATCGCAGTCGACCCGGCAATGGGCCAAGACGGATTTTCCAAGCTTGCCGCGCAGATCCTGCAGCCTGATTCACAATTGCGCAGTTTCGCTGCGGCGCCCGACATGGTGGTCCAGTGGGTTTACCCGGAAAAAGGAAACGAAAAGGCCATTGGGCTCGACTACCGAAAGAATGATAAGCAACGGGCTGCGGCGATGCTGGCGCGCAACACCCACAATATCGTTCTGACAGGGCCGGTGGAACTCGTCCAAGGCGGAACCGCTTTCGTCGTCAGGTGTCCGATTTATATGAATGACGGAAAGAGCCAGATCTTTTGGGGTCTGCTCTCCGGAATTGTAGACATTCCAAGGCTTTATGGCGATAGCGGCCTTGGATCGACCGAACTAGAGGTTGCCATCAGCACGGTGCCGGAGCCAAATTCGCCGAAACAGGTTTTTCTCGGAAATCTGGAAACTTTTTCGAAGCAGCCGGTCGTGACATCGGTTGACATGGCTTATGGCCGATGGACTTTCGGTGCGGTGCCCAAGAACGGATGGGGCCAAAATAACGGGATCGGCATTTTTGAGTTTTATGCAAGCCTGTTGGCCCTCTGTGTCGTTGCGCCAATCATTTGGATCGGCTTCCTGACCAAATCACGCCAAAGAACGATCGAGAAGCTTCGCCTTCACAAGAAGAAGCTCGTTCGAGCGCGGCAACGGCTGGAATATCTGTCGTTGCACGACGCCCTGACGGGGCTGGCGAACCGACGGTTCGTCGACCAGATGATCTCGCAACCACGGAGACCCGATGGCGAAGACTGTCTGATCCTCATTCATATCGACCTCGACCGATTTAAAGAGATCAACGATACCAAAGGGCATGCCGGCGGTGACATGGTCCTGCAAACAACCTCTTCGCGCCTCGCCGATTTGACCGGCCCAACCGACGTCGCGGCTCGGATCGGCGGGGACGAGTTCATCTTCGCCAGATGGAGCGCCAATCCCGAGCCTGAAGCAGCCGAATTGGCCAAACAGATCGTCGACGCGCTCCAGCAACCCATTCTTATCGACGGGGCGGAGTATGTGGTCGGAGCAAGCGTCGGCGTTGCCTGGGAGACTGAACCTGCCTCCGGGCGGGATCTCGGTCAGTTGCTTCTCAATGCCGATTTGGCTCTATACGAAGCGAAGAAGGCGGGCCGCGGCCGCGCGGCCATTTTCACCGAAGAGCTTCGCAGCGCCGCAATCCATTCAAAAGAATTGGCAGATGAGTTCAACCAGGCGCTCGACCGCGATGAGCTCGTTGCATTCTTCCAGCCGCAATTCCATGCAGATACGTTGGCTATATCAGGCGTCGAGGCCCTCGCCCGCTGGGATCACCCGCGAAAAGGTCTGCTCGGCCCGAACAATTTTCTCGACGCAGCGGAAAGGCTGGGGCGTAGCGGCGACATGGATAGGCTGATCCTGCACAAGGCCCTGTTCGAGCTGACGAGATGGGACAGCCTGGGAATGCAGATCCCGCGTGTCTCCGTCAATATATCGGCGCGCCGACTGGCGCAGGCAAATCTGCTCGCCGAACTGTCCGGGCTTCCCGCAGCGAGGGGTCGCCTCTGTTTCGAGCTGCTCGAGACAATTTCCTTCGACGAGCTTCAGCCTGCCCTCAACGAGGTCATTCCGGCAATCAAAGCGCTCGGCATTGAAATCGAGATCGACGATTTCGGCACGGAACATGCCAGCATCATCAGTCTGCTTCGATTTGAGCCGCGACGACTTAAGATCGACC
Organism: Rhizobium acidisoli; assembly: GCF_002531755.2. Classification (NCBI taxonomy): domain Bacteria; kingdom Pseudomonadati; phylum Pseudomonadota; class Alphaproteobacteria; order Hyphomicrobiales; family Rhizobiaceae; genus Rhizobium; species Rhizobium acidisoli. Next base: position 1,802,070 of record NZ_CP034998.1, on the reverse strand, counting down.
GCGAAATTATCAAGCCGATCATAGCCTCGCCATCACAACGCCGCCTGGTTTCCTCGATTATCGAAATCGGCCGGTCACAGAATATCGACATTGTCGCCGAGGGCGTGGAGACAATGGAGCACGCGAAGATCCTGAAAGATCTCGGTTGCCATTTGCTGCAAGGCTACGCTCTGGCGCGGCCAATGACGTCGGAGCAGTTGATCGAATTTTGCCGCACGAAGGACAAAGGACTGACGCAGGCAGGCTGATGCGATGATGGGCTTGCGAAGCTTCGATCTCATCCCGCCGCAAGCCGCAACGGTGGCGAGGGAATCCTCGTCCGTGCTCACCCTCGTCTCGATGGCTGCCCTTGGCCTGTCGGTGAACATGCGGACAGACTTTGCCTCCGGCGGGCGCGTGCTGCTGGCCGGGCTGCTGTCGATGCTGGCGCTGGCGTTTATGAGCGCCATCGGCCTGATGATCCTTCACGCCAACTGAAATCCTGCTTGCGGGCCTCACGCAGGAGGTTCATGCTTGTCTTCTGTTTTGAGGCGTCGGTTGCGGCCGGGATAGCCGTCGCATATCTGGCCTTTCGTGGGACGCGTGCGATGGAGTGCGCCGGCTGCGGTTTCGATATTCAGAGTGGTTTTGCCTTCTGCCCGCGATGCGGCGCCAGGCAGCCCCTCTCTTGTGCCGCCTGCGGCTGCGCCTGTCAGCCGGATTTTGCCTTCTGCCCGAGATGCGGCGCGGCGATCTCAGGCCAAGTCCCGCCTGCGCCGAAGCCAAGCATCGAGGTGGTGCCGCATAAATCAGACAGCGATGCCGACCGGCGGCCGGTCACGGTGCTCTTTGCCGATCTCTGCGGCTTCACTACGCTGAGCGAGCAGATCGACCCTGAAGTCATGCGGGTGCTGCAGAACGAATTGTTCGAAGAGATGACCCAGGCGGTCGAGGCTTATGGCGGCTTCGTCGACAAGTTCGTCGGCGATGCGCTGCTGGCGCTGTTCGGCGCGCCGGTTGCCCATGAAGACGACCCGGTCCGGGCGCTCGGTGCCGCACTCGACATGATCCGTCGGGCGACTGACGTCGGCGACCGCTGGCGCTCACGCGCCGGCGTACCGCTGCGTCTGCATATCGGCATCAATAGCGGACCCGTCGTCACCGGCGGCTTCGGCGCGGTCAGCACCAAATCCTATTCGGTGACCGGCGACACGGTGAACACCGCCCAGCGGCTGCAATCGATGGCCGGCGAAAACGATATCCTCGTCGGGCCGCTGACCTATCGCCTCACCCGCCATGCCTTTGCCTTCGACAGTCTCGGCGCGCAGACGCTGCGCGGCAAAAGCGGAAATGTCCTCGTCCATCGGTTGGCGGGGCTGCTGGAAGCGCCGCATACGGCCCGCGGGCTCGAAAGTTTCGGCCTTCAGGCGCCGATGATCGGACGCGATGGCGAGTTGTCGCGGCTGCTGACCTGCCTCGATCTCGCCTGCGGCGGTGCGGCGCAACTCGTCCGCCTGATCGGCGAAGCCGGTATCGGCAAATCCCGGCTGGTCAACGAATTCGTCGGCACCGCCGGCGATGCGGACCGTTTCCCTGGCCTTGCCATCCGCAAAGCCACCTGCTCTCCCCTCGGCGAACAATCCTATGGCACGCTCGCCGCGGTCGTGCGCAGCGCTTACGGCATCGGCGAGCGGGATGATCTCGCCAAAACACGGCAGCTGCTGACAACCGGATTCCGCGCTCTCGATCTCACCCAAGAGGATGTCGAGGGGCTTCTGCCGCTCTTTCTGCATGTCCTGGGCCTCGGCGATCCCGACGGGGCATTGCGGCACATCGAGCCGGAACAGCTGCGGCGACAAATCTTCTATGCCGTGCGTACCGTCTTCGAGCGGCGGCTGGCGCAAGGCCCTCTGCTGCTCGTCATCGAGGATCTGCACTGGGCGGACGTTGCCTCGCTGGAAGTGCTCCGCTTCATGATGGATCGGCTGGAGCGCAGCCGGCTGATGCTGCTGGCGATCTACCGGCCGACATCGCAGACAGACCCACTGAACTCCGATCGCGTCAATGTCACCGTGCAACGTCTCGACCCGCTCTTTGCAGCCGATGGGCAGAAGCTGCTTGCTGCCTTTTTTGGCGAGAGCCATAGCAAGCTGCCGGTTGCCATGCGCAAGCGCATCCTGGATCGCGCCGGCGGCAATCCGCTTTTCATCGAAGAAATCCTGCGCGGATTGATCGACATGGGCACGCTGCACCATGACGGTCATCGCTGGCATGTCGCAGCCGACGACACCGATGTCGATATCCCGGTCAATCTGCAGGCGCTGCTGCTTGCCCGCGTCGATCGCCTGCCGCAAGAGATGAGACGCTTGGCGCAGGAGGCGGCGGTCGTCGGCCCAAAGTTCGATACCGCCCTGCTCCGCACCGTCGCATCCGACCCGGCCGGCGTCGACGCGGCGCTGGATTTTCTCTGCGATGCCAATATCATCGAGGAATTGCGCGGCCCGGATGCCGCCGGGTCACCTGGCTATCGCTTCAGCCAGACGCTGATGCATGACGTCATCTACCATAATCTGCTGCTGCAGCGACGCATGGAGCTGCATGGCAGGATCGGCCGGGTTCTGGAGCGCCAATATGGCGAGGCGCCCGACCGGGCCGAGCATCTGACGCAGCTCGGCCACCACTTCAGCCTGACCACCGAGAAGGCCAAGGGCGCCGGCTACCTGATGGCGGCGGGCGATCTGGCCCGCAAGACCTACGCCAATGACGATGCCATGCGGCTCTACCATCAGGCCCTTGCCGCCTTCGCCAACGAGCCGGAGGTGTCGCCGGAGCAGTTGGCGCTGATGGAGCGTCTTGGCGATCTCTGCGGCCCCGCCGGCCGGCGCGATGCTGCCTTGACCCATTATCAGCGGGCGCTTGCGATCCACCGCACCAAGGACGATCGGATCGCCGCAGCACGGATCCTGCGAAAGACCGGCCGTCTGCATCTCGACGCTGGGCGCCGCGACCAGGCGGAGACCCATTGCGCTGCGGCCGAAGCGTTGATCGCGACGATCGATGCGCCGGTCGAACATGCGCACCTGCTTCAGGAGCGCGGCCATCTGGCCTTCCGCATGGGCGATCAGGCCGCTGCCGCCGAATGGGCGACGCAGGCGCTGCAACGCCTGCAAACGCTGCCGGTCGACGGAACGACCGAGGCCGGACGGGAGGCAGCGCGGGCGATGGCGGAAGCGTTGAATACCAAGGGTGCGGCGCTGGCGCGGCTCGGGCGCCGCCGCGATGCGGTGCAGGAAGTCGAGCGCAGCCTATCGGTCGCTGAAAAGGCCGATCTGCAAAGTGCGGCGTGCCGCGCCTATTCCAATCTCGGTGTTCTCTACACCATCGTCGATCCGGCCAACGCCATCAGGATCTGCCGGCGCGGACTGGAGGTCGCCACCCGTATCGGCGATCTCGGCTTCCAGGCGCGGCTTCTTGCCAATCTCGCGGTTTCCTGCTGCACCTTTACCGATCGCTGCGCGGCCGAGGGTGTTCCGGCGGCGGAGAAGGCCGTCGAAATCGATCGGGCGCTCGATCAGCGCGACCACCTCTCCGTGCCGCTGATCGTCCTCGGGCAGATTCATCAATGCCACGGGCAGCCGAAGCTAGCTCGTAAGTATTACGAGGAAGCCCTTGAGGTCGCAAAGGAAATTGACGAGCCGCAACTGCTCTTTCCGTGCTATGATGGCTTGGCGACACTGAGCCTCGAACATGACGATATGGACGAGGCGGAACGGTATTTCACGCTGGCGCAGGATGTGTGCATCCGCCACAACCTCGATCCAGGCACACTCGTCGTTTTGCCGTTTCTCGACTGACCTTCCTCCCGGTGTGATTTCTGGAGAGCGGTTAGTCCAATCAAGTCAAATAGATAAAGGGAGGAATTAATCATGCAGGAGAACCACTCGGAAAGACCATTACAGCCTGGAGATCGCGCGCCGAACGTGGTGCTGGATGCGATTACCCGCCAGGGCAAGATCGCCATCGATGATTTTCGCGGCCAGAAACCGGTGCTTGTCGGGCTGTTTCGCGGACTGCATTGCCCCTTCTGCCGCCGGCAAATCGCCGCCATGGCCGAACTCACCGGTGCATTGCAGGAAAAGGGCATCGACAGCCTGACTGTCGTGAATACCCCGATCGAGCGGGCCCGCCTCTATTTCCGCTACCACCCGCTTCCCAACCTGCTGGCTGCCTCCGACCCGGAACGGATGTCGCACAGGGCGTTCGGCCTGCCGAATGTCCAGTTCACCGAAGACGAGAATGACTGGCCGCATAAGCTCAGCATGAGCACGGTGACATCGATGCGTATCGACATGCCGGGTGAGCTCCCGGAGCCGATGGATGTGATGGCGGCGGTGGACTATCTCGACAAGGCGGATGGCTACGAATTCACCGAGGACGACACGCAGATGATTGCGACCGGCCATGGCCAGCTCGTCGGCGAATTCCTGCTCGACCGAGATGGCGTCGTGCGCTGGTGTTTCACTGAAGTCGAGGACGGTGGCCGTCATATGTTCGGTGGTCCCGCCCCTCGGGAAGTGATGTCGGCAGCGTCGAATATGGCTGTTTGAAGCGAGTAATCTTTCGTTCGGGATTGCTCCTCGGCGTCTATATCGGGCGCGAGGCCAGCCAGTCGTGGAAGGCCGCAACCTCGTATCGACGCAACGCCTTTGGCGCTGCGACGATGTAATATGCCCACTTCACAGGCCAACGGACATCCGGCAACAGATGGACCAGCCTGCCGCTGTCGAGTTCCTGTGCCACGAGCGCCTTGCGCACGAGGGCGACGCCCCTCGCCGCGACGGCAGCCTGGATCACTGCCGCCGTGGAATTAATCTTCAGCCCGCGTTCCGCCGGAACCTGGTTTGCGCCGGATTTGGCCAGCCATTCCGCCCACGTCGGAAAGTCGCCGCCCGGATGCGGCGTGCCGTCATGGATCAGCGTCTGTTCGACGATCCAGCCGGCGGTCACCTCCCGATCCACCGGCTGGAGCCTGTTGTGGCAAACCGCGATAATTTCCTCGTCCATGAGGAATGTCGATTTCACGCCCTTCCAGGCGCCAAGACCGCAGCGTATGCCGATATCAGCCTCGCCCTGGGCCAGATCGATGACCCTGTCGGAAACGTCAAGCCGGACATCGATTGTCGGGTAGTTCGTCGAGAAGTCGTCCAATCTTGCCAGCAGCCAGTTGGCAACCAGTGCCTGGGACGCCGTGACCACCACGACCGACCGGGCTTTCCTGCCGCGAAGCTTCCGCAGCCCGGTCTCGAGACGATCGAGCCCTTCAGCGATATCATCAAGCGCGTCCTGCACCTCGTCGACAGGCGTCAGCCTTTCGGCGCCGGAGCGGCTTCTTCTGAACAGCGGATAGCCGACCCAATCCTCCAGCGAACGGACGAGCTGCCCGACGGCAGGAGGCGTGACATCCAGCTCGGCTGCCGCTCCGACAAAGCTGCCATGTCTCGCGGAGGCCTCCAGCGCCTGAAGGGACTTCAATCTGGTCAGGTCTCTCATCTCACTCACGACAAAGATTTTCTTTCTTTGCGGTATGCCCGCTTTTCCTGGCCAATGCAATCTTGCGCGTTACCCTGGAGGCAAGACAAAGAGGTTTGCGAAGATGTTTCAGGGAAAGACGGCGTTGATCACCGGCGGCTCGCGCGGGATCGGTCTCGCGGCTGCAAGGCAATTGCGCGATGGCGGTGCGCGGGTGGCCATTGCCGGCCGATCGCAGGAGAAGCTCGACAACGCCGTGGATAATTTGGGCGGTGGTATCGTTGCGATCCGTGCCGACATGTCCTCGCTTGATGATCTGAATCGCATGCGAGAAGAGCTTCAGCATGCGTTCGGGTCGCTGGACATTCTCTTCGCAAATGCCGGTGTGGCGCTCGGTACGCCGCTCGCAACCACGGAGGAAGAAACCTACGACACGATCATGGATGCGAATGTGAAAGGTGTCTTCTTCACGGTGCGGGCTGTGCTGCCGCTGATGCGCGAGGGCGGCTCGATCATTCTCAATACCTCCTGGCTGAACCAGGTCGGCACGCCGGGACGGGCGGTCCTTTCCGCTTCCAAGGTGGCCGTTCGCTCCTTCGCGCGGACGATGTCGGCCGAACTGATCGACCGCAAGATCCGGGTGAATGCCGTCAGCCCCGGCTCGATCGAGACACCTATTCACCGCGGAAAGAACCAGACCGAGGAAGAGTTTCGCGCCTATGCGGAGCGGGTCGGCGCACAGGTGCCGATCGGGCGCATGGGCAGGCCGGAGGAGATCGCAGCCGCCGTCTGCTTCCTTGCCAGCGACGCGTCGAGCTATATGCTCGGTGCGGAGATTGTCGTCGACGGCGGCAGATCGGAGCTTTGACCATGTTGCTCAACGACAACCTCTCTGAGCGCGCCCTCGTGCATGCCGGCCGGCTCGAATGGATGCCGAGCCCCACGAAAGGCGTGGATCGGCGGATGCTGTTCCGCATCGGCGGCGAAAAGGCCCGCGCCACCTCGATCGTGCGTTATGCGGCCGGCAGCCGGTTCCCGCATCACGAACATCCAGGCGGCGAAGAGTTTCTCGTTCTGGACGGCATCTTTCAGGACGAGAGCGGCGATTTCCCCACCGGCAGCTACGTTCGAAATCCTCCCGGAACCGGACATGCGCCGGGAAGCGAGAACGGGTGCGTGATCTTCGTCAAGCTCTGGCAGTTCAAGCAAGGCGACCGGGAACGGATCGTCCGCCTGCCCGGTCAAGGTCGAAGCGGCGAGCTTGGCGGTGCGGTAACGTCGTCGACAACCCTCTTCGATGGAGCAGACGAGCGTGTGAGGCTCGAGGACTGGCAGGCACACGCCGACATCGAGCTCGCCAATCCCCAAGGACTTGAGCTGCTGGTGATCGACGGTCCCTGACTGAGGCCGGCGACACACTTGAACGCTGGAGCTGGCTGCGCCTTCCCCGGGGGCAAATATTCCGCGCGCGGGTCGGAGATCACGGCGCAAAGGTCTGGTACAAGTCGGCCCCTCTGCTTCACAACGACGTCTGTAGCTTCGACCAGGTCGACGATAAAGGGCACGCGAGATGAAGGCATGCAGAGTAGCCGTCGTTGGTGCCGGCCTCGCCGGCCTTTATGCGGCCCGCGCGCTCCATGCTTCGGGTATCGATGTGATCGTTCTCGAAGCGCGGGATCGGCTGGGCGGCCGCATTCTGACGGCCGATGAAACCGGCATGCCGGCGGAAGACGGCTTCGACCTCGGCCCATCCTGGTACTGGCCGCAGATGCAGGCGGCGATGGAGACGCTGATCGGCGAACTCGGCCTGCATTCCTTCGCGCAAAACAGCGAGGGCAACGTGATCATCGAAAGGATGTCCAGGGAGACGCCGCAGCGCTATCAGCCCACAATGGTGGAGCAGCAGTCGATGCGGCTTTCCGGCGGCATGGCATCGGCAGTGCGCGTATTGGCGCGCGACATTCCCGCCGACCGTATCCTCCGCAATGCGACGGTGACCGCGATGTCGCTGTCCGGCACCGGGGTTCAACTCACCGTCGAGAGAGGCAAGGGAAGCCGCGACATCATCCAGGCAGAGCAGGTTGTCGCCGCCCTCCCGCCGCGGCTGCTGGAAGCGACCGTAAGTTTCAGCCCGCAACAGGATCCGGCAACCGCTGCCCGGTGGCGCGACACTGCCACATGGATGGCTCCGCACGCGAAGTTCTTTGCCGTCTACGACGAAGCATTCTGGCGAACAGCCGGCTTATCGGGCACCGCGCAGAGCATGGTCGGACCGCTGGTGGAAATCCATGACGCGACGACCGCCTCGGGCAAGGCCGCCCTCTTCGGCTTCCCGGGTGTCGGCGCCGATCAGCGGGCTGCGCTCGGCGAGGAAATGTTGAAACAAGCCTGCCTGGCACAGCTCGCCAAATTGTTCGGCTCCGCGGCTCTTAAGCCTCGGGCGGTTCTGTTGAAGGACTGGGCAGCCGATCCGCTGACAGCCACCGCCGCCGATCGTGTGGGTGGTGCGCATCCGCTGCCGGGAAACTCGCAATGGGTGTCTGGCCTGTGGAAGGACCGCCTCATCCTGGCGGGAAGCGAGACAAGTCCTTCCGAACCTGGTTATCTCGCCGGCGCAGTCGTCGCTGCCGGTCGCGCGGTCGCCGACATTCTGTCGAAGATGGATTCCAGATGAACCTCATGCATCAGGCCTCGGCCGACCCGGTAGCCGCAAAACGCAACTCCTGGGTGCTCACCGTTGCGCAGGCCTTCGGGGGCGCCAATGCTCCAATCATCGTCTCGCTCGGCGGCCTGGTCGGGCAGCATCTGTCGACCGATCCGGATCTCGTCACGCTTCCCGTCAGCCTGCTCAGCCTTGGGCTGGCACTCGGGACTCTGCCTGCCGCCTGGGTGATGCGTCGGTTCGGACGCAAGCCCGGATATCTGCTGGGCTCGGTGATCGGCATGGTTTCGGGGCTGATCGCGGCGCTCGGGATCGTGCTCTCCAGCTTCCTGGTCTTCTGTCTCGGCACCTGCCTCGCCGGTTTCTATTCCTCCTATGTGCAGAGCTACCGCTTCGCCGCGACCGACAACGCCACCGCGGCGCAGAGCCACAAGGCGATCGCCCGCGTCATGGTCGGCGGCCTGATCGCCGCGATCATTGGCCCGCAGCTCGTCATCTGGACGCGCGACGCTTTGCCGGGGACACCCTTCGCCGGGAGCTTCCTCAGCCAGGCCGTTCTCGCCGCCCTGGCGTTTCCGGTGCTGCTCATGCTTCGCACATCGACGCCGCCGACCGCTCACGCGTCGGAAAGCGCCCTGGAGCGGCCCCTTGCCCAGATCCTGACATCGCCGCGCTATCTCCTCGCCATCGCAACCGGTGTCGTGTCCTACGGCCTGATGACCTTCGTGATGACCGCGTCGCCGATCGCCATGGTCGGACATGGTCACTCGATCGACCAGGCGGCATTGGGCATCCAATGGCATATTCTCGCCATGTATGCGCCGAGCTTCGTCACCGGCCGCCTGATGGTGCGTTTCGGCAAGGAACGGGTCGCGGCCGTCGGTCTGCTCCTCATCGGCTGCTCGGCGGCCGTCGCGCTCTCCGGCTTCGACATCTCCCATTTCTGGCTCTCGCTGGTTCTGCTCGGGATCGGTTGGAACTTCGGCTTCATCGGAGCAACCGCCATGGTGGCCGACTGCCATACGCCGGCCGAACGCAGCAAGGTACAGGGGGCAAACGACTTTGTGGTCTTCGGTACGGTCGCCTGCGCGTCCTTCTCCGCCGGGTCGCTTCTCCACAGCTCCGGCTGGGAAACGATCAACTGGATCGTGCTTCCGGCAGTCGCCCTGGTGCTGGTTCCCTTGGTCTGGCGGGCGGCGCGGCCCGGCGATCACTCGGGAAGTCCGGCCTTGCGGTAGCCATCGACGAAATGCTCGAGCGTGCGAGCGTCGCGGAATGGCTCGGTCGCCGCCCAGTGGCCAATGGAGAAATGCGGGTTGGCGACGAGGAAGAGATCGGTCTCGGCGCGTGCCTCGTCGAGCCGGCCGAGCTGGGCAAGGCTTGCCGCGAGGAAACGGCGTGAGCTTGTGCGATAGGTCTCGTCGCGGCGCAGCGTCTCGACGGCGGCCGCATATTGCCCGGCCGCATATTGCGCCTGGCCGAGCGTCAGATAGTACCAGCTTGCCGGAAACGGGTTCAGCCGGAACGCTTTGCGAATATGCTCGAGCCCCTCGCCGACCCGACCGGCAAGGACGGTGATGTCCGATAGCGCCGCAAAAGTATCGGCCTCATTCGGGTCGAGCTCGATCGCCTTGGCGAATGCCGCATCCGCTTCGGCGAAGTCGCGCTCATAGGCAAACAGGTAAGCCAGGACCCAACGGCAGCCGGCATCGTTGGGATCGAGCGTGACGGCCCTGCGTGCCAGTTCTAAAGCGAGGTTACGGTTGAATTCCGTCGGCCCGCCGCTATGGATCCATCCCATCCAGTGGTTCATGGCAAGCCAGCGATAGGCCTCGGCATAATCAGGGTCGAGGGAGACGGCTCGCGTCAGCATCAGATGCGCTTCCTCAGCCGTCTGCGGAGAATCATCCATCAGCCTGCGCGCCCGCACACAAAGATCATAAGCCTCGAGGCTGCTTGGCCGGTTGCGCGGCGGTGGTGCACGCAGCCGCCCGAGCAGCGCCTCGACGATCCTCTCCGTCACCTCGTCCTGAACGGCAAAGATATCGTCGAGGCTGCGATCGAAGCGTTCGGCCCACAGGTGATCGCCGCTGATGGCGTCGATCAGCTTGGCATTGATGCGGACCCGTCCTGCGGCGCGTCGGGCACTGCCTTCGAGCAGGTAGCGCACGCCGAGTTCCCCAGCGATGTCTCGCATGTCAACCGCCTTTCCCTTGTAGGAAAAAGCCGAGTTGCGGGCGATAACGAACAGGCCCGGCATCCTGGAAAGGTCGGTAGTCAGGTCTTCGGTCAGCCCATCGGCGAAGAACTCCTGCTCGGGGTCATCGCTGATATTGACGAAGGGCAGGACAGCAATGGATGGCCTGTCGGGCAGCGGCAAAGCCTTTCGCTTGACGCCGCCGGGCTGATCTAGGGCCCCGGTAAAGCGGTAGCCGACGCGCGGAACCGTGGCAATCCACTCGCCGCCGTCAGCAGCCGGGCCAAGCAGCTTTCGCAGCTGTGCGATCTGGACGGTGAGGTTGCCCTCCTCCACCGCTCTGCCCGGCCAGGCCGCATCCATCAACTCGGCTTTGCCGAGAATTTCGCCGGGCCGCCCGACGAGCGCCGCAAGCAGCTTCACCCCGCGGTCGACGACGGCCACGGGATCGTCATTCCGAAGGAGCGTTCCCGCAGCCGGATCAAGCACGAACGGACCAAAAGCAAAACGCGATGCCTGCATAGACGCATCCTAGAGTCTTTAAAGCTTGGATGAAACTGTTCGTCCGGGACACAATCGACGGCTTGCTGCGAGAAGCAGGATCAAGCTTGCCGGACGATGGCGCCGATCGCATTGACGAGAAGCCGCGAGGCGGTGAGCGCCGACAGGCCGTCAATGTCGGTGGGAGGATAGAACTCGACGAGGTCGAATCCCGCAATCCTCGTCCGCCTGCCGAGGCCGGCGATCAGGTCGATCACTTCAGTGTAGGTGAGGCCGCCAGGGGGCCGCGCCGCCACACCGGGCATGATGCCTGGATCGATGCTGTCGCAATCAAGGGTGACGACGACCTGCGCTCCTTCCGGGATATGCTGGAGGGCGGCGCCGACGCCCTGGCTATGAACCTCGCGAGCGGTGACAAAACAGCTGCCATAGCGTTGCGCCGCTTCGATGTCGGCGGTGCGCGCGCTGCCGACGCTGCGCAGGCCGACTTGCACCATGCCGGCGACATGCGGCATCTCGCTCGCCCGGCGCATCGGACTTGAATAGCCGTGATGTTCGCCATGCACCTCGTCGCGCCAATCGATATGGGCGTCGATCTGCAGGATCCAGACCGGCCCTTGCGCCGCAAAACCGGCAAGGAAAGGAATGGTCACGGAACAGTCGCCGCCGAGCAGGATCGGTATGGCCGGCAGTGCCAATACCTCACGCGTCTTCGCCTCGATCCGAGTTCGGTTGCCGATATTGTCGTGCATGGCGGTCTCGACATCGCCGGCGTCGATGCATGAGATCGGCTGGCCGTCGAACAACGGACCGCCGAGATCGAAATCCCAGTGCTCGACGAGCCCGGCATCGTCCTGGCTTGCCGCACGGATGGCGCCGGCCGCCAAGGCATAGCCGCTGCCGTCCTTGCCGGGATAGGTGGTGCCGTGGGCGGCGGCGAAAATCACCGCGCGGGGCAAACGCTCATCGGCGAGGCGATTGGGAAAGCCGAGAAAGGAGGGCGAGGTGGTCATTCCTGATGGTCCTGCGTTCGATCCTGACCTGTTTAGCGCCTTTGGAAATTTTTGAGAACTTTTTGGGAGAGCTTAATTACGCCGCTCGCCATATCCCGCAGAATTCATCCTCCCGAGCCCGGGTTCCAAGGTTCTAAGAACATTGAGGTCTGACGAGGACATCTGCATGAGCGCCGAAAACATCCTATCACCGAGGGAGGTCCGTATCCTATGGGCGGCGATGGCGGGGATCATCGCGACCGTTACGGTATTCGCCGTGGCGCAGGGGCTGACCTATCCGCTGCTGAGCTTCATCCTGGAGCGGCAGGGAACGACATCCGTCCTGATCGGCCTGTCGGCGGCGATGACGCCGCTGGGCTTCATTGTATCGGCGCCCTTCATTCCGGCGCTCTCGCGGTACCTCGGCGGAGCGCGGCTGGCCATTCTGTGTTCGATCCTGGCCGCCCTCACCCTGATGGCGATTGGCTTGATGCAGAATGTTTGGGCCTGGATGCCACTGCGCTATCTGCTCGGCGTCTTCGCCAATCCGCTCTATGTGATCAGCGAGACCTGGCTGATCTCGATCACGCCGGCGCCGCGGCGCGGCCGCATCATGGGCCTATATTCGTCGATCGTTTCGGCTGGCTTCGCCATCGGCCCGCTGTCGCTCGGCTTCACCGGCACGGAGGGCTGGCCGCCCTTCATGATCGGCATCACGGCCTTCCTCGCCTGCGGCTTCATCGTGCTGGCGGTCGCACCACGCGTGCCAAAGATCTCAAGCGATGGCGAGGCAACATCGCTCGGCAGCTTCTTCGCACTGGCGCCGCTGCTGTTGTTTGCTGTTTTCATGGCTGCCGCCTTCGAGCAGATCCTGCTTTCCCTATTCGCGGTCTATGGCGCGGCCCTCGGCAGCGCCGAAGAACGGATCGCAGCGCTCATCACCTGTTTCATTGCCGGCAATGCCATGATGCAGATCCTGCTCGGCCGCGTGGCCGAACGGCTTGGCTCGACAGGGACCATGTCATTCTGCGTCCTGGCTTGCCTTGCCGGCTGCCTGCTGCTGCCGCTGGTCTTCAACGCATGGCTGATCTGGCCACTGGTTTTCGTCTGGGGCGGCGTCTCGTTCGGGATCTACACCATGTCGCTGATCCAGCTCGGCGAGCGTTTCACCGGCCAGGCCCTGATCGCCGGCAATGCGGCCTTCGCCTTGGCGTGGGGCATCGGCGGGATGGCGGGCTCGCCCGCGGCGGGATTGGCGATGCAGCTGGTCGGACACCAAGGGCTGCCGATGTCGCTTGGCCTGCTCAGCTTTATCCTGGCGCTGGTTCTGATCGCCGGGAGACGGCGGGGCTGACGGAGGCCATGCCGCCGACATGCTGCCTATGCGGCAAACACATCCGCCGTCTCGCTCTATCTCGCGCTGGGCTTCACGCTTCGAACATGCGCGTGGTCAAACGCCGCGGTTGAGCGATCGTACGACGGCGCTCAAGCCCCAGAGCGCCTATCTTACCGCCGCCGGCAGCACTTCGAATTTCCAGAAGTTCTCCGGGCTGAAATAGCTCCCGGCAAACGCGCGAATATCCCCGGCGGTGACCTTGGCGTAGCCGCTGAGACTGTTGCGAATCCGCTCCAAACGACGCGGATCCGTCTGAGCGCCCCGCAGAGATTCGATCCAATATTCGTTGCTCTGCCGCTGATGCTTCAGTGTCTCGATGATCGGTTCCCGGGCGCGCGCGAACTCGTCCGGGGAGACATCATGCGACCGCAGGTCATTAGCGATGTCGTCGGCAAGTGCATAGAAACGCCCGATCTTTGCCGGCTCCGTCTCGACGTAGAAAAATGCGTAGCCATAGCCGGGGATTTCCCGTGACAGGTTCGCGTCACCCTCCAGGACGTAGCTTGCGCCTTCCGCAATACGAAACTGGTCGATCAGCCTGTTCTGGAAAATCTGGGTGGCGATATTGGCGGTGAAGGACCGCGGCAGATCGGAGAGCAAATCGCCGATCGGGGCCCCGAAGGCGGCGGCCGCGTTATCCGCCCTGCCGCTATGGGTCAGCAAGACGGGCGTCTTGTTCGCCGCCGGAAAACGCACGTCACCCCAATCCTTGCTCGGCGCGGCCTCCGGCCGCGGCGGCAAAGCGCCAAAGGTTTCAGCTGTCATCCGGATCGCGTCATCCACCGTGACGTCGCCGACGATGGTGATATCGATCGGGCCGTTGGAAACCATAGGCCGGAACTGCGCCTCGAAATCGTCCGGCTTGGCGGCGGACAAGGCAGCGCGATCGGGGAAGGTCCAGCGCGGATCGCCGGAATGCACGAGACCTCCGAAATCGCGACTGACAACGCCGCCGGGGGTCGCCTGATACTGATCGAGGCCGCTCAAATAGGCCTGCTGCACCCGCTTGAATGCCTCCGGGCGGTACGCGGGATCGGCGGTGTATGCCGTCATCAGCTGCAATTGCGTCGCAAGATCTTCAGTCCGCGTGCGACCGTCGAAACTGAAGGAACTGTCGCCGACCGAGAAGTCGATGCCGACGATGTTCGCCGTCAGCGCTTTCTGGATATCCTGGTAATCCATGGCCTTGACGCCGGACAGCGCGACAGCCGGAGACGCCCAGATCGGGGCGGGATGGTCTTGCGGCAGGTCTAGCCGGCCGCGGCCGATATCTTCGCGCACCAGCACTTCGTTGGCGCGCAGCTTGGTCGGCTTGACCGTAAGCCGGACGCCGTTGGAAAAGCGCACCATAGTCACGCCGAGGTCGTCGACGGCGCGGCGTTCGACCACGGTTCCCGGCTCGCCGAAATGGGTGTAGGGCCAGGCGACGTCGGCTGCACCGGATGATGCCGAGACGGTTATAGCCTTTGACGCATCATAGGCTTGCCGAACCGCGTCGGCTCCGCCCTGGGGTGATTGGGCGGTCTGCAGCACGACCTGCGGACCGTTGCCGGAGAAGGCATGCCGCAGCGCCTGATTGACCTCGGCCGCCGTGACGCCCTTCGTGATCGTCTCGAACAGCGAAAGGTCTTCGGCGGGCGACGTGAAGACCTGATTGTCATCGACGCTGCTGGCCAGTATGGAAGCGATGTCGGTGGTCGTGCGCGTCGCGGCTCCGGCCGCGGCAGCCTGGAGGAACGAGCGATATTCGAGGATTTCACGATCGAGTTCAGCCTGCGCAACGCCGAACTCCTGGATACGCCGCTGTTCCTGGTCGATGGCCGTGAGCGCCGCCTGCCATTTATCCGGCTCGGAATTCGCCACGATCAGGACGATATGCGCGGAATCGAGAAGATCCTGGGAGCCGGCAACCGCACTGATGAAAGGGGCATCCGCCTTGCTGGCGATGGTGCTCACCCGGCGTTTGAGCACCAACAGGCCGAGATCTTCGATAAGCTGCATGCGGCGCTTGGCAAATGTGTCAGGCGCGGCGTCATTAGGACGCGTCCAGGCAATCTGGATGCTGGTCATGCCGCCGGGAACAGCGAGGACGTCGGCGCTTTCGCCTTTCGTCTCCAGTGTGCCCAGATCCGGTTTTGTCGGTGTCGGACCCACGGCCTTCCAATCGCCGAAGTGCTGCCGGATTTGGGCCTCCATGGCGGCCGGATCGATATCGCCCACCACCATCAGCGTTGCCCGATCGGGCCGGTAATTGGCCCGGTAATAATCACGCACGAGGTCCACAGGCGCATTGCTGATGATGTCGGTTTTGCCGATCGGCACGCGGATGGTGGCGCGGCGGCCGGCAAGCAAGGAATTCATGATTCCGAGCCCTGCGCGATATTGCGGCGTGTCGCGCAGCCGCTCCTCCGACAGGATGACGCCGCGTTCGCGATCGAAGGCGCCGGCATCGAGGGTCAGTTCGCTTGCCGTCTCCCGCATCAGCATCAAGCCCGTCGAAACCGTGTCGGCATCGACCTCGGGAAGATCGAGCGCATAGACAGTCTCGTCGTAAGAAGTGTGGGCGTTGGTATCAGGCCCAAAGGCCAGGCCCTTGCGCTGCAGGATACGGATAATCTCCCCTTCGGCGACATGCGTCGAACCCTTGAAGGCCATGTGCTCCAGAAAATGCGCCAGGCCCTGCTGGTTGTCGTTTTCCTCAAGTGAGCCGGAGCCGATGCGAAAGCGGATCGCTGCCTGCCCGGGTGGCGTGGCATTGCGCATGATCGCAAACCGCATTCCATTGGCGAGCGTGCCGAAATGGACGTTGGTGTCGGCTTGGAGGTCGCTTTGCGTTTGTGGCCAGGACGTCGACGAAGTGTCCGCATAGGCCGACGACGCGAAGCTTGCGACCAGGGCGACCGTCGCGAAAAACCGCCAGGCAGCGGAGCATTTGATTTTATGAGACATTCTTGTCCAGGGATGAGCGTGAAAGAGATGGATCGCGTTGATCCGACTATTCCACAGGTTGCATTTCTCTTCAACTTCTATGTGTGCCAATGGACAAGACGGCAAAACTCCGGCCAGCCGCTTCCGCCAATGTCAGACCAATGTCATCGAAACCTCCTAAGGGATTGCGCCTTATCTGTCACCAGGAGGCGTTTTCGATGGCTACATTGCAGCAGGTCGCTTTCCGGGCCGGATGTTCGCTGGCAACAGCAAGCCGGGTTCTCAACCGTGACGGACCGGCGAGCGACCTGATGGTGCGCAAGGTACGCCGCGCCGCCGCAGAACTCGGCTATCGCCCGGCCGGCCTTTCCGCCGGGCGACTCGGGCGCCGGCCGGTGGTCGGCGTACTGATTCCGAGCATCACCAATCCTGTGTTTGCCTCGTCGCTGTCGAGCATCCAGAACCGCATGCTGGTCGCCGGCCACGGCGTCTTGATCGCCCAGTCGAATTACGATCCGGCACGCGAGGCTGACGCCGTCGCCGCCCTGCTCATCGACCGGCCGACCGGGCTGATCCTCACCGTCTGCGATCCGTCGACCAGCGAGGCGCTGCTGGCCAGGCTGCCGCCGACCGTGCTGCTCAACAACCTGCCGACGGCGCAATTTCCGGCGGCCGTCACCGCCGACAATCGCGGCGCGGGCCGCGAGATCGCCACCTTCCTGATCGGCATGGGCCATCGTCGCATTCTCTTCCTCTCCGGCAATTTCGCCGCTTCCGACCGCGCCCGCCTGCGCTACCGCGGTTATCTCGACGCCATGGCCGAGAACGGGCTGTCACCGCTCGACACCGTGCAGATCCCCTTCGTCGGCGGCTACGACCAGATCGACCTCGGCACTGCGATGACCGCGCTTGCGCCGACGGCGATCATCGCCTCCAACGACCTTCTGGCGCTCGGCGTCATCGGCGCGCTGAAGCGCGAGGGGCTTTCGGTGCCGGGGGATGTGTCGGTCGCCGGCTTCGACGGCATCGCCATCGGCCGGCTGATCGATCCGCCGCTGACGACAATCGAAATGCCGGATGCCAGCATGGGGGCGACGGCCGCCTCGCTGCTGCTCGACATGGCGGAGAACGCTGCCCCTGCCCGCCATCTTGATGTCGCCTATGCACTGCGCCGCGGTGGCACGGTGCGGGCCATCCGAGACGCTTGAAAACAAGGAGGGCCGCCATGCGCTCGGCGTGGCGGCCCGGCCCTTCCTTATCGGAAAAGCGATCAGCTGCGCGGCAGCATGCCCTCGACATCGGCGGCCGCGTCGTCGAGCGCTTCCTTCGGCTCGGCCGACTGGTCGACGATGCGCGAGAGATTGTCGACGATCGTCTGGGTGACCTTGACGCCGTTGGAGCCGGGAAAGGCATACCACGGGATCATCACCGGCATCTGGCTGAGGCCTGCCCGGAACAGCGGGTTCTGCTTGTAGAAATCACCGAGATATTCAGGCGACTTGGCGGCAAGCTCGTTGTTCGGGACGTAACCGGTGCCGGGTACGACGACGGAAGCGCCGTAAGGGCCGGCGGCGAATTTGGCGAACTTCCAGGCAGCATCCTGCTTGGCGGCGTCATGCGTCAGGATGACGACGGCGTTGCCGCCGGTGGGAAGACGGCCGTTGACCGGATCGATCAGCGGGATCTTGGCCGTGCGCAGATCGAATTTGTCGCCGACATTCTTGATCGTGTTGCGCAGCGCGCCAGTCGTCTGGAATTCGAAACCGACCTTGCCGGCTGCGAAAGCCTGTTCGCCGGCAGGCTTGGTGAAGACCGGCATGCCGCCCTCGGTGACCAAACGATGCAGGACCTCGACGGCCTTCTTGCCTTCTGGACCATTGAAGGCGACCTTGCTCTCATCATCGCTCAGCATCCTGCCGCCGGCGCCGAAGAGCAGTGCCGAGAACATCCAGTCGTCGCCCTGCCAGCGGAAATCGATGCCGTCGACGCCGTTGCCGAGCGCCTTGATCTTGCCGCCGAGCGCGATGACCTCGTCCCAGGTCTTCGGCGGATTGTCGGGATTGCCGCCGGCCGCCTTCACGAGATCGGCGTTGTAATACATGATCGGATTGGAGGTCGCGAAAGCGAGGCCCACTTGCTTGCCCTTGACCTGGGCAAGTTTGAGGATCGTGTCGGAGAAGCCCTGCTCGGCCATGTTGCCGTCTTTCTTGACGAACGGGCCGAGGTCGACGGCAACGTCGCGTTCGTCGAGCATGCGCAAGCGGTTCAGGCCGATGAAGGTGATGTCGGGCATTTCGCTGGTGCCGACCTGGCGAAGGATCGTCTGGATGCCTTCTTCATAGGTTGCCGAGGGGCTGGCGAACTGGATCTTGATATCGGGATTTTCAGCCATGAACTTCTTCGAGATCGTGTCCATCACGTCCTTGAAGAAGCCCGGCATCGGGTAGTGAACCGTCAGCGTCGTCTCGGCATGCGCGGGAAGCGCGATTGCCATCGATACGGCCGCTGCGGCGAGAAGCTGGGTGATATGTTTCATCGCTCGTTCTCCTGGTTGAAGCCGGTCAGCCTTTGAGACCGGTCATGGTGATGCCTTCGACGAAACGCTTCTGCGCAAGCAGGAAGGCGGCGACGAGAGGAAGGGTAATGATCAGGGTCGCCGCCATCAGCGCGCCGTAGTCGTCGCCGGCCTCGGCGGCGCGGAAATACATCAGCCCGAGCGGCGGCGTGGCATAGTCCTGCTTGCTGATGACGATCAGCGACCAGTAGAGATCGTTCCAATGGGCGACCACCGAGAAGATAGCGAAGGCGGTGACCGCGGGCCAGGCATTCGGCACTATGACACGGGCGACGATGCCGAGCTCCGACATGCCGTCGAGACGGGCGGCATGAATGAGATCGTCGGGCATGGCGCGGAAGAACTGCAGGAACATGAAGATCGCGAAGACCGAAATGGTAAAGGGCGCGACAAGAGCGGCATAGCTGTTGAGCAGCGAGGCGCGGTCGAAGGCGACATAGAGCGGTAGCGCCGTCGCATGGATCGGCACGAGAAGGCCGAGCATGACCAGCACCATCATGGCCCGCGCCGCGCCGAAACGCAGCTTGGCCATGGCGTAGGCGCAAGGGATCGCCACCAGCACCTGGAAGAAGAAGATCAGCCCGCAGACGACGACGCCGTTCCACAGGAGCCGCGCCATCGGCACCCGGCTCAAGGCCTTGGCGAAATTCTCGGCATAGGCGAGATGCGCCGGGATCAGCGACAGCGACGAGGTGAAGATGTCGCTCTGCGTCTTGCCGGCCGCCGAGATCATGAAGATGTAAGGCGCGAGGAAGATGATCGCCCCAAGGGAAAGCAGGCTCAGGCGGATGACCCTGCCGAGGGAAAAGGCGCTCGTCATCATGTGTAATGCACCCGGCGGTCGAGAAGGCGGTACTGCAGGAACATCAGCACCACGAGGATCAGCAGGAACACTACGGTCATCGCCGAGGCATACCCGACGCGCAGGTAGACGAAGCCCTCCTGGTAGATCGTAAAGAGCAGCACCTCGGATGCCTTGTTCGGGCCGCCCTCGGTCAGCGTCTTCACCGTCTCGAAGACCTTGACCGCATTGGTGATGCTGATGGTGATGACGAAGAGCGTCGTCGGCCCGAGCATCGGCCAGGTCACCAGCAGGAAGCGGTCGAGCGAGGATCTGGCGCCGTCCACTTCGGCTGCGGCGTAAAGCTCGCGCGGAATCGCCGTCAGCCCGGCGAGAAAGAGCACCATGTTGAAGCCGGCGGATTGCCAGACGCCGATGATCGACAGGCTGTAGAGCACTGTGCCGGAGCTTCCCAGCCAGTTCGGACCCGGCAATCCGGCAAGCGCCAGCAGCGCATTGAGCGGGCCGATCGTCGGGTGGAACATATATTGCCAGACGGTCGCCATGGCGACGATCAGCGAGGCGACCGGCAGGAAATAGGCGGTGCGGAAGAAGCTGCGGGCGGCGGTCTCGCTTTCGATCAGCATGGCGATGCCGAGACCGAGCAGGATCGAGACCGGCGCCACGATCGCCGTATAGACCGTGGTATTCCACAGCGACTTGCGAAATGTGCGGTCGGTGATCAGGTGAGCGTAGTTTTCGAAGCCGACGAAACGGAACTTGCCGTAGCCGAGTTCGAAATCGGTAAAGCCGAGCACCACGACAGCCGCGACCGGCAACAGTACGAAGAGAAACAGCAGCGTTATCGCCGGCAGCACCAGCATCCAGGCGATGCGCGCCTCGCTGCGGCGATGGGCAATGGCGGAATGACCAGGGATGGCCAGGGAGGCGACGCTAGCCATGCGCCCTCTCCCGCTCGGCATCGGCATTGGTATCGGTACCGGCGAGCCCGGCATCAGCGGCGCTGAGCCCGGCATCGCCACCGGCGACAAAGCCGGCCAGCCGGCTGCCGTCCTCGGCAAAGATCAGCGTGCGGCCAGGCGACAATCGCAGCCCCACGGCATCCCCGGCTGCAAGCCCGGAGGCTTCGGACGGCTGTACCTTGGCGATGATAGTCTCGCCGATCGCGTCGAGCCGGCAATGGAGGATGACTTCGGACCCCAGAAATTCGACGCGTTCGATCCGGGCGGCAAGGCCGTCATGCCGGCTCTTGGCGAGAAAGACGAATTCCGGGCGAATGGCGAGCGTCACCGGCCTCTTCCTGTCAGGCGCATTTTCCAGCGTCAGCCGCAGGCCGCCGCAGAGAACGACGCCGCCTTCGGCAAAGGCCGGAAGCAGGTTGATGCGCGGCTGGCCGATGAAGCGGGCGACCTCGATATGGGCCGGATCGTCGTAGATGACCTCAGGACTTGCGATCTGCAGCAATCGGCCGCCCATCATCACGGCGACACGGTCGGCCATCGACAGCGCTTCCGCCTGGTCATGGGTGACATAGAGCGTCGGCACGCCGGCGCGGCGATGCAGTTCGACGATCTCGCCGCGGGCGTGGACACGCAGGTTGGCGTCGAGGTTGGACAGCGGCTCGTCCATCAGGAAGATGCTCGGCCGGCGCACCATGGCGCGGGCGAGCGCCACGCGCTGGCGCTGACCGCCCGACATCTGGCCGGGCTTGCGGTCGAGTAGATGGTCGATCTTCAGCGATGTCGCCATTTCCCTGACATCGCGGGCGATCGCCGCGCGGGTAGCACGCTGACCTGGAACCAGCGATCCGATAAAAGGCAGCCGCTCTGTTCTCGACAGCCGCCGCATCGCCAGCGGCACGGCGATATTTTCAGCGGCCGTCAGATGCGGATAGAGCGCGTAGGACTGAAAGACCATGGCAATGTTGCGGTCGGCAGCCGCGACGCCGGACATATCCCGTCCGCCGATCAGGATTTCGCCATGATCGGCATGGTCGAGGCCGGCCAGGACGCGCAGCAGCGTGCTCTTGCCGCAGCCGGAAGGGCCGACCAGCGCGATGAATTCGCCGGCGCCGACATCGAGGCTGACGCCATTGAGGATCTGGTTGCCGCCGAAGGCCTTGGTGATGCCGCGAAGCGAGAGCGCGCTCATTCGACGGGTTCCCGCGGCTTGACAGCCTGGGGATAGACCTCGAGCACGACATCGTCGAGCACATGCGCGGTCATGCCGGGAACGGCGACGATCTCGCTTTCGACTGATGTATCGAACTCGTGGACGACGGCGCCGATCAGGCGCTCGCCCGGCATCTCGCGCTCCATCTTGTCAATGATGAAGGCGGCTGACGGACCCCAGGTCAGCTGGGTGTTGTCGAAGCGGCCCTGCCAGGCCCAGTGAAGCTGGCCGCTGGCAAACAGCGCCACGTCGTGGGCTGCTATCAGATCATAAAGCCGCCGGCGCTGCGCCGGACGAACGCTCCAGTAGCCGGTATCGCCTTCATCGGGCGCATCGACGAAGAGAGGTTTGTGCGCGAAGAGAGCCACGCGCCGCCCTGCCCTGTCTTCGAGCGCCTTGGCGAGCCATTCGAACTGCGCCTCTTCTTCCTCGTCCTCATGGCCGAGAAGCAGCGAATTCAAGCCGATGAAGCGCCAGCCGGCCGCATCCTCCAGCCAGCGATCGTCACCGGCAAGGCTGCGCCAGCGGGCCAGCCGCTCAGGATTGACGGGTTGGTCCGATCCCTTGAGATGGCCGACATCGTGATTGCCGGGGACGATCAGCATCGGGACCGACACCTGGCGCATCAGATCCATCGAGAAGGTGATGTCCTCGTCCTTGTCGGCGCCGTCGACGGTGAGATCGCCGGTGTGGATGATCAGATCGGCGCCGGTCGCTTCGATCCAGCTCAGAAGCGGCGCCCAGTTGCCGTTGAAATGCGGTTTGTTCGGGCTGAAATGGGTGTCGGTGATCTGAATGATTTTCATGAGCGTGTCTCCGAGACCTTGGAAGTGCGTCGTGCGCACTCCCTTCTCGGGCCCTCTCTAGAAGGCTCCCATGTCAATCAGACATCTGACGTTTTCAGCTGTTTCTCAGTTTTGACACCGATTTGTCACGCAAGGAAAGGCTGTGCGCCGGAATGGGCAGCCTTTTCCGGCCTTTGGAATTCAAAAGGTGGTGCGATCAGTGTCGTCGCGCGTTGGCGGGAATGGACGATACCGTTGCCGAAACAGGGTCGCTTGCCGGAAAGCTGTCCTCAAGACCTTCATTGAGCTCCTCCTCCAGCACCGCGCTGTCGTGGGTCGAACGGGCGCTCGGTTGGCCGATCAGGCCCTTGCTGCCTTCGTCGAAATTGCCGTTGCTCAAGGCATCGTATCGATTGATGCTGCCATCCGCCTCTCCGCCGGCAAAGCTGGTCAGCTGAACCATCATCACCTTGGCGTGGTCGACGGCCTTGGAGTGGTCGAGTTCGCCGTTGGAGTTGTCGATCTTGACGGAGATCGATTCCCCTCCCTCGCCCAAGAATTCGACGGTGAAGATGTCACCGGCCTGTGACACTCGCGTATCGATCAACTGCATGGAAACCTCCTGTGTCCGTCGATATCAACGGCAATCACGGTCCGTGAGTTCCACGGCAAGGTCATCCAGCGCCGACGTGTGTGGCCCGGACCTTGGCAACCGCTGTGCCTTTTCGTGACGCTTATGGTTAATTTATTAATAATTCAGGATTTATAAAGGGAACGAAGCGGCCTTTCCGAGTGTTGATGGTGCGCCGCGGAGGAACCCCGATGATCCTGAAAATCCTTGCCCCCAAGATCGACACCGATAGCCATGATACCGGCACCTATCCCGATGGGATCTTTGCTGAAAACCGGATCGATCTTTCCAGCCGCGACGGCCGCCGCCGCTCGCCGCATGAGCGCGACTACGGCGCCGACAGGAAACTGGACAAGCTGCCGCTCGGCTTTGCCTGACCGCTCCCGCCTCCCATCACAGCCTGCGGAAGACCAACACGCCTGACGCAGGCAATACGGCGTTCAGCGCTCCTGCCGTGGCTCTGATCTTCTCGCCGTGACTGCCGATGTTCCAGCCGCCATATTGGCCGGCTGGCGGCCAACCGGAAAAGTGCAAGCAAAGATTGATCGTCTTATTGCGCGAACTGTCGCCCGTTACGGGCCACATTCGGAACAACATATCATGATTAACAAGCAAACACTGCACGACCACCATCGTGTATTGAATCAAATTTGCGGCAGCAAATGGGGATATATTCCCACGGTCTATTCCTCTTAAACCGGGAGAAAACCATGGATAAAGCCGTTAGAATAAACGATATTATTCACTCCTTCGGAATTGATCCGCATATTTCCTCCGCGGCGGACGACAAGCTGCTGCTCGACCATTCGATTTTCGCCGCGCTCAGCCTGTCCGCATTTTCGGATGAGAATTTCGTTCTCGGCACGAAAGCGCTCGGGGCGGATGACAAGCTGATCTACGATCAGGCGAGCGGCACTCTCTCCTTTGACGCGGATGGGAGTGCGGCAGGCACGGCGATCGCTGTCGCGGATCTCGACAATTACGCGGCACTTCACTTCAAAGATTTCATGCTGATCTGACCCGGCCAGGCCCGCCGCTATTCGGCGGCGTGCGGCCGCACCACGCGCTTTTCCAGGCTCCCCTTGCCGTCATCGCATCGCCGGCCACATTCCTCCATTGACGCCACTC
Organism: Rhizobium acidisoli; assembly: GCF_002531755.2. Classification (NCBI taxonomy): domain Bacteria; kingdom Pseudomonadati; phylum Pseudomonadota; class Alphaproteobacteria; order Hyphomicrobiales; family Rhizobiaceae; genus Rhizobium; species Rhizobium acidisoli. Next base: position 1,777,793 of record NZ_CP034998.1, on the reverse strand, counting down.
ATCACTGGAAAAGCCCTTGCCTTGGATCGCCTATATCGTCCATTTCATCGCCGCTGCATTTCTGACCAACGGCATCCCGCATTTCGTCAACGGCGTCAGCGGCCGGCGTTTTCGCACCCCATTCGCAAATCCCGGTTCGCCGACGGCGAATGTCGTCTGGGGCTGGGCGAATTTCCTGATTGCCTTCCTGCTGTTTGCCAATATCGGGCCGCTCTATATTGGCACTCCGGGTGATACGATCTTCGTCGCGGCCGGCATGCTCTTCACCGGCATCCTGCTCGCGTGGTTTTTCGAGCGCAATGAGCGTTAATCTGGTGGCACCTCCTGACCGCTGATTAAGAGCGCAAACCGGTCGGGAAGCTAAGCCTGACGGTCGTTCCGTTTCCGGGAGAGGAATAGATGGACGCCTCCCCGCCGCTCTGACGGACAAAGCCGTACACCATGGCAAGGCCGAGCCCTGCTCCACCGTGGGAACCTCGCGTGGTGAAATAGGGCTCGAAAGCTTTGTCTATCACCTCTGGGCTCATGCCTATGCCGCTGTCGGTCACCGAAATCAGCAAGATTTCCGTCGTTGCCGTCGCGCCGATAACGATGATGCCTCCCAGCGGCATCGCTGCCGAAGCGTTGAGACAGAGGTTCAGAACGGACTGTTCCAAGAGAGCCGCGTCGAGCGATACGACCGGCAGGTCAGCATCCAGCTCCAGCTTTATATGGCACTTTGCACCGACAGCGATCTCCAGGATATCGGCCATCCCGCGGAGGAGACTGCCGACATCCACCGGGCTTGGATAGAACGGCTGCTGGCTGCCGATCGATAACATGCTGCCGGCTAGCGATCGTCCCCTCTCGGCCGCCTTGCGGATCCGGGCAATGTTGCGTTTTTGCCGATCGTTGAAGCCGGTTTCACGCTCCAGAAGGCCGAGGCTGCCGGTGATGATGCCGATCATGTTGCCCACTTCGTGGCTCACCTGATGCGTCATGCGCATGATACCGTCCAGCCGCTGAACCTTTGCCGCTTCCGCCTCCTGTCGATCCATCAGCGTTACGTCGCGCGCAAGAAGAACGATGCCGCCCTCCGGCTGTCGTGACATGGAAATCTCAACTACCCGCTGGTCACCGGTCCGATGGCGGATGACGGCACGCTCCAACAGGGCGCCGCGGTCCGGATCTGAGGGCAGCAAGGCGGGATCAATCTCCGGCACGGGCTCGACAAACCGGCGCAGCGGCAATTTGCGCGCGGAACCCGAGTGGCCAAACAGTTCGATGATCCGCCTGTTCATGGTGATCGGTCGCCCCATCTTGTCGAAAAGCGCGATCCCCTCGTTCATGTTGCGAAAGGTCGACCGGATGGTGCGGGCGGCGGCTTCTGCCGTGCGTCTTAATCGAGACACGCGATCCACGCTGTCCTTGAAGGCGCGGAACGCATCCAGCAGACGCACAAGCTCGGTTTCATTTCCGCCGTAGGCTGGCGGCCCCACTTCGTTTTCACCCTTGGCGAGCGCATTCATGCCGTTCGACAGCGCCACGATGCCCCGTGACACGCGCATGACCGACCGGATGGAGAATATGGCCATGACGAGCACGAGCAGAAAAGCCAAGGCCACGGTGACCAGGAGCCGGCTCAAGGCATCGGAGGTCGAAAGCAGATCGTCATTCAGCTGGCGTGCAACTGCATCGCTTTGCGTCTCCGTTGCATGAGAGAGGTCGCGGGAGACGGCATGCAGCTTTGCGACCGCCGCCCGGATCGCGAACATATTCAAAAGGTATCGTGTTTGAGCTTCGAACACGCGCTCATACGGCTGCAACTCGGCAGGCGAAATCCTCGACTCCGGCTCGGTCCCCCCTTGCGCCTTGGTGGTACCCGCCACGTATCGCCTGCGAAGTTCGCCAAGCTGGAAAAGACTGTCGGAGGTGGAAGCCGCTTGCACGATTCCGTTCACTTGACGGCGCAGATCGGGATCGACAATGCCCTTGCCGGTCGCCACCTCCCCTAGCGCCGCCGCGGCTTCAGCCTTGTGGTTCTGGGCGGCGTCGGCGTCCCTGGCAAGCACAAGCGTCTGTGTCCTGATAAGGTCGAGAAGCTCAACCATCCTCGCGCTGGCAAAGCCGCGCGCAGACTGGTCTGCTCCGTGCGGCTCGGCCGTCTTCAGCAGGCTGTCGACCTGCAGCACGACAGCGCGGCTCTCGCTCGCCACCCGGTAGGGCGAGGTCGAGTTCATCAGGAAGGGCGCGCTCGACACCAGATCGGATACTTGCCGGGAAACAAGCGAGGCTTTGGCCAGGCTCGTGAAGGCCTGTAGGCCATAGGCAGCCATTTCGTCACGGGCGCGCTGCAGCCCGTAGATCGCGATCGCTGAAAGACTGAAAACCAGGAAGCAGATGAAGGCAATCGCGAAAGGCAAGCGAAAGGCAATCGACGACAGAAAGGAGCGGCTGATCACGCTGACGGCTCGCCGTCGCCAGTGTGCAGGACATAGCCCTTTCCGCGTCGTGTCTTGATATGGCGCGGAAGGTCGGGATTGCGTTCGATTTTCCGCCGGAGCCGCAGAACCAGGACGTCGACGTTGCGGTCGATGTAGCGATCACTTTCCGAGCCAAGCCGATCGAGGATCTGCGCTCGGCTCACCGGCTGATTGGGGGTCTGCGCAAGGATTTCAAGCAAGGCGAACTCAGCCGTTGTCAGCGTTTTGCTGCGATCTGCGAGGCAGACGGCTTGCCGGCCCATCAGATCGATTGCCCAGTCGCCAAGCAGCAAAGAGGGACGTTCGTGCTCCCGCTCGCTCTCCTTTTCCTGTTTCAGCGACGGCACGGTTCGCCGTAAGACAGCTTTGATGCGGGCCGTCAGTTCGATCGGTTCGAACGGCTTGACGACATAATCATCCGCAGCGGTTTCAAGGCCGAGGACGCGATCGGCAGCACTGCCGGCTGCCGTCACCATGACGATGCCGATATTGATCTCTGACCGCAGTTTTTGGGCGAAAGCTCGGCCGGATGTACGCGGCAGGTTATGATCGACAAGCACCAGATGCATCTGCTCTCGCGCCAGGATATCGGTCGCCTCCTCGGCGGATCCCGCGCAGGTCGGTATCCACCCCTCGGCCTCGACGAGATCGGAGATAAGCTCCGCCATATCAGGATCGTCCTCGACGATCAGAATTCTAACCTTCTGATTCAGCACAGCTTGATCCTCCCCCCGCTATCATAGGCATGCCGCCGCCAATGTTCAAAGACTTGCTGATGATGAGGTTTGTCACATTTGTAATGAATGTAACGTCGTTCGGCTCGGCGGTGAAAAATCGGTAACCATTCTTCGATTGCGGTGACGTGAAGATCTGACATGCTGGCTGTGGAGATTGGAACGGGAAGGTTCCAAGGGAGGCTTGCGTGAGAACATTGACCGCTTTTGCTGCGGGCATGGCTTTCTGGCTGTGCGGCGCAAGCCAAGGCATGACCGAGGCGAGATTGAACGTCCTGTGCGGCGTCGACGAAGCTTGGTGCATGACCATGGAAAAAGCGTTCGAGGCCCGGGCGGGTATCGATATCTCGATGGTTCGCAAGAGCACTGGCGATATACTCGATCAGATCCGTGCCGAAAAATCACATCCGACAGTGGATGTCTGGTGGGGTGGAACTGGCGATGCCCATCTCCAGGCTGCCTCAGAGGATCTGCTCGATCGATATCAGCCCGACCATGAACACGACATGCTGCCTTGGGCGCAGAACTTTTTTGCCATGTCCGGCTCACGTTCGGCCGCCATATATGCGGGGGCTTTGGGCTTCGCCTACAATTCCGATCTCCTCGCAGCGCTGAAGCTTCCGGCCCCGACCTGCTGGCAGGACCTGACGAAAGAGGCCTATCGCGGCCATATCCAGTCCGGCAATCCGAACTCCTCCGGAACGGCTTTCACGATGCTCGCCACGCTCGTGCAACTCCTCGGCGAAGAGGAAGCGTTCCGGTACATGGCGGCGCTCAACCGCAATATTGTCGAGTATACCCGGTCCGGCTCGGCGCCGGTAAAGGCTGCCGCCCGGGGCGAAATCCTGATCGGCATCTCGTTCATGCATGATGCGGTCACCCTGAAGGAAGCAGGCGCCCCTCTTGTCATCGTCGCTCCCTGCGAAGGGACGGGTTACGAGATCGGTGCGGTCAGCATCGTCAAGGGTAGCCGCAACGCCAGAGCCGCCCAGGCCTTTGTCGATTTCGCCCTCAGTCCGGAAGGCCAGGCGACAGGAGCCGCCGCCGGCCAGAACCAGGTTCCGTCGAACGCCAAAGCGGCTTTGCCGCCGGCTGCCCCCGACATCACCATGATCAAGATGGTGGATTATGACTTTGCAACATTCGGCTTGTCCGATGAGCGAAGTCGGCTGTTGACCCGTTTCGACACCGAGATTTCCCCGACCCAATAGGCCGGGATCCGACTTCCATCCGACCCCTGACAACCCGGTGCGATCGACGCGCCGCGACGGGCAGCGCTTGTGTCGCTGACCCACCCCCTCTCAGACGCAAGCAACAGGAGGATACCCATGCGACTGACAGTTCTTTCCACGCTTCTCTTTGCCGGAACGGCGCTGGCTGCCGGTTCGGTCCAGGCCGCCGGCGAGCTCAACCTCATCTGCTCGGCCGATGTCGTCATCTGCGAGCAGATGCAGGGCGACTTTGAAAAGGCTCACGACATCAAGGTGAATATGGTGCGCCTGTCATCGGGCGAGACCTATGCCAAGATACGCGCCGAGGCTCGCAACCCGAAGACCGACATCTGGTGGGCCGGCACGGGGGATCCGCATGTCCAGGCAGCATCGGAAAACCTGACGCTGGAATACAAGTCGCCAATGCTCGACCAGTTGCAGGATTGGGCCAAAAAGCAGGCGGAGAGCACCGGTTTCAAGACGGTCGGCGTCTACGCCGGTGCGCTCGGCTGGGGTTACAACACCGAGATCTTCAAGACCAAGGGTTACAAGGAACCCCGCTGCTGGGCCGATCTCCTGGCGCCGGAATTGAAGGGCGAAATCCAGATCGCCAATCCGAACTCCTCGGGCACTGCCTATACGGCACTCGCTTCGCTGGTGCAGATCATGGGCGAAGACCAGGCCATCGACTATCTGAAAAAACTAAACGCCAACGTCTCGCAATACACCAAATCCGGATCGGCTCCTGTCAAGGCGGCGGCGCGGGGCGAAACGGCCCTCGGCATCGTCTTCATGCATGACGCCGTCGCGCAGACCGCCGAAGGTTTTCCGGTCAAGTCGGTCGCGCCATGCGAGGGCACCGGCTATGAAATCGGCTCCATGTCGATCATTAAAGGCGCCCGCAATCTCGACAATGCCAAGATCTGGTACGACTGGGCGCTGCGACCCGAAGTGCAGTCGCGCATGAAGGATGCCAAGTCCTTCCAGCTGCCGTCGAACAAATCGGCGGAGGTGCCGAAGGAAGCGCCGAAGTTCGAGGACATCAAGCTGATCGACTACGACTTCAAGACCTATGGCGATCCGGCAAAGCGCAAGGCCCTGCTCGAGCGCTGGGATCGGGAAGTCGGCGCCATCGCCAACTGAAGATCGATGAGTGGCACGGCATCGCGGACGGTTCCGGGGTGCCGATCCATTCTCCCCTTTCATCAACGTGAAATAAGCGAGGTATGCCATGAGACGTGGCAATCGCCGATTGGACATCGTCCTTGGCCTGGGGGCGGCTGCCCTGATCATTGTCCCGTGGTATCGCATCGAGGGCGGCTTCTTCGGATTCAAGTGGCTGTCTGCCTTCCCCTTCTCCGCCGATGCGGCGCCAGGCGTGCTGCAAATCCTGCAGCACGGAAGAAGTTGGCTTGCGGGCGTGGTCCTGCTCTTTCTGCTCTGCTGTTTGGCGCGTCTGGTGCGCGATCCGATGCGGCGCGGAACCTTGCTCGCCTCGCTCGGTGCCGTCGGCCTCGTCTTCCTGTCTCTGCAGGGATTGGCGATCGGCTTTTCCGGTTGGACCTGGGCAATCAGTGAAAACCTGTTCGGCATGTTATCCGAGGGACAGCCATCGATGGGTGCCGGCGCGGTCCTCATAGCGCTGGTTTTCGTTCTTCTCTTTGCCTTCGGACTGGCCGAACGCGGGGTGATGAAGGGGGACGCCTTCATCGTCGGTTCGATTTGCATTCTTGCGTTTCTGGTCACCGTCTTCGTTTTCTATCCGATCGGCAGCATGTTCATCGCTTCGGTGCAGGACTTCGACGGCTCCTTCAATCCGGATGGTCTTATACGCAACATTCAGGACCCCGGCATTTGGAGCCTGGCCTGCATAGCGGGCGAAGAACGTTGCGGCGTTGCCTGGCGCACGCTCCTTCTCGCCCTCATGACCGCTTCCGGCTCGACCCTGCTCGGCCTCGGCTTTGCGCTGGTGGCGACGCGCACGCGCTTTCCGTTCAAAAAGGGATTGCGCCTGCTGACGGTGCTGCCGATCATTACACCGCCCTTCGTCATCGGCCTGGCGCTGACACTGCTGTTCGGCCGCGCCGGGATCATCACCGAGACATTGTCCAGCCTTTTGGGCATCGAGCCGGGCCGGTGGCTCTATGGGCTCACCGGCATTTGGATCGCCCAGGTTCTCTCCTTTACGCCGATCGCCTTCCTCGTCCTCATCGGCGTCGTCGAAGGCGTCAGCCCCTCGATGGAGGAGGCATCGCAGACCCTGCGTGCCGGTCGCTGGCGCACGTTCTGGCGCGTCTCCCTGCCGCTGATGAAGCCAGGTCTCGCCAATGCCTTCCTGATCGGGTTCATCGAGAGCATGGCCGATTTCGGCAATCCGCTGGTGCTCGGCGGCACGCATGGCGTGCTTTCGACGGAAATCTTCTTTGCGGTCGTGGGCTCGCAGAACGATCCGTCGCGCGCCGCCGTTCTTGCCATCGTGCTCCTCTGCTTCACACTTTCGGCATTCCTTGCCCAGCGTCTTTGGCTATCGGGCAAGAGCTTTGCCACGGTCACCGGCAAGGGCGACAGCGGCGCCCATATCGCCTTGCCGCGCGGCCTTTCCATTGCCGCGCATGTGGTGGTCATTCCGTGGATGATTTTCACCGTCGTCGTTTATGGAATGATCCTGATCGGCGGTTTCGTGAAAACCTGGGGCCTCGACAACTCGTTGACGCTCGGCCACTACGTTCGCGCCTTCTCGATCGATTTCTCCAATGGCGGGATCGCTTGGACCGGCGTGGCGTGGAATTCCTTCTGGACGACGATGGAGATCGCGCTCGTCTCCGCGCCCTTGACCGCTGCGGTGGGCTTGCTCACAGCCTATATCATCGTACGGCAGAAATTCGTCGGGCGGAACGTCTTCGAATTCGCCCTGATGATGAGCTTCGCCATTCCCGGAACGGTCATCGGCGTCAGCTACATCATGGCTTTCAACCTGCCTCCGGTCGAGATGACCGGCTCGGCGCTGATCCTCGTCCTGTGCTTCGTCTTCCGCAATATGCCGGTCGGCGTTCGCGGCGGCATCGCAGCGATGAGCCAGCTCGACAAGAGCCTGGACGAAGCGTCGCTGACTTTGCGTGCGGACAGTTTCCGCACGATCCGCAAGGTGATCCTGCCCTTGCTGCGGCCAGCCATCACCGCTGCGCTGGTCTATTCCTTCGTTCGCGCCATAACCTCGATCAGCGCCGTCATCTTCCTCGTCAGCGCGGAATACAACATGGCCACGTCCTATATCGTCGGCCTCGTCGAGAATGGCGAATACGGCGTGGCGATCGCCTATTCATCCATGCTGATCGTGGTCATGAGCATTGTCATCGCCGGCTTCCAGCTCGTCGTCGGCGAGCGCCGTCTACGCCGCGAAAATCGCGTCGCCGGCACCAGCCCAGCTCCCTCTGTTCCTCTCGGTCAGGAGAAAACCGCATGATCACCGTCAAACCCGGTTCCGTCACCTTCCAGAACGTGCGCAAGTCTTTCGGTGCATTTACGGCCATCCCGGACCTTTCTCTCACCATCGAGCCTGGCACGCTGGTAACCTTGCTCGGCCCATCCGGCTGCGGCAAAACCACCACGCTGCGCATGCTGGCCGGGCTCGAGCATCCGACATCCGGACGCATCCTGATCGGCGGTGCTGAAGTTACCATGCTGCCCGCCAACGAGCGCGATGTCTCGATGGTGTTCCAGTCCTATGCCTTGTTTCCGCACATGACGTCGCTCGATAACGTCGCATACGGCCTGCAGTCGTCGGGTCTCGGCAACAAGGAAGCCCGGGAAAAGGCTGAGGAAGGATTGAAGCTCGTCGGCCTTGCGGGCATGTGCCATCGCCTGCCGGCCGAGCTTTCCGGCGGCCAGCAGCAACGCGTCGCGGTTGCCCGCGCGCTTGTGCTCGAGCCGCAGGTGCTGCTGCTCGACGAACCGCTCTCCAACCTCGATGCACGCCTGCGCCGCCGGGTGCGCACGGAAATCCGCGAACTGCAGCAGCGGCTCGGTTTCACCGCCGTCTATGTCACGCACGACCAGGATGAGGCTCTGGCGGTGTCCGACCGTATCATCGTCATGAAGGATGGCGAGATCGCCCAATCCGGGACGCCGCGCGAGCTCTATGAAACACCGGCATCGTCCTTCATCGCCGATTTCATGGGAGAAGCCAATGTCATCCCTTGCGAAGTGATCGGCGTCGAAGGTACGGAGGCGCTCATCCGCGTGGCCGGCGTGGACCATCGTTTGCCGGGCCGTAACGCAAAGCCCGGCATGGCAAAACTCGCTGTGAGGCCCGGATCGATCACCATAGCGGCAGCCGGCCAGCAGGGCCTGCCGGGACGCGTGCTCCACAGTGCCTATCTCGGCGGGCATGTCGAATATGAAGTCGAGACCGATGTCGGAACGCTGTTCATCATCGACCACGCAGTCGAAAGGAACCTGCCGCCTTCGAGCGATGTCACACTCGGGTTCGAGAACCGTGGCATCGCGCTGATCAATGCCTGAAACATTTGGGCCTGAAACATTTGGGCCTGAAACATTTGGAATGCGAATAAAGGATAGCAATATGACTATGCATGACACCGACCTGGAGCGGCGCTTCACCCTGGCCAAATCCCTTGCTGCGGAAGCTGGTGCTATGGCGCTCGACTATTTCAATAAGCGCGAGACTCTCGTGATCGAAACAAAGCGCGATCTTCAGGATGTCGTGTCGATCGCCGATCGGAGCGTCGAGACCTTTCTGCGCGAGCGGGTTGCGGCAGCAATTCCCGAGGACGGTTTCCTCGGCGAGGAGTTTGGCCATCAAGCGGGAGGTTCCGGCTATACCTGGGTTGTCGATCCAATCGACGGCACCGCGCCATTCGTCAATGGCATGCCCACCTGGTGCGTTTCGATCGCTGTCCTCTATCAAGGCGTCCCGGTCATCGGCGTGATCCAAGCGCCCTGTGCGAATGAGCTTTATGCCGCAGCCGCCGGCCTTGGAGGGAGCTTGAATGGCGAGAGGCTTTCGCTCGATCCCTCCCGCACGATACAGAACGCCATGACCGGTATTGGCTGCAATACGCACGTCGCTCCAGAGATTGTCGGCTCCATCATAACAGCGTTGCTCGCCAGCGGCGGCACGTTCATTCGGAACGGCTCCGGAGCGCTTATGCTTGCCTATGTGGCTGCAGGGCGTCTTGTCGGCTATTACGAACCTCACATGCGGGCTTGGGACTGCATGGCCGGCTATTGCCTGGTCAAAGAGGCCGGGGGCGAGTACCTACCCTTTCCGACCGAGGGGGAAGATCTGTTCAAGGGCCATCCCGTTCTTGCGAGCAATGTTTCCGCGTATCCGGAGTTGCTGGCAATTCACAATCTGCGTAACGGCGATAGGACCGCATTATAGAGCACGCTAAGTGGCGGCGAGCGCGGGGATGACAACGGCGAATGGTTGCGCCTACAACTGATTGTCAGAATCTGTCATGAACAGGCTCAGGCAGGTGAAGAACAAGCGACTTCAATAACCTTCGATCGCCATGAAGACTCCGAGAAAACGCAGCAAGCCTCGACCAGACAAGTCTCAGCCATTGCTGCGGCAGCTCGCCGCCGTTCCTGCCAAGCTGTTTTCGGGCGCATTCCGCCAACAGTACGGCGCGATTTGCTTCCGCTTCATCAATGACGGACCGGGAATCGAAATCCTGGTGATCACATCGCGCGAGAGTGCGCGCTGGGTCATTCCGAAAGGGTGGCCGATGAAAGGGAAGAAGCCGTTCGAAGCGGCGGCGATCGAAGCCTGGGAGGAAGCAGGCGTGCGCGGGACGGTGAGGAAGAAACCGGTCGGCCGCTACACTTATCTGAAAGACCTCGACGATGGCGACGTAGCTCCCTGCATCGTCGATTTGTTTCAGGTTGAAGTCATCGAGATCAGCAACGACTTCAAAGAGCAAGGCCAGCGCATTTTGGAATGGGTCAGCCCCGATGAAGCGGCACGACGCGTTCGTGAGGTGGAACTGAAATCGCTGCTCGTCGAATTCGACGTTCGCCGGCGCAGGAAGCGCGATGCTCGCTGACAGCTGTCCTCCATTAGTTACTTGCATGATGATAGTCACTGCTGTAGTGACATCACCATGCAGCGGACGAGCTTCAGCCAATTCAAATGCCCGGCAGCGCGCGCGCTCGACAGCGTCGGCGACTGGTGGAGTATCCTCATCCTGCGCGACGCCTTTCAGGGGATTTCGCGCTTCGACGATTTCCAGAAGAGCCTCGGCGTGGCGCCGAACATCCTAACGCGGCGGCTGAAACACCTGACGGATCAGGGGCTGTTCGAGCGGCGGCTCTATCATCAGCGCCCTGCCCGCTACGAATATCGGCTGACGGACAAGGGCCGTGATTTCTTTCCGGTGCTGATGACGCTGTTTTCCTGGGGAAGCCGGCACATTCCGGAAGAAGATCTTGCCTTTCTGCTCAGCGACGCCGCCTCCGGCAAAGAGCGCCAGGCGGTGCTGGTCGACGCACGGACCGGCGAACAAGTGACTCCCGAAAACACCAGCCTGCTTGCAGGCCCCGCAGCCGACGACGCGGTGCACGAGCGGATCGCCCGCATGCGCGCCTGGTATCTCGGCATCGACGCATAGAGAGGAAACTATCATGGATCGCATCGTCGTCACCGGCATGGGACTTGTCTCGCCGCTCGGCAGTGGCGTCGAGCTCGCCTGGAGGCGCCTTCTTGACGGCGGCTCGGGGCTGAGGCTGCTTTCGGACGATGTCGTCGGCGAGCTGCCGGCCAAGGTCGGCGGCATTGTTCCCGGCACGACCGAGGATGTGGAGGCCGGTTTCGATCCCGACCGTTACATCACGCCCAAGGACCAGAAGAAAATGGACCGCTTCATCCAGTTCGCCATGGCGGCGACGGAGGAAGCGGTGAAGCAGGCCGGCTGGATGCCGACCGACGAAGCGAAACGCGAGCGCACCGCAACGATCATCGCCTCCGGGGTCGGCGGCTTTCCGGCGATCGCCGAAGCGGTGCGCATCGGCGAAACGCGCGGCGTGCGGCGGCTGTCCCCCTTCACCGTGCCCTCTTTCCTCGTCAATCTCGCCGCCGGTCAGGTCAGCATCCGTTACGGCTTCAAGGGGCCGCTCGGCGCGCCGGTGACGGCGTGCGCGGCCAGCGTCCAGGCGATCGGCGATGCGGCGCGGCTGATCCGCTCCGGCGAAGCGGATGTGGCGATCTGCGGCGGCGCCGAGGCCTGTATCGACAAGGTGAGCCTCGGCGGCTTTGCCGCTGCGCGTGCGCTTTCCACCGGCTTCAACGAGACGCCGGAGCTGGCGTCGCGGCCCTTCGACACGGCGCGCGACGGTTTCGTCATGGGCGAAGGCGCCGGCATTCTGGTCATCGAAACACTTGAGCATGCGCTTGCCCGCGGGGCGACGCCGCTCGCCGAACTCGTCGGCTACGGCACGGCGGCGGATGCCTACCATATGACCTCAGGCCCCGAAGACGGCGACGGCGCGCGCCGGGCAATGGAGGCAGCCCTCCGGCAGGCGAAGATCCCGGCATCCGAGGTCAAGCACCTCAACGCGCATGCGACCTCCACACCGGTCGGCGACAGAGGCGAGATCGCGGCGGTCGCCACGGTCTTCGGCCGCAATGGCGGCATTGCCGTCAGCGCGACGAAATCGGCGACCGGCCATCTGCTGGGTGCTGCCGGCGGGCTGGAGGCGATCTTCACCATCCTGGCGCTGCGCGACCAGATCGCGCCGCCGACCCGCAACCTGGATCAGGCCGATGCCGCCGCCGATGGGATCGATATCGTCGGCAAGACGGCGCGGTCGCTGCCCATGGACTACGCCATCACCAACGGTTTCGGCTTCGGCGGCGTCAATGCCAGCGCGCTCTTCCGCCGCTGGTCGTAAAGTCCGCTTTTCTTAAGTAAAAAATCGCCTACACTTCTATTCTATCGGGGATCATTCTCCGATAGAGCTGGAGATCCCCCATGCGCGCCTTCTTCGCAGTTGTCATTCTGTGTGCCGCGTCCCTCTTCTCCACCGTATCGGCTCGCGCCGAAGACCCGATCGACACGACGCGGACGATGATCGAGGAACAGATCACGGCCTTCCTCAAGGACGACGCCGAAACCGCCTATTCCTTCGCCGCTCCCGGCATCAGGGCGATGTATCCCGACAAGAACCTGTTCTTCGCCATGGTGAAAAAGAGTTACGAGCCGGTCTATCATCCAGGCAACTACGCCTTCGGCCGCAGCCGCTCGATCGACAACGGCGCACTGATCTATCACGAAGTGCTGATCTCGGGCCGCGATGGCAAGGACTGGACGGCGATCTACCAGATTACCCGCCAGCCGGACGGCAGCTACAGGATCAACGGCGTGCAGATCATGCCGGATGCCGACAGCAAAGGGATCTGACGCGCTATTCTTGGCTGGATGAAACACTGCCCAGCACCTGGATCTGTTGCACTAACTATTTTGAAATGGTGCTGGAGTAAAAAACCGCCAGCAGGGGATTGGCAGATTGAATACCGGAAAGCAATTTTTCACGGCTCTTGAAGCGTTGCGGGGAATCGCGGCCATCATGGTCATGTTCCTACACACCGGCGGCACGCTTGGTCCGATACCTGTCAATATCAGCTACCTTGCCGTTGATCTCTTCTTTCTCTTGAGCGGCGTCGTTCTTGCAAATTCATACGAAAGGCAACTGGCAACGGGACAGATTTCGCCTGCCGGATTTCTGCTGCAGCGGATCATTCGGCTTTATCCTGTTTATCTGCTTTCTCTTCCTGTTGGCCTTGTCAGCTATTCAGTTCAATTCGGCTTCGATTACCTTACCCTGATCGGCCTTCTGCTGAGGGCGATTCTGTTCATTCCAAATGCAGGCACGGGCGGCGCCTTTCCGTTAAACGGGCCGAGCTGGTCGCTCTTCTTCGAACTCTGGGCTGGAGTGCTGTTTTCCATTCTTCTCGTACGACTATCGTCCAAAACCTTGCTCGCCATCGCCCTCGGGACAGCGGGTATCACCTTGTACGGAGCCCTTGGAGGCAATTTCGACATTGGCCATCAGGCGGGCTACTTCGGATTTGGCTTTTCGAGAATTTTGTTCTCGTTCTCGCTCGGGATCTGCCTTCACAGGTTGTACGAGCTTCGGACGCTGAATGAAGTCAATAGAGGCAACACCATCGGCATTTTCCTCTGCGGTTGCCTGATTGCGATCACGAATATACCCGCAAGCACATTCTACGGTTTTCCCTATTTTGATCTTTTCATATGCTTGGTGATTTTCCCGGCCATTGTCTGGGGTGCGATGCGCACTGGGCAGACCGGCCTTGTCGAGCTGGCATTTCGTTGGCTGGGGATCGTTTCCTATCCGATTTATATCCTGCACGCGCCCATCTTCGAGTTGCTGCATTTGCTGCGGCAAAAGGGCTTTGACCTTCCTGCCTCCCCTGCAGCCGGTATGGTCGTCGTGATAGCGATTTTCATCATGGCCGGCGTCGTCGCCATTCACTTCGACGAGCCGGTGCGCAAAAAGCTCAAAACAATGATTGCGCCAAGACCAGCATCTGAGCTTCCCGCGGAGAGCCGCGCTGGAGCGAGCTAGCCTTAGACCGGGTCGAGATCGCCTCTTGCCCATTCCTCCATCGTCTCCGCCATGAAATCGGCGAAGCGGCCTTCGGCGATCGCCTTGCGGATGCCCTGCATCAGTTCCTGGTAATAGGCGAGATTGTTCCAGGAGAGCAACATGCCGCCGAGTGCTTCGTTGGAGCGGACGAGATGGTGCAGATAGGCGCGTGAATAATCGCGCGAGGCCGGGCAGTTCGACTGATCGTCGAGCGGGCGCATATCCTCGGCATGACGGGCATTGCGGATATTGACCTTGCCGCGGCGGGTAAAGGCCAGGCCGTGGCGGCCGGAACGGGTCGGCATGACGCAGTCGAACATGTCGATGCCGCGGGCAACCGATTTCAGGATATCATCCGGCGTGCCGACGCCCATGAGGTAACGCGGCTTTTCCCCGGGGAGCACCGGCAGTGTCGTGTCCAGCATCTGCAGCATGACATCCTGCGGCTCGCCGACGGCAAGGCCGCCGATGGCATAACCCTTGAGGTCGAGCTCGCTCAGCGCCTGCGCCGAACGAACGCGCAAAGCGGGAATATCGCCTCCCTGGACGATGCCGAACATCGCCTTGCCAGGCTGCTCGCCGAAGGCGACCCGGCAGCGCTCGGCCCAACGCAGCGACATTTCCATGGCGCGCTCAATCTCCCGCGGCTCAGCCGGCAGTGCCACGCATTCGTCGAGCTGCATCTGGATGTCGGAGCCGAGAAGGCCCTGGATTTCGATGGAACGCTCCGGCGACATATGGTGCAGGCTGCCGTCGACATGCGACTTGAAGGTGACGCCCTGCTCGTCGAGCTTGCGCAGACCGGAGAGCGACATGACCTGGAAGCCGCCGGAATCCGTCAGGATCGGGTGCTCCCAGCGGATCAGCTTGTGCAGGCCACCGAGGCGGGCGACGCGCTCGGCGCTGGGGCGCAGCATCAGGTGATAGGTATTGCCGAGGATGATGTCGGCGCCGGTTTCGCGCACCTGGTCGAGATACATCGCCTTGACCGTGCCGACGGTCCCCACAGGCATGAAGGCCGGCGTGCGGATCGTGCCGCGCGGCATGGAGATTTCGCCGAGGCGCGCGCCGGCATCGGTCTTCTTCAACGTGAATTGGAAGTTCTCTGTCATTTGTCTTTCCGGAAAAGAAGGCTCGCGTCGCCGTAGGAGTAGAAGCGGTAGCCTGTCGAAATGGCGTGTTTATAGGCCGCGTGCATGGTTTCGAAGCCTGAAAAGGCCGAGACCAGCATGAACAGCGTCGAGCGCGGCAGGTGGAAATTGGTCATCAGCATGTCCACAGCCTTGAAACGGTAGCCGGGCGTGATGAAAATGCCGGTGGCGCCGCTCCAGCCGCGGATCTCGCCGCTTTCTTCCGCGGCACTTTCGATCAGCCGCAGCGAGGTGGTGCCGACGCAGACGATGCGCCCGCCCCTTGCCTTGACGGCGTTCAGCCGGGCGGCGGTCTCTGCGCTGACAGTGCCGCTTTCCAGATGCATCTTGTGATCGGCGGTATCGTCGGCCTTGACGGGCAGGAAGGTGCCGGCGCCGACATGCAGCGTGACGAAGTGACGTTCTATGCCGGCTCTGTCGAGTGCTTCGAACAGCGCGGGCGTGAAATGCAGGCCGGCGGTGGGCGCGGCGACGGCGCCCTCCTCGCGGGCATAGATCGTCTGATAGTCCGCGCGGTCGCGCTCGTCCTCGGGACGCTTGGCGGCGATATAGGGCGGCAGCGGAATGTGGCCGACGGCGGCGATCGCCTCGTCGAGCGCCGGGCCGGAAAGATCGAAGGCAAGCGTCACTTCGCCCGCTTCGCCCTTTTCCTCGACGGTGGCATCGAGCGAACCGAGCAAGCAGCTTTCACCCGAATGACCGAAGGCGATGCGGTCGCCCTCCTTGATGCGCTTGCCGGGCTTGGCAAAGGCCTTCCAGCGGCTGGGGCCGACGCGCATATGCAGCGTTGCTGACACCTGCTGGCCGCCGGCGCCGTCGCGATGGCGAATGCCTTCCAACTGAGCGGGAATGACCTTTGTGTCGTTGAAGACCAGCGCATCGCCCGCCCGCAGGAAGGATGGCAGATCCCCGACGCGGTGATCGGAGAACGCGCTTTCCGCATGGGGCCTGCTTTCCGCATGGGGTACGCTTTCCGCATGGGGCCTGCTTTCCGCATGCGGATTGACGACGAGCAGGCGCGCGCTGTCGCGCGGCTCGGCAGGCCGCAACGCGATGCGTTCATCCGGCAGATCGAAATCGAAAAGGTCTACGCGCATAACGGCACTTTCAGGCAAAGCGAAACCCGCCCCCACGCGGTTGACGCGCAAGAGCGGGTTTCAGCAGAAATCACAATCAGACGTCGGCGGCAACCCGCATCGAGACGATCGAGTCCGGATCGGAAACCGGCTCGCCGCGCTTGATCTTGTCGACGTTGTCCATGCCTTCGATGACCTGGCCCCAGACGGAATACTGCTTGTTCAGCCAGGGCGCGTCGGTGAAGCAGATGAAGAACTGCGAATTGGCCGAGTTCGGGTTCTGCGAACGGGCCATCGAGCAGGTGCCGCGCGTATGCGTGGTGGCGGAGAATTCAGCCTTCAGATCCGGCTTGGAGGAGCCGCCCATGCCGGCACGGCCGGGATTGAAGGTTTCCGAACCCTTCTTGCCGAATTCGACATCGCCCGTCTGCGCCATGAAATCCTGGATGACGCGGTGGAAGACGACGCCGTCATAGGCCTTTTCGCGGGCGAGTTCCTTGATGCGGGCGACATGCTCCGGGGCGACCTGCGGCAAAAGCTGAATGACAACCTTGCCCTTGGTGGTTTCCAGAATGATCGTGTTTTCGGGATCCTTGATCTCGGCCATTGTCTTCTCCTCTTGTTTCTCTCGTAACTTACTTCTTGCCCAGGGTGACCTTGATCATCCGGTCGGGACTTTTGACTTCGCCGTTCTGGCCTTCGCCGCGCTTGATCTTGTCGACATTCTCCATGCCGGAAACGACCTTGCCGACAACGGTGTACTGGCCGTTGAGGAAGGAGCCATCGGCGAACATGATGAAGAACTGCGAATTGGCGGAATTCGGATCCTGCGAGCGGGCCATGCCGACCGTGCCGCGCACGAACGGGGTCTTGGAGAACTCGGCCGGAATATCCGGCATGTCGGAGGAGCCGGTGCCGGCGAGGCTCGCATCGAAACCCTTTTCCATATTGCCGTATTTGACGTCGCCGGTCTGGGCCATGAAGCCGTCGATGACGCGGTGGAAGGCGACGTTGTCGTATTCGCCCTTCTTGGCCAGCGCCTCGATCTGGGCGACATGCTTCGGCGCAACCTCAGGCATCAGTTGGATGACGACGGGGCCGTTCTTCAACTGGATGGTGAGATAATGATCGGCTGACTGGGCGAAGGCATCCCCCGCGAAGGAGGCGAGATACAACACGCCGGCAAATGCGAGATAAAAGAGTTTCATGTGGGCTCCGTTGCGGCGGGTTCCGCCTGGTCTTTGCGCGCTGGACTTGGTTCTTATCAGACTTTGTACTTGTTAGACTTGTACTCGTCAGTCTGGGCGCTTGGATGTGAGGGCTTGCAAGACGGCGGCCGGCACGAAGGCGCTGACATCGCCGCCCATGGCGGCGATCTGGCGGACCAATGTGGCGGTAATGGGCCGCGAGGCCGTGCCCGCCGGCAAAAAGATGGTCTGGATATCAGGCGCCATCGTCCGGTTCATGCCGGCCATCTGCATTTCGTAATCAAGATCGGTGCCGTCGCGAAGACCGCGGATCAAAAGCGTGGCGCCATGGCTGCGGGCGGCATCGACGACCAGATTGTCAAAGGCGACGACGTCGATGTCGCCGGTCTTGCCGGGCAGCACTTCAGCTAGCGAAAGGCGGATCAGCTCGGCTCTCTCCTCGAAGGAAAAGAGCGGCGTCTTGCCGGGATGGATGCCGATCGCGACGATCACCTTTTCGGCGACGTTCAGCGCCTGGACCAGAACATCCACATGCCCGTTGGTGATCGGGTCGAAGGACCCGGGGTAAAAAGCTGTCGTCATCTGGCCCGACCGTTGGTTTGACGCCTTTTGTCACGGATGCTGCCTTCTCGCAAGTCATTTGGCCGCAAGTGATTTGGCCAATCATCCCGGACGGTTGAACGGCGGATGAATGGCCCGTTCAAGGCGGTTTCAGACAGGATCTGCTTAACTCGGATCATCAACGCAGCCGATGCCATTCCGGCAACCGGCGCTCCCCGAAAGACCAAGTCCATGCTGATCGTGCTCGTTGCACTTGCCGTCGTTTCCTCCCTCGCCGCTGAGATGGCCTATGGCTATTTCGCCGACCGCTACGAGGTGAACTGGGTACGGCCGGCGCTTGCCGAGCATGCGGCGATCGTGCGCGCCCAAGGCCGGTTGCGTGCGAAAAACGAGGTTTGAATCTGAACGCCAGATGAACGAGACATTCAAGGAGGCTTCAGATCGGCATTGGTAAACACCGGTCAACATCCGGCGGAACCATTTTAAAACGGATGCGTTCATTCAACCGACACATAGATGCGATTATCGCGGCAGGAAGGACTAAAGATGCCCGGCAAGATTACGATGATTAACGTGCTCTGGATGGTAATGGTCACGGGCATGCTGACCGCAACTGTCGCTCTCTATGATCAGAAGATTGATACGTCCAAGGTTTATGGTCCCTACGCTTCGGCCCGGACGGCCGTACTGGGCCAGTACTGAGGGGCGAGAACGCAACTCCCCAGGAAAGGAATGCCTATGTTCACGATCTTGACAGTGCTCACCGCCCTCATCAGTGTCATGTTCATAGTGTCTGTCGCCTCGACGATATCAGCGCTCCGGCGCGAAGGTGAAGAGGTAAAGGCGCTGAACGAAAAACATAGAGCGTTCTAACCTTGCTTTTTCCAAGCCCTTCCCCTGAGCGGCACCCTTCCGCTGCCCAGGGCCTTTCAAAGCCGGATGCACCCAGCGTTCGGCTTTTTCTTTGGGCCTGGTCTTGAACCACTCCCTAAAGCGCGTCGCGATCCATGCTTTAGCTTGAAAAGAAAAGGGCGGCCCGAAGCCGCCCCGTTCATCTGATCATTCCTCGGCCGGCCCGGCCGGATCACCATCGGCAATCGGCGCCTCACCGGCAGCACCTTCGTCGGTCGCAGGGGCGCCGCCTTCGGCAACCTCGACAGCCTCCTCCGTCTCATCCTCCTCAGGCTCGCTGATGCGCTCGACCGAGACGACCTTTTCGTCCTTAGCCGTCGAGAAGATGGTGACGCCCTTGGTGGCGCGGCTGGCGATGCGGATGCCGCCGACCGGCACGCGGATCAGCTGGCCGCCATCGGAAACCAGCATGATCTGGTCACCGTCATCGACTGGGAAGGCCGCAACCAGTTCGCCGATCTCGCCTGTCTTCGACGTGTCGGTGGCGCGGATGCCCTTGCCGCCGCGGCCGGAGATGCGGAAGTCATAGGAGGAGGAACGTTTGCCGAAGCCTTTCTCGGAAACAGTGAGCACGAACTGCTCGAGCTGCTTCAACTCCTCGTAACGCTCGTCGGAGAGCTGTCCCTCTTCGGTGACCTCCTCGCCGACCAGCGCGATCTCCTCGGCCTCACCCGTCGTCAGGCGGCGGTCGTTGGCGGCGCGCTTCAGATAGGCGGCGCGTTCCCATGGCTCGGCGTTGACATGGCGCACGATGGTCATCGAGATGATGCGGTCGCCGCCGGCAAGGCTGATGCCGCGCACGCCGATCGAGTTGCGGCCGGCAAAGACGCGGACGTCGTCGACGGAGAAGCGGATGCACTGGCCGAGCGCCGTCGTCAGCAGCACGTCGTCACTTTCCGTGCAGGTCTCGACGGAGAGGATTTCGTCGCCCTCCTCCTCGAGCTTCATGGCGATCTTGCCGTTGCGGTTGACCTGGACGAAGTCCGACAGTTTGTTGCGGCGAACCGTGCCACGCGTTGTCGAGAACATGACGTCGAGATTGTCCCAGCTCTCCTCGTCCTCGGGCAAGGGCAGGATTGTGGTGATGCGCTCGCCTGGAGCGAGCGGCAGCATGTTGATCAGCGCCTTGCCGCGCGACGTCGGCGTGCCGATCGGCAGGCGCCAGACCTTTTCCTTGTAGACGATGCCGCGCGAGGAGAAGAACAGGACCGGCGTATGGGTATTAACAACGAATAGCCGGCTAACAAAATCCTCGTCGCGAGTGGTCATGCCGGAGCGACCCTTGCCGCCGCGGCGCTGGGCGCGGTAGGTGGTCAGCGGCACGCGCTTGATATAGCCAAGATGCGAGACGGTAACGACCATGTCCTCGCGGGCGATCAGATCCTCGTCGTCCATTTCGAGGCCGCCATCGACGATCTCGGTGCGGCGCGGCGTGCCGAATTCGTCGCGAACGGCGATGAGCTCATCCTTGACGATGGTCTGAATGCGGACGCGTGAGGAGAGAATATCGAGGTAATCCTTGATTTCCTCGCCGATCTTGTTGAGTTCGTCGCCGATTTCGTCGCGGCCAAGCGCCGTCAGGCGGGCAAGGCGCAGTTCGAGGATGGCGCGGGCCTGCTCTTCGGAAAGGTTGTAGGTCAGGTCCTCATTGATGCGATGGCGCGGATCGTCGATCAGACGGATCAGGCTTTCGACATCTTCGGCCGGCCAGCGGCGGGTCATCAGCTCTTCGCGGGCCGACTGCGGATCGGGCGCCTGACGGATGACGCGGATGACTTCATCGATATTGGCGACGGCAATGGCGAGACCGACCAACACATGAGCGCGGTCACGCGCCTTGCGCAGCAGGAATTTCGTTCTCCGGCTAACGACCTCCTCGCGGAAGGAGACGAAGGCGCGCAGCATGTCGAGCAGGGTCAGCTGCTCCGGCTTGCCGCCGTTCAGCGCCACCATGTTGCAGCCGAAGGACGTTTGCAGCGGCGTATAGCGATAAAGCTGGTTGAGAATGACCTCGGCATTGGCGTCGCGCTTCAATTCGACGACGACACGATAACCCTGGCGGTCGGATTCATCGCGCAGGTCGGAGATGCCTTCGATGCGCTTGTCGCGCACCAGTTCGGCCATCTTCTCGATCATCGTCGCCTTGTTCACCTGGTAGGGAATTTCGGTGATGATGATCTGCTCGCGGTCGCCGCGCATCGGCTCGATGGCCGCGACACCACGCATGATGACCGAACCGCGGCCGGTCTCATAGGCCGAGCGAATGCCGGCACGGCCGAGGATCTTTGCACCCGTCGGGAAGTCGGGGCCGGGAATGATCTGCATCAGGTCCGGCAGTTCGATCGCCGGATCGTTGATCAGCGCGATGCAGCCGTCGATGACTTCTGACAGGTTATGCGGCGGAATATTGGTCGCCATGCCGACGGCGATGCCGCCGGCGCCGTTGACGAGCAGGTTCGGGAATTTGGCCGGCACCACGACCGGCTCGGAGAGCGTGCCGTCGTAGTTGTCGCGGAAATCGACGGTTTCCTTATCGAGATCGTCGAGCAGCGAATGGGCAGCCTTTTCGAGGCGGCATTCGGTGTAACGTTCGGCCGCCGGCGGATCACCGTCGACCGAGCCGAAATTGCCCTGGCCGTCGATCAGCGGCAGACGCAGCGACCAGGGCTGGGCCATGCGGGCCAGCGCATCATAGATCGCTGAATTGCCGTGCGGATGGTATTTACCCATCACGTCACCGGTGACGCGGGCGCATTTGACGTATTTCTTGTTCCAGTCGATGCCGAGCTCGGACATGCCGTAAAGGATGCGCCGGTGCACGGGCTTCAGGCCGTCGCGCACGTCGGGCAGCGCGCGGCTGACGATGACGCTCATAGCGTAATCGAGATACGACCGCTGCATTTCCTCCATGATGGAGATGGGCTCGATGCCTGGCGGGAGCTTCCCGCCGCCGGGGGGTGTTTGCTCAGTCAAAACAGATCACGATCTCTTCTAGAATCACTTGAAGATTTATAGCGGAAAGCCTGTTCCCGCGCCAATTTCACGGGGCGTTTTGAACAGGCTTTTGCGGCTTAAAGAGGGTAAAACATGCAAGTCGCTCGGCCACACCGGACAAATCCGCCGCGGGCCGCCGCGGGATATTTGCCAAATCGTAATCGCCGCTTCACAATCACAAAAACCACGCATAAAAACCACGCGACTATATGGGGTTTTCGAGGGACGATGGCAAGCGCCGACCAATTGATCAACGCCTTCACGACGCTCATCGTCACCATCGATCCGCCGGGGCTCGCGCCGATCTTCCTGGGGCTGACGACAGGCATGAGCCGCGCCCAGCGCACGCAGGTGGCGCTGCGCGGCTCGACCATCGCCTTCATCATCCTTGCCGTCTTCGCCCTGTTCGGCGCGAGCGTGCTCGGCGTGCTCGGGATCTCGATCGGCGCCTTCCGCATCGCCGGCGGATTGCTGCTCTTCTGGATCGCCTTCGAGATGGTGTTCGAGCGGCGGCAGGAGCGCAAGGAGAAGGCCACCGAGGCGGCTGTCACCAAGGATCATATCGAGAATATCGCCGTCTTTCCCCTCGCCTTGCCGCTGATCGCCGGCCCGGGCGCGATCTCGGCGACGATCCTGCTTGCCGGCACGCTGCCGACATCCGTCGAAAAAGTCCAGTTCATCGCCGTCATCGCCGCCAATCTGTTGCTGACC
Organism: Rhizobium acidisoli; assembly: GCF_002531755.2. Classification (NCBI taxonomy): domain Bacteria; kingdom Pseudomonadati; phylum Pseudomonadota; class Alphaproteobacteria; order Hyphomicrobiales; family Rhizobiaceae; genus Rhizobium; species Rhizobium acidisoli. The sequence goes on along the minus strand of NZ_CP034998.1, from coordinate 1,755,143 downwards.
TTTCTCATGCTGCTGATCGCCGATAGGCTCGACCGCTTCCTCGGCGTCACCGGCCGGGCGATCCTGACGCGGCTCCTCGGCGTCATCCTCGCCGCCCTTGCAGTGCAATTCGTCGTCGACGGCGCGAAAGCGGCGCTCAATCTGATCAGCGCGACGCCGCACTGATTGGTGCAAAACCAAAGAAAAAGAGCATGACGCCATCAAAGGCATCATGCTCTCGGATAGTTTACAGATCCGGGAAAAACGGTCGATCAGAACGGGATGTCGTCGTCGAGATCGCGCGAGAAGTTGCCGCCGCCACCGCCGCGGCTTGGCGATGATGAAGGAGCCGGGGCGCCGTAGTCATCGCCATAATCATTATTGCTGCTGCCTCGGCCGCCGCCGGAGCTTGCACCGCCGCCTTCGCCGCGGCCGTCAAGCATGGTCAGGGTCGAACCGAAGCCCTGCAGCACCACTTCCGTCGAGTAGCGGTCCTGGCCCTGCTGGTCCTGCCATTTGCGGGTCTGCAGCTGACCTTCGATATAGAGCTTGGCGCCCTTCTTCACATATTGCTCGACCACCTTGCAGAGGCCCTCGTTGAAGACGACGACGGTGTGCCATTCGGTCTTTTCACGGCGCTCGCCGGAATTGCGGTCGCGCCAGGTCTCCGAGGTCGCGATACGGAGATTGGCGATCGGCCGACCATCCTGCGTGCGGCGGATTTCCGGGTCCGCACCGACGTTTCCAATGAGAATTACCTTGTTTACGCTACCAGCCATGCTTCTCACCCTGCCTGCCGCCCTGCCCGGCGGCGTTTCAATCGATCGGCGCACCTTAAACCATCACGGACCGCCGATGCGCATGGGCGGCATTTAATCCACATGTTTATCCATCAGAACGCCGCATGCATCCATCAGGAAATTTGTTCTTTATTTGTTCTAGTTTATCCGTATGATCCTGTCAACAGAATCGAAAACCTTCAGTGTTGCAGACATTCAGCCTCGACTCGCCGGTCGGCATCACTAAATAAGGGCTGTTATCCCAAAGGACCAAAGCTGAGACGATGAGCGAACTGAAGACGATCTCCATCCGCGGCGCGCGCGAGCACAATCTCAAGGGCATCGACCTCGATCTGCCGCGCAACAAGCTGATCGTCATGACCGGGCTTTCGGGCTCCGGCAAGTCCTCGCTTGCCTTCGACACGATCTATGCCGAGGGCCAGCGCCGCTATGTCGAGAGCCTGTCGGCCTATGCCCGGCAGTTCCTCGAGATGATGCAGAAGCCCGACGTCGACCAGATCGACGGGCTGTCGCCGGCGATCTCGATCGAGCAGAAGACCACCTCGCGCAACCCGCGCTCGACGGTCGGCACAGTGACCGAGATCTACGACTATATGCGCCTGCTCTTTGCCCGCGTCGGCGTTCCCTATTCGCCGGCGACCGGCCTGCCGATCGAGAGCCAGACGGTCAGCCAGATGGTCGACCGCATCCTCGATTTCGGCGAAGGCACCCGTCTTTATATTCTCGCGCCGCTCGTGCGCGGGCGCAAGGGCGAATACAAGAAGGAACTGGCGGAGCTGATGAAGAAGGGCTTCCAGCGCGTCAAGGTCGACGGCCAGTTCTACGAGATCGCCGAGGCGCCGGTACTCGACAAGAAATACAAGCACGACATCGACGTGGTGGTCGACCGCATCGTCGTGCGCTCGGATGTCTCGGCCCGCCTGGCCGACAGCCTGGAGACCTGCCTGAAGCTCGCCGATGGGCTGGCGGTTGCCGAATTTGCCGACAAGCCGCTGCCGCCGGAAGAGACCTCGGCCGGCGGCTCGGCCAACAAGTCGCTGAACGAGACGCATGAGCGCGTGCTGTTTTCGGAGAAATTCGCCTGCCCGGTTTCCGGCTTCACCATTCCCGAGATCGAACCCAGGCTGTTCTCGTTCAACAATCCCTTCGGCGCCTGCCCGACCTGCGACGGCCTCGGCGCCCAGCAGAAGATCGATCCGGATCTGATCGTACCCGAGCCCGAACGGACGCTGCGGGACGGCGCGATCGCTCCCTGGGCCAAGTCGACCTCCCCCTATTACAACCAGACGCTCGAGGCGCTCGGCAAACATTACGGCTTCAAGCTCGGCACCCGCTGGAACGATCTCTCCGACGAGGCCAAGGACGTCATCCTCAACGGCACCGAGGACAAGATCGAATTCCATTATGCCGACGGCGCCCGCTCCTATACGACGCAGAAGAATTTCGAGGGCATCATTACCAATCTCGAGCGCCGCTGGAAGGAGACCGATTCCGCCTGGGCGCGCGAGGACATCGAGCGCTTCATGTCGGCAGCCCCCTGCCCGTCCTGCAGCGGCTTCCGCCTGAAGCCGGAAGCGCTGGCGGTGAAGATCGCCACGCTGCATATCGGTGAGGTCACCGGCATGTCGATCCGCGTCGCCCGCGACTGGTTCGAGACGCTGCCGGCCAGCTTCAACGCCAAGCAGAACGAAATCGCCGTGCGCATCCTCAAGGAAATCCGCGACCGGCTGCGCTTCCTCAACGATGTCGGCCTGGAATATCTGAGCCTGTCGAGAAATTCCGGCACGCTGTCGGGCGGCGAAAGCCAGCGTATCCGGCTGGCCTCGCAGATCGGCTCGGGGCTGACGGGCGTGCTCTACGTGCTCGACGAGCCGTCGATCGGCCTGCATCAACGCGACAATGCCCGGCTGCTCGACACGCTGAAGCACCTGCGCGACATCGGCAACACCGTCATCGTCGTCGAACATGACGAGGATGCGATCATGACGGCCGACGACGTAGTCGATATCGGCCCGGCCGCCGGCATTCACGGCGGCCGGGTCATCGCCCACGGCACGCCGCAGGATATTATGGACAATCCGCAGTCGCTGACCGGCAAATATCTGTCCGGCGAACTCGGTGTTCCCGTTCCCCACGAGCGCCGCAAGCAGAAGAAGGGCCGCGAGATCAAGGTGGTCGGGGCGCGCGGCAACAATCTGAAGAACGTCACGGCGGCAATCCCGCTCGGCGTGTTCACCGCGGTGACCGGCGTTTCCGGCGGCGGCAAATCCACCTTCCTGATCGAGACGCTCTATAAATCGGCCGCACGCCGCGTCATGGGCGCACGCGAAAACCCCGCCGACCACGACCGCATCGACGGCTTCGAGCATATCGACAAGGTGATCGACATCGACCAGTCGCCGATCGGCCGCACGCCGCGCTCGAACCCGGCGACCTATACCGGCGCCTTCACGCCGATCCGCGACTGGTTTGCCGGTCTGCCGGAAGCAAAAGCGCGCGGCTACCAGCCGGGCCGCTTCTCCTTCAACGTCAAGGGCGGGCGCTGCGAGGCTTGCCAGGGCGACGGTGTCATCAAGATCGAAATGCACTTCCTGCCCGATGTCTACGTCACCTGCGACGTCTGCCACGGCAAGCGCTATAACAGAGAGACGCTCGACGTGACCTTCAAACAGAAGTCGATCGCCGACGTGCTCGATATGACGGTGGAGGAAGGCGTCGATTTCTTCGCGGCAGTACCAGCCGTACGCGACAAGCTGCAGGCGCTGAAGGATGTCGGCCTCGGTTACATCAAGGTCGGCCAGCAGGCGAACACACTTTCCGGCGGCGAGGCGCAGCGCGTTAAGCTCGCCAAGGAGCTGTCGAAACGCTCGACGGGGCGCACGCTCTACATTCTCGACGAACCGACGACCGGCCTGCATTTCCACGACGTCGCCAAGCTGCTCGAAATGCTGCACGAACTGGTGAACCAGGGCAACTCCGTGGTGGTGATCGAGCACAATCTCGAAGTCATCAAGACGGCCGACTGGGTGCTCGATTTCGGCCCCGAAGGCGGCGATGGCGGCGGCGAGATCGTGGCGTTCGGCACGCCGGAGGCGATCGTCAAGGAGAAGCGCTCCTATACCGGACAGTTCCTCAAGGAATTGCTGGAGCGGCGGCCGGCAAAGAAGGCGGTTGCGGCGGAATGACGATGAGGCTGGCGTCGCCCGATGATCTGGAAAGGGTCGCGACGCTGACGGCAGCCGCCTATCGGCCCTATACCGAGCTCTTCGGCGCTCCGCCGATCCCGGTGACGGAAGACTATATGCCACGGATCGAACGCGGCGAGGTCTGGCTGTGCGAGGTCGGCGGCGAAACGGCCGGCCTGGTTGTCGTCGAGCGGCATTCCAATCACCTCATGCTGTTCAGCATCGCGGTGTCGCCGGCCTTTCAGGGTGGCGGGCATGGGCTGGCGATGCTCCATTGGCTGGAGGGCAAGGCGCGCGAATGGGCGCAGCCTGAGATCCGGCTCTACACCAATGCCCTGATGGAACGGAATATCGCGCTTTACAGCGCCTTCGGGTTTCAGGAAACGGGTCGCCGGCCGAACCCTTATCGGCCAAGATGGACCCTCGTCGACATGATGAAACAGATCAACGCAGCCTGAGCGGCTGTGAATGGGGAGGACGACATGACGAAATCCGGCACTATCCGCACCGGCATCGGCGGCTGGACCTTCGAGCCCTGGCGCGGGCATTTCTTTCCCGATGACCTGAAACAGAAGGACGAGCTGAACTATGCCAGCCGCCAGCTGAAGGTCATCGAGGTCAACGGCACCTATTACAGCACGCAGAGGCCGGCGGTTTTCGCCAAATGGGCGGCTGATGTGCCAGACGGTTTCATCTTTTCGCTGAAGGCGACGCGTTTCGTCACCAATCGGCGGGTGCTTGCCGAAGCCGGTGAATCAATGGAACGCTTTCTGTCATCCGGGATCAGCGAGCTCGGCGATCATCTCGGGCCGCTGCTCTGGCAGTTCGCGCCGACGAAGAAATTCGATCCGGACGATTTCGAGGCTTTCCTGAAGCTGCTGCCGGAAAAGCAGGATGGGCTGGCGCTTCGCCACGTGGTCGAGGTGCGCCATGATTCCTTCAAGGTGCCGGAGTTCGTGGCACTGCTTGCCAAATACGGCGTGGCGCCTGTTTGCGCCGAACATTTCGAATATCCGATGATCGCCGACGTTACGGCCGATTTCGTCTATGCCAGGCTGCAGAAGGGATCGGACGATATTCCGACCTGCTACCCCGACAAGGACCTGAAAGCCTGGGCGGAACGCATCGAGACCTGGGCCGAGGGCAAGGTTCCCTCCGATCTGCCGCTGATCGACGGGGAACGCAAGGTCAAGGCCGAGCCGCGCGACGTCTTCGCCTTCATGATCCATGAGGGCAAGGTCAACGCGCCGCATGGGGCGATCGCCCTGCAGAAACTGCTGGCGAAGTAAGCCAGCGCCCCGAGCCTCGGAGTGGCTATGTACCGACCGGGTTAAAGTGGCAAGACATGGGCCGCAAGTTCTTCCGCCGTCAGCCCCTTGCCGGCACGGTGGGCGGCCTCTCCATGCAGCCAGACGCCGGCGGCTGCGGCCTCGAAAGCCGGCAGACCTTGCGCGAGCAATCCGCCGATGATGCCGGCGAGCACGTCGCCGGAACCGGCGGTGGCAAGCCAGGCAGGTGCGTTGGTATTGATCAGCGCACGGCCGTCCGGCGCGGCGATGACGGTATCGGCGCCTTTATAAACGATCGCCGCGTTGGCGCGGCGGGCGGCGGCTAAGGCCTTGTCCACCTTCCCCAGCGCATCGTCGCTGCCGATATCGGGAAAGAGCCGCGAAAATTCGCCCTCGTGCGGCGTCAGCACCAGGCGCGGCTCACCGCCGAAAAGATCGAAAAGCTGCTGCGGATCGTCCTTGAACGAGGAGATGCCGTCGGCATCGAGCACCAGCCGGCGTTCGGCGAGCGACGAGACGAAGGCGCGCGCCCTGGCGCCGATGCCGAAACCGGGGCCGAGAACGAAGGTCTGCAGCCGCTTGTCGGTGAGCCAGTCTTCGAGGTCGGCCGCATCATCGATCGCATGCAGCATGACGGCGGTGAGATGCGCAGCATTGGCGGCTATCGCCGCATCAGGGGCCGCGATCGTCACTAGGCCGGCCCCCGCCTTCAGGCCCGAGATCGCCGACATGCGCGCGGCACCCGTCTTATCAGCCTCGCCTGAGAAGACGACCAGATGACCGCGCTTGTATTTGTGGGTTTCCAGCTGCTCGGCCGGCAGCACACCCTTCCAGGCGTCCGGCCTGTTTTCGGCGATGACGCCACTCGCCTCGGCCCTGATGATGCGGGCGGGAATGCCGATATCGAAGACCTCCAACTCACCGCAAAGCTCCCTGCCCGGCATCAGCAGATGGCCGGGTTTGCGGGTCATGAAGGTAATGGTGTTGCTGGCGCGGAAGGCAGCTCCCAGCACTCTGCCGGTACGGCCGTCCAGGCCGGAGGGCAGATCGATGGCAAGCACGGGAAGACCGGCCTCGGCGACCCGATCGATCACCGCGCGGACATCGGCCGGCACATCGCGGCCGAGCCCCGCGCCGAACAGGCCGTCAATGACGACGTCGCCGATTTCGGGACTATAGAGGTGGAGCGGTTCCCCCCGCAGCGCGCATCCGGCTTTCGCACGGGCTGCATCGCCCATCAGCCTGGAGGGATCGGCAAGATGGAAGAGCACCACTGGAGCCCCGCCCTCCTGCAGATGTCGTGCGGCGACATAGGCGTCGCCGCCATTGTTGCCCGGCCCGCAGAGCACGACGAAGCGCAGGGCTCCGGCATGAAGGCACAGGGCCGCAGCCGCAGCCGCCGCACCTGCCCTTTCCATCAGGCCAAAAGAATCGATACCGGATGCGGCAGCGGCCGCGTCGACGGCGGCCATTTCGGCAGGCGTGAGAAGAAGGTGGGACAGTTGGTGGCTCATCGGCCTATTCAATCGAAAAACGCCTAAAAAACAACCGCCTGAAATCATAAAGAAAAGAACCAATTTTGTGCATTTGCCTATATTTTCATCTTAACCAGACGTGGTTGCGCGACTCCTTAAACATGGGTTTTTTCGGATTTTCGATATGATTTTGATCGAAGGGCGGAGTTTCGCGACTGTTTTGTCATCAAATCGACATCAGAATCTCCGCAAATGCGGCGGTTTCGGCAAAATCCGAAGATTTTTTTAAGAAGACGGATTTCAAACTGGCACGATATCTGCATCATATCCGGCGAGCGGGAAAATTCCTGCCATAACGGGAGAAGCGGAGAGACATTTTCTCATGAAAAAGATCGAAGCGATCATTAAGCCTTTCAAGCTGGACGAAGTGAAGGAAGCTCTTCAGGAAGTCGGCCTGCAGGGGATCACGGTCACTGAGGCCAAGGGTTTCGGCCGTCAGAAGGGTCACACGGAACTTTACCGCGGTGCCGAATACGTCGTCGACTTCCTGCCGAAGGTCAAAGTCGAAGTCGTGCTGGCCGACGAAAACGCCGAAGCCGTCATCGACGCGATCCGCAAAGCGGCGCAGACCGGCCGTATCGGCGACGGAAAAATCTTCGTCTCCAACGTCGAAGAGGTTATCCGTATCCGTACCGGCGAGACCGGCATCGACGCCATCTGACCCACTTTGCCAAGCGCGCAAAGTTCGATACGGTCAGCGCAGCTATGTATTGTCATCGTAAATCGGAGGAAGGTATTTAATGGCGACCGCAAGCGAAATTCTGAAGCAGATCAAGGAGAACGACGTAAAGTTCGTCGATCTGCGCTTCACCGACCCGAAGGGCAAGCTGCAGCATGTGACGATGGACGTTGTCTGCGTCGACGAGGACATGTTCGCTGACGGCGTGATGTTCGACGGCTCCTCGATCGGCGGCTGGAAAGCCATCAACGAGTCCGACATGGTGCTGATGCCCGACACCGAGACGGTGCATATGGACCCGTTCTTCGCTCAGTCGACCATGGTCATCGTCTGCGATATTCTCGATCCGGTTTCCGGCGAAGCTTATAACCGCGATCCGCGCGGCACCGCCAAGAAGGCCGAAGCCTATCTCAAGGCATCGGGCATCGGCGACACGATCTTCGTCGGCCCGGAAGCCGAATTCTTCGTCTTCGACGACGTCAAGTACAAGGCTGATCCCTACAATACCGGCTTCAAGCTCGATTCGACCGAACTGCCGTCGAATGACGACACCGATTACGAAACCGGCAACCTCGGCCATCGCCCGCGCGTCAAGGGTGGCTATTTCCCGGTTCCGCCGGTCGACAGCGCCCAGGACATGCGTTCGGAAATGCTGACGGTTCTCTCCGAAATGGGCGTCGTCGTCGAAAAGCATCACCATGAAGTCGCCGCCGCCCAGCACGAACTCGGTATCAAGTTCGATACGCTGGTGCGCAACGCCGACAAGATGCAGATCTACAAATACGTCGTGCACCAGGTGGCCAATGCCTATGGCAAGACGGCGACCTTCATGCCGAAGCCGATCTTCGGCGACAACGGCTCGGGCATGCACGTGCATCAGTCGATCTGGAAGGGCGGCAAGCCGACCTTCGCCGGCGACGAATATGCCGGTCTCTCCGAGAGCTGCCTCTACTACATCGGCGGCATCATCAAGCATGCCAAGGCGATCAACGCCTTCACCAATCCGTCGACGAACTCCTACAAGCGCCTCGTCCCGGGCTATGAGGCACCGGTGCTGCTGGCTTACTCGGCCCGCAACCGCTCGGCCTCCTGCCGCATTCCGTTCGGCACCAATCCGAAGGCAAAGCGCGTCGAAGTCCGTTTCCCGGATCCGACCGCCAACCCCTATCTCGCCTTCGCCGCCATGCTGATGGCCGGCCTTGACGGCATCAAGAACAAGATCCATCCCGGCAAGGCCATGGACAAGGATCTCTACGACCTGCCGCCGAAGGAATTGAAGAAGATCCCGACCGTCTGCGGCTCGTTGCGCGAAGCCCTTGAAAGCCTCGACAAGGACCGCAAGTTCCTGACGGCCGGCGGCGTGTTCGACGACGACCAGATCGATGCCTTCATCGAACTGAAGATGGCAGAGGTGATGCGTTTCGAAATGACGCCGCATCCTGTCGAATACGACATGTACTATTCGGCCTGATCGGCCTGAACACGGAAAGTCCCGGTCTGCCGGGGCTTTCCCCTCCCAGGGTCATGGACGCCAGCAGGAGGATATGACGTTCATGTGACGCGCTTGCGCAAAAATCTTGATTTGCGCGGCACCAATCACCAAATTTGGTGATGAAAGGAAGTCGTACCATGAAAGAAAGAGTAGCAAAGTTCAGTATCGGCGAAGTGGTCCGGCACAAGGTTTTCCCGTTTCGCGGCGTCATCTTCGACGTTGATCCGGAGTTCGCGAATACGGAGGAATGGTGGAATTCCATTCCGGCCGAGGTGCGCCCGAGCAGAGACCAGCCCTTCTATCACCTGCTCGCGGAAAATGACGAAAGCGAATATGTCGCTTATGTCTCCGAGCAGAACCTGATGAACGATGAAAGCGGCACGCCGCTTCGCAACCCGCAGATCTACCAGATTTTCGATCAGGCCCCGTCAGGGCAGTTCAAACCCAAGATGAGCTTCGCCCACTAAATCAAAAGTGCCGATCAAAGAACAAGGCCTCGCCTCTCCCAGCGAGGCCTTTTCTTTTGGCACAAAAAACCCGGCATGAAGCTGGGTTTCTATTCAATATGGGCGGCGGCAGGATTACTGCGCCTTGGCTGCCTTCTGGGCGTCTTCCAGCTTCTTGCGGGCTTCTTCGGCCTTCTTCTGCATGCTGTCCTGCAGGCTGCGCTGGCTTTCAGCGAGCTTGGATTCGGACACCGGTTCGCCGTCATAAGCGCCGGTGAAGCCTTCGAGCGAAATCTTGATCGGGTTCGGGGCGCGGCGGAAGTTGATCGAGGTGAAGATCACGTCGCTGCCCTTCTTGAGGCTGGCGATCATCGCGTCGGTCAGCGGGACTTCGGCCGTGCACTTGTCCGGCAGGCAGACGGCGTAGTCGAGCTTCTGGCCCTTGCCGCCGTCGATCTGCATGATGACGCCCGGGGGGATCAGGCGTGCGGTGGGAACCGACACCTGCAGGAGCTTGCGGTTGATCTTGCCGGAGACCGAGATCAGGCCGACGGCCGTGACAAGCTGGCCGCCATTGGCGAGAATCAGGTTCTGGACAACACAGATGTCGTTGTCTTCCTGCTTGCTGCAGGTCTTGTACCAGCCGAGCTTGGGCGCCCCGGCGGCCTGCGCCTGGCCCTCGGCCGGAGCCTGTGCCGCCGCATCCTGTGCGAAGGAGGAGACCGGAGCCGAAGCGGCGCCGAACATCACTGCCAGAACGGACAGCGCTGCCCGCATTTTCTTTTCAGACTTGAACATCATAACGAATTCCGTCTCCTGATATCCGTTCGGGGCAGCGACTTGCCGCCCCAACCATCGGGTCGTTCGGCACCCACCTCTTAAAAAAATAAGGCAAATGCATGACCCCGAAACTTCGGGTTCACCTGTTACATCGCAGCGTTCAAGATATCCAGCTTTTCTTTGGCAATTTGAGGAGCATTTCGTCGCGATGCCAAAGAAATCGCCGCTTCGTGTTGGAATCGCTCGACCCCATGATAATCTCCGCGGTGAATCATGCCCGTTTTCGTGGTTGCAAGGATTGCCGAATGCTCCGGATCGTCGTCCCCCTCGTCCTCTCGCTGCTGTGCGGCGCTGTTGCCGCCGAGCCGCTGCATGGCATCGCGATGCATGGCGAGCCGGCGCTGCCGGCCGATTACAAACACTTCCCTTACGTCAATCCCGACGTGAAGAAGGGCGGCAAGATAACCTACGGCGTCGTCGGCACCTTCGACAGCCTCAACCCGTTCATCCTGAAAAGCATGCGCACGACGGCGCGCGGCATGTGGGATCCGGAATATGGCAATCTCGTCTACGAATCGCTGATGCAGCGCTCCAGGGACGAGCCCTTCACGCTCTACGGCCTTCTTGCCGAGACGGTGGAATGGGACGACGCCCGGAGCTTCATCCAGTTCAACCTCAATCCGAAGGCGAAATGGGCCGATGGCCAGCCGGTGACGCCCGAGGATGTGATGTTCACCTTCGAGCTGATGCGCGACAAGGGGCGCGTGCCCTTCGCCAACCGCCTCAACGTCGTCGCCAAGATGGAAAAGGTCGGCGAGCACAGCGTGCGCTTCACCTTCAACGATAAGGCCGACCGCGAGACTCCTTTGATCTTCGGTCTTTTCCCGGTCCTGCCGAAACACGCGATCGATCCGGAAACCTTCGACCGCTCGTCGCTGACACCGCCTGTGGGGTCCGGTCCCTACAAGGTGAAGACGGTGAAGCCCGGCGAGAGCATCACCTATGAGCGCGATCCCAATTACTGGGGCAAGGACATTCCCTCCAAGGTCGGCACCGACAATTACGATCAGATCACCGTCCAGTATTTCCTGCAGGACACGACGCTGTTCGAGGCCTTCAAGAAGGGCGATGTCGACGTCTATCCCGACGGCAATCCCGGCCACTGGGCCAATGCCTATAATTTCCCCGCGGTCACCTCAGGCGCCGTCGTCAAGGACGTATTCACACCGAAACTGCCGAGCGGCATGCTCGGCTTCGTGTTCAACACGCGCCGGCCGATCTTTGCCGACACCAAGGTGCGCGAGGGCCTGTCGTTGGTGTTCGATTTCGAATGGGCAAACAAGAACCTTTATTCCGGCGCCTATAAGCGCACCCAGAGCTTCTGGCAGAATTCGGAGTTGTCCAGTTTCGGCGTTCCCGCCAATGCGGCCGAACTTGCGTTGCTCGGACCGATCAAGGACAAAATCGCACCCGCGATTCTCGACGGCACCTACAAGCTTCCGGTCACCGACGGCTCCGGCCGCGACCGCGATGTGCTGAAGCAGGCCGTCGGACTGTTGAAACAGGGCGGCTATACGATCCAGGGCGGCAAGATGCTGGATGCCTCCGGCCGCCAGCTCGCCTTCGAGATCATGACGCAGAATGCCGATCAGGAGAAACTCGCCATTGCCTATCAGCGTTCGCTGCAGACAATCGGCATCGCCGCTTCGATCCGCACCGTCGACGATTCGCAATACCAGAGCCGGACAAACAGTTTCGACTACGACATGATCATGAAGTCCTATACATCGTCGCTGTCGCCCGGAAACGAACAGCTCGGCCGCTGGTCGTCGGCTGCGCGCACGCGCGAGGGTACGGACAGCTTTGCCGGCGCCAATGATCCCGATATCGACACGCTGATCGACCACTTGCTCAGGGCACGCTCGGCTGAGGATTTCACCGCGGCGGTGCGCTCCTACGATCGACTGCTGCTTTCCGGCCATTACGTGCTGCCGCTCTATCATATCGACCAGCAATGGGTGGCTCACAGCAAACGCATCGGCGGTCCCGACAGCGTACCGCTCAATGGCTATCAACTACCGGTCTGGTGGGATACGAGCGTGCAGTAGAAGCAGCCGAACCGCGCGGCCTTTATGTCTCCCTTGGGAGACTTATAGACATAAGGAAGATCATCATGGAGCGTATCACCATCGACGTCGTCTCGGATGTCGTCTGCCCCTGGTGCTATCTCGGCAAGGCGCGGCTGGAGCTCGCCATCGCCGAGGTGCAGGACGAAATCGGCGTCGACATCAACTGGCGGCCGTACCGGCTCAACCCGGACTATCCCAGGGAGGGCGTTGACCAGAAGAAGGCCCACAAGATGCTGACAGATTTAGGCCGCGAGGTCGGCATCGCCTTCGATTTCGAGGCGATCAAGATCGGCCCGAACACGCTCGATGCGCATCGCCTGATCCACTGGGCGATGATTGAAGGCCGCGAGAAGCAGGACAAGGCCGTTGCCGCGCTGTTCAAGGCGAATTTCGAGGAGGGCCGCAATGTCGGCGACCATGCGGTCCTGCTCGATATCGCCGAAAAGGCCGGCCTCGACCGCTCGGTCATCGCCTCGCTGCTCGCCTCCGATGCCGATCGCGATCTGATCGTCGCCGAAATCAAGGCGGCGCAGGAGATGGGCGTCAACGGTGTGCCGTTCTTCATCTTCGATCAGCAATATGCTGTCAGCGGCGCGCAGACGCCGGATGTGCTGGCGAATGCGCTCCGCGATATCGCCAAGGCCAAGGCCGAGGCGCGATCGGGCCTCAACTAACAAACCCGACGACGGGCTCAGCTCACCCCAGCACCGGAACGCAGCGCACCTCGGTCTTCACCGAATTGGCGATGAAACATTCCTCATGGGCGCGATGATGCAGGGCTTCGAGTTCGCTCAGCGAGGGCTGCTTGTCGCCGGAGAAGACGACATGCGGGCGGAGCGTCACGACCGTCATGGCGAGACGGCCTTCGGCATTCTTCTCCATGATGCCCTCGGCGGCATCGGTGTAGCCGTCGACGCAGAAGCGCTGTTTTGCGGCAATCGACAGGAACCAGAGCATGTGGCAGCTGGAGAGAGAGGCGACGAAAGCCTCCTCCGGATCGACGGCGTCCTCGGCCGAATAAGGCAGGGGAACGACGTGGGCCGACGAGGAGGCGCGCAGCTCGATACCGCCGTCGAACGTCCAGCGATGGGCGCGGCTGTAGCGATTGTCGGTGAAGGTCTCGCCGTTTCGCTCCCAGGCGATCGTCGCGCCGTATGTCGCCATCTCAATCTCCCTTTGTTTATTTCGCCATCTCGGCCAGCTGCGTCATGATCACGGCAGCGCCCTGCAGGCGTTTTTCCGGGGTCGGCAGGTCGCGGGTCAGGAACAGGCTGTGGTCGGGGCGGATCTTCGCCATCGCGCCCTGCTTGCCGATATAGCCGACGAGGTTGGCCGGATTAGGGAATTCCTTGTTGCGGAACTGCACGACGACGCCCTTCGGGCCGGCATCCAGCTTTTCGACATTGGCGGTGCGGCAGAGCGACTTGATGTAGACGATCTTCAAGAGATGCTGGACTTCGATCGGCATCGGCCCGAAACGGTCGATCATCTCGGCGCCGAATCCGTCGATCTCCTTGAGTTCGGTGATTTCGCCGAGACGGCGGTAAAGCGCCATGCGCAAATGCAGGTCGGGCACATAGCCCTCCGGGATCATCACCGTCGTTCCGACGGAGATCTGCGGCGACCAGCCGGTGTCGTGGATCTCGTCGACGCCCTTGACCTCGGCGACCGCCTCTTCGAGCATCTGCTGGTAGAGCTCGAAGCCGACCTCCTTGATGTGGCCGGACTGCTCCTCGCCGAGCAGGTTGCCGGCGCCGCGAATATCGAGGTCGTGGCTGGCCAGCTGGAAGCCAGCACCGAGTGTGTCCAGCGACTGCAGCACCTTCAGCCGGCGGTCGGCGGTTGCCGTCAGCACCTTATTCACAGGCAGTGTGAAGAGCGCGAAAGCGCGCACCTTCGAGCGGCCGACGCGGCCGCGCAGCTGATAGAGCTGGGCAAGGCCGAACATATCGGCGCGGTGGACGATCAGCGTGTTGGCTGTCGGCACATCGAGGCCGGATTCGACGATGGTTGTGGACAACAGCACGTCGTAGCGGCCTTCATAGAAGGCGTTCATGATGTCTTCGAGTTCGCCGGCCGGCATCTGGCCGTGGGCGACGGCGACCTTCAGCTCCGGCACGTCGGACTGCAGGAAGGCATTGATATCGGCAAGATCGGCAAGCCGCGGGCAGACATAGAAGCTCTGACCGCCGCGATAATGCTCGCGCATCAGCGTCTCACGGATGACCAGGCTGTCGAAGGGCGAGATGAAGGTGCGCACCGCCATGCGGTCGACCGGCGGCGTGGTAATCAGCGACAGTTCGCGCACGCCGGTCATGGCAAGCTGCAGCGTGCGCGGGATCGGCGTCGCCGACAGCGTCAGCACATGCACGTCGCTCTTCAGCTCCTTCAGCCGCTCCTTGTGCTTGACGCCGAAATGCTGCTCCTCATCGATGACGAGCAGGCCGAGATTGGCAAATTTGATGCCGGCGCCGAGCAGCGCATGCGTACCGACGACGATATCGGTCTTGCCTTCGGCGACTTCCTTCTTGGTCAGCGCCAGCTCCTTGGCCCCAACCAGGCGTGAGGCCTGCTGGATGCGCACCGGCAGGCCGCGGAACCGCTCGGAAAAGGTCTTGAAATGCTGGCGGGAGAGCAATGTCGTCGGCACGACGATGGCAACCTGGACGCCATTCATCGCGGCAACGAAGGCGGCGCGCAAGGCCACTTCCGTCTTGCCGAAGCCGACGTCGCCGCAGACGAGACGGTCCATCGGCCGGCCGGCGCCGAGATCGGAACGCACCGCATCGATGGCGTTGTCCTGGTCCTCGGTCTCATCATAGGGGAAGCGTGCGGCAAATTCGTCGTATAGGCCGTCCGGCGTCGTCAGCATCGGCGCGTGGCGCGTCAGCCGCTCGGCGGCGATGCGGATCAGCGCATCGGCCATGTCGAGCAGGCGCTTCTTCAGCTTGGCCTTGCGCATCTGCCAGGCGCCGCCGCCGAGCTTGTCGAGCTGCGCCTCGGTGCCCTCGCCGCCGTAGCGGGAGAGAAGATCGATGTTTTCGACCGGCAGGAAGAGCTTGGCCTCGTCGGCATATTGCAGTTCGAGGCAGGCATGCGGCGCGCCCGCGGCCTCGATGGTCTTCAGCCCGATGAAGCGGCCGATGCCGTGTTCGGCGTGGACGACGATCGAGCCCTCGTCGAGGCCGGCGACCTCGGCGATGAAATCGGCGGCGCGCTTGCGGCGCTTGGAGCGGCGCACCATGCGGTCGCCGAGAATATCCTGCTCGCCGATGACGACGAGATCGCCCGCCTCGAAACCGGATTCGAGATTGAGTACCGCGGCGGCGGCCTCGCCCTTCGCCAGCGAACCGAGATCCTTCAGCGCCTCGATCGGCTTGACCTTTTCCAGGCCGTGTTCGTTCAGCACCTGCAGCAGGCGCTCCAGCGAGCCTTCGGTCCAGGCGGTGACCAGCACTTTCGCGCCGGCAGCGCGGCGGTCGGCGATATGTTTGACGACGACGTCGAAAATGTTGATGCGCTCGGCATCGCCGCCGCCCTCGGCATTCGAGCGGGCCCAGCGCTGGCCTTGGCGGGCCTCGATATTGACGACGCGGCGCGCCTCGCCTTCGATTTCGTTGAAGGGGCTGATGCGGATCGCACCGAGCGCGTCGAGGGTTTTGGCGAAAAGCTTGCTGTCGAGATAGAGCTGGCCCGGCGTCACCGGCTTGTAAGGCGTGCCCTGCGCCATCTGGCCCTTGGCCGGCTGACCGGAATTCAGGCGGGCGTCGTAATAATCGAGAACCAGCTTGGAACGCTCCTCGGCCGCCTCACGCACCGTGTTGTCGGTGACGATACGGAAGCCGCTGAGATAATCGAAGATGGTATCGAGCTTCTCGTAAAAGAGCGGCAGCCAGTGCTCCATGCCCGGATAACGGCGACCTTCGGAGACGGCGAGATAGAGCGCGTCATCACGCGTCGTCGCGCCGAAGGCCGAGAGATAATTCTTGCGGAAGCGGCTGATCGTATCCGGTGTCAGCGTCACCTCGCTCATCGGATTGAGATCGAGGGAGCGCACCTGGCCGGTCGTGCGCTGGCTGGCCGGATCGAAGCTGCGGATCGATTCCAGCGTGTCGCCGAAGAAGTCGAGGCGGACCGGCTCTTCCGAACCCGGCACGAAAACGTCGAGAATGCCGCCGCGCACGGCGTATTCGCCGACTTCGCGAACGGTTGCGACGCGGTCGAAGCCGTTGCGCTCCAGGCGCCCGGCAAGATCGTCCATCCGCAGCTGATTGCCGGGGCGGGCCGAAAAGCTCAGGCTCTCGATGACATCCTGCGGCGCCACCTTCTGCAGCATGGCATTGGCGGTGACGAGCACGATCGCCGCATGCGGCTTCTTCCGGTGGGCGATGAGGCCGCCGAGTGCGGCAAGCCGGCGGGCCGAAGTATCGGCGCTCGGCGAAACGCGGTCATAGGGCAGGCAGTCCCAGGCCGGCAGGGTGAGAACCGGAATATCGGGGGCGACGAAGCCCAGCATCTGTTCGAGATCAGCCATGCGGTGGCCGTCTGATATGACATAGGCGACCGGCTCGCCTGCGCGGGCGAGCTCGGCCAGCAGCAGCGGCTCGAGGCCGACAGGCACATTGCCGATCGTCAGCGGCTCGGCAATGGCCGCAAGCTTCTTCGCATCGAAACCAGGGATCATTCCGGCGTCCTGAGGGGCTTGTCGAAATCGGGCGTGTAGGCGGCAAGGCGGGCAAACATCGGCGTCTGGAAACGCTCGGGGACGGGCCATGTTCCCATGATCCAGCGAACAAGATCATTGTCTTCTTCCGCCATGATCGTCTCGAACTCGTCTAGCTCAGATTCCGAAAGCGTCGCGATCTCGGCTTCGGCGAACTGGCCGAAGACCAGATCCATCTCGCGGATGCCGCGATGCCAGCAACGGAATAGGATCCGGCGGCGGCGCGGGTCGAGACCGGCACTCGTGAGCGTGACACCTGTCATGGCATTACCTTCCTGTTGATGCGCCTCTATAGACCCTGGAAAGCGGCTTGTCAGCCTTGCCAAGGCCGCATTGTTCATCGCATTTTGGCCGCATGCGCCCCGCCATTCTCGATCCTCTGTTTTCTCCCATTTCGGGCCTTCCGGGCGTCGGCCCGAAGATCGCCGAACTGCTGGTCAGGCTGCTCGGCCGCGAGACGCCGGAGGATTGCCGGGTCATCGATCTGATCTTCCACGCGCCGTTTTCGCTGATCGACCGGCGCAACCAGCCGGGGATCGCCCGCGCGCCGCAGGGTGCGATCGTGACGATCACCGCCCGCGTCGACCGGCACCAAGTGCCGCCGCGCGGCAAGAGCAATGTCCCCTACCGGGTCTTCCTGCATGACGAGACCGGCGAACTGACGCTGGTCTTTTTCCGCGGCCAGGCCGCCTGGCTGGAAAAACAGCTGCCAGTCGATGCTGAGGTGACGGTCAGCGGCAAGGTCGACTGGTTCAACGGCCGCGCCTCGATGGTGCATCCCGACTATATCGTCAGGGCCGAAGAAGCGGAGAACCTGCCGCTCGTCGAGCCGATCTATCCGTTGACGGCGGGGCTTTCGCCGAAAACCTTGCGCAAGATCATCGACGCCGCCCTGCCGCGGTTTCCCGAGCTGCCGGAATGGATCGACACGGCGCTGGCACAGAAGCAGGGCCTACCAACAATCCGCGACAGCTTCCACATGCTGCACGAGCCGCGCGACCCCAGTGATATCGACCCGCAGGCCCCTGCCCGTCGGCGGCTCGCCTATGACGAATTCCTCGCCGGCCAGCTGTCGCTGAGCCTGGTCCGCCAGAGGCTGCGCAAGGTGGCGGGCCAGCCGGTGCAAGCGACGGGCGAAGTCAGCGCCAAAATCCTGAAATCCCTGCCCTTCTCGCTCACATCGAGCCAGAACGAGGCGATCGCCGAGGTTTTGAAGGACATGGCCGGCACCGAGCGCATGCTGCGCCTGCTGCAGGGCGATGTCGGTTCCGGCAAGACGCTGGTGGCGCTGATGGCGATGGCAGCGGTGATCGAAAGCGGCGGCCAGGCCGTGCTGATGGCACCGACCGAAATCCTGGCGCGCCAGCACCACGCGACGATCTCGAAATTCGCCGCCTCCACCGGGCTTGGCATCGAGATCCTGACCGGCCGCACCAAGGGGCGCGAACGGGAGGAGATCCTCGAGCGCATCGCATCGGGCGCCGCGCAGATCATTATCGGCACGCATGCGCTGTTCCAGGACAGCGTCGCTTACGCCAAGCTGATGCTGGCCGTCGTCGACGAGCAGCACCGTTTCGGCGTGCATCAGCGACTGAGGCTGACCGCCAAGGGCATCTCGCCGCACATGCTGGTGATGACCGCGACACCGATCCCGCGCACGCTGGTGCTTGCCGCCTTCGGTGACATGGACGTTTCCAAGCTCACCGAGAAGCCGGCTGGGCGCAAGCCGATCCAGACGATCACCGTGCCGCTGGAACGAACGGGCGAAATCGTCGGGCGGCTGCAAAGCGCGCTTGCCGAGGGCAAGAAGGCCTATTGGATCTGCCCGCTGGTCGAAGAATCCGAAGAGCTCGACCTGATGTCGGCCGAGGAGCGGCATGCGACGCTCGTTGCCGCGCTCGGCCCCGATATCGGCCTCATTCACGGCCGCATGAGCGGGCCGGAGAAGGATGCGGCGATGATGGCGTTCAAGGGCGGCGAGACCCGTCTTCTCGTCGCCACCACCGTCGTCGAGGTCGGCGTCGACGTGCCGGATGCGACGATCATGGTGATCGAACATGCCGAACGCTTCGGCCTGGCGCAATTGCACCAGTTGCGCGGCCGCGTCGGGCGCGGTGACGAGGCCTCAACCTGCATCCTGCTCTACAAGGGCCCGCTCGGCGAAACCGGCCATGCCAGGCTTTCGATCATGCGCGAGACCGAGGATGGCTTCCGCATCGCCGAGGAAGACTTGAAACTCCGCGGTGAAGGTGAGCTGCTCGGCACGCGCCAGTCCGGCACGCCGGGCTTCCGCATCGCCAGCCTCGAGGCGCATGCCGACCTCCTGGAAATCGCCCGGAAGGATGCCGCTTATCTCATCGAGCGCGATCCTGAACTGACTGGCGACAGAGGAACGGCGATCCGCACCCTGCTCTATCTCTTCCGTCGCGACGAGGCGATCCGGTTCTTGAGAGCAGGATAAGCGCGCCACGGCGCGCTTTAATCTTCTTCCCATGCATGTCGTTATCCCAAAACCGCCAAACACTTTTGGGCGACATGCATCAATCTGCCTTGGAAACCGCCACCGGCTTCGGCCGCGGCAGATGCTTCTGCTTCGGTTCGGGCGGCTTGTGCTCGGGGGCGACGAGGCCGCCCGAGATCAGGAACTTGGCGGCGTCTTCCGGGCTCATGTCGAGCAGGACGATCTTTTCGCGGGGCACGAAGACGAGGAAACCCGCCGTCGGCACCGGTGTCGGCGGCAGGAAGACGGCAACCATATCCTGGCCCATGTCATTGAACTTCGTCGCGATCTCGCCCTTGGCGTCGGTGGCGATGAAGACCAGCGCCCAGAGGCCGGGACTGGGATATTCGATGAGGCCGACCTTCTTGAAGGAGTTCGCCTGTTCCTTCAGCACCGTTTCGAAAATCTGCTTCACGCTTCTGTAGACGGTGCGCACCAGCGGCATGCGCTGAACGATCGATTCGCCGAAACGGACGATGCTCTGTCCGATCAGGTTCTTGCCGAGGAAGCCGACGACGGTGATCAGCACGACGGCAGTCAGCAGGCCGAATCCGGGAATGGCGAAATTGAGGTAGCTTTCCGGATTCCAGCGCGCCGGAATATAGGGCCTGACCCAGCTGTCCGACCAGTGGATGAAGGTCCAGGTCAGCCAGATGGTAATGGCGATCGGCGCGCAGATGATCAGGCCTGCGAGAAAATTATTCCTCAGCCGGGTCGCGACCGGCATTCTGGGGGTGTTGTCGGTCATCTCTCCTGATGAACTCCATCTCGGTCCTGGACAGGCCGGAACGCCGGCCCTTCCCCCTTGTCCGCCGACCAAAATTGCCAGAATTCGGGGCGTCGCACAATATGCTTCGGCGCGAAGATCAGGTCGTTGCGGGCTTATTCCACTGTCACGGATTTCGCCAGATTGCGCGGCTGATCGACATCCGTGCCCATGAAGACGGCGGTGTGATAGGCGAGCAGCTGAATCGGCAGCGAGAAGATCATCGGCGCGATGATTTCGTCGACCACAGGCAGGGTGATGGTCGCCATGGTCGGCAGTTTCGAGGCGGCAGCCCCGGCCTCATCGGTGATGAAGATGATGCGGCCGCCGCGGGCTGCGACCTCCTGCATATTCGAGACGGTCTTTTCGAAGAAGCGGTCGAAGGGGGCGATGACGATCACCGGCATGTTCTCGTCGATCAGCGCGATCGGCCCGTGCTTCAATTCGCCGGCGGCATAGCCTTCGGCGTGAATGTAGGAAATTTCCTTGAGCTTCAGCGCGCCTTCCATGGCGAGCGGGAAACTGGTGCCGCGGCCGAGATAGAGCACGTCCTTGCATTTCGACAGCTCGCGCGACAGGCTTTCCATCTGCGGCTGGATGAGGTTCAGCACTCGGCTCATGATGCGCGGCATTTCGGCGAGGTGACGCACCAGCGCCCTCTCCTCCTCGGCGCTCACCGTGCCGCGGGCCTTGCCGGCGCCGATCGCCAGCGATGCGAGCACTGCCAGCTGGCAGGTGAAGGCCTTGGTCGAGGCGACGCCGATTTCGGGGCCGGCCATGATCGGGAAGACGGCGTCGGATTCGCGGGCGATCGTCGATTCGCGGACATTGACGACGGCGCCGATCTTCAGGCCGTTGTCGCGGCAATAGCGCAGCGATGCCAGCGTATCGGCGGTCTCGCCGGACTGGGAGATGAAGAGCGCTGCCTGCGACGGCGACAGCGGCATTTCGCGATAACGGAATTCGGAGGCGACGTCGATCTCGACCGGCAGGCGGGCATAACGCTCGAACCAGTATTTGCCGACAAGGCCGGCGAGATAGGCGGTGCCGCAGGCCGAGATCGCCAGGCCGGTCGCCGCTTTGAAGTCGATCGCAGCGGCGTTGGCGCCGATCGTGTTCTCGGCGAAATCGACGTAATGGCTGAGGGCGTGGGAGATCACCTCCGGCTGCTCGTAGATTTCCTTCTCCATGAAATGGCGGTGGTTGCCCTTGTCGACGACATAGGCGGTCGCCTGCGAGATCTGGCGGGCGCGCTTGACTGGCTTGCCGGCGAAATCAATGACGGCGACGCTGTCGCGGGTGATGACGGCGCAGTCGCCGTCAACCAGATAGGTGATCTCGTTGGTGAAGGGCGAGAGCGCGATCGCATCCGAACCGAGGAACATCTCGCCGCGGCCGTAACCGACGGCCAGCGGCGGGCCGGAACGGGCAGCCATGATCGTGCCGGGATCGGCCTTGAGCATGACGGCGAGCGCATAGGCGCCGGTCAGCCGGTTCAGCATCTGCAGCATGGCGGCGCGCGGCTCCAGGCCCTCACGCAGGTATTTCGCCATCAGCTGGGCCACGACCTCGGTGTCGGTCTGGGTTTCGAAGACCGCACCCTCCGCGGTCAGTTCGTCGCGCAGCTCGGAGAAATTCTCGATGATGCCGTTATGGACGACGGCGACACCTTCGACGAAATGCGGATGGGCATTGGTTTCGTTGGGAACACCGTGGGTCGCCCAGCGCGTATGGGCAATGCCGACCACACCCGGCAACGGCTCGGCGTCGAGGCGCTTTTCCAGATTGAACAGCTTGCCTTCGGCGCGGCGGCGATCCATCACCCCCTCATGGATGGTGGCGACACCGGCAGAATCATAACCGCGATATTCGAGACGCTTCAGCGCATCGACCAGGCGCCCGGCAACAGGCTGAGTTCCGACGATCCCGACAATTCCGCACATGCAATATCCCCACTCGAGCATTTCCGCAGAAATGCTCTTCTGTTTTCTTCGCCCAAATAACGAGGCCAGTCCTAGCGATTCCCGCTTAGTTATCAATCACCTCGGCGGTCACTTTCAATTTCCGCCGGTTACGCAAAGCTGCCTCAGGCCTTAGCCTTCTTCGCGGCCTTGATGGCGAGCGCGCGCTCGCGCAGCAGAGAGGCGCGGCCGGGCTTGATCTCCTGCCGCGCGCGGCCGAGCGCCAGCGCATCGGCCGGCACGTCGGCGGTGATGACGCTGCCGGAGGCGATATAGGCGCCGTCGCCGATCGTCACCGGCGCGACCAGCGAGGAGTTCGAACCGATGAAGGCGTTTTCGCCGATCACCGTCTCACTCTTGTTGACGCCGTCATAATTGCAGGTGATCGTACCCGCGCCGATATTGCTGCCGGCGCCGATGACGGCATCGCCGATATAGGTGAGATGGTTGACCTTGGCGCCCTCGCCGATCCGGCCGTTCTTGACCTCACAGAAATTGCCGACCTTCGAACCATTGCCGAGATCGGCACCCGGCCGCAGCCGCGCGAAGGGTCCGACGGTCGCGCCCTGGCTGACATGAGCGCCTTCTATGTGCGAGAAGGCGTGAATGACGGCGCCGCTGTCGATCACCGCGCCGGGACCGAAGACGACGTTCGGCTCGATCAGCGCATCCTGGCCGATGACGGTGTCGTAGGACAGAAAGACCGTTTCCGGCGCGATCATGGTGACGCCTGAAAGCATCAGCTGGTGGCGGCGGCGCTCCTGCCAGAAGCGCTCGATGACGGCAAGTTCGGCCCGGGTGTTGCAGCCGGTCATCTCGATTTCAGGCGCATCGACGGCGGTGACGCGGCCCCCGAGCGAGCGGGCGATCTCGACGAGATCGGTCAGATAGAATTCGCCCTTGGCATTGGCGTTGCCGATGCGCGAGAGCAGGTCGAGCGCCTTGCGGCCGTTGATCGCCATCAGCCCGCTGTTGCACCAGGTGACGGCGCGCTCGGCATCGGTCGCATCCTTTTCCTCGCGGATGGCGCTGAGTTCGCCGTCCTTGACGAGCAGGCGGCCGTAGCCGGTCGGGCGGTCGGTGTGGAAGCCGATGACGACGATATCGCTGCCATCGGCAAGGCCCTGACGGGCGGCCTTCAGCGGCCCATCGGTCTGCAGCGGCACGTCGCCATAGGTGACAAGAATATCGTCATAACCCTTGGCGATCGCCTCGCGCGCCGCCAATACCGCATGGCCGGTGCCGAGGCGCTCTTTCTGCAGGCAGGCTTCAATGCCGACGTCGGCGATGCTTGCTGCCTTTGCCACCTCCTCGGCATCGCGGCCGACGACGAGTGCGACGGAGGATATGCCGGCGGAGGCGACCGCCTCGACCACATGGGCGATCATCGGCCGGCCGGCGACCGGATGCAGCACCTTCGATTTCGAGGATTTCATCCGCGTGCTGTCACCGGCGGCAAGGATGACGGCAAGACAAGTACGTTCCATGATCTGCTCCGCGAATCCGCGCCATGAGGCGGCTTTGTTGCCTCATACTGCATAATTCGTGAAATCGGAATCGATTTTCGGAAAGCACGCGGCGCGGATTGAAAGCCTTGCAGCGTGCTTTGCGCGCCCCAAAAGATGCATGGCGCCGCAGTCAGCAATGCCTTTACTGATGTGAAATTTCGGTCGAAATCGGCACGATGACGGTTTCGGAACCACGGGCGACGAAGGCCTCGTGCACATGATGGCGACCATCCAGAATGACGAGCTCCATGGCGCGGCGCGCAGCAAGGCTGTCGCCGGAAACGATCGCGTCGACGATGCGCATGTGGGTGTCGGCGATATTGGCAAAGCCGTTTTCGGATGGCGGCGTGCTCATGCGGAACATGCCGACGAGGGCCGCTTCGATGAGGCTGCCCAAGGTGCGCATGAAGGGATTGTGGGAAGCTTCGGCCAGCGCCAGGTGAAAGTTAAGGTCGGCGAGCGCAAGGCTGTCGGCAGTATGGCCGCTCGCCGCCATCTCGAGCGCCAGTGCGCGCAGCGTCTCGATATCCTCGGCATTCGCCCGTTCGGCGACGAGACCGGCGGCGAAGGGTTCGATGGCGAGACGAATATCGTAGAGCTGCAGCAGGAACTCTTCCGTCACGCCATTGTCGAAATGCCAGGCGATGATCTCGCTGTCGAACATGTTCCAAAGGTTCTTTTCGGTCACACGCGTGCCGACCCGCGCCTTGGCGACGACCATGCCCTTGGCGGCAAGCGTCTTCATCGTCTCACGCAAGACGGTACGGGACACCTTGAAGCGTTGCGCCAGTTCGGTGTCGCCCGGCAGGATCGTGCCGACGGGATAGGTGCCGGCGACGATTTCCTTGCCGAGTTCGTCGACCACCTGTGCGTGGCTCGTCCGGGTTCTGCGCCCCGTCTTGCGGGTCTCGTCCAATTTGTTGCGCAAGCGATCCCTCTCCCCTCAGGCGTACCTCTTGTTCAGACTGGAAACGAACAGGATGGCTTTCTGCATCAGGATGAATGCAAACAGCAAAAGCCCAATCAGGATCTTGGTCCACCAGCTCGACAGCGTACCGTCGAAGGTGATGTAGGTCTGAATGAGCCCCTGGATCAGGATACCGATCAAGGTTCCCGCCACGAATCCCGCTCCTCCGGTCAGCAGCGTCCCCCCAATGACGACCGCCGCGATGGCATCGAGTTCGACACCGACTGCTGCAAGAGAATATCCGGCAGAGGTGTACAGCGAAAAAACGATCCCGGAAAGGCCTGCCAGAAAGCCCGACAGAGCATAAATCTGGATTGTCGTGCGTCCCACCGGCACGCCCATCAGCCGCGCCGTCTGCGGGCCGCCGCCGAGCGCATAGACATTGGTGCCGAAGCGGGTCCGCTGGGCGATGAAAATGCCGACGGCAAAGACCAGAAGCATGATGGCGCCGATCAGCGTCAGCCGTCCGCCGCCGGGCAGCCGCCAATAGAGGCTGGTCAGCGTCGAATAATATTCGTGGTCGATCGGAATGCTGTCGATCGAGAGCACGAAGGCCATGCCGCGCGCCAGGAACATGCCGGCAAGCGTGACGATGAAGGCCGGCATCTCGAGATAATGGATGATTGCACCCATGACCGCGCCGAAGGCAGTGGTGATGACGAGCACCAGCGCGAAGGCGAGCAGCGGATGGATCGAGGTTTTCTGCAGGATCACCGCCAGGAAGACGCCGGTGAAAGCGATGATCGATCCGATCGACAGATCGATGCCGCCGGAGATGATGACGAAGGTCATGCCGACGGCGGCGATGCCGAGAAAGGCGTTGTCGGTCAGAAGATTGCCGATGACGCGGGTCGACAGCATGTTCGGATATTGCAGCGTGCAGCCGGCATAGGCGAGCACGAAGATGACGATGGTCGCCAGCAGCGGCAGGTATTTGGAGTTCATTTCGGCTGCTCCCTTCCGCCCTGCCGGCGGCTGGCGAAGATGGCGAGCGATTGCACCGCCGGCGACTGGATGACGAGGATGACGATAATGATGACCGCCTTGATGATCAGGTTGAATTCAGGCGGGAAGCCGGAAGACAGGATGCCGGTATTGACAGCTTGGATGATCATCGCGCCGATCAGCGATCCGAGAATGCTGAAGCGGCCGCCGAGCAGCGAATTGCCGCCGACGACGACAGCGAGGATGGCATCGAGTTCCAGCCAGAGGCCGGCATTGTTGGCGTCGGCACCCTTGATGTCGGCGGCGACGATGATGCCGGCGATCGAGGCGCAGAGCCCGCTCAGCATATAGACGGCCATCAGCAGCACCGGCGTCTGAATGCCGGAGAGCGTGCTGGCACGACGATTGATGCCGACGGCCTCGATCAGCATGCCGAGCGCCGTGCGGCGCACAAGCAGGATGACGAGCAGGCCGACGAGCAGCCAGATGACGACAGGCATTGGCAGGAGGGCCATGGAGCCGCTGCCGAAGAAGGTCAGCCCGTCATCGTTGAAGGTGAGGATGGCGCCTTCGGTGATGAGCTGGGCGATGCCGCGGCCGGCGACCATCAGCACCAGCGTGGCGATGATCGGCTGGATATTGAGGACCGCCACCAGGAAACCGTTCCAGACGCCGCAAGCAATGCCGATCGCCAGCGTCAAGACAATGGTGTAACCAACTGAATTTCCTGAGACAATCGACGAGGCGGCGACGGCGCCGCAGATGGCGATAACCGCCCCGACGGAGAGGTCGATGCCCTTGGTGGCAATCACCAGCGTCATGCCGATCGCCAGCAACGCCACCGGCGCGCCGCGATTGAGCACGTCGATCAGGCTGCCATAGAGCCGGTCGTTCTGAACCACGACATTAAAAAACTGCGGCGACGTCATGAAATTCAACAAAAGAATAACAGCGAGCGCGATCAATTGCGGCGCCAGGCGAAAAGCCAGCGCGTTCAGCGAGGACCTCATGCATCCTCCATCTTGTGTTCGGCGGCAGCGATGGCATCGACGATGCCGGCGGCGGTGATACGTTCCCCGGTCAACTCGGCGATATGCTGCCTGTCGCGAAGGACGATGACACGTGAACTATAGGCGACAAGCTCTTCAAGTTCCGATGAAATCACGATCAGCGACATGCCTTCGGCGCAGAGCTGTTCGATAAGGCGGATGATCTCGGCATGGGCGCCGACATCGATGCCGCGGGTCGGCTCGTCGAGGATCAGGAACTTCGGGTTGGTCGCCAGCCAGCGGGCAAGGATCGCTTTCTGCTGGTTGCCGCCGGAAAGCAGGCGGATCGGCTTCTCGCGGTCGGTGGTGCGGATATCGAGCGCCTTGATGTAGCGGTCGGCAAGCGCATTCTGCTCGGCGCGCGACAGCGGCCGGGTCCAGCCGCGGCGGGCCTGCAGCGCAAGCGCAATGTTCTCCCGGATCGACAGGTCGCCGACGATGCCGTCGGTCTTGCGGTCCTCGGGGCAGAAGCCGAAGCCTTTTTCGATTGCGGCGCGCGGGCTCGAAAGCGTGACCGGCTGGCCGTCGATCGTGGCGCTGCCGCTATCGGCATGTTCGACGCCGAAGAGCAGTTCGGCGGTTTCGGTGCGGCCGGAGCCGAGCAGCCCGGCAATGCCGACCACTTCGCCGGCGCGCACATCGAGATCGAAGGGCTTGACCTTGCCGCGCTTGCCGTAGCCTGCGAAACGATAGCGGACCTCGCCGGCAGCAAGGCTGCGTTCCCTGACCGTCTCCTCGACATGCGCCAATTCGCGGCCGAGCATCATGGCGATCAGGCCCTGGCGCGGCAGATCGGCGACGTCGCGGGTGCCGACGAGCTTGCCGTTGCGCAGCACGGTGATGCGGTCGCTGATCGCATAGACCTGCTCGAGAAAATGGGTAATGAAGACGATGCCCAGACCGCGCTTCTTCAGGTCCTCGATGATGCGGAAGAGCAGCGCCACTTCCTGGTTGTCGAGGCTTGCCGTCGGCTCGTCCAATATCAGCACCTTGCCGGAAAGATCGACGGCACGGGCGATGGCGACCACCTGCTGGACGGCGACGGAGAAGCGGCCAAGCTCGGCGGTGACGTCGATATCGATGCCGTAACCGGTCAGCAGTTCGCGCGCCTTGCGGTTCATCGCGCGCACGTCGGTCATGCCGAAACGCCTTGGCTGGCGTCCAAGAAAGAGGTTTTCGGCGACGCTCAGATTGGCCAGCAGGTTGACTTCCTGGTAGACCGTGCCGATGCCGAGCTTCTGGGCGGCGAGCGTATTGGCCGGATTGATTTCCTGGCCGTCGAGCGTCAGGCTGCCCTCGTCACGATGATAGGCGCCGGTGATGCATTTGATCAGTGTCGATTTGCCGGCACCGTTTTCGCCCAGCAGCGCGTGCACCTCGCCCTTGCGCAGCGTGAAATCGACCTTGTCCAACGCCACCGCGCCGGGAAAGAATTTCGATATTCCGGAAGCCGCGAGAACGTTCTCGAAATCGTGAATCATAAGGGTCTGTTTTCCTGATATTGACGGCAAAAGCCGCGCCGCGGCCGGACATGACGTCCCAAGGCGGCAAGGCAGTTCCGCACCGGTCCATGATGGGCCGGTGCGGTTCTACAGCGCTTGATTGCTGCATCATTTCCCCCTCAATCGCTCCCGATTCAGGGATTATGCAGCGGCGTCAAATCAGATCAGTAGCCCTGACCCTTCTTCTCTTCGTAGACCTTCATCGGCTCGTCGGCAGGCGTGTAAAGCTTGGATTCGGTCTGGATCCACTTCGGCGGAGCCTTCTTGTCCTTCAGGTAGGCGTCGAGCGCATCGAAGGCCGGACCTGCCATATTCGGCGTCAGCTCGACCGTGGCATTGGACTCGCCTTCAAACATCGCCTTGAAGATATCCGGAACGGCGTCGATCGAGACGACGAGGATATCCTTGCCGGGCTTCAGGCCGGCTTCCTTGATCGCCTGGATGGCGCCGACGGCCATATCGTCATTATGGGCGTAGAGAGCGCAGATATCCTTGCCGCCATTCTCGGCCTTCAGGAAGCTTTCCATGACTTCCTTGCCCTTGGTGCGGGTGAAGTCGCCGGTCTGGCTGCGAACGATCTTGAGGTTGTCGTGGCCGGCGAGCGCTTCTTCGAAGCCCTTCTTGCGGGCGATGGCCGGCGACGAACCGGTCGTGCCCTGCAACTCGACAACGTTGCACTTCTTGTCGCCGACGGTCTTGACCAGGAAGTCACCAGCGACCTTGCCTTCGTGGACGAGATCCGAGGTAACAGCCGTCAGGTAGAGATCGTCTGGAGCCTTGATGGTGCGGTCAAGAAGGATGACCGGAATCTTGGCTTCCTTGGCTTCCTTCAGAACGTCGTCCCAGCCGGTTTCGACGACCGGAGCAATGAGGATGGCATCGACGCCCTGAGCAATGAAGGAGCGCAGAGCCTTGATCTGATTTTCCTGCTTCTGCTGCGCATCGGCAAACTTCAGATCGATGCCGCGCTTCTTGGCCTGTTCCTTGGTTACAGTCGTTTCAGCCGCGCGCCAGCCCGATTCCGAGCCGATCTGCGAGAAGCCGACGGTCAATCCGGCGGCCGAAGCCGAACCGAACATGCAGGCAGCAAGAATCGTGGCACTCAAAAGTGCAGTCTTCAATTTCATGATTTCCTCCCAAGCCGCGTCTCGCGGCGCAGGGTCAAAAAATCATATAGTATTACTTTTGTAAATCGGAATCTTTGCATGCAGCGCAGCAAAAAAAAGAGCGCCCACAGGGGCGCTCTTCGCAACTGCGAATTGAAGGCGGCTTATTGCGCCGGCAGCTTGTCGTCGACGCCTTCGACATAGAAATTCATGCCGAGCAGCGTGCCGTCATCGGCCTTCTCGCCGGCCTTCAGCCAAGGCGTGCCGTCCTGCTTATTGATCGGACCGGTGAAGGGATGCACCTCGCCCGACTTGATCTTGGCTTCGGTTTCCTCGGCCATCTTCTTCACGTCGTCAGGCATGTTGGTGTAGGGCGCCATCTTCAGGATGCCGTCCTTCAGGCCGTCCCAGCTCTGCTCGGACTTCCAGGTGCCGTCCAGAAGCGCGTGAACACGCTTGGAGTAGTAGGTGCCCCAGGTATCGACGATCGCCGTCAGCTGCGCCTTGGGGCCTGCCGCGATCATGTCGGATGCCTGGCCGAAGGCGTGGATGCCGCGTTCTTCGGCAACCTGCATCGGCGCCGTGGTATCGGTGTGCTGGGTCAGAACGTCGACGCCCTGGTCGACCATCGCCTTGGCGGCATCGGCTTCCTTGCCCGGGTCGAACCAGGTGTTGACCCAGATGACCTTCAGCTTGAAGCTCGGATCGATCGACTTGGCGCCCTGCTCGAAGGAGTTGATGCCCATCACCACTTCCGGGATCGGGAAGGAGGCGATGTAGGCCGCACCATGGTTCTTCGAGGTCTTGGCGGCGATCTGGCCGAGGATGTAGCGGCCTTCATAGAAGCGAGAATTGTAGGTGGCGAGGTTGGGGCCGGATTTGTAGCCGGTGCCGTGCTCGAACTTGACCTTCGGGAACTTGGCGGCAACCTTGACTGTCGCATCCATGAAGCCGAAGGACGTCGTGAAGATCAGCTTGCAGCCGGAACGGGCAAGGCGCTCGATGGCGCGCTCAGCGTCCGGGCCTTCCGGCACGTTTTCGAGGTAAGGCGTTTCGATCTTGTCGCCGAATTCGGCCTGGACCTGCTGGCGGCCGAGATCATGCGCCTGCGAATAACCGCCATCGGTGTGCGAACCGACATAGACGAAGCAGACCTTCGTCTTATCGGCAGCCTGAGCGGCCGACGAGATGCCGATCACGGCGGCAGCCGAGGCGGCGAGTGTCAATGCGTATTTCTTCATGGGAACCCCTGTTGGTTTGAAGTTATTGCGGAAACCCGTCTTTATCGTGTTGCTTTATCGCTCCGGCACGAAGGCTTTTCCGAGCGAGGCGGGCGTATTGATCAACGTCGTGCGCCGATTATGAGAAATGATGATGAGAACCACAATAGTCGCGGCATAGGGCAGCATCGAGAGGAACTGCGAGGGAATGCCGAGACCGAAGGCCTGTGCGTGCAGCTGCAGGATGGTGACCGCGCCGAAGAGATAACCGCCGGCAAAGACCCGCCACGGCCGCCAGGAGGCGAAGACCACCAGCGCCAGCGTGATCCAGCCGCGGCCGGCCGACATGTTCTCCGCCCATTGCGGGGTGTAGACGAGCGACAGCTGCGCGCCGGCAAGCCCGGCGCAGGCGCCGCCGAACATCACCGCCAGATAGCGCGTGCGGATAACCTGAATGCCGAGCGCATGCGCCGAAGCGTGACTGTCGCCGATCGCCCTCAGCTTCAGCCCGGCCCGGCTGCGGAACAGGAACCAGCTGACACCGACCACAAGCGCAATCGACAGGTAGAAGATCAGATCCTGCCGGAAGAGAACGTGGCCAATGACCGGAATGTCGGAGAGGACCGGAATGACGATTTCTCCCAGCCGGATGCCGGGCATGCTGACATAGGCTTCGCCGAGCATGCCCGATACGCCGAGGCCGAGAAGGGTGAGCGCCAGTCCCGTCGCCACCTGATTTGCCACCAGCGTCAGCGTCAGGAAGGCGAAGAGAAGCGAAAAAAGCGCGCCCGCGGCAATGCCGCAGACGATGCCGACATAGGGCGAGCCCGAGATCTGCGCGCCGGCAAATGCAGCGACCGCGCCCATGATCATCATGCCTTCGACGCCGAGATTGAGAACGCCGGAACGCTCCGTGACGAGTTCACCGAGGGCGGCGATGACGAGCGGCGTCGAGGCGGTGATGACGGTCAGCAGGATGGCTTCGAAGATGCTCATGCCGCCCCACCTCTCAGCCGCGACCAGACGATGCGGATTTTGTAATAGATCAGCGTATCGCAGGAGAGCACGAAGAAGAGCAGCAGGCCCTGGAAGACGCGGGTGACCTTGTCGGAGACGCCGAGCGACAGCTGTGCCGCCTCGCCGCCGAGATAGGTCAATGCCAGCACCAGGCCGGAGGCGATGATGCCAAGCGGATTGAGGCGTCCCAAAAAGGCGACGATGATGGCGGTGAAGCCGTAGCCCGGCGAGATCGCCGGCTGCAGGTGGCCGATCGAGCCGGAAACCTCGGCTATCCCGGCAAGGCCGGCAAGAGCGCCGGAAAAGAGGAAGCTGAACCAGATCATCTTCTTCGACGAGAAACCGGCAAAGCGCCCTGCCCGCTCCGACTGGCCGAGCACGACGATCTCGAAGCCTTTCAGCGTATAACGCAGCATGAACCAGACGCCGATCGCCGCGATAATGGCGAAGATGAAGGCCCAATGGGCTCGGCCCGATTCTTCCCAGATCGCCGGCAGCACCGCCTCAGGGGCGAAATCGCGCGAGACCGGAAAGTTGAAGCCCTTCGGATCGCGCCAGGCGCCGCGGATCAGCCAGTCGAGGAAGAGCTGGGCGATATAGACCAGCATCAGCGACGTCAGGATTTCGTTGGTGTTGAAATGCGCCTTCAACAGCGCCGGAATGGCGGCGAAAAGCGCACCGCCGAGCGCTCCGAGGATGAGCATCAGCGGCAGGACGAGCGGCGAATGCCAGTCGTAGAAGACGATCGGCAGATAGGAGCCGGTGATGGCGCCGATGGTGAACTGGCCTTCGGCGCCGATATTCCAGTTGTTCGAGCGATAGCAGACCGCCAGGCCGACGGCGATCAGGATCAACGGTGCGGCCTTGATCGCCAGTTCGTGCAGCGACCAGACCTCGAGCAGCGGCTCGACAAAGAAGGCGTCCAGCGCCTCCACAGGGTCCTTGCCGAGCATGGCGAACATGATGGCGCCGAACACCAGTGTCAGCACAAGGGCCAGCAGCGGCGAGACGAAGGTATAGAGCTTCGAGACGTCGGGGCGTTTTTCGAGTTCAATGCGCATGGGCTGCCTCTTCAATGCGCATGGGGCGCCTCTGGAGCGCCGCCGCTCTGATGCAGGCCGCCCATCAGCAGGCCGATCTTTTCGCGCGTCAGTTCGCCTGATGGAAACGGGCTGGAAAGGCGTCCCTCGGAGATGACGGCGATATCGGTCGCCACTTCGAAGATCTCGTCGAGATCCTGACTGATGACGACGACGGCGGAGCCGGCCTTTGCAAGATCGACCAGCGCCTGGCGGATGCGGCTTGCAGCCCCGGCATCGACACCCCAGGTCGGCTGGTTGACGACCAGCACGGCCGGCTGGCGGTCGAGTTCGCGGCCGACGATGAATTTCTGCAGATTGCCGCCGGAGAGCGAGCCGGCGGCCGGGTCGTCGCCGCTCTTGCGCACATCCATCGCCTCGGAAATCCGCCGTGCGGCAGATTTTACCGCGCCGTGGCGGATGATGCCGAGCAGGCCGAGAAACGCCTTGCGATCCGACTGGCTGCGGGCGAGCACCAGATTGTCCGACAGTTTCATCGCAGAAACGGCGGCATGGCCATGCCGCTCCTCCGGCACGAAACCGGCGCCGAGCAGGCGGCGGGCGGTGATGCCCTCGGTGCCCACAGGCTTCTTGCGGATGACGATTGCCTCGGGCGAAGCGACCGGATATTCGCCGGAGAGCGCATCGAAGAGCTCGCTCTGGCCGTTGCCGGCAACACCGGCAATGGCAAGGATTTCGCCTGCGCGCACAGCCATGGAGACATCGCGCAGCGGCATGGCGAATGGCGTGCGCGCGGGAACCGACAGGTTGGCAACGGCAAGCTGCACCTCGCCCTTGTCCGAGCGCTCGGGATGGGTGACGGTCGCCACCTCGCTGCCGACCATCATCCGGGCAAGCGAGGCAGGCGTTTCCTGCTTCGGATCGCAGGCGCCGGTGACGCGGCCATGGCGCAGCACGGTGGCGCGATCGCAGATGCGCTGCACCTCTTCCAGGCGATGGCTGATATAGAGAACCGAGCGGCCCTCGGCGCGCAGCTTGAACAATGTTTCGAACAGCCTATCGGCCTCCTGCGGCGTCAGCACCGAGGTCGGCTCGTCGAGAATGATCAGCTTCGGGTTCTGCAGCAGCGCGCGGACGATCTCGATGCGCTGGCGCTCGCCGACCGAGAGATCGGCGACATGGGCATGCGGGTCGAGCGGCAGGCCGTAAGCTTGAGAGAGCGCCCTCGCCTCCTCGGCGATCTTGCCGATCGGAATGGCATCATCGAGCGACAGCGCAATGTTTTCGGCAACGGTCAGCGCCTCGAACAGCGAAAAATGCTGGAAGACCATGCCGATGCCGAGCTTGCGGGCCTCGCCCGGCGAGGTGACCGTGACCGGCTTGCCTTCCCAGAGGATTTGCCCGTTGGTCGGCTCCAGAACGCCGAACAGCATCTTCACAAGGGTGGATTTGCCTGCGCCATTTTCGCCGAGAAGCGCATGAATTTCGCCCGGCGCGATATCGAGATCGATTTCATTGCAGGCGGCAAAGCCACCGAAAAACTTCGTCAGCTTCTGGACGGATAGTAACGCACCGGACTCCGGCACATTCAATGGCGACACGTTCCCCTCATTTCTTCTGCTGATCGGCCCGTTCGGATCTCATGGAATCAGCAGCGTCGTTCCTGTTGTTTTTCTTGTTTCCAGATCCGCGTGAGCCTGCCCAACCTCACGCAACGGATAGGTTTGATTGATATTGATACGCACTTTGTTGCTTTGCACAACATCAAATAGCGCCTTGGCGCTGTCGATCAGCTCCTGGCGGGCGGCGATATAGGTGAAGAGCGTCGGCCGCGTCGCAAACAGCGAGCCCTTCTGCGCCAGCATCGCCAGGGTAAAGTTCTCGATCGGCCCGGAGGATTGGCCGAAAGAGGCAAAAAGGCCGCGCGGCTTCAGGCAATCGAGCGACTGTGGAAAAGTATCGCGGCCGATCGAATCATAGACGACATCGACGCCCCTGCCGGCGGTGATCTCGCGGACCCGGACGGCGAAGTCTTCGCTCTTGTAGTTGATCGCGTGGTCGTAGCCATGGGCGAGCGCCAGCTGGACCTTGTCTTCAGAGCCCGCCGTGCCGATGACGGTGGCGCCGAGCGCTTTTGCCCATTGGCCGGCGATCAGCCCAACGCCGCCGGCGGCGGCATGAAACAAGAGGACCGTCTCGGGGCCGACCTTGAAGGTGCGATTCAAGAGATATTCAGCGGTCATGCCCTTCAGCATCATCGCCGCTGCCGTTTCGAGTTCGATGCCATCGGGCACATGCACCAGATGGCGCGTCTCGATATTGCGCTCGGCGCTATAGGCACCGTCGGCGCTGGCATAGGCGACACGATCGCCGATCTTGAAATCCACAACGCCGGGGCCGACCGCCGTCACGGTGCCGGCGCCCTCCTTGCCGGTGACGAAGGGCAGATGCGGCGCCTTGTAGGTGCCGTTGCGGAAATAGACATCGATGAAATTGAGGCCGACCGCCGCCTGGCGGATCTGCACCTCGCCGGCTGCGGGCGACGGCAGATCGAGTTCGACATAGTCGAAGACCTCCGGCCCGCCCGTTCTCGAAAATGAAACCGCCTGCGTTTTCGTCATCTTGGTCATCCTAAGCTTTGCGTCCGAGGGCGGGGAAGAATTGCAGCACCGCGCCGATGACGTAAAGATAGAGCCCGGTCACGATGAAGAGAATGAGCGCCCATTCGGGCGTGTCGAAGTGCATCAGCAGCGAAAAAATGCCCAGCGCCGACCACAGGAAGAAGACGCCGAGATTGAGCGGGCGCAGCCTTTTGACGCGGACCGGGTGCAGGAAATTGATCGGCAGGAAGGTCAGCACCACCGAAACCGTCACGACGGCGAGCGCCGTCGTCGCGCTGGCATCGATAACGAACAGCGTGAAGACGATCATGTTCCAGACGACGGGGAAGCCGGAGAAGAAATACTCGTCGGTCTTCATGCCCATATCGGCATAATAGATGGCACTGGAAACGACGATCATGCCGGCGGCGACGAAGGACCAGGGCTCGCCGATCATCCCGCTTTGATAGAGCGCGAAAGCCGGCAACAGCACATAGGTGACGTAATCGATGATATTGTCGAGCGTATCGCCGGACCAGTTCGGCAGCACTTCCTTGACGCGCACCTTGCGGGCGATCGGCCCGTCTATGCCGTCGACGAGAAGGGCCAGGCCCAGCCACCAGAACATGTCGATAAAGCGGTGCTCGGCGGCGGCAACGACGCCGAGGAAGGCCAGGAAGGATCCGGAGGCCGTCAGGATGTGGACGGAAAAGGCGCGCATCTCCGCGTAAGGAACGCGCTTGTACTTAAAAATCTTCATATTCCCCCGACCGCCCTATCGCGCTCGCCCCGGCAAGCTTGTTTTTGCCAACCATCACCGGCCCCTCATTCCTGAATCGGGTCCCGACGCCGTAGGTCTTTGTTGTCGCACCGTTTTTGCCGAAAACCGGCGTGCAGTCCAGGCGCGCCGCCCTAATATGCATCCTTTGCCGGGCTTCGCCAGCGGGAAATACAACATTGCCCGCTGCCCCCTGGTTGGCCATTGAATCCTGACAATGACATGCATATTTCCCTTCAGGCGCACTGCGTGGAATGGAATGCCTTTAATTCGAGCCCGATATGTAATATCTGCCTCGCATCCGACAGTTCATCCGACGAAACGGGATCCGCTACCGCAATGAACGCGCCTGCAAAGACCGAAGACTTCGCCTCGTCCATCCCCGCCGGCGTTTACGCCGAGACGGTGCTTTCTGTGACGCATTACACCGACCGGCTCTTCCGTTTCACGATGACCCGGCCGCAGGGCTTCCGTTTCCGTTCCGGCGAATTCGCGATGATCGGCCTGATGGTCGAGGGCAAACCGGTCTTCCGCGCCTATTCGATCGCCAGCCCCGCCTGGGCCGAAGAGCTCGAATTCTTCTCGATCAAGGTGCCGGACGGCCCGCTGACTTCTCACTTGCAGGCGATCAAGCCGGGCGACCAGGTGCTGATGCGCAAGAAGCCGACGGGCACGCTGGTGCTCGACGCGCTGACGCCGGGCCGCCGCCTCTATATGTTCTCGACGGGAACCGGCATTGCGCCTTTCGCCAGCCTGATCCGCGATCCCGAAACCTATGAAAAGTTCGAGGAAGTCATCCTCACCCATACGACGCGCGATGTCGCCGAGCTGAAATACGGCTTCGACCTCGTCGAGGAGATCCAGAACGACGAGTTGCTGAAGGAAGTCGTCGGCGACAAGCTGCGCCACTACGCGACCGTCACCCGCGAAGATTTCGAATATCGCGGCCGCATCACCGACCTGATCTCCTCCGGCAAGCTGTTTACCGATCTCGGCGTGCCGCCGCTCGACCCGGCGATCGACCGCGGCATGATCTGCGGCTCCTCGGCCATGCTGAAGGATACAAAGGAGCTGCTCGAAAAGGGCGGCCTCAATGAAGGTGCCAACAGCAAGCCTGCCGAATTCGTCATCGAACGCGCCTTCGTCGGCTGACGTTTCCTTCGACACCCTGATCTGACGACGGCTCCGGAAACGGGGCCGTTTTTATGGGCGGGCGAGATAGTCGATCAGGGTCGCCATCGCAGCATGCGCCTCCTCCGGCCTGCCCTGCCGAATGGCGCGGATGACGGCGACGTGCAGCGCAATGGCGCGGTCCATGCGCTCCGGATTTGCGGTGGAATACCAGAGGCGACGCGCATGCGTCTGCACCGGGCCAAGTGCCGCCATGATGAAGCCGTTCGGACAGGCATCCTCGAGGATTTCGTCAAAGGTCTTGTCGGCGGCGAAGAAGCCGGCGAGATTGCCGGTGACGGCGCAGTCCTCCATCGCGCGGGCGCAGTCGCCAAGGCGGACGCGCTGTTCGTCCGTCGCATGTTCGGCTGCGAGGCTTGCCGCAATCGGCTCCAGCTCGCGGCGCACCTGCATGACATTGCCGTGATCCCCGGGCGCAATCTCGGCCACCTGCAGCCCGACACGCGGCTTCACCAGGACCAGCCCCTGCCAGGCAAGCTTCTGGATCGCCTCGCGCACCGGCGTGCGCCCATGGCCCGCCATATCGATCAACTGCTTTTCGGTGACCAGCGCACCCGGCTTCAGCACCAGCGTCACGATCAGATGCTCCAGCGCGAGATAGGCAAGATGGCTCTGTGACGTCTGCATGCCGGAAATCCGCTGATCAATCTGATATATCACATAGTGGCACGGTCAAAAACCGAAGACAAGTCGGCATTGAAATATCAGAATGGAGACAAAGAGATAACAGCCGTGTGAATTCGACGAATGCGATTGCTGACCTGGTCGTCTGCGCCGCAAAAGAACTCCCTTCACTCGCCCCACCCTCCGTCATGCTCGGCCTTGAGTCGAGCATCCGCACCACATCCACCAGCGATAATGGCATGGATCCTCGGCTCAAGGCCGAGGAATACAGAGAGCGGGATTGGCGTTCTTCCCGAACTCACCCACGGCGTAAAGAGCCGCCCCGCGTCGAGCGCTCTATGATACCGGCGCCTACCCTTCCGGTCAGCTCTTGCGAAATGCCCGGCTGGATACCGAAATCGAATTTTGACAGGGATCTTTTGCATTGGCGAACACATAACCGTCAGCCTTGTGAAGAGCGCCGAACTCCAGACCGTTCTCTGCGCACCGCATGCAGAAGGCCTCGACATCCTCTACGTCGAAGACGAGCTTGACGATGGATTGGCCGCTCCGCTGCCCTTTGGCCGCCTGATGCAGCATTATATTGGCGCCGCCGTCCTGAGCGACGAGTTCAACGATGCGATCGCCGGGCAGGCTGGTCGCCTTGAATCCGAAATGCTTCTCGTAAAACCGCGCCGTTTCCTCGACGTTCCCGGCGTAGATCACCAGCCTGTTGAGCGGCATGACGGAGCCTCAGCTTTCCTCAAGTTTACTTCGAGCGCAACGCAACCGCTATTCCTGCGGCTGCGTTGCCTCAGGCCAAACTTAACTGAACAGAGTTCCCGAAACCTGCGTGCCATCCGCAAGGTAGAAGAACTCGATGCTGTTTGCTCCGGCGTACCAGTCTTGCAGTATCACCGTAGCGTTTTCATAGCCTGTGCCGGCCGTCGCGTCGGCATGAGATTGAAGAACAAGATCATCCCCCACTCTCATGTTATCCAAATCCGCAAAGGACAGAACCCTGTCCAGATACACGGCGTCACTTCCTCCGACACCGGTGTCCTTGATTGTCGCAGCAAGAGCCATGTTCACATGGTAGGTGTCGCCATCATTGCCGCCATCGGCGAAGCCTTGGCCCAATATCAGGTTCAACGTATCGCTGCCGTCGTCGCCATAGAGGTGGAAATCGCCAGTGCCGCTGAAGAGCGTGTCATCGCCGCTGCCGCCATGCAGCTGATCGGCTCCGCCGCCGCCATTCAGCGTATCATTGCCGGTGCCGCCGGTGATGATGTTGTCGCCGGTGTTGCCGGTCAGTGTTGCGTTGCCGGTGCCGGTGAAGGTCAGCCGCTCGACGTTGGTGTCGTTCGCCATCGAATAGGTTGTCAACGTGGTGCGGATCTCGTCCGTCCCCTCTCCAGCAGCCTCCGTGATCGTCACGCCCTGGGCGTCGACAAGGTAGATATCGTCTCCCGCGCCTCCGACGAGGGCGTGTCCTGATGTCGAAGAGCCCAGAGTGTCGGCGAAGGAAGAGCCGACGACCCGTTCGAAGTTGGCGAGAACATCACCCATTGCATCGCCACCGCTGACGACATTGGTCGTCAGGTTGATATTGACCGCATCACTGGAGAGCGAATAATCGATCGTATCCAGAGTGCCCGCTCCGCCATTCAGATGGTCCGCCGAAGCTGAACTGAAGAAGGTGTCGTTGAAGTTCGAACCGATGAACGTCTCGATGCTGTCGAAGCTGTCGCCGGCGGCGTCACCTGTATGGACCCCGGTCTTCAAATCGAGAGTGATCGCGGCTGTCGCATTGGCATAGCTGGCGGTATCCGTCCCGGCACCACCGATCAACTGGTCGGCTCCGGCACCGCCGATCAGCGTATCGTTGCCCGTTCCACCTGATATGACGTTGTCGCCGGCATTGCCGGTCAGGGTCGCGTTGCCGGTGCCGGTGAAGGTGAGATGCTCGACATTGGCGTAGGCCGCCATCGAGTAGGAGGTCGCGGTGGTGCGGATCTCGTCGTCGCCGGCGCCTGACGATTCGGTGATGACGATGTTCTGGGAGCTGACGACATAGGTATCGTTGCCGCCGCCGCCCTGCAGCGTCTGGGTGGCCGTGGCGGTCGAGCCGAGCGTGTCTGCGAAGGCCGAGCCGATGACCTGCTCGATGCTGATGAGTCTGTTGCCCTCGGCGTCGCCGCCCGATGCGATAGTCGTCACGCCGCTCGCCCCAAGGATCACGCTGACCGCTGCAGCCGAAGAGGAATAGCTGACGGTGTCGGTGCCGACACCGCCGTTGAAGGTGACGGCCGTACCGTTGCCGACGAAGGTGTCCTTGGAGGAAGAGCCGATGAACGTCTCGATACTGCTGAAGGTATCTCCGGCGGCATCGCCAATGTGGACGCCAGTCTTCAGATTGATCGTGATTGCGGCCGCTGCATTGGCATAGCTGGCGGTATCCGTGCCGGCCCCGCCGATCAGTTGATCGGCGCCGGCGCCACCAATCAGCGTATCATTGCCGGTTCCACCTGATATGACGTTATTGCCGCTATTGCCGGTCAGGGTCGCGTTGCCGGTACCGGTGAAGGTCAGCCGCTCGACATTGGCGAAAGCCGCCATCGAATAGGTTGCCAGCGCGGTGCGGATTTCGTCCGTGCCCCCGCCAGTGGCCTCCGTAATCGTCACGCCTTGGTTGCCGACGAGATAGATATCGTCTCCCGCTCCTCCGACGAGGGCGTGCCCAGAAGTCGAAGAGGCCAGGGTGTCGGCGAAAGAAGAACCGACGACCCGTTCGAAGTTGGCCAGAACGTCACCCGCCGCATCGCCACCGCTTACGATGTTGGTCGTCAGGTCGACGTTTACCGCATCACTGGAGAGCGAATAATCGATCGTATCCAGCGTGCCTGCTGCGCCATTCAGAGTGTCCGCCGAAGCCGAGCTGAAGAAGGTGTCGTCGAAGTTCGATCCCTCGAATGCTTCGATGCCGGTAAAGGTGTCGCCGGCGGCGTCGCCCGTGTGGACCCCGGTCTTCAGATTAAGCGTGATCGCAGCCGCCGCGTTGGCATAGCTGGCGGTATCCGTCCCTGTGCCGCCAATCAGCTGGTCGGCGCCCCCGCTGCCGATCAGGATATCGTTGCCGCCAGCGCCGTCCAGGATATCGTTGGCCGCGCCTCCGGTGAGGATGTCATCGCCGGCGCCACCGGTCAGGTTCACTGCCCCGGTGCCGGTGAAGGTCACCCGCTCGATATTGGTGTAGTTCGCCATTGAAAAGGTTGTCAGCGAGGTACGGATCTCGTCCGTGCCCCCGCCAACGGCCTCGACGATGGTGACGCCCTGGTTGTCGACCAGATAGATATCGTCTCCCGCTCCGCCGACGAGGTTATGTCCAGCCGTGGAAGAGGCCAAGGTATCGGCGAAGGACGATCCTACGACTCGCTCGATGTTGACGAGGCTGTTGCCTTCAGCGTCGCCGCCCGTTGCAACCGTCGTCACCCCGGCAGCCCCAAGGGTCACGTTGACGGCCGCAGCCGAGGTGGAATAATCGACGATGTCGGTGCCGGCGCCGCCGTTGAAGGTGATGGTCGTGCCGTTGCCGACGAAGGTGTCGTTGGCGGACGAGCCGCTGAGCACCTCGATGCCGCTGAAGGTGTCGCCGGCCGCATCGCCTGTATGGACGCCGGTCTTCAGATTAAGGGTGATCTGGCCGGTATAGGCTGCGGTATCGTTGCCCGTGCCGCCATCCAATTGGTCTGCCCCCGCGCCACCGGTGAGGGTGTCATTGCCGTCGCCGCCCTGGAGCACATCATTGCCTGCGCCGCCGATGAGGATGTCGGTGCCGGCGCCGCCGAATAGCTGGTCATTGCCGGCGCCGCCGTCCAGGGTATCGTTGGCGATCCCGCCGGTGATGATGTTGTCCAAGGCATTGCCCGTGCCGACGAAGTTGACACTGCCGGTGAAGGTCAGCCGCTCGACATTGGCGTAGCCCGCGATGCTCAGCGTCCCCTGCGCCGTCTGCACCGTGTCGTCGCCTTCGCCAGCCGCCTCGACGACGCTGACGCCCTGCACGCCGAGGATGTAGACGTCGTTCCCGGTCCCGCCCTGCAGCACGTGCCCGGGTCCCGCCGAGACCAGCAGATCGTCATAGGCCGAGCCGATCGCCTTCTCGATGTTGGCATAGGTGTCGCCGGCAGCATCGCCGCCGCTGCCCGTGCTGGTCCAGAAGTCGACGTTCACCCCAGCCGTCGAGGTCGAATAATCCACCGTGTCGACGCCGGCGCCGCCGTTGAAGAAGCTGGCGTCCGAGCCGCTTACGAAGGTGTCGGCAGAACTCGTGCCGATGAAACCCTCGATCGAGGTGAAGGTGTCGCCGGCCGCATCGCCGGTGTACACGCCGGTCTTCAGGTTGATCGTCACAGCCGACGTGCTCGAGCTATAGCTCGCATTGTCAGCGCCGTCGCCGCCATCCAATTGGTCTGCGCCTGCGCCGCCGATCAGGATGTCGGTGCCGGCGCCGCCGAATAGCTGGTCATTGCCGGCGCCGCCGTCCAGGGTATCGTTGGCGATCCCGCCGGTGATGATGTTGTTCAAGGCATTGCCCGTGCCGACGAAGTTGACACTGCCGGTGAAGGTCAGCCGCTCGACATTGGCGTAGCCCGCGATGCTCAGCGTCCCCTGCGCCGTCTGCACCGTGTCGTCGCCTTCGCCAGCCGCCTCGACGACGCTGACGCCCTGCACGCCGAGGATGTAGACGTCGTTCCCGGTCCCGCCCTGCAGCACGTTCCCGGATCCCGCCGAGACCAGCAGATCGTCATAGGCCGAGCCGATCGCCTTCTCGATGTTGGCATAGGTGTCGCCTGCAGCATCGCCGCCGCTGCCCGTGCTGGTCCAGAAGTCGACGTTCACCCCAGCCGTCGAGGTCGAATAATCCACCGTGTCGACGCCGGCGCCGCCGTTGAAGAAGCTGGCGTCCGAGCCGCTTACGAAGGTGTCGGCAGAACTCGTGCCGATGAAACCCTCGATCGAGGTGAAGGTGTCGCCGGCCGCATCGCCGGTGTACACGCCGGTCTTCAGGTTGATCGTCACAGCCGACGTGCTCGAGCTATAGCTCGCATTGTCAGCGCCGTCGCCGCCATCCAATTGGTCTGCGCCTGCGCCGCCGATCAGGATGTCGGTGCCGGCGCCGCCGAATAGCTGGTCATTGCCGGCGCCGCCGTCCAGGGTATCGTTGGCGACCCCGCCGGTGATGGTGTTGTCCAAGGCATTGCCCGTGCCGACGAAGTTGACACTGCCGGTGAAGGTCAGCCGTTCGACATTGGCATAGCCCGCGATGCTCAGCGTCCCCTGCGCTGTCTGCACCGTGTCGTCGCCCTCGCCAGCCGCTTCGACGACGGAGACGCCCTGAACGCCAAGAATGTAGACGTCGTTTCCAGCCCCACCCTGCAGCACATGTCCTGGCACCGCCGAGACCAGCGTGTCACCATAGGCCGAGCCGATCGCCTTCTCGATGTTAACATAGGTGTCACCGGCAGCATCGCCGCCGCTGCCCGTGCTGGTCCAAAAGTCGACGGTCACCCCAGCCGTCGAGGTCGAATAATCCACCGTGTCGACGCCGGCGCCGCCATCCAATCGGTCTGCCCCTGCGCCGCCGATGAGGATATCGTTGCCTCCGAGGCCGGAGATTTGATCATCTCCGCTCGTGCCATTCAGAGTATCGTTACCTGCCGTTCCCGTAATGACTGCCATTTTAGCCCCCTGGCGATTCAAATGTTGAAATGAATTGATGTTGTTCGTCCCGAAACACGTGCTCGAGGTGGTCGCTGATTGGGTTCAGGAAATAAGGAAGGACCGTTCGATCCGTCCTGCGAATGAAAACCTGCGTGGCGGGTAGGAGCTTGAGATCGCGAGCTTTTACCGTTCGTCTT
The DNA here is from genome assembly GCF_002531755.2 of Rhizobium acidisoli. NCBI lineage: Bacteria > Pseudomonadati > Pseudomonadota > Alphaproteobacteria > Hyphomicrobiales > Rhizobiaceae > Rhizobium > Rhizobium acidisoli. The sequence goes on along the minus strand of NZ_CP034998.1, from coordinate 1,711,432 downwards.
GAGGTATCGTCTGAAATCACAGCAAAGGCGCGTTTTGTCAGCGCACCATCAACCACTGCAGCCATGCGTAGCATCACGCGCTCGCGAATTACCTCAACCACGAGTCCTGTTGTGAGAAGGATTGGGGCCATTAGCGTCGGAACGCTCTTGCTCGGCATCGCCCGATCGCAGACCTCGATCGTGAAAATCGGCGTGGCGAGCTCCAACCTATTGATTAGACGCGAAAAGAGAGGCGCGCCACCTGAAGCGGCAAGGCAAATCCGATACTCTTGAGGCTGCTTCCTACCCAGCACCGCATCTCTCTCGCCGCTATAATCCCCATGAGATCGTTAGGGCGACAGAAATTCAGGCGCAACTTTTAATTTAAAATCTTGACATGCAGCAGAGATTATGCCCGCCATAGTATTAAACCTCGGGCCAAAGCGGTAGAGAAATATCTATTTATGATTGAATTCAGCCTCTTAAGGCACATCCGAATTCAATGAAAAGAGAAGTTTGGATGGCTCCAAATTGGGTCGTCTCCGAGGAATTATTCCACAACATTTCGGAGCACGAGCCGCGACCTCAGAAAGCGCCAACGCCAACAAACGACGCATTGGAATTGCGACAGCAAGACGGGCGAAGCTTCTCTCCTATGCAGCTATCTCACAATGACCGAAGTCGGAATGATGCCGAGTGCTACTGCGAGATAGCCAGCATGACGCGGTCCACGAGCATCGAGTTTTTCCGTGGCGGAATTCAAGGCTGCCCGCACGGCGGTGCCCGAAACTGACCGCATGTCGCCAATTTGTTTGATTTCATAACCGGCAACGTAAAGCGCCAGATAGTCCGTTTCCTTGGTGGTCAATGCGGCAACGCGAGAAGGTTGCGCTGCGGGTTTTGTCTCGATCTCAGCCGTCCGGAGCTGAATGGCTTTGCCGATCTGAATGAGCGATGGCAGAGCACGGCCCTTGAAAGTCGCCCAATCCTCCCCCTCAAGATTTGATGTGACGCTGAAAAGCGCCCGCCCCGCCTGGGCATCGACAAGAGGTATGGAGATGCCGTTATTGCCGACCCCATGGCGCTCTGCTTCCGCGAAGAACGATGCTGTTTCCTTCGATGCAGACCTCAAATGGCCCCAGTCTAACGGTTGAGATGTTTTGCGTGCGGCGATCTCGATGGGGTCGGTCCGAAGGTAATTTTTCGACTGATAGAGTTTCTTCCACCTGTCGGAATAGGTTTCTGCAACGAGCCGTTCATTGGCCATCCGGCCCGGAATGAAAAGAGCTTGATAGGCAAGATTGGCAGCCCCGACCAATGCGCGCAGCTGGTGGACAATTGCCGAGAGATGGCCAATTTCATGGAGGTTGCGGATGCAGTGGAATGCTTCCTGCAGGATACGCTGATCGACAGACATTTTCTTCCGAAATCAATATTTCTAATCAGCAGCAGGCCGAAGCGACCCGCATGCTTTTGATATACATTTATTACAACGAGGATTTTACAGTGTGGGTTGTATTTATCCAGTCTGCATTATTGCGATGCAGAATTGACAATTGTCACACGACATCGCGGAGGGATCTCAAGCACTCGTACAGCGATCCATCCAGCGTAGCCAATGATGAGATCCCCATGCACCCTGCCATGACGCATTCATCAGGGTCACTCGTGCCGCAGCGCCTCGATCGGGTTCAGCTGCGCTGCCCGTCTCGCCGGGAAATAGCCGAAGATCATGCCGATTGCGGCGGAGAAGAGGAAGGCGACGGCGATCATCATTGGGCTGAAGACGAAGGGGACTTTCAGCAGCGTCACGGCGCCGAAGCCGAGGCTGAGGCCAAGCACGATGCCGGTGATGCCGCCGAAGAGTGAGAGCGCGACGGCTTCGACCAGGAACTGGGTGAGCACCTGATTTTCGAGCGCGCCGATCGCCAGCCGGATGCCAATCTCGCGGGTTCGTTCGGTGACGGAGACCAGCATGATGTTCATGATGCCGATGCCGCCGACGAGCAGGCTGATGGCGGCAACGGCGCCGAGCAGGCCGGTCAAGAGCGTCGTCGTGCCGGTCATCGCCTCGGCGATCTGGGTCATGTCGTTGACGTTGAAATCGTCCTGCCGGCCGGGGATGATCTTGCGGCGCTCGCGCAGCAGATCTTCGACATCAGACTGCACCTTGGCTGTGGAAACCCCGTCGCGCGCCGAGATGATGATCTGCGGCACGTTGCTGTTGCCGCTGATGCGGCGCTGGAACACCTTGACCGGCATAATGACGACATCGTCCTGATCGGTGCCCATGCCGGACTGGCCGCGCTTGGCAAGCACGCCGATGACGGGGCATGAGACCTTGCCGACGCGGATCTGCTGGCCGGTTGGATCGGCGGCGCCGAAGAGCTGCGAGCGCACCGTTTCGCCGATGATGCAGCGGGACTGGCCGCGCTCCTCGGCGGGGGTAAAAGTGCGGCCAAGCGCCAGGTTCCAATCCTGTGCGACGAAATAGTCGTTGGTGGTGCCGGAGACGCTGGTCGAATGGTTCTGGCCGCCTGAGATGACCGTCGCCGTCGACTGATTGAGCGGCGCCACGGCTCTCAAGCCGCTGATCTGGTCGCGGATGGCGGCGACGTCCTTGACGCTGAAGCGCTTGGCCTCGGAGCTCGCCCGGCCGGGGCCGAACTGGCCGGGGCGGACGAACAGCATGTTGGTGCCGAGCCGCGACAGTTCGGTCGAGACCTGTGCGGTGGTGCCATTGCCGATCGTCACCAGCGCGATGACGGCGGCAACGCCGATGACGACGCCGAGCACGGTCAGGAAGGAACGCAGCATGTTGCGGCTGATGGCGCGCAATGCCAGCTTCAGCGTCTCAAAGAACATGATCCGCCCTCCTGCGATGCTCGACCTCGGTCTCCAGCTTGCCGTCGACGAACCTGAGCAGCCGCTGCGCATAGGCGGCGATATCGGGCTCATGCGTGACCATGACGATGGTGATGCCCTGCTCGCGGTTCAGCCGCGTCATCAGATCCATGATCTCGACGCTGGTCTTCGTGTCGAGATTGCCTGTCGGCTCGTCGGCAAGCAGCAGCGCCGGCTCGGTGACGATGGCGCGGGCGATGGCGACACGCTGCTGCTGGCCGCCGGATAGTTCCTGCGTCTTGTGATGCTCGCGGCCGGAGAGGCCGACCAGCGCCAGGGCTTCGCGGGCCCGCTCCCGCCGCTCACGCACCGCCATGCCGCGATAGATCAGCGGCAGCTCGACATTCTCGACCGCCGAGGTGCGCGACAGCAGGTTGAAACCCTGGAAGACGAAGCCGAGCATATGGCGGCGCAGGAGCGTCAGCTGGCTTCGGTCGAAGCCGCTGGTCGGAATACCTTCGAAGACGTAATCGCCAGCGCTCGGCACGTCGAGGCAGCCGAGGATGTTCATCGCCGTCGACTTGCCGGAGCCCGATGGGCCCATGATCGCGACGAATTCATGGGCGTTGATCGCAAGGTCGACATGGTCGAGGGCGCGGATTGCCGCCTCGCCCTCACCGTAGACTTTCGAGACCTGCCTGAATTCGATGAGCGGCGGGCTTGCCATCCGTCTCTCCGCCTAGTTCGCACGCGTCGTGGCGTCGGTCACCAATGCGTCATTTTCCTTGAGCTCACCGGAGACGACCTGCGTGAACTGGCCGTCGGACGAGCCGACCTGGATTACGACAGGCGCGGGCCGACCTTCGCGCAGCACCCAGACGCGCCGCTCGGCGCCCGTCAATGCCTGGCCGGAATTGCCGCCGCGCTGGCGTGGCGGGCCGAAGATGCCGAAAATGCCGCGGCCGCGCCGTCCCGCCTGCGCCGGCGCGTAGCGCAGCGCGGCGTTCGGCACCATCAGCGTATCCTTGACGGCTTCGACGGTGATGTCGGCCGTCGCCGTCATGCCGGGGCGCAGCAGGAGGTCGGCATTGTCGACCGAGAGCACCGCCTTGTAGGTCACGACATTGTTGACCACTTCGGAGGCGAAGCGGATCTGTTCGATCTCGGCGGGAAAGCTGCGGTCGGGATAGGCGTCGACCGTGAACTTCGCCTTCTGGCCGACGGCGATCTGGCCGACATCGGCCTCATCGACATCGACCTGCAGCTCCATCTTCTTCAGGTCGCCGGCGATGGTGAACAGGATCGGCGCCGAAAGCGAGGCTGCGACCGTGGCACCCGGATTGACGGCGCGCGTGAGGATCACGCCGTCGATCGGCGAGACGATCTTCGCCTTGGCGAGATTGACCTCGGCAAGCTGCAGGTCGGCCTCCGAGGCGAGCACCTCGGCTTCGTTGATCTGTTTGGCGGCGACGGCGGAATCATATTTGTAGGTGGCGTCGTCGAGGCTCTGCTGGGTCGAGACGTTGCTCTTGACCAGGCTCTTCAGCCGCTCGAGCGAGGTATTTGCCGATTCCAGATCGGCATTGGCCTTGGCGACGTTCGCCTTGGCAGAATTCAGCTTGGCGCGCGAACTCTTCACATCCGCTTCCAGCTTGTTGGTATCGAGAAGCGCCAGCACGTCCCCCGCTTTAATCGTGCTGTTGTAATCGACATTGACGTCGCGGACCGTACCGGAAAGCTCGCTCGATATATCCACCTGCTCGGTCGGCTGCACCGAGCCGGTAGCGGTGACGAGCACCGTCAGATCGCCCCGTTTTGCCGGCTGAGTGGCATAGCTCACTTCGCTTTGCCCGCGGCCCATATAGAAATAGGCGGCGCCGGCGGCAGCAGCGACGAGGATCAGCAGGATGAACAGGCGTCCACGCCAGCGGCTGCGCTTGCCCTGACGTCCCGATGCGGCAAGCACCGCCGCGAGATCGGACGCGCCGCTTGTCTGTGGCCCGGTCTTCTTGCCGGTTCCGGTGTCGTTCATGTCATCCTCGATAGTCATTGGCCGTGTCGGCCCTTGCAGCGAAATAAGCACAGCGCAGATGAACCGGGCATTAGCGTTGCCGCCGAAGTGGCACGGAATTGCGGATGGGGGAAATGAAATATTGGTAAGAAAAGTCAAGTTTTCGCGCGGAGGCGCTCATCAATCGGCATCGCCGGCATATTGCCCCGCGCTCGGCAGCGGATGAAGCCAGGGTTCCCGCCGCCTGATCCAGACTTCATGATCCGGCGCGAGGTCCGTCGGTGGGCTGTCAAGCGAACCGAGGCGGATTTCCGCGGCCTCCTCCCGCAGGCAGAAAAGCCTGCTGCCGCAGGCGGGGCAGAAGCTGCGGCCGGCAAAGGTGGCGATCTCGCCGTTATGGGAAAATGCCCGGCGCGGCCAGACGGCAAAGAAGACGAAGGCCGAGCCGCTCGATTTGCGGCAATCGCCGCAATGGCAAAGGCCGACGCGAAGCGGCTCGCCTTCGACGCGATAGCCGACTGCCCCGCACAGGCAGCTTCCCGTCCGGATCCGCATAGCGACCGTCAGGCGTCGAGACTGGTGGGCAGCCCCGGCGGGCGCCGCTTTGCCGCCATCAGCAGATCGAGTTCGGTGGCCGATGGGCCGAACTTGTCGTAGAGGCGCTTTGCCTCCTTGTCGTCAAGCCGGTATTTCTTGGCAAATTCGCCGATACTGTAGGGGCGGCCACGCAACACTCTTCGCGCCGGGGTCGCCGTATTCGGTGCGTCGGTCATGGGTTTCTCCTTTCTTTCCATGCCTTTTAAGTTAGAGCGATGGGATCGATTGGAAAGAGCCGACGGCTTGGCGCGGGCTTCCCGCATGGTTGGATCTGGTTGAGTGCGGAACCTTCCTGCCGCCAGGCGCATTCTCGAATCGAGGTTGCGGGCCGCGCCAAGCGGACGCGGCGGTGCTGGAGAACATCGGGATTTTTCCGCTTTCTCCCGATGGCCAACGAAACGGCAGGCGAGCTCCCTACCCGTCCGGTCCGCTTCCTCATCCCTTCCTTCCCGCACGAGATCACGAAATATTAAAATCGGGAACGCATGCGCCAGAGGAAGGTTCTCCCCCTGAGGTCGACGTGGCCTCGTTCAAACCCAAGGAGAACCGAATGGCAAACCAAGGTGGAACCCCTGAACAACACGTCAAAGCCGGGCAGCAGAGTCATAAGAACGACACCAATGCCCGCAGCGCCTCATCAGGCGGTCGCGACGCGCAGTCCAGCGGAACCCGCGGCGGCAGCCATGAACAGCATGTAAAAGCTGGTCAACAAAGCCACAAGAACAGCCACTAGAGCTGTCTTGATACGAAAATTCCCGGCTCGCGCCTCCATTCCGGCGCGGGCTTTTTCTTGAAATTCGTGTCACCTTGTTCGCGTCACGCGCTTCGGCAGAATGTCGGCAGATCAGCACATCACGCCCCATAGTGTTCGCGGACCGTCTTGAACGTCGATCAATGCTTCAGTAGCTTGAAAAGCGCAATTCAATGCTTGCGGGAAAATGACTAAAATTAATCTCAGCGCGCCTCAAATCGATTTGCTCTTTCAATCCTACATGCTAGGGATGATCGTAGCGCATATACCAATATTTTTTGAAGGCATCGGCCTAATTACATTAGTTTTTAAGTTTATTTTTTCATTGCCGGTCATATTCGCTATTTATTTTCTATATCTCTGGAAATGCACACAGATAAACTCGCGCCCATTTTTTGGGGCCGCCCTGGTGTTTACAATCTCATTGTGCCTGGTTGTCTTCATTTACTTTGCGATGTTCTATAGCGAAAACGATTTCCGCCTTCTATATGTGTTCCTAATTCTCGCAGCTCCATCATCGCTAATCGCATGCATTTATTTCGCGGTCAGGCTGTGGTTGCGGAAAAAAATCTCCGATTGGCCGGTGGAAGCCAAGCTCAAATGAAGACTTCCCCGTCAACATCAATCGCCAGCTGATAACCCGGACATCCCTCAGCTTCAGGACAGACGCCTTCCGTCCTCGCCGAAAAGATGCAGCACAGCGGGGTCGAGATGCAGCGGCAGGCTGTCGCCCGATTTCATCCGTTGCTGGCCGGCAAAGACGGCGATCAGCTTCTTGCCCGCTGCGTCGGCGTGGACGACGGTTTCGGAACCCAGTTCCTCGACGAGGAGGATGCGAGTGTCCAGCTTGCGCGCGTCAGTCCCATCGGCAAGGGTGATGTGCTGCGGGCGGACGCCGATGCTGATCCTCTCGCCGATCGGGCGCGTTTCCCGGGCAATAACGGAAAGGCGATGGCCGCCGACGGTTTCGACTTGGGTGATACCGCCTTCGTGGCCGACGATGGCGCCTTCCAGGAAGTTCATGTGCGGGGCGCCGATGAAACCGGCGACGAAGCGGTTGGCCGGCCTGTTGTAGAGTTCCAGTGGCGTTCCCACCTGCTCGATCCTACCGCCTCGAAGCACGACGATGCGGTTTGCAAGAGTCATCGCCTCGACCTGATCATGGGTGACGTAGATCATCGTCGCCTTCAGGCGGGCGTGGAGGGCGGCAAGCTCGGCGCGCATGCTGACCCGGAGCTCAGCGTCGAGATTGGAGAGCGGCTCGTCGAGCAGGAAGGCATCCGGCCGGCGGACGATGGCCCGGCCGATCGCGACGCGCTGGCGCTGCCCCCCGGAGAGCTGGCCCGGGCGGCGCTGCAGGAAAGGCTCGATCTCCAGCATGCGGGCGGCGTCAGCGATGCGCGCTTCGATCTCGGCCTTGGCCACCTTGGTATTCTCGAGACCGAAGGCAAGGTTTTCCCTGACACTCATATGCGGATAAAGTGCATAGGACTGGAAGACCATGGCAAGGCCCCGGTCGGCGGCGCCGATCTCGGTGACGTCCTTACCATCGATGGCGATGCTGCCGCCTGTCGGCTTGTCGAGGCCGGCAATCAGGCGCAGCAGCGTCGATTTCCCGCAACCGGATGGGCCGACGAAGGCGACGAACTCACCGTCATTGACCTCAAGCGAGACATCGCGGATGACCTCGACGGAGCCGAAATTCTTGACGATGTTCCTGAGCTCGAGCCCGCTCATGCACTCTCCTGTATTTTTATAGCCTGGCCTATTTCAGGCCCGAGCCGGCAATGCCTGTGGTGATGAAGCGCTGCAGGAAGACGAAGATCAGCACGACGGGGATCATCGAGACGACGGTCATGGCGAGGATGTAGTGCCATTGCACATTGAGCTCGCCGGCATAAACGTTGAGGCCGACCTGCAGCGTATAGAGCTCCTTGCGCGAGAGCACGATCAGCGGCCAGAGGAAATCGTTCCAGCGCCAGACGACCGAGAAGATCGCCAGCACCGCAAGCGCCGGCGCCGACAGCGGCAGGATGATGCGCCAGTAGATCTGCCATTCGCTGGCCTTGTCCATGCGCGCTGCGTCGATCAACTCGTCGGGGATGGTCAGCATATATTGGCGCAGCAGGAAGACACCTGTCGGGGTGGCGACCGTCGGCAGGATGACGCCCCACAGGCTGTCGAACAGGTTCAGGGTGCCGATGACGGAATAGAGCGGCACGACGATCACCGAGAGCGGCACCATCAGCGTCGCCAGGATCATCAGCATGACGGCGGTGCGGCCGGGGAACTGGTATTTCGACAGTGCGAAGGCGGCCATGGAATTGACGAGCAGCGTGATCGCAGTCGCCATGACCGTAACGAAGACGGAGTTGCGCAGGAACAGGAAGAAATCGAAGCGCTGGAACGGTTCGGTGTAGTTGCCGGCGGCGAATTCGACCTTGCGCACCGGAGTGCGGTCCTTGATGTTCGCCTTGACGATTTCACCCGGCTGTTTCGGATCGACCATCTGGCCGATAATGCCGATGCGGCGGACTTCGGCGAGCACACGGCTGCTGCCGTCCGGCATCGTGACGTTATAGAGCGGCAGCGGCTTGTCGTAGCCCGGCACAACAGCCTGTTCGGTGACATAGGGCAGGAAGGACGGCGGGAACTCGGCAAGTGCGGCCGGCGTCTTGAAGGAAGAAAAGACCAGCCAGACGGCCGGGCCGAACATCAGGAAGACGCCCGAGACCAGCCAGATCCAGGTGACCACGTCGGTCCAGTGCCAGCCGCGGCCGCGGCGGCGCAGGAGAAAGGCGCCGACCGCGCTCATTGGCGTGTTCCCTTCTTCTCGTTGCGGCTGCTGACGCCGAGCTGAATCAGCGTCAGTATGACCAGTACGATGCCCATCAGGATCGAGGCGGCCGAGGCAAGCCCCGGATTGCGCAGCGAACTGGCAAAGCCGGTCTCGTAAATATACTGGGTGATATACATGGTGCTGGTGCCAGGGCCGCCGCCGGTCAAGACGAAGACCTCGTCGAAGATCTGCACGGCGCGGATCAGCGCCAGCACCAGGACGACGATAAGATTCGGCATCAGGAGCGGCAGGGTGATGCGCCGGAAGATGCGGGTGGGGCTCGCCTTGTCCATCGCCGCCGCCTCGTAGAGATCCCTGGGGATCGCCTGCAGGCCTGCGAGCAGGATCAGCGCATAAAAGCCCATATGCGCCCAGACCGAGACGAAGACGGCGAAGAAGAAGGCCCAGAAACGATCGCTGAGCCAGGAGAAAGGTTCGAAGCCGAAGGGACTCAGCGCGTAGTTCAACAGGCCCTGGCGCTGCAGGATCCATTTCCAGATCAGGCCGACGACGACGGGCGATAGAAGCACCGGAAAGAAGAAGACGGCGCGCCAGAAGCCGCGATTGGAAAGCTCGCGGTTGAGGATCAAAGCCGTCGCAAGCGCTGCAACCAGCATCGCCGAGACCTGGAAGACGACGAAGACGGCAGTGTTGCGCACCGCCGCCCAGAATGTGTCGGCCGCGCAGGTCGAGGGGTCGAGATAAGAACCGCAATCGAACAGGATGCGATACTGCTCGGCACCGACATAGGTCCTGTTCGGCAGGAAGATGGCGCCGCCGCTCGTCGTCGAATAGATGAAGTTGATGACCAGCGGCAGGAGCACGAAGACGGTGAAGATCAGTATGTTGGGCGCCAGGAAGACGCCCGCCATGCCGTTCAGCCCCGTCAGCTTCTGCCAGGCGCGCATGGGAATATCGACGATGCCCATCAGCAGCCGGACAGGCGCATTGAGCGCCTGCCGCAGGCCGGCTTTCGCCGGCGGTTCGGAAGAAACCGTCTTTCCCGCCATCTCTACGTCCGTCAGTTGGCGCCGACCTTGGCCTTGATGTCCCCGTCGATGCGGGCATAGGCGTCGTCGAGCTTCATCTCGCCGGCGATCACCTGGCTGATGCGGGCAACGATGGCGCTGTAATAGGCATCCGACCATTTCCAGCCCGGCAGCTTCATGGCCGGCGCCGCCGTCTGACCGGCCGCGGCAACGAAGGCCTTCAGCGCCGCCTGCACATGCGGATTGTCGGTCTTGAAGTCCATCTGGCCGGCGGCCACACCCTTATGCGCTGGAATGAACAGGCTGCGCTCGGCGAATTCCTTCTGCACGTCAGCACTTGCCAGGTAATCCATCACCTTGGCGACGTCCTTGGGGTTCTTGGTGTATTTGACGGCGACGAGACCCGCGCCCCCCTGCATGCCGGTGCAGGCTGCCGTGCCACAGGGGCTTCCGGCCATGACCCAGTCGAAACTGTCACCGATCTTCTGAGCGAAGCCCGAAATCTGCCAGCTGCCGGAATAATAATAGGCAAGGCCGCCATTGATGAAATCTTCGGCGGCGGCGCGATAGGTGGTGCCGGCAGCGCTGACCCAGACATCCTTGTTGACGATGCCCTCTTCGTTCCACTTGACGAAGCGGCTGAGGAATTCCTTGGCGCCCTGATCGATCGGCGCCGGCTTGCCGTCGGCGGCGATATAGTTGGCGCCGTAGGAAATGTTCGGGCCGGAGACGCGATGGCCGGAGCGGTCGATCGCCATGGCGAAGACCTTCTGGCTGTCGGCGACCTTCTTGGCGGCCGCTGCCCAGTCGTCCCAGGTGGCCTTCGGACCCGGGATTTCGACACCGGCCTGATCGAACAGCGTCTTGTTGACGAAACCGCCGGTCAGGGTGATCTGCGTCATGAAGCCGGTAATGGCGTTCGAGCCGTCTGGACGCAGCCAGTCAGCCTGGGCGCCGAAGTTGTCGTCCCAATATTTCGCATCGGCAACGAGCGGGCGTAGATCGAGCCAGTGCTGCGCCTGCGCCTTCAAATTGGTGACGCGGGCGATGTCAGGCCCCTTCCCGGCTTCGAGCTGCACCGGCAGCTGTTCCTTGACAACGTCGTAGGAGACTTCGTCGAGGATAACGTTGACATCGGGATTGGCCTTCGAGAAGCGCGCCAGCAGATCCTTGATGACAGCGCCTTCGCCGCCGTCGGAATACCACATGATGCGCACGTCGCCGGCATGGGCGGCAACGGAACTCAAGAGAACCGCAGCCAAAGCCGCGCCGATCGATTTCATTCTGGTCATTTTCTCCTCCTCCTGACCGATGAATTCCCACAGCGCCGCGCGTCTTTCCAGACGCGCAAAGGACGCTGTAACACTTTGAATTGCTGCATAATTTTATCCTTAATCGCTTCCGATTTAAGGAATTATGCAGTAGGCCCGGCCGGGTCCTCCACCTGCCGGGAATGTCGTCTATGAGGCCGCGCGCCGAGGCTGCCTACCTGGTATCTCAAGATGTACCGCGTCTCCCCGCACCGACCAGTCCGACGGGCGAAGAATGCGGCCTTCGGCGCGCACGGCGCCGTCTTCTTCGAAGACGATCTGACCATAGTCCGGATCGATGACGATCAATGCGCCCTCGCCGTCCCGGCGGGCCGCGAGCGTGGCGAAACGCGCCCGCATGCCGTCGAGGCCGCCCTCGCGGCCGCAATCGGAAAGACGGACGATCCAGCGGCCCTTGCGGCCGGAGAGGCGCAGCTCGACATCCGTCGTCGGGCCGTGTTTCACCTGTTCGAGCGCACCGTTGCCGATCAGCATTGCAAGCCCGTTGCCGGCGCGGGCAAGCGCCAGGTTGCCGTCGACCATCGTGTCGTCGAAGGCTTCGAGCGGGAACCAGGCATGGGTGAAATCCGGCTGGCCCTCGTGGATGTCGAAATCGAGAATGGCGAGATCACGATATTGATGGACGCGCGGCAGCGTTCCGCAGCCGCCCCAGAAGCTCGGCCGGCCGTAACCGAACTGGATGGTTTCGCCAGGATGGTTGATCCAGATCTGCGCTTCCGGCCGGTCGCCGAGCCGCAGATGCAGCACCGTCTCCTGATAGCCCCAGGCGCCGGGGCGATAATGGGCGATGGTGCCGAGCGCGGTGTCGCGCGTCTTGTAATGATAGAGGGCGGCAAAACGGTTCTCGCCCTGGGAAAAGGTCCATTCCTGCGCGTCGTCGGCGTCATGCGCGGCGATCGCCGCAAGCGCCTCGGGAAACTGCAGGCCGTGGTCGCGGATGCAGACGGCAAGCTGCGGCAAAGCGTGGACGCGCCGGCCATACCAGCCGCGGCCCCAGAGCAACCTAGAAATGGCCGAGAGTTCGACCGAGCGGCCGGGGCGCAGCGTATGTTCGTAGGAGCGGCCCTGGCTGCCGGTCAGCATGCCGTGATGGGCCGAACGGGCGACGATCTCCATCAGGCGGACGATGCTGGCCTTCGCCCGGGCGCGGATCGTCTCGTCCGGCGCGCAGGCGGCAAGCGCCGTCAGACCCTTGAGGTCGATCGGGAAATAGGGAACGGAATTCCACTCGGCCATTTCCCAGTGCTCGAAATGATCGAGCCAGGCCCGGACCCGCTCTTCGCCGACCTTCATCTGCTCGGCGCCGGTGCGGCCGGAGCGGACGAAGACGGCATCGGGGAAAAGCCGGCCGCCGAGATAGGCGGCGGTGTGGAAGAGCAACGCGTGGTTTTCCGAAAAATACCACTGAACGTCGTTGCCCGGTTCGTCCATCCAATAGCGGTAGCGGAGAACGGCGTGTTCGATCCTCTGCTTGAGAGCCTGCGACAGCAGATCGCTCCTTTCGCAAGCTGGTGCTGGAAACGGCAAGTGCCGTCAGCTACGCCCTGCCGGCGAGCGTCGCCGGCAAGAAGGTCATGCTCGTCGCCTCCGGCGCTGCGATGATCGACTATGTCCGCAACCAGTTCACGCTCCATGTGCTCGAAGGCCTGAATGCCCGCGCAGCCGCCCTCGGCATCGAGCTGGCGATGCGCCCGGTCGCCGATAAGGCCGATGAAGCCCGCGTCGTCGCCGAGATGCGGGACGACCCAGGCTTTGGCGGCATGCTGATCCTGACCGTCGACGAAGAGGATATGCTGGCGGCGGCGGCCGGCCTCGGAAAGCCCGTCGTGCTCGTCAACAGCGACGATCCCTATATGCGGCTTTCCAGTGTGACGCCCTGCAACCGCTCGGCCGCCTTCATCGCCGCTGAGCGGCTGATCGAGGCCGGGCACCAACGCATCCTGTTCATGCTGCGCCCCGGACGGCGGACGATCGAGCGGCGCCTGGAGGGCTGGCGCGATGCCCTGCAGCATCACGGGCTGCAGGCCGATGCCGATCTGGTGCTCGAAGTCGATGACTGGCTGCCGGAATTGGGCGCCGAGGCGATCACCCGCCTCGTCCGCGACAAAGGCCTTTGCTTCACCGCCATCCTGACAGCGGGCGACAGCCTTGCCAACGGCGCCGTGCGCGGATTGCAGGCGATGGGGTATGCCGTGCCGCAGGACATTTCCGTCATGGGCATCGACGACCTGCCGCAATCGGCCTTTCTCAATCCGCCGCTTTCGACCGTGCATATTCCGATGCGCGAACTCGGCGCCACCGCGCTCGATCTGTTGCGCGACATGATGCTCGGCCTGGCGACGCCGCGGCGTCGCGTCGAGCTTTCCTGCCACCTTGTGGAAAGGGGCAGTGTCGCAGCCGTCAACGGAACAGCAGCGGGAAATATCAGGCCTCGATAAAGCTCGCTTCGAACAGTTCGCGGGCATAGGCATCATGGGTCACGCCGGCCTGCAGATCCTCCCTGGTGAGTTCGTCGACGAAAAGACCGTTCTTCATGATCAGCACCCGGTCGCACATATGGGCGATCACCGCGAGGTCGTGGCTGACGAGCAGATAGGTCAGTCCCTTTTCCTCACGCTGATCAGCCAGCAGGTTGAGAATTTCAGCCTGGACCGAGACATCGAGCGCCGATGTCGGCTCGTCGAGCAGCAGGATGGGCGGCGACAGGATCAATGCCCGGGCGATTGCCACGCGCTGTCGCTGGCCGCCGGAAAGCTCATGGGGAAAACGATTGGCGAAGCTTGCAGGCAGTCCCACCTGGATCAACGCCTTTTCGACCTTCGACCAGATATCGGAATGGCACATGGCGCGCAGCGGTTCGGCCAAAGCGGTGCCGATGCGATGGCGCGGATGCAGGGATCCGTAAGGGTCCTGAAACACCATCTGAGCGAATTTCAGCTCCTCGCGGGAGCGATGCTTGCCGATCGGTCTGCCGCCAAGCTCGATCTGCCCGGTCCAGCCCGCCTCCATTCCGGCGAGGCACCGCAGCACCGTCGATTTGCCGCAGCCGGATTCGCCGACAATGCCGAGCGTCTCGCCCTGGTTGACCTGAAAACTGATGCCCCTGACAACATGGTTGCTTGATTTGCCCGAGGCAAAGACGACATCGAGGTCGCGGACATTGATCATTGCGCCGTCTCCAGATCAAGTTTTGCCCGGTCGAGAACCGCCAGCCGGCGGACCGGGTTCTTCGGGTCGGGCAGCGCGGCTATCAGCCCGCGGGTATAGGGATGGCGGGCCTCTTCGAGACTGGTCAGCGTTTCGACGATGCGGCCGGCATACATGACGATGATGCGCTCGCAAAAGGCCGCCACCATGCGGATGTCGTGGCTGATCAACAGCAGGCCAGAATTGTTCTCGCGCACCAGTTCGTCGAGCAGCAGCAGCACGTCCTTGCGGACGCTGACATCGAGCGCGGAGGTCGGTTCGTCGGCAATGACCAGCTTCGGCCGCGCCAGCAGCATCATGGCGATCATCACGCGCTGGCCCATACCGCCCGATATCTGGTGGGGATAAAGCGCCATGACCCGGTCCGGATCGCTGATACGCACCCTTTCCAGCATGGCGCGGGCGGCGTCGAGCGCTTGGGCCTTGCCAAGGCCAAGGTGAAGGCGGGCGGCCTCGGCGATCTGTTTGCCGATCGAGAGCACCGGATTCAGCGAATAACGCGGATCCTGCATGATCAGCGCGATGTCCTTGCCGCGAAGCGCGCCCATCTGCCGCTCGCTCTTTGACAGCAAGGGATCGCCGCCGAGATCCAGGCGTTCGGCAGAGACCACCGCTGCCGGCGGCAGCAGGCGCATGATGGCGCGCCCCGTCGTCGATTTGCCGGAACCGGATTCTCCGACGATGCCGACCCTTTCGCGCCCGACGTCGAAACTGACATTGGAAACGGCGGGCACGGCGCCGCGGCCGAAGCGGACGGTCAATCCCTTGACGGAGAGAACAGGCTGAAGATCACGATCATTGATTTCACGATCTGGCATGGCGGGGATCCAGAATGTCGCGCAGAGCATCTCCGGCGATGTTGAAGGCAAGGCTGGTGAGAAGGATGGCGATGCCCGGCATGACGGCGACCCACCAATAATCCAGCATGAACTTACGGCCGTTGGAAATCATCGCCCCCCATTCCGGCGCCGGCGGCTGGGCGCCGAGGCCGAGAAAGCCGAGGGAAGCCGCCGTCAGAATAATGCCGGCCATATTGAGGGTCAGGCGGACGATGACCGAGGGAACGCACATCGGCGCGATATAGAGAAGAAGGATGCGGATCGGCGAGGCGCCGTAAAGGCGGGCGGCGACCACATAATCGGCGTTTCTGACGACCAGCGCCTCGGCGCGCGCAAGCCTGGCAATCGGCGGCCAGGCGGTCAGCGAGATCGCGATGATTGCCGTGGTCAGGCCGGCACCGAGCGCTGCCGCAAAAGCCAGCGCCAGGATTAGCGACGGGAAAGACAGAACGATATCGGTCGCCCGCATCAGCAGCGCATCGATGCGCCCGCCGAAAAACCCGGCAACGACGCCGATCAGCAGGCCGATCGGCCCGACGATCAGGGAGATCGACAGCACGGTCTGGATGGTGATGCGCGTGCCGAAGATCAGCCGGCTTAAAATGTCCCGGCCGAATTCATCCGTGCCGGCCCAATGCGCCAGGCTCGGGGCTTGCAAGGCATCGCCAAGCGACTGCACGACCGGATCATAGGGTGCCAGAAGCGGCGCAAAGATCGCGATCAGGCATAGCAGGCCGAGGATGATGAAGCCGGCAAGGCCAAGCGGCTCGGCAGCCAATTTGCGGCCGGCACGCGCAAACGACGCCGCGATGCGGGTCGCGACACTTGGCGGGCGAATCCGAATGTCACTGCGGACGGCGTCGCTCATCGGGCAGCCTCCCGCATGCGCGGATCGAAGACGGCGTAAGCGACGTCGGCGAGGAAGTTTAACAGCATGAAGATGAATCCCACGATGATGGTGCCGGCCACGATGGCGTTCATATCGCCGATCATGAGGGCGTTCGTCATGTATTGGCCGATGCCCGGCCAGGAGAAGACGATCTCGGTGACGACAGCGCCTTCGAGCAGGCCGCCATAGGAAATCGCCAGGATGGTGATCAGCTGCACCGCAATGTTCGGCAGGACATGGCGCCAGATCGTGCCGAAGGGGCTGACACCCTTGGCGCGGGCCGCGATGACATAATCCTGGCTCAACTGCTCCAGGGTGAAGCTGCGTGTCATCCGGGTGATATAGGCCATTGCCGCATAGGCGAGGATGATCGCCGGCAGAATGATGTGGCCGAGCGCATTCCAGAAGATTTCGGTCTCGCCCTGCAGCAGGCTGTCGATCAGCAGCAGCCCGGTCTGCGGCGTGACGAGGCCTTCGTAGAAGACATCGATCCTGCCCGGCCCGCCGACCCAGTTCAGGCCGGCATAGAAGATGACGAGCCCGACGATGCCGAACCAGAAAACCGGGATCGAATGCCCGACGAGCGCCACCACCCGGGCGATCTTGTCGATGAAGCTATCGCGAAACAGAGCCGCGACCAGGCCGAGCGGCACACCGACGAATGTCGAAATGATCACTGCCAGCGTCGCCAGTTCGAACGTCGCCGGAAATGCCTGGGCAAGGTCCGACGAGACGGGATTGCCTGTGAGGACGGCGGTGCCGAAATCACCATGCGCCAGCCCGTTCAGATAGAGGAAAAACTGCTGGTAGATCGGCAGATCGAGCCCAAGGCGGGCCCGCATCGCCGCATAGGCAGCGGGATCGGCGAGTTCGCCGACGATCGCGCCGACCGGATCGGTGGGCAGGACGCGGCCGATCACGAAGGTCACACAGAGGAGAATGAACAGGCTGACCAGCAAATGCGCCAGGCGTCGGCCAAATTCGGCTACGGAGAGTTCCTTCATGATCGGCTGCCTTAAGAGTCTTACTGGGTTTCGACCTTGGTCACGTTCTCGAGACGCGTCATTTGCGACGGATGTCCGACATATCCCTGGACCCTGCCGGTGAGGACGATCGGCTCAAAGCGCTCGAACATCGGCAGCACGGCCGGCTTCTGTTCGACGAACATCTTCTGCATCTGAACGTAGAGTTCGCCGCGCTTCTTGGCGTCCGGCTCCATCGATGCTTTTGCGGTCAGGGCTGTCAGCTCTGGAATGTCCCAGGCCGAGCGCCAAACGAAATTGCCGGCATTGTTGGCCTCTTTCGAGTTGTCGGGATTGGAGGAAAACTGCTCCATCGAGCCGAGCACATTCGGCATATAGGCGCTGGTCTGCGGGATCAGCAGATCGAAATCCCGGGCGCGATGGGCGGCAATGATTTCCGAGCCGTTGCCCTGCTGGATGTCGATCTTGATGCCGACCTGGGCAAGCGATGCCTGGATGGCAGTGGCAAGATCGATGCGCGGCGTTTGGGCAATGGTCTTCAGCGTCAGCGAGAAGCCGTCCTTGAAACCTGCTTCGCTCAGCAGCTGCTTGGACTTTTCGACGTTGAGCTGCCAATCCGGGCTCGGGATCGCATACTCGAAGTTCTCCGGAACGGGAACGGTTCTTGCCCGTCCGTAAGGTCCCATGATCGTCTTTTCGATGCCCTTGTAGTCGATGCCATAGGCAATCGCCTCGCGGACCTTGGGATTGGAGAGGTACTGGTTGCCGGCATTCATCGACAGTACGTAGAAGCCGCCGGTCGGGATCCGCTGGATGGCAAAGCCCTGCTTGGCCTGGAACGTCGCGAGATCGGAGGCTGTCAATGCGCTCGCAATATCGATATCGCCGCGCTCCAGCATCAACCGCTCGACCTGGCTTTCCGGCACATGTCGAACGATGACGCGCTTCATCTTCGGCGCGCCGGTCATATAATTCTTGTTGGCGTCGAGAATGACCAATTCGTTCGGAGACCAGCGGTTGAGGGTGAACGGGCCGGAGCCGGCCGAATGCGTCCGCATCCAGGCGTTGCCGTAGTCATTGTCGACGGCGTGGCTTTCGACCTCGACGCTGTCGACCACGCTGGTGGTGGTCGTCGTCAGCCGGTAGAGCAGAAGTTCCGCCGTCACCTGGTCGGAGAGATCGATGCGCACCGTCTGGTCGTCGACCGCCTTGACGAGCTTATCGACATTGTTCTTGTCGTAGCCGACGCGCTTGAGGTTGGCGGCGGCGGCCTGATCCATCTTCAAGAGCCGCGCCAGCGAATAGACGACGTCCTTCGAAGTCACCGGATTGCCGGAGGCGAAATTGGCCTTGCGCAGCGTGAAGGTGATGCCCTTGTCGTCAACCTTCCAGCTTTCCGCCAGCTGCGGAAGGATCTTACCATCAGCCGTACTGGCGACCAGCCGGTCGTAAAGATTGGACATGATCTCGACGGCCTTGCCTTCGGTCGCCTGCTGCGGATCGAGGGACAGAACCTGCGCCAGCGATGTCCCGAACACCAATTGGTCCTGCGGGGTCGCGGCCTGCAGCTGCGGTGCGGCGATTGTCAGGGCGCCGAAAACGGCGCCGACGAACAAGCCTTTAGAAAAATGCTTCATTGTCACTCCTCCCTGGATTACTATGGAAGACATATTATGTCGCCAGTATGTCGTATTATGATCTATCGAAGTCTGATACGGTTGACAAGGCCCGAGCGGGAGACTTGAGTGCAAAGGGATTGGGGAACGGAAAAATGACGATACTCAGCCGCGGCCGGCAAAGACTGGCGCAACAGGTCATCGATCAGCTGCGGGCGCAGATCGAGACGGGCATGCTGCGGGTCGGCGACCAGCTGCCGACCGAGCCCCAGCTCGAAGCGACCTTCGGGGTCAGCCGCACCGTGGTGCGCGAAGCGATTGCCGACCTCAGGTCGGCGGGCTTCGTCAAGCCGATCCAGGGCAAAGGCGTGTTTGTCGCGGACCCGAAGGCAAATTCTGTCCTGTCATTGACGCCGGTGGAAATCAAAAGCATTCCGGAAACCCTTGAGTTGCTGGAGTTCCGCATGGCGGCCGAGGGTGAAGCGGCGGCGATTGCCGCCTATCGCCGCACCGCCGAGCAGGAGGCGGCGATCCGTGAGGCCAACCGCCGCATGGCGAACCTGATCGAGACCGGGCAGCAGACGGTGGAGGCGGATTACACCTTCCACATGGCGATCGCCGCCGCCACCAACAACCGATTCTATGTCGATGTTCTGCGCCAATTCGGCCCCAAGGCGATCCCCCGCGGCCAGTTTCCGACGCTGCCCGAGGCCAATGATCGCGACTATCTGCAGAAGGTCTATGCCGAACATGTCGAGATTCTCTCGGCCATCGCCGATCAGGATCCGGATCGCGCCCGCCAGGCGATGCGAGCACATATGATGGCCAGCCAACGTCGCTATCGGATGCTCTCCGAGCAGCAATAGGGCTCGACTCTCTTCGAAATTCATATTATGTCATATGACATTGTGTAATTTCGAAAGAGACTCAAATGTATCTGGGAACACAGGTCGCCGCGCGGGATGACGACGATTATCGCATCTTCGCGCAACTGGGTGTGAAGCATATCAACGCCGATCCGCCGGGAGAACCGAGCAGCTGGACGCTTTCAGACCTCGAGCGCCATCGCGACAAGGTCG
The DNA here is from genome assembly GCF_002531755.2 of Rhizobium acidisoli. Lineage (NCBI taxonomy): Bacteria > Pseudomonadati > Pseudomonadota > Alphaproteobacteria > Hyphomicrobiales > Rhizobiaceae > Rhizobium > Rhizobium acidisoli. Next base: position 1,691,478 of record NZ_CP034998.1, on the reverse strand, counting down.
AAAGCTTCGGCCTGATCCTCGACATGATCCAGCTGCCGCTGCCCTCGCAGCCGATCGAGAAGGCGTCCTATCCCGATATCCTGCTCGCCGGCCCGGAGCGCGACAGGCAGATCGACGCCGTCTGCAAACTGATCGAGAATACCGCGGCGGCCGGCATTCCGGCGGTGAAATACAATCTCAACCTGATCGGCATTCCCCGCACACCCGATGAGCCGGGACGCGGCGGCTCGATGAATGCCAGCTTCCGCTGGGACAAGACCGATCAGCAGGCCGCGCCCGGCCTTGCCGGCGTTCTCTCCGAAGACGAAAACTGGGAGCGTATCGACTATTTCCTCGAACGCGTCGTTCCCGTCGCCGCAAGCAACCGCGTCAGGCTCGCCTGCCATCCGCATGATCCCTATACGCCGCCGGGCTTTCGCGGCGTCACGCGGGTGCTCGGCACCGTCGAAGGCCTGAAGAAGTTCGTGCTGATGCGGGAAAACCCCTATCACGGCCTCAATTTCTGCCAGGGCTCGATCGGCGAGATGCTGGAAAATCCCGGCAAGGAGATCGACGACGTCATCCGCTGGTTCGGCGAACGCAACAAGATCTTCAACGTCCACTTCCGCAATATCCGCGGCGGCAAACTCTCCTTCATGGAGACCTTCCCGGACGAAGGCGACATGGACATGGTCCGCTCGGCCCGGATCTACAAGGAAGTGGGCTTCAAATATATGCTGATGCCCGACCATGTGCCGACCGTCAGCGGCAAGGACCCTTCCGCCACCGCATTCGCCTATTGCTACGGCTATATCGCAGCCCTTCTGCAGACGCTCGAAAGCGCCTGAGACGGCCAATTTCAACAGGTAAGGAACAGGACTTTCATGATGAACCCGATTGAATTGAAGAAGGCCGTCGGTAGTGGTCTCCTCTCGTTTCCGGTGACGCATTTCGACGATCAGCTGACATTCGACGAGGCGAAATACCGTCGTCATGTCGAATGGCTTTCGGGTTTTGACGCGGCTGCGCTGTTTGCCGCCGGCGGCACGGGAGAGTTCTTCTCCCTCAATCCGGCCGAAATCCCGCAGGTCGTCCGCGCCGCCAAGGCTTCGGCCGGCAAGACGCCGATCATCTCGGGCACCGGCTACGGCACGTCGCTCGCCATCGAGATCGCAAAGGCGGCCGAGAAGGCAGGCGCGGACGGGCTGCTGCTGCTGCCGCCCTATCTGATGTTTGCCGAGCAGGCCGGCCTGATCGCGCATGTCAAGGCGGTCTGCCAATCGGTCGGCATCGGCGTCATCGTCTATAACCGCGACAACGCCGTCCTGACGGCCGAGAGCATCGCCCGGCTTGCTGAGGAATGCCCGAACCTGATCGGTTTCAAGGACGGCGTCGGTGATGTCGACAAGGTGATCGAAATCACCACGCTGCTCGGTGACCGGCTGGTCTATGTCGGCGGCATGCCGACCCACGAGGTCTATGCGCAAGCCTATTTCGCCGCCGGCGTGACGACCTATTCCTCGGCCGTCTTCAACTTCGTCCCGGCGCTGGCCCAGCGCTTCTACGGTGCCTTGCGCACCGGCGACCAGGCGACCGTCGACGAAATCCTGAAGAGCTTCTTCTTCCCCTTCGTCGCATTGCGCAACCGCAAGAAGGGTTATGCCGTCTCGATCATCAAGGCCGGTCTTCGCGTCCTCGGCCAGAACCCCGGCCCGGTTCGCCCGCCCTTGACGGATCTCACCCAGGAAGAGCTCACCCTCTTGGAAAAGATCGTCCAGGCCAACGGCGTCTCGCGGATCGCGGCCGAGTAGTCGCGATCTACCTTTATCAACGGTCAAAACCGCCGGGCTTGCTCGGCGGTTTTGTCGTTGTAAGGCATGCGTTAAATCACGCGCGCAGCAGTTTCAGAGCGCCACCCCACTGCCTCGGTCGAAGACATGCACCTGGTCGCTGGCGATGCTTGCTTCGAAGACTGCGCCGTAGCGGGCCGGGTATTCGCCGTCGACGATGGCGGTGACCTGCTGGCCGGCGAGATCGAAGACCACATGGGTCTGGGCGCCTGTCGGCTCCACCAGCATGGTGCGGCCGGCAAGCGGCGTCTCGCCCGATATGCCGGGAATGAGATGTTCGGGGCGCAAGCCGATGGTGACGGCCTGGCCGGGCCTGACTCTGCGGTCGGGCGCGATGCGGATCGCCGTGCCGTCGTCGAGGCGGGCGGCGGGCGCGCCGTTTTCGCCCTCCACCGTACCCTCGAGCATGTTCATCGCCGGCGAGCCGATGAAGGCGGCGACGAAGAGATTGGCCGGTTTCCGGTAGAGTTCAAGCGGCGTTCCCTGCTGCTCCACCCTGCCCTGATTGAGCACGACGATGCGGTCGGCCAACGTCATCGCTTCGATCTGGTCGTGGGTGACATAGATCGACGTCGTCTTCACCTTCTGATGCAGCGTCTTGATCTCCGAGCGCATCTGCACGCGCAGCTTCGCATCGAGATTGGAGAGCGGCTCGTCGAACAGGAAGACGGCCGGATTGCGCACGACGGCACGGCCCATGGCGACGCGCTGGCGCTGGCCGCCGGAAAGTTGGGCCGGCTTGCGGTCGAGCAGTTGGGCGAGATCGAGCATGCGGGCGGCCTCGGCCACACGAGCCTCTATCTGCGGCTTGGCGACGCCGGCGAGCTTCAGATTGAAGCCCATGTTTTCCGCGACGGTCATGTGCGGATAGAGAGCATAGGACTGGAAGACCATGGCGATGTTGCGCTCGCGCGGCGTCATGGCGTTGACGATATTGCCGCCGATCGCAATCTCGCCGTCGGTGATCTCCTCGAGGCCGGCGATCATCCGCAGCAGCGTCGATTTTCCGCAGCCGGACGGGCCGACGAGGGCGACGAATTCGCCATCCTGAATATCAAGCGAAATGCCATGGATGACGTCGACGGCGCCATAGGCCTTAGTTACATCGTGCAGTGAAACGGATGCCATGCTTGCAGCTCCAATGGTTCGGCTCAGGACTTGACGGCGCCGGCGGTCAGGCCGGCGATGATGTGCCGCTGGGCGACGAAAAAGACGATGATGGTGGGCAGGATGGTCAGCGTGATGAAGGCGAGCACCAGCTGCCATTCGGTGCCGTATTCGCCGCGATAGACCATGATGCCGAGTGGCCAGGGATATTTCGATTCTGAGTTCAGCATGATCAGCGGCAGGATGTAGCTGTTCCAGCTGCCGACGAAGGAGATGATGCTGACGGTGGCGACGATCGGCCGGGAAAGCGGCAGCGAGACATGCCAGAAAAACCTGAGATAACCGCAGCCGTCGACAAAGGCCGCCTGGAACAATTCTTCCGGGAGGTTACGGAAATAGTTGCGAAACAACAGGATGCTCATGCCGAGACCGAAGGCCACCTGCGGCAGCACCACGCCCCAATAGGTGTTCAGCAGGCCGAGATCGCGGATGCGGATGAAGAGCGGCAGGATCGCGGTCGCCGCCGGAAACATCAGGCCGAGCAGGAAATAATTCAGCAGAAAGGACGAGCCGAAGAAGCGGACATGGGCAAAGGCGAAGGCCGCCATCGACGAGACGATCAGCGTCAGCAGCACGGTGAGTGCCGCAATGATCAGCGAATTGCCGATCTGCAGCCAGTAGCGCTCGCCGAAGAGAATGTCGGTATAATTCGTCCATTGCCATTCCGTCGGCATGCCGAAGGGATTGGTGCGCAGGTCGCCCAGCGTCTTGAAGCCGCCGAGCGCCGTCGTCAGCAACGGGATAAGCACGATCGCGGCAATCAGGCTCAGCGACACGTAGAGATAGATGCGTGTCGACGCACTCATGCGGATGGAAGAGCTCATATCAGTCATGGCGCATGAAGATCCTTTTGTAACCGAAGGCGAGCGTCACGCAGATGATGAAAAGTACGACGCCGACGGCGCTGCCGAGGCCGACCTGCATGCGCATGACGCCATAGGTGTAGAGGAAGGTGACCATCGTCTGCGTCGAGTTGGACGGCCCGCCGCCGGTGAGCGGCATGATCATATCGAAGAGCTGCAGCGAGCCGACGACGGCAAAGAAGATGGAGAGACGCAGGGTCGAGCCAAGCAGCGGCAGGGTGACATAGCGGAATTTCTGCCAGCCGGTGGCGCCGTCGATTTCGGCCGCTTCGAGCACGCTCTTGTCGACCGATTGCAGGCCGGCGATGAACAGCATCATGTGAAAGCCGAAATATTTCCAGACGATGACGCCGAGCACGGCATAAATCGCCACATCCTTGTCGGCGAGCACGTAAGGATTGGCAAAGCCGAAGAAATTGGAAACGGCGGCAAACAGGCCGTAATCGCCATCATAGACGAAGCGCCAGATGAGGCCCGCGGCAACATCTGCCAGCACATAGGGCAGGAAGAAGATCAGCCGGTAGCCGACGACGCCGGGAATGCGGTGGGCGAGCATGGTGGCAAGCCAGATGGCAAGCGGCACCTGGATGCAGATCGAGATGACGATGATCAGGCCGTTATTGACCAGCGCCTGGGTGAAAGCGGCATTGCGGAACAGCACCTGGAAATTGCGCAGGCCGATGAAATCGGTTGGCGTGCCGTAGCCGTTCCATTTGTAGAGGCTGTACCAGGCCGCCTCGCCCATCGGCATGATGACGAAGAGCGTGAACAGCAGCAGCGCCGGCGGCAGAAAGATGAGCAGCACCGTCAGCCGGTCGTGAGCGACCGAGCTTTTCCGGTTTGCCGCCCGTCTTGCCGGCCTTGCGGCCGAAGTCATCGAGGGTACTGAAATATTGGCCATGGGTCCTGCTTTCGTTCGTCGGCAGCAATGCCGGCGCTCCGTTTGATCGGGAGCGCCGGGAAGGCTCTGCGGGGGCTGGTTATTGTTCCAGCTCGAAAGCGTCCTGGATCATCTGGGCGCCGTCCTTGGAATTCATCTGGCCGGAGACGATTTCCACGGAGACGTCGTTGACGACGCGGCCGACGGCAGCACCGAGATCCTGGTCGAAGAAGTTCTGATGCCAGGTCGAACCGGCAAGCTGTTTGGCCGATTCGGCCAGCAGCGGATTGACGACGCCGTCATCGGCGCCGACGGCAACGGGCAGCAACATGCCTGATTTGGCCATCGCCCGCTCGTTCTCCGCATTGGTGAGGAAAGCGAGGAAATCGAGCGCTTCCTTGGAGGCCTTCTTGGTGACGGCCCAGCCGTTCAGGCCGCCGAGCGTATCGGTCGGCTTGCCGGCGCCACCTTCGACCGTCGGGAAGACGAAACGGCCGATATTGTCTGAGGAAAGACCCTTGCCGTCGCCGGCATTCTTGCGCTGGTTGGCCTCGGTCGCTTCAAAGCCGAGGATCATCGCCGCCTTGCCGTCGCCGAAAACGCCGAGCGTCTGCGGCCAGGTCGCACCGAGATAGCCGGGCTGGAACGGTTCGAGCTTGCCGAGTTCGGCGAGGTCGTCGCCGGCCTTGATGATTGCCGGATCGAGGAAGCCTTCGCCCTCGCCGTTCTTGGCGGCTTCGAAGACCTTCTGGCCGCCCTCGCGCATGACGAGATAGCTCCAGTAGAAATGGATCGGCCATTTCTCGCCGCCGCCGCCGGCAATCGGCACGATACCGGCCGCCTTGATCTTCTTCACCGTGGCGAGAAAATCGGCCCAGCTCTTGATGTCTTCGGTTTTGACGCCAGCCTTGGCAAACAGCGCCTTGTTGTAGAAGAAGCTGACGAGACCGACCTTATAGGGAATGGCCCAGGTCTTGCCGTCGAAGGTCAGGCCATCGACCGAAGCCGGGGTATAGGCGCTGCGCAACTTGCCGCCATCGGCATCAAGCGCTGCCGTCACATCCTGCAGCGCGCCGGTCTCCGACTGCTGCTTCAACACGCCGCCGCCCCAGCTGAAAAAGAAATCCGGCACGTCGTCGGACTGCAGCAATGTCGGAAGCTTGGCCTTGAAGGCCTCGTTTTCGAGGAACTGCATCTGGATGTCGACGTCGGGATGCTGGGCTTCGTATTTCTTGACGATGTCTTCCCAGGCCGCGACGTTTTTCGGGTCGAGCTCGAGATGCAGCCATTTCACCACCGTCGTCGCCGAGGCAGCACCCGCTCCCGCCAACAACAGGCCGGCTGCCGCAGCCATGGATACAATGCGCCTGCCGCCGAAAGCGGCGTTCTTCAGCATAAAATTCATTGATTTTCCTCCCAGGGGTCTATCCTCACAATTTTTCCCCTATGCGGATTAATTCAACGGAGCTTTGCCCGGATGTCAACCCGATCGCTGCTATTTTTACCAAATGCGCTTGACAGGCCCACGGGATTGCCTGCTATTTATTTCGTAACCCGTTAAAAATATTGGGTTCCGCCCAACACACGATGCCGGCTAGTTTTTTATGAAGACCGCAGATCCAGAATTGATGCGCGCGATCAATCGCTTGAACGTGCTCGATACCATCCGGCGCCATGGTCCGATCTCGCGCATCGAGATCAGCGAACGCACCGAGCTTTCGACCACTACAGTTTCCGCCATCACCGCCTCGCTGCTCGACGACGGGCTGATTCTGCCGCGCCATGAAGGCGATATCCGCAACGAGGCGGTGCGCGGCAGGCCGCGCGTGGCGCTGGAACTCAACCCGGACGCCGCCCGCGTCGTCGGCGGCAAGATCGCCGCCAACCGGATGGTCTTCGTCGTCACCAATTTTCGTGGTGACGTGCTGTCGAAACTCTCCCTGCCGATCCGCATCGACCGGCAGCCGATCGGCGTCATCGCCGATCTCGTCGAGGACGGTGTCAGGCGCTGCGTCGTCGATGCCGGGCTGTCGCTCGAGGATGTCGACAGCGTTTGCCTCGGCTTTCCCGGTGTCATCGAGCACCGCACCGGCTACATAAGAAGCAGCCCGATCTTTCGCGACACCAATGTCGATTTCGCCGCCGAAATGTCGACGCGGCTGTCGACGCCGACGATCGTCGAGAGCGACGCGCATGCCATCACGCTTGGCCATCACTGGTTCGGGAAGGCGCGCGATCTCGAGGATATGGTGTTGATTTCACTGGAACAAACGCTGGGGCTCGGCGTGCTGCACGGCAACAGCCTGTTTCGCGGCGCCGGCGGCTTGAGCCATAATCTCGGCGACCTGGTGCTCGGCATGGGACCGAACGGCGTCATCAGGCTTTTCAGCCAGGCCGGCGAAAGCGCCATCCTCGGCGAACAGCCGACCGACGGGCGCTTTGCCGAAGCGATCCGGCTCGGCCGCGGCATGACCCATGCCCAGGCGCTGATCAAGGCCGATGACGACCGGCTGATAAGCGCCGCCATCCGCGCCGGCGAAGCGGTGGGATTGACCATCGCCAATATTGTCACGCTGTTTGCGCCGCCGCGGGTCATTCTTGTGGGGTCGAGCCTGGCGCTCGGCGAACCCTTTCTGAACAGTCTGCGCGATGCCTATGCGCTCGCCATTCCGCCCTCGCTGAAGGGGGTGAGCGAACTCGTCTTCGACGATTCGAGCGATGATTTCTGGGCGCAGGGCGCGGCTGCCGTGGCGCTCTACGAGCTTTACGAATCGCCCTGGAGCACGACGGGGCCCGCGCTCTGACGGGCGTCACAATCAAGATCAATGGAGGAATTCATGGAGAGAGTCGGTATCGGCATCATCGGATGCGGCAATATTTCGGGCGCCTATCTCACGGCGATGGCATCCTTTCCCATTCTCGACATTCGCGGTGTGGCCGATCTCAATCGGGAGCTGGCCGAGGCGAAGGCTAAGGAATTCAACGTTCCCGCCCGATCGATCGAAGAGCTTTTCGCCGATCCGAAGGTCGAGATCATCGTCAATCTGACGATCCCGAAAGCCCATGTGGCTGTGGCGCTGCAGGCGCTCGAGGCCGGCAAACATACCTATTCGGAAAAGCCGCTCGGGATTAATTTCGCGGAAGGGAAAAAATTGGCCGAGGCCGCCAAGGCGAGGAATCTGCGCATCGGCGCGGCGCCCGACACCTTCCTCGGCGGCGGCCACCAGACGGCCCGCGCGCTGATCGACCAGGGCGTCATCGGCCAGCCGGTCGGCGGCTCGGCGAGCTTCATGTGCCCCGGCCATGAACGCTGGCATCCGAATCCGGCTTTCTATTACGAAGTCGGCGGCGGGCCGATGCTCGATATGGGCCCCTATTACATCACCGATCTCGTCAATCTGCTCGGACCGGGGTCTGAGGTTGCCGGCTTTGCGACGACGTCGCGCACAGTGCGGCTGGTCACCAGCGAGCCGCGCAACGGCGAACATATTCCCGTGCATGTGCCGACGCATGTCGCCGGCATGATGCGTTTTGAGAACGGCGCCGTCGTGCAGATCGCCATGAGCTTCGATGTCGCCGGCCATAAGCATGTGCCGCTCGAAATCTACGGCACCGAGGGCACGCTGATTGTGCCCGATCCGAACAAGTTCGGCGGCCCGGTGGAATATCTAAAGAAGGGCGGCGAATTCGAGGACCAGCCGCTCACAGCACCCTATGCCGACGGCAATTATCGCTCGCTCGGCGTTGCCGACATGGCGCATGCGATCCGCTCCAACCGGCCGCATCGCGCCAATGGCGATCTGGCGCTGCATGTGCTCGAGGTCATGGAAGCATTCCACACTGCGGCTGCGACCGGCAGGACGGTGACGATATCAACGGCAACGGAGCGCCCTGCCCCCTTGTCCCAATCCATCGTCGACGGACGGCTGGCGAAATAATTTCAGGAGGAAAGACTATGCGTGAAGCACTGATCGTCTGGGGCGGCTGGAGCGGCCATGAGCCGCAGGAATGCGCCGAAGTCATCAAGACCATGCTCGAGGAGGACGGCTTCAAGGTCTATCTCGAACACGGCACCGAGGCGCTTGCCGACCCTTCCGTCCACGATCTCAGCCTCGTCGTGCCGATCATGACAATGTCGAAGATCGAGAAGGAGGAGGTCAAAAACCTCGCCGCCGCGATCGAAAGCGGCGTCGGCATCGCCGGTTATCACGGCGGCGCGGGCGATGCCTTCCGGGACTCCGTCGACTACCAGTTCATCATCGGCGGCCAGTGGGTGGCGCACCCCGGCAACATCATCGACTATACCGTCAATATCACCCGGCCAGACGATCCGCTGATGGAGGGGATTGCTGATTTCCCCTATACGTCGGAACAATATTACATGCATATCGACCCCTCGAATGAGGTTCTGGCGACGACCAAATTCACCGGCGATCACGCCTACTGGATCGACGGCGTCGTCATGCCGGTGGTGTGGAAGCGCAAATACGGCAAGGGCCGCGTCTTCTATTCCTCGCTCGGCCACCAGGCCAAGGAATTCGACGTGCCGGAGATGAAAACCATCTTCCGCCGCGGCGCCAACTGGGCGGCGCGGTAAGCGCGGTTCGGAGTGTAAAGCTGCCCCTCACCCTAACCCTCTCCCCGTTCTGACGGGGAGAGGGGACGTGCCCTGTGAGGCGTTGGTGAGGGACGAAGAGCTTGCGGCATATCCCCTTCGCCCCGCAGGCGGGGAGAAGGTGCCGGCAGGCGGATGAGGGGCAGGCCGCGATCTCAGCGAATGATCAACGCCGTCCCGTAAAGCCCCAATGCAAATACCGTATGCGCCAACAGATTGAAGCACCGCACCTTGTTCGGCGTCGGATGTTTGGAGGCCGCCCAGCCGATGCCGAGGCCCGGCTGCAGCAGGAACCACCCTGCCCCGACGGTGACGATGCCGAAGATCCAGGCGGGAAGAAATGTCGGTGCGGCGAGCCAGCCCTGCCCCATGATGATGGCAAAGATCACGCCATAGAGAATGCCGACGGCGTAATGGCTGATCCAGCCGAGCGCAAATTCATTGGCATAGGGTTCGGCATCGGCGATGCTATCGTGAAAGACCTTGCCGCGGCCAAGGTGCCAGAACCAGCGGCCGACCGGCGCCCAATTGGGGGCCGTCTGGCCGAAGACCTTGGTGAGCACGATCGCCCAGAGATCCATCAGGATGGTTGCGCCGGCGCCGATCGCCAGGCCGCGCAGCAGAATATCGAACATTGGGAATCACCGGAGAGCGTTGAATTGCAGAGGCGTCTAGAAAAGCACTGGAGACACGCCGGTGCAATGGCTTCGCGCTCCCAGATCATTCGCGCTCGTCATGCGGGGCCGACGGGCTGTCGCCGGTATCGCCGCTGATATCTTCTGCAAATTTCCGCATCAGCCGCACCAGCTCATTGAAGTCGTGCTCGTCCCAGCGCTCGAAGATGGCGCGGCCGATCCTTTCGCGCGCCACGTCGATGCGGTCGGTCATCGCCTTGCCTTTCGGGCTGATGACCGCCTCGCGCACGCGGCGATCGGCGGCACCTCCGCGACGCTCGACCAGGCCGAGGCTTTCGAGCTTGGCAACCTGACGGCTGACGGTGGTGTAGTCGCGCCCGGCCCGATCGGCGAGCTCGACCACGCCGATCGGACCGAGGCGTTCCACCGTGACCAATAGGGGAAACAGCGCACGATCGAGCGAAATGCCGGCTTCGCGGACCATTTGCTCGTCGCGCTGCGGGCGGTTCATGACGCTGACGATCTCGATCAAAGCCCCATGCAGTTCACGCAGTTTTTCGGATATATGTGTATTTTGCACGCTTTTTCTTGACGGCATGTCGATTCTCCTATTATGTGCATATTACACATATGGAGATGACAATGACACAGAATTCCACAGTCGACGTGCTGATATCCGGCGCCGGTGCAGCCGGGCTGACGCTGGCGATCGAGCTGGCGCGGCGCGGCGTCAGCTTCCGCCTGATCGAAAAATTGAACGACCCCTTCCGCGGCTCCCGCGGCAAGGGCATCCAGCCGCGCACCCAGGAGGTCTTCGAAGATCTCGGCATCCTCGACCGGGTCGTTTCGCTCGGCGGCGCCTATCCCCGGCAGTGGGAATATCGCGACGATGGAAGCGTCAGCGAATCCGAGGTCGTGCTGCATGAGGCGCCGACGCCTGCCGAGCCCTACCATCTGCCGCTGATGGTGCCGCAGTTCCTGACCGAGGGCGTGATGCGCGAGCGCCTGCTCGAGTTCGGGCACCGCCCGGAATTCGGATGTGAACTCATCGGCTTCGAACAGGACGATGCCGGGGTAACGGCGCGGCTCAACGGCCAGTCCGGCGAAGAGACCATCCGTGTGCGCTGGCTCGTCGGCGCCGATGGTGGGCGCAGCTTCGTGCGCCACGCGCTCGATATCGGCTTTCCCGGCAAGACGCTCGGCGTGCGCGCCATCGTCGCCGATGTCGTGCTGACGGGGCTGGAGCGCGACGCCTGGCATCGTTTCGGCGAAGGCGACATGCAGCGGCAGATTGCGCTTTGCCCGCTCGCCGGAACGGAGTTGTTCCAGATCCAGGGACCGATCCCGCTCGAAGGCGAGATCGACCTGTCGGCCGCCGGCTTGACCGCGCTGGTGGGCGAGCGCACCGGCCGCGACGATATTCACGTCCGATCGGTCTCCTGGGCCTCGGCCTTCAACATGAACGCCCGGCTTGCCGATCGCTACCGGCTCGGCCGCGTATTCCTGGTCGGCGATGCCGCCCATACACATCCGCCGACCGGCGGCCAGGGTCTCAATACCAGCGTGCAGGACGCTTATAATCTCGGATGGAAACTGGCGGCGGTCGCAGCCGGCGCGCCGGATGCGCTGCTCGACAGCTATGAGGAAGAGCGCCGCCCGATCGCGGCGGCGATGCTTGGTCTTGCCACCAGTCTTCTCGATGCGCTGAAGCGCGGCGATCTCAGGCGCGGCCGCGAGGTCCATCAGCTCGATATCGGCTATCCCGAGTCGTCCCTCGCGCTGGAAAAGCCGGAGCGGCGCGGCGGCCTGCTGGCCGGCGACCGTGCGCCCGATGCACCGCTCACCGGTGCGGCCGGCCAGCCGCGGCGTCTGTTCGAACTGTTCAAGGGCACGCACTGGACATTGCTTGGCTATGAGGTCGATCAGGCAGCCGTGCCGCCGCGCCGCGGATTGCACATCCACAGCATCGGCCGGCGCGGCGATCTCATCGATCAAGGCGGGCATTTCCGCAACGCCTACGCCCTGACGCCGGGCGACTTCGTGCTGGTGCGTCCCGACGGTTATATCGGCGCCATTGTCGCATCCCGTGAAGCTTCGGCGCTGGAAAACTATCTCGCCCGGTTGGGCCTTGGCCTGACGGCGGGAGAACTGTCATGAGGCGATAAGCTGATAGGACCTTTATCGCTCACAGGGCCTTTATCGCTCACAGCGCATTCCCGGCTCGCTGATCTCTCATTCCCGATCGTTCAACTCCGGCTGCGCGACCAGATATGAGCGAAACATGATCGTCAGCTGCCTTTCGGCCTCAAGACCATCGGCCGCGGACAAAACGCGGTGGCAGAAGGGCGGAACCGCTCCGTAAAGCGCTGCCGTCAGGGTTTGAGCAAGCAGGCCTGGATCGGCGAAACGGCCGTCCGCCGATGTGGACAGCATCGCCTCGATGGCGCCTGCGCTCCGCCGGGCCGCCGCCTCGATCAACGCGCGGGCGTCGAGTTCCATGGCAATGCGATAGAGGGCTGGGGAAATCTCGGCCTGCGCCAACTGCGTCTGAAGATAGGCTTTCACCACGGCCTCGGCGATCAACTCTTTCGCAGCGCCTGGGTTTTGATCACGCGCCCTCTCTATGGCGCCGGCCAGCATGTCGAGGTGCCGCTCCAGCACCGCGAAGAGCAAGGCCTGCTTGTTCGGGAAATACTGATAGAGCGTTCCCACAGAAACGCCGGCACGACGCGCCACCCGCGTGGTGTTCAGACGGATCAGGCCATCACTCGATAAAACCTGAAGGGTTGCCTCGAAAATGGCGTCGACAGTGGCGATGGCTCGGCCCTGACGCGGGGATTTCCGGGGGGTTAGCGGTGGCGGAGAACCCGTTCCCATAAGCGAATCCAAAAGCTGAAGGATGCTTCATATATAACATCCGGCCCCGCTGCTCCAGCAATCCTGCACGCCATGCCGGGGTCTTCAGACGCAAATTGGAGACGAATGTGGGTAAATTGGACGGTAAAATCGCAGTCATCACCGGCGGCAACTCGGGAATGGGACTGGCGACAGCCAAGCTCTTCGCACGCGAAGGCGCTAAACTCGTGATCACCGGCCGCGATCAGGCGACGCTCGATGCCGCGGCGCAAAGCATCGGCAATGGTGTGGACGCCATCCGCAGCGATATTTCCAGAATCGCGGATATCGATGTGCTTCGCGACCATGTCGAAAGAAAGCATGGTCGCGTCGATATCATCTTTGCGAATGCTGGCGGGGCAAAGCCGAACCTGTTCGAATACATGTCGGAGGAAGAATTCGATTTTTCCATCGCCAACACCTTTAAGGGAACCTACTTCACCGTGCAGAAACTCCTGCCGCTGATGCGCTCCGGCGGCTCGATCATCCTCAATACCTCGACGCTCAGCAGACAAGGCCGCCCCTATGTCAGCGTCTATTCTGCAGGGAAAGCGGCCATCCGCTCGCTGGCCCGCTCGCTGACCGTGGAACTGAGCGAGAAAGGGATTCGCGTCAATGCCATGGCTCCCGGCTACATTGATACCGATCAGGCGCGCAAAGCCGGCGTCAGCGAAGAGATGATCGAGCAGACGAAGGTGCAGGTGCATGCTCAAATCCCCATGCACCGCAGCGGCACGGTCGATGAGATCGCCAAATCAGTGCTGTTTCTCGCCTCCGATGACTCGGCCTACATCACAGGCTCCGAATTGTGCGTCGACGGTGGCTGGGCGCAGATCTGACGACGCTTTCGGCGGCTCTCCGTGAAGCGCGCCTGCAACGGCGGGGAGCCCTCTCGTGTCAGAGGACGTCGCGCTTGTATCGCGGTGTCCAGCCGCGGGTCATTCCGCGGCTCATCGCCCGCTCCGCCAGCGCCAGTTGCTGGCGGAGATGTTTGCAGTCGTCGAGCAGCGAGCGGATCGCCGCCTTGGCATTGTCGTCATGCCAGGCCAGCACGGCTTCGACTTCCCACGCGGGATCCGGCCAAGCAGGATCGGGTCGTGCCGGATCGGGCCAAACGGGATCGGGCCAAGCAAGATCGGGTTTCGGGATTTTCGCCGGCTGCATCAGTTCAGCGCCAAAGGCAATTGAACCGGACGCGGCAAGGGTGGCAGCGGCCGGCTGAGTTCGACCTTTCTCTGCCAGGCGGCGCGTCGCAGTTGATCGCGCTCGCGCGCCGCACGTGACGCTTCGACAAGGGCTAGGGCGTTGGCGATCACTTGTTCCGTATGCGTCATGACCATCTCCAATGTTCCTGTTTTGTTCTAATTTAGCCTCTCGGACGAAAATGTCAAGTCGGGCGGATCTGGCGTTCAGGACGATTGGATCAGGCGGGCGTTCAGTCCGCAGCTTCGATGACGGCGATGCCGGCTTCCTGAGCAGCCCTGATAAAGGATGCCCGCACCTCTTCCGGCGGGAGATCGCCGATAATCGCATCCAGGCAGGACTTCACGGCTTCGAAATAGTCTTCGCCGTCATCGACCGGCCACTCGTGCAGCAGCGTGCGCGCGGCGTCCCACACAGAGTTGATAACGGCATAATGGCCAAGCCCCATTGAGGCCAAGCCGACCGGTCGAAAATTTGCCGTCTGTCTCACTGTGCTACAGCTTTTCCAATTTCGGTGAGCTTACGAGTTAAAGATGCAATTTGCGTGCCGTGGGGTGGGCGGGAGCAGACATTCTCCTCGCCCCCTCCAGCAGGCGCTTTGAGAACATGCAACGCTCGAAGTGCTCCGATCGGCGTCGAGAACCCCGCAACTGGTTATCAAACGGCTGATTATGGTAAATATCAGGCTTCTCCTGCCAAGCCTACTCATTAAAAGCCGGCTGTTCCCGAGTATTCTATAGAATTTACAGCAACGCATCGAATTTTCCGGAAGCAACAGCCTTTATATTCATTCATTGATTGTGCCAAAGGTGGACGCAGAAGCATCCGGATCGTAGAATGCCCTCGCTTGCACGCAGCGGATCTGGGAGGACGCACAATGCCCATCTTCATGGATCGGCACTTTCTCGAGGGAACGTCGGCGGCCGACGTTGCCCAGGCGCATCGCATGGATCTGGACATTCAGGATCGCTACGGCGTCAAGTTCCTGACCTATTGGTTCGACCAACGGCGCGGGACTGCCTTCTGTCTCGTGGATGCGCCCGACATGGAAACCGCCCAATGTGTGCATCGCGAGGCGCACGGCTTCGTCGCCGGCGAGGTCGTTGAAGTCGCTTTGTCTGCGGTCGAGGCTTTTCTCGGCCGAATTCACGACCCCGATCCGGCGCCTGGCCAATCCTCCGCCGAGATAGATCCCGGCCACCGGGCAATCCTCTTTACCGATATCGTCGGATCGACCGAGATGACGGCGCGGCTCGGCGACCGCATCGGGACCGAAATGGTGAGAGCCCATGACGCGATCGTGCGCCGATGCCTCGGCCAAAATTCCGGCCGCGAAGTGAAGCACACCGGCGACGGCATCATGGCGGCCTTTTCCGCGACCACCGCCGCCGTCGAATGCGCCATGGCGATCCAGAAGGAATTCCAGCTCTACAACGGCGGAAACACCGAGCCGATCCATATCCGCATCGGGCTGGATTGCGGCGAGCCGGTCGAGGATAGCAACGACCTGTTCGGCTCGACCGTACAGCTCGCCGCACGCCTCTGTGCGGCCGCATCCAGCGACCAGATCCTCGTCTCAGAGAATATCTTTCGGGAATATGGCGCCGCCGATCTTTTCGGTCACGCCTCGCGCCGGCGGCTCAAGGGCTTTTCGAAGCCGGTAATGGTGTTCCGATGCGACTGGGCGAATGACACGACCGCCTGAGATCCCGTGGAGACCCCCGGGAAACGAGAACGCGCCCCACATGATGTGACGGCGCGCCGGTGCTCATTCTATCCTATCAGGCGTTGCCGATATTTCG
The DNA here is from genome assembly GCF_002531755.2 of Rhizobium acidisoli. Lineage (NCBI taxonomy): Bacteria > Pseudomonadati > Pseudomonadota > Alphaproteobacteria > Hyphomicrobiales > Rhizobiaceae > Rhizobium > Rhizobium acidisoli. The sequence goes on along the minus strand of NZ_CP034998.1, from coordinate 1,675,589 downwards.
ATCACCCATCAGTTGCTCGAATTTGGGGGCGGCCTCAACCTTGGCGAGCACACCCGACATCTTCAGAAAACGCCGGAAATTCTCGCGCGCAGCGCTCAGCGGGAAACGGCCGCTGGCGGTGTCCCTGCACGCCTTCAACAGCGTGTCATATGCCAGACCTCGTTTGTCCTCCGGCCATTCATCCAGAAAATCGAAGATTTCATCGAGACATGTGATCTCCGCGATGAAATGCTGACGATGAAGCAAAACCGGATCGAACCGAGTTTCCGCCATAGTATCCTCCCATTTATATTACTTTTTTATAGGATTATATTACTGAAAAAGCTTGATTTATTCAAGACAAAATCGGCCGCATTTACCCAAAAGCATCCGCAACTACTTCCATAACGGCAGAATAGCCCGATCAGATTATCTTGAGTCAATTGATCCGCGATCTAGGTTCAAAAGCAGACCATCAAGATTGGTCGATCCATCGCACACGTGTTCAGCTAAGCGTGATCAATCGGACGGCAAGTTTCGTATAGGCTCGTGACGGCATGGTTGTGACCAAGATCAACTCCGCAAGGGAAAGCCCAGATGAAACGATTTCTGACGTTCGTAGCCGTCGGCGCGCTACTCGGTGTGTCCGCGATCACGTCTTCCTGCACTTCGCCGGGCAAGCCCGATCATGAAGATTTCCAATATCAACGGGACACATCGATCAACCCGGCTTGCGCGGGTGGTTTCAGACCCGGCAACGCGCGCTCGTGCAGCTATTGAAGGCGCGAGCGGCGACATTGGTGCTGGGCATCGCTGCGATTGCCGCAGGGAGCAGCCGCGATATGCCTGCGTCGTAAGAGGAGGCGCGCTGAAGCAATAGGACTAGTGAGGGAACTCCAAGCCCGTCCCGCAGTTAACGCAACGGGTCACGGTTGGCTCAATTCAAAACAGGAGAACGGTTCCCCATGAACAATTTGATCTGGCTTGTCGGCGCTGTCGTCATCGTGCTCGCGATTTTGAGCTTCTTCGGCTTTCGCTGATTGATGTAAATTGTGGCGATGGGCCTTCTCTCCAGGATCAGAATGGAGATCAGACCCGCTGGCGCCGATAGATCGATAATCTTCCGCGCGACTTGTTTCGGTCGACTTTGGCTCGGCCGGACGTCGTTTCCGCCTGTTGGCCACCGAGGCTCGAACCGCGCTCCGTTCCCGTTTCGTCAACAATCCACCGAATGACGGTCGGATGGGCTACATCACCCCCCTCGACTTCCATTACAGTCACGCGTTTCGGCCTTCCCGGGGCCGGTCGCGAGGGAAATCGATGGAACGTCTTGGTGGGGATAAAGCGACTCACTCCAGGAAGCGAGCTGCAAAAGCCGATCACTCGGATGGCTTTGCCCGGGATGTCTCAGCCGTCAAGGTCGGCGACTGCCTGCTGGGGTACAAGGCGGTGCAACGTCGCGCGCGGGGCGGCCGCTGGAACCATTTCCGCGGCCGGATGCGCGAGATCGAAAAATTGATCCGGCATCGCCATGGCGACATTGTGCCCGAGGCGGATGACGCATTGATCTATGTCGAGGTGATCGCCGGCCTCGCCCTTGTCGAATTCGGACAAGAATTCGTGGAGGTGGTTCTCGGCTGGGCGGCGCGATGGCTTCCCTGGGCTGGGAAAGCCGATGTCGAGGAGATCATCGACGAGCGAACGAAGGTGCGTTATTCCTCGCTATCGGCCGACGCGCTCGGCCACGCTCTGCATGTGAGCTACGCCGAACGCTGCGCCCTCGATATCCGCACGATCGGCGCCTTCGATGTGCCGAAGGCGAAAAGAGCAAAACTTCAAAAGCAAAAGCGGCGGCAGCGGGATCGAAGCCGGAAGGAACAGCAACGCCGCGCCGCCGGCGCATGTCCGAGAGCCGACTATCTCGCCAATTCCTTCAGCCAGGCGCGCCCCTGGGAGGCTTTCGGCATCAGCCGCCGGACATGGGAGCGCCGTGGCAAGCCCGTGCCGGAAGCCGAGGCGATATCGGATTGCGGTTCGATGCCTCTGGCCGCTTAGCCAGGTTTACGGCTTTTACTAGTCGGGTTGCCCGAACCAGGTGTTCATCGCCTCGCGAAGGCCATCCGGTCTCCCCTCGCCCACCCAGGCCACATAGCCATCGGGCCGGATCAGCGCGGCGGTTGGGGCTGAGACCGCACCCAGCGCCGGCAGCTCCCATGCGCCGTAATAGCTGGCGTCGACCAGTTGAACGCGGCCAGACCACGGCCCGATGTCGAGGCTGCCGGGCGCGGCGAGATTCAAAAGCAGCGGCCGCGCATTCTGGAGCAGCGTGTAGACGCGGAGCCGGCCATCGGGCGTGCTGAGGCCGAGATCGGGCATGCGGCGGCCAAGCAGCGGATGCCCCTCGCCGAGATCGTAATGGATGGCCAGTCCGGACATTTCGGCGGCGATCTTCTTGCGGGGCTCCTCCATGGCGAGAAGCTCCAGGACGATGTCTCGCAAGGCTTCGGTGCGGTCATCGGTCCGCTGCAGCGCGACCTGCGCCATCGTCGTGCGCAACACGCGGGCGGCAACCGGATGGCGTTCGGCATGATAGGTGTCGAGCAGGCTTTCAGGCGATATTCCCTTCACCACCTGTGCCAGCTTCCAGCCCAGGTTGACGGCATCCTGCACACCGGTGTTGAGGCCCTGCCCGCCCACCGGAGAATGCACATGGGCGGCATCGCCGGCCAGGAAAATCCGGCCCTTGCGGTAAGCCGCCGCTTGCCGCGACATGTCGGTGAACCTGGAAATCCACCTCAGGCTATGGATGCCATAATCCGTTCCGCAGGCGGCGATGAGGGCTTCCTTAAGATCGCCGAGCGTCGGCTCGGCGGTGTCGCCGGCATTCTTTTCCGTCACCATGACATTGACCGGGCCTTCGCTGGCAAAGACGACCTTGCCGTCGCGGATTTCGTATTCCTCCCGGCCGAAGGCATGCATGCCGAGCGCCGTACGATGGACGCCGAGCGGCGGCTCCTCCTCCATCTCGGCCTCGGCGAGAATATTGCTGGTCGTCGCCTCCCATCCCGGAAATTCAATGCCGGCCATCTTGCGAACCAGACTGCGGCCGCCATCGCAGCCGACAAGGTAGCCTGCTCTGAGCGCGGCCCCATCGGAAAGTTCTATGGTGACGCCGGTGCCGTCCTGCGCGAAGCCCGTCAGCTCGCGGCCACGATAGATCGTCACCGGCAGTTCGCCGACCCATTTCGCCAGAATGCGCTCGATATGCTTCTGCCGCAGCGCCAGTCCGTAATTGTGCCGTGTCGGAAAATCGCTGATATCGAGCCGCGTGACCGCAAATCCGGTGACTTGCGCGATCTGCCCTTCCGCGAGGAACCGGTCAACCACACCGCGCTGATCGAGAACCTCGAGCGTGCGGGCGCTCAGACCGCCGGCGCGCGAACCGACGATCTCCTGGTTCGGCCGGCGTTCGACGATCGCGACATCGACGCCTGCCAGGGCCAATTCGCCCGCCAGCATTAGCCCCGTCGGCCCTCCTCCGGCGATCACTACTGCATGCTCCATCATCCGCAAACTCCTGCTGTCCGACCGTCCGAGGGCGATATAGGGGCTCAAGTGCTTCCGGGAAGGCAAATTGATCGGGCGTGCCTGCTGTCGATTTGGCCTGTCGCAGGTTGTTCCCTATCAGGCTGGTTCGTGAGCCCGCTCGCAAAGCCATGCGCAGAGCTGCCTGGGAGCGGGACGGGAGTCGTCGGCGCGCATCAATGCGAAATGCCAGGCCGGCCCGGTCAGCACATATGGGAAGGGTGCGATCAGCAGGCCCTTCTCCAAAAGCGGTCGAAACAAGGACGGCGACAACAGCGCGACGCCGACACCTGCCACCGCCGCACTGGCGTCCAATTCGTGCGTGGGATAATCGACCATCGCAAACCGCAGAGCCGGCGGCGTCTCGCATGCGCCCCTGAACCAGGCATCCCAATCCGGATGCGGCAAAAGCTCGAAATCGGCCAGCCCATCCGGCCCGTTCAGGGTTCTCGTTCCAAGCAGTGAGGGCGCCAGCATCGGTGTTGCCTCAACCGGAGCGAGTCGATATTCGTCAAGCCCTTCCCATCCGCCACGCCCCGTCCGTATGGCAACGTCAAATGCGCTGGGATCGCGAATATCGGCGGAGACGTCGACCTCGATCGGGGATGTTCCTACTGAGGGATAGCGGGACAGCCGCGGTGCGAGCCAGCGCGAGGCAAATGTCGGAGGCGCCGTCAGCCGAAGCGGTGGCATGGCCGCCTGGAACTCATCGAGCGCGCCGGCAATGCCATCCAATGCCGCCCGAATTCGGCCCGCCAGAACAGCGGCAGCAGCCGTTGGGACAACGCGGCGCCCAGCACGCTGGAACAGCGGCTGACCAAGTTCGGTCTCCAACGTACGGATACGCAGGCTGACTGCCGCTGGAGTGAGGCATAAGCGCTCGGCCGCGCGGGCAAAGCTGCCGGCAGAAACGCACGCTTCCAGAATTCGCAAGGACTCCAACGGCGGCCGCATGATCTCTTCGCTTTTGATGAGTTTTTCTTGTGATGCTCACAAGCAAAGCGCGTTTTGGGGACAGAGCGCTTGCAGCTAGGGTTGAAGTCAACAATAGGCGATCTGATATGACCCTTCAATCTCGGCCCTTATTCAAACTTTTCATGACACTTCATCCGGCACTGGAGCTCGGCCAGACGCCGGCCGGAGGCCGCCGCATATTTTCCGTTTCCGGAGGATATTTTAAGGGCGAGCGCCTGAAAGGCGACGTGTCGCCGCTGATTGGCTCCGATCTGCTGCTTGCTCGCGCAGACGGCACGTTTCAGCAGGATGTCAGGCTCCTGCTCGTCGCCGATGACGGCGATCCGATCTTGATGACCTATCGCGGCATCAGGCGCTCCACCCCGGCCGTTGACGAGCGTCTGGCGCGCGGCGAAGCGGTCGACACCTCCGAATATTATCTGCGGACAACCCCCTATTTCGAGACGGCCGTGCCACAGCACGCGTGGCTCAACCAAATCGTCGCGGTTGCGCAGGGCGGACGGTGTCCGGGCGGCGTTGAGTATGACGTATTTGAAATTCTCTAGATGCGCTCCCAGGCCATCGGCGATGGGTAGATATAATGCCGCAACGGCTTCTCTCAGCAGAGGCTGTTTCCGTGTCGCAGCTTGTTCTCCCTATAAATAGAGATCTCTGATGGTTGGAAGGACTTGCGACAGGAGTTTCTGCCTTGCATTCCAAAGCGAGGTTGCTTGCCGCTTGCTGTTTTCCTGTCGTGGAACCCGGCCGTTTCAGCACGACCTGACCGGGTGGGAAGCCGATGTGGCAAGTGCTTTCCCGGGTCACCGTTTGTTCTTAAAGGGCGATCAATCAAATCGTTGGAGTGATGCGCCTCACTGCGGAGCCGTGGCTTTTTGCGGAATCGTCTCAGCCGCTGGTCGCTCAGACGGATCGGCGGGATGGCCATAAATTGTGTAGGCGGCGCCGGCCAGAATGCCCAGGACGAGAAGAGCGGTCACGTACAACATCATTCCGCGAATTGCTGTTTTTGGGGTCTTGTCCATTGCGATCTCCAAGATCGAGCGCTTCTGGTTCCGAAAGTGGAGGTCTGTCGATGATCGCTATCCCCACATCATGCCGGGGTGCACTTCATCCAGTCATCCAGGCCGCAGAGCGGCGGGCGGCACAGACAAGCCGCCGGCCAGATGCCGACGGCTTGAGATAGGCGATGTTTGTCTGATTACCAGGGCTGGCGGCCGTACCAGTCGTCGATGTCTCTCTTCGCACGGTCTTTTTCGTAGCCGTAGCGCTCCTGGATCTTGCCTTCGAGCTGATCACGCTTGCCAGCGATGATGTCAAGGTCATCGTCAGTGAGCTTGCCCCACTGCTCCTTTACCTTGCCCTTCATCTGCTTCCAGTTACCTTCAACACGGTTCCAATCCATGGGTATTTCCTCCTATCGTTGGAATGGAGAAACGGAGACGAAGGTTAAGTGTTCCGATCCATAAATGGGCAACCCGAAAGATGCAGTCACCCGGGAACAATCAGATCCGGATCCGGTTTAACGTGCACCCTTGTCCCTAGCGGAGGCGACGATGTGGGCAATCCTGCTCGGTGCGGCTCTCATAATTGGAGGGCTTCTTTTCCTCTTTCGGTCAGCCCTCGGTCGAAAGCCGAGTGACCTGCACCAGATGCCGCAAGGCGGCAGCACGCTGGAACCACGGCGCCAGGGCCTGAGGTTCCTCGGAGTATCGCAGAATTGGCCGGCCCTGGCTGTTATCGCAGTTGGCGTGCTTCTATTGGCTTTTGGCGGATATTCATGACAACCAATGCCGCTTGCCCAGCCTCACACCGTTGAAGGAGGCGGCCAGCAGCGCCATGAATCGGTCGACAAATTGAACCGACCGTGCGACTTTTCGGTCGTCGCAAAAGTTGCACGAAATACCACTATCTAATTGATTTTATGGTGAGAGCGTCGGGGTTCGAACCCGAGACCTACTGATTAAAAGTCAGTTGCTCTACCGGCTGAGCTACGCTCTCCCTCTCCGCGGGTGAAGCACCCCGGCTGGAAGTGGGCGGAACATAGGCAGGCGACCCATTGCGGTCAACCGAAAAATTCAGCTTTTTCCGGCAGTCGGCACATTTCTTGCGGACGCAAAGGCTTATGCTTTGCGCGCGCAGGGCACATACCTTGCGGATGCAAGGCTCATGACGAGAAATCGGCGGTGAGCTTGTCATCGAATCCTTGGTCATGTTCTGCGACCTACAGCGGCCTGTCGCTTCTGATCGCACGATCCGGACAGGCCGCGATCCAAACGCAAAAAGGTGATTGGCAATCCAGGGCCTGCAAAGCTAGGAACATCATGCAGATTGCAGCCGGAGAGAATGTGTGTCGATTGCCGATATTTCCCTGTGGAGCGCACTGATTGCCGGGGCCCTTTCCTTTCTTTCGCCCTGCGTGCTTCCCCTGGTCCCACCCTATCTCTGTTATATGGCCGGGATTTCAGTCGAGCAGTTCCGCGGCGGCGGTGCGGTTGCCGTCGCGCCCGACGTCCGGCGCGGCGTATTGTTTTCCGCCCTGCTCTTCACGCTCGGCTTTGCCACCGTCTTCGTGGCGCTCGGCGCCGGCGCCTCCAGCATCGGCATGGCGCTTCGCCAGCATCTCGACCTGTTGTCGAAGCTCGGCGGGCTGATCATCATCGTCATGGGGCTGAATTTCCTCGGCCTCTTCCGGTTAGGGATTCTTGCCCGCGAGGCGCGCTTCCAAGGCGGCGGCAAGCCGGCGACGCTGACGGGGGCCTATATCATGGGCCTTGCCTTCGCCTTCGGCTGGACGCCCTGCATCGGGCCAGTGCTCGGCGCGATCCTTGGCGTTGCCGCCTCGCGCGAGACGGTCGGCTCCGGCGCCGGGCTGCTCGCCGTCTATTCGCTCGGCCTAGCCATCCCCTTCTGGATCGCCGCCGGCTTTTCCGGCGCCTTCATGCGCTTCCTGTCGCGCTTCCGCCGCCATCTCGGCACTGTGGAAAAGGTGATGGGTGTCTTCCTCGTGCTGACCGGCCTCGCCTTCCTGTTCGGATGGGTCAGCAATGTCGCGATCTGGTTCCAGCAGACCTTCCCGATCCTGATGCAGATCGGCTAGATCAAGCGCGGCCGGTCGATCGATCCGGCTGTTCGGCGCCCCGGCAACCTGAATGACAAGACCTATGCGGTGGTATAGCTCGCCCTGCCCCTTGGCCCCAACGTCCTTACCCCTCGACCCAATCGATCGCAAACACGCCTCCGTGTAGCGTCGTCGGTGCCGTGTTTAAGGCGGCGGTCAGAAGGAGACGAACATGAACCTTGAGACAAAGATGAGCCCTCGGCTCGACGAGTTGGTTCCGTCGCGATACGCGCTTAATATCGGCGAGATTGAGGTGCTGGTGGTCAGTGATGGAGTGCTACCGCTGCCAACTGCGATGCTGGGCCACAACGCCGATCCGGCCGCCCGGGCGGCCTGGCTGAAAGACATGTACCTGCCGCTGGACGCTTTGGATTGGGCGCTCAACGTCGTCGTAGTGCGCAGCGGCGGCCAGACCATACTCCTCGACGCCGGGCTGGGGGTCGATCCGGACTTGCACTTGCCCCGAGCCGGACAGTTGATCAAGCGACTGGAGGCCGCCGGCATCGATCTTGCGGCCGTGACCGACGTGGTGCTGACCCACATGCACATGGACCACATTGGCGGGCTGCTCATCGACGGGGTTAAGGAGCAGTTGCGTCCGGACCTGCGGATCCACGTAGCCGCCGCCGAAGTCAAGTTCTGGGAGGCGCCCGATTTCTCCCACGTTTCCATGCCGCCGGGCTTCCCGGACGCGCTTCGGGCGGCTGCCAAGCGGTTCGCGAAAGAATACAGCGACCACCTGCGGCTGTTCGACGAGGAGTACGAGGTGGCGCCGGGCGTGGTCGTCCATCGCACCGGCGGCCACACCCCCGGGCACAGCGTCATCCGCATCGCGTCCGGTGGGGACCGGCTGATGTTTGCCGGCGACGCCGTATTTGCCGTCGGGTTTGAACACCCCGACTGGTACAACGGCTTCGAACACTACCCGGAGGAGGCGGCTCGTGTTCGGCTCCGTCTTTTACGGGAACTGGCGGAGACCGGCGAGCAACTGGTGGCCACTCACCTGCCGTTCCCGTCCGTCGGCCGGGTGGCGGTCGACGGCGACGCCTTTCGCTGGGTACCGGCCTTCTGGGACTACTGAGCGCTGGTTGGGTTAAGCCTCAATAGAATTAGAGCGTTTCCGTCCTTCTTCGAACGACGAAAACGCTCTAAAGCGCGTCGCGATCTTTCAGATTCGCTCCTTGCGCTTTAGCTCTTTGTTTTCTTGCATGTCATTGCCGCAAAACCGCTGCACACTTTTGCGCGACATGCTTTATCTCTTTGTTTTCACGCAACTCCAGCAAAACCGCTGTGCACTTTGGCTGGAATTGCTTTAAATCGGATCCCTACCCGCGTGTAATCCCCGTGCACTGGAAGACCTCTTGGCCGATATCGTCAGCCTGCTCCTGCCGTTCTTCGGCCTGATCCTGATCGGTTACGCCGCCGCCAAGGCGACGAAGCAGCCGGCCGAAGCGCTGGGATGGCTGAACACCTTCATCATCTATGCCGCCCTGCCCGCTCTATTCTTCAAGCTCGTCTCGCGCACGCCGATCGAAGAGCTGACGCGCGTCGATTTCATCGTCACCGATATCGCCGCGACCTATGCGGTGTTCATCCTACTTTTCGTCATCGGCCGCCTCCTGCGCGGCAATTCGCTCGCCGACTGCACGATCCAGTCCTTTGCCGGCGCCTATGGCAATATCGGCTATATGGGGCCGGGCCTGGCGCTTCTCGCGCTCGGCGAAGGTGCGGCCGTGCCGGTGGCGCTGATCATCTGCTTCGAGAACGCCCTGCATTTCATCGTCGCGCCGGCGCTGATGGCGGCGGCCGGCGACGACAAGCGTTCGGCCGGGCGGCTTGCCGCCGATATCGCCCGGAAGGTGGCGCTGCATCCCTTCATCCTGTCGACGGCATCAGGCTTTGCCGTCGCCGCCCTGGACATTGATCAGCCGCTGGCGTTCCAGCGCCTCATCGACTACCTCGCCCAGGCGGCTGCTCCCTGCGCCCTCTTTGCCATGGGCGTGACGCTGGCGCTCCGGCCGCTGAAGCGGATTCCGGCGGAGATCGGCTATATCGTGCCGGCAAAGCTGATCCTGCATCCGATCGCGGTTTTCCTGGCGCTGACGGTCGTCGGCGGTTTCGAGCCGGTGTGGATCCAGGCCGCCGTGCTGCTTGCCTGCCTGCCGACGGCGACCAACGTCTTCGTCATCGGCCAGCAATATGGCGTGTGGCAGGAGCGCGCCTCGGCGACGATCGTGATCACCACGGTGCTTTCGGTGGTCAGCGTTTCGCTCTGGCTGATCGCGATCCGCTCAGGCTTTCTTCCGCTTCAGCTTTTCCCTTAAGGAATCCGGAATATCGCGGAAGCCGCGGCCGGGCTCGATGCCCTCGCGCATGACGATGCTGCGCAGCGGTGGAATGGCCGAGAGGATATGCAGGCCGGCAGCCCGCAGCATCTGCACCGGCAGGAAATCCGAAAGCAGCGAGCGGTTGAGAAGATCGACGCTGGCCGTGCGCGTCATGATATCGGCGCGGCGCTTGCGGTCGAAGCTTTCGCCGGCATCGGCCGGCACCGGCAATTCGGCCCGGTCGCAGAGGATCTCGGTCAGCGCCATGATATCGCGCAGGCTGAGGTTCAGCCCCTGCGCCCCAATCGGCGGGAAGACATGGGCAGCCTCGCCGATCAGCGCGATGCGCCCCTTGCCGAAACGATGCGCAATCATGCCGGACAGCGGCCAGACCTGGACGCCCTCCTCCACATCGACCTTGCCGAGCATGGACTGCATGCGTGCCTCGACAAGAAGCCCGAGTTCGGCCAGAGGCAATTCCATACGGCTTGCTGCCTCCGTGGGCTCCTGCACCCAGACGAGGCTGGAGCGGCCTTTCGGCAGCGGCACCTGAGTGAAAGGGCCGTGCTTGGTATGGAATTCCGTCGAGATATTCTGGTGCGGCAGCGAATGGGCGAAATTCAGCACCATCGCCGATTGCGGATAGGACCAGTTGCGGACGCCGATACCAGCCGTCTCGCGCAGCTTCGAGCCGCGGCCATCGGCGCCGACGGCAAAATCGGCAGTCAGCGTCTCGCCGCCGGCAAGCGTGATCGACACGGACTCGGCTGATATCGCGATCGATTCGGCCATATCGGTGAAGCGGGTGATATTGCCCTCACCGGAGACGGCTTTTTCGAGGACCTCGATCAGCGCCTTGTTGGGGAAATTATAGCCGAAGGCGTCAAGGCCGACCTCGGCCGCGCGAAACGTGGTCGTCGGCGCGCGCAACAGCCGGTCGGTGCCGTCGACGATGCGCATGCTGGAGAGAGGCGTGGCTGCCGGGCGCAGTTTTTCCCAGAGCGCCAGCCGGTCGAGGAAGCGGATCGACTGATCCATCAGCGCCGTGGTGCGCCTGTCCTCCCTCGCAGCAACAGGCGCGACCAGCGCCACGCTGCGGCCGCCGCGGGCAAGCGCGATTGCGGCGATCATGCCGGCGAGACCGCCACCGATCACCGCCACTTCGAATGTCTTCATGCTACCGTTCCGTCATCCTGAAAAGACGGAGCGGTCCGCTTATGCGGCCGGCTTCGCCTGACGGCGCCAACTATAGCCCTTGCCGGCTTCGGCGTCACGCACCGCCGGCTGATAATGATGGGGAATTGCGGGAAGACGATTTTCGGCAAGCCGCTTCAGCGCCGTGGCATTGCTGACGGCAAAACTGTCGATGCCGACGCGCTGCATCAGCGGCACCTGATCGATCAGCACGTCGCCGACGGCGCGCAACTCGTTGGTGTAACCCAAGCGCTGGCGCAGCAGCGAGGCATGGCTGAAAGCCCGCCCGTCATTGAAGGCCGGAAAGGCGACGGCAACGATTTCGAGGCGATAGAGATAAGGCTCCAGCCGGCGCACGTCGTCGGCCGGCTTGATCAGCACGCCGAGACCGACATCATTGCTTTCGTCGGCCTTGGCGATCAGTTCGTCGAGGCTGAGCAGCGGCTTCTGTTCCCCGGTCGCCTTCACCTCGTCGGTCTCGATCACCCAGGGATCGTTGTCGACAAAACCGGTTTCTCTCCAGATCTTCGTCATCAGCGCCTCCTTATGCCGCTTCCGCGGCAGCGCCATAGAGCGCAGTCTTGAAAGGCTGCGGCCCGACGCGGCGATAGGCAGCGAGGAAGATCTCCGACGGATCGAGGCGGAGGCCCAGATAGGTGTCGACGATCGTCTCGATCGCGTCCGTCACCCGGTCCGGCTCGAAGCCGCGGCCGATGATTTCGCCGATCGAGGTATGTTCGTCGCCGGAGCCGCCGAGCGTGATCTGATAGAGTTCGGCGCCCTTCTTCTCCACACCGAGCAGGCCGATATGGCCGACATGGTGGTGGCCGCAGGCATTGATGCAGCCGGAGATCTTGATCTTCAGCTCGCCGATCTCGGCCTGGCGTTCGGAGCTGCCGAAGCGACGGGAGATTTCCTGGGCCAGCGGGATGGAGCGCGCATTGGCGAGCGCGCAATAGTCGAGCCCGGGACAGGCAATAATATCGGTGATCAGGCCGGCATTGGCTTCGGCCAGATCGATGGCGACGAGACCGCGATAGACGGCTTCGAGATCGGCCAGCGCCACATGTGGCAGGATCAGGTTCTGCTCATGGCTGACGCGGATTTCGTCGAAGGCATATTCCTCGGCGAGATCGGCGATCGCATCCATCTGCGCGTCGGTGGCGTCGCCCGGAATACCGCCGATCGGCTTCAGCGAGATCGTCACCATGCCGTAATCGGGGTTCTTATGCGGCTGCACATTCTGCTGGACCCAGCGGGCGAAAGCCAGATCGGCCTTCTTCCAGCGGGCAAGGTTTTCCCAGCCCTCGGCGCGCTGCGGCAGAGCCGGCGGCGCGAAATAGGCGGCGATCGCCTCGACGTCCTGTTCCGGCAGCTTCAGTTCACTATCCCTCAGCGAGGCGAATTCGGCCTCGACCTGGCGCGTCAGTTCCTCGGTACCGGTTTCATGCACGAGGATCTTGATGCGGGCCTTGTACTTGTTGTCGCGGCGGCCATGCAGATTGTACACGCGCACGATGGCCGTGGTGTAGGAGAGCAGATCCTCCTCGGGCAGGAAGTCGCGGATCAGCTTGGCGATCATCGGCGTACGGCCCTGGCCACCGCCGACATAGACGGCAAAACCGATCTCGCCCTTGTCGTTCTTCTTCAGGTGCAGGCCGATATCATGGACCTGAATGGCAGCGCGGTCGCGCTCGGCGCCGGTGACGGCGATCTTGAACTTGCGCGGCAGAAAGGAGAATTCCGGATGGACCGACGACCACTGACGCAGGATTTCGGCATAGGGCCGTGGATCGGCGATCTCGTCGGCGGCAGCACCGGCAAAGTGATCGGCGGTGACGTTTCTGATGCAGTTGCCCGAGGTCTGCAGGGCATGCATCTCGACGCTTGCGAGATCGGCGAGCGCATCGGGGATTTCCGAGAGCTTCGGCCAGTTGAACTGCAGGTTCTGGCGTGTGGTGAAATGGCCATAACCGCGGTCATAGGTGCGGGCGATATGGGCGAGCATGCGCATCTGGCGCGCGCTCAGCGTGCCATAGGGAATGGCGATGCGCAGCATATAGGCATGGAGCTGCAGGTAGACGCCGTTCATCAGGCGCAGCGGCTTGAACGCATCCTCGGCAAGCTCGCCGGCAAGGCGGCGCTGGACCTGGTCGCGGAACTGCTCGACGCGCTCGCTGACAAAGGCATGGTCAAATTCGTCGTAACGGTACATCGTCTTCCTCAGACTGCAATGAATTCGGGATCGGCCGGAGCGTAGCCCGGTGCATATTCCATGGTCGGCCCTTGCGCGCGGATGCGCTCGCGAAGGCGAAGCGGCCAGAGAACGCCGTTGGTTTCCTGGACTTCGACGACGGCAACGTCAACCACCTCGTTGTCGGCATAGGATTTCTTGCCGATCGCCTCCAGCGCTTCGACGGCTTCGTTATGGCGGGCGACAAGCGCATCCTGCAGCGAAGTGGACCACTTCCCGTTCGCATCCAGCCAGACGGCAATGCCATCCGTCAGCCGGTTGGCCGTCAGAACCTTGTCTACCATATTCAGCTCCTTGCAAGTTCCTCGAGCCGGGCGTTCGCACGCACCAGCGGCTCGGACAGTTCGAAATTGGCGCCGGCGACCGCATCGCCGATAATGACCATGACCGGCCCGGTCAACTCATCGCGATGCTGCAGATCGGGCAGATCGGCAAGCGTGCCATGCAGCAGGCGGCGCTCCGCGCGGCTGGCATTTTCGATGACGGCGACCGTGGTCTCGGCGGGAATGCCGGCCTGCATCAGCCGCTCGGCGACCGAGGCGGCAACCGTACGGCCCATATAGACGGCGATCGTCGCGCCGGAGACCGCAAGGCTTGCCCAATCGGGCAGTACGTCGCCGGTGAGATCATGGCCGGTGGTGAAAACAAGCGAGGAGGCGACGCCGCGCAGCGTCAGCGGCAGCTCGAAATCGGCAGCGGCGGCGAAGGCCGAGGTGATGCCGGGCACGACCTCATAGGTGATGCCGGCGGCACGCAATGCCGCCATCTCTTCCCCCGCCCGGCCATAGACCAGCGGATCGCCTGATTTCAGGCGGACGACACGTTTGCCCTGGCGGCCGAGATCGACCAGGAGGTCGTTGATCTCTTCCTGCGATTTCGAATGGCAGCCCTTGCGCTTGCCGACCGAAAGCCGCTCGGCATCGCGGCGGCCCATATCGACGATCGCCTGCGGCACGAGCGCGTCATAGACGATGACATCGGCTTCCATCATCACGCGCTGGGCGCGCAGCGTCAGCAGATCCTCGGCGCCCGGGCCGGCGCCGACCAGCCAGATATGGCCGGCGACCTTGTCCATCGAGCCCAGCAGCCGGTCGGCGGCATGACGGGCCTGCGGCAGGTTGCCGTTGGCGACCGCATCGGCAACGGCGCCGGAGAAGAAGCGGCGCCAGAAGACGCGGCGGGAAACGCCACGGGGCACCAACTGCTCGACTGATTTGCGGTAGCTGGTCGCCAGGCCGGCAAGCCGCCCGAGCGAGGGAGAAAGAAGCTGATCAATCTGCGCCCGGATCATCTGCGCCAGAACCGGCCCTGCCCCTTCGGTGCCGATCGCCACGGCGACGGGCGCGCGATTGACCAGCGCCGGGGTAAAGAAATCGCAGTAATCCGGCTGATCGACGGCATTGGCCGGAATTCTAGCAGCACGGGCGGCATCGACGATCTCGCGATCATCGGCCTCATCGCCGGTGGCGGCAAAGACCAGTGCCGAACCCGCGACCTGCTCGGCGGAAAAGCCGGCGCGCACAGTCTCGATGCGGTTGGCAATCAGGAAAGCATGATAATCGGCTTCCGGCCTGTCGGCATAGGCGACGATCCGCGCCCGCGTGTTCTGCAGCAGCCGCACCTTGGCGAAAGCCTCGTCACCATTGCCGAAGACAGCCGTCTTCTGGCCTTCCACGCGAAAGAAGGCTGGAAATACCGAAAGCTGCTCAGTCTTGGGAGACATCATCAATCCACTTCGAAGTTGCCAGAATATGCCCGTGATCGACAAGGGATTGAAGGAACAGAAATTCGAAAGCCCCAGCAAGCGCGTATTCTTTTGCTCGCGTCGTCGGCGATTTGAGAAAAGTCAACCGTGCTGACGAAAACCACCTGATCCCACTCTCTTTGTTGCAGCGCAGTATAAAGCCTGTGACAAACGGCGTCCACCGGCGTTTGGCGCATTTCGCTCGCGCCGCCAAGACGATAGACTGAGGGAAAACCGGAGACGCCAATGCCTGACAAGACCATCGCCGCCCGCCTGCTTTCGGTCATCGAGGACGATATCCTGCCGCTGACCGAGCACGGCGTTTCCTTGGGCAACAAGGTGTTCGGCGCAGCGATCCTGCGCAAATCCGATCTGTCTCTCGTCGTCGCCGAGACCAATAACGAGCTGGACAATCCGCTCTGGCACGGCGAAGTGCATACGCTGAAGCGCTTCTACGAACTTGGCGAGAAACCGGCGACCAAGGATCTGATCTTCCTTTCGACGCACGAACCCTGCACCATGTGCATGTCGGCGATCACCTGGGCGGGCTTCGACAATTTCTACTATTTCTTCAGCCATGAGGATTCCCGCGACGCCTTCGCCATTCCGCACGACTTGAAGATCCTCAAGGAGGTCTTCGGGCTTGAACCCGGCGGCTATCGCAGGCAAAACGCCTTCTGGAGCAGTTTTGCCGTCGCCGATCTCGTCGAGACCGAAGAGGCTCAGCTGAAGACCGCGCTGACGGGGCAGACCGCCCGCATCAAGGCCCGCTACGACGCGCTGTCTTCCACCTACCAGTCGTCGAAGAGCGCCAACGATATTCCCCTTAACTGAGGCACCATGGAACCTTCCAAAGATATTTCCCGGCTGATCGAGATCATGGCGGCGCTGCGCCATCCCGAAACCGGCTGTCCCTGGGACATCGAGCAGAGCTTCGAGACGATCAAGCCCTATACGATCGAGGAAGCCTATGAGGTCTCCGACGCGATCGAGCGGGGCGATATGGACGATCTCTGCGACGAGCTCGGCGACCTGCTGCTGCAGGTGGTCTTCCATGCCCGCATGGCCGAGGAGGCCGGCGAATTCTCCTTCGGCGACGTCGTCAACGCCATCACCACCAAGATGATCCGCCGCCACCCGCACGTCTTTGCCCGCTCGGAGGCCGACACGCCCGACGCGGTGAAGATCCAGTGGGACGAGATCAAGCAGGCGGAGAAACGCGAGCGCGCCGAGCGCCGGGCAAGACGGGGGATCAGCGAGGATTTCAAGGGCGGGTTCCTCGGCTCGGTGCAGCGCAGCTTCCCGGCCCTGACGGAAGCGCTGAAGCTGCAGGAACGCGCCGCCAAGGTCGGCTTCGACTGGTCGGCCCCGGAGCCAATCCTCGACAAGATCGAGGAGGAGATCGACGAATTGCGGGTGGCATTACGCGAAGGCGACCGGGGGAAGGTCAGCGACGAGTTGGGGGACTTGATTTTCGCAGTCGTCAATATAGGCCGGCATGTGAAGACCGATCCGGAACAGGCGCTGCGCGGAACGAATACGAAGTTTCGGCGTCGTTTCAGTCACATCGAGCATGTTCTTGATAAAGACGGCGAGACGCTGGAGGCGGCCAGTCTGGAGCGGATGGAGGAAATCTGGCAGGCGGCGAAGGCGATTGAAAGAGCGCTGGTGGCTGAATAGGTCGGACCGAGTTTGGCGAGTAGCCAACTCCACTCTCCGTCATCCTCGGGTTGAAACGAGGACCCATGCCACGACTGCTGATGGATGCGGCTTGGATGCTCGGCTCAAGGCCTGGAATGACGGAGGGTGGGGCTAAAGTCGCCGGATAGCTCGCCCCGTCGGAGACTTGGCCCCAGATGCATCCCCCCAATCCTTACGCGGCGGCGGCTTTGACCCCGTCGCCGATGCGGCTGCCAGGTCGGCCGAGTTTGGCGAGAAGCCAACCCCACTTTCCGTCGTCCTCGGCCTTGAGCCGAGGACCCATGCCACGACCGTTGGCGGATGCGGCGTGGATGCTCGGCTCAAGGCCGAGCACGACGGAGGGTGGGGCTAAAGTCGCCGGATAGCTCGCCCCGTCGGAGACTTGGTCCCAGATGCATCCTTCCCAATCCTCACGCGGCCGCCCTGCCCCTCGCCAATGCGGCTGCCACGTCGGCCGAGTTTGGCAAGAAGCCAACCCCGCTCTCCGTCGTCCTCGGCCTTGAGCCGAGGACCCATGCCACGACTGCCGGTGGATGCGGTGTGGATGCTCGGCTCAAGGCCTGGAATGACGGAGGGTGGGGCTAAAGTCGCCGGAGATAGCTCACCTGAGCGCAAGCGAAGGGCAGCATTGAGGGCTTGCCGTGTGGCCCCTTCCGACCCTCGGGCCAACAACCGGGGTCGAGCCAGGGTCTCGACCCGTCCTTCGGCCCCCGCTGGGGAGTGCCTCACCGCTCCCAATCTTCCTTCGAAGACTTCGGGCCGTTGCCGATGCGGCGTTCGAGTTCGGTGGCTTCGGTTTCGGAGAGGCGCAACTCCAGCGTGATCGAGCCGTCTTCGTTATCCTCGCGGCCGTCGACGATCGCGTGGTCGTAGAGCCAGGGCAGCAGCGCCAGCTTGTCGACGGGAAGGCGGACGGTCGTTTCGGTCATGACGCCGGAAAGCCTGCGGCTGATCTCGTCCATCAGCGTGTCGACCCCCTCGCCGCTGACGGCAGAGACGGCAACGACATTGCTGGCGCCTGATGATTTCTGCACCATGGCGTCGTGAGCCTCGGGCTCCAGCCGGTCGATCTTGTTCCAGACCTCGATCAGCCGCTTCGCCGCTTCGGCCTCGTCAATGCCGAGATCGCCGAGGATGCGCATGACGTCGGAGCTTTGGGCCTGGTTGTCGGGATCGGACATATCACGGACATGCAGGATGAGATCGGCTTCCAGCACCTCTTCCAGCGTCGCGCGGAAGGCGGCGACCAGATGGGTCGGCAGGTCGGAGATGAAGCCCACGGTGTCGGACAGGATGACGGTGCGGCCGTGCGGCAGCTTCATGCGCCGAAGCGTGGGATCGAGCGTGGCAAAGAGCATGTCTTCGGCCAGCACGCCAGCGCCGGTGATGCGGTTGAACAGCGTCGATTTGCCGGCATTGGTATAACCGACCAGCGCCACGATCGGGTGCGGCACCTTGCGGCGCTTGGCGCGGTGGAGCTGGCGGGTGCGCACGACCTGCTCCAGCTCGCGTTCGAGCTTGATGATCCGGTCCTGCAGCATCCGCCGGTCGGCTTCGATCTGGGTTTCGCCCGGGCCGCCCATGAAGCCGCCGCCGCCGCGCTGGCGTTCAAGGTGGGTCCAGCTTCGAACCAGCCTGCCCTTCTGATAGTTCAGGTGGGCGAGATCGACCTGCAGCGTGCCTTCTTTGGTTGAGGCGCGGCGTCCGAAAATTTCGAGGATGAGGCCCGTCCGGTCGATGACCTTGGCGTTCCATTCCTTTTCGAGATTGCGCTGCTGCACCGGCGTCAGCGGATGATCGACGATGACGAGACCGGAATCGCGCTCGTCGAGCAGCGCCTTGATCTCCTCGATCTTGCCGGTGCCGAGCAATGTCGCCGGTCTGGGATCATTGACCGGCACGATCGAGCCGGTGACGACATCAAGGTCGATTGCCTGGGCAAGCCCTGTCGCTTCTTCGAGCCGGCTTTCCGGCGTGCGGGTCGAGGCCGATTCGCTCTGGCCGCCGCGGCTGCGCGATTTCAGGACCGGCACGACGACGGTCGCGCGCATTTCGTCCCTGTGCTTGGCGGCCTCAGGGATGATCGAATCGTTCTTGGTATCGCGTGTCGAAATGACGGCTGATCCTGTTAGGACGCTGCTTCTTCGCTCTCGAACATCTGCATGGGCTGGCCCGGCATGATCGTCGAGATCGCATGCTTATACACGAGCTGCGAATGGCCGTCACGGCGAAGAAGAACACAGAAATTGTCGAAAGACGTAACAACGCCCGTGAGTTTCACGCCGTTGATCAAAAAGATTGTCAGGGAAATCTTTTGTTTGCGAACAGTATTGAGAAATAAATCCTGGAGATTCTGAGAACGTTCCGCCATCGCGCCGCTTCTTTCTTTATTGCCGACCTGAGCTGGCCGGTGGAGTATCAATCAACCTCACCATGAAAGACCGGTGGCACCCTCATTCCACCCGTCTAGCAAATCTTGGTATCAAATCGCAATCTTTTCCGCAACGTCGAAAAAGGCCTCGCGGACTTTCTGCGAAACGCTGCCCGGGTGACCGTTGGCGATCGCCTGACCATCGACGGAAACGACCGGAAAACAAATACTTGTGGCTGCGGTGATAAAGACCTCGCGGGCCGCGAGCATCTCGGAAACCGAGAAATTCCGCTCGGTGATCTGCAGTCCGAGCTTGGCTGCAACATCCATCAAGGTGGCGCGGGTAATGCCGCGCAGGATGCCGTGTTCGGCCGGCCGCGTCACCAGCATTCCATCGCGATCAACGATCCAGACATTGGTCGCCGCCCCTTCCTTCACCATGCCGTCACCGTCGACATAGATCGCCTCCTGGGCGCCGGCCTCCTTGGCCTGCTGGCGGGCCATGGCATTCGGCAGCAGGCCGACAGATTTGATATCGACACGGTCCCAGCGATTGTCGGTAACGGTGATCGCCCTGATGCCGTTGGCATTCTTTGCGGCGATGATCTTGGGATCGGTGCTCTTGGCGGTGATGACAAGCGATGGCGGCGTTCCCTCGGCCGGGAAGACATGATCGCGCCGGGCGACGCCGCGTGTGACCTGCATATAGAAAAGCCCGTTACGGACATGGTTGCGCCGCAGCGTCTCGCGGATGACCTGCGTCAGTGCGGCCCGCCCCATCGGCCAGGCGATGCGCAGTTCCCCGAGTGAACGATCGAGACGGTTCAGATGGCGGGTGAGATCGACGATATAGCCGTGACGCACCTCGCAGACCTCATATACGCCGTCGGCGAACTGGTAACCGCGATCCTCGATATGCACGCTGGCATCGGAATGCTTGACGTAGCGGCCATTCACATAGGCAATTCTCGGCATGGGAAACTGGTCTTCCGGAAAGCGATAAGGGAATGCGACGCGGTTATCGCCGCGCCTGGCAGATCAAAAGGTCGAGCATGATGTTGCCCGAAAACCGCTGACAGTTTTCGGCATCATGCTCTAGACGCCGAGCGACTTCAGCTTGCGGTGCAGCGCCGAACGCTCCATGCCGACGAATTCGGCGGTGCGCGAGATGTTGCCGCCGAAGCGGTTGATCTGGGCGATCAGATAATCCTTCTCGAACATCTCGCGGGCTTCGCGCAGCGGCAGCGTCATGATGTGATAGTCGTTCTTGGCCGAGACCTTCGGCAGCATGTCGCCGAGATCGGTCGGCAGCATGTCCGCGGTGATCGGTGCATCCGGTCCGTCGGTGCGGGCAAGGATCATCAGCCGCTCGATATTGTTGCGCAGCTGGCGGATATTGCCCGGCCAGTCATGGGCCTGCAGCACCGCCATGGCGTCGTCGCCGATGCGGCGCGGACGAATGCCGGCCTGCTCGGAAATCTGGCGCATCAGCTGATCGACGAGGAAGGGAATATCCTCGCGCCGCTCGGCCAGCGCCGGCACGCGCACCGGCACGACAGCGAGGCGATGATAGAGATCCTCGCGGAACCATCCCTCGGTGATGCGGCTTTCGAGATTATAGGCGGTGGAGGAGATGATGCGGACGTCGACCTTGACGCGCTTGGAGCCGCCGACGCGCTCGAACTGCTGATCGACCAGCACGCGCAGGATCTTGTTCTGCGTCTCGCGCGGCATCTCGCCGACTTCGTCGAGATAGAGGATGCCGCGATGGGCTTCCTCGAGCGCGCCGATCTTGCGCGCCTGGCCGGGCGTGCCCTCGGTGCCGAACAGCGCCACCTCCATGCGATCGGGCGTGATGTTGGCGGCGTTGATCGCCACGAAGGGACCGTTGGCGCGGGTCGACTTCTTGTGGATCATCCGCGCCACCAGCTCCTTGCCGGAGCCGGATGCGCCGAGGATCATGATGCGGCTGTTGGTCGGCGAAACCTTCTCGATCGTCTGGCGCAGCTGCGACACGGCGACCGAGGTGCCGATCAGCTCCAGGGCGTCGCCGGTGCGGCGTTTCAGCTCGGAGACCTCGCGCTTCAGCTTGGAATTCTCCAGCGCCCGTTCGGCGATCAGGATCAGCCGGTCGGCCTTGAAAGGCTTTTCGATGAAATCGAAGGCGCCGCGCTTGATCGCCGAGACGGCGGTCTCGATATTGCCATGGCCCGAGATCATCACCACGGGCAGATCCGGATGGCGGGTCTTGATCTCGTCGAGCAGCGACAGACCATCGAGCTTGCTGCCCTGCATCCAGATATCGAGGAAGATCAGCCGCGGCACCCGATCGGAGATCGCGGCCAGCGCACTGTCGCTGTCATGGGCCGTGCGCGTTTCGTGCCCCTCGTCGGAGAGAATGCCGGAAACGATCTCGCGAATATCGTGCTCGTCGTCGACGACGAGAATATCAGAGGCCATAAACGCTTTCCTTGTCATTGGCTGCGGGAGAGGTGGGCGTCGAATCCCGGCGTGGCAGATGCACGCGGATCATGGCCCCTCTTCCCCGGTCAAAATCGGCGGGCGCATCGTGCAGCTCAAGCTGCCCGCCATGTTCTTCGATGATCTTCTTGACGATGGCGAGACCGAGGCCGGTGCCCTTCTCGCGCATCGTCATATAAGGTTCCAGAATGCTGTGGCGGTTCTCCACCGGCAGGCCGCGGCCATTGTCGATGACATCGACGGTGAAGCGGTCGCGGGCGGTATCGAGAGCGGCGCGGACGAGAATCTTGCGCTCGTCCCGTTCGTCGCTCGGAACGGCCTCGATCGCCTCCACGGCATTTTTGATCAGATTTCCGAAAGCCTGGCCGAGCATGCGGCTGTCGAACAGGCCCTCCAGCGGCTGGTCGCCGAAATCCTGCCCGAAGGTGACGTGGTTGTTGCCCATCTCGCGCAGGAAGATCGCGTCGCGCAGGATCTCGCGCAGGTCGCTCGGCTCCTTGGTCGGCTTCGGCATGCGGGCGAAGGCGGAGAATTCGTCGACCATGCGGCCGATATCGCCAACCTGGCGGATGATCGTATCCGTGCACTGGTCGAAGACGGTCCGGTCGCCCGGATCGATCTGCTTGCCGTAGCGGCGTTGGATGCGCTCGGCGGAAAGCTGGATCGGGGTCAGCGGGTTCTTGATCTCATGGGCGATGCGCCGTGCGACGTCGCCCCAGGCGGTCGAGCGCTGGGCGATGACGAGGTCGGTGATGTCGTCGAGCGTGATCACATAGGATTCGCTCATATCGCGCACTTCCTCGCGGGTGACCTGCACGCTTAGCGTCCGCACGGTGCCGCCGCGCACGAGCGCGATCTGCTTGCGGAAATCGCCGCGATGACGCGACGCCGCCTCGGTCAGCACGTGATCGACCTCAGGCGCGATCTCGGCCAGCTGCTTACCGAGCATCTCATCGGCCGACAACGACATCAGCGTCTCGGCCGAACTGTTGACGATGGCGATGCGGCGGTCCTGCTCGACGCCGATGACCGCTGCGGTGACGCCCGACAGCACCGCCTCGATGAAGCGGCGGCGGTCGTCGACCTCGTCCTTGGCTTCGAGGATCTCGTCGCGCTGGGTGCGGATTTCCGAGATCATCTTGTTGAAAGTGCGTGACAGATTGGCGACGTCGCCATCGACGGCGTGCACCGGCACGACGATATCCATATTGCCCGATGCAACGCTGTCGGCCGCGGTGATCAGGAGCCGGATCGGCCGGACGATGCGGTCGGCCACCGCGATCGCCGTCCAGATCGCCGCGAGCAGCACGATCAGCGCGAAGCCGATATAGAGCACGGCGAACGCGATCTGCAGCGAGAAGCGGTTGGCTTCCATCGAGCGATATTCGGTGGCGTTCTCTTCCATCATGCGCATGGCGCCCATGACCTTCGGATCGACGGCGCGCACCGTATAGAGGAAGGTGCCCTGGATGGCATCGAGCTTGATGATGGCGCCGACGAGGTTGGTGACGCCAGGCGGGATGAGCGTCGGCTGACCGGCAGCAGCCTTCTCCAGCGCGTCCTGCGGGATTGCCGGCAACGGCTTTTCGGTGGTGATGTCGGCCTGGACGATCACCGAGCCGTCGCGCTCGACGAGGAAGGAGCCGAGCAGGCCGCGGCCCCTCGCCTGGCGCGTCATCAGGTCGGCAAAGCCCGTCCTGTCGAGGCTGTAGAGCGCGCGGTTGCGCTCCAGGTCGTTGGCCATGGAAACCGTCTGCCCCTGCAGGTAGCTGGCGTTTTCCATCATGTAGGCCTGGCCGATGTTGCGCGACGAGCTGACGATCGACTGGGTGCGCAGCGCAAACCAGCGGTCGAGGCCGGCATTCAGCGTGATGCTGGCAAAGATGGCGACCAGGATCGCCGGCGTGATCGCGACGATCGAGAAGAGCACGACGATGCGAATATGCAGGCGCGCGGCCGCGCGGCCGCGGGTGCGCGCCTTGAGCAGCCTTGCCACCTCACGGGCGATCAGCGCCAGCAACGTCAGGACGAAGAAGGAATTGACGATGACCGAGGTGATGACGACATGCGACGTCGGCGCGATCGGCGTGAGGCCGAGCAGCACGAACAGTGTCGCCGTGGCGCAGAGAAGCGCGCCGCCGGCAAGCACCAGGCCGGGCACGGCGAAAAGGGCGCGGCGATCGGTCACCGTGGTCACCGCCTCGCCCGCCGCCGCCGGCGATACCCCATCCTGCGTCATTCGGCCTCTCTTCAGACAGCACCCGCCGCCCGCGCCATCCGATCGAAACCAAAGAACGCCGGCGAGAAAGCCAGCGCTGGAACGACTCGATCGGGAGCGAATGTCCAAAACCCTGCGTGACCTTTAAGCAACGCATTGTGGCGAAAATGCAACGCACGCCCTCACATTGTCAAGCCGCACTGAGCGACTGATGGAGGGTCGCCTGCCCCTTAACCGCGGAAAGCGCGTCGAAGAATATCTTCGACCATCGTCGATGTTGGTGCACAGGTTGGGATCAAACCGCGTTGCATACTTTCGACGTCGGTAAGCAAGGTCCGATCGCTAAGAGCGCCGCCCGGCTTGTCTTTCGATCGATCTCGTTTGAGAAGACAGAGCATTGACCTTCGGCTCTCGTCGAACTCCTGTGACACGGCAGCCAACTCCGGTTCTGACAGACCGAGAAATTTTCCGCAGTTTTCAGAAGCGCAAATTTTGAAAGGCTTGTTCAAGAAGGCTTCGACCGCTGATTTTTGAGTCGAATAGACCGGATCGTTTTTTACAAAATCTTCAAACGCGTTAAGATCACCCCGCATTACCCTTGGGGCGAGATCGAGGCCCTGTGCTGCGAATACGGGGCCCAGCTAAAGCATCCAGGATTGAGTATGGTCGTCTCGCACGCAGTACGCTCCGCGTCACGGTAACGATCGCAGTCCTGCAACTTCGCTGCCCGAAATATCTTCAGAATTTGCAACGTTTCTCTGCCGCTAAATGCAACGGCCATCGTCGAGTACGCTATGATCGAGAAGCAAAGCGATAGGACTGCAAAGACGGATGCAGTGCTAAAACCTGGAGATCGTTGGGATGTGCCCGGAGTTGGCTCTGCCATCATCATTCACCTATGTTATCGGCACTTCCTGTTTTGATGAACCAAGCCGCTATGAGCCCTCCGATCGCGAAAACTTCCAGAAAACGCATCATCCCCTGCCCCTGCACGCCTCGCCGCCGTTTCGATCCATGATGCTTGGTCTGACTCGGCGAGGGAAGATTGTTCCACCTAAAGCGCGTCGCGACCTCTTCAGATCTTTTCGCGCTCCAGGTCTCTACGTATGTCGTTCGCGCAAAACCGCTGCACCGCTTTGCGCGACAGGCCTTAGAATCGGCGCGGGCCTTCCGGCTTGTTTCCAACGATCGTGTCGATCCGGCCCATGACTTCAGGCGTCATCTTCTGCCTGTGCGAAAGGGCCGCGAGATTGTCCTGCAACTGGCTGGCGCGCGAAGCGCCGAGAATGACGGTGGAGACGTTGCGATTGGCGAGGCACCACAACAAAGCGAGATGGGTGATCGACAGGCCGATCTCGTCGGCGAGCTTTGCAAGTTCACCCACTTGCTTGAGCTGGGCGCGGCCGGCGTCGCTGGACCACTTCTCCTTCAGCCATTCGTAGCCCGGCAGGTTCATCCGGCTGTCAGCCGGCACACCGTTATTGTATTTGCCGGTCAGGACGCCCGAGGCGAGCGGCGACCAGATCGTGGTGCCGAGGCCGATCAGGTCGTAGAGCGGGAGATAGTCGGATTCGACCTTCTGGCGTTCGAAGATATTGTACTGCGGCTGCTCCATGGTCGGCGGCGTGATGCGCAGGTCGCGGGCAACGGCGTAGGCTTCCGTCAATTGTTGCGCCGACCATTCCGACGTTCCCCAGTAGAGCACCTTGCCCTGGGCGACGAGATCGTGCATCGCCCGGACCGTTTCCTCGATCGGCGTGTCGATATCCGGGCGATGGCAGAAATAGAGGTCGAGGTAATCGACCTGAAGTCTCTTCAGCGCGGCATGGCAGGCATCGGTCACGTGCTTGCGCGACAGGCCGCGCTGCGTCGGCTTTTGGCCGCCCCAGAAGACCTTGCTCGAGACGACGAAGCTGTCGCGGCTCCAGCCAAGCGACTTCAGCGCCTCGCCCATGACGATCTCGGACTTGCCGCTTTCGTATCCTTCGGCATTGTCGAAGAAGTTCACCCCATTGTCATAGGCAAGCTTCATGAGGTCGACGGCGTCGCCGCCGTTGACCTGTTTGCCGAATGTCACCCATGAGCCGAACGAGAACTCGCTCACTTGCAGACCCGATTTTCCCAGACGACGATATTCCATCATGCAGCTCCCGAAAAATGTGCCGGCCGGTCGCCGGCATTGCGCGATCGATCGACGACCGACTCGCGTAATCTATGGCAGAGGCGACGATATGCGAGGACTTTCCTCAAAGAAAAAGGGCGCTCGACGACATCAGTCGGAGCGCCCGTAGCATACAGTCGACGACGTTTGCGGCGGAGGTCGACAGCAGCAGAGGGAGATGACGAGATTCGGAACGGATTGGCAACATGCAAGTGGATCAGCGACGTTATCACCCGCTGATCATCCACCTATTATCCACAGCTTATCCACAGGCGCGGCGGCTACGACCGCAGCAACTTCAATGACATTCGCCCGGCGGCAATCCGCGCGTCGCAAATGCTCTGTGACCGTTGAATGACACTGCATTTTTGTTTGTCCGCCCGGATGTAAACCACGACTCAGCTCGGCTAGATTCAATTCTCTTCCCGACCGTGGCGGCGGACGCCGGGAGGAAGTGGGCGGTGGGCAACATGAGGGCCTGCCGCCCTCTTTTCATTCAGCCAGTTTTTATTCAGGCAGTGCGCGAGCTTCTGTAGACCGAGACACCGAGCTCCCTGATCTTCTTGCGCAAGGTGTTGCGGTTGAGGCCGAGAAGATCGGCTGCCTTGATCTGGTTGCCGCGTGTTGCCGTGAGTGCCGCGAGGATCAGCGGATATTCCATTTCCGTCAGCACGCGGTCATAGAGGCCGGGCGGCGGCAGGTTTTCGCCGAACCCCGAGAAATAGGTGCGCATGTTCTCCTCGACGGCCTGGGCGATCGTCATCGAGCCGCTGCGCATCGGACCCTTGTCGATCGGGCTGTCGGGCACGTCGGAGCGAAGCTCCGCGTCGATGATTTCGCGGGTGATGATATCCTGCGGATAGAGCGCCATCAGGCGACGGATGAGGTTTTCCAACTCGCGGACATTGCCCGGCCAGGCATAGGCCTTCATCAGTTCAAGCGCTTCCTGATCGAAGCGCTTGGAGCCGAGGCCTTCCTTCTCCGCCTGCTGGATGAAATGGCGCACGAGATCGGGAATATCCTCGGCGCGGTCGCGCAGCGGCGGCAGGCGCAGTGGCACGACGTTGAGACGATAATAGAGGTCCTCGCGGAAGAGGCCCTGGTTGATCGCCTGTTTCAAATCCTTGTTGGTGGCGGCGACGATGCGCACGTCGGTGCGGATCGGCGTGCGGCCGCCGACGGTGGTGTATTCACCCTGCTGCAGCACGCGCAGAAGCCGCGTCTGGGCGTCCATCGGCATGTCGCCGATCTCGTCTAGAAACAGCGTGCCGCCTTCGGCCTGCTCGAAGCGGCCGGTCGAGCGGGTCTGGGCACCGGTGAAGGCGCCTTTCTCATGGCCGAAGAGTTCCGATTCGATCAGGTCGCGCGGGATCGCCGCCATGTTGATCGCCACGAAGGGGCCGTTGCGGCGCTTGCCGTAATCATGCAGCGCGCGGGCGACGAGCTCCTTTCCGGTGCCGGATTCGCCGGTGATCATCAGCGTCAGGTCCGTCTGCATCAGCCGGGCAAGCACGCGGTAGATTTCCTGCATCGCCGCCGACCGGCCGACCAGCGGCATGCCGTCCTGCATGTCCTCTTCGAGCTTGGCCGGTTTGCGCTTCGGCTCGGCGAGTGCGCGGCCGATGATGCCGATCAGCTCGGTGAGATCGAAGGGCTTCGGCAGATAGTCGTAGGCGCCCTTCTCCGAGGCCTTGATGGCGGTCATGAAGGTGTTCTGCGCGCTCATGACGAGGACGGGCAGATCGGGACGCGCCTTCTTGATGCGCGGCAGCAGGTCGAAGGCGTTTTCGTCAGGCATCACCACGTCGGTAACGACCAGATCGCCCTCACCCGCCGAAATCCAGCGCCAGAGGGTAGCGGCGTTGGAGGTGATGCGAACGTCATAGCCGGCGCGGCTCAAAGCCTGGTTGAGCACGGTGCGGATGGCCGCATCATCATCTGCAACGAGGATCGTAGCTGTCATCGAGAAGGTCCTGTCGAGCTTGCGGAAGAGGCGTCTTCGAGCGAGGCGTCCTTCGACGCCGGCATGAGGACGCGGAATGTCGTGCGGCTGTTCTGGCTGTCACATTCGATGATGCCGCCGTGATCGCCGATGATCTTGGCGACCAGCGCCAGGCCGAGGCCGCTGCCGTTGGTCTTGGTGGTGATGAACGGATCGAAAAGATGCGGCAGCAGATCGGCGGGAACGCCGGGCCCATTGTCGTGGACGCAGAATTCGAGCGGCAGCGAGATTTTCTCGCGCGTGCCGGCGACCGAAAGACGGATGCCGGGACGATAGGCCGTCGTCAGCAGGATCTCGCCATCCGGCCGATCGCCGACCGCTTCGGCAGCATTTTTCACCAGATTGAGGAAGACCTGCACGAGCTGGTCGCGATTGGCATAGACGGCCGGCAGCGACGGGTCGTAACTCTCGGTCACGCGGATGTTGCGGGCAAAACCCGCCCTGGCGACGGCCTTCACGTGATCGAGCACGGAATGGATGTTGACCGGCATGCGGTCGACCGGACGTTCGTCGGAAAAAACTTCCATGCGATCGACCAGCGAGACGATCCGGTCGGTTTCGTCGCAGATCAGCCGGGTCAGCGCCCGGTCGTCGTCGACCGCGGATTGTTCAAGCAGCTGGGCAGCGCCGCGGATGCCGGAGAGCGGGTTCTTGATTTCGTGCGCCAGCATCGAGGCGAGACCGGTCACCGAGCGGGCGGCGGCGCGATGCGTCAGCTGCCGGTCGATCTTGTCGGCCATCGAGCGTTCCTGAAAGACGATGACGACGGCGCCGGGCTCGCTGAGCACCGGGGCGACGTAGAGATCGACGAGCTTGTCCTGGCCGAGGCGGGGCGAACTCAGGTCGACGCGATATTCGTTGACCGGCGCCTTGCGCTCCCGCACCTGGTCGATCAGGGCGAGCAGCGGGCTACCGAAGGGAATGAAGGTCGAGATGCGATAACGCGCCAGATGCGGGGCGCTGGCGCCGAAGAAGGCTTCCGCCTCCCAATTGGCGAAAACGACGAAGCCGGATTCGTCGACCATGACGACGGGGTTCTGGATGGCGTTGAGCACGGCCATGGCGACGGTTCCGCCGGCCTGATCGGGCGGAGAAGTCGTATCCTTCATGCCGCCTCCCGGCTGTCGACAACACCCGATGCCAAAGCCTCGTAAAGGCGCGCGGCCACCTCGCGCGGATCGCGCGAGGTCATGATCGCAGCCTTGTCGCCGCCGGCAAGATCAGCGGCGAAACGCTCGAGATACCAGCCGAGGTGCTTGCGGGCGTGGCGGATCGCCACCGCCTCGCCGTAGAAATCGAGCATCATCCGATAATGTTCGACGGCAATATCGGCAATGTCTTCGCGTCGCGGCTCCGCTCCACCGGCGAGCACACCGGCATGCCACGGCCTGCCCTGGCAGCCCCGGCCGATCATGACGGCATCGGCGCCGGAGCGGCGCAGGATTTCCTGCGCATCTTCGGCGGTCTCGACATCGCCATTGGCGATCAGCGGGATGGAGATGACGTCGCGGACGGGACGGATCGCATCCCAATCGGCGCGGCCTTCATAGAATTGCATGCGGGTGCGCCCATGAATGGTCACGAGCTGAATGCCGGCCGCCTCGGCGCGGCGCGCAATCTCGGGCGCGTTGATCGAGTTCGCATCCCAGCCGAGGCGCATCTTCAGCGTCACGGGAATATCGACGGCCTTGACCGTCGCCTCGATGAGGCCAAGCGCGTGATCGGGATCGCGCATCAGCGCCGAACCGGAATAACCGCCGATCACCTTCTTTGCCGGGCAGCCCATATTGATGTCGATGATATCGGCGCCGTGATCGGCAGCGATCTTCGCCGCCTCCGCCATCCAGTGCGCCTCCCGGCCGGCAAGCTGCACCATGTGCGGCCGGAAGCCCGCTGCTCTCAGCCGCGACCAGGATTCGGCCGTGTCGTTGACCAGTTCGCGGCTCGCCACCATTTCGGTGACGACGAGGCCGGCGCCGAAGCGCCAGGCGAGCTCACGGAAGGGCATGTCCGTGACGCCGGACATCGGCGCCAGCACAACACGGTTCCGCACCGATACAGGTCCTATTCGGAAAGGCGATGCGAGGTCCTTGGAAATCAAATGATTATCTTTCGGGCACACTGTGGAAGTGCATGATTTTTAGCCATTGTTCCCCGGCTTGCCAAGGGGGCTCTGATCGAAATCGATATTTTTCGGGCAGATGCTGGAAAAGGCCAAAGCAAGACGTTAGAGCACTCGGGTCAATTCCGCATATTTTAGGGGATTTATGCTGCAAATGCCGTCCAAGCAACCGATATCGGCTGGAATTGTCATCGTTGCCGCCGGCCGCGGCGAACGTGCAGGATCCTCCAAGGAAGGCCCCAAGCAGTATCGCATGATCGGCGGCAAGCCGGTTATCGTGCATACGCTTGAAAACTTCATGACATGGGAGCCAGCAACTGAGATCGTCGTCGTCATTCATCCCGAAGACGAGGCGCTGTTTGCCAAGGCGTTCCGCCATATCATTTCGGCAACGCCGATCGAAACCGTGCATGGCGGCCCGACCCGGCAGCAATCAGTGCTGGCCGGCCTTAGGCACCTCAAGGACAAGCGTATCAGCCATGTGCTGATCCACGACGCCGTGCGGCCGTTCTTCGACCATGTGCTTCTCGACCGCATTGCCGAAAGCCTCGACAATGGCGCGCAGGCGGTGCTGCCGGCGATCCCGGTCACCGACACGCTGAAACGCGCCGACAGCGCCGGCACGGTGCTGACGACGGTTTCGCGCGAGTATCTCTATGCGGCGCAGACGCCGCAATCCTTCGCCTTCGAAACCATCCTCGATGCGCATGAGAAGGCGGCGGCAAGCGGGCGAAGCGATTTCACCGACGACGCTTCGATCGCCGAATGGCTGGGCATTCCGGTGACGATCGTCGCGGGCACGCCCGATAACGTCAAGCTGACGGTCAAGAAGGATATCGCCATGGCAGACGACAAGCTATCGGCCTCGCTGCTTCCCGACGTGCGCACCGGCAACGGCTACGACGTGCACCAGCTGGAAGCTGGCGATGGCGTCACACTCTGCGGCGTGTTCATTCCGCATGATCAGAAGCTGAAAGGCCACTCGGATGCCGATGTCGCGCTGCACGCACTGACGGACGCGCTGCTTGCCACCTGCGGCGCCGGCGATATCGGCGATCATTTCCCGCCCTCCGACCCGCAGTGGAAGGGGGCGGCATCGCGCATCTTCATCGAGCACGCCGCCCGGATCGTGCGCGAGCACGGCGGCACGATCATGAATGCCGATGTCTCGCTGATCGCCGAGGCGCCGAAGGTCGGGCCGCATCGCGAGAGCATGCGGATGAGACTGTCGGAGTATCTCGGCATCGATATCGAGCGCTGCTCGGTCAAGGCGACGACCAACGAGACGATCGGCTTCGTCGGCCGTCGCGAAGGCATCGCGGCGATCGCCACGGCGACCGTCGTCTATCGCGGGGGGAAACGATGAGCCTTTTTCCCGAGGATATCCTTTCGGCGGCGCAGACGATCATCCGCGACTTCACGGCCGCCGGGCTGATGATTTCGACCGCCGAATCCTGCACCGGCGGGCTGATATCAGGCGCGCTGACCGAAATATCCGGCTCATCGGCCGTCGTCGACCGCGGCTTCGTTACCTATACCAATAGGGCAAAGATCGAGCTGCTTGGCGTACAGGAGGCAACCCTGCTGCGCTTCGGGGCGGTCTCCGAGGAAACGGCGCGGCAGATGGTGCATGGCGCCCTCTTCCGCTCACGCGCCGCGATCGCCGTCGCCGTCACCGGCATTGCCGGCCCCGGCGGCGGATCGTCGGAGAAACCGGTCGGCCTTGTGCATCTCGCCGCCAAGTCACGCAGCGGCATGCTCATTCACCGGAAGATGTTTTACGGCGATATCGGCCGCAGCGAGGTTCGGCTGGCAACGATCCGGACGGCGCTGGAAATGGTGCGCTCGCTGCTCGCCGGCTGACGGACGGCGGCAATCGCCGCGTCAGGCCGGCGCGTAGATCCTGCTCGCTCTGGTCTCGAAGGCTTCCGTGAACATGCGGAAAGCGCGATCGAACATCGAGCCCATCAATGCCCCGAGAATGCGGCTCTTGAACTCGTAGTCGATGAAGAAATCGACGGTGCAGCCGCCGGTCGGCGTCTCGGCGAAATGCCAGCGATTGTCGAGATATCGGAACGGGCCGTCGATGTATTTGACCTCGATGACATGCTCGGCCCGGTTCAGCAGCACCTGGGTCGTGAAGGTCTCGCGGATCGCCTTGTAACCGACCGTCATATCGGCGACGAGCAGGATCTTGCCGTCGCGCTCCTTGCGGCTCCTGATGGCAAGCGCTTCGCAGAGCGGCAGGAATTCCGGATAGCGCTCGACGTCGGCAACGAGGTCGAACATCTGATCGGGCGTGTGCGGGACGGGACGATGGGTTTCGAATTGCGGCATAGGCGGCAATTAAGCGGGCCGGGCGAGAAGATCAAGAAGCTCACGCATCTGACGGCGGGATTTTAGCTGGAACACGGGCACATCAGGACCATGTTCAGCAATGCCGGCAGTGATGCGCGGTACGAATTTCTCCTCGAATGTCCAGATGAAGCGCAGGAATTCCAAATCGATCTTCTCGGGACAGCCCGGTGCCATTTCCGGGCGGTTGCGACCGATCCATTTCGCCCATCGGCTGATTGCGCCCCAGATACAGAGAAGTCGGGGCATACGGACCCAGAGGACAAAATCGGTCCGCGGCATGCGAATGTCCAACGAGGATGGATTGGTGCCGTCCATGATCCAGCGTTCCTCGAGGATTCGGCTGGCGATGATACGCCGTTGCTCCGCCCTGTCTCGCGTCACCCAGCCGGGAAGCCAAAATACGTCGCGGTCGAGCGAGATATAGGAAAGCCCGAAGCGTCTAGCAATCTTCAACGAAAGAGTGGATTTTCCGCCGCCGGAGCAGCCCACCACGAGGATGCGTCCGGCTCTTCGGATGCGCTCCGCCGCCTGCTTAAGGTCGGTGATCTGCTGATGCGGTAGCAACTCTGCTCTGTGGTCCATCGGGTCATCCTCGGTCCGTCTGCGCCAAAGGCTGCCCCTCCTCCTAACCCTCTCCCCGTAAACGGGTAGAGGGGACGTGCCTTGCGAGACGCTGGCGAGGGATGGAGAGGTTGCTGCATATCCCCTTCGCCCCGCAAGCGGGGAGAAGGTGCCGGCAGGCGGATGAGGGGCAGGCGGCGATCTCGAGGGCGGAGATATTCTCCTATCGCGGCACCCGAACCTTACTCAGCCGCCATCAGCAGCTTCTTCTCCCGCGCCGCCCGCAACCGGGCGAAGTCATCGCCGGCATGATGGGAGGAGCGGGTCAGCGGGCTGGAGGCGACCATCAGGAAGCCCTTGCTATAGGCGACCGTCTCGTAGGACTTGAACTCGTCCGGGGTGACGAAGCTTTCGACCTTGTGGTGCTTGCGGGTCGGCTGCAGGTATTGGCCGATCGTCAGGAAATCGACATCGGCGGTGCGCAGGTCGTCCATCAGCTGCAGCACCTCGTTGCGCTCCTCGCCGAGGCCGACCATGATGCCCGATTTGGTGAACATGGTCGGATCGAGTTCCTTCACCCGCTGCAGCAGCCGGATGGAATGGAAATAACGGGCGCCGGGGCGAACCGTCAGATAGTTGCCGGCGACCGTTTCCATGTTGTGGTTGAAAACGTCGGGCTTGGCGGCGACGACGCGCTCCAGCGCGCCCGGCTTCTTCAGAAAGTCCGGCGTCAGGATTTCGATCGTCGTTGCCGGCGAAGCCGCGCGGATCGCCCAGATCACCTTTTCGAAGTGTTCGGCACCGCCGTCCTCCAGGTCGTCGCGGTCGACCGAGGTGATGACGACGTGGGATAGGCCCATCTCCTTGACCGCCTTGGCGACGTTCTCCGGCTCGGCCATATCGAGCGCGTTCGGCTTGCCGGTGGCAACGTTGCAGAAGGCGCAGGCGCGCGTACAGATCTCGCCCATGATCATGAAGGTGGCGTGCTTCTTGTCCCAGCACTCGCCGATATTCGGGCAGCCGGCCTCCTCGCAGACGGTGACGAGCTTGTGCTCCTTCACGATCGCGCGCGTCTCGGCGTAACCTTTGGAGGTCGGCGCCTTGACGCGGATCCAGTCCGGCTTGCGCATGACCTCGGTATCGGGCCTATGCGCCTTCTCGGGATGACGCACGCGCTTGGCGTCGGGATTGATCGTATCGAGAATGGTCACCATTGCAGTATCAGCCTTCCGCCGCCCTTAAAGCGGCATCATCTCTTGGATCTAGCGCCGCACCAGCCGTGCAAGGAATATCAGCAGGCAGGCGCCGAGGAAACCCGTCACGAAATAACCGAGCCGTCCGCCGGCGAGCTGGACATGGAACTGAGCGAGGATGGCGGTGGCGACGACCGAACCGACAATGCCGAGCACGATGTTCAGGAAAATCCCGTACCGCGCCTCCATCAGCTTGCCGGCGAGCCAGCCTGCAAGCCCGCCGATGATGATTGCCGAAATCCAGCCCACGCCTTCCATGCCTGCCCTACCCCTTAAGCGACCGCTCTGGCGATCAGCACCACGATGATGGCGCCGACGGTAGCGTGGATGATCTGCACGACCAGCGCGTTTTCAATGCCCAGCGAAATGCCGAGCGCGCTGAACAGATAACCGCCGACGAAGGCGCCGATGATGCCGCTCAGCAGGCATCTGATCAAGCCGCCGCCGCCGACGACCAGACTTGCGAGGAAGCCTGCAACCAGGCCGATCAGCAAAAACACCAGCAACGCCTGCGTCTCCATAGACATGATGATTTCCTTTCGTTTTTTCCAGCCCCGGGGATGGCCTAGGCCATCCCGGAGGATGGCTTCGCCGCCTCTGCGGGACGGCTTGCCGCCCTGGGATAGAGGGCAGCCGTGGAAATTATCAAGCGTTCAGCACGCGGCCATAGGCATCGAGCACCGCTTCCTTCATCGTTTCGGAAACGGTCGGGTGCGGGAAGATGGTGTGCATCAGTTCTTCCTCTGTTGTTTCCAGGTTCATCGCGACGACGAAGCCCTGGATGAGCTCGGTGACTTCGGCGCCGACCATGTGGGCGCCGAGCAGTTCGCCGGTCTTCTTGTCGAAGATCACCTTCACCATGCCCTGGTCTTCGCCGAGCGCGATCGCCTTGCCGTTTGCCGCGAAGGAGAAGCGGCCGACGCGGATGTCGCGGCCCAGTTCCTTGGCCTTGGCTTCGGTGAGGCCGACGGAGGCCACCTGCGGATTGCAATAGGTGCAGCCGGGAACCTTGCCCTTGTCGGTCGGATGAACATGCGGCAGACCGGCGATCTTCTCGATGCAAACGACGCCTTCATGCTCGGCCTTGTGCGCCAGCATCGGCGGGCCGGCAACGTCGCCGATCGCATATATGCCGGCGACATTGGTCTTGCCGTAACCGTCGGCGACGACGCAGCCGCGATCGGTCTTGATGCCAAGCGCCTCGAGGCCGAGATTTTCGATATTACCCTGAACGCCGACGGCCGAAATCATCCGGTCGGCGGTGATCTGCTGCACCTTGCCGTCTGAAGTCTCGACATGGGCGGTGATGCTGCCCGCGCCCTTCTCGACCTTCGTCACCTTGGCGCTGGTGAAGATCTTGAGGCCGCGCTTTTCAAGCTGCTTGCGGGCGATGGCGGTGATTTCGGCATCTTCGACCGGCATGATGGTCGGCATGACTTCGACAACCGTCACATCGACGCCCATCGAGCGATAGAAGCTGGCGAATTCGATGCCGATCGCGCCCGAGCCCATGACGATCAGCGACTTCGGCAGCGCATCCGGCTTCAACGCTTCGAAATAGGTCCAGATCAGCTTGCCGTCGGGCTCGATGCCGGGCAGCGCGCGCGGGCGGGCGCCGGTGGCGATGATGATGTGCTTGGCGGTGTAGATGCCCTCGCCCTTGACGTTCTTCGGCAGCGGGTGCTGCGGCTCGACCACGGGCTTCGACGACTTGCCGACGACGATCTCGCCGGGCTTGGTAAGTTTTCCCTCGCCCCAGATGATGTCGATCTTGTTCTTCTTCATCAGGAAGCCGACGCCGGCGTTCAGACGGGCGGAAACGGCGCGCGAGCGGCCGACGACGGCCTTGGCATCCGGCTTGACCGTGCCTTCGAGAACGAGGCCGAAATCCTTAAAGTGGTTGGCGTGATCGAGCACCTCGGCCGAGCGCAGCAGCGCCTTGGTGGGTATGCAGCCCCAGTTCAGGCAGATCCCGCCCATATGCTCGCGCTCGACGATCGCGGTCTTGAGCCCGAGCTGAGCGGCGCGGATGGCGGCGACATAGCCGCCGGGACCGGAGCCGATGATGATGACGTCGTAGGATTCAGCCATGTGTTTCCTGCCCTTGTTATGCTGCGCTGCGGGTCATGAGCACCCACGCGTGGCTCTTGCTGTTTTCGAAGAGCGGCACGGCATCGGCGCGCGCAGCCTCCAGGAATCCGTTTCTTCCATAAAGCGACAAAGCCGCTTCGTTATCACTTGCGGTAATCAGGCTGACGGGTCGGCGATCGGCCCTGTCGATCTGATCCTCCAGCAGCCTGCGTCCGATGCCGATGCCGCGCAGGTGGCGATAGACGCCGAGACTGCCAATGAACCAGCTTCCCACAACCGTTTTCTGCAAGGCGAGCATCGGCTCGGTCGCCGGGATCGTCGCCTCGATATCACCTATGCCGTCCTCCAGCGCATGGCCGATCGCCACACCGGCGACCTCGCCGTAGGCCTCGGCGATGACGGAATCCCGCCAGCCGCCGACAGCTTCCTCTTCACTCATCTTCAGCCGGCCCCGCTCCAGCGGCGTGTCGCTGACGCCATTCGCTACATCGGCGCACCAGAGCCAGGAGGCAAAACCGTGCGATGCGATATCCGCCAGGATCGCCAGCTCCGAGGCATCCCGCCGTGAGGCCTGCCGCAGCGCGATGAAGGCGGTCATCGTCAGATCCCCAGCATCATCCGCACGATCGATTCCAGCCCGCGCCCGAGCGCCCGCGTATTCTCCGCATCGAGATGGATGCCATCGATCGGCGTGGTTCTGGAGACGGAATTGCCGTCGAAGAAACCGCAGCCGAGTTCGTCGGCAAGATCACGATAAAGCGTTGCAAGCTTTGCCGATTCGTCGATGCCGCCGGGAAAGGACGCGGCGAAGGGCACATTGCCCGTCGCGCAGATCGCCGGCGGCGCCACGATCAGGATCTCCGGCCCATCGAATTCGAAGGGCCAGGCATGATTGCGGATCAGCCGCACCAGCCGGCTGATGCCCTGGCAGGCGGCAAAGGCCGAACCGGCCACGACCGGCTTCATGTCATTGGTGCCGAGCAGGAGAATGACGAGATCGAGCGGCGCATGCGTCTGCAGGATCGTCGGCAGGACGCGCGCACCGTTGCGGTCGCAATCGGCGAGGTGGTCGTCGAATGCGGTGGTGCGACCGTTCAGCCCTTCGGCGATGACGCGCGCCTCGCTGCCGAGCGCTGCCTGAAGCACGCTCGGCCAGCGGTTTTTGTACTCATGACGGCCGATCGTGTCGGCGTCATAACCCCAGGTCAGCGAGTCGCCATAGCAAAGAACGGTCTTGGTCATTTCCGCCTCCGCCCAGCTATCAGACAAGCATGCCCATCGGGTTCTCGATGTAGCCCTTGAAGGCCTGGAGCAGCTCGGCGCCGAGCGCGCCGTCGACGCAGCGATGGTCGGTCGACAGCGTGACCGACATCACAGTGGCGATCGCCATTTCGCCGTTCTTGACGACGACCCGCTGTTCGCCGGCGCCGACCGCGAGGATCGTCGCATGCGGCGGGTTGACGACGGCGGCGAAGTTCTTGACGCCCATCATGCCCATGTTGGAGACCGAGCTGGTGCCGCCCTGATATTCCTCGGGCTTCAGCTTGCGGTCCTTGGCCCGCTTGCCGAGATCGCGCATCTCGTTGGAGATGACGGACAGCGTTTTCTGCTCGGCCTTGCGGATGATCGGGGTGATCAGGCCGCCGGGGATCGAGACGGCGACGCCGACATCGGCATGCTTGTGCTTGACCATGTTGGTGTCGGTCCAGGAGACGTTGGCATCCGGCACGTCGCGCAGCGCCAGCGCCATGGCCTTGATGACCATGTCGTTGACCGAGAGCTTGTAGGCCGGAGCATTGTCCTTGCGGGGGGCGGCGTCGTTCAGCTGGGCGCGCAGCGCCATCAGCGCATCGAGTTCGCAATCGACGCTGACATAGAAATGCGGGATCGTCTGCTTGGATTCGACCAGGCGCCGGGCAATCGTCTTGCGCATGCCGTCATGCGGCACGAGCTCGTAGGAGCCCGGCTCGAAGAGCTTGAGCACGGCGTCCTCGGAAGCGCCCTTCGGCGCTGCGGCCGGAGCCGGAGCGGCGGCGGCCTGCGGGGCGGCAGCGGCCGGCGCGGCGGCAGGTTTGGCGCCAC
Organism: Rhizobium acidisoli; assembly: GCF_002531755.2. Classification (NCBI taxonomy): domain Bacteria; kingdom Pseudomonadati; phylum Pseudomonadota; class Alphaproteobacteria; order Hyphomicrobiales; family Rhizobiaceae; genus Rhizobium; species Rhizobium acidisoli. The sequence goes on along the minus strand of NZ_CP034998.1, from coordinate 1,637,012 downwards.
CACCGGCAACGGCGGCTTCGACGTCGCTCTTGATGACGCGGCCGTGCGGTCCGGAGCCGGCGACAGCCGAAAGATCGATACCAGCTTCCTTGGCGAGCCTGCGAGCAAGCGGCGAAGAGAAGCTGCGGTTGCCGTTTGATGAAACCGCCGCAGGTGCGGCGGCAGGCGCCGGCGCTGCTGCCGGAGCAGGTGCAGCCTCGGCCTTCGGTGCGGGTGCGGCCTTGGCCTTCGCCGGAGCGGCGGAGCCCGCACCGCTTGCGGCAGCGGCGACATCTTCGCCATCGGCGGCGAGAACGGCGATCAGCGCGTTGACCTTGACACCTTCGGTGCCGGCGGCAACGACGAGCTTGGCGACTGTGCCTTCATCGACGGCTTCGACTTCCATCGTCGCCTTGTCGGTCTCGATCTCGGCGATCACGTCGCCAGACTTGACCGTATCGCCTTCCTTGACCAGCCATTTGGAAAGATTGCCTTCTTCCATGGTCGGAGAGAGGGCGGGCATCGTGATATTGATCGGCATCGAGATACCCTCCCCTTATTTATAGCAAACAGCCTTCACCGCATCGACGACTTCGCCGACGTTCGGAAGCGCCAGTTTTTCGAGATTGGCGGCGTAGGGCATCGGCACGTCCTTGCCCGCGATCGTCAGGATCGGCGCATCGAGATAGTCGAAGGCCTGCTGCATGACGCGGGTGGCGATTTCGGTGCCGACTGAAGATTGCGGATAACCTTCCTCGACAGTGACGAGGCGGCCGGTCTTCTTCACCGATTCGATCACGGTCGGGAGATCCATCGGGCGAATGGTGCGAAGGTCGATCAGTTCGACGTCGATGCCGATCTTTTCGAGTTCGGCAACCGCCTTCGTCGCATAGGTCATGCCGATGCCGAAGGAGACGACGGTGACATCCTTGCCAGAACGATGGATGCGGGCCTTGCCGATCGGCAGGACGAAATTATCGAGCTTCGGCACATCGAAATGCTGACCGTAGAGAATTTCGTTTTCCAGGAAGATGACCGGGTTCGGATCGCGGATCGCAGCCTTCAACAGGCCCTTTGCGTCGGCTGCCGTGTAAGGCATGACGACCTTCAGGCCGGGGATGGCGCTGTACCAGGCGGCATAATCCTGGCTGTGCTGGGCGCCGACGCGGGCGGCTGCACCGTTCGGGCCGCGGAAGACGATCGGAGCGCCCATCTGGCCGCCGGACATATAGAGCGTCTTGGCAGCCGAGTTGATGATGTGGTCGATCGCCTGCATGGCGAAGTTGAAGGTCATGAATTCGACGATCGGGCGAAGGCCGGCCATGGCGGCGCCGACGCCGACGCCGGCAAAGCCGTGCTCGGTGATCGGCGTATCGATGACGCGGCGGGGGCCGAATTCCTGCAGCAACCCTTGCGTGACCTTGTAGGCGCCCTGATATTCGGCGACTTCCTCGCCCATGACGAAGACATCTTCGCTGGCGCGCATTTCCTCGGCCATGGCGTCACGGAGCGCTTCGCGCACCGTCATCGACACCATTTCGGTGCCGGCCGGAATTTCCGGGTCATTCGGCACGACGGCCTTCGGCTCGGCCGGAAGCGGTGCGGAAGCCGAGCCGCTATTCGTCGGCTTTTCTTCCTGGGCAGCCTGAGGTGCGGCAGCAGCAGCCGGCTTGGCGGCGGAGATATCCGCGGCCGATTCGCCATCCTGCAGCAGCACGGCGATCTTGGTGTTGACCTTGACGCCTTCGGTGCCGGCATCGACGAGCAGCTTGCCGATGACGCCTTCGTCGACGGCTTCGACTTCCATCGTCGCCTTGTCGGTTTCGATTTCGGCAATGACGTCGCCAGAAGTGACCTTGTCACCTTCCTGCTTCAGCCATTTGGACAGCGTGCCTTCTTCCATGGTCGGAGAGAGGGCGGGCATGAGGATATCGATAGGCATGGGTTCCCTCCCCGATTAGAGCAGAATGTCGGTGTAGAGCTCGGATGCATCCGGCTCCGGATCGGCCTGGGCGAAGTCGGCGCTGTCGGCGACGATGTCGCGGACATCCTTGTCGATCGCCTTCAGATCGTCTTCGGAGGCCCAGCCCTTTTCGATGAGGCGCGCCTTGACCTGCTCGATCGGGTCCTGCTCGGAGCGCATCTTCTGCACTTCTTCCTTCGAGCGATATTTCGCCGGATCCGACATGGAGTGACCGCGATAACGATAGGTCAGCATTTCGAGAATTATCGGGCCCTTGCCGGAGCGGCAATGTTCGAGCGCCTCGTCAGCGGCCGCCTTGACGGCGCGAACGTCCATGCCGTCGACCTGGATGCCCGGGATGCCGAAGCCGGAGCCGCGCAGCGAGTAGTTCGACTGCGCGGTGGCGCGTGCCGTGGAAGTGCCCATGGCGTAACGGTTGTTCTCGACGATATAGACGATCGGCAGTTTCCAGAGAGCCGCCATGTTGAAGCTCTCGTAGACCTGGCCTTGGTTGGCAGCGCCATCGCCGAAATAGGCGATCGAGACATTGCCGTTGCCGCGGTAATGATTGGCAAAGGCAAGACCGGTTCCCAGCGAAACCTGGGCGCCGACGATGCCGTGGCCGCCGTAGAAATGCTTCTCTTTCGAGAACATGTGCATCGAGCCGCCCTTCCCGTGGGAATAGCCGCTGCGGCGGCCGGTCAACTCGGCCATGACGCCGCGCGCTTCCATGCCGGTTGCCAGCATGTGGCCGTGGTCGCGATAGGCGGTGATGACCTGGTCGCCTTCCTTCTGCGCCATCTGCATGCCGACGACGACAGCCTCCTGACCGATGTAAAGGTGGCAAAAGCCGCCGATGAAGCCCATGCCGTAAAGCTGGCCGGCCTTCTCCTCGAAGCGGCGGATCAGCAGCATCTCGCGATAGGCTTTGAGCTCCTCATCGCGATCGAAGTCGGCTACCGGGCCTCCATTCGATGCCTTGGCTGCCGGTTTTGCTGCAGTTTTGCGGCTGGAAACGGTCGCGGTCTTTCGCGGCGCCATTCAACCCTCCCTATGGGTTTGTCGTTTCTCGGTGACGCGTACCATAGGGAAGAAATAAGACCACAGCAATGCCATAATTGCATGGCTCGTATTCGGCGCTAAATTATTGGAAATACGACGAAAATTCCAATTAACCGAATTCCGGTTAATTGGAATAATGGTTGAATATGACGATCTCGTCCGCGCGCGACATATTGAGCTGATAGCGCGCTTTTTCGTCCAGCATATCCTTGTCGAGCGAGCCATCGCTCAGCAGCGCCACCTGATTTTCCAGATGTTCGCGCTTTGCCTTCAAGATCGCAAGCTCTTTTTCACGCGCGACACGCTGATGCTCGAACGTTTCCGTTGCGCGCAGTCCGTAATCGCCGTGAATGCAATGATAACCGAAGTAGGAAAGGAAGGCGACCGTCATGGCCGGAATGACGAAACGGCCGATCTTTCTCTTCTTATGATGCTTTGTCCACATACACGCATGCTCTTGAACGCATTACCAATTCGTTCAGCATAACGCTCAGAGATTAACCGTTCGTTGACCGTAAAAACGGGCAACAAAAAACCCGCGCTGGGAAGGCGCGGGTTACGTCGTTGAACGCAGATTCGATCAGCCGCGGATGATCGAGCGGCCGGCATACTGAGCCTGGGGCCCAAGGCCTTCCTCGATACGGATCAGCTGGTTGTACTTGGCGAGACGGTCGGAACGCGACAGCGAGCCGGTCTTGATCTGGCCGCAGTTGGTGGCGACCGCGAGGTCGGCGATGGTCGAATCTTCCGTTTCGCCGGAGCGGTGTGACATGACGGCGGTATAGGCTGCCTTGTGCGCGGTGTTGACCGCGTCGAGCGTTTCCGTCAGCGAGCCGATCTGGTTGACCTTGACGAGGATCGAGTTGGCGACGCCCATGCGGATGCCGTCGCGAAGACGGGCGGAGTTGGTGACGAAAAGATCGTCGCCGACGAGCTGGGTCTTCTTGCCGGTCAGGTCGGTCAGCGTCTTCCAGCCGTCCCAGTCGTCCTCGGCCATGCCGTCTTCGATCGAGATGATCGGGTACTTGGCGGCGAGCTCGGCCAGATATTCGGCCATGGCGCCCGATTCGAGCGTGCGGCCTTCACCTTCGAGAACATACTTGCCGTCCTTGAAGAACTCAGTCGAGGCGCAATCGAGGCCGAGGCACATGTCGTCGCCCGGCTTGTAGCCGGCTTTTTCGATCGACTTCATGATGAAGTCGAGGGCTTCTGGCGCGCTCTTCAGGCCCGGAGCAAAACCACCTTCGTCGCCGACATTGGTGTTGTGGCCCTGGGCGGCGAGTTCCTTGCGCAGCGTATGGAAGACTTCCGAACCCATCCGCACGGCTTCGGCGATCGTGTCGGCGCCGACCGGCAGGATCATGAATTCCTGGAAATCAATTGGATTGTCGGCATGGGCGCCGCCGTTGATGATGTTCATCATCGGCACCGGAAGCAGGCACGCGGACGCGCCGCCGACATAGCGGTAGAGCGGCAGGCCGGAGGCCTGGGCGGCAGCCTTGGCGACGGCGAGCGACACGCCGAGGATGGCGTTGGCGCCGAGGCGCGACTTGTTCGGCGTACCGTCGAGCTCGATCATGATGTTGTCGATCTGGATCTGGTTTTCGGCATCGATGCCGCCGATCGCGTCGAAGATCTCGGTATTGGCCGCATCGACCGCCTTCTGCACGCCCTTGCCGAGGTAGCGCTTGCCGCCGTCGCGCAGCTCGACCGCCTCATGCGCGCCCGTCGAAGCGCCCGAGGGAACGGCCGCGCGGCCCATGCTGCCGTCTTCGAGATAGACATCGACTTCGACGGTGGGGTTGCCACGGCTATCGAGAATCTCGCGGGCGATGATATCGGTGATTGCAGTCATGGGTTCTTCCTGCTCGGTGGGTGATCAATCGTTCGAAGCCTGTCATAATCGAAGGCGTGCAAATTACAATGGCGCATTGCACACCTTCGATCTGCATGTCTGATCGTCGCTATAGCACGAACATGTCAGGCTTTTGACTGTCAGCCCTTGGCGACGGCATCGAAGGCCAGCAGCTTTTCCAGCAGCCGCGGCATGTCCTTGAGATAGACCATGTTCGGGCCGTCGGACGGTGCATTGTCCGGGTCCTGGTGGGTTTCGACGAAGACGCCGGCAATACCGGTCGCTACCGCTGCGCGCGCCAGCGTTTCCACGAATTCCCGCTGCCCCCCGGAGGAATCGCCCTGCCCGCCCGGCTGCGCCACGGAATGGGTCGCATCGAAAACGACGGGGGCGCCCATCGACGCCATGATTGGCAGCGAGCGCATGTCGGAAACCAACGTATTATAGCCGAAGGAGGCGCCGCGTTCGCAGAGCAGCACGTTCGGATTGCCGCTGGCGTTGAGCTTCTTCAGCACGTTCTTCATGTCCCAGGGGGCGAGGAACTGGCCCTTCTTGACATTGACGGCACGGCCGGTCTCGGCGGCGGCGATCAGGAGGTCGGTCTGACGGCAGAGGAAGGCCGGAATCTGCAGGACATCGACCACCTTTGCCACTTCGGCGCATTGCTCGGCGGTGTGAACGTCGGTGAGGACCGGAAAGCCGAATTCCTTCTTGAGATCGGCAAAGACCTGCATGCCCTTTTCAAGCCCGATGCCGCGCTCGGCCGACAGCGAGGTGCGGTTCGCCTTGTCGAACGAACTTTTGTAGACGAGGCCGATGCCGAGCTTGGCGCAGAGCTCTTTGAGCGTCCCGGCAACCATGAAAGCGTGGTCGCGGCTCTCCATCTGGCACGGGCCGGCAATCAGCGACAGGCGGCCGGTATTGGAGAAGGTGACCTGACCTGCGCCCTCGCCGATCCTGACTTCAGAATTCGTATCAGTGCTCATCGTGTTTCCTCGAAGGCGAAGAGCGTGCCCTGCCCGGGCGCCGGCTTCACCAGAATGCGATTGTTCTTGCGCGTGTAGGTCACTCCGTTAGCAGCCAAATGCGCTTCTGTCACGGCAAGATCGGCGACAGTGAAGAGGATAGCCCGGCCGCGCAGGCCGCGGTCGGCGGATGAGACGGCGATCTCAAAATAAGCCTCCAGCCCTTCCGGCGTCATCAGGCTGATTTTCGCGTTCGGCGCGGCGATATTGACGCCGAAACTGGTTTTTTCGACGGCCGACTGTGCAGCGGCAAGGCCGACGAAGGCTGCGAATGCGGCGGGTTCCGGCGCGCAAAGCGCAATCTCGGCAATGCCTGTTACGCCATTGGCATGCGTCTCCAGCGCGCCGCGGTCGGACGGCAGCGGATTGATGCGCTCGACGCTGAAGAGGAAGAAATCCGGCGCGCGCAGCTCAGCGGCAAAGGCCAGCTTGAAGCCGGCGATGGTCTCGGACCCATCAGGCATTTTCATCGGCCGGCTGAACTGCAGCATCTCGCCGGCGCTCGATCCGCTGCCGGCGTAGTTGCGATGATCGCGGCCGGCATCGCTGGTGGCAAACGCCACCGCCGAAAGCCCCTCCTCGCCGCAACGGAAGCGGAAGGCGCGGTTGCGGGCGGTGAAGACATTGCCGTGTCGCGCCGACGCCTCGCTCTCTTCGACGCTGGCGATACCAAGCGGCTCCAGATAGGTCTTGTCGGCAAAGAAGACGCAGGCATTCTCCGTTCCGAAGGGATGGCGGGCATCGGCGGCAACGGTGAAGCCGAGCTTGCCGAGCCGTTCGCGGGCCAGATCGATATTGACGACGGGCAGCACGACATGATCCAGCGGGTGCGGTTTGGCGGAACGCTCGTTCATCATATCCCTCCCTCAAACGACAAGAGATGTGCGACAGCCCCACCCCCAATGCAAGACATGTGTGCCAATCCGGCGAATGAAAATAAAAATCTCAACGAGTTGGCGGCAAGTTTTACGGAAATTTAGCACCTTGCGGAACACATATGGAACATATAGTGTCTGTTCTGGATTTGTTTCAATCAGGGGTCACACGCCGATGCTCACGCGCAAACAACAGGAGCTTCTCCTTTTCATTCATGAGCGCATGAAGGAATCCGGCGTTCCGCCATCTTTCGACGAGATGAAGGATGCCCTGGATCTGGCCTCGAAATCCGGCATTCATCGCCTGATTACGGCGCTCGAAGAACGCGGTTTCATTCGCCGCCTACCGAACCGCGCCAGGGCGCTCGAGGTCATCAAGCTTCCCGAAGCCTATAGCCCCAGCATCCAGCCCCGGCGCGGCTTTTCGCCAAGCGTCATCGAGGGCAGCCTTGGCAAGCCCCAGCCGGCTGCTGCCCCCGCGCCTGCAAAACCCGTCGCCGACAACGGCAACTCGGTCTCGGTGCCGGTCATGGGCCGAATCGCTGCCGGCGTTCCGATCTCGGCGATCCAGAACAACACCCATGACATCGTTGTTCCCGCCGACATGCTTGGCTCCGGTGAACATTATGCGCTGGAGGTCAAAGGCGATTCGATGATCGACGCCGGCATCTTCGATGGCGACACGGTGATCATCCGCAACGGCAGCACCGCAAGCCCCGGCGACATCGTCGTTGCGCTCGTCGATGACGAGGAAGCGACACTGAAGCGCTTCCGCCGCAAGGGCGCCTCGATCGCACTTGAAGCGGCCAACCCGGCTTACGAGACCCGGATCTTCGGGCCGGACCGCGTCAAGGTGCAGGGCAAACTCGTCGGCCTCATTCGCCGCTATCACTGACACCGGACAGACCAGATTCGACAAAACTGTTGCTGCGCCAGTCATAGGCGCGCTGGCGCATCCACGGCCGCGACAGCGTTTCGAATGCGGTTGCGACCTCCAGGCCGGCATCCGCGAAACGCAACTCGACGGAACCGGTCCTGCGCAGCGTCTCACCGGTGAAGAGCGTCGCGCCTGAGCGGCAGCTGTTGAAACGCAGACGGACCGGCGTCACGACGATATCGGCCGAATCGCAGGCCGGACCGAGATAAGCGGCATTGTCGATGATGGTTACCACACGGCCATTGCCAAGCCTCGATGTGCACCAGGCCTTCTTGACGCAGGAAAAGCGGTTTGTTTCTCCGCCCGCGGCAGCCGCCCGCATTGCTGTCCTTGCTTCATTCTGCTGCTCGCGGGAAAGCCTGACGCGGCGGTCTTCTCCCTCCGGTGGGATAGCGGGGCCATCCAGCATTCTCGGCGGGTGATGCGTCGGCAGGACCAACGCTCTTTGCCACTGGTCGAAGATGAAATCCGGCGGGTTTTCACGATTGGAAGCCATTGCCGCCGTATCGACGAGCGCGACCAGACCGCCGTCCTCCGAAATCACCAGATCCGGCGGCCGCGGAACCGGCAGAATCAGCACCAGGAGCGTCGAGACTGCGAGGATCATTGTGCCGGCATGGCGCAGCCGGGTGCGGAGCAGCGTCAGCAGCAGGAAGCCTGCGACGGCGACGGCGAAATACCAGGCGGGCAAGCGGCCGACGCCGATATCGCCGCCCCAACCTGACACCGTCTTGGCGACTACGATCACCAGATCGAGGCCGAAGCCGACCACCTTCCAGAGCGGAGCGTCCAGACCGAACGGCATGAGCAACATCGCCAGCAGCCCGGCCGGCATGACGATGAAGGAGATGATCGGCATCGTCGCGAGGTTTGCCGGCAGGCCGTAAGCGGTCAGGCGATGAAAATGCTCGATCGAAAACAGCGCCGTGGAGAAGCCGCCGATCAGCGAGGTCAGGAAGACGCCGCCGAAGAAACCGGCGACCGCAACGACCGGCCGGAAGACCGGCAACTTCAGCCAGGCGTTTTCGCGGATGCGCCGGTCTTTCCACAGCTGATAACCCGATACCAATGCCAATGTCGCGGCAAAGGACATCTGGAAGCTCGGACCCAGGACTTCGGAGGGCGAAATGGCAATGATGACAAGGGCCGAGAGAACGACATTGCGCAGGCTGATCGACGGCCGATCGAAGAAGACGGCGATCAGCATGATGGCCATCATGATAAAGGCGCGTTCAGCCGAGACCCCGAAGCCGGAGATCAGGTAGTAAGCGGTGACGGCGATGAGCGCGCCTGCTGCGGCGATCTTCTTGGTCGGATAAGCCTGGGCAACGCCCGGAAAGAGGCTGAGCAGCATCCGGAAGCCGACGAAGAAGATGCCGGCCGACAGCGCCATGTTGAGGCCGGAGATCGCAACAATATGAGCAAGACCGGACTGGCGCAGCGCTTCCGTCGTCGCATTCGAGATGGCGCGCCGCTCGTCGGTCACCAGTGCAGCGGCAAAAGCGCCGGTATCGCCGGGCAGGATCGACCGAATGCGGTCGCCGATGCGGCTGCGCAGTTGGTAAAGCCATTCGAGCATTGCTTCCGATGTCGATCTTGCCGGCTACGGGCCTGCCTGCAGATCGGCTTTCTCCGGCGCGCCATAGAAGAAGCCGTTTGCGCCGATGCCGTCGAAGTAGGCACTGAAGGAGAAATCGTTGAGCTCGGGCAGCGCTGGGCCCGCCGGCGGCGTCAGCCGCGCCCTGCCGGTGATGATGTCGCCGATCTCGAAAGGTGTATCGGCGCCGCGGACGATCGCGGTGATGCGTCCCGGCCACCGCTTCAGCTCCGGCTTCTCCGTCCCGGTGACGGAAAGGATGTAGCGCCAGCGCCCACGGCCATCACCTTCCCGCCGTTCGACACGGCCGGTCACCGTCGTCGTCACGGATGAATCGAGCATCACGGTCGAAGCCCGCCAGCTCTCGAATTGGGCCGAGAGCATGCCGCAGGCGAAAAGCGCCAGCGCCATGAAGCTGGCCCGCAACACCGGCCGGCTGGGGCCGGCGACGAGAACCACGACCGCCGGCGTCGCCAGGCAGAGCAGCGATGCGATGAGGGGAAAATCCGACGGCGCCAGAAACCAGAAGGCCGCCCCGGCGCCGAGGAAGACCGGCGAGAACAGCAGCAGTCGGCCATGGTCGGTCTCCTCGCCCAGCATGCGGATTCCGGCACGCAGCGATTGCGAGGCCGCGGCCGGCAGCCGGTGGCGCAACGGCGTCGCGGACTGCGTCCTTGCCGGCCGATTCACCACCGCGGGCGCGGAAAAACCCTGGGAATCGGCCAGGCCGGCGCCCGCTTCCGGCCGCAATTCGACTGTCGTCAATTCCTCCATGCCCCGCCCAACATCGCCCGCACCTGCGGCCAGAATGCAACCTTCAATCAAAACGAGCAAGAATAATCGATTGAAATATGAGGGAAAATCGCCACCGCCAAAAGAGCAGTCGAATCATTGGCTTCCGCTATGCGCGCGGCTCATCGCTGCAGTGCCTAAAAGGTGATACCGCAATGCACAAAATGCCGTCGCGGTAACTTGGCATTAGCTTCGCGATCATATAGCTATCGGTGAGGACGCTTAACCCCTATGGCGCTTTTATGGCGCCACCGCCATTTCGGAGGATCAGCATGACGGATCAAAGCGCTACAATAAAAATCGGTGACAAATCTGTCGACCTAGCCGTCAAGAGCGGCACGATCGGCCCGAGCGTCATCGATATCGGTGCCCTCTACAAGAACACGGCTTCCTTCACCTACGATCCGGGTTTCACCTCGACCGCATCCTGTGAATCGAAAATTACCTATATCGACGGCGACGAAGGTGTGCTGCTGCACCGCGGCTATCCGATCGAGCAGCTGGCCGAGCATGGCGACTTCCTCGAAGTCTGCTACCTGCTGCTCTACGGTGAACTGCCGACCACCGCACAGAAGAAGGATTTCGATTATCGCGTCACGCACCACACCATGGTGCACGAGCAGATGAGCCGCTTCTTCACCGGTTTCCGCCGCGATGCGCATCCGATGGCCGTCATGTGCGGCTGCGTCGGCGCGCTGTCGGCTTTCTATCACGACTCCACCGACATCACCGATCCGCACCAGCGCATGGTCGCCAGCCTGCGTATGATCGCCAAGATGCCGACGCTTGCCGCCATGGCTTACAAGTACCATATCGGCCAGCCCTTCGTTTATCCGAAGAACGATCTCGACTACGCCTCGAACTTCCTGCGCATGTGCTTTGCCGTGCCTTGCGAAGAATATGTGGTCAATCCGGTGCTTGCCCGGGCCATGGACCGCATCTTCATCCTGCATGCCGATCACGAGCAGAACGCCTCGACCTCGACCGTCCGTCTCGCCGGTTCGTCGGGCGCCAACCCGTTTGCCTGCATCGCAGCCGGCATCGCCTGCCTCTGGGGCCCCGCCCATGGCGGCGCCAACGAAGCAGCGCTCAACATGCTGCATGAGATCGGCTCCGTCGATCACATTCCGGAATATATCGCCCGCGCCAAGGACAAGAACGATCCGTTCCGCCTGATGGGCTTCGGTCACCGCGTCTACAAGAACTACGATCCGCGCGCCAAGATCATGCAGAAGACGACGCATGAAGTGCTCGGCGAGCTCGGCATCAAGGACGATCCGTTGCTCGAAGTGGCGATGGAGCTGGAGCGCATCGCGCTCACCGACGAATATTTCATCGAAAAGAAGCTCTATCCGAACATCGATTTCTATTCCGGCATCACGCTGAAGGCGCTGGGCTTCCCCACGACCATGTTCACCGTGCTGTTCGCGCTTGCCCGCACCGTCGGCTGGATCGCCCAGTGGAACGAGATGATCGAGGATCCGGAGCAGCGCATCGGCCGTCCGCGCCAGCTCTATATCGGCGAACCGAAGCGCGACTACATCCCGGTTTCGAAGCGCTGATCGCTTCGGCCAATATATCGGCTAGAGAAGAAGAAAACCCGGTCAGAGACGACCGGGTTTTTTCTTGTTCAGCACCTCGAGCAGGATTTCGGCGGCATGTTCGCCAGGCGGTTTTTCCGTCTGCATGCGCTGCCAGATGAGATCATAGCCTTCCTTCATCGCCTTGAGCTGGTAGGTGTCGGCCGACAGCCTTTCCATCCAGCGGGCGAGGCTTGCGCCGCGAACGACGTCGTTCAGATATTCCGGCACGAGAGCGTAATCGGCGATAAGGTTCGGCAGTGCGCCAGTCCAAGTCTTGATGCTTGACGTCAGCAGACGCATGATCCAGTCGACTTTGTAGGCGGAAACGACAGGAACATCGGCAAGCGCCAGTTCAAGAATGACGGTTCCGGATGCAGCCATCGCCGCATCGGCTTCAGCGAAGGCCTTCCATTTAGCTTCAGCGCCGACAACGATCTCCGGCTTGACCGCCCATCCCGCCGTCAGTTGGCGGACGAGCGCTTGCCTGTGCGTCACCGTCGGCAGAACAAAGCGCGTCGCCCCATTGCGGGCGACAAGTTCGCTTGCCGCCACCTCGAAATGCGGCAGAAGCTTCTGGATTTCGGAGGAGCGTGAGCCGGGCAGAAGCAGGATTGGGCCGTTGCCGGGCTGCCTGCCGGCGCGCCGGCGCCGGGTCTCCAAGAGCGCGAGGTCGGCGGTCAGGCGATGGCCGACATAGGTGGTCGCCGGTCCGCCAAGGCGCTGCATCGCCGCCGGCTCGAAAGGCAGGACGGCGAGCACATGATCGACATAGTCGAGCATGCGCGTGGCGCGATATTCCTTCCAGGCCCAGACGCTCGGACAGACGTAATTGACGACAGGCAGATCGGGCAGCGCGGTGCGGACGCGCTTTGCGACGCGATGGGTGAAATCTGGGCTGTCGATAATGAGGAGGATGTCAGGCCTTGCAGCGACGATGGCAGCGGTGGTCCGGCGGATCAGGCTATACAGTTTTGGAAGCCGGCTCAGCACCTGGGTAATGCCCATGATCGACAGCTCGGAGAAATCGAACAGGGATCGCAAGCCCTCGGCCTGCAGCCCCTCGCCGCCGACGCCGACAAGTTCCAACGGTCCGGTGTGGACCCGCTTCAGGGCGGCGATGAGATCGGCGCCGAGCAGGTCACCCGATACCTCGCCGGCAATGACGGCGATCTTCAGCGGCGGCCCGTTCATTCGAGCCCCCATGCCGGCAGCCCGCGATCGATGCCGCAGACAAAGAGCCCTGCCTCGTCGGCGGCCTTGATGACGGCGGGGCGATCGAGCACCAGCGAGCGGCCGGCCTCCACAGCGATGCCGCCGAGACCGGCTTTTTTAGCGTTCAGGATGGTGGAAACGCCGATCGCCGGCAGGTCGGCGCGGATATCCTGCTGCGGCTTGCAGAGCTTGACGAGCGCGCCGCGGCGCCGCGGCGAGATGCGCCCGGCGGCTCTCAGACCCGCGACACGGTCCAGCATCTCATCCGTGCCCTCAAGACCCTCCAGCGCGACGACACGCCCGCCGATGCTGATAGCCCCCTGCCCGACATCAAGCCGGCCGAGCATGTCGGCGGCTTCGGCGGCGCGGCGGATATCGCGCCGGTCCTCCTCACTGGGCGTTGTCGCGCCAAGCGGACCGACAGAGGCAAGCAGATCGGGGGCAATTTCATGAGCGCCGACAACCCGGCGGCCGTTTCCCTCGATCAGCCGGATGACCATCTGCAGAACCGTGTCGTCGCCGCCGGAAAGCAGTGTGCGGATGGCGGCCGGCACTTTCATCAGAATACGCAGTGTCGGACGCACCTCGCGCCATTCCGGCCGGCGGGCGACGCTGCCCGACATCACGACACGGCCGACACCATAACGGCTGAGCAATCCATCTAGAGCTGCGAAATCGCCGATGCCGATGACGGCGTGGTCATAGTCTTCCCAGCGCCGGTCGCTTTCGTCCTTCAGGGCGACGATGACGGGATTTTCACCCGCCGCACGCGCGGCTTCGGCGACATAAGAAGGCAGAAGACCGCCGCCGGCAATGATCGCCAGCCGGCCCGCAGCGGTGTCGCCTGATAAAGCCACGGATCAGCCCTTCTGCCCCCGGGTCGGCGAGGACAGAGCGCGGTCGCTGTCGGCGGCGATGAAGTCGAGGATCTGGACCGCCTGCTCGCAATCAGCATATTCGTCGCGGATGGCGGCGGCGTTTTCGCGGACGGAGCCCGTTCCTTCGAAGATCGACTTATAGGCGCGGCGCACCCTGTGGATGACGGCGCGGTCGACACCGGCGCGGGTCATGCCGACGACATTGAGGCCGCTCAGCAGACCGGGATTGCCGTTCAGCATGCCGTAGGGAATGACGTCGTAACTCACGGCCGAAAGCCCGCCGACGAAGGCCTGACGGCCGACGCGGGTGAACTGGTGAACAGCCGAGCCGCCACCCAGGATGACGCGATCCTCGATGACGACATGGCCGGCGAGCATGACGTTGTTCGACATGATCACGTGATTGCCGACCTTGCAGTCATGCGCGACGTGGGAATTGGCAAGGAAAAGGTTGTTGTCGCCGACGATCGTCTGGCCGCCGAAATCGGCCGTGCCGGTGTTCATCGTCACGCCTTCGCGCATCGTGCAGTTGGCGCCAACCGAAAGCGTCGTCTCCTCGCCGCCGTGATGCACGCTCTGCGGATCGCCGCCGATGACGGCCATCGGAAAGATGCGCGTGCCCTTGCCGATCACGGTGCGGCCGGCGACAACAGCATGCGACAGGAGCTCGACGTTTTCATGCAGGACGACGTGCGGCCCGACATGGCAGAAGGGACCGATCTTGACGCCCTCACCGATCACAGCCCCGTCTTCGACGACGGCCATCGGATGAATGCGGGCGCTTTCGGCAATAGTGCTCATGCCTGTTCCTTACGAACGATCATTGCGCCGATATCGGCTTCGGCGACAAGGGCGCCGTCGACCTTGGCGTCGCAATGGAATTTCCAGATATTGCCGCGCTGCTTGTGCTTGGCGACATGGAATTCGACGCGGTCGCCAGGAACGACAGGCTTGCGGAAGCGGGCATTCTCGATGGTCATGAAGTAGACGAGGTTGCCGGGCTGGCCTTCCTTCTTGGCACAGATCGCACCCGCGGTCTGCGCCATACCCTCGATCAGGAGAACGCCAGGCATGATCGGAGCTTCCGGAAAATGACCGGTAAAATGCGGTTCGTTCACCGTGACATTCTTGATGCCGATCGCCGAGTTGTCGCCGTCGATCTCGATGATCTTATCGACCATGAGGAAGGGGTAACGATGCGGCAGCAGCTTCATGATCTCGATGATGTCCGCCGAAGAAAGCGTTGTCGTGGCTTCTTCAGTCATTTTCCTTGCCTCCAGGGTTCCGACCGCGCAACTTTGACTTGGACACTTGTTGTGCGGCCTCTCTCAGATAGTCTTTTAGCGGACGGGCCGGTACGCCGCCATATTGCCCGCCGGCGGCAAGATCGGTCATGATACCGCTTTTGGCAGCGATCTGCACGCCGTCACCGATCGTCACATGTCCCTTGATGCCGACCTGGCCGCCGATCTGCACGCCGTTGCCGATCTTCGTGCTGCCGGCGATGCCGACCTGCGCGACGATGGCGCAATGGCGTCCGATCTGAACGTTGTGGCCGATCTGTACCTGGTTGTCGATCTTGGTGCCTTCACCGATCACCGTATCATCCATGGCGCCGCGGTCGATCGTGGTGTTGGCGCCGATCTCGACCTTATCCTGGATGATCACCCGGCCGATCTGGACGATCTTGATCATGCCGCGCGGACCCGGCGCATAACCGAAACCATCCTGGCCAATGCGAACGCCGTTATGGATGATGACGCCGTTGCCGATCAGCGCGCAGAGAATGCTGGCGCCGGCTGCGATCGAACAATCGCGGCCGATCTTGACGCCTGGACCGATGAGGCTATGTGCGCCGATGCGGGTACCCTCGCCGATCTCGGCATGCGCGCCGATGACGGCCAACGGCTCGACGATCACGCCCTTTTCAAGCCTGGCGCTCGGATCGATCACCGCGCTCGGCGCGATCTCGCCTTCACCCGAAAAGACCACAGGACGCAATGCGGCGGGATAAAACAGGCCGCCCGCCATCGCGAAGGCGGCGTGCGGATTGGACGACAGGATGATCGGGATATGCGGGGGGACGAGATCGGCGAGCGCCTTGTCGCAGATCACCGCCGAGGCTTCGCATGTCGCCAGTTCATCGCGGTTGCGACGCGACAGGATATAACAGACATCACCGGCGCGCGCCCGGTTGATCGGGGCCACGGATCGGACGACGATATCGGCATGGTCGGAATTGGCGAGTTCCGCCCCAAGAAACTCTGCCAGCTCAGCGAGCTTCAGACCTTCATGGGGCAGAAAAAAAACGTTTTGCTCCATCGGCAATGCTCCAGAACGGAATTGAGTCTTACAGTTCCGGACTGCCGATATCAGAATTGGTTGTTGATGCCAAACTTGAAGTTCTGCGTCTTGTCGAAGTCTTCCTTGAGAACCGGGATCGCGTAATCCAGGCGCAATGAACCGAAGGGAGACTGCCAGACGACGCCGACGCCGACGGAAGCGCGCAGAGAGGCATCTTCGCCGTCAATGCCGTCGCCCCTCAGGTCAACGTCATTGCCGAACAGCGTGCCGGCATCGGCGAAGACCGCGCCGCGCAGGTTGAAGTCACGCGGGAAGCCCGGCATCGGGAAGGTCGCTTCGGCCGAAGCGGTGAAATACGTCGTACCACCCAGCGGATCGTCATTGGTGCCGGAAACGCGCGGGCCGATGCCCTTGTTTTCAAAGCCACGAATATCGCCGTTGGTCAGGGTGAACTGATCGAAGACATTCAGATGGTCGCCGAGGCCGATGACATAACCCGCCGAAGCAGAAACCGAGCCGATGATATCGGCATCGTCAGCGAGCAGACGGTAATAACGGGCCTTGCCGTAGATCTTGTAGAACTGCGAGTCGCCGCCGAGGCCGGCCAGTTCCTGCGTCGCCGTCGCGTAGATGCCTTCGCGCGGCAGGACGGTGTCATCCAGCGTGTTGTAGGTCAGCGTCTGCGAGATCGAAGAGCGCGTCCACGGGCTGTCTTCAACGAGGTGCTGATACGGAGCTGACAGATCGGAAAGATCGCTGCTGTCCGCATCATACTTCATCTGCTTGTAGTTATAGCGGAAGGTCGTCGCCAGGTCTTCGGTGATCGGCGCGGTGACGCGCAGGACGACGCTGGTTTCCTCGTAGTCGTAATTGTCGTTGCTCGACGTTTCGCTGTGGTTGACGTCGAAGCCTGCGGCCAGACGATAGCCGAGGAAATAGGGCTCGGTGAAGCTGACGCCGTAGGCGCGCGAACCTTCCTGACCGCCGCCGGCCGAGATGCGGATGTACTGACCGCGGCCGAGGAAGTTCTTTTCTTCGATGGAGGCTTCAAGCAGCAGGCCATCGCCGCCGGCGGCATAACCGGCGCCGACACCGAACGAACCTGTGGACTGATCCTGCACGTCGACGACCACCACGACGCGATCCGGCGAGCTGCCCGGCTGGGTGGAGATGTTGACGGAGGAGAAGTAACCCAGCGCTTCGAGGCGGCGCTTGGCCTTGGTGATCATCTGCTGGTTGAAGGCGTCGCCTTCGCTCATATCGAATTCGCGGCGGATGACGTAGTCGCGCGTGCGGCTGTTGCCACGGATTTCGATACGCTCGACATAGGCGCGCTCGCCCTGGTCGACCAGATATTCGACACCGATCGTATTGTTGTTGAGGTCGCGGTTACCGCGCGGCGTGACGCGCGCAAAGGGATAACCGGCAGATGCGACCTGATCGGAGATCGCCTCGATCGACTTCTGCACTTCCTTGGCGTTGTAGACATGACCTTCGTGGGTGCGCACGAGCGGCTGCAGCTGCTCGGAGCCGACGCCTTCAACGGTCGACTGGACGGTCACCGGACCGAAGTCGTAACGCTGGCCTTCCTCGATATTGAAGGTGAGCGTGTATTTGTTGGTCGCGTCGTCGAAGGTGGCATCGGAAGAGACGATGCGCATGTCGGCATAGCCACGATTATAATAGAACTGGCGCAGCGCTTCCTCGTCGGCATGGAGCTTGTCTTCGTTATAGACATCCTTGCGGGTCAGGAACGACAGGAAGTTCGAACGCTTGGTGTTGATGACAGCAGCCAGGCGGCCGGCGCTGTAGGCATTGTTGCCGACGAAGTTGATCGAATCGATCTTAGTGCGATCGCCTTCGTTGATGACGAAGGCCAAGTTGACGCGGCCTTCACCGAGCGGCACGACCTGCGTCGTGACTTCAACTTCGCTGCGGCCGGTGGCGGCGTAGGCTTCCTTGATCGACTGAATGTCGGACTGGATCTGGGTGTCGCTGTAGGGGCCGGCAGCATGCGTCTGGACGATGGTCGCGAGCTTGTCGTCCTTGATCTTGCGATTGCCGTTGAAGACGACCTGATTGACGAGCTGGGCTTCCTGGACGTTGACGACAAGCGTGCTTCCGGAGACCGAGATCTTCACGTCGGAGAAGTAACCCGTCCCGTAGAGCTGCTTGACCGATTCATCGATATCGGTGTTCGAAAAGCTCTTTCCGGGAGCGATGGTGAGGTTCGACCGGACCGCTTCCGCGCCGACGCGGCTTGCGCCGCGCACATCAATGCGCTGGATGACCGCGGCCTCGGCGGCGGTAGCGGAAACGAACGTCAAAGCACCTGCGCCCGAAGCAACAACACTAGCAGACAGCGCAACCGCCGATACTGCGTTCAAAAACTTTGAACCAGCCTTCATTTCACCTATTACCTTTTTTTCCCTCGTCCCCGGCCTCAGGAAAACCCGATTCCGGTCACGTGTGTCGTTTTACCCGCTTTTGACATACAAGCAAGGGAGGTCGTTAATTTCTGTTTACTTCATTTCGAAGCGTGACCCATTCGCCACTACAGCCTTGAAACATCGTAAATAAATAGTAATTCCCTTGCTTTGCGCGTTTACCCTCTGATCGCGCCAACGTCGTTCCAGGTCGTGAAAACCATCAATGTTAGTATCATGGCCAAGCCAATGCGAAATGCGATTTCCTGAGCCTTGGCGCCCAGCGGTTTTCCTCTGACCGCTTCCACCGCATAGAACATCAGGTGGCCGCCATCAAGTACCGGAACCGGCATCAGGTTAAGCAATCCTATCGAAACTGAAAGCATGGCGGCAAGCTGCAACACTGCCCCTATCCCAAGCGAAGCCATCTGGCCCGAGGCTTGCGCAACGCGGATCGGCCCACCCAGTTGATCGGCCCGCATCGTACCGCGGAAAATATTGCCGATATATTTGAATGTGCCGGTGACGATATCCCGGGTTTCGATCACACTTTCGCGCAGCGCCTGGAGCGGCGTGTACGTCTGCAGGCGGAAATTGCCGACTTCCTTGCTGGTGACGATACCGATCTGGCCGACTTCGATCTTGTTGCCGAACTGGTCGGTCCTGTCGACGCGTTGCGGCACCATCGGCAAGTCCAGCTTCTGGCCGCCCCTCTCGATGGTGACCACGATCTGCTGGCTCGGTCGGATGGCGACATAGCGGCGCACGTCGTCGAAGGTCTCGACCTTGCCGCCGTCGATGGCGACCAGGAGATCGCCCGGAAGGATGCCGGCGGCCGCCGCCACACCATCCGGCGTGACTTCGGAAACGACGGGATCGGCGACCGAACGGCCGTAGATCGAGAAAAGAAGGGTAAAGATGGCAATCGCCAGCAGGAAATTGGCGATCGGGCCGGCTGCGACCGTCGCTGCACGTTTCCACAGCTTTGCCCCGGCAAAGGAGCGCGCCCTGTCCTCTTCGGACATGGCGGCGAGCTTGTCGCTGTCGGGCTTGCTCGAGGCGTCCTCGTCACCAAAGAACCGGACGTAACCGCCAAGCGGGATCACCGAGATCTTCCAGCGTGTTCCGTGGCGGTCGTTGAAGCCGAATATCTCGGGACCGAAACCGACGGAAAAGGCAAGGATGCGGATGCCGCTCCAGCGCCCGACGAGGTAGTGGCCCATCTCGTGCACGAAGACGAGCAGCGAGAGCACGAGGATGAAGGTGACGATATTCCCCATCAGGAATGTGTATATATCGGCCATCACTTCTATCAGTTCCTTCCGTCAGGCTGCCGCGTCATCAAAGGCCGAACAAGGCCGCGCCGAGCGACGTCATCGCAGTCCCCTTTATCAGGGAAAATAATCCAGCTAGCAAGAACGCCGAAAAACAGGCGAAAATCAGTCCGTCGACACGGTCCATGACGCCGCCATGACCAGGAATGAGACGGCTTGAATCCTTGACACCGAATTTCCGCTTGATGAAGGATTCAAACAGATCTCCCGACTGGCTGCAAACCGAGAGAACGAGTGCCGCAACGGCAGCGATGATTTCAGTGCCAGGAAGGAGAAAGTGGATGAGTACGACGCCGGCTACGACCGCCGAAACGGCGCCGCCGATTGCCCCCGACCATGTCTTTCCCGGCGAGATCGAAGGGGCAAGCTTCGGTCCGCCAAGCGCCCTGCCGACGAAATAAGCAAGGATGTCGGTTGCCCAGACGACGGCAAAGACGAAGAGCATGGCATAAAGGCCGGGCCGGTCATCACCTCTGATCGCGGCGAGCGCGAGGCCCGTGGCACCGGCATAAAACAGGCCCACCGGCAACCAGCGGCTGGTGCCGTGTAGGATGATCAGCGCTATGCCGACGGCGGTGACACCAGCCAGCATGCCGGCTGCGAATTCGAAACTGCCGACAAGCAGGAGGAAGGCAATCGCCGCCTGACCGATCCAGCCGACGGCATTGGCGACCCAATCACGCGCGACGCCGGTTATTGTCGACCATTCATAATAGATCAGCAGGCCGATCACGGCCGCCAGGATGCGGAAGGCAAATCCGCCATACCAGGTGGCGGCAAGAACGATCACCGCAAGAATCAGGCCTGAAACGATGCGGAGCTTCAATTCCTGCTGCATCAGGTGCCGACCGCGGCTGCCTGCGACGACAGGCCGCCGAAGCGTCGGTCGCGGGAGGCGAATTTCTCCAGCGCCGAGCGGAAGATCTCGGGGCTGAAATCCGGCCAATATTCCGGAACGAAGATGAATTCCGAATAGGCGGCCTGCCAGAGGAGGAAGTTGGAAAGCCGCTCCTCGCCGCTGGTGCGGATGATGAGGTCCGGATCGGGAATACCGGCCGTATCGAGACGCGCGTTGATCAGCGAGGGCGTGATATCCTGCGCCCTCAGGCGGCCGGCCTCGACGTCCCTCGCCAGGCTCACCACAGCCCGCGAGATCTCGTCGCGCGAGCCGTAGTTGAAAGCGATGACCAGCGTCAGCGCCGTATTGTCCTTGGTCGTTTCCTCCGCCTCGAGCAGCAGGCCGAGAATGTCGTTGCGCAGGCTGTGGCGGTCGCCGATCACCTTGATCCGCACATTCTGGCGATGAAGCTCGGCAAGGTCACGCCGGATGAAAGCCTTGAGCAGACCAAGCAGGTCGGAGACCTCGGCCTCCGGCCTGCGCCAGTTCTCCGAGGAGAAAGCAAAGAGGGTCAGATATTTTATGCCGGCCGCGCCGGCGGCGCGCACTGTCTCGCGGACCGCCTCGACGCCCTTGCGATGGCCCATCGTGCGCGGCAGGCCGCGCTGCTTGGCCCAACGGCCATTGCCGTCCATGATGATGGCAACATGCTCTGGCACAGTCACAAATACAGATTCCGACATTTCCCGTCCGGTCTTTCCAGGCAAAGGCACAGATCCACTAGACCTGCATGATTTCCTTTTCCTTCTCGCCAAGCAAGCGGTCGATTTCGGAAATCGTCTCGTCGGTCATCTTCTGTACACGTTCCGACTGCGCCCTGCCCTCGTCCTGGCCGATTACGCTATCCTTTTCGGCCTTCTTAAGGCCGTCCATACCGTCACGGCGAACATGGCGAATCGCGACCTTGCTCTTTTCGGCATAATCATGAGCCACCTTGACGAGCGACTTGCGGCGCTCCTCGTTCAGTTCGGGCAGCGGAATGCGCAGGCTCTGGCCGTCGACGATCGGGTTGAGGCCGAGATTGGATTCGCGAATGCCGCGCTCGACGGCGCTGACCATCGACTTGTCCCAGACGGAAACCGACAGCATGCGCGGCTCGGGCACGGTGATGTTGGCGACCTGGTTCAGCGGCATGCGCGAACCATAGGCCTCGATCGTGACCGGATCGAGGATGTTGGCCGAAGCGCGGCCGGTGCGCAGCGATGCGATGTCGCTCTTGAATGCGGAAACCGCGCCGTCCATGCGGCGCTTCAGTTCCTTGATGTCGATACCTTCAGTCATGTCGATGCTCCCGTATAAAGCGCGTCGCGATGGCTGCGCCTGACAAAGGCGGCGCAGTCTATATCAGTTGTCGGAGACGATGGTCTTGAGGCCACCGCCCGTCAGGATTTCAGCAAAACCGCCTTTCTCGTGGATCGAGAAGACGATGATCGGAATGGAATTCTCCCGGGCGAGCGCCACGGCGGCAACGTCCATTACCGCAAGCCCCCTGTCCAGCACTTCCTGGTGCGTCAGGCGGTCGAGCCGGGTCGCATCGGGATATTTCTTCGGGTCGGCGGTGTAGATGCCGTCCACCTGCGTGCCCTTGAAGATCGCTTGCGCGCCCATTTCGGCGGCGCGCAGCGCTGCGGCCGAATCGGTGGTGAAGAAGGGGTTGCCGGTGCCGCCGGCAAAGATCACCACACGTCCCATCGAGAGGTGATAGAGGGTCGCGCGCTGCGAAAAGCTTTCGCAGATCTCGGGCATGGAGATGGCCGAAAGTACCACCGTATCGATGTTGAGCTTGCGCAGCGAGGTCGCCAGCGCCAGCGCATTGATGATGGTGCCGAGCATGCCCATGTGGTCGCCGGTGACCCGGTCACCGCCCTTGGATGCGACCGCGACACCGCGGAAAATATTGCCGCCACCGACGACGACGCCGACTTCCACGCCCATATGCCTTGCTTCGGCGATATCGGATGCAATGCGGTCCGCCACCGCAACATCGATCCCGAAACCCTGGCTACCCATGAGCGCTTCGCCGGAAGCCTTGAGTAGAACGCGTTTATAGACAGGCTCTAAAGACATCTTGGCTCCTCGTAAATTGCCGTGAATGCCCGATACACGAAGGGCACCGCGTTGTCACGCGATGCCCCTGTTGTTTTCCCAATTATGGCTGGAAGATCAACCCTTGACGGCAGCCGCAACTTCGGCTGCGAAATCGGTTTCTTCCTTCTCGACGCCTTCGCCGAGCAGAAGGCGGGCCATGCCGGCGACTTCGATCGGCGCGCCGACGGCCTTTTCAGCTTCCTTGACGGCGGCTGCGACGGTCAGATCCGGATTGATGACGAAAGCCTGCGAGAGAAGGGCGACTTCTTCGAAGAACTTGCGCATGCGGCCATCGACCATCTTCTCGATGATGTTATCAGGCTTGCCGGAAGCGCGCGACTGCTCGATGAAGACGTTGCGCTCGCGCTCGGCGACGGCGGCATCGACTTCCTCGGGGCGGATCGCCAGCGGTGCGGTCGCAGCGATGTGCATGGCGACCTGGCGGCCGATTGCGTTCAGGGCTTCCTTGTCGCCGGTCGACTTCAGCGCGACGAGAACGCCGAGCTTGCCGAGGCCGTCGGAAACAGCATTGTGGATATAGGTGGCGACGACGCCGTCCTCGACGGAGAGCGCGACCGAGCGGCGCAGGTTCATGTTCTCGCCGATCGTTGCGATCGCGTCCTTGATCGTGTCGGAAACCGACTTGCCGGAGGCCGGGTAGGTCGCAGCCGCAACGGCGTCGACGCTGCCGTTTGTGGAGACGGCAACCTTGGCAATGCCGCGGACGAGATCCTGGAAGGCATCGTTACGGGCGACGAAGTCGGTTTCGGAATTGACTTCGACGACAACGGCCTTGGTGCCCTGGCTCGAAACGCCGATGAGGCCTTCGGCAGCGGTGCGGCCCGACTTCTTGTCGGCCTTGGCGATGCCCTTGGCGCGCAGCCAGTCGATCGCCGCTTCCATGTCGCCGCCGGTTTCAGCAAGAGCCTTCTTGCAGTCCATCATGCCTGCGCCGGTCTTTTCGCGCAGTTCCTTCACCATTGCAGCCGTAATCTCGCTCATTAGCTTCCTCTTGTCGGTTCATACGGTGGGCCGCAAAGCGCGGCGCGGCACCGGATTGAGGCACGAAATGTACCTGTATGTATGACAGCGTGATGAAGACGCGTCATAACGAAACTTATCTGGCAAAGAGCCTGATGCCCTCGCCCTGAAACAGGCAAGGCCGCCGAACTTCGATGAGTCGCGAGCGGCCTTTCCCAGTCATGCAAGCTTTGGCGGAGCTTTCGATCCGCCGGCTTTCATCAGCCTTCGGCTGCTTCTTCGAGAGCCGGCTCGACCGGAACTTCGGAGGATGCGCCGAGATCGCGGCCGGAAGAGCTCTGCTGACGCGCAATGCCGTCGATGGCGGCGCGGGAGATCAGCTCGCAGTAAAGAGCGATGGCGCGCGATGCGTCGTCGTTGCCCGGGATCGGATAGTCGATCAGGTCCGGGTCGCAGTTCGAGTCGATGATGGCGACGACCGGGATGCCGAGGCGCTTGGCTTCGTCGATCGCGATCTTTTCCTTGTTGGTGTCGATGATGAACATCAGGTCCGGAGTGCCACCCATATCGCGGATACCGCCGAGAGCCTTGTCGAGCTTTTCACGCTCGCGCTCGAGGTTCAGGCGTTCCTTCTTGGTGAAGCCCTGGGCTTCGCCGTTGAGGATCTCATCGAGCTTGCGCAGGCGCTGGATCGAGTTGGAGATCGTCTTCCAGTTCGTCATCATGCCGCCGAGCCAGCGCGAGTTGACGTAGTACTGGGCCGAACGCTTGGCGCTGTCGGCGATGATCTCGGACGCCTGGCGCTTGGTGCCGACGAAGAGAACGCGGCCGCCGCGGGCAACGGTGTCGCTGACGACCTGCAGGGCGCGCGACAGCATCGGAACGGTCTGGGCCAGGTCGATGATGTGGATGTTGTTACGATCGCCGAAGATGTACGGCTTCATCTTCGGGTTCCAGCGGTGCGTCTGGTGGCCGAAGTGGACGCCTGCTTCGAGAAGCTGGCGCATAGAGAAATCGGGCAATGCCATGCCTTTGTATCCTTTTCCGGTTGAACCTCCGCAAGGCGAACAGCATCCTCTTCGAGAATGCCACCGGGCGGAACGATCCGGATTTCTCCCGGATAATCCCATGCCTTACGTGTGGAATGCCGCTGCCCATACATTCCGTTCGGCACAAAAGCAAGGAAAACATTCCAATCGGCAGACAAACAAGGTTTATGCCGAGAAATTCAGCCGCTGCCCTGCCCTTCGCATGCTGCCGCTCAGCTTGCCAGCATCATCAGCAGCGACAGCATGAGGCCGGCGTCCGGCATCGGCAAGACGGCATCGACCTCGGCCGGCAGCAGGCTGCCGATTGCGCTGTCGGCGTTGCCGGTGGCAGTTCCGAGCGGGCCGCGGAAGCCGTGTCTCGTCCAGGCCAGTTCCTGCAGCTTCGGGCTCGTCAGTGCTTCGATCAGCCGATTGGCGTTCTCGTCGACGACGATCAGCGGATGCGCTGAATGAACGGTCGGCCGCGGATAGAGCACCACCGGCTTTGCGCCCGGGCTTGCCGTGATGCGGTCCCAGCGCAAGGGATCGGCGAGGATCCATTCGACCAGCTGATTCTCATAGCCGACGATCATCGGCTCGCCGCCGAGGCCGCCTGCGAGATACTGGTCGAAGAGCTTGCCTGACGAGGGCGATTTGAAGCCCATGTTGCGGAAGACCGCCTGCACCTTTCCGCCGAACGCGGCAAGATCGTCTGCGGTCGCGACATTGCCGCTGAAGAGGCTCAGCGCCAGGCCGGCGAACATGAAACCGGAATTGGAGCGGTTCGGATCGGTCGAGACGATGCGCGCCCGGCCATAGAGCGAATTCACGCCGAGCTTCGACCAGTCGGTGCCGGCGAGAACAGCATCAAGCAGCGCTTTCAAGTCGAGCTGATGATGGCCTTCGCTTGTCACCGTCACCAGTCCTGATTTCATCAGGCCGTCGACGACGTGCTGCCAGGAATAGACGACGACGGGGGTGTTCAGCACGACCCGGTCATTGCGGATTTTGACGCCGTTTTGTCTGGCGATATCGACCATGATCGACGAGGACGGCCATAGAAATTGCGGGCTCTGCGACAGCAGCGCCTGTTCGCGCACCATCTCGACCGAACCCGCCACGCGGCCGTTTACCGTCAGGCCATATCCCCCAAGTGCGCTCACCACGTCACGGTCGGCGAGAAAGGCTTCCTTCTCGCCGCCGATGAAGCCGGAAAGCGGCGTGCGGCTGCCGAGCAGGCCCTGCAGTTCGGGCCGGTCCTTGACGGCGAAATAGCCGCCGGTGCCGACGACGCCGGCTCCGAGCAGTCCCACTCCAAAGGCGCGACGAGAAAGGGCCATCAGCGTCCGATATCCTCTTTGAGCGAAGCCTGGATGAGGCGCAGATCGGTGTCGAGCGTGCCGAGCGCCTCATCGATCAAACTGTCGGCATAATGGACGAAGGCCTCTTCGAGCTTGACCAGCACGGTGCGGACCTCCTCCAGCTGCTTGGTATCAGGAGCGCGTTTCGCCTCGATGACGGCAAAACCTTCTGCCACCTCGGCGGCACGCGGCAGATAATAGGAAAGGAACCGCCGGACGGCATTGGCGCTCTCCGGCTTGGCCTCGACCTTGCGAAAGACATCGACAGCGATTTCGGCAAGATGGCGGACTGCGGTTGTCGTCTTCCGATCGGTGATCGCGTCGGCGGCGGCCTCCAGCCTCTGCGCAAAGGGAACGGCGGCCTCCAGGAGGTCGCGGGCAAAGGCGACGCGCCCGCTGCCGATGCTCTTGATATCGAGGCCTTCGAACAGCCGGCGCGGCGCAAGCAGAATGACGAGGCCGGCAAAGACCAGAACGGCGATGATGGCGGCGATCCAGAACGGCATGCCGGCGACAAAACTCAAAAGCGGCACGGTGATGGCCGCGGCCAGTCCCGCCACGATCCAGTTGCCGTCATTGCCGAGCCAGTTGCGCATGCCGGTCCTAATTATAGCCGCGTGCGGTGCGGAAGGCGGTGGCGAGATTCGAACCGCCGTCGAACACGCGCGCCGAAGTCTCCTTGGCAAGGCTGTCGAGCTGCGTCTTGTCGGCGTCGCCGAATGTGATGCCGAAGACCGGCACATGCGGCTCTGTCGCGTTCCATTCGCTCATGAAAGCCTGGCTTTGATCGTCGGACCTGCCGTCGGTCATGATGACGATGGCAGGCAGATAAGTCGAGAGCCTGTCGGTTCGGGCAATCTGCTGCAGAGCCTGTGCGGCGCAGGCATACATGTCCGTGCCGCCGCCCGCCTTCTGCCGGGAAATCTCGTTCAGCAGCCCTTCCTGCTCCAGCGGGTTTCCGCTTGCCATGAAGCTGTTGCGCACGCTGCCGTCGAAAGGAATGACGATGATCCGGTCGCCGGGCGACCATTGCACCAGCACCTTGCTTGCTTCGTCTGGTGTCAGCAGGAAACGCATCGCCTTCTGCAGCTGGTCCTCGCCATCGCCCTGCATCGAGCCGGAGAAATCGAGGCAGAGCGCAGTCAGAGACGGTTTGCGCAGCGCGGCCTGATAAAGAGTAAGCGCCTGGCGGATGACACCCGGCTCCGGCATGCGGATGGCGGTCACAAGCCGGGCCGGATCGAAATTCCAGCCAGGCTCCGGTTTTGCGGCAACACCGGTGAGCGGAATGCGCCGGCCGGTATCGGCGATACGCTGCTGCACCGGGGCCGAACGGAGATAGGTAAGCAGATCGTTGAAGAACGTCTCAACGTCCGGCCCGCGTCCATGATCGACGAAACCGAGCGGCGAATCCGCCATGGCCACGCCATCGGCCGGGTAGATCGCGTAAAGCGGTTCCTGCGACAAGGCGGCAAGCTTATCGTTGGTTTCCTTCAGCACCGCCTCGTAATTCCACATGCCGTCGTAGACAGTGCCCTTGCCGGCGGATTCGACGTAGAGATCGGCAAGCCAGCCGGAAGAGCCGGAAGAGCGCACGACGCCCGAAAGCAGCGATCGGACACTCTCTTGGACACCCTTGTCGTCGAGATCGCCGGGTTCGATCACCGGCTTGTTGCCGAGTGCGCTCGACAGCATGGCAAGATAGGCGCTGGCGCCTGAGTTGGATTGCGTCGCCGAGGTCATCAGGAATTTCAGCAATCCGTTTTCGACGGCGGCGAGAATGTCCTTCATGAACACGTCCCTGCCGATCCAGCCGAGCTTCTCGGCCTTCGACTTGCGCACGCCCAGGACCACCGGCGTCTGGGCGATCGAAGTCAGGCTCTTGACGCGGCGCTTGGTGTCGAACATGTCGACCCATACGCTGGAGGCCGGCCAGACCGCATCCTGCTCGACGCCCTGATCGCTCTGCAGCGCCAGGCCGATATCGAGCGTGCCTTCATATTTGAAGGTGCAGGTCGCATTCTTCTGCTTGCAAAATTCCTCGACGATCGGCTGCAGAACGGTATTTTCCGATCCGGAGACGATCGAGAAGTCCGGCCCCTTGCCGAAGGGATCGCAGCCGGCAAGGGCGAGAGCCGCAAGGAGCGCCAGGCCTGAAAGGAGTGCTCGCATCGTCATCCTGCCGATCACGCCCCAGTCATCGCCTTCTTGAGTTCAACCGTCATCTGCTCCATCTGCTGCTCGGCCTGCGCCCGCTTCCGGCGCCCCTCTTCCTGAACCTGCAGCACGCCTGAAATCGTGTCGATCAGATCCCTGTTGGCCTTGGCGAGCGTGTCGATATCGACGATGCCGCGCTGCGACTGCTGCTCGATAGCGATCGCCTGGTCCTTCATCATCTCGGATGCCTGTCGGATCATGTCGTTGGTAGCGTCGGTCACCGCCTTCTGCAGCTCAAGCGCCGATTTCTGCCGCGTCAGCCCGAGCAGGATCACCATCTTCTGTTTCCAGGCCGGCACCGTCAGCGCCGAGGTCGCCTGCAAGTTCTCGATCAGCGTCTCGTCGCCCGCCTGGACGATGCGGATCTGCGGCAATTGCTGGATGCCGAGCTGGCGTGCCTGCTACAGGTAAAACACCCGCTTTTCCAATCGGTCCAGCGCCTGCAGGCTGTCCTGATAGGTTTGCGCTTCCAGCATGCCGCCGCCGGGACCGGTCGCAGCCGTTTCGGCAGCAGCCTTCAGCCTCGGCAGTTCGGTGCTGCGGAAACGCTCTGCAAACGCCTTGCCGGCCTGCACGTAGGCCTCGAGCCGCATGATCGATTGCCGGGTTTCCTCATGCAGGTCGTCGAGCATCGCGATATCGCGCCGCAGCGTATCCTTGTGGCGGTCGAGTTCGAGGCCGATCCGATCGATCTGGCCGGCCACGTCCTCAAATTCCGCCTTGAACCGCTCGAGCCGCGCCTTGGCGGAGAGGAAGATGCGGCTGAGAAAACCCTTGTCCTTCAGCGACGCCGGGTCGAGGCCCTTCGACTTGAGGATGATGTCGCTCAAGAGGCGGCCAATTTCGCCGAGATCCTTGTTGCGGACCTCGCGCAGGATCCTGTCGGCATAGTCGCTGACCGCCTGCTGGGCACGGTCGCCATAGACCGAGATGCCGGCGCGATCGGTGATATTGATGGTGTCGGAAATGCGAGCGATTTCCGCCGGATCGGCGGCGACTACAGGCAGGGCGGCGTTTTGAACAGTCGCGAGATCGGTATCGGCCATGAGGCGGGCTTTCCAGGCTTGCGACAGGTAATCGTCTGGAGGCCCATCTTCGCAATAAACAGGCCTTGTCACGATGGACTGGCCGCTAGAATCACACCGACCCGAAAAGCAGGACGACGGAAGACGACTCAATCATCGCTGGTCGCCGCACAATAATGAACTTTATGATACAGTTTTATGACAGTCGGAAAGCTGTGCAGACTTACTTGCAAACCTCGGCCTTGCGGTCGAGCAGCTCGAGCTTTGCGAGCTTGCCGGTCAGAACGAAATCGCCGTAATCCATCGTCAGGTCGCGGGTGATGCCGTTCTCATAGAGCTTGAACGACATACGATAGACCGGCAGAGCGTCGGATTTTGCATTCTCGTTGAAATAGGCGATCGTCACCGGCCAGAAGGCTGTCTTGGAGAAAGCGCCGGCATTGCCGGAATCAGCCTCCTCGGCAACCGGCGTCTCCTGTTTGCCGACGATCGTCGTCGTCACCAGCGACTTGTCGCCGTCATCCGAGCCGTCGAAGACGCGGGCCTCGAAGAAGCGCTTGCCGTCCTTGGCGTTCTGGATCACGTCGAGCATATGTTCGGTTGGGAACCGGCTTTCGGCAAGCTGCAGTTCGCGGCTCGACGGCTGCTTGAGATCGACCTTGACGCCATCCGGCTGATCCTGAGCCGCACCGTTGACCTCCTTGTCGAGCTGTTGGTCGGTAAAGGATTTGGTGTCGAAGGTGAACTTGCCGTCCTTGAGATTCTCGAAGGTCTTCGTCTGCTGGTCGCTGACGCGGACGCTGTCGCCGGTGTCGATCTGCGTCACGAAGCGGAAGTTGGTGGTGAAGCCCTGGCAATAGCTGCCGTCGAACTCATAGACCATGCGACCGTACATGCCGGCAATGCCGGAGCGGTCCGAGGCGTCCTTCAGTTCCAGATCGTAGACCGCGCGATGTGCGACGAGGCCGGTCGCGATCGCAGCGCTTACCGCGGGCGCAGCCGCCCATGCATTGGCGGAAACGCTGGCGAGAAGCAGAGCGACAAGACCTGATCGGAACATTCATTAACTCCTGTTGGACTCGGTCGCGATGTTATAAGAACGCTTTCGGCCAAATCGAGGCTCGAACCTGTCGTATTAAAGATTCTAGTCTTGATGCATAATTTTTGAAGAATTGACAACAAAAGCGGAGACGAAAATGTCGGATGAAATTGCAAAGCGCCTGACTGAGATGGGGATAACCCTGCCCGAAGCCGCAGCGCCTGCTGCAAATTACGTTCCTTACGTCATCAGCGGCAATCTTCTCTACATCTCCGGCCAGCTGCCGCTCGAAGGCGGCAAGATCGCCGTCTCCGGCCATCTCGGCAAGACCGTCGACGTTGCGAGCGGCCAGCGCGGCGCCGAACTCTGCGCCATCAACATCCTTGCCCAGGCGAAGGCGGCGCTTGGCGGCGATCTCGGCCGCATCCGGCGCGTCATCAAACTGAACGGCTTCGTCGCCTCGGCGCCCGACTTCGTCGAGCAGCATCTCGTCATCAACGGCGCTTCGAACCTGATTGCCGGCGTGCTCGGCGAGGCCGGCAAACATGCGCGTGCCGCCGTCGGCATGGCCGCCCTGCCGCTGAACGCCGCCGTCGAGATCGATGCTATCATGGAAATCGCGGAATGACCAATGCGGCCTGGATCCGGGACGTGCCGGTCGCCCATCGCGGCTATCACGACCTCAATAAACTCGTCTGGGAAAACACGCTTTCGGCCTTTTCGCGTGCCGTCGAAGCGGGCTTTGCGATCGAATGCGACCTGCATTACGCCTCCGACGGCGTGCCGGTCGTCTTTCACGACGAGGACCTGCAGCGGCTCTGCAATCTTCCGGGCGACATCCGCGAGCGCACCTCCCGTGAGCTCGGACTGATCGCCGTCGGCGGCACCGGAGACAAGGTGCCGACGCTCCGCCAGCTTCTCGATCTCGTCCAGGGCAAGGTGCCGCTGGTGCTGGAGCTGAAGGGCCGCGAGGCCGATGACGAGGGATTTGCAGAAGCCGTGCTAGAGGTGCTTCAGGATTACCAGGGCAAGGTGGCGCTGATGAGCTTCGACCACTGGCTGCTGCGCGATCTGAAGGCGCTTGACGCACCCTACCCGCTTGGTCTTACCGCCAACGGCAACACGCCGGAGGAGTTTGCGACGCATGCGAAGGCGATGGAGATTGGTCTCGATTTCATCTCCTATTATTATGACGACCTGCCGAACGCCTTCATCTCAGGCGAACGTGAAAAGGGCATCCCCGTCATAACCTGGACGGTGCGCGACGAAGAAGCGCGCCGGCGCACCTTCGCCAACGCGGACCAGATGACCTTCGAAGGCTTCGACCCGCGTGTGGCGGTTTGACGCTCGCTTTTTGGCCAAGATCATGCGCAGACTGCCGCATAATTCCTTAAATCGGAATCGATTTAAGGATAAAATTATGCAGCAACTCAAAGCGTTACAGCGTCCTTTGCGCGTCTGAAAAGACGCGCGGCGCTGCAAGACAGAGCCGAGACTATTCTCCCACAGGCTTCGTATCTGCCCCATGACCGATGAACTATCCATTCGCGTAGAACGCTCCTTCACCGCGATTTCCCCAGAAAGCTGGTCCAGGCTTTCCGGGGCGTCGAAGACTTGCCCGACGCTTGCCTATAACCCGTTCGTCTCGCACGCCTTTTTGTCGTCGCTGGAAGAGTCCGGTTCGGCCAGCGCCGAGACCGGCTGGCTCGGCCACCACTTGCTGCTCGAGACCGAGCGCGGCGAACTGATCGGCGCCCTGCCCGGCTACCTCAAGAGCCACAGCCAGGGCGAATATGTCTTCGACCATGGCTGGGCCGATGCCTTCGAGCGGGCCGGCGGGCGTTATTATCCCAAACTTCAATGCTCGATCCCGTTCACGCCGGCGACCGGTCCGCGGCTTCTCGTCGCTGAGGGACTGCAGCGGCTGCCGATCCAGAGCGCGATCGCCGAAAGCCTGAAGGAGGTCGTGCGCCGGCTCGGCATCTCGTCTGCCCATATCACCTTCGTGCCGGATGAGGAGATCGGTGTCTTCGAGATGGACGGCTATCTGCACCGCACCGACCAGCAGTTCCATTTCATCAATGACGGCTACGCCAATCACGAGGAATTTCTCGAAACACTCGCGTCGCGCAAACGCAAGGCGTTGCGCAAGGAGCGGCGCGCCGCGCTCGAAAACGGCATCAGCATCGACTGGCTGACCGGCCACGACCTGACGGAACGCATCTGGGATCAATTCTTCAAGTTCTACATGGATACCGGCGGGCGCAAATGGGGCCGGCCCTACCTCACCCGCAAATTCTACTCGCTGATCGGCGAACGCATGGCCGACGACATCCTGCTGGTCATGGCCAAGCGTGACGGGCGCTATATCGCCGGCGCCATCAACTTCATCGGCGGCGATACGCTCTATGGCCGTCACTGGGGCTGCGTCGAGGATCATCCCTTCCTGCATTTCGAGGTCTGCTATCACCAGGCGATCGACTTCGCCCTATCGAAGGGGCTGAAACGGGTCGAGGCCGGCGCCCAAGGTGAACACAAGCTCGCCCGCGGCTACCTGCCGGTGACGACGCATTCGGCCCATTATGTCGCCCACGCCGGCCTTCGCCGGGCGATCGGCGACTATCTCGCCCGCGAGCGCGCCGATGTCGAACAGATGAGCGAGGTGCTGAGCGAGCACAGCCCCTTCCGCAAGGGCGAGCGCCAGCAGGAGGATTGACGCCGACCTGCCGGCGGCGTTACCCGATCAAGATGCAATGAGGAGATTTCGCGATGACCAGCGCCTATGACGACAACAATATCTTCGCCAAGATCCTGCGCGGCGAAATTCCCTCGCACCGCATCTACGAGGATCAGCATACCATCGCCTTCATGGATGTGATGCCGCAGGCGCCAGGCCATGTGCTCGTCGTGCCGAAGGCGGCGTCGCGCAATATTCTCGATGCCGATCCAGCCACCCTCACCCATGCGATTACCGTCGTCCAGAAGATTGCCAATGCAGTCAAGGACGTCTTCGACGCCGACGGCGTGTTCGTCGCCCAGTTCAACGAACCGGCCGCCGGGCAAACGGTGTTCCATCTGCATTTCCACGTCATCCCGCGCCACGAGGGCACCGCACTCAAGCCGCACTCCGGCAAGATGGAAGATGGCGCCGTGCTGGCCGCTCATGCCGAAAAGATCCGGGCGGCGCTGGCATAAGGTCATTTGGCGAGTGCTGGCCGCGCCTTCATGCCGTTCAGCGGCAACAGAACCGCCAAAGCCGCCATGCTCAGCCCGCCCAGAACTGCGAAAGTCGCCTGCGCCCCGATACCGGCCATCAGCGCCGCTATGCCGGGCGGGGCGAGTGCGTTGATCAGGTTCATCGGCAGGGCGATGGTTGCCATCGCGGCGGTATAATCGGCCTTCTCAAAGAAAACGAGCGGCATCGTGGCGCGTGCGACGGCAAAGGCACCGCTCCCGACCCCGAACAGGACGAGGTAGCCGCCCACCGATAGAATACCGGCGCCGCCGATCCAGATCGTAGCCAGTCCCATCGGAATCATCGCCCCCGAGACGATTGCGGTGGATAATCCGTCCCATTTTTGCCCGCCGAGAAGGTCGATCACCCGCCCGCCGACCTTGAAGACCCCAAGGAGCGAGGCGATAGCGACCGCGCCGGCAAGATCCATCCCCATCGACTGCAGGAGTTTGATTCCCACTGCCTCGACGCCGAAGGTGACAAAGCTGTTCAAGGCGATGGCGGCGACCAGCAGGATGAAGACAGGTTCCCATCGCCCGCGCCGCCGATGAGCTGTCGCTGCGGTCGCCGCCCCGGTGACGGGCAGACCGAACCGGACCAAAGGGCAGATGATGAAAACCATGACACCGGCATAGACGACGAAAACCTGCCGCCAACCCACAAGATGGTCGAGAAAAGCGGTTATGGGCCAGAAGACGCTGCCTGCCAGACCGGTCACCAGCATCAGTGTTCCAATCAGGCTGCGCGCCCGATCCTCTGCGTATTCCGCGACATAGGCGTAGGCCGAGGTCGTCAGGAACATCGCGCCTGCCAGCCCGGTCAGTGCCCACCCGACCCAGAAGACAGGCAGGTTCGGAGACAGCGCGAGCAGGCACAGAGCCAGGCCGATCAGGCCCGCTCCCGCCGCCATGACCTGGCGCGTTCCGAACCTGCGAAAGGCGCGGCCGGCCCAGGGTGCGGCAAGCCCCATTGCGACAAACATCACCGAGGTTGCCAGAAAGACCGACGGCAGTGAGGTTTTGAATTCCGCCGCCACCGGCGTCGCAATCACGGGCAGGACGCCGACCACGCCCCAGCCGGTGATCTGGGTCAGCGCGAGACAAAACAGGACAAGGAAATGACGTTGCATGGTCCACTCGTAGGTCCGAAGCATGACACTCCGATAACAGCCACGATGGTGCAGCCTCACCCACTGAGTTGACTGGCTAATACCGCATCGATGAGACGCGGTCGGTTCCGCGGGAGAAAAAGGCCGAAGACGAAAAAGGCCGCATGACGCGGCCTCTCTCAATTGGTGGATCTTACTTCTTGCGCGGAACCTTTGGAACCGTGCTGCCCTTCTTCGGGGCGTCGCGGACCTCGGGCTCGGCCTGCGGGACCGTCTTGGCGCGGGTCTTGGGCGCCGCCTTGGTCTTCAGCTCGCCGTCGCCCTGGTCGTCGGCGTCGGGATGGACGACTTCGGCTTCCGGCTTCGGCTTGATCGGCGCCGTATCCGGGATGGCCTCCAGCACGATGCCGGGCTTGCCGTCTTCCTTCGGGCCGACTGTGACGTTGACGACGCCGCCCTTCTTCAGCTTGCCGAAGAGGATTTCGTTGGCAAGCGGCTTCTTGATGGTGTCCTGGATCACGCGGGCAAGCGGGCGGGCGCCCATCTTCTCGTCGTAACCCTTTTCCGACAGCCAGGCGATCGCATCCTCATGCAGGTCGAAGGTGACGTTCCTTTCGGAAAGCTGGGCCTCCAGCTGCATGATGAACTTCTGCACGACCTTGTGGATCACAGCCGTCGGCAGTGCCGCGAAAGGAATGATCGCGTCGAGACGGTTGCGGAACTCCGGCGTGAACAGGCGGGTCAGCGCCTCCTCGTCCTCGCCGGTGCGCTTGGACGAGCCGAAGCCGATCGCCGCCTTGGCCATTTCGGACGCGCCCGCATTCGTCGTCATGATCAGGATGACGTTGCGGAAGTCGATCTTCTTGCCGTTATGGTCGGTCAGCGTGCCATGGTCCATGACCTGCAGCAGGATATTATAGATGTCGGGATGCGCCTTCTCGATTTCGTCGAGCAGGACCACGCAATGCGGGTGCTGGTCGACGCCATCGGTGAGAAGACCGCCCTGGTCGAAACCGACATAGCCGGGAGGTGCACCGAGCAGGCGCGACACCGTGTGCCGCTCCATATATTCCGACATGTCGAAGCGCAGAAGCTCGACGCCGAGCGACGACGCCAGCTGCTTTGCCACCTCGGTCTTGCCGACGCCGGTCGGACCGGAGAAGACATAGGCGCCGATCGGCTTGTTCGGCTCGCGAAGGCCGGCGCGCGCCAGCTTGATCGAGGTCGAAAGGGCTTCGATGGCGATATCCTGGCCATAGACGACCGAGCGCAGTTCCTGCTCGAGATTGGCAAGCACCGCTTCGTCATCCTTGGAGACGGTCTTCGGCGGAATGCGCGCCATCGTGGCGACCGTCGCCTCGATCTCCTTTTCGGTGATCAGCTTGCGGCGCTTCGACGGCGGCAGCAGCATCTGGGCCGCACCGGTCTCGTCGATCACGTCGATCGCCTTGTCCGGCAGCTTGCGGTCGGAGATGTAGCGGGCCGAGAGTTCGACGGCCGACTTGATGGCATCGTTGGAATAACGCAGGTGGTGATATTCTTCGAAATAGGGCTTCAGGCCCTTCATGATCTCGATCGCGTCATCGATCGACGGTTCGCTGACGTCGATCTTCTGGAATCGGCGAACCAGCGCCCGGTCCTTTTCGAAGAACTGGCGATATTCCTTGTAGGTGGTCGACCCGATGCAGCGGATCGCGCCCGACGACAGGGCCGGCTTCAAGAGGTTCGATGCATCCATCGCACCGCCCGAGGTGGCGCCGGCGCCGATCACCGTGTGGATCTCGTCGATGAACAGCACGGCCCCCGGATATTCCTCGAGTTCCTTGACGACCTGCTTCAGGCGCTCCTCGAAATCGCCGCGGTAGCGCGTGCCGGCAAGCAGCGTGCCCATGTCGAGCGAGAAGATCGTCGCATCGGCGAGCGCTTCGGGAACCTTGCCTTCGACGATGCGCTTGGCCAGGCCTTCGGCGATCGCCGTCTTGCCGACGCCGGGATCACCGACATAGAGCGGATTGTTCTTCGAACGGCGGCACAGGATCTGGATGGTGCGGCTCACCTCGGCGTGACGGCCGATCAGCGGGTCGATCTTGCCGCCCTTGGCCTTCTCGTTGAGATTGACGCAATAGGCCTTGAGCGCATCCTGCTGCTTCTTGGGACCGCCCTCTTCCTCGCCGCCGCGCGCCGTCGGCTTGCTGCTCTCGGCTTCCTCCTCGGCGCCGCGCGGGGGGCGCGCTTCGGAAGCACCCGGGCGCTTGCCGATGCCGTGGGAGATATAGTTGACGGCGTCGTAACGGGTCATCTCCTGCTCCTGCAGGAAATAGGCGGCATGGCTCTCGCGCTCGGCAAAGATCGCGACGAGCACGTTGGCGCCGGTCACCTCTTCGCGGCCGGACGATTGCACGTGGATGACGGCGCGCTGGATGACCCGCTGGAAGCCGGAGGTCGGCTTCGAATCCTCGTCATATCCGGTGATCAGGTTGGAGAGTTCGTTATCGACATATTCCACGAGCGTCTTGCGCAGCGCGTCGAGATCGACATTGCAGGCACCCATGACCGCGGCCGCATCGGCATCGTCGATCAGGGCGAGCAGCAGATGCTCGAGCGTCGCATATTCGTGGTGCCGCTCGTTGGCAAAGGTCAGTGCCTGATGGAGCGCCTTCTCTAAACTAGGCGAAAATGTTGGCACGTTCAGATCCTCACTTCTTTTCCATGACGCATTGCAGCGGATGCTGGTGCTGCCGGGCGAAGTCCATCACCTGGCTGACCTTCGTTTCCGCCACCTCGTATGTGAATATTCCGCATTCGCCAACGCCGTGGTTATGGACATGGAGCATGATGCGGGTGGCACTTTCACGATCCTTTTGAAAAAAACGCTCCAGAATATGGATGACGAATTCCATGGGAGTGTAGTCGTCATTCAAAAGCAGCACGCGGTAGAGATTGGGTTTCTTGGTCTTCGGCTTGGTGCGTGTGATGACCGAGGTTCGATTTCCGTTCTCCCCGTTCCTATCGCTGTCGTTCTGCATCCGGATCGGCTTTGCGATCATTGTCATTCATTCCTCAAGCAATCCGGCGGAGCATGGGAGGGTGCTTTTCCCGCCGAATATCTGAAACACTAACTTAGTTCATAATAGGCCGATTTTAAGCCCCCTGTCAGTCACTGCAATCAAGAAATGGCCGGCATGCACGGGAAAGACCAAAAAAGTCCCCGGCCGGTCCCATGGAGGTACTGCAGCGAAAGTGGAAACAAAAAGACCGGCTACAGATGCGTAGCCGGTCTATAATTTTCAATATGTAGCGCAGGTTGCGCCGTCGCAATCAATTCATGCAGCGGCAGGGGTGGCCGGCTGCGCCTGCCTGGTGGTCTTGGCGACGGCAGCGGCGATCGGCGCTTCATAGGGCTTGTAAGCGGATTTGGCGAGATCGGCATACATCTCGCTGAG
This sequence comes from Rhizobium acidisoli, assembly GCF_002531755.2. Taxonomy (NCBI): domain Bacteria; kingdom Pseudomonadati; phylum Pseudomonadota; class Alphaproteobacteria; order Hyphomicrobiales; family Rhizobiaceae; genus Rhizobium; species Rhizobium acidisoli. The sequence continues at coordinate 1,598,767 of NZ_CP034998.1, read as the reverse complement.
TTTCGTCGTCTCGGAGACGAGGCCTTCGAAATAGGTCTTGACGTAGTTGGTCTGCAGTTCGAAAGCGGCCTCGAAGCTCTTGACGCCGGCCAGCGTTTCGAAATGCGTCACCGCGTCCTGAAAGGACTTCTTCGAATAGTCCGCAGCTTCGGCAGCGATCGCCTGGAAGCCTCTGGTCGTATCCGAATAGGTTCTCAGCGCCGTATCAACGGCTTCCTTGCTCTTCTTGTTTGCGTCGTCAAAGTTGAACATGACCGTCCTCCGTTGGGCTGTGGGATGGCGGCAGGGTAGCTGCAACGCACAAATAGTCAAGTAGTCTTGTGCGCTGCAAAACACCTATGGGTTGTGCGACAATAATAAAACAAAGGATGCGCGCCGGGGCACGTACGTCTTTAACTGTTTTTGCTAATATATATCAGATAAGCGCAACCTGAAGCTTCAAATAAATTTTGGCCCCAAGCCCAGAAAACAAAAAAAGGACCGAACGGATCGCGCCGTTCGGTCCCTTGGAAAGCGTTCGAGCAGGTCAGAGATCGACGTCGAGGATCGCCATCGAAAAGTTGTAGGAGCGGTCGCCGTCCTCGTCATCGATATAGACGACGCCCAGAAATTCTTCGCCGAGATAGACTTCCGCAGAATCATTCTTGCGCGGACGCGCCTTGACGACGATCTGCGGATTGAGCGTGCGTTTGAAATAGGCGTCGAGCTTCTTGATTTCTTCAGGCTTCACTCTGTTATCTCCGTAAACGGTCTTGATTGGCCGCTTCTTGCACAGGAAAAGCAGCGGTGTAAAGGCAAGGTTGCCAGTTGGCAATTTCCATCCCCGCCCGAGGACCGCCGACTTTTCCCAATCCTTATTTTCCGGCAGCCGATCAGATATCGGCGCCGATCACCTGGTCCATGTTGCGCGACGGCTCGGAACACCCGGCTTCGCCGACGACCTTGGCCGGCACGCCGGCGACCGTCTTCTTCGGCGGCACCGCCTTCAAGACGACGGAGCCTGCGGCGATGCGTGAGCAGTAGCCGATCTCGATATTGCCGAGGATCTTTGCGCCGGCGCCAATCATGACGCCGCTGCCGATCTTCGGATGGCGGTCGGCGCCCTCTTTGCCGGTGCCGCCGAGCGTGACGTTATGCAGGATCGAGACATTGTCGCCGATCACAGCCGTCTCGCCGACAACGAGGCCGGTGGCGTGATCGAGGAAGATGCCTTTGCCGATCCGCGCGGCCGGATTGATGTCGGTCTGGAAGACGCTGGAGGAGCGGCTCTGCAGATAGAGCGCGAAATCTCGCCGGCCGCGGTTCAGCAGCCAATGGGCGAGACGGTGTGTCTGCAGCGCGTGGAAACCCTTGAAATAGAGCACGGCTTCCATGAACCGCAGGCAGGCGGGATCGCGATCGTAGATGGCCTGGATGTCGACGCGCAGAATGGAACTCCATTCCGGCCAATCGGAGAGCATTTCCTCGAAGGTCTGGCGAAGCAGGTTTGCCTGCATGTCGGGGTGATCGAGACGTTCGCAGATGCGGTGGATGACGCATTCCTCGAGCGAATGGTAGTTGATCACCGTCGAGTAGAGGAAGGCGGCAAGAACCGGGTCCCGTTCGGCGGCGAGCCGGGCTTCTTCGCGCAGGCTGTCCCAGATGGGATCCATCACCTTCAGCGGCTGACCTGTCTCAAAAGCACGAATATCAGTCTTGGCGACCATCGCCGCTCTCCTCGTTGCCAACAGGAATGCCGTTTTCGGAATGCCAATATATAGTGGAAAACGCCAATAACATAAATGGGTGCCGTCGCCATGGTTTTTTAGCATGGGTTTTCGGCATCACGATGATGTCACCCGCCAATGTCACCCGAGACATCATCCCCTGGCGACTTTCGCGTAGAAGGCCAGCACCGCCTGCTTGAAAACCTTGTCGCCGACGGCGAGCATGTGATCACGGCCCGGAATATCCAGCGCTTCGGCATCGGGCATCAGCCCCGCCAGCTCCTGCGGCGAGCCGGCGATGTCGTCTTTCGTGCCGACGCCGATCAGCGTCGGCATGTCGAGCTTTCCCATATCAGCGCGGGCAACGAGATCGCGCGAGCCGCGGATGCAGAGGGCAAGGGCGACGCGATCGCTCTTGGTCTGTTCGGCAAAAGCGCGGAACATGCGGCCACGGTCATGCGTGACGTCCTCGAGCGAGGGAGCAAGCAGCGCATCGGCGATCGGATCCCAGTCGCCGACGCCGTCGGTCATGCCGATGCCGAGACCGCCGAGCACCAGCGAGCGGACCCGATGCGGATTGGCAAGGGCGGCAAAGACCGAAATGCGCGCGCCCATCGAATAACCCATGACATTGGCTTCCGGGATGCCGAGATGATCCAGAAGCGCGATCGCATCTGCGGCCATCACCCACGGACGATAGGCTTCGGCATCGTGCGGCTTGTCGCTTGCGCCGTGGCCGCGATTGTCGACGGCGATCACCCGGTAGCCGGCATCCCCCAGCGTCTTCAGCCAGCCGGGGTGCACCCAGTTGACGTTTGCGGTCGAAGCAAATCCGTGAATCAACAAGACGGGCACGCCGGCCGGATCGCCCTCATCGAAGAAGGCGAGCTTCAATCCGTCATGGGTGAAGCTTGAAAATGCAGGCGTGTTCAGGTTCATCGCGTCTTCCTTCAGGGCCTTTTCGGCGCGACCATAATCGAGCCGCCATTCATCGTGAAGCCAAAAACTGTGCCTAAAAACAGTACCCGCCACGGCGCTTTGGCTCTACACATTTGCGGCGAAGGCTTATAAGGTCCGCGCAGATTTCAAGCATTCGGAGAGCGACATGGCCGGCCACAACATTCCCCACTTCCAGAACGACGGCGGTCACCGGGTTATCGAAGTCGGCGTCAAGGAATTCATGTGCACCGGCGCTTCGGCCCCGTTCGACCATCCGCATATCTTCATCGACATGGGCGACGATAACGAGAAGGTCTGTTCCTACTGCTCGACGCTCTATCGCTTCAATTCCGCGCTCAAGCCGAGCCAGACCAACCCGGCCGGCTGCGTTTTCCACGTGAAGGCGGCGTAACCCGTCCAGATTTCGGATCGGACGGATAATGCCGGTCGAACATGCCGCCATCATCGGCGCCGGGATATCGGGGCTGACCGCGGCGCTTTCGCTTTCGCGCCGGGGCATCAGCTCCGACATCTTCGAGCAGGCGGGCGAACTCACCGAGGTCGGCGCCGGCTTGCAGGTTTCGCCTAACGCCTCGCGCATCCTTGCCGAACTCGGTATCCTTGACGGGCTATCAAAGGTCTGGCTCGAGCCGGAAACCATCCGGCTGATCTCGGGCAGTTCGCTGCGCCAGCTGGCAGCCGTGCCTGCAGGCACATTCGCACGGCAGCGCTGGGGCGCTCCCTATGGCGTCCTGCATCGCAGCACATTGCAGAAAGCCCTTTTGGCCGCGGTGGAGGCCGATCCGCTCTGCCGGCTTCACCTTGGTATCAGGATGGAATCGGCGCTGCCGGATTTTGAGCGGGACGCCGATGTCGTCATCGGTGCGGACGGCGTCTGGTCGAAGCTGCGGCAATTGGTTCCGGGCAGCCCCTCGCCGCGGTTTTCCGGCAATATTGCCTACCGCTTCACCATTGCCGAAAGCGAAGCGCCCGGTTTCCTCGACCGGCAAAGCGTTTGCGCCTTCCTCGGCGGGTCGGCGCATCTCGTCTGCTACCCTTTGAGGGAGACTGCCAGCTTCAACATGGTGGCGATCACTGCCAGCAATAGCGCGCCGCCGCAGGCCTGGCAAAGCCAACCGACGGCCGAGCAGCGCGCAGAACTCAGGAAACGCTTTTCCGGCTGGAACGCCGCGATCGTCTCGCTGTTCGACCAACACCGGAACCTGACGTTCTGGCCGCTGTTCGAAACCTCCGCCGGTGCATGGCAGGACGGCCGCAAGACGGTTCTGATCGGCGATGCCGCGCATGCGATGATGCCCTTTGCCGCACAGGGCGCGGCCATGGCGATCGAAGACGCCTACGAACTTGCCGCGTTTCTTTCCAATCGTCCGGCGGTGGAAGCGCTAAAGCTCTTCGAGGGCCATCGAGCGCCACGCATCGCGAAACTTCGCCAGCGCGGCGCCTTCAACCGGTTCGCCTATCATGCAAAGGGGCCGATCCGAATCGGCCGCGATCTCGTGCTCGGCCTCAAGCCGCCGCAAAGTCTCGCGGCGGACCTCGACTGGATTTACGGCTACCGGGCTCTGCGTCTGCCATAAAGCGCAGCGTGTCAGACGGCGCTTGCGGCGGCAAAACCCCGTTCGATATCGGCCTTGAGGTCAACCACATCCTCGATGCCGATCTGCAGGCGGATGACAGCACCATCTGTCGGGGCCTTGGCGACCGTACGGTCGTTGAGATAGGCGTGCAATGCGAGGCTTTCAAAGCCGCCCCAGGAATAGCCGAGACCGAAAATCCGGAGCGCATCGAGGAAGGCATGCGCCTTTGCCCTGGATTTTTCCGGGCCATCGGCGGCGAGCACGAAGGAAAAGATGCCGCTGGCACCTTTGAAATCGCGCTTCCAGAGATTGTGAGAGGGGAAACTCGGCAGAGCAGGATGCAGCACGCGGGCGACGTCCTCCCTGCCCTCCAGCCATCGCGCGATATCAAGCGCGCTTTCATAATGCCGCTCGAGGCGCAGGCCCATGGTGCGCAATCCGCGCAGGATCTGGTAAGCGTCATCGGGTGCGCCGCAGATGCCGAGCACACCGTTTGCTTCCTTCAGCCGCTCCCAGTGCCCGGCATTAGCCGACACCGTTCCAAGCAGGATATCGGAATGGCCGGACGGATATTTCGTCGATGCGTGGATCGAGATATCGACGCCGTGATCGAGCGGTTTGAAATAGAGCGGCGTCGCCCAGGTATTGTCCATCATGACAACGGCGCCGTGGCGGTGCGCCACCGCCGAGATCGCCGGGATATCCTGCATCTCGAAGGTGTTGGAGCCGGGCGCCTCGGTGTGGACGATCTTGGTGTTCGGCCGGAACAGCGTCTCGATGCCGGCGCCGATCGACGGGTCGTAATATTCGACCTCGACGCCAAGACGCTTCAACATCGTGTCGCAGAAATGACGCGTCGGGCCATAGACCGAATCGACGACAAGCGCATGGTCGCCGGCGGCGACGAAACCCAGGAACGGAATGGTGACGGCCGCAAGGCCCGAGGGGACGAGGATCGTGCCGGCCGAGCCTTCGAGTGCGTCGATTGCCTCGCAGAGCGCATCCGTCGTCGGGGTGCCGCGCGTTCCGTAGGTGTATTTCTGCGAGCGCGTCTCCATCGTGCGCGCATTTGGAAACAGCACCGTCGAGGCATGCACAACCGGCGGATTGACGAAGCCGTGATAGTCGAAAGGGTCGTTGCCGATATGCGTCAGGCGGGTGTTGATGCCGGCGTTCTGCAGCAAGCTGTCTTTTTCTTTCATGTCGGAAATAGCCTTTGGCGAGGGGCGCGAAACCAGACTTTTGGACGCCCCGCCGTGTCCGGTCAACCCCTTGACGGTGGGTTGGCGACAACGGTTGGACATGATGGAATTTCCGAATTTCGCGTTATTTTTCCGCAATCGGACGCCTATTTCATAGCCAACCGCCCTCGAATGCGGCGCAATCAACCAAAAATCCGAATTTTGCCGCAATTATTGATGGTGACACTTGACCCTGGTGACATTTGCGACTGTGATAGGGTACTCGCGCCGGGAGGGTGTCGAGACATTGGGGGCGGCAGGTTTTTCCGCCGGAACTTCCCCACAAGAAAATAAGACAACGGAAAAGGTTGGGAAAAAATGAAGAACAAGCTTCTGTCCGCCGCTATCGGCGCAGCAGTTTTCGCTCTTGGCACCTCGGCTGCCTCGGCCACCACTCTCGGAGACGTCAAAGCGAAGGGTTTCGTGCAATGCGGCGTCAATACCGGTCTTACTGGCTTTGCCGCGCCTGACGCTTCCGGTAATTGGGCCGGCTTCGACGTCGATTTCTGCAAGGCCGTCGCTTCGGCTGTGTTCGGCGACCCCACCAAAGTCAAGTACACGCCGACAAACGCGAAGGAACGCTTTACCGCCCTGCAGTCCGGTGAAATCGACGTCCTTTCGCGCAATACGACCTGGACGATCAATCGCGACACCGCACTCGGATTCAACTTCCGTCCCGTCACCTATTACGACGGCCAGGGCTTCATGGTGCGCAAGAGCCTGAACGTGAAGTCGGCTCTCGAACTCTCCGGCGCCGCAATCTGCGTGCAGTCGGGCACGACCACGGAACTGAACCTCGCCGATTACTTCAAGACGAACAATCTGCAGTACAATCCGGTCGTCTTCGAAAACCTTCCTGAGGTCAACGCTGCCTACGACGCCGGTCGTTGCGACGTTTACACGACCGACCAATCCGGTCTCTATTCATTGCGTCTGACGCTGAAGAACCCCGACGAACACGTCATCCTCCCTGAGATCATCTCCAAGGAACCGCTCGGCCCAGCCGTCCGTCAGGGTGATGATCAGTGGTTCGATATCGTTTCCTGGACGGCTTATGCGCTGATCAATGCCGAAGAGTTCGGCATCACCCAGGCAAATGTCGACGAGATGAAGAATTCGCCGAACCCGGACATCAAGCGCTTCCTCGGCAGCGAGACCGACACCAAGATCGGCACGGATCTCGGCCTGACCAATGATTGGGCCGCCAACGTCATCAAGGGCGTCGGCAACTATGGCGAAATCTTCGAGCGCAACATCGGCCAGGGTAGCCCGCTCAAGATCGCCCGCGGCTTGAATGCTCTCTGGAACAAGGGCGGCATCCAGTACGCACCGCCGGTTCGTTAATCGAGCCTTGGCATGAAATGCCGGGAAGGCGGCCAGCCGCCTTCCCGCTTCTAAAAAGTCAAAAAGAAAGCCCGAAAACGGGCACAAGGGGATTGGCGCGGCATGACGCATGGGGCTGTGGATAGGACACCTTTGCATGACACCGGCTGGACTTTCCGGTCGGCAATGTACGATCCGAAATACCGGAGCATATTCTTCCAGATTCTAACAATCGTTGTTCTCGTGGCGTTCGTGTGGTGGGTGGCCCACAACACGGCCGTGAACCTTGCCCGCAGCAATACGGCATCCGGTTTCGGCTTTCTTCGCGGTCGCGCCGGTTTCGAAATCGGCCAGTCGCTGATCGGCTATTCAAGCGACTCGACTTATGCACGCGCGCTTTTCGTCGGTATTTTGAATACCTTGCTGGTGGCGGTGACCGGTATCGTCACGGCAACCATCATCGGGTTCATTATCGGGATCGGCCGGTTGTCGCGGAACTGGCTGATTGCCAAGCTCTGCACGGTCTATGTCGAAATCTTCCGCAATATTCCGCCGCTGCTCGTCATCTTCTTCTGGTATCTCGGCGTTCTATCCGTCCTGCCGCAGCCGCGCGAATCGGTGGGCCTGCCTTTCAGCATGTACCTCAACAACAGAGGACTAGCCTTCCCGAAGCCGATCTTCGAGACAGGCATGATAGCGGTCGGCATTGCCCTGCTGATTGCGATTGTCGCCGCCATCATCATGGCGCGCTGGGCTCATAAACGACAGGCCACAACCGGCCAGCCGTTCCATACGGTATGGGCGTCGATCGCGCTGATCGTCGGCCTACCATTGCTGGTCTTCGTTGCCTCGGGCTTTCCGCTCACCTTCGATGTTCCCGTCGCCGGAAAGTTCAATCTGACGGGCGGCTCGGTCGTCGGCCCCGAATTCATGTCGCTGTTTCTCGCTCTGTCCTTTTATACCGCCTCGTTCATCGCCGAGATCGTTCGTGGCGGCATTCGCGGCGTTCCAAAGGGACAATCCGAGGCAGCCGGCGCGCTGGGGCTGCATCCGTCGAACGTGACCAGACTTGTCGTGGTGCCGCAGGCGCTGCGCATCATCATTCCGCCGCTGACGAGCCAGTACCTGAACCTGACCAAGAACTCCTCGCTCGCCATCGCGATCGGTTTCTCCGATCTCGTTGCCGTCGGCGGCACGATCCTCAATCAGAGCGGTCAAGCGATCGAGATCGTGTGCATCTGGGGTATCGTCTATCTCAGCCTGAGCATTCTCACGTCGCTGTTCATGAATTGGTTCAATGCCAAGATGGCACTGGTGGAGAGATAAGATGTCGGTCGCCGATAAACCCTTCGTCAGAACGTCCATTCTTGCTGCCGAACCGCCGCCCCGCGGCGAGAGGGGAGCCGTTGCCTGGATACGCCGCAATCTCCTGGCAACTCCGAAGGACGTGATCCTGACCATCCTGGCTGTTGCACTGATCGCATGGGCCGTGCCGCATCTCGTCAACTGGCTGTTCATCCAGGCCGTATGGTCCGGGCCTGACCGCACATTCTGCGCGACGACAATCCAGGGCGGTATCCAGCCCGAGGGCTGGAGTGGTGCATGCTGGGCCTTCGTCAGCGCCAAGTACGATCAGTTTATCTTCGGCCGCTATCCGCTCGACGAGCGCTGGAGACCGGCGATCGTCGGGATCCTCTTCATTTTGCTTCTGGTTCCGATGCTGATCCCGTCGGCGCCGCGAAAGGGCCTGAACGCCATTCTTCTGTTCGCCGCCCTGCCGATCATCGCCTTCTGGCTTCTTCACGGGGGGTACGGCCTTGAAGTGGTGGAGACACCGCTCTGGGGCGGGTTGATGGTGACGCTCGTCCTGTCCTTTGTCGGTATTGCAGTGTCATTGCCCTGCGGTATTCTGCTTGCATTGGGACGCCGTTCGAAGATGCCGGTCATCCGCATGCTCTGCGTGACCTTCATCGAGGTCATTCGAGGCGTTCCGCTGATCACCGTGCTGTTCATGGCAAGCGTCATGTTGCCGCTCTTCCTTCCTACAGGCTGGAACGTGGACAAACTGCTTCGGGCACTGATTGGCGTATCGATCTTCACGTCGGCCTATATGGCTGAAGTGATCCGCGGCGGTCTTCAGGCGATTCCGAAGGGACAGTTCGAAGGCGCCGATTCACTTGGCCTCGGCTATTGGCAAAAGACCCGGCTGATCATCATGCCGCAGGCCATCAAGCTGGTAATCCCGAGCATCGTCAACACCTTCATCGGAACCTTCAAGGACACGTCACTGGTCACCATTATCGGCATGTTCGATCTGCTCGGTATTGTGAAGCAGAACTTCTCCGACGCCAACTGGGCAAGCGCCGTCACGCCGATCACGGGCCTGATCTTCGCGGGCTTCATCTTCTGGCTGTTCTGCTTCGGCATGTCGCGCTATTCGGGCTTCATGGAACGCCATCTCGATACCGGCCACAAGCGATAAGAACGCTAAAACGATAAGAATGAGGGAAAACAATCATGGCTGAAGCTCCAGCGAAAAAGCTCACCGTTTCCGCAACGGAAGTGGCGGTCGATATCATCAACATGAACAAGTGGTACGGCGATTTTCACGTGCTGCGCGACATCAACCTCAAGGTCATGCGCGGCGAGCGCATCGTCATCGCCGGCCCGTCGGGTTCCGGTAAGTCGACGATGATCCGCTGCATCAACCGCCTGGAAGAGCATCAGAAGGGCCGCATTATCGTCGACGGCACCGAGCTCACCAACGACCTGAAAAAGATCGACGAGGTCAGGCGCGAAGTCGGCATGGTGTTCCAGCACTTCAACCTCTTCCCGCACCTGACGATCCTCGAAAACTGCACTTTGGCGCCGATCTGGGTGCGCAAAATGCCGAAGAAGCAGGCGGAAGAAGTGGCCATGCACTTTCTCAAGCGCGTCAAGATCCCCGAGCAGGCCAACAAATATCCGGGACAGCTCTCCGGCGGCCAGCAGCAGCGGGTGGCGATCGCCCGCTCGCTGTGCATGAACCCGAAGATCATGCTGTTCGACGAGCCGACCTCGGCGCTCGATCCCGAAATGATCAAGGAAGTGCTCGACACGATGGTGGGTCTTGCCGAGGAAGGCATGACCATGCTCTGCGTCACCCATGAAATGGGCTTTGCCCGCCAGGTCGCCAACCGCGTCATCTTCATGGACCAGGGCCAGATCGTCGAGCAGAATTCGCCGGCCGAGTTCTTCGACAATCCGCAGCACGAACGCACCAAGCTGTTCCTCAGCCAGATCCTGCATTAGGCTAAATCCTGCATAGGCTTGGAAGCGAAGCTATTTGAGAGACCCGCCGTGCCTTCCGGTTCGGCGGGTCTTTCACGTTTAGCGCGAGGCTGACGCCTGCAGCAGGCTGCAGAGACCGGCGAGGCCGGAATCAGAACCACCTGAGGCCGAGCCGCCAGGCGATGAGATATCAACGCAACGGACAAGCATCTTCCGTTGCTCATTGACCGGCCTCGACCGGAAGTCGTCCAGGATGCGGGCCTGGGATGCGCTGAGGTTACCGTCATTCGCGGATTTGTTGCTGCCCCCTACCCCACCGATGGCGAGATTGGCATCGACGCCGCTGCCGCGTCTGACCGAGGCCGTGGCGTCGGTATCAAGCCCACCGGAGCTGCCGATGCGTGCATTGAGATCGGCATCAACGCCCCGGCCACCACCGGCATTGGCGGTCGCATCGGCGTTGACGCCGCTCGAACCGCCGACGGAAGCCTTGGCATCGGCGCTGACGCCTCTGCCGCCGCCAAGCGATGCCCCGACATCGGCGCTGGCGGCATTGCCGGCATTTACCGATACGCCGACATCGATGGCGTGTGCATCGCTTGTCGGCATGGCAAGCAGGGCGCAGGTGGATACGAGCACCGCTAGGGATAGTCTATTGTGATTATGTGTCATGTTTTCCTCCGTTTCCATTCGCCGGGCGATCTGCCCGGCAATCGAAAATCGAGGAACGCGCGTGCCTTCGATCGTCTGGACGCCTGCAACCTGCAGGACATCCATGGCAAGGCAACGTGAAGGGATGACGAATGTTTCACAACCCGGCGCGGCAAGTCGGCTCCGTGGCGTGCAATGATATTTCACGGTTATTGAAATACGAATTGCCGGCCCGACTGTGCCGAAAGCGAACATCTCTTGCCGTGACTGGAACGCCTGCCGAGTATTTCCTTCCGAGCTGCGTCGGGGATCTTCGGTGCCGCAAGCAAAACGCAGTTGTCGATGCGATTGACGGCGATTGATCCTTTTGTTTTGCAGATCGCCCGCACCTTGCCTTGGAACTGGCTTTTCCATCACTGATTGAGATAGGGAAAAATAACGCCCTTCCGTCTGGATATATCAGGCAGGAAGTCCATGTTTCAGCATGTTCTCATCTAATGGAACTGGAGATCCAAGAATGGGCATTTTCGACAAGATCAAACATGCAATCTTCGGGGAAGCAAAAGCAGCCGAACCCGTTGCATCAGGCGCGCCGAAGGCGCAGCCCGCCCCGGCTCCCGTCTCGCCCTCGGCGGCGCCCAGTCCGGCACCTGCCGCCTCTCCCGCTCAAAGCAAGCCGGCCACCGCCCCGGTCGCAGCAAATGTTGATATCGTACCGATCCTCGACGCGGCGGTGAAAAAGAGCGGCCAGAAACTCGATTGGCGCCACTCGATCGTGGATTTGATGAAAGCGGTCGGGATGGATGCGAGCATGGCTGAGCGCAAGGAGCTCGCCTCTGAACTCGGCTATACCGGCGACACCGGTGATTCCGCCAAAATGAATATGTGGCTGCACAAGGCACTGATGAAACGCCTGTCGGAAAATGGCGGCAAAGTACCCGCCGATCTCCTGGATTGATCGAAGAGCGCCCGGCGCTTCGCGATAGAGGCTCATCTGTCACGGAGCGCCGGCAATCCAGGGCATGCGCCGCTCAGACCGCAGGCAACAAGTCCCCTTGCCCGCAGACACTGGAACCAATATCGTTCCGCTCGATTACTTCGATAATCGATCACGGGAGAAAGAAATCCAATGAGATTGATGGCAGTCGTTGGCGTTGCGCTTAGCTTGGGCTGTATTTCGGCCGCGGAATCTCCTTCAAACTATCAATCCTACAGCGGCATCCGGGTCGATACCGACCCGGTCCTCTTGGCTCGATACGACAAATCGCTGCGGTGGTGCGTGCCGGAGGCGGGCTCCTGGCGACGCGGCTCGCCGGATCCGCAAAGTCTGCATTACAACGCGGCGCTGAGAAACTGCCTCTACAGACACGGCTTCGTCGATAGAGGCGTCTACGCCTACCCGATCCCCGAGGTCTACTTCGAGCATTTCCTCGATCGCTAAGAAGATCCGAGCAGCGCAGATCCGTCATGGACCTTCAAGGTAAAACATCGGCCCGCCGTGTTGGCGGGCCGTTTCCACTGCGACTGCCCACATGTCAGCAAGTTCCTCTCGAGCCGCGGCTTCAGCCGACCGTCGAGACCGCATGAACTTTCATATCATCGCGAACTTCGTAGAACTTGTCGCCGTCGATATAGATCGAATGGCAGCTCGGTTTTTCGCCCTTGCCATTGGAGCAAGCTTTATCGCCCTTGAATGTGAGTTTGGTTTTCACGTCGATCGTTTTGCCGGCGACATCAGCCTTACCGGTGATCGTGCCCTTCTTCCAGTTCCAGACCAGATCGGCGGTCACGGGCTTGTCCAGATCAACGATCTCCACCTTCACATGCTTGCCATCAGCAAATGCTTTAAACTCTTCCATCGTGACCTTCTTGGCGCCGGCCGGAAGATCGACGGCATAGGTGTTCACAGCCGACAGCATGAAGGCCGCAGCGCCGACGCTGGATAGGATGGTTCTCATGTTCCGCCTCCTCAGGATTGGCGGCCAAATTACAACCCGTCGGGCGAAACAACATCCCGCCTATTGTGATTAGGGCAGTATAATGCAGGGCTGAACTGTCAAAATGCAGCAATTTTTCTTCTGGGCGACATCGCAATTTTTGCGCGTGGTCTTTCCTGCATCACACGAATCGAAATAAACACCAGAAACCGACCATCGGATATTTAAAGGAATAAGATAACAATGCCTACTCGCACCATAATAGTATTGATTGCCATGGCCTTGCTCGCTGCCTGCGTACCGACTCGCCAGGAATATGATTCCTTCGTTACTTTGACGCAGGGGAGTGCAAGAGCGAGAAAGGAGGCTGTCAATATTTGCGTGAAGAGCTTCGATGCAAATGCGCGCCGCAACGCTGGCATCGTGACAAACGCTTCGGACAAAGACGCTCCGCGCGTTGCCTGCAATCGGCTTCTCGCAGCGATGATTTCCGGTCGCGCCACCTACGATGATTTCGTTGACATCAAAAGCCACAGGTTCACGCCGAAGCTGATCAAGATTTTCCAAGGGCGTTAAACTGGATCAAGCGACGGCTTGCAGTCTCGACCCTGCAAGCCGTCAACGGCCCGCTCGAAACGCGGTTGGAAATCAAGCCTAGGTACGTTTCATTGCCGTTGTAGGTCGTATCGACGACAGCCCTGGCAAAGCCGATGTTTCTCGGCGACGGATGACATTGCAACAGCCGTCGGAGCAAGCTCGATGTCATAGAGCGGGACTCGCCGGAGTGGCAGGCGCGCTTCTTGCGGCATGCCTGCAGCGGCGTTCCTAGTACCTGAACGCTGCATTGGGATCAGAAAACGAGAGCATTCCCTGATCGCCGATCCGTTTGATCGGGGGCTTATTATGAAGTCCGAAGTGCAGGCGATTCGACGATCTTGCCTCCCCTAACCATCTCGATCACCCCCAATTATTAGGGCGATTCTGCTCAAAAATTGCTAAATTCAGAAAAAAATGTCGATTCCGCCTTTGGCGAGAGGAATCCAGTCACGCCGTCAAGTTTTTCTAATGTTTTCAATAGACGCATTTCGCTATAGTTGCAGAAAGAATAATTCGCGAAATGCGAGACATTTATACTGCCCCAATTTGGGCGACTCGAAATTCTACAAATATTTCAAAACGTAACATCGAAGTGATTGGGATAATGTGGCAGCAATATGGCTATGATTCTCAAGTACTTACCGCCGCGTTGCTGTTGCGCCCTCCAAAATGTCGCCCTATAACCCCCCGCCGTAAGACATGATTAACCTAAAATATTAACGGGCAGGGGTTGAGGAACAAGACAATGACAACATACTACGTAGCGACGAATGGCAGCGACAGCGGTAGCGGCAGTGCCTCCTCTCCTTTCCGCACGATCGGTGACGCGATGGCGTCGAACCTTCAGCCCGGCGACGAGGTTGTGGTGCGCGCCGGCGTCTATAACGAGTCGGTGAACATGTACAAGGATGGTTCCGCCGCCGGCTACATTACCTTGCGGTCGGAGGTACCGGGTGGAGCGGTGATACACTCAGCATCTGGCGGCGCAAATGGTATCAACATCACTGCTAACTATGTGGCGGTCCAGGGCTTCGAGGTCTACGGAAGCGATTCGCACGGCATTGTTGGTGATGGCGTCCACCATGTGAAGATCTCCAATAACGTTTCCCACGACAACGGTGCGTCCGGCATCGCCTTCGCCGGATCCGACTTCATCACGATCGAAGGGAACGAGACTTACAAAAATGCGAGTTCCGGCTGGTTTTCAGGCATCTCTCTCTACCAGAACCGGAACATCACCGGGGCGCCGGACGATGGCACCTTCCGCAACATCATCCGGAACAACATCTCGCACGATAACGTCACCAAGTCGGGTGCGCACACCGATGGCAACGGCATCATCATCGACGATTTCCAGAGCACGCAGACGAGCGGTCATCCGAACTACACGTTCAAGACCCTGGTCGACAACAACCTCGTCTATGAGAACGGCAGCAAAGGCATCCAAGTTACCTGGAGCGACTCCGTCACGGTGAAAAACAACACCGCATACCACAACAATCAGGACCTGCTAAACGACGGCACCTGGCGCGGCGAGCTCAGCAACGCGCAGTCGAGCAACAACACCTGGGTCAACAACGTCGCCGTAGCGGACCCGTCGGTGAACAAGAACAACACTGCAGTCGATAACACGTCATACGGCGGCTACAGCAACAAAAACGTCGTCTGGGCCAATAACGTTACCTACAACGGCACGGCCGGCCAGGCCTCGGTCAAGACCGACGGCGGCAACGCGATGCCGAGCGCGGCGGACGGTAACAAGCTCGGCGTCGACCCGAAATTCGTAGGCGCGGCGAGCGACAACTTCCACCTCGGCTCCGGCTCGTCGGCGATCGACGGCGGAACCAGCAAGTACGGCGTCGCGTCGGTCGATCTGGACGGCCACGCTCGCGTCGTTGGAACTGTCGATATGGGTGCCTACGAATCGGGTTCCACCTCGACACCGACAACGCCAACCACGCCGACCACGCCGACCGAACCAGGTTCGGGAACTCCAACCACGCCGACGCAACCGACAACGCCAACCGCGCCGACAAAGGAATTCGTCGGCACCAGCGGCAACGACATCCTGCCGCACACCGGTCAGTCCAACGGCGGCAACGAAACCTTCAAGGGTCTCGGTGGTAGTGACGTGTTGAACGGTGGGGCCGGCGCGGACGTGCTCGACGGCGGTACTGGCAACGACACCGCCAGCTATGCGGGCTCCGGCGCGGTCAACGTCAACTTGGCGACTAAGGCGGCATCGGGCGGCCAGGCCGCCGGTGACAAGATCGTCGGCATCGAAAACTTGACTGGCTCAAGCTACAACGACGTCCTGACCGGCGGCAATAACGGCAGCAACGTTCTCCATGGCGGGGCTGGCGCGGATAAGCTCGACGGCGGCGCCGGCGGGGACGTGCTCGACGGCGGTAGTGACAACGACACGGCCACCTATGCGGCATCCGCCGGGGTCAACGTCAACTTGGCGACGGGGGCCGCATCGGGCGGGTATGCCACCGGTGACAAGTTCATCAGCATCGAAAACCTGACTGGCTCAAGCTTCAACGACGTGCTGACCGGCAATAACGGCAGCAACATTCTCCAAGGCGGGGCCGGCGCCGACAAGCTGGACGGCGGCGGCGGCTCGGACGTCCTCATTGGTGGCGCCGGGAAGGACATCATGACCGGTGGCGCCAGCTCGGATACGTTTGCATTCAAGACGCCGGCGGAAATCGGGTCCGGCTCGAGCCGCGACGTCATCACCGACTTCCAGAGAGGCGTCGATAAGATCGACTTCTCGGCGATCGATGCGAATGGCTCTGCGGCGGGCGATGGAAGCTTCCATTTCCTGGCGCAGGAGAACGCCGCTTTCGACCATAAGGCTGGCGCGCTCACCTGGCACTATGAAGACAAGGCTGGATCCGCGAGCGATGCTACCGTTATCCAGGGCGACCTGAACGGCGACGGCGTTCAGGACTTCCAGGTACAGCTGAAGGGCCTCGTCCACCTCGGGTCAGGCGATTTTCTCCTGTAAAGACCCCGTTGTGGCGGTCTTCCGGTCGCCACAACAATCGTGCCAACAATCCGAGCGCCGTCAGGCGCTCGGATCCCAAGGTCTCCGTTCATCGTTGAACGGAAGGCTGATGGTGATCAACGTGGCACTCATGCATAAAACAAAGCTAAAGCGCGTCGCATCAATCAAGTTTGATGCGACGCGCTTTATCTGTCTGTCATCCGTTTCCGGAAGCAGTTGGCCGGCAGCACGCCCGACAATGCGGGCCATGATGCGGCTGTCAAAGATGCAAGATATCGGGATATTGAATGGTCGGAGTGGAGAGATTCGAACTCCCGACCCTCTGGTCCCAAACCAGATGCGCTACCAGACTGCGCTACACTCCGTGCCGTGGCGGGGAGATACACGGTTCACTTCGCCGTCGCAACCCATAAATCCAGCGCGGGTCGAAGAATCCCGCCTGATATGTCAATGTCTCTAGAAAAAGCTGCATGGCGCGCGTCTGCGCCGTCGGACGCAATTGGACGTCAGGAGAGCGCTGCCTCAGCCGCGTTCGAGCAGACCGATATATTGAGCGTAGCTAATGGCAACGTAGAAGAAAGCCGTAATGCCGGCCCCGATCACAATGGCATTGAACTCCGCCGAACGTCTCATCATGCGTGCAATCCACTGAAATTGACTGAGCCGTAAATAGTCCCGCGGGCTGGCCGCGGCAATCAGGTTGTGATCACAACATGAGACGATCGGTAATATTGCGCAATCGGCCTGTCTGCCGGTGTCGTGTTTCCGCAGCATCGCCCTATCATCGCGATGATACCGGCAACGCTTCATACGCCGCCTTTTTTCTTGATAAGGCGGGGATTCGCGGATAAGCAAAATTCATCTCTTCGCGCTATCTCTCAAGATGAAGCAAGAGCCTCGGCAACGAGAATTGAGACCATTAAAGGCGGGTGTTGCCCGCATAGTCGGAGACGCGCAGTCATGTCTGCCAAGATCTATCGTCCAGCCAAGACCGCCATGCAGTCCGGCAAGGCCAAGACCCATCTGTGGGTGCTTGAATTCGATCAGGAGTCGCCGCGCAAGATCGATCCGATCATGGGTTACACCTCCTCCGGCGATACGCGCCAGCAGGTGAAACTCACCTTCGAAACACGGGAACTGGCCGAAGCCTATGCCCAGCGCAACGGCATCGAATACCGGGTCATCGCGCCGAAGGATCCGGTTCGCCAAGTTGTCGCCTATCCGGATAATTTCCGCTATACCCGCACGCAGCCCTGGACGCATTGAGATTTCTCGTCCAGAACAGCCGCATCCGGTCGCGCTCCCTGAACGCGATCGCCAGACGGCCCCTTAGCTCAGCTGGATAGAGCACCTGCCTTCTAAGCAGGTTGTCGCAGGTTCGATTCCTGCAGGGGTCGCCACAAATTCAATGACCTGAAGCCGCCCGGTCCCGTCACTTCGACTTCTTCGTCGTCGTGGCACTGACGATTCTGTCGCCCGGTTTGATCCCGAGTTTGGCGGCGATGCCGGCATTGAGTTCGACGACGTATTTCACCGGACTCATCGAATCGATGATATCGCGCGAATAGGGTGTCGCGTTTTCCTTGATGTGGCGGATCGTGCCGGTGTCGTCGGCAAAAAGCATGTCGAGCGGCAGGATGGTGTTTTCCATCCACATGGTGACGCGCCTCGGCTCGTCGAAATCGAAGATCATCCCGGCATCATCGGCCATCGTCTTGCGAAACATCAGCCCGTAGGCGCGCTGATCCGGCGTCGAGGCGATCTCGACAGTGAAATGCAGCACCTTGCCCGCGGCGGTCTGGATGAGCAGCGGCTCCTTGTCGAAGCGGACCTGCTCATCAGCGAAAGCCGGCAGCGCGACCATGAAAAAAAGCGCCAGGATGGCGCTTTTGATCGCATGTAGAAGGACGGTGTCACGCATGTCAATGCGACCGGCTGGCCGGGCTCGGAATGTCGGGATGAATTTCCGCGGCCATCAGGCCCTTTTCGCCGTCGCCGAAGCGGACGAGCACCACCTGGCCGGGGCGCAGTTCCGTCAGGCCGAAGCGGCGGAGCGTTTCCATGTGCACGAAGATGTCTTCCGTGCCCTCGCCGCGCGTCAGGAAGCCGAAGCCCTTGGTGCGGTTGAACCATTTGACCAGCGCACGCTCAAGGCCGCTCGTCGCGGTGACCTGCACATGTGTGCGCACCGGCGGCAGCTGCGAGGGATGAACAGCAGTCGACTGATCCATCGAAAGGATCTTGAAAGCCTGGTAGCCACGTTCGCGACGCTGGATGAGGGCGACGATGCGCGTTCCCTCGAGGATCGTCTGGTAACCGTCGCGGCGCAGGCAGGTCACATGCAGGAGAACATCCTGCATGCCGTTATCCGGCACGATGAAGCCGAAACCCTTAGCGACGTCGAACCACTTGACGACGCCGGTGATTTCAACAAGATCGACCGCCTCTGCCGATAGCTCGTCAAGGTCGGAGTATTCGTTCGATGAAATCCTGTCAGCCATAGTCGCCAGCCCCTCGAATACGCGTCACACTGTTACGGTTAACTGATTCTTGAAATCAAGATTAACATCTTGGTAACGGATAAGCGCAAGTCCTAGTTTTCGGTTATTCCCAACTGCACATTTTATATCGATGACTTGCCCGAAGCTGACCTCAGCTCGCCGAAAAAGCCAGACCCAATAAAGGAGTAGATAGAATGCGTTATCTCCATACAATGGTTCGCGTCAAAGACCTGGACGCCTCACTCGCCTTTTACACCACGCTGTTCGGGCTGGAGGAGATTCGCCGCCACGAAAACGAGAAGGGCCGCTTTACCCTGGTTTTCCTGGCTGCTCGCGACGATCTCGACCGTGCGCGCAGCGAAAAGGCTCCCTGCCTCGAGCTTACCTATAACTGGGACACGGAAGATTATAGCGGAGGACGCAATTTCGGCCACCTCGCCTATGAGGTCGACGATATTTACGCAACCTGCCAGAATCTGATGGACAACGGCGTCACCATCAACCGGCCGCCGCGCGATGGGAACATGGCCTTCGTGCGTTCGCCCGACGGCATTTCGATCGAAATCCTGCAAAAGGGCAGCCCGCTTGCCGCCGCCGAACCCTGGGCCTCGATGGGCAATTCCGGCGCCTGGTAAGGCTTTTCGCCGCAAGGCTTTTGCGAGGCTTGCGGCTTTTGCGATTTCGGGTCCGGCCGGCGCCTCGACGCTTGCCGCGATCCGGCCCTGCAGGCAATCTCCTGACGACTCGACGCGGAAGATGGCGGTTTTCGACCATTTTCCGCATCAACTGGAGACTGTCGCTTGCGTAACATTGAGATGCGGATGTCGCTTACGGGCGCTTTGCTGATCGCCACTTCGGTGCTGGCGCTGTCCGGCTGCGCGTCGGACAAGACGGCACTCGATTCCGCCGCAGCCGTTCCGGCACCACAGGCCGCCGCACCGCAACTTGCCGCGGCAGCACCCGCAAGCCCTGCCCCACGCTCGGTCTACACGGATCCCCGGCTCGTCAATGTCTCCGGCGCTCAAGCCGCCCCCCAGGCCTTGGCAACGGATCCGAATGCGCCTATCCCGCCCGCCGATCCGGCGGCGGCAGCGCCTGCCAATATTGGCGGGCTGGTGCTGCAGTCGACCCGGATCAACGCGCAAGCGATGAGCATCTTTTCCGACCACCAGCCGGCGCCGCAGAACAACAGCACGTCGACCGTCATTCAGCCGCAGGCCTATGCGCCGGTGGGGGCAGCACCCGCGAGAAGCAGCGTCTACAGCCAGCAACACGTAACAGAACCGCCTGCGGAGCCGGTGCTGCCGCAGCAATCCTCGCAGAATGGCAGCACACAGCTGGCGCCCGCCCAAACGGCGTCGCTGGCAGCAGACGGCAATCCGGCCCCGACGATGAATGCGCTCTACAGCGCGCCGAAGCAGAACCTGCTCGGCAGCCTCACCGGCCTGTTGCAAAAAGCGTCGCTGCCCGGCATGACGCGGATCGCGCCGAACGGGCTGCATGTCCAGAACGACAAGGTCGAGATCGGCTGCTTCAAGCCCGAGCTGCTGAACGTGATCAAAACGGTGGAAACCCATTTCGGCCGGCCTGTTGTCGTCACGTCAGGCTATCGCGACGAAGAGCATAACCGCCTGGTCGGCGGCGCCGACGAATCGATGCACAAAAGCTGCGAGGCGGCCGACATTCAGATCGACGGCGTCACGAAATGGGAGATCGCCGCCTATATCCGCTCGCTGCCGAACCGCGGTGGCGTCGGCACCTATTGCCACACAGATTCGGTCCATCTCGATACCGGCAAAACCCGCGACTGGAACTGGGGCTGCGGCGGCAAACGCGCGCCTATGGCGACCGCAAGAGCGATCTGACCGCGGCGGCGTTTTTCGCATGACGTAACGGAAGTGCCGCCTCGTCTTGTTAAACAGATAACCGGCAGCCTGTTGATTCAGCTTCGATAATCAGCTTTTCGAACGCATTCGGATTTCCTGTCATTTTTTTGAAAGAAAACCGAAATTGCCGCTTGCGGGATTCATAACGCCTGACTATAAGGGCGCCACCACGAAGGAAGCGCCCTTCGTCTATCGGTTAGGACACCAGATTTTCATTCTGGGAAGAGGGGTTCGACTCCCCTAGGGCGTGCCACTTTCTCTCCATATAGAAGCCATTGCATCCGCTTGCAGAAGTCTGCGCGCGCTCCTATTTTAACGGGGCCGGCCTGCGCCCTTCGTCTATCGGTTAGGACGACAGATTCTCATTCTGTAAAGAGGGGTTCGACTCCCCTAGGGCGTACCACATCAGGCCCAAATGCCTGGGCGTTCCGTTTGCCCAGGCGCTTGTATGTCCACCCCTGCGACTCACAGCCAAGAGTTCATGGCTTTTTCAGGGAGACTTTCTCGGCGGTCGAGCTGGATGGTTATATCGGCGAGCGCGCTGTTTTGGCTGCATCGCCTCATCCCGCCGCGTTTTCCACAGCCACAAATAAATCGGCGAAAACGATGATTTTTTCGCGTCTTGGCGCTTGCGGCTTTTGAAGGCGCTGACTATAAGGGCGCCACCACGAAGGAAGCGCCCTTCGTCTATCGGTTAGGACACCAGATTTTCATTCTGGGAAGAGGGGTTCGACTCCCCTAGGGCGTGCCACTTTCTTCTATCACAATTCCTCAGCATCACTCTTTTTGCCCGGCTATTCTATTTTGCCGGCGCAGCATCGCAGACACGCAGTTGGATGCGGCGGGCGCCCTGGTAATGCTCGGCACCGAGCGAGCCTGCAACATGCAGGCTGGCGCCGCGTGAATTGATGAGAAGATTGCCGAGTGCCGTATCGGCGGCGCGGAAGGCAATGCCGTCGAGCCGCGATCCGTCCATTGCCTCCATCGTCACCTTCACATGTTTCTCCCCGACCAGCCGTGCATCGCGCACACGATGCGCCGGCACGGCAAAGAGCGGCTGGGCATGGCCGGAGCCATAGGGGCCGGCGGCCTCCAGGCGGTCGATGAGTTCGAGCGTGGCGCCGCTGGCGCCGATCGCACCGTCGATCTTCAAGGTCTCGTTGGCGACGAGATTCGCCACGGTTCTTGCCGACCTCTCGGTGAAGAAGGTCCTCAGCCTGCCGAGATCGGCGCGCTCGACCGTCAGCCCCGCGGCCATGGCGTGACCGCCGCCCTTGATCAGCAACCCTTCATCGACCGCCGCGCGCACCATCCTTCCCATGTCGAAGCCGTTGATGGAGCGGCCCGATCCGGTGCCGCGGCCGGAGGGATCGAAGGCGATCGCAAAGGCCGGCCGTTTGAACTTCTCCTTCAGCCGCGCCGCGATCAGTCCGACGATGCCGGGATGCCATTTCTCATGGGCGGTAACGATGACGGAGGCGCCCTCGCCGTCGCCATATTCGGCGAGCGCTTCGGCCTCGGCCTTCTGCAGCATGATCGCCTCCATCGCCTGGCGCTCGCGGTTGAGTTCATCCAGGCGCTGGGCGATCACTTCAGCCTCCCCGGTGTCATCGAGCGTCAGCAGGCGGCTTCCGAGCGCGGCATCGCCGATCCGACCACCGGCATTGATGCGCGGGCCGATCAGGAAGCCGAAATGATAGGGTGTGACCGGGCCGGCGAGCCCGGCCTTGCGGAAGAGCGCTGCGAGGCCGGCATTGCTCTGGTGGCGGGCGGCGACCAGCCCCTTCACTACATAGGCCCGGTTGAGGCCCTTCAGCGGCACGACATCGCAGACTGTCGCCAGTGCGACGATATCCAGCCATTGCAAGAGGTCGAGCGCCAGGATGCCCTTGTTGCCAGCCGCCCGCAGCAGCCTCAGTGTGGCGACCAGCACCATGAAGACCACCCCGGCGGCGCAAAGATGCCCCTGCCCCGACAGATCGTCCTCACGGTTCGGATTGACGAGCGCATGGCAGGGCGGCAGCTCATGTGTCACCTGGTGGTGATCGATGACGACGACATCGATATTGCGCGCGGCGGCGGCGGCCAGCGCCTCGTGACTGGTCGAGCCGCAATCGACCGTGACGATCAGCCGGGCGCCGTTGTCAATCAGCTGGTTGATCGCCGCCGGATTGGGGCCGTAACCCTCGAAAACCCGGTCGGGAATATAGATGTTCGCCTTGACGCCGAAATGAGTGAGGAAACGAAACATCAGCGCCGAGGAAGCCGCACCGTCGACATCGTAGTCGCCGAAGATCGCGACATTCTCGCCGCGCTCAATGGCGCTCACCAGGCGGGTGGCGGCCCTTTCGCAATCGGTCAAAATATGGGGATCGGGCATCAGGCCGCGGATCGTCGGATCGAGGAATTCGATTGCCTCGTCCGCCGTCACGCCGCGCCCGGCCAGCACGCGGGCGATCAGATCCGGCATGCCGTGGATCTGCGACATGGCCAGCGCCCGGTTCTGCCCGGCCTGGTCGAGCCGCGCCACCCAGCGATTGTCGAGCGCGGATTTCTCCACGCCGAGAAACGCGCGCTGTACCGGATCGACGAGATCTGCCATGCCATACTCCGCTGACTTCATCTGCTCTTTCTACAGAAGCAGCGGAGATAACATAGCGATGGATTTACAGACACGGATTTTTACCAGAACACCGCCCAGATGATCGCGGCGACGCCGGCAAGCTGCACGAGCAGGAAGGAAAACAGCGTCAGCAGAATAGCCCAGTTGCGGCCTTCCGTGTGTTCATCGCCGTCAGCCTCGTCAGGGACCTCGTCGCGAATGTCACGGTAGGCAGGCTTGAGAATTTCCCCAAGCATATCAGGACGGTCAGGCGGCACCTCGCTCGGGCGGCCATACCCCTTACCGGCGTGGCTGTCCTTGCTCATGAAATTCTCCACGCCGACGACTCACCATCTATGGTTTTATTTATATCAATATTTCGGTATTTGTTAATATAGACTTCCGTAAGGGGAGCCCGGACGATCAACAAAAAAACCGCCCTGTCTTGTTGAACTGGCAGTTCGACAAGACAGGGCGGCTGATATTCGCCGGCTGTAAAAGCTTAAGCTTCTTCTTTCGGCCGCTCGATGCGAATCACCTGCGGTTCGCCGAAGAGATAGCCTTCCGACTTGATGGAGGCGACCGCCTTGCGCACCGACTCTTCCATCGTCGCATGGGTGACGAGAATGATCGTCTGGTGGTGCGACGGCGCAAGATGCTGCTTGGAGCGCTGGACGATCGATTCCAGCGAGATGTTGTTTTCCGCCATGCGGGTTGCAACGCTGGCAAAGACGCCGGTGCGGTCGAGCACGGTCAGGCGGATAAAGTAGCCCCCCTCGTGGCTCTGCATCTGCGCCTTGCGGTAGGGTTCCAGCGCCTTTGCGGGATGGCCGAGCACCGGCACGCGCTGTGCGCCCGGCTGGCTCTTGGCGATATCGGCGATATCACCCAGTACGGATGAGGCCGTCGCATTGCCGCCGGCGCCGGGACCGACCATCAGCAGTTCGCCGAGCACGTCGGATTCGATTGCGACCGCATTGGTGACGCCATCGACCTGGGCAATGACTGAATCCACAGGCACCATGGTCGGATGCACGCGCTGCTCGATGCCGGTGTCGGTGCGCTGGGCAACGCCCAGGAGCTTGATGCGATAACCGAGCTCGGCGGCGGCGTGGATATCCTCGATCGAGATGTTGGTGATGCCTTCGAGATAGATATCGTCGGCCGCGATGCGATTGCCGAAGGCGAGCGTCGTCAGGATGGAAAGCTTATGCGCCGTGTCGTTGCCCTCGATATCGAAGGCCGGATCGGCCTCGGCATAACCCAGCCGCTGGGCTTCCTTCAGGCACTCGGCGAAGGAAAGCCCCTCCTTTTCCATCTTGGTCAGGATGTAATTGCAGGTGCCGTTCATGATGCCATAGATGCGCGAGACGGCATTGCCGGTCAGCGATTCGCGCAGCGCCTTGATGACCGGGATGCCGCCGGCGACCGCGGCCTCGAAGTTTAGAAGCGCGCCTTTCTCCTCGGCAATCGTCGCAAGCTCGACGCCGTGATAGGCAAGCAGCGCCTTGTTGGCTGTCACCACATGGAGACCACGCTTAAGTGCAGCGCGTACGGAGGTGTTGGCAGCCCCTTCGGCGCCACCCATCAGCTCGACGAAGACGTCGATATCGCCCTTTTCGGCAAGATCTTCCGGCTGATCGAACCAGGTAACAGCGGAAAGATCGATACCGCGGTCTCTCGTTTTGTCACGCGCGGAGACCGCCGTGATGGTGATCGGACGCCCGCAGGTGACGGCAAGCTCGTTGCTCTTCTGCTGAATGATGCGAACTAGCGAGGCGCCAACGGTGCCCAAGCCCGCAATGCCGATTTTGAGGGCATCTGCCATGGATCGATCCTGAATGTCTGTGTGGCGGCAGCCGCAGGACGCGGCTGCCTTAAGAGTTGGATTAACGGTGCGCGTTCAGCGAAATGACGTTGTGCATCGTTTCGTCTGCCGTCGACATGAACTTCTTGATGTTGCGCGCAGCCTGACGGATGCGGTGTTCGTTCTCGACCAGCGCCAGACGGACGTAGTCGTCGCCCTGCTCGCCGAAGCCGATGCCCGGGGCAACGGCGACGTCGGCCTTCTCGACCAGCAGCTTGGAAAACTCAAGCGAACCGAGATGACGGAACTTTTCCGGGATCTTCGCCCAGGCGAACATGGTGGCAGCCGGCGGCGGCACGTCGAAACCGGCCTTGCCGAAGCTTTCGACCATGACGTCGCGGCGGCGCTTGTAGACGTTGCGAACCTCAGCAATGTCGGAGCCGTCGCCGTTCAGCGCATGCGTCGCCGCCACCTGGATCGGCGTGAAGGCGCCGTAGTCGAGGTAGGACTTGACGCGGGTGAGTGCCGCAATCAGCCGCTCGTTGCCGACGGCAAAGCCCATGCGCCAGCCGGGCATGGAGAAGGTCTTCGACATCGAGGTGAACTCGACCGTCACATCGATTGCACCCGGCACTTCGAGAACCGACGGCGGCGGAGCGCCATCGAAATAGATCTCCGAATAGGCAAGGTCGGAAAGCACGATGATGTCGTGCTTCTTGGCGAAGGCGATGACGTCCTTGTAGAAATCGAGTGTCGCGACGAGGGCCGTCGGGTTCGAGGGGTAGTTAAGGATCAGCGCCAGGGGCTTCGGGATCGAATGCCGGACCGCGCGCTCAAGCGGCGGGAAAAAGCTCTCGTCCGGCTCCACCGACATGGAGCGGATCACGCCGCCCGCCATCAGGAAGCCGAAGGCGTGAATCGGATAGGTCGGGTTCGGGCAGAGGATGACGTCGCCGGGCGCGGTGATCGCCTGCGCCATGTTGGCGAAGCCTTCCTTGGAGCCCAAGGTGGCGACCACCTGGGTATCCGGGTTGAGCTTGACGCCGAAACGGCGGGCATAATAGGCGGCCTGGGCGCGGCGCAGCCCCGGAATGCCCTTGGAGGAGGAATAGCGGTGGGTGCGCGGATCTTGCACGACCTCGCACAGCTTGTCGACGATCGACTGGGGAGTGGGAAGGTCGGGGTTTCCCATGCCGAGATCGATGATATCGGCGCCGCCCGCTCGCGCGCTTGCTTTCAAACGGTTGACCTGTTCGAAAACATAAGGCGGCAAACGCCGGACTTTGTGAAACTCTTCCATTTCATTCCCCATGGAAAGGCGGCTTTCGGGCCGCAGTCGAAGTTCGTTCCGTCTCCCGGCGGCTGCGACACGAACTTCAGAATCGCAACGCCGTATTCATCAGACCCAACACACGCGGCAAATCTTTGACGGAAAAGCCGCGTAGAGCGCATTATCGGGAAAATCTTATCTTCCGATCCATCCGGAAGGCTTTGCGTCCAAATTGCCTGAAAGGCAAGGTCTATTTGGAGATTTCGGAGAGCGTATCAGCGCCGTGCTCGGCGGCGAGGCGGCGCATTTCAGCGGCCTTGGCCTGATATTCGGCTTCCGAGATCGTGCCGGCCTTGCGCCGGGCGGCAAGTGCGGTCAGCTGATGCTGCAGTTCGGCTGCCTGTTCGTCGCTCATCTGCACATTGGCGGCCGTCAGCGGGGCGCCGAAATTCGGATAGCCGTCCGGCGACTTTGCCAGGCCGCCTTCGACCGCATCGCCCTTGGTGGCCGGCATGACAACGGCGGTTGGCGCCGCTCGTTTGGCGGCGGCTGCGGCCTTCTGCTCCGCCGTCAGATTGCATCCGGCAAGGGCAATCGCCGCCGCGGCGCAGATCAGTGCGGTGCGGTTGAAGGTTGCGATGCGCCGAATGCCGTTCTTCGTCATGCCTCAAAATCCAGTTCTGACTGCGTCGACTGTTAAATTTGTCGCAGCGACAAAGCAATAGCATGAGCCTGCGCGGGTGGAACTTGTTTTCTCGTTCAATCACGATGTACAACGATTGGATAAAAAGAGTGCTGCCGCCGGAGGAAATGGTGACCGACAGCAAGCAGGAGAATGGCGGCCAGAAGAATGGCGGCAAGGCCGGTTTCGACGCGACCGATCTCGATCCCTATCTGTTGAAGGATCCCGAGGCGATGGCGATGAATTTCGCCCGGGCGCTCGAAAATCTCGGCCAGGCGGCCTCGGCGTGGCTTGCGCCGCGCGAACGCGGTGAGATCAGCGAAACCGTCGTCGATCCGATGACCGACATGGTCAAGACGCTTTCCAAGGTCACCGAATACTGGATTGCCGATCCCCGTCGCACCTTCGAGGCGCAGACGCAGCTGATGTCCTCCTTCTTCGGCATCTGGATGCGCTCGATGCAGCGCATGCAGGGCGAGCCCTCGCCTCCGGAACCGGACACCCGCAAGGACAAGCGCTTCTCCGATGAAGACTGGCAGAAGAACCCGTTCTTCGATTTTCTCCGCCAAGTCTATTTCGTCACCACCGACTGGGCGGAGAAGCTGGTGTCGGAGACCGACGGCCTCGACGAGCACACCAAGCACAAGGCCGGCTTCTATGTGAAGCAGATTACGGCAGCACTTTCGCCGAGCAATTTTGTCGCCACCAATCCTCAGCTCTACCGCGAGACGATCGCGACCAGCGGCGAAAACCTGGTGCGCGGGATGAAGATGCTGGCCGAGGATATCGCTGCCGGAAAGGGCGATCTTCGCCTTCGCCAGACCGACATGACGAAATTCGCCGTCGGCCGCGACATGGCGCTGACGCCGGGCAAGGTGATCGCTCAGAACGACATATGCCAGATCATCCAGTATGAGGCTTCGACCGAAACGGTGCTGAAGCGGCCGCTGCTGATCTGCCCGCCCTGGATCAACAAATTCTATATTCTCGACCTCAACCCGCAGAAATCCTTCATCAAATGGTGCGTCGATCAGGGTCAGACCGTCTTCGTCATTTCCTGGGTCAACCCGGATGCGCGCCATGCCGACAAGGACTGGGCGGCCTATGCCCGCGAGGGCATCGATTTCGCGCTCGAGACGATCGAGAAGGCGACCGGCGAAAAGGACGTCAATGCCGTCGGCTACTGCGTCGGCGGTACACTTCTGGCGGCAACGCTGGCACTGCACGCCAAGGAGAAGAACAAGCGCATCAAAACCGCGACGCTCTTCACCACCCAGGTCGATTTCACCCATGCGGGCGATCTCAAGGTTTTCGTCGACGAGGAGCAGCTCGCAGCGCTCGAAGAGCATATGCAGGCGACCGGCTATCTCGACGGCTCGAAGATGTCGATGGCCTTCAACATGCTGCGCGCTTCCGAGCTGATCTGGCCTTATTTCGTCAACAGCTACCTCAAGGGCCAGGATCCCCTGCCCTTCGACCTGTTGTTCTGGAATGCCGATTCGACCCGCATGGCGGCGGCAAACCATGCCTTCTACTTGCGCAACTGCTATCTCAGGAACGCGCTGACCCGCAACGAGATGATCCTCGACGGCAAGCCGGTGTCGCTGAAGGACGTGAAAATTCCGATCTATAATCTCGCCACCCGCGAGGACCACATCGCCCCTGCCAAATCCGTCTTCGTCGGCAGCCAGTTTTTTGGCGGCAAGGTGGAATTCGTTGTCACCGGCTCGGGACATATCGCCGGCGTGGTCAACCCGCCCGACAAGAAGAAATATCAATTCTGGACGGGCGGCCCGGCCAAGGGCGAGTATGAAACCTGGATCGACCAGGCGACCGAGACGCCGGGATCATGGTGGCCGCATTGGCGGGCCTGGATCGAGACCCATGATGGCAGGCGTGTT
Source organism: Rhizobium acidisoli (assembly GCF_002531755.2). Taxonomy (NCBI): domain Bacteria; kingdom Pseudomonadati; phylum Pseudomonadota; class Alphaproteobacteria; order Hyphomicrobiales; family Rhizobiaceae; genus Rhizobium; species Rhizobium acidisoli. The sequence goes on along the minus strand of NZ_CP034998.1, from coordinate 1,569,843 downwards.
GCGGCGCGCAAACCGGGCGGCGATGCGCTGAACGCGATCGAGGAAGCGCCCGGAAGTTACGTGATGGAACGCGTCTGAAAGAAGATCCTACGCATCTCTTTTTGAGACGTCGTGAAAAAGCGCAACACCGCGTAAACAAATTAGAAACCATAATTCGTCATCCTTGCGAAACAGTCGGATGTCGCGAGTGGTCTAAATTCGGCCCATTTGCGCCATTACCGGCCCCGGCGAAGTGTAGTCAGTCAGTGCCGCCGGCCTGCGTAGCGAGTTTGAAAGACGAGTTCAGTATGGCGTTTGCGGTCGGGACGTTCGATGACGTCACCCCTCTTGGCGGATCTGCTTTTCGTTTGCGCAGATCTCGTGGCTTTCTTTACGGCGTCGTCGGCGCCGGATTTCTGACCTCAACATGGCTGATTACGACCTTGGCGACGATGCATTCGGTTGCCGCGCCCGTTTCGCCGCCCGAAAGATTCACCCAGGTCGCATTGGCGCCGAAACCCAAGCCGGCGACGCACGAACGGCTGATCCATGTCGGCAAGGCCGATCGGCTGGCCGCCTTCGACGCCAAGCCGGTCGTCGCCCTGACGGCCGACCTCGTCCAAGCGCATGCGCAGAAGACCAGTGCAGCCGCAACGGCATTGGCAGCACTTACAAAACACAATCGGCTTGTCATGGCTGCCGAGCAGCCCGTGGTAGCCGCGATTTCCGAAAGCGCCAAATTCCGCAAGGATGATGTGGTCACGCCGCCGGCCGTCGAGGTTGCCTCGGCAGAGACAGTAGAAGAAGACGACAGCGACCGGATCGTCGTTCCCTCGAAGGAGGCGGTCGCCGCTGCCGAACTCCCGGCCCTGCTGGCGCTTGCCGATGCCGGACCGCAGCAGATTGCGCCGGCCCCGGTCGAGCCGCCCGCGCCCGCCCTCAAGACAGCGTCACTGCCGCAGGAAAAATCTGCGCCGGTAGAAATTGCCGCGGCCGAAGACCAACAGCCTTTCGATCTCGTTCTGGCGCCGGATGCCGGTTCCGTGCCGCTGCCGATGGCGCGTCCCGACGGCCTTATCGGCAAGCCGGCACCGGCCGCCAAGGGGTCGCAGCGCGCCGGCGAGCCCGCCCTTGCCTATGCCCAGCCGAACTCGCCGATCGAGGACGACCAGGACGATGCAGTGCCGCGCTACGACAAGCCCGTCTTCTCGCCGAAACTGCGCGCCGGCGTCGCCATCTACGACATCGAAAACAGCACGGTCTATCTGCCGAACGGCGAGAGGCTGGAAGCTCATTCCGGTCTCGGCAAGATGCGCGACAACCCGCGTTACGTCGACAAGAAGATGCGCGGGCCGACGCCGCCGCATACCTACGCCCTCACCATACGCGAAAGCCTTTTCCATGGTGTCGAGGCGTTGCGGCTGACGCCGCTCCAGGGCTCGGACGCCATCTATGACCGTGTCGGTCTGCTCGCCCACACCTACATGCTCGGCAAGAACGGCGATTCCAACGGCTGCGTCTCCTTCAAGGACTACAAGCGCTTCCTCGCGGCCTATAAGCGCGGCGACATCAGGCAGCTCGTGGTCGTGCCGCGGCTGAACAACAAGCCGTCTTCGACGCTCGCCTCGTTGTTTTCATCGCGCAGTTAAGCGATAGGAGAGCAGGCAGCCGCTGGCCTGCCTGCGCTACTTCAACCAGGCTGCGATTCGCTCCACCGCCTCGGCGATCTCGGCTTGCGAGCCCGCATAAGACAGACGCAAGGTTCGATGTCCCTCCAGCGGATCGAAGTCGAGACCGGGTGTTGCGGCGACGTCGATTTCCGCGAGCATGCGCTTGGCAAAACCCATGCTGTCATTGGTGAAGCGGGTGACGTCGAGATAGGCGTAGAAGGCGCCGTCCATCGGCGAGGCGATCGACAGGCCGATCTGCGGCAGGCGCTTCATCAGCAAGTCGCGGTTGGCGGCATAGCTTGCCTTGTAGCGGTCGAGTTCGGCGCCGGCGCCGAGCGCGGCCACCGCGGCGATCTGCGAGAGTTCGGGCGGGGAGATATAGAGGCTCTGCGCCACCCGCTCGATCGGCCGCACCAGGCGTTCCGGCAGCACCATCCAGCCGATTCGCCAGCCGGTCATGCAATAATATTTGGAGAAGGAGTTGATGACGATCGCCTCGCCGGTCAGCTCCAGCGCGCTCGCCTCTTCGCCAGCGAAGGTCAGCCCGTGGTAGATTTCGTCGGAGATGAAGGCGATGGAATGGGCCGCGCAGTAATCCGCAAGCGCCTTCAGCCCATCGCGGCCGGTCACCGTGCCGGTCGGGTTGGCGGGGCTTGCCAGCAGCACGCCCTTCAGCCTCACGCCGCTTTGCTTCTGCACTGCCTCGAGGCTCTCGGGGGTCAGCGTGAAGTGGGTCTCGGCGGTTACCGGCACTTCGAGAACGTTCAGGCCCAGCGCGCCGAGGATATTGCGATAGGCTGGATAACCGGGTCTTGCGATCGCCACCGCATCGCCGGCATCGAAGAGCGACAGGAAGGCGAGATTGAAGCCCGCCGAGGAACCGGTGGTGATGGCGATCCGCGTGGGATCGATTTCCAGCCCGTGGCGATCTTTGTAATGCTGGGCAAGCGTGGATTTCAGCCGTGCCGTCCCAAGTGCATCGGTATAACCGATCCGGCCTTCGGCAAGGGCAGTGCGCGCTGCTTCGAGGGCTGCCTGGGGGGCCGGATGCGAGGGCTGGCCGACCGCCATCGAAATCACCGGATGGCCGGCTGCGCGCCGTTTGGTCGCCTCCGCCAGCACGTCCATGGCATGAAAAGGCTCGACTTCGCTGCGTTTCGATATGGAAAACAAGATCGCTTCTCGCTCGGCTTCTGCAATGATGGCCCGACAATTGCCGCATTAATCGGCTCATCACAATCCCGCGAGGGCCGCGCGGGGGTGAAAATTCCTGTTTGAGCGGAACGCAACGCGCCGTACCTTGACGCGACGCATTCAAGTCCATTAACCCGGCGACGGTCTTCTCGCTCAGGAGACGACCCCATCGCCGTTGACGAGGATATCATGGCCTTTCTTCCGAAAACCTTCACCGCACTGGCGCTTGCCGCATCGATCGCCCTTCCCTTTCCGGCGGCAGCGCTCGACGACCAGCAGAAGAAGGAGTTCGGTGAATTCATCAAGCAATATCTGATCGAAAATCCCGAGATCATGCTCGATGTCCAGGATGCGCTGCAAAAGAAGCAGGAAGCCCAGCGGCTGGTGAAGGCCAATATGGCGATCGAAGAGAACACCACCGACATCTTCGATTCGAAGAACGACGTCACGCTCGGCAATCCCAAGGGCGATGTCACCGTCGTCGAGTTCTTCGATTATAATTGCAGCTACTGCCGTCACGCGCTTCCCGACATGCAGGCGATGCTGAAGAAGGACAAGAACGTCCGCTTCGTGCTCAAGGAGTTTCCGATCCTCGGCCCGGATTCGGTCGCCGCCCACAAGGTGGCCGACGCCTTCCGCAAGCTGGCGCCGGAAAAATATGCCGATTTCCATGTCGCCCTGCTCGGCAGCGAAGGCCGCGCTTCCGACGAAACGGCGGTCGCGGTTGCCGCCTCGCTCGGCGTCAGCGAGGACAAGATCCGCGCCGAGATGGCAAAGAACCCGAATGACGGCATCGTCCAGGCGACCTACCAGCTCGCCTCCAGTCTCGGCATCAGCGGCACGCCCTCCTATGTGATCGGCACCGAACTGGTGCCGGGCGCCGTTGGGTTCGACGATCTCGAAGCCAAGGTCAAGAATATGCGCAGCTGCGGCAAGACTGCCTGCTGAGCACGTCGGCCGCCGGACGGCTGCCCATCAAATCGCCAAAATCGAAGCGTTTCAACCATGTGGACAAATGTGGCGTGATTCCTGTCGGCAATCCGTAAGGGCTTTCATTCAGCCTTCGCGGAGTCTATAGGTTGCCGTCGTACATTTTACGGAACATTCGATGACGCAAACGATTTTTGTCCTGAACGGCCCTAACCTGAACATGCTGGGCAAACGCGAGCCCGGCATTTACGGCGGCAAGACGCTGAAGGACATCGAAGCGGACTGCAAAGCCGCCGGCCGCGAACTGGGCTTCGACATCGACTTCCGCCAGAGCAACCACGAAGGTACGCTCGTCGACTGGTTTCATGAGGCCGACGAGAAAGCCGCCGGCGTCGCCATCAATGCGGGCGCCTATACGCATACATCGGTGGCGCTGCACGATGCGATCCGCGCTATTTCCATTCCCGTCATCGAGCTCCACATATCCAACGTCCATGCACGGGAAGAATTCCGCCACAAATCGATGATCGCGCCGGCATGCAAGGGCGTAATCTGCGGTTTTGGGCCTCATAGCTACATCCTGGCGCTCCAGGCGCTGAAGAACATCACGGCATAAGAAGAAGACAGGGCAACACCATGGTTGAAAAGAAATCGGGTATCGATCAGGCACTGATCCGCGATCTCGCCAATATCCTCAACGAGACCGATCTGACCGAAATCGAGGTCGAGCAGGACGATCTGCGCATCCGCGTTTCGCGCGCCGGCACCCCGCAATATGTCCAGGCGCCGATCGCAGCACCCGCCTATGCCGCACCCGCAGCCGCCGCTCCGGCAGCAGCAGGCGCTGCACCGGCCGCAGCTCCCGCCCGCAACCCCGCCAATGTCGTCAGTGCACCGATGGTCGGTACGGTCTATATGGCGCCGGCTCCCGGTGCGCGTGCCTTCATCGAAGTCGGCGCGACCGTCAAGGAAGGCCAGACGCTGATCATCATCGAAGCGATGAAGACGATGAACCAGATCCCTTCGCCGAAGTCGGGCAAGGTGACCGAGATCCTCGTCGATGACGGACATCCCGTCGAATACGGCCAAGCCCTCGTCGTCATCGAATAGGCCGATGCCCATGATTTCGAAAATTCTCATCGCCAATCGCGGGGAAATCGCCCTTCGCGTGCTCCGGGCCTGCAAGGAGCTCGGCATCGCCTGCGTCGTGGTTCATTCCACCGCCGACGCCGATGCCATGCATGTGCGCCTTGCCGACGAAAGCGTCTGCATCGGTCCGCCCTCCTCGCGCGAGAGCTATCTCAATATCCACCAGATCGTCGCCGCCTGCGAGATCACCGGCGCCGATGCGGTGCATCCGGGCTACGGCTTTCTGTCGGAGAATGCCAAGTTCGCCGATATTCTCGAGGCCCACGGCATCACCTTCATCGGGCCGACGGCGGACCATATCCGCATCATGGGGGACAAGATCACCGCCAAGACGACGGCGCTGGAGCTCGGCATTCCCGTCGTTCCGGGCTCGGACGGCGAAGTAAAGACCGAAGAGGACGCGCTGAAGACGGCCGCCGAAATCGGCTATCCGGTGCTGATCAAGGCAACGGCCGGCGGTGGCGGACGTGGCATGAAGGTTGCCAAGAGCGAGGCCGACCTGATCGAGGCCTGGTCGACGGCGCGCACCGAAGCGGCAGCCGCCTTCGGCAACGATGCCGTTTATATGGAAAAATATCTCGGCAAGCCGCGCCACATCGAAATCCAGGTATTCGGCGACGGCGAAGGCAACGCCATTCATCTCGGCGAGCGCGACTGCTCGCTGCAGCGCCGCCATCAGAAGGTCTGGGAAGAGGCGAATTCGCCGGCACTCAACGTCGAGCAGCGCATGAAGATCGGCCAGGTCTGCGCCGACGCCATGAAGAAGCTGAAATATCGCGGCGCCGGCACGATCGAATTCCTCTACGAGAACGGCGAGTTCTATTTCATCGAAATGAACACCCGCCTGCAGGTGGAGCATCCGATCACGGAAGCGATCACCGGCATCGACCTGGTGCACGAGCAGATCCGCGTCGCCTCCGGCGGCGGTCTCTCGGTGACGCAGGATGAAGTGCATTTTTCCGGTCATGCCATCGAATGCCGCATCAATGCCGAGCACCCGCGCACTTTCGTGCCCTCGCCCGGCACCATCACCCATTTCCACGCACCGGGCGGTCTCGGCGTGCGCATCGATTCCGGCGCCTATCAGGGCTACAAGATCCCGCCCTATTACGACAGCCTCATCGGCAAGCTGATCGTGCACGGCCGCACCCGCGTCGAATGCATGATGCGCCTGCGCCGGGCGCTCGATGAATTTGTCGTCGACGGCATCAATACGACGCTGCCGCTTTTCCAGGATCTCGTCTCCAACCAGGATATCGCCAACGGCGATTACGACATCCACTGGCTGGAACACTACCTCGCCAACGAACCGGCGGCATAGGGCAGGAATGGCAGGATCGCGCAGGAAGTCACCAGGCATTACCCCTGAAATTCTCCTGCGCGCCTATTCCATCGGCCTCTTCCCGATGGCTGAATCCGCCGACGACCCGGAGATTTTCTGGGTCGAACCGGAACTGCGTGGCGTGCTGCCGCTCGACCATTTCCACCTGTCGAAGAGCCTTGCCAAGACGGTGCGCAGGAAACCCTTCGAGATCCGTTTCGATCACGCTTTCGATTCCGTGATCGCTGCCTGCGCCGAGGAGACATCCGGTCGCCCGAGCACCTGGATCAACAAGACGATCAGGTCCCTTTACGCGACGCTGTTCGACATGGGCCATGCTCATACCGTCGAAGCCTGGGACGGTGACAAACTTGTCGGCGGTCTCTATGGCGTCTCACTCGGCTCGGCCTTCTTCGGCGAAAGCATGTTTTCGCGCCGGACGGACGCCTCGAAGATTTGCCTCGTGCACCTGGTCGAGCGACTGCGGGAAAGAGGCTTCACGCTGCTCGACACACAGTTCACCACCGAACACCTGAAGACGTTCGGCGCGATCGATGTTGCGAAGGCCGATTATGCCGTCATGCTGGCCGCGGCGATGCAATCGCCGCACCTTAAGTTTTAAGAGGCATCTTTTCATCCAGACGTTGATTTTCGACCTAATTTGGTTAGGTCGCGAACGCAACGGGGGATAGAATTTTGAAACGATATTTTGCGGCCGCGATCCTTTTCACCTTATTTACAAGTCAAGCCGGTGCACGTCCTTACCGCGACCTGTTTCCGAACAGGACCGATTTTACCGACGCAGAAAAGCCATTGCTGGAGAAGCTCGATTTTCAGCAGGGGGTGATCAAGCTGCCTGACGCGAAGGCAACTTTGAACGTACCCGCCGACTTCTATTATTTGAGCCCTGCCGACGCGATGACGGTACTCGTCGATATCTGGGGAAATCGTCGGACGGCTGCCGAGGGAACGATGGGGATGATCTTCCCGGCAAAATACGCACCGACCGATATCGAGGCCTGGGGTTCCACCGTGGAATACAGCGCCGACGGCTATGTGTCGGACGCCGACGCAGCCACGACGAATTACGACGAATTGCTGCAAAACATCAAAGATTCCATCCGGGAAAACAACGTCGAGCGCGAAAAGCAGGGGTTTCCGAAGATCACCCTGGTCGGCTGGGCTTCCGCACCGCATTACGACACATCGGCACATGCGATGCACTGGGCGCGTGATCTCATGTTCGGCGATGACACGAAGCCGCAGCACACGCTGAACTATTCCGTGCGCGTGCTCGGCCGCGAGGGCGTATTCCAATTCAACTTCATCGCCGGCCTCGATCAATTGAAGGAGATCGAGGGCGTCATTCCCACAGTCACCAAGCTCGTGCAGTTCGACAAGGGAAAGGCCTATACCGACTATGTTGAAGGCGACAAGATCGCAGCCTATGGAATGGCGGGAATGATCGCTGCGGGTGCCGGCGCCAAGATTGCCGCGAAAGTGGGATTGCTGGCCATTGCCCTCGCCGTCTTCAAAAAGGCCGGCATCCTTGTCGTCGTCGTTGCCGGCGCCGTGCTCCGCTTCGCCAAGGGTCTTTTCAACAGGGACAAGACACCCACCGCATAGGCGCCGCTAGGGCTAAGATCACCGCCGGCGACACGCGTTAGCGCGCCGTCGCCTTGGCGTTGTCAGGCGCCGGGACGTCCGAGTTTGCCTTGCAGTCCTTCAGCCAGACGTCGTAGATCGGGTGCTCGACGGCGTTGAGGCCTGGGCTGGCGGCGAACATCCAGCCGGTGAAGATGCGGCGGATCTTGCGGTCGAGGGTGATCTCGTCGACCTCGACGAAACCGTCGATCTTCTGCGCTTCGGCCTGATCACGCGAATAACAGGCTTTCGGTGTCACCTGCAACGCGCCGAACTGGACGGTCTCGTTGACGTAAACGTCGAAGGTGGTGATGCGGCCGGTGATCTTGTCGAGGCCGGAGAAGACGGCCACCGGATTTTCGATGCGTGCGGCATGTGCCGCAACCGGCGGAAGCAGGGCCGAGAGCCCCAGCAGCGACCCGGCGGCACGCAGCGCCATGTTCCGCGTGAAGAGCTTCATGTGTACCCGTCTCCAGACATTCTTCGTTCGCGGCCGCGGTCAAGCGCGGCCAACCTGCGGGTAAAGGTCAATTGTGGCCAAAAGCCGGGTTTGGGATTGCCCCGGTCGAGCCGTCTCAGTTGCCCGGCGTCCAGGCGTCGTAATCGCCGGTGACCCGCGGACGTTCGCCCGGAACGGCGATGGAGCCCGGCGGACGGTAGGCCTGCGGAGAACCGGTGAAGTTGGGGCGGTGCGCCTTCTGCCATTCCTTGGCGACGTAGTTTTCCTTGGAGGGCGGAACATCGGTGCGGTGATGCATCCAGCCATGCCAGCCTGGCGGAATGGCGGAGGCATCGGCATAGCCCTTGTAGATCACCCAGCGCTTCGGCAGACCGTAGGACGACATGCCGCCTTCATAATAGACGTTGCCGAATTCATCCTCGCCGACGCGCTTGCCGAAACGCCAGGTCGCAAAACGCGTGCCCATCGTCTGACTGTTCCACCAGGTAAAGGTCTGAACCAGAAGATTCCACATGTCTTTTCCTTGTGCCCACCAGATGCGGGCCAAACCAGAATTCGTTTTCTCGCTTATGCCGTCGCCAAGCCGAATTGTCCAGCGATTCCACGACAGCCAAGGGTCATTTCAAAGCCATCTTAAAGCCGAGATGCGAGGGCTTGAAGCCCAGTCTTTCATAGAAACGATGGGCATCCTTGCGGATCGCATTCGAGGTCAAAGCTACCCGCTTGATCCCGCGGCCTTTTGCCTCGGCAATGGCGAACTCGATCATCCCGGCGCCGATACCCTGCCCGCGCATGTCGGCCCGCGTCTGCACCGCCTCGATGATCATCGCCGACGAGCCGCGGCCGGTCAGCGTGGTCGTGACCATTGTCTGAAACGTGCCGACGACCTCGCCGCCGCGCTCCGCGACATAAAGCACCTGGTCGGGCGAAGCCTCGATCGCCGCGAAGGCCCTGACATAATCGGCAAAGGCCCACTGGATCGGTGGTGTCGCCATGACCGCCGACGGCGTCGGCGGCAAATATCGACACGAGGGCGGGCAAATCCCCCCTCAGCGCCTGGCGAATGCGAATGGCGGGTAATTCGACGGCCACGCCTCAATGCCCTTCGAGCGGTTTTTCGAGGATCAGCGACGGAATGCCGGATTGCCCGGGGGCGCTATTTTCGTTTCGGCCGACTTCGGTGAAGCCATGCGCCTGATAGAAGGCGATTGCCGCTGCATTCTGCGGCTCGACTTCGAGGCGCATGATCTCCGCATCCGGAAAGCAGGTTTCGAGCTCGGCGAAGAGATCGCCGCCGATGCCCTGGCGCTGTACCGCCGGAGCGACATAGAGGAGATGCAGCATGACCGTCTTCGTCAGCTCCTGCGACATCGCCGCATAACCCATGCCGCCGATCTTGCGGCCGTCGTCGGCAACGAGGAATTCGGCATCCTTGCGCACCAGGCGCACCTTCAGCGCTCCCGGCGAAAAGAGCTGCGCGGTCAGTTCGTCGACCTTTGCTCTGCCATGGAGGCCGTCATAGGTCGCGTGAAAACTTTCCACCAGCAGGGCGCGGACCTTCTCCAGGTCGCGCTCGCCGGCGGTGCGGACGAAATACACCGCTTATTCCTCGATGCCGAGCTTTGCCTTGACGAGCGCCTGGACGGCCTGCGGATTGGCCTTGCCGCCGGTCGCCTTCATCACCTGGCCGACGAACCATGCGGCCAGGGTCGGCTTCGCCTTGACCTTTTCCACCTGATCGGGATTGGCGGCGATGATCTCGTCCACGGCCTTCTCGATGGCGCCGGTATCGGTCACCTGCTTCATGCCGCGCGCTTCGACGATCTCGGCGGGATCACCGCCCTCGGTCAGCACGATCTCGAAGAGATCCTTGGCGATCTTGCCGGAGATGGTGCCAGCCTTGATCAGATCGATGATGGCGCCGAGCTGGGCCGGCGAAACCGGCGTCTGCTCGATATCCTTGCCGGTGCGGTTCAGCGCGCCGAGCAGATCGTTGATCACCCAGTTTGCCGCCGTCTTGCCGTCACGGCCCGCGGCCACGGCTTCGAAATAATCGGCGATCGCCTTTTCGGAAACGAGCACCGACGCGTCGTAGATCGACAGGCCGAGCTCGCGCACGAAGCGCTCCTTCTTGTCGTCAGGCAATTCCGGCAGATCGACTGCGAGTGCTGAGACGAAGGCATCGTCGAACTCGAGCGGCAGCAGGTCCGGATCGGGGAAATAACGATAGTCGTGCGCATCCTCCTTGGAGCGCATCGAACGTGTCTCGCCCTTGTTCGGGTCGAACAACCGCGTCTCCTGCTCGATCGTGCCGCCATCTTCCAGAATGCCGATCTGGCGGCGGGCTTCATATTCGATCGCCTGGCCGATGAAGCGGATGGAGTTGACGTTCTTGATCTCGCAGCGCGTGCCGAAACCTTCGCCCGGGCGGCGGACGGAGACGTTCACGTCGGCGCGCATCGAACCTTCGTCCATGTTGCCGTCGCAGGTGCCGAGATAACGCACGATCGAACGCAGCTTGGTCATATAGGCCTTGGCTTCGTCGGACGAGCGCATGTCGGGCTTGGAGACGATCTCCATCAGCGCGACGCCGGAGCGGTTCAGATCGACATAGGACATGGTCGCATGCTGGTCATGCAGCGACTTGCCGGCATCCTGCTCCAGGTGCAGGCGCTCGATGCCGATCTCGATATCCTCGAACTGGCCTTGGCGGTCCGGCCCGAGCGAAATGACGATCTTGCCCTCGCCGACGATCGGATCCTTGAACTGCGAGATCTGATAGCCCTGCGGCAGGTCGGGATAGAAATAGTTCTTGCGGTCGAAGAGCGAGCGCTTGTTGATCTGGGCCTTGAGGCCGAGACCGGTGCGCACGGCCTGCCTGACGCATTCCTCGTTGATAACAGGCAGCATGCCGGGCATGGCGGCATCGACCAGCGAGACGTTGGAATTCTGTGGCTTGCCGAATTCCGTCGAGGCGCCGGAGAAGAGCTTCGAATTGGACAGCACCTGGGCATGGACTTCCATGCCGACGATGACTTCCCAGTCGCCGGTGGCGCCGGGGATGAAGCGTTTCGGATCAGGCGTGCGGACGTCGACAAGGGTCATCTGATACTCTTTGCAGGCTGTTCTTTTCCATTGGTGAGGTAAAGGAAATGGGATGTCGGTGCAAGGCTTTCGCGGAATTGTGTAGCAGTGGCCGTTGCCCGCTTCCGCCCGGATCGAGGGGCAGCTTTGCACCTGAAGCGCGCCGCCTCAATTTGATTCATGCCAATGGACATGAGTTTAGCCCGCTCCCGATTGTCGTTATCATCACGATCTCTATCTTCAGCCAAGATGCCGCTTTGATTTGAGATGTTCGCACCACGGAGGCAGTATTGAAGGATTATCTTCCCTATCTCGCCGGAGCCTTGGCGGGAGTGCTAATCGCGTTGACCATTTCCGCCCTGTTGACGCTGCAGGGAACACCACAACTCATTCTTTTCGCATTGCTGCCGGCCATCGGTGGAGCGATCTTTGAGCGCGTTCTTCAGCGTCGATCCGATAAGCTGTAAAGCGTTATGGCAAAGCTGAAAGAAATCGTGGTTGATTGCGACGTCCCCTCACTGGTTGCTCGTTTCTGGGCGGCTGCGCTCGATGGCTATGAAGTGATGCCCTATGATGATGCGGAGTTGGCCCGCCTCGCCGCGATAGGACTGACGCCTGAAACGGACCCGACCGTAATGGTCGATGGTCCGGGCCCGCGCTTTTGCTTCCATCTTCGTCAGGGAGAACGTCCCCTCCGCAACCGCGTTCATCTCGATATTGCCGTTCCAGATCGAGAAAAAGAAGTGCAGCGGCTCTTATCCCTCGGTGCGACATTCGTCCGCGAGACGGATAGCTACAGCGTATTGAATGATCCCGAAGGCAATAATTTTTGCGTGACGTCCGAATAGTCCGCCACGGGCGGAACACTCACATCCGCACCGCGAGCAATCCTTCGCTTTCTGCGGGACTTTCGAAACATCAGAATTCCTGCCCGTATCCACCCTGACCGTCCGAAACCAGCGATTTCGTCAGCCCGACCGAGGGCACGTCGCGGTCGAGCTTTGGATTATAGGCGACCGAGAGCCAGTGGATGCTATAGCCATGCTTGCGGAAGAAGCCGATCGCTTCGTTGTTGCCGGAATGGGTCTGCATCGCCGCCTTCTCGAAGCCTCGGTCGGCGATCTCCTTCTCGATGCGCTCGAGAAGGGCCGAACCCAGGCCCTGGCGGGTGAAGGCAGGATCGATCCAGAAATCCGAGATGGTTTCGTCCAGTCCCTCGCGCGCCGCCCAGCCTGCGACCTGGCCGTTCTGCTCGACGACGGTGATGGTAAGCCAGTCGTTTTCCACGAAGTTGCGAAAGGCGTTGCGGGCTGCATCGATCATCGCATCCGATTCGCCGATCGACGCCATCGCCTTTTGCCAGGCCCTCAGCCCGATCTCGCTCAACAGCTCCGCTTCGCCGTCGCGGGCATTGCGAATGTGGATCAACGACACCTCCGCGTTACCCCGCAACTAGACCATTGAGTCGCGGAATTTACCAGTGCCCCCAGCGGGATGACGGCTGGAAACTGCGGTTTTCGACCGGTTTGATCGGCAAGCACGGTCTTGACCGCTTTTTCCGCGCGAAATAAGAAACTCTTTATGTTGAGCCTGTCACAGACCCGGTAAAGGCCCTGCCCGCAAGTCCGCTTGCGCGCATGGGCCCGAAAAAACGAAGCCCTGACGTTCGAAAGAGCGCCAGATCGTTTTTGTGCGCCCTATCGGGCGCGATATCGGATCTCAACACATGGACATTTCCCGCACGGAGCAGCGCATCCTGCATCTCATGGCCCAGGGCGGCCGCATCGAAATTTCCCGCGACGACGACAGGAAGATCGAGGCGGTCAGTTGCTTCACCCGCGATGGCTGGCTCTATCCTGGCGTCGACCTCGATCTCTTCCGCAAGCTGAAGCGGCTGAGAGCCATCAAGTCCTCCAGCGGCCAGCCCTATCGGATCACCGAAAGAGGGCTGAAGCTGGTCAGGTCACAGCTGAACAACAGATAACAGTCAACCATCCTGACCGCGTCTCGAACTGGCGCGGTCAGGGCTCAGCCTCAAGCTTTTGCAGAAAATTCCGTCCGCATCTCCGACCATTCCTCGGCCATCGTGCCCGTGCCGCGTCTCTTGCCGGCACGATGATACCAATAATCGGCATTCCAGTCGTCGCCCTCGATGCGATGGCAGAGAGCATGACCCCAGTCGAACGGCTGTTCGCCTTCATGACGCTGGCAGATTTCATGGACCTCCTGCCACTCCGCGCCCATGGCGAAGCCGCCGGCAGCCAGGCGATCGGTTGCCTCGATCAGGCGCTTGAGATCATTGCTTGCCATAATGCCTCCTCCGCGGTTTCGGCTATCGCTCAGCCCAGCTTCTTCTCCATGTGCACCTTTTCGAGCGGCACACCCATGCTCTTGGAAAATTCGATGCCGCGCCAAATGATGCTGAAACCGCAGCGTTCGTAAAGACGGATGGCGCGCTCATTCCTGGCATGCGTGTCGACCCGGACGGTCGCCAGCCTTTCGGTCGCCATCAGCTCGCACAAATGCAACAGCAGAGCCCGGCCGACACCCCTGCCCTGAAAATCCGGATGCACCCAGAGATCGGACACATAGTTCCGTTCGCCTTCCCAGGCACCCCAACCGGCAATCTCGCCCGCCAGTTCAGCAACGAAGATCTCGCCCTTCGCCTCATGGGGAAAGACGCCGAACTCTTGCTGCACCCTTGGCGATCATACCAGGATCGCGATAGCAATCCTCGAAAGCCTCGCCTGCGGCCCATGCGGCGAAGGCGATGGCGCCGACCGCTTCGTGGTTGGCGGCCCCAAACTTTCGGATCGTTAGATCCGTTACCACCACCTGGCCGGCGTGAACCGGCCGGCTGCCTGCTCGATCACGTGAGCCGTCTTGAAGAGGGTTTCCTCGTCGAAGGGCTTGCCGATCAGCTGCAGGCCGAGGGGCAGGCCCTTCTGATCGAGGCCGGCGGGCACGGCGATGCCAGGCAGGCCCGCCATGTTGACCGTGACCGTGAAGATGTCGTTCAGATACATCTTCACCGGGTCGGAAGCGAGGTTCTCATCGGCGACGCCGAAGGCGGAAGACGGGGTCGCCGGCGTCAGGATGGCGTCGACGCCGGCGTTGAAGGCGAGTTCGAAATCGCGCTTGATCAGCGTCCGCACCTTCTGGGCGCGGATGTAATAGGCATCGTAATAACCGGCCGACAGCACATAGGTGCCGATCATGATGCGGCGCTTGACTTCCTGGCCGAAGCCGGCGGCGCGCGTCTTCTCGTACATGTCGACGATATCCTTGCCATCGACGCGCAAGCCGTAGCGCACGCCGTCGTAACGCGCCAGGTTCGAGGATGCCTCGGCTGGAGCTACGATGTAATAGGCCGGAAGGGCGTATTTGGTGTGCGGCAGCGAGATGTCGACGATTTCGGCGCCGGCATCCTTCAGCCAGGCGATGCCCTGGCGCCAGAGGGTCTCGATCTCCTCAGGCATACCGTCGACACGATATTCGCTTGGAATGCCGATCTTCATGCCCTTCAGCGACTGGCCAAGCGCTGCCTCATAATCCGGCACGGGCAGATCGACCGAGGTCGTGTCCTTGGCGTCGACGCTCGCCATCGACTTCAGAAGGATTGCGGCATCGCGCACATCGCGGGCGATCGGGCCTGCCTGGTCGAGGGAAGAGGCGAAGGCGACAGTGCCCCAGCGCGAGCAGCGTCCATAGGTCGGCTTGATGCCGACGGTGCCGGTGAAGGCGGCCGGCTGGCGGATCGAGCCGCCGGTATCGGTTGCGGTGGCGCCTGCGCAAAGATGCGCGGCAACGGCCGCGGCCGAGCCGCCGGAGGAACCGCCGGGAACGAGCTGCTGGTTGGAACCTGCCGCACGCCAGGGATTGATCACCGCGCCATAATGCGAGGTCTCGTTGGACGAGCCCATGGCGAACTCGTCCATGTTGAGCTTGCCGAGCATGACGGCGCCGTCGTCCCAGAGGTTCTGCGTGACGGTCGATTCATAACGCGGCTCGAAACCATCGAGAATGTGGCTGCAGGCCTGGGTATGCACGCCGACGGTGGCAAAAAGATCCTTGATGCCGAGCGGAATGCCTTCGAGATCACCGGCCTTGCCGGCAGCGATACGCTCGTCGGAATTCTTCGCCATAAGGCGGGCGAGATCCGGCGTCACCTTTATATAGGCATTCAGATGGCCATTGGCGGCATCAATCGCCGAGATATAGGCCTCGGTCAGTTCGAGTGCGGTGATTTCCTTGGCGCGCAGCTTCCGGCGGGCTTCGGCAATGGTCAGGCTGGTGAGTTCGCTCATGATGTTTTCGCTTCAGATCTGAAAATGGCAACAGGGTCGGAAAGAGGCTTGAAGCCTTATTCGACGACTTTCGGCACCAGGAAGAAATTGTGATCGGTGATTGGCGCATTGGCGACGATATCGGCGGCCTTGCTGCCGTCGGTCACCTCATCCGTCCGCTTCTTCATCGCCATCGGCGTGACTGAAGTCATCGCTTCGACGCCATCGACATTGACTTCGGAGAGCTGCTCGACAAAGCCCAGGATGCCGTTCAGCTCGCCGACCATGCGATTTGCCTCGTCTTCGGAGACGGCAATACGGGCAAGGTGGGCGACGCGCTTCACGGTGGCAAGATCGACGGACATGGCATTCTCCGGATGGGATTTTTCCTACCCGCTATAAAGGCCATGTCCGCCCGGTGCAACGGGATTTCGTCAGATCGACAGGCTCGCGGCGGGCTTCAGCGCCTTCACTTCGGTCTTCGATCCCTCCATGCCGGCAACGAATTTATCGGCCGTCTGCTCGATGATCGGGAAGGTGCCGAAGTGACAGGGAATCGCCGTCTTGAAGTTGAAGTAGCGCCGGCAGGCAAGGGCCGCCACCGCGCCGCCCATGGTGAAGCGGTCGCCGATCGGCACGAGGCCGATATCGGGCTGGTGCAATTCATTGATCAGCGCCATGTCGGCGAAGATGTCGGTATCGCCCATGGCGAGGATCGAGGCTTCATCGTCGAAATGCAGCATCAGGCCGTTGGCATTGCCGAGCGCATGCGAGACGCCGTCTTCGGTGATCTGGGCGGACGAGTGCAGCGCATTGGTGAAGGTCGCCGAGAAACTGCCGAGCGCGATCGTGCCGCCGGTATTGCCCATCTCGAGCCTGTCGAGACCCTTGGAGCCGAGCCAGGCAGCGAGATCGGCATTGGCGAGAACAACGGCGCCGGTTTCCTTGGCAAGCGCCACTGTATCGCCGACATGGTCGCCATGCCCATGCGTCAGCAGGATATGAGTAACGCCTGCGGAGACATCCTTGATATCCTGGCCGGAGAAGGACGCGTTGTGGCTGAGAAACGGATCGAGCAGGATCGTCGCTTTTCCGGTCTCGATGCGGAAGGCGGAATGGCCAAGCCAGGTGATCTTCATGAAATCTCTCCTTTATTACGTGATGCAAAAGCCTGTTTGGATGCTATGGACATATCTCATGCGGCCGCAAAGAAAAGCGGCGGCGACTTCAATTTCTTTTGACGGGATGGAATGGCGATGACGGTGCTGACGATCGAGGAAATGGCCGAGACGCTTGCCCCGCGGCAGGCCATTGCCGGACTCGATCTCGGCACCAAGACGATCGGGCTTTCAATGTCCGATCTCGGGCGGCGTTTCGCCACGCCCCGCCCGGTGATCCGGCGCGTCAAGTTCACCATCGATGCGCAGGCGCTCATGGATTTTGCGACAGCGGAAAAGGTCGCGGGATTCGTCATCGGCCTGCCGATGAACATGGACGGATCGGCAGGTCCGCGGGTGCAGGCGACACGCGCCTTCGTGCGCAACATGGAGCAGAAGACCGCGCTGCCCTTTGTCTACTGGGACGAGCGGTTATCGACGGTGGCGGCTGAACGGACGCTGCTCGAAATGGACGTCTCGCGCGCCAAGCGGGCCGAACGGATCGATTCGGCCGCCGCGAGCTTCATCCTTCAAGGCGCGCTCGACAGGCTTTCCTTGCTGGCGAGATCCGATGGAGACGAATTCAGCTGACGCGCCCTCCACCAGGCGACGATCGACCTGCGTTTCCGGAAGCCGAGGATGGCGAAGACGACGAGACTGTCGACCGCGATCGCACGGGCAACGAGCGGCGGAATGGTTTCCGGCGGAATGCCGAGGACCTCGCCATACAGCTGGAACGTCAGGTCATGCACCTGCCGCGACAGCATGAAGATGCCGAAATTCATGTCGTAATAGGAGAGCCAGTACCATCCGCCCAGAAAGACGATGGGGCCGGCCCAGAAGATCAGAAACCACTTCATGCGGCCTCTCCTCCATGCTTGCGCGCGACGGGCAGATCGAGGGAAACCAACCGGGTCGACAATGCCATGATGCAAAGCACCAGCGTCGGAATTGCGATATCCAGCGCCAGGACTGCGAAAAACATCATCGCAGTCACGAGAAAGGCGGCTTTGGCGATCCTGGTTCCCATTGATGTCAACTCGGGGGCTCTTACTCATTCCATCTCTGCTCCCCTCCACACTGTCGGGTTAACCGAGGCCAGGCAACGTAAACCATTCATTAAGGTTAACGCGGCAGCCGCTGCCTGTGGATGAATGAGCTGTCAGCCGTAGACGCCGCGCACGATGCGCTTCAGCGCCGTCGCCGCCTTCTCCCAGTCCTTCGGCGTCTTCAGCGACAGACCGGCGCACTGCCCGCCGCTTGCAGCGGCAAGCACGAGATGCTGGATCGCGGCGATGATGACGGCATTGACGGCTGCGGCATCGACGCCCTTCGGCGGCGCCAGCGAGCCGCGCATGCGCTCCAGCCAGAGAGCGAGCGCCTTCGAACGCGCTTCGGAAAGCCGCCTCACCTGCTCGGTGTTCTCAGATATCTCCCAGGCGAGGATGCGTCGCATCAGCGGATCGTTCCTCAAGGCTTCGAGGAGGAGAAGCGACAGCCGCTCCATCAGGTCGCCATAGGTGAGCAGGAACATGCCGCCGGCGTCTTCCGGAATGCGATCCCTGACCCATGTGCCGAGATCGGCGCCGATCGCCTCGACCAATCCGTCAAGACCGCCATAATAACGATAGATCAGCTGCTTGTCGCAACCGGCACGGCGGGCGACGGCATTGATGCCGAAATTCTGGAAGCCTTCCTCGGCCAGCAACCCCTTGGCAGCGGCAAGGATGGCGCGCTCCGTGGCGCCGCGATCCCGCACACGCCGTTCCGGCTCGCCGCCGACCTCAGGCAAATTTTCAAGTTTTACCGCTTCATCAAGCACGAACGACCCTTCCCCGCTGTCACCAATCGGTGAGTAGCGGGGAGGTTTCACGCAATCAATCCTATCCTCTTGAGAAGATTGTGGATATTCAATCCTGGCCAATGATTTGACGGCGAACGAGGACCGGCAGGCGATCCGTGGTTGGGTTACCCGGCGACAGGGCTTAAAAGCCGTCTCCCGCGACCTGTTGCAACCGGTGTTGTTTGCGGGCGGAACCTGGAACAAGAGAAATTTGCAGCCGACGGCCTGACGCATTATGTTGGCAACGAATAGGAGATTGCCGATGCTGTTGCGGAAGTATCGAGAAAACAAGGAAGCGCTCAAGCAAATCGGCCGGGAAGCGTTGGCCGAAAGCCGTCGCATGGGTCTGACGATCTCTGCCAAGGATCGACAGAACGAAGCTAAGGATCGGGCGAAACGTGAGCGTAACAAGGATCGCGCTCCTGCTACAGTAAGGTAGCAATCGCTTCATGCCGGAATTGACGTGCATCATCCTTGGTGGGCCGAACGGCTCCGGCAAATCATCCGCCTTCGCGAAGCTCGATCTTGAAGGCGTATGGATCAATGCCGACGAGATTGCCAAGTCTCTGCCTGAGAGCGACGACGGCAAGTCAAAGGAACGGCGAGCTTCCGAGGTCGCCCTTCGCCGGATCGCAGAGATGATCGAAACCCGGCAATCATTCGTCTTTGAGACAACACTGAGCAGCCAGCAATCTCTCCGGCTGATGCGCGAGGCGAAGTCGGCTGGTTTCAAAGTCGATCTCTACTATGTGGCCCTGGATTCCGTAGAAACGAACGTGGAGCGCGTCAGGCAGCGCGTCCAGAAGGGCGGACACAACATTCCTGAAGCCGACATCCGGAGGCGGCACAAGGGATCGCTGGCAAAGCTGACGGACGCCCTGACGATCGCGGACGAGGTTTTGCTGATCGACAACAGCGGCCTTGAACCGCACGCGGTATTCGCCATCAATGGCGGCGTGGTCCAATCTTTCGACATCGACGATAGCCAAGAGCTGCATCGCCTTATGGCGGCCAAGGTCTGCGAGGCCTACGGGTTGATTTGGGTGCATGACGGCTTCAGGAAATCGGTGTCCGCCGCATCGAAGTGACAACGAACGACTTTACTTTCAAAGAGCGGGCTGACCGTCCCGGGCCGTATCTTTTCAGAAATCTCACCCCGACTGTTGATCGCGATGGACGAACCCGGCATAGCTGCATTATGAACAATTCTAATATTCTCCGCTAAGGCCCTGCAATGGTGAACTATATCGAAGCCTCTTCCGCGCCCTCGAAGAATACGGGCGCCATCCGGCTTTACGACGCGCAAGCATACGAGGGCATGCGCAGGGCATGCCAGCTGACCGCGCGCTGCCTCGATGCGCTGGCCGACATCGTCAAGCCGGGGCTAGTGACCGATGACATCGACCGGTTCGTCTTCGATTTCGGCATGGATCACGGCGCCCATCCGGCGACGCTGAATTATCGCGGCTACACCAAATCGACGTGCACCTCGATCAACCATGTCGTCTGCCACGGCATTCCGAACGACAAGCCGCTGCGCGAAGGCGATATCGTCAATATCGACGTCACCTTCGTGCTCGACGGCTGGCACGGCGATTCCAGCCGGATGTATCCTGTCGGAACGATCAAGCGCGCCGCCGAGCGACTGCTCGAGGTCACCTATGAATCGCTGATGCGCGGCATTTCCGCCGTCAGGCCCGGCGCTCGCACCGGCGCAATCGGCGAGGCGATCCAGACCTATGCCGAGGCCGAGCGTTGCTCGGTGGTGCGTGATTTCTGCGGCCACGGCGTCGGCCGGCTGTTTCACGATTCGCCGAATATCCTGCATTACGGCCGCGCCAATGAGGGGCCGGAACTGCGCGAAGGCATGATCTTCACGATCGAGCCGATGATCAATCTCGGCCGGCCGCATGTGAAGGTGCTGGCCGACGGCTGGACGGCGGTCACCCGCGACCGGTCGCTTTCGGCGCAGTACGAACACACCGTCGGCGTCACCTCCGACGGCTGCGAGATCTTCACCCTGTCGCCCGGCGGGCTCGACCGCCCCGGCCTGCCATCGTTTGCCGGGTGACGATCCGATGGCGAAGGGGCCGGTAGCGACATCTTCCGACGACGAGCTGCCTTTCGAGACCGAAGAGCCTGTTGCCGCCGACGAACGCTCGTTCTTCGGCGGACAGCCGCAAAAAACGGCCGCGCCGAATGCCAAGGCCGCCCTGCCCGCTTCGCTCGCCGCGCAGGAGCATTATCACGGCCATCGCGAGCGGCTGCGTGACCGCTTCCGCGAACAGGGCGACACCGCCCTTGCCGACTACGAAATTCTCGAACTCCTGCTTTTTCGCCTGATCCCGCGGCGCGACACCAAGCCGATCGCTAAGGCGCTGATCGAACGCTTCGGCTCGCTCGCCGGCGTCTTCGGCGCCCCGGCGGCGCTGCTGACGGAGG
Organism: Rhizobium acidisoli; assembly: GCF_002531755.2. Lineage (NCBI taxonomy): Bacteria > Pseudomonadati > Pseudomonadota > Alphaproteobacteria > Hyphomicrobiales > Rhizobiaceae > Rhizobium > Rhizobium acidisoli. The sequence goes on along the minus strand of NZ_CP034998.1, from coordinate 1,548,684 downwards.
TAAAGGGTGTCGGCGAGGCCGTGGCGCTCGACCTGAAGCTGATTTCGACCGTCGCCCACCGGACGCTGAAGAGCGAACTCAGGAGCAAGCAGGTGCTCTCCTCGTGGTCCTCGGTCATCCAGTATTGCCATGCGGCCATGGCGCATGAGACGCGCGAACAATTCCGCATCCTGTTCCTCGACAAACGCAACGTGCTGATCGCCGACGAGGTGCAGGGCCGCGGCACGGTCGACCATACGCCGGTCTATCCGCGCGAGGTGGTCAAACGCGCACTCGAGCTTTCGGCAACGGCGATGATCCTCGTCCACAACCACCCCTCCGGCGACCCGACGCCGTCACGCGCCGACATCGACATGACCAAGGTAATCATCGAGGCAGCCAAGGCGCTCGATATCACCGTCCACGACCATGTCATCATCGGCAAAGATGGCCATGTCAGCCTGAAGGGGCTGAAGTTGATCTGAAGCCGTCGCGCGCTGACATCGATTTGACGATGGTGATCATCGACGCGGCGGATGCACTTGATATCATCGTCCATGACCACATCATCAACGGCGATGTCGGCCTTACGGGCCTGACGCTGATAAAACACAGATCCGGCTGAAACGGCACTTGTAAAACAATCTGTAACATTGACCGGCTACCGATAGACAGGCGACATTTTTGTGTCGCAAATGATTCCTTTCCAATCCGGGGCCAGATGATGCTTCAGTACGATCTTGTTGTGGTGGGCAGCGGTCCCGCGGGGCGCCGCGGCGCGATCCAGGCTGCGAAACTCGGCAAGAAGGTGCTTGTCATCGAGCAGGGCAAACGCGTCGGCGGCGTCTCCGTGCATACCGGCACCATTCCCTCCAAAACGCTGCGCGAGACCGCGCTCAATCTTTCCGGCTGGCGCGAACGCGGCTTCTACGGCCGGTCTTACCGCGTCAAGGAAGAGATCAGTGCGGATGACCTGCGCCGCCGTCTGCTGATCACGCTCAACCACGAAGTCGAGGTGCTGGAACACCAGTTCGCCCGCAACCGCGTGCAGCATATTCGCGGCAAGGCGAGCTTCATCAATGCGTCGACGCTGCAGGTGATCAAGGATGACGGCGAGATTACCCAGGTCACCGCCGCAAGCGTGCTGCTTGCCGTCGGCACGAAGCCGTTCCGCCCCGATTACATACCCTTCGACGGCAAGACCGTTCTCGACAGCGACGAGTTGCTCGATATCCAGGAGCTGCCGCGCTCGATGGTCGTCATCGGCGCCGGCGTCATCGGCATCGAATATGCGACGATCTTCAGCGCGCTCGACACGGCCGTCACCGTCATCGACCCGAAGGCGACGATGCTCGACTTCATCGACAAGGAAATCGTCGAGGATTTCACCTACCAGCTGCGCGACCGCAACATGAAGCTGCTGCTCGGCCAGAAGGCAGACAAGGTGGAGACGCTCGAGGGCGGCAAGGTCGAGCTGACGCTCGACAGCGGCCGGCGCCTGACGACTGATATGGTGCTGTTTGCCGCTGGCCGCATGGGCGCGACCGACGCGCTGAACCTTCCGGCCATCGGCCTCGAAGCCGACAGCCGCGGCCGTCTCAAGGTCAATCCGGAAACCTTCCAGACATCCGTGGCCAACGTCTATGCCGCCGGCGACGTCGTCGGCTTTCCGAGCCTTGCTTCGACCTCGATGGAACAGGGCCGCATCGCCGCCCGCGTTGCGATCGGCGCGGTTGCCAAGGAGCCGCCGAAATATTTCCCCTACGGCATCTATGCCGTGCCGGAGATTTCGACCTGCGGCCTGACCGAAGAGGAGATGAAGGAGCGCGGCATTCCCTATGAATGCGGTATCGCCCGTTTCCGCGAAACCTCGCGCGGTCATATCATGGGCCTCGACACCGGGCTTTTGAAGCTGATCTTCTCGCTGAAGACACGCCGCCTGCTCGGCGTGCATATTGTCGGCGAAGGCGCCACCGAGCTGGTGCATATCGGCCAGGCGGTGCTCAATCTCAAAGGCACGGTCGAATATTTCGTCGAAAACACCTTCAACTATCCGACGCTTGCCGAAGCCTACAAGATCGCCGGCCTCGACGCCTGGAACCGGATGGGCGACATCAAGTCGGAACTTTAAACGCATCCCGGACGACAGAGCTGTCGACTCGGTCCGGCCGTCCAAAAACGGAGCCGAACGACATTGCGCATCATTTCGCTCAACGCCTGGGGCGGCAGGCTGCATGAGGCCCTGATCGATTATGTCAGGCAGGCCGATGCGGACGTGTTGTGCCTGCAGGAGGTGCTGCGGGCGCCGGGTGCGGATTGGGGATGGTCGATCTATCGGGATGCCGGGCTGGAACTGCCGCAGCGCGCCAATCTGTTTGCAGAGATCAGCGCCGCCCTGCCCGGCCACGACGGCTTCTTCTGCCCGACATCGAGAGGCGAGCTGTTTAACGGCGATAGCGCCATTGCCGCCGAATTCGGGCTGGCGACCTTCGTGCGCAAATCGCATTCGGTTATCGCCCAGGGGCTGGACTTCGTGCATGGCGGTTTTTCCGCCAACGGCTGGGGTGAACATCCGCGGCCGCGGAACGCCCATTGCATCCGCGTCGTCAGCCGTGAGAACGCTTCCAGCCTGACCATCGCCCATATGCATGGCCTGCGTGATCCGGCCGGCAAGAGCGACACGGCGGCGCGCGCGAAGCAGGCCGCCGCACTGGTTGCGCTTGTCGAGCGCGTCTGGCCCGGCGGTGAAGGGCTCGTTGTCTGCGGCGATTTCAACGTACTGCCCGACAGCGAGACTTTCGCGATTCTCGCCAGACTCGGGCTTTCCGAGCTCGTCACCGGAAACGGCCTTGTAGACACGCGAACCTCCTACTATCTGAAGCATGGCCGCTTTGCCGATTACATGCTGGTCACACCGGAGGTGAAGATTGCCAGGTTCGAGGTGGTCGAGGCGCCCGAGGTCTCCGACCACCGCGCATTGCTGCTCGATATCGGGTAGTATATTGAGGAATGTGCTGCGAGAAGCGTTTTGCGTGCAGCGCCGTTTTTTGCGCCTTAGTTTGACCGCCTGAATCGTATTGATACGCCATGCCTGATAGATGCATTCAACGCCATTTTGCCTCCGGCAAAAGCTTCTGAAGAAAGATAGATAATCTTGTCCCATGTCTTGGAAGCTGCGCGCCGACGTTTTCAGCTAATCCTGATCAAGCCGTCGCATTATGACGACGACGGCTATGTCATCCGCTGGTGGCGGGCGATGATCCCTTCCAATTCGCTCGCGGCTCTCTATGGCATCGCCGCCGAATGCGCTGAGCGTAAGGTGCTCGGGCCCGATACGGCGATCGACATCACCGTGATCGACGAGACCAATACGCGGATCGACTTCGCCGGGCTGCTCGCACAATTCAAGCGCCACGACAATTTCGGCATGATCGCGCTGGTCGGCGTCCAGACCAACCAGTATCCACGTGCGCTCGATATCGCCCGGCCCTTCCGCGATGCCGGCCTGCCGGTTTCGATCGGCGGCTTCCATGTTTCCGGCTGCCTGTCGATGCTGGACGGCAAGGCGGTCGGGCTCGAAGCCTGCCGTGATATGGGCATTTCGATGTTTGCCGGCGAGGCCGAGGGCCGGCTGGAGATGGTGTTGCGCGATGCCGCGAGCGGCGAGCTGAAGCCGCTCTATAATTTCATGAACGACCTTCCCGGCATCGGCGGCACGCCGGTTCCCTTCCTCCCGAAGGACAATATCCAGCGCACGCTTGGGCTCAGCACCAGCTTCGATGCCGGACGCGGCTGTCCCTATCAGTGCTCGTTCTGCACCATCATCAACGTGCAGGGACGCAAGTCGCGTTTCCGCTCGGCCGATGACGTCGAGAAGCTGGTGCGGATGAACTGGGCGCAGGGCATCCATAAATTCTTCATCACCGACGACAATTTCGCTCGCAACAAGGATTGGGAAGCGATCTTCGACCGGCTGATCGAACTCAAGGAGCGGGACGGCATTCCGCTCGGCCTGATGATTCAGGTCGACACGCTCTGCCACAAGATCCCGAATTTTATCGAGAAATCCCGGCGGGCCGGCGTCACCCGCGTTTTCATCGGCCTCGAAAACGTCAACCCTGACAATCTGACGGCCGCCAAGAAGAACCAGAACAAGATCACCGAATATCGCAAGATGCTGCTCGCCTGGAAGGCGCAGGGCATCATGACGCTCGCCGGTTATATCTTGGGCTTCCCCGCCGATACGCCGGAATCGATCCGCCGCGACATCGCGATCATCCAGGAAGAGCTGCCGCTCGATGTCATCGAATTCTTCATCCTGACGCCGCTGCCCGGCTCCGAGGATCATCAGGTTCTATGGAAGAAGAATGTCGAGATGGACAGCGATCTCAACATCTACGATGTCGAGCACGTCTGCACCGCGCATCCGAAGATGAGCAAGCAGGAGTGGGAAGACATCTACCACGAGGCCTGGGCGCTCTATTATTCACCTGATCATATGAAGACGCTGCTGCGCCGCGCCGTGGCGACCGGGGTACCGCTCGCAAGACTCGTCAAGGTTCTCGTCTCCTTCGCAACGACCGTGCCGCTGGAAAACGTCCATCCGCTGCAGAGCGGCCTCCTGCGCTTGAAGACGCCTTCGGAGCGGCGCCCCGACCTGCCGCGTGAAAATCCGCTCGTCTTCTGGCCGCGTTTTGCCTGGGAAACCTTCAGAAAACACGCTTCGCTCGCCGGCACGATCATCGGCCTGACCATTTCGGCATTCCTGATTTCAAGGGAAGCGAAGTCGAAGACCTATATGGATCAGGCCCTGACGCCGGTCGCCGACGATGAGGAAGAGACACTCAGCCTCTTCACCAAAACAGCAGGCGGCACTGCTGCCGTCAGCCATGTGAGGAAAGTCGCGGAGCTGACGCGGACGGCGCATTGAATTGCCATTCCGCTAAAGCGCGTCGCACGGATCACGGTCAACGCGATACGCTTTAGCGGCTTGAGGTTTGAGCGACCTGGTTTATCTGGGCTATCTCAGCCACTTGCAGCGTGTCGACGAATTCGACGATCTTGACTGGTTTCCCATCCTTGAAATGGATTTTGTCGACGAATTCCGTATGGAAGCTCACGCCCGATGGAATGTGCCGGACCTCACCTTCGCGATGGGCGAAGACCATATGCTCGTCCTCGTCCACATAAATGCCGGTTGTCTTGATCTTGGATAGATCCCAAACAGTGATGAGCTGCTCTATCACCTGACGAAAGGCAGGCCCGCCGGATTCAGTCGAAAGAGGCGCCATCCGTGCACTGCCGGCCATCCGAAAGGTACAATCCTCCCCGAACAGCGCCAGCGTGCCCTCGATATCGCCGCGGCCACGCACAGCATAGATATCCTCTACCAGCTTCTTCATGTCGTTCTTTGCGGTCATTTTCAGGTCCCTCCACCCACCAGCAAATCTGCACCGATTTATACTTCATTGCAACTATTTGTTGTTGCGGATGAGGACAACACCGGGGACTGCCGGATGCCCCGCAAAAGAAAAGGCCCCGCACGATGGCGGGGCCTTCAAACATCAGAACCGGGAAGCAATTATTCGGCGCTTTCGTCGGCTGCCTTCTTCTTCGGAGCGGCCTTCTTCTTCGGAGCGGCGGCTTCTTCGCCTTCGCCGGCGTCGGCAGCTTCAGCCTTGGCGGCGGCCTTCTTCTTCGGGGCGGCCTTCTTGGTTTCAGCCTTCGCCTCGCCTTCTTCCTCGGCGAGCAGTTCTTCCTTGGTCACCTTCTTGTCGGTGACGTCGATTTCGGTCAGCAGATGATCGATGACCTTCTCTTCGAAGATCGGCGCGCGGATCGAAGCTGCGGCGCCCGGCTGGCTGCGGAAGAATTCGAGGATCTGCTTTTCCTGACCCGGATACTGGCGCAGCTGATCGTAGATGGCGCGCTGCATCTCGTCTTCGGTGACTTCGACGCCGGCCTTTTCGCCGATTTCGGAGAGAACGAGGCCGAGGCGGACGCGACGCTCTGCAAGCGTCTTGTATTCCTCACGTGCCTTCTCTTCGGTCGTCTCTTCGTCCTCGAAGGTCTTGCCGGATTGAGCGAGGTCGTTGTTCACCTGGCTCCAGATGCCGTTATATTCGGCGTCGACGAGCGAGGTCGGGGTCTCGAACTTGTACATCTCGTCGAGCTGGTCGAGGATCTGGCGCTTCAGCTTCTGGCGGGTCAGCGAACCGTACTGCGATTCGATCTGGCCGCGGACGATTTCCTTCAGGCGATCGGCGGATTCGATGCCGAGCTTGGAGGCGAGTTCGTCATTGATCTCGACGGCGCCGGGGGCTGCAACATCCTTGACCGATACGTCGAAGGTGGCTTCCTTGCCGGCGAGGTTCTTGGCCGGATAGTCGGCCGGGAAGGTCACGGTGATGGTCTTCTCGTCGCCGGCCTTGACGCCGACGAGCTGGTCTTCGAAGCCCGGAATGAAGCGGCCGGAGCCGAGCACCAGTTCGGCGCCCTGGTCGGTGCCGCCTTCAAAGGCTTCGCCGTCGACCTTGCCGACGTAATCCATGGTGATGCGGTCGCCGTTGGCGGCCTTGCCGGTCTTGGTCTCGTAAGCGCGGGCGCTTTCGGCGACCTTCAGGACCTGCTCGGTGACTTCGTCGTCCGAGATGTCGATGACTTCGCGCGTGACCTTGATGCCCTTGACCGACTTCAGTTCGATCGGCGGCAGCACTTCATAGGAGAGCGTGAATTCGAAATCCTGCTCGGCGGCGAGGATCTTGTCGGCTTCGTCCTTGTCCTCGGTCATGGCGATTTCCGGCTGCGTGGCCGACTTCTCGCCGCGGCTGGAGAGGATGGCCGACGGCTGCTCGCGGACGATCTCGTTGACGAGTTCGGCCATGATCGACTTGCCGTAGACCTTCTTCAGGTGAGCAGCGGGTACCTTGCCCGGACGGAAGCCGTTGATGCGGACCTTGTCCTTCACATCGGCAAGACGCTCATTCATCTTGTCTTGCATGTCCTTGGCCGGGATAACGACCTTGATTTCGCGCTTCAGCCCTTCAGCGAGCGTTTCGATAACCTGCATGTCTTCCTACCTTCATGTCCTGGCGGCCGTGCCCAGACGCCGTTCGTTTCAATGAGCACGACGCCGGCAGCGTGCCGCGCGTGGCTTTTCCCAATTCCTGTATCATTCCACCCAAAGGGGAACGGCACTCGCGGGGTATTCGGGACGACTATCTCCCGCCTGCAAACAGCTTGGTGCGGGTAGAGAGACTTGAACTCCCACGCCTTGCGGCACCAGAACCTAAATCTGGCGTGTCTACCAATTTCACCATACCCGCGTTCACAAAACCGCATGCCTAAGCCTGCGCATGAGGCCTTCCGGAGCGCGGCGTCTCTATATCACCCGATTTGGTCGAGGCAAAGGAAAAATGAACGGCAAATGACAGGGATTTGCGGCTCGCAAACCGCGCCCTTCCGAAGTGCCGCCGGATCAGTAGAGCGGCTCGTCGTAAACCGGCTTGCCGTCAACGAGAAGACCGCGGATCTGCGCGCTTCCCGCCGGCGAGACGCGCACGGCGATTGCGACATTGCCGCCGTTTCTGGCCTCCTCGATCGGCTTGCCCTGACCTTCAGGAACGTAATAGCGCTCGATGCCGTATTCGACGCGGATGCTGTCGCCGGCGGCAAGGCCGCCACTGTAGAAGGGCTGGCTGCGCAGGATCACGGTCTCCGGCAGCGGCGGCAGTTCGCGAAATGACGATTCGATCACCGTCCAGAAACCGTCTTCCTGCTTCTTCAATCGAACCCATAGCGTGCGCTCGCCGGGCTCGGCTGGAATGCCGCCTGAGACCGTCTGCACCGGCACCGAGGAAATGTCATAGTTCAAGACGACATAATCGCCGCGCAGGAAATCGCGCGGATCGACGGGCGCCGTCTTCAGCAGCACTTCGGCGCCGTTGTTGAGGATCGAGGCGCGGCTCTGGATGATCGTGCCGAGGATCACGGTCTGCAGACCGGCGACGATGATTGCCGAAAGCAGATAACCCCTGCCGGAGTGCAGCCTTGCCATCAGCGAGTTCATGCGCGCTCCCCCTGTGCATTCGCCGAAAAGCGCCGTTCGAGACGGATGACGATCCAGGCAACCAACGCGACGACGAGACCGGAGAACAGGAAGAGGCTCGACGTGCCGAGGATCGAGCCGACAGTGACGGAAGCGAGATAAAGCATCTCGGCGGCAAAGGTCATGTAAGCGAGATAACGCACCGCGCCGTTGTCCCTGCCATGCAGGGCGATCGCCAGCACCGAGGCGGCAAGTGTCGCCACGCCGAGCACCACCAGCGGCCAGCCGTCCTCGATTTCGATATGCAGCAGCAGGAAGCCGATCGCGGCAACGAGGAAGCTGTAGAAGGCCGGGGCCGCACCGGCGCTCCTGACCAGGGAGGCAACAGAGCGGGTCGGCAACGCCGTCAGCACGAAGGCCGCCATGCCGCCGATCGCGAAGGCGAGCGCCACGGCGATCTCCTCGTAAAGCGTATAGAGCCAGGCGAGCCAACCGATCAGCAGCAGATAGGCGAGATGGCGGACCCGCTCGGCGCCGGTATACCGCACCAGCCCGATGACGATTACCGCCATGACGGGCGCCATCCAGGGATCGAGCCCTATCCAATGTGTGTCGTAATTCTCGAGATAGACGGCAAAGGATGCCCAGGACAGGAAACCCGCGACGACGGCCACGGCACCCGAGCGGAACAGGATCGCCGAGATCGTCGCGATGGCGAACCAGAGATACATCACCGTCTGCTCGTCGCCGGAGAGATGATACATCTGTCCGACCAGTGAAATGGCGCCACCGAAACTCATCGCGCCGATGATCAGCAAGCCGCTTGCCGCCGCGGACGCACCGCGGGCGAGCATCCGGGCGGCGGCGAGGTGCACCACCCAGATCAGGGCAAGGATAACGCCGACGCGGATAAGCCGCGGGATGGCCTCCCAGTTGGAGGCGACGACCAGCAGGATGGCGGCTGCCAGCAGCACCGCCGCCAGAGCCATCAACACCCGCCCGAGGCTGAAGCTTGCCGGGCGGCTGTCATATTCGGCAAGAAGCGCGCCTGCCGTTTCCTGCCCCAGCAGGCCCTTGCCCACCCAGAGGGAGAGATCCCGCTCCAATCTGCCGCGATACATGCTCCCACCCCTTGACTTCCGCGACGCTCGTTCCGGCGCTGCGGCTTCCGTCGTTATAGACGCAGCATCGAGGTTCGCAAACGTCCTCGCGACAAATATACAAATTCCTCATTGGTCTAAATTGGGGCGAGTATTAACCGGCCGCTAACGTCATCAGCGCTATTATAAGTGCATATCCGGAGAGGTATGCATTTTGCGCACATCCCTCATGAATTTATTGCACTGCAAAAATTCAATTAGTCATACTATTTAAAGACTCATCGAAGCACGGGGATGGCGCCCCGGCCCGGCTCTGCCGGATGCCCGCGGAATGATTGTCCGTGACGAGATTCGCAGCCGCGCACTCCTCCTCCCAAGCGCGCTGCGATAAGACTGGCAACACTCCTCCTCCCAGTTGCCAGTCATCGTAATGCGCCCGCCGGATCCTCCCCCGGCGGGCGTCTTATTGCGCAAAAACGCATTAAAGCATTGGCGTCCCAAGATTTCGGCCGCTTGGCCCCGTCTTGCCACACTGCCGCCACACCGCCCTCGCCGAGGCTGCGCATACATGGGCGGCTGTCGATCCGAGGCGAAACGCCTCATTGTGGTGGACGCACAGGCGGAACCGCCGGAGGGAACGGCGTTCTGACGCAAGAACGCCCGTTCGTTGCGCCAAACCAGATTGCTTTCCTCAGAATCATTTTGCCTATTCGTTGACCAAAAAGCGGTAGATGTTGGTCAAACAGCGTTTGAGCATTGCATACTTCGCATAGGTGATCTGAAAACTTGGCTGTTTTCCTCTTTCGCGCCGCAACATATATTCCGGTCATCAAATAGAGGTCAGCGCCGATCAGTGGCTGCTGGCAGATCAAACCCTCGGAAAGGGGCTTAACATGAACTTCTCTCGCTCTTTCAATAACTGGCGCAAGTACCGTCAGACCGTCACCGAACTCGGCCGCATGAGCAACCGCGAATTGCACGACCTCGGCATCGACCGTTCGGACATCCATCGCGTTGCCCGTGAGGCTTCCGCCCGCTAATTCAAGGCATTCGCTGTCTCCTCCCAAGCAGCTTGTCCTCGATCGAAACGCCCGCTGTACCCACACCGGGCGTTTTCTTTTTCCCGACGCACTGCCGCGTCGGTTGCACGCCTTTGCGTGCTTTAGCCCGCTCAAAAAATATCCACCGCTTAATTGGCAAGCATCACATTGCACAATTGCATAGCAGACGCCTTTTATTTGCACTGCACAAAAGCGCGGTTCTCGCCTATATAAACATCAACCGCAGAGAGAGAGGCGATCCCGCCATCCAGCGGACATTTGTTTGAGGAAAAAGACAATGAACCCGATCCGCATTGCAAGAAGCTGGCTCAGCTACCGCCGTACGCTCAACGAACTCGGCGGCCTCTCGAACCAGACCCTGTCCGATATCGGCGTCAGCCGTTACGACATCCGCAATATCGCATCCCGCTCGTTCCGTTAATAGCTAGTCGCTAACAACGGCTTGATGCTTCCAAGACGGCGCCCCGAGGCGCCGTTTTTGATTCCGGGGTGTTGGATCGCACCTGCCGACATGATATCAGCCCGGAATGAACACGATCTCTTCCTATTCCCCCATCCACGTTGTCGGCGGCGGACTTGCCGGTTCGGAAGCCGCCTGGCAGATCGCCAGTTCCGGCGTTCCCGTCATCCTGCATGAAATGCGCGGGGTGCGCGGCACGGATGCACACAAGACCGACGGACTTGCCGAGCTGGTCTGCTCCAACTCCTTCCGCTCCGACGACGCGACCAGCAATGCCGTCGGCGTCATCCATGCCGAGATGCGCATGGCGGGCTCGCTGATCATGGCCACTGCTGATCGCCACCAGGTGCCGGCTGGCGGCGCGCTCGCCGTCGATCGCGACGGCTTTTCCGAAGCCGTGACGCGGGCGATCCACGACCACCCGCTGATCACGGTCGTGCGTGAAGAGGTCACCGGCCTGCCGCCTGGTGACTGGGATCTCGCCATCGTCGCCACCGGGCCGCTGACCGCGCCGTCACTCGCAAGCGCCATCCAGGCGCAGACGGGCGAGGATTCGCTCGCCTTCTTCGATGCCATCGCGCCGATCGTCTACCGCGAGAGCATCGACATGGATATCTGCTGGTATCAGTCGCGCTACGACAAGGTCGGTCCCGGCGGCACCGGCAAGGATTACATCAATTGCCCGATGGACGAGGCGCAGTACAATGCCTTCGTCGATGCGCTGATATCGGGCGACACGGTCGGTTTCAAGGAATGGGAAGGCACACCTTATTTCGACGGCTGCCTGCCGATCGAGGTGATGGCCGAACGCGGCCGCGAGACGCTGCGCCACGGGCCGATGAAGCCGATGGGGCTGACCAATGCGCATAACCCGACGGTCAAAGCCTATGCCGTCGTGCAGCTGCGCCAGGACAATGCGCTCGGCACGCTCTACAATATGGTCGGCTTTCAGACGAAGCTGAAATATGGCGCGCAGGTGGAAATCTTCCGGATGATCCCCGGCCTGGAAAATGCGGAATTCGCCCGCCTCGGCGGCCTGCACCGCAACACCTATATCAACTCCCCCACCCTGCTCGACCCGTCGCTGACTTTGAAATCGCGGCCCGGCCTGCGTTTCGCCGGCCAGATCACCGGCTGCGAGGGGTATGTGGAAAGCGCCAGCGTCGGGCTGATGGCCGGCCGTTTCGCCGCTGCCGAACGCAAGGGCGAGGCGATCTCGCTGCCGCCGGCAACGACGGCGCTCGGCTCGCTGCTCGGTCATATCACCGGCGGCCATATCGTCACCGACGAAGAGCCGGGCAAACGCTCGTTCCAGCCAATGAACATCAATTTCGGGCTGTTTCCGGAGCTCCAGCCCGGATTGATCGTCAAGCCCGAGGGCGTCAAACGCTTCCGCGGCAAGGACAAGACGATCATGAAGCGGCAGTTGATCGCGCGGCGCGCGCTTGCGGACTGCGCCGCCTGGCTGGGTCAGAACTCGCCGCTCGCCGAAAGCGCCTAACTCGCTATCTAGAGCATGATGCCGAAAAGTGTGAGCGGTTTTCGGACGACATCATGCTCTAACTCTGTAATTTAGAACAGGATTCAGATTTTAGGCCAACCGGGCCTAAAATCATCCTGTTCTAGTGCTTGTTCGCCGCCGAAATATGGTCGGACGGCAGATCCTTATCCGGCTCGGCGATATAGTTGCCGAGCAGCCAGAGCGCCACTTCCGCGGACTCCTTGGCGGAAGAGAATTCGAAATCGCCGTTGTGATGCGGCGCATCGAGGAAATCGATCACCAGGCCCCTGCCCGTTTGCGAGCTGACGACGCGCACCCGGCCCGGCTCGATCAGATGACAGGCGAAGTGGCGCGACATGTTGCGCATGAAGCCGGCCTTATTGTCATGCAGGCGCACGAAGATGGCCTGGCCGTTCTCCGTCGCCTGCAACTGGCGGATCGCCTCGTTCGGAAAGGCGCGGCCGAACTCGATGATGGCGAGGCCCGTGTCATGCAGGCCGTCTTCCTTGTTCTGCGCAGCCATGCGCGTGACCACGAAGGCAAAGAAGATGACGATGGCGAAAAGAACGCACCAGACGATAATGCCCACGCCGAGTCTCCGTTCAAAAGGTAGCGGTTCAGGCCTTGTAACGCGCGAGACTTGCGCGAGTTTGACCGGTGTCAGATTTTTCTGCGGACGGCCGAGAGGGCCATACTGAGTTGGCGGCGCCATTGCGGCGGCTGTAGCGGCCGGTCGAACAGGACGGCGCCGAGCTTCTGCGCCCTGAAAAGCACCGGTTCGGCAAGCGTCGCCGGCAGGAAGGCCGGAAAGACCGTGGCCGCGATCGGCCCTGCCGCCCTCGCCTTTGCCAGATGTTCGCGACCGAGGCCGGCAAAGGCTTCGATGGCGGCGGAAATGCGCGGCCGGTCGTCCCCGGCAAGGAAGGTATCGCGGTTGAGACCGGTGGCGGACAGGATCTGCAGCGGAATATAGACCTGGCCGCGGCGGCGATGGAGCGGCATCAGCAGCAACTGGCCGGCGACCGCCTGGGCTACACCGGCATGACCGGCGGCGGCGGCCGATCGTGCGGCTTCCTCGGGCGAAAGCACCAGGCTTGCAAGCTGAATGAGGGCCGATGCCGTCTCGCCGGCATAACCTTCGAGCGACAGACGCGTTTCCATCGGATCGTCGTAGAGATCGAAGGTGCGGGCCTCGATCATGTCGATCAGCGTCTTGCGCGGCAGGCGGTGCGTTTCGATCGCCGTCAGAAGTGCTGAAGCGACGGGATTGGCCGCCGTCGAACCATGGGCGCTGCCTTCCAGCAGGTCTCGCCAGTATTGCAGCCGCACCTCGCCGGGCAACGGCTCGTGTACGAGATCACGAATGCGGGCAAGCTCGGCATTGAAGGCGTAGAGTGCTGCAAGCGCGCCGCGCTTGTCCTCCGGCGACAGCAGGCAGGCAAGGTAGCGGTCGCGATCGCTGTCGCGCAGCATCGCCAGGCAGATCTCCTGGTTCGTCGCAGTCTTCGCTTCAACCATCGTCAGACCGCAATCAGTGCCGCAGCGACGGCGCGCTGCTCGGCAAGCATGATATTGAAGGTGCGTACCGCTGCACCGGTGCTCATCGGATCGGAAGCAATGCCGCGCGCCTTCAGCGCCTGCTTCAATTCCTCGGGCAGCCGGCGAAGCTCGGTTCCGGTCCCGACGAGGAGAACTTCGATATCATCAGCCTCCTCCAATACGCGGCGGAAGTTTTCCGGTGACAGAGGCTTCGACATGTCCATGTCCCAGCCGTGAATGCCGGAGGGGAGGCAAAGGATCGAGCCGCGATGCGACATGTCGGCAAAGCGGAAGCCGCCATTGCCGTAAGTATCGATCGGCGCGCGCCCGGGAAAATGCGCGGCGCGGATTTCTATGCCTTTTGCCATGTTTTCAAACCACCGTGCCGGATTTTACACCAGCATCCGTCTTGTTGCTCTCTTCCCCATCGGGGCTTTCCGGCCGCAGCCGGAAGACGATCAGCACAGGAGCGGCGATATAGATCGAAGAGAAGGTGCCGAGAGCGACGCCGAAGAGCATCGTAAAGGTGAAGGAGCGGATAACCTCCCCTCCGAAAAGATAGAGCGCGAGCAAGGCGAGCAGCGTCGTCGCCGCGGTCAATATGGTGCGCGACAGCGTCTGGTTGATCGACGCATCGATCAGGATCGGCAGCGGCATCTTCTTGTATCGCTTCAGATTCTCGCGCATTCGGTCATAGACCACCACCGTGTCGTTCAGGGAATAACCGACAACGGTCAGCACGGCGGCGACGCTCGTCAGGTTGAATTCCATGCCGGTGAGGACGAAGAGACCGAGCAAGATGATGACGTCGTGCAGCGTCGCGACGATGGCGCCGACCGCGAACTGCCATTCGAAGCGGATCCAGATGTAGATCAGGATCGCCGCCAGCGCTGCCAGCACGCCGAGCGTCGCCATCATCGTCAATTCGCCGGAGATGGCGGGCCCGACGACCTCGACGCGGCGAAAGTCATAATCCTCCTGGAGCTCGCCGCGCACCAGCGTCGCCGCAGACTGCTCGGCATTCTCGCCGCCGCCCTGGGAGGCGATGCGGATCCGTGCATTCGACGGCCCTCCGGCGCGCGCGACGCTGACCTCACCGAGATTGAGATCGTTGAGGCGCGATTGAAGATCGGCAAGGTCGGCATTGCCCTGCTTCGCCGTCACCTCGATGAGCGAGCCGCCGGTGAAATCAATGCCGAGACGCAGGCCGGCGGTGGCAAAGGCGGCCATGGCAATCAGCGAAATGATCGCCGACGCCGTAAAGACGTAACGGCGGATCCCCATGAACCGGATATTGGCGTGTTCGAAAAGATGGGTCAGAACGCTTTTCGGCAGATGCCGGGGTGGCGCCGCCGCAGCCAGACGGCAACGATCGAGCGCGTCAGCGTGAAAGCCGTGAAGACGGTCGTGAGGATGCCGACCGCCAGCGTCACCGCGAAACCGCGGATGGATTCGCTGCCGAGGAAAAACAGGATGATCGCGGCGATGAAGATCGTCACATTCGCATCGACGATCGTTGCGAAGGCGCGCGAGAAACCGCGGCCGGCAGCCTCTGCAAAGGAATGGGCGGTTTTTTCCTCTTCACGGATGCGCTCGTAGATCAGAACGTTCGAGTCGACCGCCATGCCGACGATGAGCACGATGCCGGCAATGCCGGGCAAGGTGAGCGTCGCGCCGGCAAGGCTGAGCGCCGCGACAATGAAGATCAAGTTGAAGACAAGCGAGACGACGGCAACGACGCCGAGGATGCGGTAGAGCGCGATCATCAGTGCCGCGACCAGCACGACGGCGACGAGGCCGGCAATGAGGCCGGAGAAGATGGAGTCGGCGCCGAATCGCGGGCTGACACTGCGCTCCTCGACGCTCGTCAGCGTCGCCGGCAGGGCGCCGGCGCGCAGCATGATCGCCAGGTCGCGGACGCCATCCTCGGAGAAGTTTGCCGAAATTGCCCCCTCGCCGCCGGTGATCGCCGCATCGATGGCCGGTGACGACATCACTTGGTCGTCGAAGACGATGGCAAGGTGCTTGCCGATATTTTGCCCCGTCACCTCGGCCAGCCGCCGCGTTCCTTCGGCATCGAGGCGGTAGGCAATCGAGCTATCCTGGGTCTGCGGGTCGACGACCGGCTCGATACCGACCATGTTGCTGCCGGTGAGGAAAGCCGTGCGATCGACGAGATAAGGAACCGGCGGATCATCCAGCGAATAGAGCACCTGCGATGTCGCCGGCCAGCGGCCGTTCAGCGCCTCCTGCCCCGACATGCTTGCATCGATCAGATGAAAGGAAAGCTTTGCCGGTTGATTGAGGAGGTTTTTCAGCCGTTCCGCATCGACCGATCCCAGCACCTGCACGACGATGCGGTCGGCGCCATCGGGGCGAACGATGAAATTCGCATGGCCGAATCCAGCGATACGGCGGGCGACGATATCGAGCGATCGGGTCCGGGCGGAGGCGACGTCAGCGGTGATGCCGGCGTCGGAAATCTGCAGCGAGAGCTGCCCGTCCTCGCCCTGCTGCAGCGCGACCTCCGGTCCGGAACGTCCGCCGGCCGCCGTCAAAGGCTTCAGGAGCTCGACCGCCTTTTGCGTCTCAGCCGGATCTGTGATCCGGACGGTGACGGTCTGGTCGTTGCCGGTCAGCCCGGTATAGCGGATGCCGGCGCCGCGCAGCGTGTTGCGGACATTGGCGACCGCTTCTTCCAGGCGGTCCTTGACGATATCGGAACGCTCGACCTTCAGAACGATATGCGAGCCGCCCTGCAGAT
This sequence comes from Rhizobium acidisoli, assembly GCF_002531755.2. Classification (NCBI taxonomy): domain Bacteria; kingdom Pseudomonadati; phylum Pseudomonadota; class Alphaproteobacteria; order Hyphomicrobiales; family Rhizobiaceae; genus Rhizobium; species Rhizobium acidisoli. The sequence continues at coordinate 1,532,233 of NZ_CP034998.1, read as the reverse complement.
CGAGACCGAGCGTTACGCGGTCCTGCCGCAGCCAACCCGGCAGAGAGGAACGCCGCGCCTCGCTCAGCAGATTGGGCGCAGCAATGATGATGGCCGCAAACGCGGCCAGCCAGATCAGAAGTGTTTTCCAGCGGGAAAAATGCAACATTCTCTCGACGATCTTCCGATCCGGCAGTGCTGCCGTTATCGCTTGTTACGCTGCGTCGGCCTTGACGGGTTCACCCTTGACGCGCACATCCGAAATACCGCTGCGGACGATGCGCACGCGAACGCCATCGGCAATCTCGACTTCGACTTCCTTGTCGTCAATAACCTTGGTGACTTTACCGACGAGACCGCCACCCGTGACGACCTGATCGCCGCGACGGATCGCCTTCAGGGTTTCCTCACGCTTCTTGGCCTGTGCGCGCTGCGGACGGATCAGCAGGAAGTACCAGACGACCATCAGCGGCACGAACAGGATGATCATTTCGAAACCGGAGCCGCCGAAACCGGTTGCGGTGTCGGTGGCACTCTGGGCGAATGCCGGGGTGATGAACATGCTAAACTCCTCAGGCTTGGCGGCGGAACTCCGCCTCATTTTTCAGGTTGCCGGACTATAATTGCCGCTTCGATGAATGCAACAGAAACAGCCCGAAACAGTACCGATTCCGCTGCCTCATAACCTTTCCGCCGGCAAAACACCATGCTACCCCGCATCGAAAGATAGAGTGCATTGCCGCAGCAAGAAATCAGGAGCTTGCGATGACCGAGGAAATCAACACCGCGCTGCTTGCCGAGCTCAAGCGGCTTGCAAATGCCGTCGAGCGCCTTGCCGGACCAGCGCCTGCCGTCAACGATTGGGATGCGGCGGACTGTTTCGTCTGGGCGCCATCGCGCCTGCATCTACAGCCGGTGAACAAGCCGAACCGAGTGGCGCTGAAGCTGATCCGCGGCGTCGATCATGTGCGCGACATCCTGCATGAGAATACGGTGCGGTTCGCCGAAGGTTATGCGGCCAACAATGTGCTGCTCTGGGGTGCGCGCGGCATGGGAAAATCCTCGCTGGTCAAGGCCGTGCACGAGGATGTCAGGCGCGAAAGCGGCTCTGCGCTGAAGCTGGTCGAGGTCCATCGCGAGGATATAGCGAGCCTGCCCAACCTGCTCGATCTACTGAAGGACACGCCGTACCGCGTCATCGTCTTTTGCGACGATCTTTCCTTCGACCACGACGACACCGCCTACAAGTCGCTGAAGGCGGCACTCGACGGCGGTGTCGAAGGGCGACCGGACAATGTGCTCTTCTACGCCACCTCGAACCGGCGCCATCTGCTGCCGCGCCACATGATGGAAAACGAGCAGTCGACGGCGATCAATCCGTCTGAGGCCGTCGAGGAGAAGGTTTCGCTATCCGACCGCTTCGGCCTCTGGCTCGGCTTCCATAAATGCAGCCAGGAAGATTATCTCGGCATGATCGACGGCTATGCCGAGCATTTCAAGCTCGGGCTCGAACGTGACAAGATGCATGCCGAGGCGCTGGAATGGGCAACGACGCGCGGCGCCCGCTCCGGCCGCGTCGCCTGGCAGTATATCCAGGATCTGGCCGGACGCATGCGCGTGCATATCGACCGGGCCTAAAGCGCGTCGCGCGCTCTTTCAGATCCGCTCCTCGTTGCAGCATGCCTTAAATGACAAAAGCCCGGCGGGTGGCCGGGCTTTTGCGCTTCCTGGGACGCTGTACCTATTCCAGGAAAGTCATCGGGTTGACCGGGGATGCGTCCTTGCGCACCTCGAAATGGACCTGCGGCTGCTTGACATCGCCGCTCATGCCGGAGACGGCGACGGTCTGGCCACGCTGGATCTTCTGACCGCGGGCGACGCTCAGCGTATCCGCATTGCCGTAGACGGTGACGGTACCGTCGTCGTGACGGACGAGAACCGTGTTGCCGAGTTCCTTCAGGCCGTTGCCCGCATAGATGACGACGCCGTTTTCCGCGGCCTTGATCGGCGTTCCCTGCGGCACAGAGATGTCGATGCCGTCATTGCGGTTGCCGTTGACGTTGGCGCCGTATGAAGCAATGACCTGGCCGCGGACCGGCCAGCGATACTTGCCGATGCCGGTCGATTCCGGTGCGGCGGAGCTGACGTCGGACTTCTTCTCGACATCGTCGACCGTCTGAGTGGCCACCGGCGCCTTGTAGGGTGCGGGTTCGACGGAGGCCGTCTGCTGGGCGGGCGCCGCCTGAGCCGGCTTCGGATCGACCTTCTGCGGCTGGATCGATGCTGTCTTGATATTGTCGGCGGTGCCGTTCGGGATCTTCAGCGCCTGGCCGACCCTCACCGAGCTGGCAGACAGATTGTTGGCGGCCTTGAGATCGTCGATCTTGGTGCCGGTCGCCTTGGCGATCTTTGCCAGCGAATCGCCTTGCTTGACGACATAGGTGCCGGCAGGCGCTTTCGGATCCTTGCCGGCGCCGGGCGGAAGCTTGCCGGTGGCATCGGCGCTCGCCATGGTCTTGTCGCGAGCGGAACTGGCGCCGGGAACGACGGCGACGTTCTGTTCAGGCGCCTTCACCGGTTCCGGCATCTTGCCGGGCTTGGAGAGGTCAGCCGCCTGCGACGCCGCCTTGGCGGCATTGCCGCCATTGAAGGTCGGGATCAGGATCGCCTGGCCGGGCGTGGCGGCGGAGGCTGTCTTCAGATTATTGACGCGCAGGATTTCCTTTTCCGGAACACCGAAGCGCCTGGACAGCGTGGCAACGCTTTCACCCGGACGCAGCGTTACGGAAGGGGCATTGGTCCCGGACCAGCCGGACACCTTCGGCGTCGTGCCCGTCGTCAAAGTATCAGGCGTCAGCTTCGGCGCGGTCGGGGCCACCAATCGGTTTTTTTCCGCCTGAGGCGCTGAAGGGAAAGGCTGGGCGAGCGCGACTTCCTTTTCCCGCTGCCGGACTGGCGCAACGGCGCCCGGAGCTGCAAGCTCGGAACGCTGCACCGCAACCGGCGCGGAGGCCATACGGGCGCTCGACGTGCGGACCGGATCATAACTCGGGTTCGACGGATAAGGCTGGTTCAGTGCGCCATTGCCACCACCATAACCCGACTGGCTTGCAACGGCGGAGCCGCCGAGATCGGCGCGCGGCACAGGATCAGCCTGAGCGCCGCCCCTGCGCGGAATGGAACTTGTGGTGATCTGATCCTGCCCTGAGGAGGAAAACAAGCCACCAAACCGTGTCACATCGGAACTGCAGCCTGTTGCGGCACTTGCCAGCAGGCTCACAACCAGAAGATTACCGGCCGACTTCCCGAACTTCGGCGAAAGACTGAAACGCATTGACTCGACCCACTGAGAACGCAACCATTTGTGAGTCTATTAAAACGCGTTAGTATTACCACGCAGTTAAGATGCTGGAATCAGTGCGATATTTTTGAGAAGTTGATAACCATAGCTTACGGGAAAAATCGTAGAGCTTACAGCAGCGAGGCAAGGCGCGGAACGATCGGCAGATAAGGGGCTTCGAACAATTCCTCGCGTTCGAAACGGCTGCCGGTTTTCGTCAGCCGGACCATGCGGCATTCGTGCTCGGAGATCATCAGCGGCGCGATCATCGAACCGCCGGAAACAAGCTGATCGGTATAAAAGCGCGGCATCGCATTGAAGGCCGCCGTCACCAGGATGCGGTCGAAGGTGCCCTCGCCCTGCATGCCGGCACTGCCGTCGGCGTGGCGGATGATGACGTTGCGCAGACTAAGCGATTCCATGCGCCGCTGCGCAGCCGATGTCAGCGTCTTGTAGCGGTCGATGGACAGAACACGCTCGGCCATGCGGCCCATGACGGCGGCGGTAAAGCCGCTGCCGGTGCCGATTTCCAGAACGCGCTGTCCTGGCTTCAGCTTCAGGTGATGCAGGATGCGGACGACAAAATCGATGCCTTCAAGGAAGGAGCCGCATTCGATCGGGATCGTCCGGCTCGAATAGGCGTCATCGGAAAATTGCGGCGGCACGAAAAGCGAGCGCTGCGTCTGCTCGACCGCGGTCAGCAGATCGAGATCGGAGATGCCTTCGGCACGCAATCTGAGGACGAGCGCCGCAAAGCCCTCTTTCTCGGCCAGTCTTGCCGTCAAACCTGTGCTCCGTATCCCAGGGCCCGCGCCACGCGGTCCGTCACGGAATAATCGGTCAGATCCAGTTTCAAAGGCGTTACCGAAATCTTGTTATGCTTGAGGGCGTGAATATCGGTGCCTTCGATGAAGGCGCCGGCGCGCTCGCCGAACTTCAGCCAGTAATAGGGAAAGCCGCGGCCATCGGAGCGGGCATCGACCTGCAGGTTGAAGGCGAGCTTGCCCTGCATGGTCACCTCGGCGCCGTCGACCTCGCCCGGACCGCAGTTCGGGAAGTTGAGATTGAGGAACGTGCCCTCCGGCAAATCCAGAACCATCAGCTTTTCCAGAAGAGCCGGCGCATGCGTCTCACAGACCTCCCATGGCACGATGCGCGCACCGTCTTCATAGAGATAGGCCTGGCTCAGCGCGAAGGAGCGCACGCCCTGCATCGTGCCTTCGATGGCGCCGGCGATCGTGCCGGAATAGGTTACGTCGTCTGCGACGTTCGAGCCCGAATTGACGCCTGACAGCACCAGATCGGGCTTGATGTCCATCACCTGCCGGATGCCCATGATGACGCAATCGGTCGGCGTGCCGCGCAAGGCGAAATGCTTGTCGGAAATCTTGCGCAGCCGCAATGGCTCGGACAGGCTCAGCGAATGGGCAAGGCCGCTCTGGTCGGTCTCGGGCGCCACGATCCAGACATCGTCGGACAGCGTGCGGGCGATCCGCTCCAGCGCGGCCAAGCCTTCGGCGTGAATGCCGTCGTCATTCGTAAGCAGGATGCGCATCGCCTCAGGCCGCCCGTTGGATCTTGGTCAATCCGCCCATATAAGGCAGCAAAACGTCCGGAATCGTGACCGAGCCATCCTCGTTCAAATAATTTTCAAGCACGGCGATGAGGCAGCGGCCGACGGCGGTGCCGGAGCCGTTCAGCGTGTGCACGAACCTGTTGCTCTTGTCGTCCTTGCCGCGGTAGCGCGCATTCATCCGGCGGGCCTGGAAATCGCCGCAGACCGAGCAGGAGGAGATTTCGCGGAAGGCATTCTGTCCCGGCAGCCAGACTTCGAGATCGTAGGTCTTGCGCGAGCCGAAGCCCATGTCGCCGGTGCAAAGCGTCATCGTGCGGAAATGCAGGCCGAGGCGCTTCAGCACTTCTTCGGCGCAGGCGGTCATCCGTTCATGCTCGGCAACAGCGCTCTCGGCATCGGTGATCGAGACGAGCTCACATTTCCAGAACTGATGCTGGCGCAGCATGCCGCGGGTGTCGCGGCCGGCAGAACCCGCTTCCGAGCGGAAGGACGGCGTCAAGGCGGTGAAGCGGAGCGGCAGCTTTTCCTGGTCGAGGATCTCCTCGCGCACCAGATTGGTCAGCGTCACCTCCGCCGTCGGAATGAGATAGCGTCCATCCGTCGTCTTGAAGAGATCCTCTTCGAACTTCGGCAGGTTGCCGGTGCCGAACAGCGCTTCAGCGCGAACCATCAGCGGAGAGCTGACTTCGGTATAGCCGTGCTCGCGGGTGTGGAGATCGATCATGAACTGGCCAAGCGCGCGCTCGAGCCTGGCGAGCGGCCCTGTGAGAACCGTGAAGCGCGAGCCGGAGAGCTTGGCGGCGCGCTCGAAATCCATATAGCCGAGCGCCTCGCCGATTTCGAAGTGCTCCTTGGGCGTGTGGTTCCAGCGCGGCTTTTCGCCGACGGTGCGGGTGACGATATTGTCGTGCTCGTCCTTGCCGACCGGGACGTCGTCGAAAGGAATGTTCGGGATGCGTGACAGCGCGTCGTTGAGTTCCGCCGTCAGCTGACGGTCCTCTTCCTCGACCGCCGGCAGCATAGCCTTCAATTCGGCGACCTCGACCTTCAGCTTCTCGGCGAGCTCACCGTTCTTCTGGGACAGCGCCGCGCCGATCTCCTTGGAAGCGAGGTTGCGGCGGGACAGCAGGTCCTGCGCCTTCTGCACGGCGGAGCGGCGCTTTTCATCGAGGGCAACGAGATTTTGCGCCAGGGGCTCCGCACCGCGCTTGGCGAGGGCGGCATCGAGCGCTTCGGGATTCTCACGGATCCATTTGATATCGAGCATCGTCGTTCCAGGTCGTTGCAACAGAAGTGACCCGGCCAAAGCCTGACCGGGCTTCGGCCGGATGAGACGGCGTTCGTGAAAGGATTTCCGGATTGCCGCTCAGACGCTGTCCGTCTTGGCAACGTCCGCGGATTCGGTGTCCTTTTCGACCGCCTGCCGGGCACGCTGGCGCTCCACGAGTCGCGCCGCATGGATGGAAATCTCGTAGAGAAGGATCGTCGGTATCGCAAGGCCGATCTGGGACATCGGATCCGGCGGCGTCAGCACGGCGGCGACGATGAAGGCGAGCACGATGGCGAATTTGCGCTTTTCGGCGAGCCATTGCGATGTCAGCAGGCCGACGCGGGCAAGCAGCGTGGTGATGACCGGCAGCTGGAAGACGAGGCCGAAGGAGAAGACCAGCGTCATGATCAGGCTCAGATATTCCGAGACCTTCGGCATCAGCGAGATCGCCACCTCGTCATGACCCGGCGCCTGCTGCATCGACAGGAAGAACCACATGACCATCGGCGTGAAGAAGAAATAGACGAGTGCCGCGCCCATCAGGAACAGCACCGGCGAAGCGATCAGGAACGGCAGGAAGGCCTGGCGTTCATTCTTGTAGAGCCCGGGCGCGACGAACTTGTAGACCTGGGCGGCAATGATCGGAAACGCAACCACGAGGCCGCCGAACATCGCCACCTTGACCTGGGTGAAGAAGAATTCCTGCGGTGCGGTGTAGATCAGCTGGGCCTTCTCGACATCGAGATGCGCCCACTGCACGGCCGTCTTGTAGGGAATGACCAGATAGTTGAAGAGATGCTTGGCAAAAAAGAAGCATGCGATGAAGGCGACGAAAAACGCGCCGATCGACCAGATCAGCCGCGTGCGCAGCTCCATCAGGTGCTCGATCAACGGCTGCGGCTTGTCTTCGATATCACCGCTCATGCCTCGTCCTTTTTCTTCATCTGCGCCGGCGTCTTCGGCGCTGCGGGCTTTCTGGCAGCAGTCGTGCGCTTCGGTTTTTCCGCAGGCACGTTTTCCACGGGCGCGGCGATGGCAAAGGCCGCCTTATCCGCAGCCTTGGCCCGCGGCTTGCGCACCGTTTTCGGCTTGGCGGCTACTGTGTCGGCTGTGGCGACCGCGGCAGCAGCGGGTTCCGGCGTCGGCGCAGGTGCCGGCACCATCGGCGGCGTTTCCGGCAGGCCCATCGACGGCGTCGGCGCGGAAACGGCATCCGGCGGCACCTCGGTCTTGTTTTCCGGGACTGCGGTCGCCTTCTGCAGGTCGGCCTTGATCTCGTTGCCCATCTGGCGAAGCGGGTTCATCGCCTCGCGCAGGCTGTTGACCGGGTTTAGCTTCTGGGCGTCGCTGAGCGTCTGGCGGACATCGTCAAGCTCGGCCTCGCGCAACGCTTCGTCGAACTGCGCACGAAATTCACCCGCCACCTTGCGAGCGCGCTGCGTCATCTTGCCGAAAGCGCGCAGCATCGGCGGCAAATCCTTGGGACCGACGACCACGATCAGGACGACCGCGATGACCAAAAGCTCGGTCCAGCCAATATCGAACATGCAAGGCTCCTGGACGGGAAGCGCGGGGGCTGCGCTTTTTCCCGCACTTGGTTACTTCGTTTCGTCGGCCTTGTGATCGACGGTCTTGGCCGTGTCGGGCGCGTCCTCGTCCGTCATGCCCTTCTTGAAGCTTTTGATGCCCTTGGCGACATCGCCCATCAGTTCCGGGATCTTGCCGCGACCGAACAACAACAGCACGATGACCAGAACGATCAGCCAGTGCCACATGCTAAAAGAACCCATTACCCTAACTCCCTGTTTCGATGTTCCCTGATGTAAGAATTTCCGACACCGTTTCCAACATCAAGCCCTTTGAACTGCGCTTAATGTCACGGTATCGCCCTTTGTGACAAGCCATTGACCGGTCGAAAAGTGATGGCCGCCATTGTTTTCGCCATGCATGGCGAAAGCAAGACGAAGTCCTTCAATCTTCGGAGGTGCCGCGCGGTGCCAGCAACCCCAATTCCTCGAGATCCATCTGGGTGATCGGATCCTCGTCCTCGGTCAGTTCGTCGTTCATCAACGGCGAGGGAATATTGAAATTCGCCGGAATGCGGCCCGACAGCAAGCCCGCGCCCTTCAATTCTTCGAGACCGGGCAGGTCACGCAGCTCTTCGAGTCCGAAATGGTCGAGGAAATCGCGTGTGGTGCCCAATGTCACCGGCCGGCCCGGCGTGCGCCGCCGGCCGCGGAACCGCACCCAGCCGGCTTCCATCAGCACGTCGAGCGTGCCGCGCGAGGTCTGGACGCCGCGGATATCCTCGATCTCGGCGCGCGTCACCGGCTGGTGATAGGCAATGATCGCCAGCACTTCCAATGCGGCTCGCGAGAGCTTCTTCACCTCGTTGTCATCGCGGCGGATGACGAAGGAGAGATCGGCGGCGGTGCGGAAGGCCCAGGCGCCCTCGATCTGCACGAGGTTGACGCCGCGCGGCGCATAGTGCGCCTTCAGGCGCAGCATGATGGCGCGGACATCGGTCTTCTCGGGCAGGCGCTCGGCGAGGAAGCCTTCGGAGACCGGTTGCGAGGAGGCAAAGACCAGCGCCTCGGCGATGCGCTCTGCCTCGATCTCGGCCTGCAGGTCACGGCTCCTGCCTTCGAAATCGTCTTCGAAATCCTCGACGCTCTTCGGATCGATCAAGCCGGCTGCTCCTGCTCCACCACCTGCAGCGTGGCGTGTTTTGGTCCGCGGCGCATGTATATCGGCTGAAAGGCGCCGTCCTGGCGGATTTCCAGCTTGCCCTCGCGCACCAGCTCCAGCGAGGCGGCAAAAGCGCTGGCGATCGCCGTGACGCGTTCCTCGGGCGTTGCGAGATAACGCAGCAGATAATGCTCCATCGCCGTCCAGTCGCCGACCTCGCCGATCATCTGGGTCAGCAATTCACGCGCATCGGTCAGCGACCAGACGTTGCGCCTCTCGATCGTCACCTGGGTGACGGCATTGCGCTGGCGCAGCGCCGCATAGGCGGTCAGAAGATCGTAGAGGCTTGCCGCATAGGCGGATTGCTGCCGGTCGGGAATATGCTCGGGCGCGCCGCGCACGAAGATGTCGCGGCCGAGGCGGTTGCGGTTGACGAGGCCTTCGGCGGCCTGGCGCATGGCTTCGAGGCGTTTCAGGCGGAAGGCGAGCGTTGCCGCCATCTCCTCGCCCGAAGGACCGTCGTCCTTGATCTGCTGGGGTATCAGCAGCCGCGACTTGAGATAGGCAAGCCAGGCCGCCATGACGAGATAATCGGCGGCAAGCTCGATGCGGATGCGCCGGGCGCTTTCGACGAACTGCAAATATTGCTCGGCCAGCGCCAGCACCGAAATGCGCGACAGATCGACCTTCTGGTTGCGGGCAAGATAGAGCAACAGATCGAGCGGGCCTTCAAAGCCGGCGACATCGATCACCAGCGCCGGCTCGTGGCTGGCGCGCTCGGCGCCGTTCTCCTGCCACAACTTGTCCATCGGCGTTGCCGCCTGCGGACGCTCCGTGCCCTTGACCGTGATCACCACCCTGCTCCTCTGCGATCACACGATCGCAAACATCGCCTCGAATTCCGCCCGCAATTCCGCCTCATCGGCGGCATCCGGCGCGGCAAAACCTGCTTCCACCGCTTTTGCGCGGGCAAGCGATTGACCGGCGAGCGGCGGAACATTTGCCACGACATCCAGCATCTCGTCCATATGGCCATTGCAATGCAGCACGATATCGCACCCGCCTGCAATAATATTCGCCGCGCGTTCGCCGATCGTGCCGGAAAGAGCATTCATCGAGCTGTCGTCGGAAAGCAGCAGACCGGTAAAGCCGATCTGCTCGCGGATGACGCCGTCGATCACCTTGCGTGAGGTCGTCGCCGGATTGTCGGGGTCGATGGCGGTAAAGACGACGTGGCAGGTCATCGCCATCAGTTCGTCCTTCATCGCGATAAAGGGCGGAAAATCATGGGCCTCCAGCTCATCGCGCGAGACGGTGACGACAGGCAGCTCCAGATGTGAATCCGCAAAGCCGCGGCCGTGCCCGGGCATATGCTTCATCACTGGCAACAGGCCGCCGGCCTTCAGCCCCTCGGCAGCCGCCCGGCCCATGGCGATGACGGTTTGGGGGTCGTCACCATAGGCGCGGTCGCCGATGACGCTGCTGCTGCCCTCGACCGGCACGTCGAGCACCGGCAGGCAATCGACATCGATGCCGAGGCTCGAAAGGTCGAAGGCGTGCAGCCGCGACATCGCCCAGGCAGCGCGCAACCCAAGCGCCGGATCGCGGCGATAGAGATCGCCAAGCGCCTGGCCGGAGGGATAACGTGCGAAGACCGGCGGACGAATGCGCTGAACGCGGCCACCCTCCTGGTCAATCAGCACCGGCGCATGCCAGCCGACGCTGTCGCGCAGTTCGGCGACAAGATCGGCAATCTGTCCTGCTTCGGAGATGTTGCGCCCGAAGAGGATGAAGCCCCAGGGCCGTTCGCCCCGGTAGAAGGCTTTCTCTTCGGATGTGAGGGCAAGGCCGCTGCAGCCAAGGATCATCGCTTTTGATTCGGTCATATCAGAATCATAGACGGCGCCCGGCCAAATGCGAGCAAGCTCGGGCGCGATGCACAAAAAAGAGCGGCGGGCCGATCGGGCCCGCCGCTCCTGTTATTTCGTTGAAAACCGATGCTACTTGGAGATCAGGCAGCTTCCGCCCGCCGCGCGATACTGTTCGCAGAGCGCTGCGGCTTCGTCCTTGGAACCGGCCGGAATACGGACACGGTAGAAAGTGCCCTTGCCGGCGATATCGGCCCTGCGGATTTCATGAGCGCGGCCACCAAGCACACCGGCGAATTTCTTCGACAGGTTGGCATAGGATTTGGTCGCTTCGTCCTGCGATGGCAGCGAGGCGATCTGTATGCCGTAGCCGCCGGCGGAGGCAGCCTGCTGCTGCGGCTGTGCGGCGGCGGGTGCTGCAGCAGCGACTTCCGTCGTCTTCGGCTGCTGCGCGGGCTTCGGCTGCTGTGCGGGAGCGCGAACGTTGCCCTTTTCGGTCACCGTGCCGACGACGTTGACGGGCTGATCGGCCGGGCGCGCGATCGGAACCGGAGCGGTATCGGTGACCGCCGTGGTCTTGACCGGGGCGGGATTTGCGGCCGGCGCATCGGCAGCAAGCGGCGGCTTTGCCGGCGCGCTTTCGGCAGGCGTTGCGGAGCGGGCATCGGCTGAAGCAACCTCGGCGTTCGCCGGGAAGCTTGCGGCCGTTCCGGCGACCGGCGGCACGGGTGAAGCCGATTGCGCCGACGGAGCCGTCAAGGCCGGCATCGGCTGAGCGGCTTGTGCAGACTGCGTCGCCGGCACAGAAGGTGTCGCCTGGGCAGCCGGCTGGTCGACGGGTGCTGGTTCCTCGCGGGCGACCAGCGTGCCGTCAGGCTTGACGATCATCGTGCGGACCTTGCGCGGTGAAACCGATGGCGTCTTGTCGGCATCGCTGGCGGCAGCGTTATCGGCGCTGTCCTGGTTCGGCAGCAAACGCGGATCTTCCGTCTCACCGACTGCGGTCGGCGAGACCTGATCACTGGCGTTGGCGTTCTCGTCGTCCTCAGGCAGCGATTCCGGTGTCAGCGTCCGCTGGACGACATCGACCGGTGCCTCATCGGAAGAAACCAGCGCCTTCTGCTTCGGCTCCTCGGCAGAACCGGCAACACGATCGTAGACGGCCTTATCCTGGTTCGGCACGGTCTTGCCGCCGGGATTTTCCGGAACGACCTTGACCGGCTCCTTGTCGGCCGTGATGACGCGCGGTTCGCCGGATGCGACGATGCCGAGCCCCTCGCCGTTCCAGACGGAGGAATAGACACCATAAGCGACACCGGCGAAGACCACGAGCACGACGGCTCCGGCCAGCAGCCGGCGCATCGACCGGGCACGGCTGAAGTCGGCTGCCTGGCTTGCCGATTCGATGCGGACCTCAGAGGTCTCGCGGCGCTCGACCGGCTCGCGCACGCTGCGGCGGAAATCTTCTTCCAGCGCCCGTTCGAAATCATCGAGGCCGTCGGCGATGGTCGGCTTGACCGGCTTTGCCGCGGCGGCAGCGGTATCGCGAACCGGGGCCGGCGTTTCCCGCGGCTTGGCCGGTTCAAAGAAGCTGGCAATCTCCGCGTCGAGATCGAAATCGAAATCCTGTGTTTTCGCGACCGGCGCGGGCTGCTCGACCGGCGGCAGCGCCGGCACGTGCATGTCCTCGACCGTCTCGGGACGTTCCTCCGGATCGGAGATCATCGCCGGATCAAACGGCAGGTCTTCGGTCGAGTCGGCGACAGAAGACCAGTTGACGGCCGGAGCCGGCGTTGGAGCCTGGGGCTCAACGAAGGCCGGAGCAGGCCGCGCAGCGGCGGAAGCCGCCTGCTGGAAAGCGGGATTTTGCGGCTCAGGCGTAAAACCGGTGGCAGATCGGGGCGAGATGGCAGCGGCCGGCTGGGCGGCACGGACCGCCGGCTCCGGCTGCCGCTCGGGCTCAGCCGGCGTCACCTCGGACTCGGAGAAATCGAGATCGGCGAGTTCCAGCTCGATGCCGGCAAGATCCAGCTCGAAATCATGGCCGGCGAAGGGGTCGTCGGCTTCCGGCACAGGCTGCGGCGCCCGCGAATAGGCCATTGCGGCGGGCTGGGGTGCAATAACCTCGGCAGGCTGCGGCGCGACCGGCCTTGCGGCTTCGGCGGCATAGACCGGCGCCGGCTCGACCGGAGCAGGCTGAACGGGGGCTGCGGCGAGCGGCGCTGGCGCGATCACCTGAGGCTGGGCAAATGCGGCGGCCATAGGGGCGACAGCAAGGGCGGCGGCAGCAACCGGCGCAGCCTCGATCGATGCGGCCTGCGGCGAAACGGGCGCCGTATTGGGGCGTTGCGGCACCGGATAACGCGAGACGTCGGCGAGCAGATCGTCCAGATCGAAAGTGCCGGCAGTATGCGGAACTTCAGGCACGACCTCGGTCAGCGCCGCATCGGCCTGGATCTCGCCTTCGACGGCAGCGGCGATGAGATCGAAACCGGCGTCGGACCCGAAATCTTCGAGTTCGTCTTCGATTTCGACGAAGTCGTCGGCCTCGGCAATTTCTTCCGACGCGATCACCTCGTCATGGCGATCGTGCTCGGCGGGGAAGCCAAGCGACGGAGACGCGGATTCGAATTCCTCGGACGGATCGACAGTGACGGCCGGCGCCAATTGCTCGGCGACCGGGGCGGACGGCTCGATCGCGGGCTGCGACTCTGCCGCGGCAAGATCGGCAGACGGCGCTTCAGCCGCTGGCGCTACCGCTTCAGCCACCGGCGCTTCTGCCACCGGCTCTGGCGGAACAACCGTTTCATCACGTTTGGCGGCGTGGAAATTGGCAAGCGGCAGCCTGATGCTGGCGGCCGACCATTGCGGCGCCTTGGCGGGCTGCGGCAGCGAAGAGACCGGAGCAGAGCCGATCGACAGCTCAAGCTCCTCGATCAGGTCGCGTGCGCCGCCGAAGGCCGATTGCACCGGCGCCTCGGAAGCGGGCTCGATGGAAAGCTGCTGCGGCCAGGCCGCCTCGTCGGCGGGCGCATCCCAGTTGCTTGCGGCCGGCGCAGCTTCTTCCTCAACCTCAACGGAGGCGACGGAGACCGGCTCGGCCAAATCAGCTGTCTCGGCGGCGGGAGACACATCGAGAACGGGCTCGATGTAATCTTCCGGCGTGTCGTCATCGGAGATCGGCTCGGCGGGCCGGTCGAGCTCTGCGAGCGGACGCGGCGAATCGTAACGGTCGAACTCGCGCCCCAACTCGTCCTCGAGATCGAGGGCGGGCTCGTGCCGCGCAGTCTCAGTTATCGTGTTTGCTGCAACACGCGGCTCGAAGCCGACGATACGGGCAAGTTCGGCCAACGGATCATCGTCGGCAAACAGGTCATCTTTTCCGCGCGTATCATACGCAAGTTGTTTATCAGCCATGCCTATCCCACTCGCAAACGCCAACTCTGAAATGCCAGCGCATTGTGGGTAAATGGTGACGTTATCGCATTTCGTCCGGTGCGGCAGTGCCTGTAATGGCAAGTCCCGACTTCAAAACCGACGCGACGGCGTACACCAGCCCAAGTCTGGCAATAGTTGATTCTCGGTTTTTATCATTAACAAATCGTAATTCCGGCTGATCTTTACCTTTGTTCCAGTGGGCGTGGAAAGAACTGGCGAGGTCGTAGAGGTAAAAAGCGAGCCGATGCGGCTCCTGCGACTGGGCCGCCGCCTCGACGATCCGCGGGAATTCGGCGAGCTTGGCAACGAGCTGCAATTCGGCCGGATCGCCAATGCCTGCAACGGTTTGCGCAAATTCTTCGGGGGAGACATCGAGGTCGCCGAAAGCCTCCCTCGCCTGCCGGAAGACCGACATGCAGCGGGCATGCGCATATTGCACGTAAAAGACCGGATTATCTTTCGACTGTTCCGTCACTTTGGCGAAATCGAAGTCGAGCGGCTCGGAATTCTTGCGGTAAAGCATCATGAACCGGACCGAATCACTGCCGACTTCCTCGACGACGTCCCGAAGCGTGACGAAATCGCCCGAGCGTTTCGACATCTTCACCGGCTCGCCATTGCGATAGAGCTTGACGAGCTGGCAGAGCAGCACCGTCAGCTTCGCCTTACCATCCGAAACACCACGTGCAACCGCTTCCAGGCGCTTGACGTAGCCGCCATGGTCGGCGCCGAGCACATAGATCATCTCGTCGAAACCGCGATCGAACTTGTTCTTGAAATAGGCGACGTCGGCAGCGAAATAGGTGTAGGAGCCGTCCGACTTGATCAGCGGCCTGTCCATATCGTCGCCCACTTCGGTCGAGCGGAACAGCGTCTGTTCACGGTCTTCCCAATCCTCGGGCAGCTGCCCCTTCGGCGGCGGCAAGGTGCCCTTGTAGACATAGCCCTTGAAGGTCAGGTCGTTGATCGCCGTGCGGATCGCGGCCGCGCCATTGGCATGCAGGGTACGCTCGGAGAAGAAGATATCGTGATGGACGTTCAGCGACGCCAGGTCTTCGCGGATCATCACCATCATCGCATCGATGGTGCGGTCCTTGACGATCGGCATCCATTGATCTTCCGGCATGTTGTGCAACCGCACGCCATAGTCGGCGGCAAGCGACTGTCCCACAGGCACGAGATAGTCGCCCGGATAGAGACCCGAGGGAATTTCGCCGATCTTTTCGCCGAGCGCTTCGCGATAACGCAGGAAGACGGAACGGGCGAGCACGTCGATCTGCGAGCCGGCATCGTTGATGTAATATTCCTTCTCAACGCCGTAGCCGGCAAAGGCGAGCAGGTTGGCGAGCGCGTCGCCGACGACGGCGCCGCGGCAATGGCCGACATGCATCGGCCCGGTCGGATTGGCCGAGACATATTCGACGTTGACCTTCCGGCCCTCACCGAGCGTCGAGCGGCCGTAATCGGTGCCGGCGCCGATCATCGCGGCGAGCAGCCGCTGCCAGTAGCCAACAGAGAGACGGATATTGATGAAACCGGGACCGGCGACCGAAACATCGGCAACGTCGGCATCCTCCCGGAGCTTGGCGATGATGATGTCGGCCAGCGCGCGGGGATTGGTTCCGAGCGGTTTTGCCAGCACCATCGCGGCATTGGTCGCAACGTCGCCGTGGCTCGCGTCACGCGGCGGCTCGACGGCAATGCGGCCGAAATCGAGCTCAGATCGCTTTTCCCTGACCAGATCGATCTGTTCAAGGGCGGTTTTGATCCTGGCTTCGAAGTCGGTAAAAAGGTTCATCGCACTCTTCCATGCATAGGCTGTGCCAAAGGCCCAAATCGGCCCTTGGCGGGGCGACCGCTGCCTATCGCAAATCCGGAGTGTGGTCAAACAATCGCCTGTGGGCGCTGATCGCATAGGTGTCGGTCATGCCGGCCAGATAATCGCCGACGTGGCGGGCCTTCGGCGCATCGGCGAGGCCGGCGATATGATCGACCCAGTAATGGCTTTGCATCTCCTTGGGATTGGCCATGTAGGCGGCAAAGAGATCGGTGACGATCTGGGCGGCACCGGCGCGGATGCGCATGATATCGGGATTGCGGTAGATGCGTTTGAAGAGCATCGCCTTGATCTGGCTATCGGTTTCGGCCATTCGACTTGAGAACGTGGCGATGACCCGGTCGGCAGCGCGGATGTCGGCGGCGCTCTCGGGGCGCAGCAGCGAAAGGCGCTCCTGCGCGACGGCGATCACGTCTTCGACCATGCGGGTGATCTGCCGCCGCATGATCTCATGGGTGAAGCGGCTCGGCTCCAGATGCGGGTATCGCGCCCTCACCTCGGCCATCAGCCCGGCAAGGAACGGGATTTCCTCCAGCATGTCGAAAGTCAGGTAGCCGGAGCGCAGGCCGTCGTCGATATCGTGGGTGTTGTAGGCGATGTCGTCGGCAATCGCCGCGACCTGGGCCTCGAGGCTGGCATAGGTCGCAAGCTCGAGATCGTGCAGTTCGCAATAATCGAGGATCGGCTGTGGAACCGGGCCGCGTGTGCCCACGCCATCCGGCGTCAACAGCGGACCATTGTGCTTGACCAGGCCTTCGAGGCTTTCCCATGTCAGGTTGATGCCGTCGAATTCGGCATAACGCCGCTCCAGCTTGGTCACGATGCGCAGCGATTGGGCATTGTGGTCGAAGCCGCCATAGGGCAGCAGCACCTCGTGCAGCGCGTCCTCGCCGGTGTGACCGAACGGCGTGTGGCCGAAATCGTGCACCAGGGCCACGCCCTCGGCCAGATCCTCGTCAAGCTTCAGGGCGCGGGCAAGCGCGCGGGCGATCTGCGCCACCTCGATCGTATGCGTCAGCCGGGTGCGGTAGTGATCGCCGTCTTGAGCGATGAAGACCTGGGTCTTGTGCTTCAGCCGGCGGAAGGCGGTGGTATGGACGATGCGGTCGCGGTCGCGCTGGAAATCGGAGCGCGTCGGACTGCCGTCCTCCCGATAGAGCCGCCCGCGGCTCGTCCAGGGGTCTGCCGCAAAGACCGCCCTGTCACTGCTGCCGAAACCTAAAGCACGCGTATCGATCGTCATTCTTCACCGTCATCCTGCATGTTGCCGCATCTGCCCATTGACGCCGCTTTGCGCTCTTCATACCTATAGCCCGAAGAAACGGCAAAGAGGCGCTTTCTCAACCCCCTCGGTGCATCATGGCCTTTTTCCGAGGATCATGATAAGTTTGTTTGATATCAGGCATTTGAACATTCAAGTGCCAAAACCCATTCTCTCCGGATCTTGACCCCGGCAGGAGGAAATATGACGGATACGAGTGTAACCCTTTCAGATGCCGCCGCAAAGCGTATCGCTGCGATCGTCGGCGCCGAGGCCGGCAAGAGCGCGCTGCGCGTCTCCGTCGAAGGCGGCGGCTGTTCGGGCTTTTCCTACAAGTTCGATCTTGCCGACAGCGCCGGCGATGACGACGTGGTCGTCGAGAAGAACGACGCCAAGGTGCTGATCGACAGCCTTTCGCTGGTCTACATGGCGGGTTCGGAGATCGACTTCGTCGACAATCTGCTCGGTCAATCCTTCCAGATCAAGAACCCGAACGCAGTGGCAAGCTGCGGCTGCGGCACCAGCTTCTCGATCTGAATATCTGAACATAGAGCGTTGTCCCCATCGAACCGGCCGAAGTTTACTTCCGGCCGGTTTATCGGCTTGTTCGCCGGTGAAAGACCGCGATAAAAGAAGCGCACGAAGCTAAACAGGACAGAGAGATGAAGATCGCGACCTGGAACATCAACGGCGTCAAGGCGCGCATCGACAATCTCACGCAATGGCTCAAGGATTCAGATCCGGATATCGTCTGCCTGCAGGAGATCAAGACGGTCGACGAAGGTTTTCCCAGGCTGGAGATCGAGGCGCTCGGCTATCACGTCGAAACACACGGCCAGAAGGGCTTCAATGGTGTGGCGATCCTCTCCAAGACTTCGCCTTCGGAAGTGAACCGCGGCCTGCCCGGCGATCCGCTGGACGAACAGTCGCGTTTCCTCGAAGCCGTGTTCACGCTGCCCGACACACGCATCCTGCGTGTCTGCTGCATCTACCTGCCGAACGGCAATCCTGTCGACACGGAGAAATATCCCTACAAGCTCGCCTGGATGGAGCGCCTGCGGAGCTTTGCCGCCGAGCGGCTGGCCTATGAGGAGATGCTGGTGCTTGCCGGCGATTACAATGTCATCCCGGAACCGCACGACTGCTTCGATCCCAAGGTCTGGGAAAGTGATGCGCTGTTTCTGCCGCAGACGCGGGAGGCGTTCCGCCGGCTCGAAAATCTCGGGCTGACGGATGCTGTGCGCGCGACGACGGATGCGACGCAGTTCTATTCCTTCTGGGACTACCAGGCCGGCGCCTGGCCGAAGAACAACGGCATCCGCATCGACCATCTGCTGCTGTCGCCTGAGGCCGCCGACCGGATGACGTCGGCTGCGATCGAAAAACATGTGCGGGCTTGGGAGAAACCGTCCGACCACGTGCCTGTGATCGCCTATTTCGATTTCGCAGCCTGAGTTTATTGCCGCTTTAAAGCGCGTCGCGATGCATGTCGTTTATCCCGGAACCGCTGCACACTTCCGGGCGACATGCATTAGTCGTCGGAGCCACTGGCGATGCTGTGCGAGAGGGACATCGCCGTGCGGCGGTCGGCCTCGTTGGCAACCGAGAAGGCCTGCTCCTGCAACGCTTCCATCCAGCCGCAATCCTTGGGCTTGCAGCGGTCGAGTGCGGCCGTCATCATCGCCAGGCCGCGGGCCGACTGGCCTTCGTCGAAAAGAATATTGCCGAAGACCGCCATGGCGCCGGGATGACCGCTCTTGCGGGCCTGGTTCAGCCATTTCTTCGCCTGCTGCGGGCTGGCATTGCCGCCCTCGCCGGCCAGCATCATCTGCGCCAGCTGGAACTGCGCCTCGGGGACGCCAAAGGTTGAGGCCACCTGAAAATAAAGCTGGCGTGCCTGGGTGAGGTCGATCCGGACCGGACTGCCTGATATGCCGTGTTTGTAATAATTGGCGAGCGAGAGCAGCGCGTTGACGAAGAAGCCGGTATCTTCCGAGCCGGGCTCGACGCCCTGTTGGGCGATCTCGCTGTAAATCTTGAAGGCTTCGAAATCATCCTGCGTCACGCCGTCGCCATCGGCATACATGTTGGCAAGCGCCCAGCGCGAGCCGGTATGGCCCTTTTCGGCAGCGTATTTATAGGCTTCGACCGCCTCTTCCTTCTGTCCGTTCTTATAGGCTTTGAAGCCGAACTTGAAGAGATCGAAGGGGCCGGATTCCTTGCTGACGCCCGCCTTGATGTCGAATGCGCGGACCGGGCCGGACAGCGACAGCGCTACGGCCATAGACATGCCCATCAGCATGAATTTGAACAGTTTGAACTCGGACGTCACCATTTCAACCGATTTCTTTCGCTCATCGCAGGCAGGAGGCAGCGGCGCTCGCGCCGTGCATTCCGCGGATGTATTTCGTCGAGGCGAGCGATCCCGCGGCGAGCTCCATGGCTCCTTTGCCCGCGTCGCATCCAGCCCAGTGGCCTTCTCTCGAAGGCCGAATTCTCAGCGCATCATTCAGAACCACCCGGCTCCCGGCATGGCCCGACTGCAATCTCCGTGGCACTCTTTCGGCAGGCGCGGCATCCGCCTTCCTGCCTTCACCATATTCGTAAATGGCAAATGTGACGAAAGCGGTATCGACATCTCCGGCAAAGCCGAGCCGCGCATCCGAGCGGGCCGAAAACGGCGACAACGAACGGCTCAACGGCGCCGCCGCGAGGCCGGATTGGCGGCCGGAACAGCCCTGTCCAGAAAGCGAATCGACCACAATCAAACGATTGCCGCCAATCGTTTCGCGCGATCTGGTGTTACCGGAAAAAAATCGACCCATGCTACTATTTACACGCACCGTAAGCCTGCCCATCTCCTCGCCTGCCAATAGCGCTGCGCTCTCTTTGTGGCGGGAAATGGACAATTTCACCCCGCTGCCACCTTACGCCAATCGTCGTAAAAAAGTGTTGCGGAATCGTCACAAAACGGGATCAGAAAATGGCATGATTAACGGCCGTCAATAAAGAAGAGCCCGGCGATGCCGGGCTCCTCAATTCTTCAGATCGGGGAATTAGAACTTGATCTTTAGGCTCGTCGACAGTGCCGCGACCAGATCGTTGCCAAACGAATAGGAGACATCGTCGCCATAGGTCTGGCCATTATACTCGAAGGTGCCGGACGAACCGCTCGTCAATACGCCAACGGCCCCGGCAAAACGCCATTCGATATGTTCGGTCGGCGTATAGGCGGCGCCGAGACCGAGAGTCCAGCTGTCGGTCTGTGCGCCATAACCCTGACTGGTGCCGCGGTCCCACGTGACGCTGACTGCGCCGGCCCACTGATCGTTGAACTTGTGGCCCACGCCGCCGGAGATGGTCCACCCGTCACGATAGAGAAGGTCGAGCGAAGTGAGTTCCGTAGCGCCGCCCGCTGTGCAGGCGGCCACGCCCTTCGTCGACGTCGGGCAGAAGGGCACGGACTGCAGAACACTCCAGTTCGTCCACTTGACCGATCCGAAGGCAAGCCAATCCGGAGCGATGCCGCTTTGCAGCTTCATCTCCAGCGAATCCGGCGCTTCGGCGGAGCCGAAGACGTTGGTGATTTTGCCGCCATATATCGGCACGATTGGAACCTGACGGAGATCAACAGTCCCGGTCAGGTTGTCGTACTTGACGCGGCTGTTATAGACGAGGCTCGCACGCATCGCATATTCCGGAATCTCGTAGGCCACGCCGGCGCGCCAGCCCCAGCCGCTGTCTTCGAGATCGAGGCGGCCAACGCCGGTGCCGGTGCCGAGCAAAACCGGAAGCGTTGAAACCAGACGCTCTTTGAAACCTTCAACTTCCTGATAGAAAGCGCCGCCAATGAAGCGAAGCTGTCCGGGACCCATATCAAAACGATAGGAGCAAGTGCCGCCGTAGTTGCGGGTTTTGATTTCCGTCTCGATGTTGTTGTTGGCGCCAGCCCAGTTCGAACCCGGGTCGGTATGCCCGCCGAAGGGTACGGAATAGTCGACAAGGCAGTCGACTGCATCGGCGAAACCGGCCTTAAAGCCGATGTAAGGAATGGTGTAATTTGAGGTGTCGTCGGCACTGTTCGGGCGGGTATTGAGATTGCCACCCCCCGTTAAGACGGAGGTGTTCGTGTCACGGACGTCCTTCAGCCTGCGCTGCGGCGTGACATAGGTAACGCCCGACTGAAACGAGAAAGGCGACGTATCGAACAGCTGATCGATATTGTAGCCGCCGCGCTCCAGGCCGCCGGCGAAGGCCGGCGATGCAAGCGACGAAAGAAGAACGAGCGACGTTACGCCCTTGGAAAACCTACGCGATGCCATTGTGTCTCCCCCACTCCAGCAATTGATGTGACGCCACTCTAGTAAGTGTTCGCTCGACATGGCAACGCGCCCCACGGCGGCATTCCCAGGCATTACATTGGCCAACTTACGTAAAGAAATTGACGGACACGTCAAAAAATCTGGTTAATAAAATTTTATTCCAGAGTTGCCGGCTTTCAGATGGGGTTTTGGGTTTTCATTCCACACATTGTGGAAGCTGTATCAATCCGACAACAGTGACAGTTTTCGCCCGCGGGAGGCGCTTGGAGCCACAATCCACAGGCTCGGCGCCTGAAATCAGCCGCTTTCAAGACCGAATCACGCGCGCCCAAAACGACAGAAAGACGCGCCCCTCGCGGAGCGCGTCTTTGAAATAACTTACCAAAACGGGCGATGAAACTTATCCGGCTTCGCTCACCCTGGCGAGTGCGGTCTTCAGGCTGGCGATCTGCCCCTTCAATTCCTCGAGGCGCTCGCGCTCAGCCTCGACAACCTCGGGATTGGCATTGGCGACGAACTTCTCGTTGGAGAGCTTACCGTCGATGCGCGAGATCTCTCCTTCCATTTTGCCGATAGCCTTTTCAAGCCGAGCCTTTTCAGCGGAAAGGTCGATCAGATTGCCGAGCGGCAGGCAGATGGTGGCCTCGTCGACGACGATCTGAGCGGCGCCCTTCGGCGCATCGGCGGCCAGCGATATCGCCTCGACACGCGCAAGCCGCTTGATGGCGGCGTCATGGCGGAACAGCCTTTCGCGCGTCAGGTTGTTGGCCTTGACGACGACCAGCGGAGCGGTGGCCGACGGCGGCACGTTCATCTCAGCGCGCACCGAGCGGATGCCGGAGACGAGGTCGATCAGCCAGTTGATCTCGTCGGCGGCCCCGTTATCGGCATAGGAGGGTGAAGGCCATTCGGCGTGGCAGACCAGCGTATCGCGCTCTTTGCCCTCGCCGGCCGTATGCGCCCAGAGCTCTTCGGTCATGAAGGGCATGAAGGGATGCAGCAGCTTGTAGATCTCTTCGAGGATGTAGGCGCTGCAGGCCTGAGCCTCGGCCTTGGCGCCCTCGTCCTCGCCGTTGAAGACCGGCTTCAAAAGCTCGAGATACCAGTCGCAGACCTGGTTCCAGACAAAGCGGTAGAGCGCGCCGGCGGCATCGTTGAAGCGAAAGGCTTCGAGTGCTTCCGTAACGTCACGTTCCGTACGGGCAAGCTCCGTCAGGATCCAGCGGTTGATCGTGAGTTCAGCCGCCTCAGGCACGAAATGCGGATCGCTCTTGGCCCCGTTCATCTCAGCGAAACGCGTGGCGTTCCAGAGCTTGGTGCCGAAATTGCGGTAGCCGGCGATGCGGGCCGGATCGAGCTTTACGTCACGGCCCTGCGCCGCCATGATTGCCAGGGTGAAACGCAGCGCATCGGCGCCGTATTCGTCGATCAGTTCCAGGGGATCGATGACGTTGCCCTTGGACTTCGACATCTTCTGCCCATTCTTGTCGCGCACCAGCGCGTGAATGTAGATCGTGTGGAAGGGTTCGACGGGATCGCCGTTCTCGTCCTTCATGAAATGCAGGCCCATCTGCATCATGCGGACGACCCAGAACGGGATGATATCGAAACCGGTGACCAGAACACTCGTCGGATAATAGCGCGCGAGTTCCGGCGTCTGGTCGGGCCAGCCGAGCGTCGAGAAGGGCCAGAGCGCGGAGGAGAACCAAGTGTCGAGCACGTCCTCGTCCCGCGTCAGGATCTCGCCCGGCTCGAAGTTTTCGAGCAGGTCCTCGACATAGGCCTTCATCGGCCCCTCATGCGAGAGGTAGTGCTGGATCGCCGCCTGCAGCGCCTCTTCCTCGGTCTTTTCGACGAAGACCTGACCGTCCGGGCCATACCAGGCGGGAATCTGATGTCCCCACCAGAGCTGGCGGGAAATGCACCACGGCTCGATGTTCTCCAGCCAGTTGAAATAGGTGTTTTCCCAGTTCCTGGGAATGAACCTGGTTTTTCCCTCGCGAACGGATTCCAGCGCGGGCTGGCCCAATGTCTTGTTATCAACAAACCATTGTTCGGTCAGCCGCGGCTCGATCGGAACGCCGCCGCGGTCGCCGTGCGGAACCATATTCTTGTGCGGCTCGATCTTGTCGAGAAGGCCAGCCTCTTCGAAAATCTCGACGATGATCTTGCGCGCATAGAAACGGTCCTGCCCTTCCAGGCGGTCCCATGCGCCATGCAGCGCGGCCGGATTGTCGAGACCTTCGAGGAAATCCTCGTTGTCCTTGATGGCAATCGTGGCATCGACGTTCATGACGTTGATGGCCCGCAGCTTCGCGCGCTTGCCGACCTCGAAGTCGTTGAAATCATGCGCAGGCGTGATCTTCACTGCGCCGGTGCCGGCCGTCGGGTCGGCATAGGAATCGGCGACGATCGGAATCTTGCGGCCGACGATCGGCAGAATGACATGTTTGCCGACGATCGGTTTGTAACGCTCGTCTTCGGGGTTCACGGCAACACCGGTATCGCCCAGCATCGTCTCGGGCCGCGTCGTCGCGACGACGATATAGTCGCGCGTCTCGAATTCGGTCGGCTTACCCTCCTCATCGAAGGCGATCGGATATTGATAGGTGACGCCCGGCTCGAGCGGATAGCGCAGATGCCAGAGATGGCCCTTCATCTCGTGCTGCTCGACTTCCATGTCGGAGATAGCAGTCAGCAGTTTGGGGTCCCAATTGACGAGGCGCTTGTCCTTGTAGATCAGGCCTTCCTTGTAGAGCGTGACGAAAACCTCGAGAACCGCCTGCGACAGCCCCTCGTCCATGGTGAAGCGTTCGCGCGACCAGTCGCATGAGGCGCCCAGGCGCTTCAGCTGGTTGAAGATCAGGCCACCCGATTCAGCCTTCCATTCCCAGATCTTGTCGATGAAGGCTTCACGGCCCATTTCGCGGCGGCCGGGCAGTTGCTGTTCCATCAGCTTGCGCTCGACGACCATCTGCGTGGCGATGCCGGCATGGTCCATGCCCGGCTGCCAGAGCACATCCTTGCCGCGCATACGCTCGAAGCGCACCATGATGTCCTGCAGCGTGTTATTCAGCGCATGGCCCATGTGCAGCGAACCGGTGACATTCGGCGGCGGGATCACGATGGTGAAGGTCTCGGCCCCGGGCTTGGCGTTCGCGCCGGCGCGGAAAGCGTCCTCCTCATCCCATTTCGCGGCGATTTTGGGTTCGACGGCAGCAGAATCATAGGTCTTGTCGAGCATTTTCTGACCAATTTCGAGGTTCGAGGATGGCGTTTGTAAATAGGATGGGCACGGGCAAGTCAATAAAAAAGCCGCCCCGGAGACCGGAGCGGCTTTTCAGGAAAAAGCAATCCGATCAGCGGCGCGGGCCGCGCGCCACGCGCTCGATTTCCTCGCGCACCAGCCGCTCGACCAGCGTCGGCAGATTATCATCAAGCCATTCGCGCAGCATCGGGCGCAGCATATCCTCGGCGATCTCGTCTAGCGAGCGGCGCTCCGCACCGTCGATGGCGGCGGCAAGCTCCTCGAAGGAGCGGCTGATCTGCAGGCCGGCGTTCTCCGAAAGCAGGGTCGGCTGAACCTCATCCACAAGGCTCGGCAGGAAAGCTTCGGCCGAGGACTGAGCGGATTCCAAAGGCGGCAACGTCGTTTCGACCGCGGCGGCGGGTTCGGCGACTGGAGGCGCCGATGCGGTGACTTGGACCCGCGGTGCTTCCGCAAATACCGGCTCGGCTGGCTGCTCGATCGCAGCCTGGGGAACCGGCGCTACGGTCGCCGGGGGGAAAACAGGCTGCGTCGGCTGCGGCTGCGGTGCAGCCGCGCGCGGCGGCTCCGGCATGATGGCCGGCTGCGGTTCAGGCTGACGGAAGCCGCTCGGAATTTCACGCAATGCCTGACCGGCCTGTACGGCGCTACGCTCGGAAGCGGCGCGCACGCGGGCGGCGACATCGGCAAGCGACAGGGCGCGGGCCGGCACTTCAGCTTCGGGGGCGGTGCCGGCCGAGTTGGCGGCGACGAAACGCGGATCGGAGGAGCGCATGGCCGGTTCGGGGAACTCCACGCCGGCATAGGTGTCATCCACCGTTAGATGGATTTCGGAACCGTTCTCATCCTCATCGGCGCCGTAAACCGGCGGCAGAGATGCGGAAATCGCTTTGCCGGCGCCCGGCTCATTGCTTTCGATGATCTGGCGGATGGAGGCCAGAATTTCTTCCATGGACGGTTCACGCGCTACACTTGGCTGAGCCATTTCTATCCCCGTTATCCAAAAACAACGACCGGACGATGTGGAGCGGTCATCCGAATCACCGCGACCTTAGAATACCTCAGACGTGAAAAAAATCATCGCGAATCAAATGAATGCGGCCATGCACAGTTTTGTTACCCGATGTTTGCGACCGGGCAGCCTCAGGATAAATTATGTTTGTGAAGGCTTTCCGGCGATGCGTAGATTCAAACTGTTGCAGCGTCCTGTGGGCGCCGGAGAAGACGCGGCTGCGCTTCAATAAAAACGGGCGCCAGTGGCGCCCGTTGCTGGTCCATCGGCAAACGGCGTCAGAAAACGAATTCGCGCGCCTTGGCGAAACCCGGCAGCGGCTTGACAGAGGCATTGAAGAAGACGTTCTCCGAAACGGCACCGCGCTCGGCGACGAACACCTTGGCGCGGGCGGCATTGCCGTAACCTTCGACTGTGATCAGACGACCGCCATCGCGCAACTGAGCGAGAAGGGCTGCGGGCACCTCCTCGACAGAGCCGTTGACAAAAATCAGATCATAGGGAGCGCCGGCAGCATAGCCCTTTTCGAGCGGTCCGGTGACCACCTCTACCTTGGCGTAGCCGGCGAGCTGGGTCTTCGCCTCGGCGGCCAGTGCCTCGTCGCATTCAAGCGCGATGACGGAGCCGGCAATGATCGACAGCAGCGCCGATGTGTAACCAGTGCCGCTACCGACTTCGAGGACGAAATCATCCTTGGTGATTGCGGCCAGTTGCAGCAGCTTGGCGAGCGGCGATGCCTCCATCAGGAAGCGCGCCGGCTTTCCGGGTGCGGCGGCCGATATCTCGACATCGTTGTCGATGTAAGCCAGAAGCTTCGACTTCTCCGGCACGAATGCCTCACGCGGGACCGTGAGAAACGCCGTCAGCACGGAATGCGAGGTAACGTCCGTCGTGCGGACCTGGGTGTCGACCATCTTTGCGCGCGCTGCTTCGAAATCCATCATGTCCTCTCGCTCTTGAAAGCGGTTCCTGTCTTTCGTCTCTTAATCCCCGCCACCGATGCTTTCAAGGCTTGGCAGCCGCCGGCGAAAAGAATCCGGCAGGCGCTTCTTCCGCGCAACAGAGGCAATGAGGCCCTGCACGCAAACGTGGAATTCCCTTCCCCTTCATGTTATGATTTTCAGCGGAGGAAATAGGAGGAGCAGGCCATGTCTGCGATTTTCGAATATCTGACGCTGTTCGATTTTTTCATCGTCGCAGCGCTCATCGGCATCTTCTGCTGCGGGCTGCTGGACGGCGAAACGACCTTGAAGTGATAGAGGTGCCGAGGCGCTCTGAGATACCGCCATGGCGTCTTGCCGCAATTTATGCCGGCGAATTTGGCATGGAAATCTAGTCAGCACCCGTGCCAATCCGCGGTAGAGAAATGACGTGTTGAGCAGCCGCAGAATGGCGTTTTTCCGAAATGCCCCCTTGCGATTTCCTTACGATCATTCTAAACGCTCGCCACGGCTCTGATAACGAGCCCGTGAGGCCTCGTGGCGGAGTGGTGACGCAGAGGACTGCAAATCCTTGTACCCCGGTTCAATTCCGGGCGAGGCCTCCAATATTTCTCCCACACGACATAGTCTGCCTGAAATGCGGCTCGTTCAGCGATGCGGTAGTGATTGCATTTGAAGCAAATTGTCAGCTTGACGATCGTTTTGCAGGCCTCATATTGCCACCGGGAGGGTGATAGGAGCTGCAATGGATTGGGCTGCCCTCAAATCGAAGCACGTGCATGCGGCCTATGATGCCGACAGCCGTGACCTTCATGTAAAATTCCCGGGTTCTCCACCGGTGAAACATGCGGACATTCCGCCGCACGTCTACCAGAACCTGCTGGAAACGAGCGATCCGCACTTCTACTACAAATATTATGTTGCGCCTTCCCGCGTCTCATCGGCCCGCCGACATCAACTCTCCCTTTCCTACGCGCTGAAGCTCGCCCTCCTCCTTGCCGTCTCCAGCCTGCTGATGGTGACCAGCCTCGATCAGCGACCTAACGGCGTTTTCGAGGAAAGCGAACTCAGAGCCAACTAGACGTCGGCGATGCACACGGCTGAACGGTGATAGAGGCTACGGCCACGCGGTTGGTATGGCCGTCGACATTGTCGCTTCTGTTCTGGTTGCGATAGCGGCGATCGTCTCGGCCGCGATCGTTATTGCCGTCACGCTCGTTCCGGCCGTTGAAATTGCGATAGTTGCGCGGCCCGTTATAGCTGCCGCCCTGGCCGGGATCGACCATGCAGCCCTCGGGACGGCGGCAGATGCCGCGAGCGTCAAAACCCCGGCTGTCGACGGCCTGGGCTTGGGCGGGAACGCCTGAGAGAATCGTCGCCGCCGACAGGGCGACAACAAAAAATGCCTTCATGTCCTCACCTGACCATTTTGACGCGTTCTCGCATTTTACAATCCATAAACCACGGAGGCGAGAATCCTTTCGCTGTTCCGTGACCGCTCCCCGGCTGCTCTCAGCCAGCCGGCTTCCGCCGCCTGTGCCACCAGACCGCCAGCCGCCGCCGAAGCCGGCGCGCGACAGGCAGATCATGCGAGAGCACAAGGAAGCCGAGCGGCAGCATCCAGAAGCCCAGGATCGGCAGGAAGCCCAGGAACCCGCATAGAATGAGGGCGATGCCGATCGCCATCCGCGCGATGCGGGAGCGCGGCATGCCGATGCTGAAGGAGCCGAGCATAAGCCTGCCGCTTGCATGATCGATGCCGAAGCGCCCTGCCCGCTTCCTAGGCTTTTCGCCGCCTCTCGTGTCTTCGCGCTCATTCCGGTTCGTCATTCCCCAGAGATGGGCACAGACAACCCAAATACAAGTTCATTTCATTTTTTTGAAAAAACCGCTTGGCAAATCGGGCAAGCATTTGTATTAGCCCACTCACACCGCGCCAAGCAGTGATCCCTGGTAGCTCAGCGGTAGAGCATTCGACTGTTAATCGACAGGTCGCCGGTTCGAATCCGGCCCGGGGAGCCATTTTCAAGTTAATCGCCCGTTTCGTTGAGAAATCCGAAGACAGGCGTTTTCTTTTCACTTTTAGCTCTAAATCAGCATACCCTAATCCTTGCGAAAATTCACAAGGCGCATAAATTCAATCCATCGGATAGCTTTTGCTGGTGACCACGGATGTACTGGCACCGCGCTGATGCAATCAAAGAAGGTCGGCGCGAGCAATCGCCCCGACCTTTTTCTTTGTTCAGGCGCCGGAAACAAGACGCCCGCCGAGTTGGTAGCTCGACGGGCTGCTGTGGTGGTGAGGTCAGATCGCCGGCTTCAAGGGGCCGGAGCACTGCCGACTAAAAATTGAAATACACGGTCACAGCTGATCGACGACGATAGGGGTAATCGTCGCGATAGCCGTAATAATCACGATAGCCGTAGTGCCGAGGACGATAGCACGAGCCGTAATACCGGCAGTCGCGGTAAGCGTACCGGCTTTTCTTCCAGTGGCCATACGCATGTCCATTACCGTGGCGACGGTCCTTGACCTGCTCGACGTCGGCGGTGTGCATTGCTACCGGTTTCGGCACGAAATTCGGCATGGCGTTTAGCGGCAGCGCGAAACATGCAGCCAAGACTGTGGCTGCGACTACGGGAAAAAGCTTTTTCATCGGCGCATCCTTTCAGGCCCCGAGTCTGGGTTAATACGCATTAACCTGGCGTGAACGGCTCTCCCCTGTGGAATTTCCAGAACGTCGCCAGCCGTCGCGCACCAGTGTCGGAAGGAGTGGTGATCGCGCCGGCCATCGGTGTTGGAGGAGCGGAGGTCACGTCAATGTGGCGCGGATTGCGCGACTCGAAAACAGCGGCGGCGCTTCACGTGCGGTAGCCAAAGAACCACCAAAGGTGTAGAGCCCATCGGCATGGCCCTAGACCCGCTCAAAGCACTCTCCGACTATTGCGAAGCCGATTGCACCGTGCAGTTCTGGATCGCCGGCGCGCCCGCAGTTGAATTCAAATCTCTACAGGCAGCTGTGAGTTACGCTAGAAATAATGGCGGTCGATGGCAGGAGATCGAAATCACGGTGCATTTGCCCCGCGAGGATATCGTCTACGCAACCGATAAGGTGCACCAGTTGATCGATGCCTTGCCCCGCGGCCAGTGACATTGTTGGAATCGACCCAAAGATCCAGGTCGCAAGAGAACAGCGCCGCGGTCGTGTCCACCCGCAGGGGCGCCGGCGTTTATCGAAGTTGATTACTCCGGGGCTGAGTCGTCCGGGCGTTCGCCTTTAACGAAAGCAACAAGCGACGAACCGGCCATCTTTGCGTTCCCGATTTGATGGTATAGAGACTGCGGCAGGACGCGACCGCCATTAACTTAAGAATGGGGTCGGGCGGCAGATTGACGTCACGTCGCTGCCACGAGATCACGTGGCCGTTCTCTCTTGATCATTGGAGTGTGGGAACCGCGCTCGCACTCCCTTTCGAACAATACTATCGCCACCAGCTGCCGCTCTTAGCGGACGAGAGCCGAGCGCTTCTAATAGCTGCACGAACGGCCGTCGCCGGGTCGGAAGCCATCGGCGCAGGCCGGGTTCAAGGAATCTCCCGGCTGATATCCCGATGCCGAGCCATATGAATTCGGCGCTGTCGAGCAGGCCGAAGTGATAAAGGCAAGACTGATTGCTCCGGCCGCGACAAATGCCCGAAATCTGTTCATCGATGCTTCTCCGATTTACGCTGTGACGCAGCCATGAGTTTCTGCCTTTGGGAGTAACGGGAGAATTTCCCCAGCTTGAACCCAAGATATAGGTGCGCTCCCCGGTTGGCGTTAGCGCGAGCGCCCTAGATTTCGTCAATCTTTATAATCTGCGTCTGAAGATCGTCGATGATCAAGCGGCCGGGAACAAACACCGCGGTTAAAAGTTGAGTGGCATCAACAACGTAACGTCAGCTTTGACAGGAGGTCTCTCATGGGTCGCGGTATTCTACTTTGGCTGCTCGGTGTTCCACTGCCTATCATCATCCTTCTTGCTCTGTTTATGCGATAGGAACAGATCATGTCGGTTTCAATGACAGGTTCCGGAGAGGTTGCCACTCCGGTCGAATCCTCTAAATCGGCCATGACATGGGGGCCTATCTTCGGGGGTGCGGCCGCGGCCATTGGCGTCACCCTCATTCTTCTGCTGCTTGGATCCGGGCTCGGGCTGACGATGGTGTCGCCCTGGTCGGGGCAAAGCAGTTCGCTCGGGACACTCGGCGTGACGGCGGCAATCTGGCTCGTTCTCGTGCAATGGCTCTCTTCGGCGCTCGGAGGCTATATTACCGGCCGGCTGCGGACGAAATGGGCGGCTGTTCACACGGACGAGGTTTTCTTCCGTGACACGGCGCATGGTTTCCTAAGCTGGGCTCTGGCGACCGTCTTCGTCGCCGGGTTTCTCGCATCATCGCTGACCTCGCTGGCCGGCGCGGGTGCACAAGCCGTGGGCTCGGCCGTGGGATCGACTGCCACGGCCGCCGGCACGGCAGCAGCGTCGTCGGCAACCTCGCCGGTGGATCTTTCCACTTCCTATTTTACCGACGCATTGCTGCGCCCTGACCAGGCTCGCGCCGCGGCGACGTCCAATGATGCCGCGGCAACATCCGAGGTGTCCCGCATCCTCCTCAACGGCGCTGCCCAGGGCCAGATTCCCGATGACGACAAGGCCTATCTTGCCACCATCGTATCGTCCCGAACCGGTCTTTCCGAAGCCGATGCACGCACCCGCGTCGATACGGTGCTGAAGCGGATCGACGACGCCAAGGTCGCCGCCCAGAAAGCTGCCGATGAGGCACGCAAGGCGGCCTCCACGACGGCCCTGCTCGGCTCGCTCTCGCTTCTGATCGGGGCTTTCATCGCCTCTGCTGCCGCAGCGTTTGGCGGATCGCAACGCGACGAAGAGGAAGATCTCATCGTTGCACGCCGGCTCTGAAAACCGGCTAAAAACGGGGGCGCGGGGTCGAAAGGCCCCGCGCCCTGTTTTATGCAGTCTTGTTGAAACGCAGCCCTTCGCCAGGTTGCAGTTTATTTCGCGGCGAGCGGAACATGTCGCCATTTTTGAGCTTCGGTTAGGTCACACCCTTTCCGGAGAAGATAGATGGCCAAGAAGACGAAGACCTCGCCCTCGGACAACGCGACGATTCATGATCAGAAGCTGCACCGCGGTGCAGGCGGTGAGCTACATCAGTTTGCCGAGGACGGCATGCCGGTGCTGACCACAGCACAAGGCGGCCCCGTTTCCGACGATCAGAATACGCTCCGTCTCGGCGCCCGCGGCCCCGCCGTCATCGATGACTTCCATTTTCGCGAGAAGATCTTTCATTTCGACCACGAGCGCATCCCCGAGCGGGTCGTGCATGCGCGGGGTTACGGCGCCCATGGCTATTTCGAAACATATGAATCGCTGGCCGCCTATACCCGGGCTGATCTTTTCCAGCGGCCCGGCGAAAAGACACCGGCCTTCGTCCGGTTTTCGACAGTCGCCGGCAGCAAAGGATCGTTTGATCTGGCGCGCGACGTGCGCGGTTTCGCGGTGAAGCTCTACACCCAGCAGGGTAATTGGGATCTGGTCGGCAATAATATTCCCGTCTTCTTCATTCAGGACGCGATCAAATTTCCCGACGTCGTCCATTCCGTAAAGCCGGAACCCGACAGGCAATTTCCACAGGCGCAGTCGGCGCATGACAATTTCTGGGACTTCATCTCCCTCACCCCGGAAAGCATGCATATGATCATGTGGGTCATGTCGGACCGCGCCATCCCGCGCTCCTTCCGTTTCATGGAGGGGTTCGGCGTTCACACCTTCCGTTTCGTCAACGCGGCCGATGAATCGACCTTCGTCAAATTTCATTGGAAACCGAAACTCGGCCTGCAGTCCGTCGCATGGAACGAAGCGGTCAAGATCAACGGTGCGGATCCGGACTTCCATCGTCGCGACCTCTGGCAGTCGATCCAGTCAGGAAACTTCCCGGAATGGGAACTTTGTGTGCAGCTTTTCGATCAGGACTTCGCCGACACGTTCGACTTCGACATCCTCGATCCGACGAAGATCATTCCCGAGGAGATCCTGCCGGTCAAACCGGTCGGCCGTCTGGTGCTCGACCGAATGCCCGAAAACTTTTTCGCCGAGACCGAGCAGGTCGCCTTCATGACGCAGAACGTTCCGCCCGGCATCGACTTCAGCAACGACCCGCTTCTGCAGGGACGGAACTTCTCCTATCTCGACACGCAACTGAAACGTCTGGGCGGCCCGAATTTCACCCATCTGCCGATCAACGCTCCGAAATGTCCCTTCCACAATTTCCAGCAGGATGGCCACATGGCGATGCGCAATCCTGTCGGCCGGGTCAATTACCAGCCGAATTCCTGGAATCAGGGACCGCGAGAATCGCCGGTTCAGGGCTATCGTCACTTCCCGGCCGAGGAACAGGGCGCCAAGGTCCGGTTGCGGCCGGAAAGCTTTGCCGATCATTACAGCCAGGCCAGGCAGTTCTTCATCAGCCAGACTCCGCCGGAGCAACGCCATATCGCAGCAGCACTGATCTTCGA
Source organism: Rhizobium acidisoli (assembly GCF_002531755.2). Lineage (NCBI taxonomy): Bacteria > Pseudomonadati > Pseudomonadota > Alphaproteobacteria > Hyphomicrobiales > Rhizobiaceae > Rhizobium > Rhizobium acidisoli. The sequence goes on along the minus strand of NZ_CP034998.1, from coordinate 1,498,856 downwards.
ATTGAGCAAAGTCGAAACACCGGTCATTCGCGAGCGCATGGTCTCGCATCTCATGAACATCGATGAGACTTTGGCCAGTAAGGTCGGCCACGCACTCGGCTTCAAATCGATGCCGAAGCCTGCCGATGCCGCCATGCCGACGCGCCAGGATCTCGAGCCGTCGCCGGCGCTCAGCATTATCGAGCGCGGTCCGAAGCGGTTCGAAGGACGCAAGCTCGGTATTCTTGTCACCGACGGCAGCGACGCCGCGATCTTCAAGGCGCTGCTTGCCGAGATCACCGAGCAGAAAGCAACATTCGAAGTGATCGCGCCAAAGATCGGCGGCGTGACGCTCTCGGACGGCAATTGGATCGAGGCGCATCAGATGATCGACGGCGGACCTTCGGTGCTTTACGACGCCGTCGCGCTGCTGCCCTCGCCCGCGGGAAGCAGCGATCTGCTAAAAGAGGCAACGGCCCGTGATTTCGTGTCGGATGCCTTCGTGCACTGCAAGTTCATCGGCTATGTGGAAACAGCGCTGCCCCTCATGCAGAAGGCCGGAATTGCCGATTCCCTGGATGAGGGCGTGCTTGCGCTTAGAGCGGCCGGGGATGTCGCGGCCTTTGTCAAAGCGCTTGGCAAACTGCGTGTCTGGGGCCGCGAACCGTCGGTCAAACTGAATTGAACTTAGGGTGGCCATGAGAACGGCTCGTCGTCTAAAACCCGCGGAAACGCGGGTTTTAAACTGTTCGCAGCACGTGATGTATTGAGCCTGGATGATGGAAACATTTGCTCCATCCTTCGTTTATGCGCTATGCGCTGGCGTTTTCGACAGATTTCCGACTTGGCCGTCTTATGGGCAGGGCATCGCGCGGTCCCTGTCACGCTGGTCGCGTTGGTCGCCCTATGGGCGGCGGCGGGCCTCAGTTTTTCTTTCCCACGGCAATGGTTTCTGCTGACCAACATGATGGGGACGCTCATCATATTTTTTATTCTTCTGCTGGTGCAGCACTCCCAAAATCGGGACATGGTGGCGCTCCAAACCAAGCTCGACGAACTGATCCGATCAAGCAAGGCCGGAAATCACTGGATTGCGGCTGAGAAGAAAGAGGCCGAGGCCATCGAGGAAATGCGGCAGCAACATCACGACCAGATGCCAGAGACGATGAACTGAAACGAGTCGCATTGAGGCGATATGCATCAGGTGGAGGCTGCCTCCGCGGCAGATTTCTCATCCGCTTTTTCCTCGACACATTCGGCTTGCGCGGCAAGCGTCTTGCTCATTTCCCTGAGTTCACCCTCGTCCAACTTCTCGATGCCGACGAACTTGTTGGCGGCCTGGCTCGTCAGGATGAGTTCGTCGAGCTTGGCCTGAACCGCTTTGCCGTCGCGGTTCTGGCTGTTCTGCAATACAAAGACCATCAGGAAGGTGATAATGGTCGTGGTCGTATTGATCACCAACTGCCAGGTTTCAGAATAGCCGAAAAAGGGACCGGACACCGCCCAGGCAATCACGAGCGTCAGAGCCGCGACAAAGGTGAACGGCTTTCCCGAGAAATCGGCGACGACGGTCGCAAAGGAAGAGAAGAAGTTGGGTTTGTTCGACATCTGAAAAGCCTCGCTAATTGCAGCGACAATGCTGTCAATCGACAACATCAACGTCATTTCCGGGCCGAAGTTCCTCGCCCCGCGGAGCTGCCCGCGCATCCGGAAATCCAGCCTGCTCAGAAAATATTGTGCAGTGCAGCAACCTTCCGCCGACTGACGCGTTTACGCAGGCATCACCGCCATCCCGGCTGCTGATTGGCGGAGACTTTCATGAGATCTATGTCCGACACGCTTGCGCGCCTTGCTGCGTTGCGAGGAACGCTTCGCCCCCGCCCCACGCAGGAAAATCCCGATCTGATCGCCCTGGACGCATTTGGTGCAAACCCGGGGGCTCTGGGAGGTTACATCTACCTGCCGTCGAAGCGCGCAAAGAACATGGCCCTGGTCACCGTCCTGCACGGCTGCACCCAGACAGCATCAGGCTATGACATCGGGTCGGGGTGGTCTAGGTTGGCAGAGGATTATGGTTTCGCGCTGCTGTTTCCCGAGCAACGAAGGGCAAACAATCCCAACCTCTGCTTCAACTGGTTTAACCCCGAAGATATACGCCGGGATCACGGCGAGGTCTTTTCCATTCGCCAGATGATCGCAAAACTCGTTGCGGAGCACAGCATCGACAGCAGGCGCGTGTTCGTGACCGGGCTTTCGGCCGGCGGGGCCATGACCGCCGCCATGCTTGCCACCTATCCGGAGATTTTTGCCGGCGGGGCCATCATTGCAGGCCTGCCCTATGCCAGCGCCGCGACCATTCCCGAGGCGTTCGACCGAATGCGCGGTCATGGCGGGCCGACCGCCAAAGAACTGCAACTGCGGTTGAAAAACGCCTCAAGCCACAAAGGCCCGTGGCCGACTTTGTCGCTCTGGCAGGGAAGCGCAGACAGAACCGTCGTGCCATCCAATGCGAATGCCATCGTGGAGCAATGGAGAAATATCCACGGCATCGACGCATCGCCGTCGCGCGTGGAAAATATCGGACGCCATCAGCGAAGGGTCTGGACCGATGCTCATGGGGTGGAGGTGATCGAGCTCTATACGATTGCCGGAATGGATCACGGCACGCCGCTCGACATCGGCACCGGCTACGGGGCGAGCGGCCCCTTCATGCTTGACGTCGGAATTTCCTCGACCGTCGAAATCGCCAGGTCCTGGGGCCTCATTCCCTCGTTTGAAAAGCGGCGCAATGCAAAACCCGCTGCTGCGCAACCGGAAAACGTCGCAGGTTCATCTGCCACGGGGGATGATCGCGGCGGCATTCAGAAGGTCATCGAAGACGCCCTTCGGTCTGCCGGGCTGCTGCGATAAAGCGACAGAACGGGAGCAACCTGGCTGCCATGCCATTCGCCGGGGCAACCGTCGAATCCAGCGAGATTGCAGCTATCGGTTCTGAGACTTGGGCAGCGGCCCGTTTTGATGGCTGAGGACGAGTTCGATCTGGACATCCTGCTGAAACTGCAGCACCCGCTCGCCGACGTCGCTCTCCGGCATCCCGGCGGCCAGAAGCTGATCGGCGAGCCTGCGGCATTCGGCCTTCCAGAATGCGATCGCATCCGCGCCATGTCTGCGGCCGAGTTCGCGGGCGCAGCGCTCGATATTGGCGGTTCCGGTTCCGGAGGGAAAAGCAATCACCACGCCTTCACTCTGGGCGGCGGGGCGGCAGGTCATTTCAGTAGCCATCGAACACAGGTTCCTTTGATCCTGTTCGTTGTCTACGGGACTATGGTTAATGCTTTCTATCGTTCGTCTCCGTTCTTTCGATGAAGCAGAATTTGCAGTCCACAACCGTCACACTGCCGCGTCTTCGACCTTGACGCCGGCACGGGGATGCGTCGACAGTCGGCATCACGTTCGACACTCCAGGCAGCAGAAACCACCGATGACGACAAGCGCTCCCCGCGATTTCCTGAAAAGCCTGTTCGATGCGGCGGTTCGCGCCGCCGATCCGCTGACCGGCATCAAGGCAAACCTGCCTGACAGGCCGAAGGGAAAGACCGTGGTGATCGGCGCCGGCAAGGGTGCTGCGCAGATGGCGCGGGCGCTCGAAAGCGTCTGGGACGGGCCGCTCGACGGTCTGGTGGTCACACGCTACGGCTATGGCTGCGACACACGCGACATCGAGATCATCGAGGCTGCCCATCCTGTTCCCGATGCGGCGGGACGTGCCGCGGCAAGACGGCTGATGGAGACGGTGAGTGGACTGACGGAAGACGATCTGGTGATCGCGCTGATCTGCGGTGGCGGCTCGGCGCTGCTGCCCGCCCCGCCGGTGGGGCTGACCCTCGAAGACGAGATTGCCCTCAACGAAATGCTGCTTGCCTCGGGCGCGCCGATCTCGGCGATGAACGTCGTGCGCAAGCATCTCTCGACCATCAAAGGCGGCAGACTTGCAGCGGCAACCAGAGCAAGGGTCGTCAGCCTGATCGTCTCCGATATTCCCGGCGACAATCCGGCCCATGTCGCCTCCGGGCCGACCGTGCCCGATGGTTCGACGCGGCACGATGCGCTTGAGATCGTCAAGCAATATGGATTGCAGCTGCCGCAGGCAGCCCTCGACCATCTGAACTCAGCCAAGGCCGATGCACCGCGGCCGGACGATCCGGTGTTTTTACGCCACGCGCGTCACATCATTGCCTCTGCCGGCGTGTCGCTGGAGGCGGCGGCCGCCCTGGCGAAGTCGCAGGGGATCGAGCCGGCCATCCTTTCGGATGCGATCGAGGGAGAAGCGCGCGACGTGGCGCAGGTGCATGCGGCAATCGCCCGCGAGGTGCTCGGCCGGAACAGGCCGTTTCCGAAACCGGTCGTCATCCTTTCCGGCGGCGAGACGACGGTGACGCTCCGCGCCAAGGGCGGCAAGGGCGGACGCAACGGCGAATTCGCGCTCGCCATGGCGCTTGCGATCGACGCACAGGAGGGCATTCATCTCCTTGCTGCCGACACGGACGGGATCGACGGCTCGGAGGATAATGCCGGCGCCTTTGCCGATGGCGGCACGGTCAAGCGCTTGCGCGCTGCCGGACTCGATCCGCGCCGGCTGCTCGACGGTAATGACAGCTATTCAGGCTTTGCAGCCGTCGGCGACCTCTTCGAAACGGGGCCGACCGGCACCAATGTCAATGATTTCAGGGCCATCCTGATCGCCTAAGATCCAGCGGATCAGGTCTCGATCCGCCCCTGCCCGACCAGCCAGTCAACCGATTCCTGCACCGCCTGCAGCGATGTATATCTCGGCGCATAGCCGAGCAGGCGCCGGGCTTTGGCAATCGAGCAATTCGGGCTGCGGGCGATATGCTCCCATGTCGCCTCCGCATCTTCGGCCGTCTGGCTTTCGGCCCAGGCATCGAATGGGGCGAAACTGAGCTTCGGCTCTCGCCCAAACCAGTGCGACATGGCTTCGGCATATCCACGCAGCGTCAGCGCCTGCTCCGACACTGCGTGGAAACTTTCGCCGGTCGACGCATTCCAGTTGGCGATCGCATCCATGAACATCGCCGCCACGTCATCGGCATGGACGTGATGGACCGTCTCCAGGCCGAAATTGGGCAGCGCCAGGGCGTCTCCGCAGGCAAGGGTCGAAAAGACCTGCAGGTTGAAATTGCCGGCGGGATTGAGCGGCGCCCATCCGCGACCAACGATGTGGCCGGGATGGATGACGGTCGCCGGAAAACCGCGAAGCCTTGCCTGCTGCAGCAGATAGGTTTCGATCGCCGCCTTCTGGATGCCATAGTCACCGAAGGGAGACTTGGGCGCCTCTTCGAGTGTCGGCACGGTGCTGGGGTAGCCATGGGTCCAGATCGTGCCGGTGTGCAGGAAATGACCGACATGCCCCGATAGCGCGGTCACCAGTTGCTCGGCACTCTCCAGCGTGAAGCAGATCATGTCGATGACGATATCGGCTTTCACGTCACGCACGGCCGGGCCGAAATCACCGGTCCGCTCCATCTCGGCGCGATCCATCCGGCGCTGGTCGACGGAGGCCCAGGCGCGGTTTTCCGTGTAGGGCTTTGCCGCGCCGCGGCTGATGGTGACGACGTCGTGCCCCGCCTCGACCAGACGAGGAACGAGATAGGTTCCGACATGGCCCGTCGCTCCGATGACCAAAACCCGCATTGTCGTTCCTCCCTTTGCATGATCCGCGCCGACTATGCTGCGCCCTGTCGCGATCCTGCAAGTGGTGTTTTCGCCAGGGAAGGGAAAGCGGCACGCTATCGATTTTTGAAAACAAGGCAGGTGCCGCCGTTGCTGCGGATCTGGTTGCAGAGGTTGTTGGCTTCCAGGCGCGTCTGCCGGCCGATGCGGGCGGCATAACGCGGGCGAAAGCCGAAGCTGCGATCGCGCTGGCGCAGGATCAGCGGCTGTTCCGTATTGAGCGGCGCAGGCAGATCCTGCACCGCATCGAGAAACATGCGCCGGGCCACCGCGACATCGGCGTTCGCCGCCAGTTGGACACCCCAGGGCGCCCAGTCGCCCTCTTGACGCCAGGGCGTGTCCTTCAACGTCCGGCGTTCGGCAAGCGCCACGCAGCCATCGAGAAAAGGTTTGTCCTTGTCGAGCGGGGCTGCCGCCGTTGCCGGCGGATTGTCCTTCCATTCCTCCACAGTATGGGCGGTGATCGCCATTACATAGCCGCGCGTCTCGTAAGGTAATCTTCCCGACGTAAGGTAAGCGGCAAGACCGTTTTCGCCGGCATTATAGGCGGCGGCGGCAAGACCGAGATTACCGAAACGATTGCGCAATTCGTCGAGATACTGCGCCGATTTCCGCAGTGCCTCCAGCACCTGATAGCTGTCTTCGAGACCGCGCAGTTTCGCCGTTCCGGGCATGAACTGGGCGATGCCCTGCGCCCCCTTGAAACTGACCGCGTCGGGGCGAAAGGTGCTTTCGCGCCAGATGAGGCGGGCGAAATAGTCCGGTGGCAAATGATTGGCCGCGGCGAAATGCTCGATCGCGGCGCAGAGATCGCGATTGAAACTGTCCTTGCGGATACAGAGCGTCTCGTTCGATCCCGAGGCCGAAGGCCCGGAATAGAGGCAGGCAGGCTCGGCATCGCTTCCTTCCGGCTGAGCTTTCGGCATGTCGATGAGGGAAAACAGAAAACAGAGCGAAAGCAGGGCCTTCGCCGATCTCCTCACCATGTCGGACTGACGCTTTCGCCCTCTCATCGGATCTCGGCAGGTTCGACTTCCATCGCGACGCTGATCCTAGATAGCATCGATCACGGCGCGACGCTTCCTGATTTCGGCAATGGCGCATGAAAAAGCCGCCGGGCCAATGGCCGCGGCGGCTTCCAGAACAGGCTTGAAAGCAGCGATCAGGCCGTCGGCTGCTTAGTCTTTCGGAGATAGGGCAGGACCGTATCGAAGGAGCCGAAACGCGTGATCGCGTCTTCGTTGGAAACCGCGGCGGTGATGATGACGTCATCGCCCTGGTTCCAGTTCGCCGGTGTCGCCACCTGGTGCTTGGCGGTCAGCTGGATGGAATCGATGGCGCGCAGGATCTCGTTGAAATTCCGGCCCGTCGTCATCGGATAGGTGAGGATCAGCTTGATCTTCTTATCGGGGCCAATGATGAAAACCGACCGCACGGTGGCGTTGTCGGCGGGGGTGCGGCCTTCCGAGCTCTCGCCGGCGCCGGCCGGCAGCATGTCGTAGAGTTTGGCGACCTTTAGGTCCTTGTCGCCGATCAGCGGATATTCGACGTCGAAGCCGGTGGCGGTCTTGATGTCGTTCTTCCACTTGGCATGGCTTTCCACAGGATCGACCGAGATGCCGATGATCTTGGCGCCACGCTTGGAAAAGTCTCCGGCAAGGCCGGCCATGGCGCCGAGCTCGGTCGTGCAGACAGGCGTGAAGTTCTTCGGATGCGAAAACAGGACGGCCCAGCCATTGCCGATCCAGTCATGGAAGCTGATCGGTCCCTGAGTGGTGTCGGCGGTAAAATCGGGGGCAATATCGTTGATGCGTAAGCTCATGGTCGGCCCTCCAAAGCCTTGTGTTAATTCTTGAGCATCTCAAATCGAGGCCATGGGATCCGTCCGCCGGAAGCGGTCGCTGGATTGCGGTCTTCAGGGTCGCGCCGGCCGAAAGTAAAAACGTCCCATCCCAGGATTTTCACTAAGCCATATATCACGATAACCGAAGGTACGCTCTTTCGATTTCAGGCCTGCGACGGCATTATTTTTCCGATGCATCCGAGTGATGACAGGGCCGATTTTTTACAATCGGCACTGTCAGAAACATCAGGCGTCCGCCCTCTCCCGCTTCAAGCCGCCTGAACGGTTTTGATCCTGTCGAGGCCGCCGACAACTGGCGCGAAATCGGCCCAGACGCCCTGCGCGCCCCTCTGCCATTCCTCGAAGACTTCCGGCTTCAACAGCTTGCCGCCATGGCCAAGCGCCGTTTCGACGGACTTTACCTCGTCGTCGACGATCAGCTGGTTGAAATAGGCGGCTCCTTCGCTGGAAGCCTGCTGGAAAACCGCCTTCTGCTCGTCATTCAGGCCGGCCCAGAAGGTGGAGGAATAATAGATGACGCCGGATGCCCAGATGTGGCCGGTCTCGGTCATATCGGGCACGACCTCATAAAGCTTGAAGCCGGCATAGGCCGATTTGGTCAGATCCATGGCGTCGGCGACGCCGGTTGCGAGCGCATTGTAGGTCTCGGTGATCGGAATGCCGATCGGCGTCGTGCCGAATGCGCTCCAGAGCTTGGTGTGAAGCGGGCTCTGGATGACACGGATGCGCTTGCCCTTGAGTTGCTCCGGCCTCGTCACCGGTTCCTTGGTCAGGAGATGGCGGGCGCCGTAATTGATGAAATCACCGACGACGAAATTCTGCGCCTGCAGTTTCTGCCTGAGATCGGCGCCGACTTCGCCGCCGACGGTTCTGCGCACATGGTCGGCATCGCGGAAAAGGAAAGGCAGATCGAGGATCTGCAGTTCGGGCGCCCAGCCGGAGAGCGACGACACCGTCGAAAGGCTCGCCTGGATCGAGCCGAGACGCACGCCTTCGGCCACTTCCTTCTCGCCGCCGAGCGCGCCGTTCCTGACGATGTTGAACTTGAACTGGCCGGGAAGCTTGGCTTCGACCAGTTCGCCGATTTTCACCCAGATCTTCGTCTCCGGCTTGTCGTCGCCGAGCAGAGAGGCGATCGTGATCGTCGTCGTGCGGGCGGCGGCTGTGCGGACAAAGCCTGGCGCCGCAAGCGCCGTACCGGTTAGAGCGGCGGTCCTCAGGAAGTTACGTCGGTTGAGATTTTTCATGGGATTGTCCTGTTCACTAGAAAATGATGGCCCAGGCGCAGAGGATTGCCAACGAGACCAGAAGGGCGAGCAGATAGGGAACGACGGCCCGGAAGAGTTCTGAGGCAGGAATGCGGGTGACGCCGCTGACAACGAAAATCAGCATGCCGAGCGGCGGTGTCAGCCCGTGGATCATCAGGTTGACGACGATAATCACGCCGAACTGGATGGGATCGATGCCGGCGGCAACCGCTGCCGGCAGCAGGATCGGGCCGAAGAGCAGGATCGCCGCGCCGATATCGAGAACGAGACCGACAGCGAGCAGAATGACGTTCGACAAAAGGATAACGGCAAGCGCGCTGCCGCCAAGCGCCGTCGTCAGATGCGAGATCAGCCCGGAGACGTCGTCGACGGCGAGCAGGAAAGCGAAGGGGCCGGCCGTGCCGATCAGCAGACCGATCGCCGCCGCCTCGACCGCCGCCTGGCGGAAGGCGGCATAGAGCGAGAGGATGCCAAGCCGCGCACCGATGCCGAGCAGCAACGTGTAGAAGGCGGCGAGTGCTGCCGCCTCCGTTGTCGTGACGATGCCGATGCGGATGCCGACGACGACGATGACCCCGAGCCCGAAGGCGGGGATCGCCTGGACCGCCGAATGCCAGCGCTGCCTGACGGTCGCGCGCGGCAAGGTCACCTGCTCGCGCACGGTCAGATGGATGGCGACAGCCAGGCATATGGCCATCAGCCCGCCGGCGAAGAAGCCGCCGACCAGCAGCGCGCCGACAGAAAGATTGGTCGCCGAGGCAAGGATGAGAAAGGCAATCGACGGCGGGATGATGTTGTCGAGAACCGATGTCGAGGCGATAATCGCCGCCGCCTGCGCCGGGGGATAACCGTGCTTGACCAGTTCCGGCTGGAACGTCGACGCGCCGAAAGCGGCATTTGCGACCGAGGAGCCGGAAGCGCCGGAAAAGAGAACGCTGGTCAAAAGCGTCGTCTGCGCCAGCCCTGCCCGGCGATGGCCGACCATGGCGGCGGCAAAACGCACCAGCTGATTGGCCACACCTGATGCCGTCAACAGGCCGCCGGCAAGCAGGAAGAAGGGAATGGCGAGCAGCAGGAATTTCGATATGCCGGTGACGGTGGAGGAAACGATCGCCGGCTCCGGCAGGCTGCTGCCGAAGGCGATGACGACATAGGCTGCGGCGAGAAAGGCGTGCGGCAGCGGTGCAGCCAGCACCAGACCGATCGCCGCGATCAGCCCGAGGAAAATGCTCGGCGGCCAGTCGAGATCAAGCGAGATATGCGGGATGCCGGCATAGAGAGCGACACCGAGGGTCAGCGAAAGAGCAACCGCCAGGACCTTGCCTTCGGCGATGCGCTGCAGAAGCAGCACGATGAGGATCAGCGCGCCGCCGGCGCCGAGGAAGCCGAAGCGGATCCATTCCGGCAGACCGAGCGTCGGCGAGACGCCGCCGAGCATCGTCATGATTTCGCTGCCGCCGAAGGCGAGGATCAACGCCGAAAGCACGGTGAAGACATCGGCGCCGATCCGCGTCACCTTCTGCAGGCTTTCGGGCAGCATCCTGACGAAAACATCGAGGCGCATGGCAAGCGCACTGTTGAGGCTGAGCGGTGCGCCGAGCGCAATCAGTGCCACATGCAGCCAGATGCCGAGATCCTCGGCGCCAATGAAGCCGGTGCCGAAGAAATAGCGCAGGCAGACGGTGACGAGCACCATGGCGAGCAGCACGGCGAGCACGAGCGCTGCGGCTATGCCGAGCACCGCCTCGAGCGCCCGCAGCGCCCGCGCCGCGATCCCGTCATCCCCGGCCCGCTCGATCGGATGAAATTCACTGGTGGCCAATAAACCTGCCTTCTTTCCCGAGGATCAGGCGCTGCCGACCTTCAAAAGATGGATGTCGAAAAGCGTAATGCCTTTTCGCTGAAACGGAGCGCTTCCTCAAGCGTCACGGGGCTGGAAAAATAAGCCGTCGACATCAGGTGTCGCACTGGGAAAACGCCTGAAACTGCAGCAGTTTGATTAATTTTTAGGCGTTAAAGTTGCTGCACATTTTTCAGGCTAAACCTTGCCAAAATTGCTGCGGCGCGTCATAAATATAGTCATGAAGCATCTCGATCTGACGATTCTGGTGATCGACGAAAATGCCATCCGCGCCTCCATCATTGAAGAAGGGCTGCGCGAGGCAGGGCATGTGCGCGTCACCGTCGTGCACGAGGTCAACGGCATCGCGCGGACCATCGAAACGCTGATGCCCGATGTGATCATCATCGATATCGAAAACCCCAACCGCGACATGATGGAGCATCTGTTCCAGCTGACGCGCACGGTTAGCCGCCCGATCGCCATGTTCGTCGACCGCTCCGACACGGCCTCGATCGAGGCTGCGGTCGATGCCGGCGTCTCCGCCTATATCGTCGACGGATTGAAGAAGGAACGCGTCAAACCGATCCTCGACATGGCCGTCAGCCGCTTCAACGCCTTCAGCCGGCTGCGGCGGGAACTTGCCGACGCCCGCTCGGCGCTGGAGGAACGCAAGCTCATCGAGCGCGCCAAGGGCATATTGATGAAGATGCGCGGCCTGTCCGAGGAAGAGGCCTTCGCCCTGCTGCGCCAGACGGCAATGAACGAAAAGAAGAAGATGTCGGAAATCGCCCAGAGCGTTGTCACTGCCGCGGGACTTTTGATGTGATCGCGGGCCTCCTAGAGCGGTTCAGCTTTTCACGGAAGCGCAGAACCGCTCTAAGCTTTTGTTTTAACGCAATTCCGGACGGAAAACCGCTTCGCACTTTTCCTGGAATTGCTCTAGATTTCCGGAGGAAACCGGAGTGGATATGATGACGAACATCGCCAGTTCCAGCGGCGGGCTGCCCTCGCCCGCGCATGTCAACAGTGAAGGGCCGAAAGTGTTGCGAGCCGGTTTCATTCCACTCGTCGATGCATCGGTGCTGATAGCAGCGGCGGAATTCGGCTTCGCGCAGAAGGAAGGCCTGACGCTCGATCTCGTCAAGGATGTCTCCTGGGCGAATGTGCGCGACCGCCTGGCGTTCCGCCAGTTCGACATCGCCCATATGCTGTCGCCGATGCCGGTCGCCTCCATGCTCGGCCTCGGCTCCAATCCCTCGCCGACGATCACGCCGTTTTCCCTTGGGCGCGGCGGCAATGCGATCACGCTGTCGACGCGGCTCTTCGACAGGATGCGGGATGACGCCGGATTGCCGGAAACGGCAAGCGCGCTCGACAACGCCCATGCTCTGGCCAAAACCGTCGCGGCGATGAAGGCGCGCGGCGAGCCGCTGCCGACCTTCGGAGTCACCTATCCTTTCTCCTCGCACAATTACGAATTCCGCTACTGGCTGGCGGCCGGCGGCATTAATCCCGACAAGGACGTCAAGCTCGTCGTCGTGCCGCCGCCGCTGACCTCGGATGCCCTGGCGGCCGGGGCGATCGACGGCTTCTGCGTCGGCGCGCCTTGGAACATGGTCGCCTCGGAGCGCGGTGTCGGGCGCATCGTCGCCGCCAAACAGGATATCTGGCCGTCGGCCCCGGAAAAGGTGATCGGCATGCGTCCGGATTGGGCGGAAAGCCATCCGGAAACCGTTTCCCGGCTGATCGTGGCGCTCGACGCGGCAGCCCGCTGGTGCGACCGGCCGGAAAATCACGACGCGCTGGCGACAGCGCTTGCCGATCCGCGCTATATAGCCGCCCCCGTCGGCATCATTCGCCGCGTTCTCGCCGGCGAATTCAGCCTCGACGCTAGGGGCAACCGGCGCATCATCGCCGACTATTTCCAGTTTCATTCCGGCTTCGCCAACTATCCGAGGCCAAGCCATGCGCTGTGGATCTACAGCCAGATGATCCGCTGGGGACAGGCCGAGCCCAGCCTCAACAAGGCGCGGGCGGCCGCCTCCGCCTACCGTCCCGATCTCTATCGCAGAGCGCTCGGCGACGCCAATGCACCTGATGATGCCGATATCCGCATCGAAGGCAATGACGAAGGCGATCGCTTCATGGACGGCCACGTCTTCGATCCGACGGAATTGCCGGACTATGTCGCGGGCTTTGCCGTCAAAAGCGCACTGCCCTTCGCTTCCCATAGCGATGAGACCTGATACATGCCGGCCTGCACAAAACGCCAGCAAAATTCGATGCCCGCCATCACCGCAACGCACAAAAGATTTGCACATTTTTTGGCAGCCGCAAAAACGTGCAGGCGGCCAATTCTTAAAAATTCTCTTTCTATTCAATCGCTTAAAGAAACAACGCCAAACTGGCACGCAGTTTGCAAGAGTACTAATGCACAGATCAATGGCGATCAGCGCAGTACGAGGGCGCAATAGGCGCTCTGAGAAGACCATGAATTCGGCGTCCAACGGCGGGCGCCACCAGCAAAGCCGCTGATCAGGATATTTCGCGCGCCTCGTGCATGCGCAGCCTGACCAGCGGCTTTTTGTTTTTAACCCCCCAGCAATGGATCGGCACGACCTTGTCGCGCCACGGAGAAGCCATGTCTGTCATCGAGAAAGCGCAGCCCATGTCCCCCGGCGAACCAGCCAAAGCATTGTGGATCTCCACGGTCGCCTTCACGCTCTGTTTCGCCGTCTGGACGATCTTTGCGATCATCGGCATCCGCATCAAGCAGGATCTCGGCCTGAACGAGGCGGAGTTCGGCTTGCTGATCGGCACCCCGGTCCTGACCGGTTCGCTGGTGCGCATCGTCCTCGGCATCTGGACGGGGCGTTATGGCGGGCGTCTCGTTTACACCCTCACCATGCTGGCCGCCGCATTGGCGACCTTCCTGCTCTCCTACGCCCAGACTTATACGCAGATGCTGATCGCCGGCCTCGGCGTCGGGCTTGCCGGCGGCTCCTTCGCGGTCGGTGTCGCCTATGTCTCGCCGTTCTTCCCCGCGGAAAAACAGGGCACGGCGCTCGGCATCTTCGGCGCCGGCAATGTCGGCGCGGCCGTGACCAAATTCGCAGCCCCCTTCGTGCTGCTCGCCTGGGGCTGGCAGTCGGTTGCCGAGATCTGGGCCGTCTGTCTGGCGCTGATGGCCATCCTCTTCTGGTTCACCACGTCAGATGATCCGGCCTTCCGTCTTCGCCGCGAGCGCGGCACCGCCTCCAAGAGCCTCGCCCAGGAATTCGCGCCGCTGCAGAACGTCCAGGTCTGGCGCTTCTCGCTCTACTATTTCTTCGCCTTCGGCGGCTTCGTCGCCCTGTCCCTGTGGCTGCCGCGCTATCTGGTCGGCGTCTACGGCTTCAACCTGGAAACTGCCGGCATGATTGCGGCCGCCTACTCCATCCCGGGCAGCATCTTCCGCGCTTTCGGCGGCGTGCTGTCGGACAAGAAGGGCGCACGCAGCGTGATGTATGCGATGCTGGCCGTCTCGGCCGTAGCCACTCTCATCCTGTCGCTGCCGGCGACGACCATCACGCCGGTCATCTTCATCGCCGTCATCTTCGTGCTCGGCTTCTTCATGAGCCTCGGCAAGGCCGCCGTCTACAAGCACATTCCGGCCTATTACCCTGAAAGCGTCGGCGCCGTCGGCGGCATCGTCGGCATGATGGGCGGTCTCGGTGGCTTCATCCTGCCGATCGCTTTCGGCCTCCTCAAGGACATGACCGGCCTTTGGTCCAGCTGCTTCCTGCTGCTCTTCGCAATCGTCGCGATCTCGCTCGTCTGGATGCACCTGTCCGTCAAGCAATTGTCGCGCCAGGGACCCTCTGAGCCCGTGGCTGCAACCTGATCTAAGGACTAGGAATTATGACAGAAAAACTCGTCATCATCGGCAATGGCATGGCGCCCGGGCGCATGCTGGAGCACCTCTTCGAACGGGCGCCCGGACGCTATGAAGTCACGATCTTCAATGCCGAGCCGCGCGTCAATTACGACCGCATCATGCTGTCGCCGGTTCTCTCTGGAGAGAAGGACTACGAGCAGATCATCATTCACGGTGACGGCTGGTACATCAAGCACGGCATCATGCTCTACAAGGGCCACAAGATCGTCAACATCGATCGCGATGCCAAGACTGTCACCTCCGATCATGGCGTCACCGAAAGCTACGACAAGCTGGTGATCGCCACCGGTTCCGTGCCCTTCGTCATCCCGGTTCCCGGCAAGGACCTGCCCGGCGTCATTACCTATCGCGATCTCGACGACGTGCAGGCCATGCTGCTTGCCGCCCAGTCGCGCGAAAAGGCCGTCGTCATCGGCGGCGGTCTTTTGGGCCTCGAAGCGGCGGCCGGCCTTGCCCAGCGCGGCATGGACGTCACCGTCCTGCACGTCATGCCGACGCTGATGGAGCGCCAGCTCGATCCCGCCGCCGGTTATCTCTTGCAAAAGGCGGTCGAAGAACGCGGCATCAAGGTCATCTGCAAGGCCAATACCAAGGCGATCATCGGCAACGGCAAGGTCGAAGGCATCGAACTCGACGACGGCCGCATCATCCCGGCAACCCTCGTCGTCATGGCCGTCGGCATTCGTCCGAGTGTCGGCCTGGCGAAGGACGCCGGCCTTGCGGTCAACCGCGGCATCGTCGTCGATGCCGGCATGCAGACCTCGGATGGCGATATCTTTGCGCTCGGCGAATGCGCCGAGGTCGGCGGCATGGTCTACGGCCTCGTCGCCCCGCTTTACGAGATGGCCCGCATTGCCGCAGCACATCTCTCGGACGACCGTTCGCCGGCTTTCGTGCATGCGGACACGCCGACCAAGCTGAAGGTCACCGGCATCGAGCTCTATTCGCTCGGTGATTTCGCCGATGGCGACGACCGCGAGGAGATCGTGCTGCGTGACGCCAGCGCCGGCGTCTACAAGCGTCTCGTGCTGAAGGACAACAAGATCATCGGCACCGTGCTTTACGGCGAGACCGCCGACGGCGCCTGGTTCAACGATCTGAAGAAGAAGGCGACCGATATTTCGGAGATGCGCGAGACGCTGATCTTCGGTCAGGCCTATCAGGGAGGGTCGCCGCTGGACCCTATGGCGGCCGTTGCAGCCTTGCCGGATGACGCGGAGATTTGTGGCTGCAACGGCGTATGCAAGGGCAAGATTACCTCGACGATCACCAGCAAAGGCCTGACGTCGCTCGACGACGTGCGCGCCCACACCAAGGCATCCGCCTCCTGCGGCTCCTGCACCGGCCTTGTCGAACAGCTGATGGCGCTGACCCTCGGCGATGGCTACAATCCGGCTGCCGTGCAGCCGATGTGCACCTGCACCGAACTCGGCCATGACGACGTTCGCCGCCTGATCAAGGCCAAGGGTCTGAAGAGCATCCCGGCCGTCATGCAGGAATTGGAATGGAAGACCTCTTGCGGCTGCGCCAAGTGTCGGCCGGCGCTCAATTATTACCTCGTCTGCGACTGGCCGGACGAATATGCCGACGACTACCAGTCGCGCTTCATCAATGAGCGCGTCCACGCCAATATCCAGAAGGACGGCACCTATTCCGTCGTTCCCCGCATGTGGGGCGGCGTCACCAATTCGAACGAGCTGCGCGCCATCGCCGATGTCGTCGACAAGTTCGAGATCCCAATGGTGAAGGTGACGGGCGGCCAGCGCATCGACCTGCTCGGCATCGAGAAGGAAGACCTGCCCGCCGTCTGGGCCGATCTCGGCAAGGCCGGCTTCGTCTCCGGCCAAGCCTATGCCAAGGGCCTGCGCACGGTGAAGACCTGCGTCGGTTCGGACTGGTGCCGCTTCGGCACCCAGGATTCGACCGGCCTCGGCATCCGCATCGAGAAATTCATGTGGGGCTCGTGGACGCCGGCCAAGCTGAAGATGGCCGTCTCGGGCTGCCCGCGCAATTGCGCCGAAGCAACCTGCAAGGATATTGGCGTGATCTGCGTGGATTCCGGTTTCGAGATCCATTTCGCCGGTGCGGCCGGTCTCGACATCAAGGGCACCGAGGTGCTCGGCCTGGTGAAGACCGAGGACGAGGCGCTGGAGCATATCGTGGCGCTGACGCAGATGTACCGCGAGCAGGCCCGCTATCTCGAGCGCATCTACAAATGGGCCAAGCGCGTCGGCCTGGAGGAAATCCGCCGCCAGATCATGGGTGATGCCGAGAAGCGCACGGCCTATTACGAGCGTTTCGTCTTCAGCCAGAAGTTTGCCCAGGTCGATCCCTGGTCGGAGCGTGTTTCCGGCAAGGACAAGCATGAGTTCAAGCCGATGGCGACGATCGGTTATCCGCAGGCAGCTGAATAAGGAGATGGACATGACCTGGCCCAATGAAAACTGGCATCCAATCGGCGACATTTCCGACATCCCCTTGCGTGGTGCACGCTGCGTGAAGACGCCCCAGGGCAAGATCGCCGTCTTCCGCACGGCCGAAAACGAGGTCTTTGCCATCGAGGATCACTGCCCGCACAAGGGCGGCCCGCTCTCCCAGGGCATCGTGCATGCCAAGGCCGTCACCTGCCCGCTGCACAATTGGGTGATCTCGCTCGAAACCGGCAAGGCGCTCGGCGCCGACCAGGGCGAGGTGCGGACCATACCGATCCGCAACGAGGACGGCGCGCTGTTCATCGCGCTGGAAAGCCTGTTGATGGCGGCTGAATAATGGCGGCTGAGGTCAAGACCACCTGCCCCTATTGCGGCGTCGGCTGCGGCGTTATCGCCACGGTCGACGAGGCCGGCGCCGTCAGCGTCAAGGGCGATCCCGAGCATCCGTCGAATTTCGGCCGCCTGTGTTCTAAGGGTTCGGCGCTGGCCGAAACCATCGATCTCGACGGCCGGCTTCTTTATCCCGAGATCGCCGGCGCACGCAGCGGCTGGGACGAGGCGCTCGATCTGGTCGCCCGGCGTTTCTCCGAAACGATCGCCGAACACGGGCCGGATTCCGTCGCCTTCTATGTCTCCGGCCAGTTGCTGACCGAGGATTATTACCTCGCCAACAAGCTGATGAAGGGCTTCATCGGCTCGGCCAATATCGACACCAATTCACGGCTCTGCATGTCCTCGTCCG
This sequence comes from Rhizobium acidisoli, assembly GCF_002531755.2. Lineage (NCBI taxonomy): Bacteria > Pseudomonadati > Pseudomonadota > Alphaproteobacteria > Hyphomicrobiales > Rhizobiaceae > Rhizobium > Rhizobium acidisoli. The sequence continues at coordinate 1,481,040 of NZ_CP034998.1, read as the reverse complement.
TCGCCGGGCATCGCCGCGCCTTCGGCGCCGATACGGTGCCCGGGACCTATGAGGATATCGAACTCGCGGATCTCGTGGTGCTCACCGGCTCCAACCTCGCCTGGTGCCATCCCGTCATCTACCAGCGATTGGCCGCTGCCAAGGCGGCGCGGCCGAACATGCGGATCGTCGTCATCGATCCGCGCCGGACGATGACATGCGATATCGCCGATCTGCATCTGGCGATCCGCCCGGACGGCGACGTCGCCCTGTTCATGGGACTGCTTGCCCATCTCGCGACAAGCCCCGCGATCGACCAGAATTATATCGCCTCCCATACGGAGGGTTTCGCCGGCGCCTTTGCTTCAGCCGCAGCACTCGATATCAACGAACTCCTGGAGCGGACCGGCCTGCCGGCCATGCAGATCCGCGAGTTCTTCCGCCTGTTCGAGACGACGTCGAAGGTGGTGACCTGCTACAGCCAGGGCGTCAACCAATCCTCCTCCGGCACCGACAAGGTCAATGCCATCCTCAACTGCCATCTGGCGACCGGCCGCATCGGCCGCCCTGGCATGGGACCCTTCTCGCTGACCGGCCAGCCGAATGCCATGGGCGGGCGCGAGGTCGGCGGTCTTGCCAATATGCTCGCCGCCCATATGGCGATCGAAAATGCCGATGACCGCGACCGCGTGCAGCGCTTCTGGAAATCGCCTGTTATCGCCGCCAAACCGGGCCTGAAGGCGGTCGACATGTTTCGCGCGGTGGCCGACGGGCGCATCAAGGCGCTCTGGATCATCGCCACCAATCCCGTTGTCTCGATGCCGGATGCCGACAGCGTCGAAAGCGCGATCGCCGCCTGTCCCTTCGTCGTCGTCTCCGACATTCTGCGAGAGACGGATACGGCCCGGCACGCAGATGTGCTTCTGCCCTCGCTCGGCTGGGGCGAGAAGGACGGCACCGTCACCAATTCCGAACGGCGCATTTCCCGGCAGCGGCCGTTTCTCGACCTGCCCGGCGATGCCAAGGCCGACTGGTGGCAGCTTGCGGAGGTTGCGCGCCGCATGGGCTTTGCCGCCGCCTTCGATTTCGCTGCGCCGGCCGACATCTTCGCCGAACACGCCGCCCTGTCCGCGTTCGAAAACAACGGCAGCCGCGATTTCGACATCGGCGCCCGCGTCGGCATGACCGACGCCGCCTATAGCGAGCTGTCACCTTTCCAATGGCCGCAGGCAGCAGGAGCAGAACCCTGCGTCACCCGTTTCTTCGCCGATGGCGGTTTCTACCATGCCGACGGCAAGGCGCGCTTCGTCGCGGTGGAACCGCCGGCAACGGACCGCACCAATGCCGACTTTCCCTTCACGCTGAATACCGGGCGCATCCGCGACCAGTGGCACACGATGACGCGAACCGGAAAGAGCGCGCGGCTTTCCGCCCATATCGCCGAACCCTTTGCGGAGATCCATCCGCGCGACGCGATCGAGACCGGCATATCAAGCGCCGGCCTCGTCGAGATCGACAGCCCGCACGGCAAGGCAATCGTCCGGGCGCTGGTGACCGACCGCCAGGCGCGCGGCGGTATCTTCGCGCCGATGCACTGGAACGACCAGTTCGCGGCAAAAGCGCGGATCGACGCCGTGGTGGCGCCGATCACCGATCCCGTATCCGGTCAGCCGGCGTCGAAGAATGTCGCCGTCGCCGTCCGGCCCTTCCGCGCCGCCCATTACGGCTTCGCCGTCTCGGCGACAAAACCCGTGACACCTGACGCGGCCTATTGGGCCCTGGCGAAGGCTGAGGGCGGCTGGCGGCTGGAGCTTGCCTTCGCAGAAGCGGTCGAAGACTGGACGGCATGGTGCCGGGCGGTTTTTGCCATTCCCGATGAAATCGAGCCGCTCGGTTATGCCGACCGGCAATCCGGCGACCTCAGGCTTGCCTTCTTCGACGGCGAGACCCTGCTTGCCGCAGTGTTCCTCGCCCGCGAGCCCGTCGCCGTCGCGCGCAACTGGGCGATCTCGCAGCTCTCCGCCGCGCATGATGATCTGAGGAAACGTTTTGCGCTGGTCGCAGGCCGTCCCGGCGCCGGCAGGCCGGATCCGGGCGCCACCGTATGTTCCTGCTTCAGCGTCGGGGTCAACCAGATCGCCGCCGCCGTGCGCGGCGGATGCCACAGCGTCGAGGCGGTCGGCAAGGAAACGAGTGCCGGAACCAATTGCGGCTCCTGCCGCGGCGAAATCGGCAGGATCATCGATCGCTGTCTTGCCGCGGCCGCGGAGTGAAAGGCAGGAAACCGCTATCCGGCCGCCTTCGGCACGATGAACATTTTATGGTCGGCCGAGATGCGGACCGAGATCTCGTCGTAGGATGACAGGGGCGGATGCGGCGTTTCCATCTTGTCATGATGGGTTGCCGTCACCACCATGACATCGGCGCCCGCCGCCTCGCCGGCGAGAATGCCGGCAGCGACATCCTCGAACACCAGGCAGTCCTGGGTGCTGACGCCGAGGCGTTCGGCGCCGAGAATATAACATTGCGGGTCGGGTTTTCCGACCTTCACGTCCTCCGCCGTCACCATGAATTTCGGCAGCGACAGGCCTGCTGCCTCCAGCCGCCGGCGGGCAAGACGCAAGGGTGAGGAGGTGACGATCGCCCAGCGATCCGACGGCAGCGAGCTCAGGAATGCTGCGGCACCCGAAATGGCGACAACATCATCGACATCTGCGATTTCCGCCTCGGTCACCAGCTTGGCCTCATGTTCGGGATCGACGCCCGGCAGGTTCAGCCGGGTAATCGTGTCGACGCCGCGCGATCCATGCATCTTCGGCAGAAAGTCGGCGACATCGAGCCCCTGACGCCTTGCCCAGTCGCTCCAGACACGTTCGGCCGCACGGATCGAATTGAGGATGGTGCCGTCCATATCGAACAGGAAGGCGGCATAAGGCTTCTCGAAGCCGCGGGGCATCGGTTGGGACAAAAGGCTGAATCCTTCAGGAAAAGAGTCGGACGGTAGTCGCTATCGCGCGATGAAACGGCAAATCATCGCCTTTTGCAAGCTTTCGCCTGGACAGGTCAGCTATACCAGGCGGTAAGTCTTGCCTGCACGCATCAACGCAGCAGCTTCAGCGAACCCGTCAGCGAACGGATCCACTTCGTCGGGCCGGCGAGCCCGATGCCGTCGATGATTTCCAAGGAGAGGTCGCGCGCCGGTATCGAGGCCTCATAATCGGCATAGACGTGCAAAGCGCGGGCAAAACGCGGAAATGGCACGACCAGTGCACCATTGGGCGCCGGCAGCGCCTTGAGCAACAGCGATCTCAGATCGGCGGCGGCCGCCTGCAGCACCGGAACCGGCTTGTTGGCACTGACATGAAATATCCGGCCGGTCTGGTCGGTCAATTGCGCACCGGCAAGCGCCGGCGCCGCGGCGCCGAGGCCGATCGACAGCACGGCGATCGTATTGGCGAGTTCGCCGGCCGGCAGCCCCGGCTCGACAATCACCGCGACACGCCAATCCTCACCCGTCATCCCTCGTTCTCCATGCTTGGTTCGGTTTTCCCAACCTATCGCAAGGCATGGAAATATCCTGCCTATTCCTGTCGCCACCCGGGCGATTTTGGTAGGATCTTCCCATCTGTCGATGAAGCTAGAAAGGATTTACCGATCATGGAATTCGAGCCGGGAGATATCCGCATATTGAAGGCGCTCCAGAGCGAGGGACGGCTGACCAACCAGGAGCTTGCGGAACGCGTGGGGATGTCGACCTCGCCCTGCTGGCGCAGAGTGAAACGGCTTGAAGAGGCCGGCGTCATCCGCGGCTATCAGGCTCTCGTCGATCGCCGCGCCGTCGGCCTCGGCGTCCTCGCCTTCGTGCGTGTGCAGATCGACACGCATTCCCATGACGAGGCCCAGCGCTTCGAGCGCGAGGTCGGCGAGTTGGAAACGGTCATCGCCTGCTATTCCGTTGCCGGTGAGGCCGATTTCCTGCTGCAGGTGCTCGCTGCCGATCTCGACGATTATGCCGAATTCGCCATGACGGTGATCCGTCGCCTGCCCGGCATCAAGGAGATGCATACGATGTTCGTGCTGAAGGACATCAAGGCATCGACGATCCTGCCCGTGCAGCTATCGAGCGCCAGCCGTTCGCGGTGAAGCGCAGAGATCGTCGCCAAAACCGCTGCACGCTTTTACTGGAATTGCTCTAAAAGGCTGTGCTGCTGGTGGTGATCAAATCGCAGGAGAGGCGCAAGCCGATCGGGTCATGGCAGGGTTGTTCGGCGCTGGCGGCAAGTTCCGGCCCGGCGGGCGCGTCGGCGCGCAGATAGGCCTGTGTCGTCGGATCGATACGCATGGGAATGGCAGTCCACAACGAGGGGCGGCCGACGTCGATCGCTGATATGCCGGCCTTCTCGCGGCCCATGGCAGAGGACGCGATTGCCATGCCACTGGCCGTCAGGGCGAGTGCAAGGGCAATCTGCAGACCGAGATCTGCGGCCTCGCGCGGGGAAACGAACATTGCGGCCTCATGCTGCGGATTGGCGTTTCGTCATGCACTAAGGCAGGTGGCAGCGGCGATCCAGCGGCTTCCGCCGTTAAGGTTTATGCGTAACCATGCAAGGCCTGCGTGCAGATTTTTCGCAAATTTCGGAACAATGATTCCGGCAGGCGGTTACCCCAGGGTCATCCAAGATGAAAATCAAAGGAGGATATCCTCATGACCAAATCCCTTATCGCCGCTTCGCTGCTTGCGATCGGCATGGCATCGTCAGCCTTTGCCCAGTCGAATCCCGATCCGATCGGGCCGACCAACGGCGGCTCGACCGATCCGAGTTCGGGTAGCTATTCATCCGATTATACCAACAGTGACAACGGCATGTATCCGGTGCGCGTCGCGCCGGTTGATCCGATGACAACACAGAGCATCGGCCAGCCGCAAACGATGGAATGCGCCGGCATGCCGCAGCAGAGGTCGGGCGTCGATACACGCGGCGGCGAAAGCGGCGCCTCGATCAGCGAAGCCTGCCGCGAATACGACAACTGACAGGCACTTTCGCTCCCTAAACATATCGCGCGAACGCGCGCCACGTTTGGAAAGGCCGGTTCACGCCGGCCTTTTTCATGTCGTCGCCACCACGATGAAAAGCTTTCCCTCCGGATGAAACTTTTGATCCGGGCGTTCCGTACATCCGTAGCAGGGTGCAAAGAACAAGAGCAGGGAACGGCTTCATTGGCAAAGGACGCGATAAAACCTGTCATTTTATGGTTTCGCAGGGATTTGCGCCTTGACGACAATCAGGCCCTGAATGCCGCCCATCTCTCCGGGCGACCGATCATCGCCCTTTATATCAAAGAGCCGGCGGCAGCCGGCACGGGTCCGCTCGGCGCTGCGCAGGCCTGGTGGCTGCATCATTCGCTGGAAGCGCTTGATAGATCATTGCACGAGCGGCAGGGCGAGCTGGTGCTTGCCAGCGGAGAAGCGCTCGAGGTGCTCCGCGCCGTCATCAAAAAGAGTGGTGCCGAAGCCGTTTTCTGGAACCGGCGATACGATCCCTCGGGCATCTCGGTCGACACCCACATCAAGCAGGAATTGGAAAAACAGGCGATCGAGGCGAGAAGTTTCGGCGGCCAGCTGCTGCACGAACCGTCCAGACTGATGACCGGCAATGGCACGCCCTATCGGGTCTATACGCCATTCTGGCGCGCGCTGGAGGGTGCGGGCGAAGCCGAGCCGCCGCTGGAGGCGCCGGCGAAGCTGCGGCTGGCAGCGCAACGTCCGGCATCGGAAACATTGAAGAGCTGGAAACTGCTGCCGACAAAGCCGGACTGGGCGAAGGACTTTACCGATCTCTGGACGCCGGGCGAACAAGGCGCAAGAGAGAGGCTCAGCGCCTTCGTCGAGGACGAACTCAAGGGCTACAAGGAAAACCGCGACTATCCGGCGAAACCGGCGACCTCGATGCTGTCGCCGCATCTGGCGCTCGGCGAGATCTCCCCTGCCCGCATCTGGGACGCGACGCGCGGTCTGTCGAACCGGGTGCCGGCGGCCGACATCGTGCATTTCCGCAAGGAGATCGCCTGGCGGGAATTCTCCTACCACCTGCTTTTCCATTTCCCGCGTCTTGCCTCGGAGAACTGGAACGATCGTTTCGACGGCTTCAAATGGCGCAACGACGACGGCGATTTCGAGGCGTGGCGTCGCGGCATGACCGGCTACCCGATCGTCGATGCCGGCATGCGCCAGCTCTGGCGCCACGGCTGGATGCACAATCGGGTGCGCATGATCGTCGCCTCCTTCCTCATCAAGGATCTGATGATCGACTGGCGCCGCGGCGAGGCCTGGTTCCGCGACACGCTGGTCGATGCCGATCCCGCCAATAACGCGGCAAGCTGGCAATGGGTGGCGGGCTCGGGAGCCGACGCTTCACCCTTCTTCCGCATCTTCAATCCGATGCTGCAGGGCGAGACTTTCGATCCCGACGGTGACTATGTCAGAGCCCATGTGCCGGAGCTTCAGCGGCTCGGGGCAAAATACATCCACCGGCCGTTCGAGGCGCCGAAGAGCGCGCTAGACGAGGCCGGCATCATCCTCGGGCAGACCTATCCGAAACCGATCGTCGACCATGCCAGCGCCCGCGACCGAGCGCTCGCGGCTTACAAAGCCACAAAGGACGCCGCATGAACGCGCATGTCCGCCCCGCCTCGCGCCGGCTGAAGATCGCCGTCATCGGCTCCGGCATCTCCGGCGCCTCGGCGGCCTGGGCGCTCGACCCCGTGCACGACGTGACCCTCTACGAGAGCCAGGCGCGGGCGGGCGGCCATACGGCAACGGTCGACGTCGATTATGACGGTGTTCGGATTGCGGTCGATACCGGCTTCATCGTCTATAACGAACCGAATTATCCGAACCTGACGGCACTCTTTGCCGAACTCGGCATCGCCACCCATGCCAGCGACATGAGTTTTTCGCTCTCGCTCGACCGTGGCAGGCTGGAATGGAGCGGCGGCGGGCTGTCCTCGATCTTCGCGCAGAAGCGCAACCTGCTGCGGCCGTCGTTCCTGTGGATGATCCGCGAGATCCTGCGCTTCAACCGCACCTGCCTCGAAGACCGGGCCGCCGGTCACCTCGCCTCGCGCTCGATCGGCGATTATCTCGACTGGCGCGGCTTCTCGCCCGGCTTCACCAACAATTATCTCGTGCCGATGGCGGCGGCGATCTGGTCGACGCCGTCGGCCCGCATGCTGCAGTTCCCGGCCGAATATTTCGTCAATTTTTTCGACAATCACCGGCTGATCTATCACCGCCAGCACCAATGGCGGACGGTGACCGGCGGCAGCCGCACCTATCTCGACCGGCTGCTGCAGCCGCTCGGCGGACGGGTGAAACTGTGCTGCGGCATACGTGGGGTGATCCGTTCGGAGAGCGGCGTCACGCTTATCGACGAGACCGGAAGCCAGCGGCCGTTCGACAAGGTGATCCTTGCCTGCCACAGCGATCAGACGGCACGCCTGCTGATGGATGCCACCGACCGGGAAAGGCGGCTGCTTGCCGCCATTCCCTACCAGCCGAACCGCGTCGTCCTGCACCGCGACCAAAGGCTGATGCCGCAGCGCCGCAAGGTCTGGGCCTCGTGGAACTATCTGCGCTCCAGCCGGGAGGATGGCAAGGCGGGTGTCGCCGTCACCTATTGGATGAACCGGCTGCAGGGCATCGACGATGGTTTCCCGTTATTCGTCACGCTCAATCCCGACCGCGAGCCGGATCCCCGCATGGTATTTGCGGAATTCACCTATGAGCATCCGCAATTTTCGGCCGATGCCATGGCGGCGCAGCGGGCGCTCGCCGCTGGCCAGGGTGAGAACCATTGCCATTTCGCCGGCGCATGGACAGGATATGGATTTCATGAGGATGGCCTGGTTTCCGGCCTGGCGGCAGCCGAGGCGCTGGGTGGCATCATTCCCTGGCGAACGGCGAGAAGCCGGCTACCGCAACCGGATGCAGCGGCATGAGCGGACGAGGCAAAAAGCGCGGCGTCAGCATGAGCGGCAACGGCGCTGCGCCGGATGCGGCGGCCGCGCTCTATGTCGGCGAGATCATGCATCAACGCCTGAAACCCTTCGGCCATCGTTTCCGCTACCGCGTCTTTTCCCTGCTCGTCGATCTCGATCGGCTTGAAGCGGCCGATCGGCTGTCGGCGCTGTTTTCCGTCAACGGCCGAAATCTCGTCTCGTTTCATGAAAAAGACCATGCCGATACGGCGAGCACGCCGCTGCGCGCCTATGCCGACCGGCTGCTTGCTGAGGCCGGGCTCGATCGCGCGGCAAGGATATTGCTCGTCTGCTATCCGCGCATTCTGGGCTATGTCTTCAACCCGATCTCCGTCTATTACGCCTATGATGGCGACGGCGCCCTCGTCGCGATGATCTACGAGGTGCGCAACACTTTCGGCGAGCGGCACAGTTACGTCTGTCCCGTCAGTGATGGCGAGATGTCGGAAGGCGGGCTCCGTCAGAGCTGCGACAAGCTCTTCCACGTCTCGCCCTTCATCGGCATAGCGGCGCGCTATCACTTCCGCATGCTGCTGCCCGGCGCGGAAATCCGCTGGCGCATCCTCGAAACCGACAGCGAAGGACCGCTGCTAGCGGCGACATTCTCAGGACGGCGGCTGCCGTTGACCAGCGCCGCGCTGCTTCGGCTGACGGCGCTCATCCCTTTCCTCCCGTTCAAGATCGTGGCCGGCATCCATTGGGAAGCGCTGAAACTGTGGCTGAAGGGCGCGCGTAATATCAGCCGTCCGGCGCCTCCGCCTGCCGTCAGCATTCACAGGCCCCGGTCGCTTGCGGACGCCGCGGAATGACCTTGCAGCGCCGGGCGTAATGAAACGACGCGCAAAACGCTGCAGCGCTTTGAACTGCTGCATAATTTTTCCTTAATTCGATTTCCGATTGAGGAAATTATGCAGTAGCCTTGCCTAATAATGGCCGGAGGCCGCCCGAGCATCGTCACGGATGTATCGTCGTCCCTAACCGGCAAAAAAATGCTGGAGGAGGAAAGATGAGCAAGGCGCAGGATTGGAATGTGCTGGCCCGTGACGCGGTGACGCTGACGGCCGAAAATATATCCCGTCTGGTGAAGGGGCTGCCGTTCAAGGCGAAGCTGGCGCTGCGCGGGCTTCTGCGCATGCAGCACGGCTCGCTTGCGGTCACCCTGCCCGACGGCCGCAGGCTGCTGATCGAGGGCAAGCAGGCCGGGCCGAAAGCGGCTCTCAGCCTCAACAACTGGAACCTTGCCTATCGAGCCCTGACGAGCGGCACGATCGGGGTTGCCGAAACCTATATGGACGGCGACTGGGACAGCCCCGACATCGCCGCCTTCCTCGAACTTTTCCTCGTCAACGGCGAGGCCGTCTACAGCTATTCCAATGGCAAGGGCGGCATTGGCCGCCTCGTCGAGCGCGTCCGCCATTGGATGAACACCAATACCAAGACGGGCTCGAAGCGTAACATTTCCGCCCATTACGATCTCGGCAATGATTTCTACAGGCAATGGCTCGATCCGAGCATGACTTATTCCTCCGCACTCTATTCGACAGGGGCCAACGATCTGCAATCGGCGCAGAACGCCAAATACCGCGCGCTCGCCGAGGCGACCGGCATCAGGCCCGGCGATCACGTGCTGGAGATCGGCTGCGGCTGGGGCGGGTTTGCCGAATTTGCCGCAGGCGAACTGAACTGCAAGGTGACCGGGCTGACGATCAGCCGCGAGCAGCTGGCCTTTGCCGAAGAGCGCATCCGCAAGGCCGGTCTCGGCGACCGCGTCGAATTCCGTTTCCAGGATTACCGCGACGAGACCGGGCTTTACGACCGGATCGTCTCGATCGAGATGTTCGAAGCGGTCGGCGAGAAATACTGGCCGTCCTATTTCTCCAAGCTCCGGCAATGTCTGAAGCCGGGCGGCAAGGCCGGCCTGCAGATCATCACCATCCGGCCGGAGGCCTTCGACCAGTATCGCAGCAACCCCGACTTCATCCAGAAATATGTCTTTCCCGGCGGCATGCTGCCGACGCGCAACCATCTGGCGGAACTTGCCGGCAAGGTCGACCTGTCACTGGTCAGGGACTTCGGCTTCGGGCTCGACTATGCCCGCACGCTTGCCGAATGGCGCGAACGCTTCTGGTCTGTCTGGGAGCGCATCCGCCCGATGGGCTTCGACGAGCGTTTCAAGCGGCTCTGGGAATTCTATCTGTTCTATTGCGAGGCCGGCTTCCGCGCCCGCAATATCGATGTGCGCCAAGTGGTGTTCTCGCGCAGCTGATCATTCCGCCGGATGCGGTGTCGCCGGATGGTGACCAGCCGATGACGGCCGCTCGCTCCAGCCGGTCACCCGGTTCACCAGCATGAAATAGACGCTGTAGGGAAGCATGCGCGCAAGCTTGAGCATCATGGTGAAGCGCCTGGGGAAGGAGATTTCGAAGGCCTGCGATTTCAGCCCGGCGGCAATCTGCCGGGCGGCTTCGTCGGTCGACACCAGGGACGGCATGGGAAAGGCGTTCTTCCGCGTCGCCGGTGTGTCGACGAAGCCCGGGCAGATGAGCTGGATGCGGATGCCCATCTTGTCGAGATCGAATTTCAGGCTTTCGGCCATATTGATCAGCGCCGCCTTGGTGGCGCCGTAGGCAGCGCCCGTCGGCAGGCCGCCATAGCCGGTGACGGAGGAGACGATGGCGATCTGTCCCTGCCCTTTCGCCTTCATATGGCGGACCGCCGGCAACAGGCAGTTGACGACGCCGGAGAGATTGACGGCGAAGCTCTTTTCGAAATCGGCGCGGTTCAGGTCCTCGGCATGAACAGGCAGATAGACGCCGGCATTGAGGATCGCCATGCCGAGCGTGCCGTGCTCATATTCGATGGAGGCCATGATATGCTCCATGTCCTCGGCATCGGTGACGTCGCCATCGAGAACGACAATGCTGCCGGCAAGGCCGCTGGCCTCGGCCTGCAGTTCGACCAGTTTTTCATGGCTTCGGGCGGTGACGGCGACCTTGTATCCTTCGCCGGCAAGCTTCAGCGCAAGCGCGCGGCCGATTCCGGAACTCGCACCCGAAATCCAGACGAGTCCATCTTCGGGACGGGCGGTGAAATCACGCATGACATGTTCCTCCGGTTCTGTCTGACCAACCGAAAACAGGTCCGGAAAGTTCCCTTCTCCTCCCGGATTTACGGCTCTATCACACCATTGTGGCTGCTTTCAGCCGATCAGGTCGCCGATCATCTGACGAAGGGATCCGGTGAGCTTCACCGGCCCGTCCGAAACGGCAAAGGCGATGCAGGGCCTGTCCTTTTCAGCGACCGGCCGATGGTCGACCGTCTCATCGGCAATGGAGATGTCGCCGGGGCCGAAACGGCCGCGTTCATCGTTGAATGCGCCGTCTAGGATGAGGATCAGTTCCATGCCTTTGTGGGTGTGCGCCGGCAAGGCGCGGCCCGGGCGGATCCACATCAGGTTGACCTCGCAGCCGTCGCGTTCGAGGGAATATTCCTTGAAACCCGGCAACCGCTTGCGCCACGGTACGTCCTCGACCTCGAAGCCGACGAAATCGCGCAACGCTTGGGGAAACAGCGCGTTGTCCGGCCGCCTGACCGCCTGCGGCGCCGCGACCGGAGCGGCAGAGGAAAAGATTGCCTGAAGCTGCCGGTCGCGGTCGGCAATGGCGGTTTCACCAGCGCTCTCCAGCGCCTCCCCGGCCAGCAATTCGAGGCTGTCCACCAGGCTGCGATTGTCGGCCTTCATTTCGAGATGGGATCGTACCAGCACCCGCGCCGGCTCGGGCAAGGAACCGGCGACATAGTGCGCCATCAATGCATCGATCGTGTCGATCTGCTCGTGAATCATACCGGTTTCGGTCACGCCCTGTTGCCGCGCTCCGTTTTCGCTTTGTCGTCATCCGTACGGGGAAAGTCAATCTTCGGATCACCCCACACATGGCGGGATTGCGGGCGATGCATCATTTCAGGGGAGGAAGGCCAAATTTTATCGTGCCCGACAGGGGCGTGGAATAGCATTTCTTGCCAACTCAGCCTTGTGAAGGGAAAAGACCGTTCCTAAAGTAAGAGTTCGAATAGAGGCAGATTCCATGACCTTCCACCCTTCCGTCCTCGAAGCCATCGGCAATACGCCCCTGATCAAACTCAAGGGGGCGTCGGCGGCGACCGGCTGCACCATTCTCGGCAAGGCGGAGTTCCTGAACCCCGGCCAGTCGGTGAAGGATCGTGCCGCGCTCTACATCATCCGCGACGCGGAACGGAAAGGGCTGCTTCGGCCCGGCGGCGTCATCGTCGAAGGCACGGCCGGCAATACCGGCATCGGGCTGACGCTGGTCGCCAAGGCGCTCGGCTACCGCACCGTCATCGTCATTCCGGAAACGCAGAGCCAGGAAAAGAAGGACGCGCTGAAACTGCTCGGCGCCGAACTCGTCGAAGTGCCGGCCGTTCCCTACAAGAACCCCAACAACTACGTGAAGGTCTCAGGCCGGCTCGCCGAGCAACTGGCGAAGACAGAGCCGAACGGGGCGATCTGGGCGAACCAGTTCGACAACGTCGCCAACCGCCAGGCGCATATCGAAACCACCGCTCGGGAAATCTGGAACGATACCGACGGCAAGGTCGACGGCTTCATCTGCTCCGTCGGTTCCGGCGGCACGCTGGCCGGCGTCGCTGCCGGCCTGAAGGCATTCAATGCGGACGTCAAGATCGGCATCGCCGATCCCGAAGGTGCTGCTCTTTATGAGTTCTATCAGAACGGCACGCTGAAATCCGAGGGTTCCTCGATCACCGAGGGCATCGGCCAGGGCCGCATCACCGCCAATCTCGAAGGCTTCACGCCTGATTTCTCCTATCGGGTCTCCGATGCCGAAGCGCTGCCCTATCTCTTCGACCTCGTCGAAAACGAAGGCCTGTGCCTCGGCGGCTCGACGGCGATCAACATTGCCGGCGCAGTCAAGCTCGCCCGGGATCTCGGACCCGGCCACATGGTGGTGACGATCCTCTGCGACTACGGCAACCGCTATCAGTCGAAGCTCTTCAATCCGGATTTCCTGACCTCGAAGGGACTGCCCGTTCCGGGCTGGATGGCCAAGTCGCCCGAGATAGACGTTCCCTACGAACCCGCGTGAGACCCCATGCCCGTCAATGCCCTCTATCGTGACGACTTTTATCTCTCGACATGCGAGGCGGTCGTCACCGCCGTCCACGAAGACGGGGGCATCGAACTCGACCAGACCTGCTTCTATGCGACATCAGGCGGTCAGCCGGGTGATACCGGCGAGCTTGAACGCGCCGACGGCACCAAGATTGTGTTGGGCCAGACGAAGCACGGCTCGAGCAAGGATATCGTCATCCACGTGCCGCTCGAAAACGAGCCGCGGCCTCTGGTTGGCGAAACGCTGGTGCTGCACGTCGACTGGCAGCGCCGCTACAGGCTGATGCGCATGCACACGGCCTGCCATCTGCTGTCCGTCGTCTGCTCCTATCCGATCACCGGCGCTGCCGTCGGCGAGGAGGAAAGCCGTGTCGACTTCGACATGACCGAGACGATCGACAAGGACGAAGTGACGGCCAAGCTGATGGAACTGGTCGGCGAGAACCATCCGGTCTATCTGCAATGGATTACCGACGAGGAGCTTGCGGCCAATCCCGACATCGTCAAATCGAAGAACGTGCGCCCGCCGATCGGGCTCGGGCGCGTCAGCCTCGTCTGCATCGGCGAAAACTCCTCGATTGACAGCCAGCCCTGCGGCGGCACACATGTCTCCGAGACACAGGAAGTCGGGCAGATTCACATCGCCAAAATTGAGAAGAAGGGCAAGGAGAACCGGCGCTTCCGCATCCGTTTCGGCACGTCCGGCGACGAAGCCTGACCATCAAGGGAGAGCATCATGAGTGAGACCAAGAGCCGTTTCGTCGTCTCCGCCGACTGGCTGCAGGCCGAGCTCGGCAAGCCGGATCTGCGCGTACTGGACGCCTCCTTCTATCTGCCGGCGCAGAAACGCGATGCCGATGCCGAATATGCGGCCGGCCATATTCCCGGCGCCATCCGCTTCGACCAGGACAAGATCGCCGACCATTCGACGTCGCTGCCGCACACGATCCCCTCGCCCGATTATTTCGCCACTGAGGCCGGCCGGCTCGGCATCAGCGAGAACGATCGCATCGTCGTCTATGACGGCATCGGCCTGTTCGCCTCGCCGCGCGTCTGGTGGCTGTTCCGGGTGATGGGCGCAAAGAACGTCTTCGTGCTCGATGGCGGTCTCGACGGCTGGAAGGCCGAAGGCCGCCCGCTCGAAACCACTGTGCCCAGCTATTCGCCGGCGCGTTTCACGCCCGATTTCGACGAGAGCCGCGTGGTGACGCTCGATCGCATGCGCGACATCGTCTCCAGCGGCGCGATGCAGATCGCCGACGCCCGCAGCGCCGGCCGCTTCGCCGCCGCCGAGCCCGAGCCGCGCGCCGGCATGCGCTCTGGCCATATGCCCGGCGCCCGCAACTTGCCCTCCGGCGTTTTCGCCAACCAGGGCCGGTTCAAGTCGCTGCCCGAACTGCGCCAGACGATCGAGGATGCCGGCATCGATCTTTCCAAGCCCGTTGTGACCTCCTGCGGTTCGGGCATCACCGCCGCGATCATCACGCTGGCGCTGGAATCGCTCGGCCATCACGACAACAAGCTCTACGACGGCTCGTGGAGCGAATGGGGCAGCCGTGACGATACGCCGATCGTCACCGGTCCGCCGACGCCGGTTAAAGCCTGATCGCCATGGGGAAGACACCCGCTTCTTTGAAAGCTCACATCACCCGGCTCGAAATGACGGCGGCGCCGAAGGCGAGCATGCCGGTGCCCGTCAATATCCAGACGGCGATCATGCGCGCGCCTGCGATCCCACTGCCCTTCTATCGCTACCTCTACCGGCAGGTGGGTGCGCGCTGGCAATGGGTGGATCGGCTGCGGATGAGCGACGAGCAGCTTACCCAGACGCTGAACGACAAGCGCAACAATATCAGCGTCCTCTACGTCAACGGCGCGCCCGCCGGCTTCTACGAATATTTCTGCGAGGACGAGGATACGATCGAGCTCAGCCATTTCGGCCTGATCGAACATGCGCTCGGCCTCGGCATCGGCAAATGGTTCCTGCTGCAGGCGCTCTACGCCATCTGGACGCTCAATCCGAAGCAGGTGATCACCACCACCAACAATCTCGACCATCCGCGGGCGCTGCAGCTTTACCAGATGTTCGGCTTCTCCCCGGTCTCGACCGGCACCGGCATCGTTCGGCCGCTCAGCGACAAGGAGCTGCTGGAGTTGGCGCGGAAAGGCTGAGAGGTTGGTTTGCTTTTCCGGTGCATGTGTCTGCGTGCTGACCACCTCAGGTACCCAGCTACGCGATGAAACCGCCCCACCCCGCCGCCGTCATCCCTGTGACGAGCACATGTGAGGGCGTAGCAACTGCCGGCCTAATGAAGCACCCGCTGTGGTGTGTCTCTCTACGCTGGCGGCGAGTTTGGCGAGAACGCCCACCACACTCTCCGTCATCCCAGGCCTTGAGCCACTGCTGTCCGGTTTAGCAAAAACGGTTGCGGAAGCTTTGGAGACTCGCAGTAGATGTGCCGCTTTACTGTTTTGACTCATTATTTTCGCGACAAGACGAATGATGGCGAGACTTGCCATAGGCGTCGGAGAGAGTTCCGAGGCGAAAATTTTGCTAAGCATTCGGTTTTTGCCTACGTCACGCACTATAAAGTCGATACTTATTTCCCTGTAACCATTTGTTTTAAAAGGCTTTCAGAAGGGAAAATTTAAACCGGACAGCAGTGGCCTTGAGCCTGGGATCCATGCGGCTGCCGCCGATGCATGCGGCGTGGATGCTCGGCTCAAGGCCGAGCATGACGGAGGGTGGGGTGGGCAGGAGAAACCCGTTCAGAGCGCAGATGCCGTCACGGCCCAAACTGACTTGGTGGGGAAGAGAGGTGGAATTCCCTCAAACGTTGATGAATTGGCATGCCTGACGTTTTGCAGCGCTGATCTGGACAAACAATAGCACACGCAAGAAACGGGTGGCTTGGACTGCGGTCCGGGCGCAATTTCATGGCGATCACAAAGGAGATTTTCCATGACCGCCATTCGTTTTGCCGCCATGCCGACTGCCGATGCGAGAGCTCTCTGGAACGGTGGCCGCGACGCCTATGACAACCTGCCCGAGACGGTGGTATCCGACGGTGACGGCAACCCTTGCCGCCATTGCCTGCAGAATATCGAAGAGGGCGAGGACATGTTGGTCTTCGCCTACCGGCCGTTCCCCGCGCTGCAACCCTATGCCGAAACCGGGCCGATTTTCCTGCACAAACAGCCTTGCCGGCGTTATGCCGCCGAGGAGATCCAGCCGCCGATGCTGACGATGAGCCCCGACTTCATCGTCCGCGGCTATGGCGCCAATGACCGTATCGTCTACGGCACCGGCGTGGTGACCGGGATCGCCGATATTCCGGCCTATGCCGAGACATTGCTGGCGCGGCCGGAGATCGCCTATGTGCATGTGCGCTCGGCGCGCAACAACTGCTTTCAGTGCCGGATCGACAAGGTAAAGGCGCCAGCCCCTGCAGAGACTGGCGCCCTCGCCTAACGCAGAGTCAGGCAGCTTACGCTACGTTCAGCACGCTTTCCGGCGCGAAAGCCTCGTAGCCGAGCGCGTCGGCGACGGGCTTGTTGGTGATGCGGCCCTTGTGAACGTTCAGACCGTTCCTCAGATGCTTGTCTTCGGCGATGGCGCGCAGGCCGCGATCGGCAAGCGCCAGGCCGTGGACGAGCGTCGCATTGTTCAGCGCATGCGCCGAGGTGACGGGAACCGCGCCCGGCATGTTGGCGACGCAATAATGCACCACCCCGTCGACCTCATAGGTCGGATCGGAATGGGTGGTTGCATGCGAGGTCTCGAAGCAGCCGCCCTGGTCGATGGCGACGTCAACAATGACGGAGCCCTTCTTCATGCCGGACAGCATCTCGCGGGTGACGAGCTTCGGCGCCGCCGCACCGGGGATCAGCACGGCGCCGATGATGAGATCGGCCGAGAAAACCTCCTCCTCCAATGCCTGGATGCTGGAATAACGGGTGTGAACGCGGCCTGAGAAGATGTCGTCGAGCTGGCGAAGGCGCGGCAGCGACCTGTCGAGGATGCTGACATCGGCGCCGAGGCCGGCGGCCATCCTGGCGGCATGCAGACCGACGACGCCGCCGCCGATGACCGTGACCTTGCCCGGCAGCACGCCCGGCACGCCGCCGAGCAGGACGCCGAGGCCGCCATTGGCTTTCTGCAGGGCGGTCGCGCCCGCCTGGATCGACAGGCGGCCGGCAACCTCCGACATCGGTGCCAGCAGCGGCAGGCCGCCGCGCTCGTCGGTAACCGTTTCATAGGCGATCGCGGTCACGCCGGAGGCGATCAGACCCTTGGTCTGTTCGGGATCGGGCGCCAGATGCAGATAGGTATAGAGAAGCTGACCGTCACGCAGCTGCGCCCATTCGGCGGGCTGCGGCTCCTTCACCTTGACGATCATGTCGCATTTTTCGAAGATATCCTTGGCGGAGGCGGCGATCTTCGCGCCAGCCGCGGCATAGGCAGCGTCATCGGCGCCGATCCCGGCGCCCGCCTTGGTTTCCACCCAGACCTCGTGGCCATGGGCGACGTATTCGCGCACCGAAGCCGGCGTCAGGCCGACGCGATATTCATGGTTCTTGATTTCCTTCGGGCAACCGACACGCATTGGCGTTCCTCTCATGTCATCTCCGCAATCGCGGATCTCCTCAGATGATGAATCCAACCACCAAGGCGATGAAATGTCCTTGCAAAGACGATTTGCGGAAACGCGATTTTTCGGAGATTATTGCGTTGTCATCGTTATTTTTCGAAAGTTCTTCGAATGGCCGATCTCGACACCATCGATCTTGCGATTCTTAAGGTGCTGCAGGCCAATGCCCGCATCACCAACGCCGAGCTTGCCGAAAAGATCGGACTGTCGCCTTCGGCCTGTTCCCGCCGGCTCAACATTCTGGAGAGAAGCGGCGTCATCGGCGGCTATCATGCGCGGCTTTCGCATAAGGCGCTCGACTATAAGATGATCGCCATCGTGCATATCTCGCTCTCCGGCCAGTTCGCCAAGACGCTGGCGGAATTCGAGGCGGCGGTGAAGCTCTGCCCCAACGTGCTCGTCTGCTACCTGATGTCGGGCGAATATGATTATATCCTCAGGGTCGCCGCCCGCGATCTCGAGGATTATGAGCGCATCCATCGCGACTGGCTGTCGGCCCTTCCCCATGTGGTCAAAATCAATTCGAGCTTTGCCCTCAGAGAAATCATCGACAGGCCGAATGTCGGGCTTTGAGACCTTGCATCTTCGCTGAAAGCCTGACCAGACTCTCGGTGTTTCCCGCTCAACGGCATATCATGACATCGAAGACCCACGGTTATGTTTTCGCTCTGCTGGCGATTACCATCTTCTCTCTCCAGGACGCCATCTCGAAACATCTGGCGTCTGCCTACCCGCCGATCTTCGTGACGATGATCCGCTACTGGGCCTTCGCGCTGTTCACGATCATCCTCGCTTCGAAGATGCGCGGCGGCCTCAAGGCAACGGCCCGCACCAAACGCCCGCTTCTTCAGGTGGTGCGCGGCGTCCTGCTCGCCGTCCAGGTGGTTCTGGCCATCACTTGTTTTGCCATAATCGGCCTTGCCCGTTCACAAGCGATCTTTTCAGCGACGCCGATCCTCATCGCGTTGCTGTCAATGCCGATCCTTGGCGAGCGTGTGGGATGGCGGCGGTGGATGGCAATCGGCGCCGGACTTTTCGGGGTGTTGCTGATCCTGAAGCCGGAAGGCGAGTTTTTCGATGTGAAACTGCTTCTGGCTATCACTTCCTGCTTCAACTTCGCCTTCTATGTCATCGCGACCCGTCTCGTCAGTCGTGACGATTCGGCGATGACCAGCTTCTTCTATACCGGCGTCATCGGCGGCATCACCATGACCATCATCGGCCCGTTCTATTGGAGCTGGATGTCGCCCGGAGACTGGGGCTGGATGGCGCTTGTCTGCATGACCAGCATTTCCAGCCACTATTTCCTGATCCGCGCCTATGATCTTCTCGATGCCGCCGCCGTCCAGCCGCTGACCTATTTGTCACTGGTCTACGCCTCGATCATCGGCGTGACAATCTATGACGAAACGCTCAGTCTCAACACGATCATCGGCTCGATCGTCGTCGTTGCCGCCGGCATCTTCACCGTCTGGCGCGAGCATGTGGTGGGGCGAAGGGCCACCGTTGCCAACTGAAGTTTCATTGCAATTTTAGCCAAGCCACTAAAACCATTTCAATTTTCCGGCGCTATGCTCCCCTGATGTATCCAAGGGAGACAGTATGACCCGCAACTTGAAAATCACGGCGCGAAAGGCCGACCGGCAAAACTGCCGGGTCTTCGGCAGCGTCAAATATCTGAACAGCGAAATTGATGCCCGCATTCTCAATCTGTCGGTGACCGGCGCCGCCCTGGAGACGAAGACGCCGCTCCATGCTGCCTCCGGCAGCAAGGTGCGCATCGAAGCTGAAAATCTCGGTCTGCTCGAAGGCATTATCCGCTGGAAGCACAACGGCCGGGTCGGCATCCAGTTCGACGTGAATTCGAATGCGCGGGCACAGGTCTCCTCCTATTTCCGCTTTTTCCATAAGGAAATACGGCCGGTGCTGGCGGTGCGTCAGCTTAGAGCCGCGACCAGCGGCGACCGCCCATCTCCCTTGGCGCCGTCGACGCTGAAATCGTAAGGCTGCGCCGCTTTTGCGCCGAAGGAGCGGCCGAGATCGCTCGAGTCGTTGCGGTTGACATTGACGTCGAGCGCAACGGGGCCTTGCGTCGGCGGCAGCCTGGCGCCGATGTTCCTGATGTCGATAGCGGCGTTACGCGATGACGCCCTCTGCTCATGATACCTGTTGGATTTAAGCCGGAACGCTGCACCATAAATTGCATTTCATTACCACATCGCCCTTGCAACTCATTGTTTTGCCGTCCTGTCATTTTTGCAGTGTACTCCTCGCCAAATCGTCCTAATTCTGACGGGCCGGACGATGCATGATCCTTCAAGGAGAGTTTCGATGTCTTCCATTTTCGATGAGGGTGTGATGAGCCGCCGTTCCCTGCTTGGCGGCCTTGCCGCCACCTCCGCCCTGGTGCTGCTGCACCCCTTCAGCGCGCGCGCCAGCGCCAACCAGGCGCATCTCCGGCTGATGGAAACGACGGATATTCACGTCAACGTCTTCCCCTATGATTATTACGCCGACAAGCCGAACGACACGATGGGGCTTTCCCGCACCGGGACGATCATCGACAATATCCGCGCCGAGGCCGTCAACTCGCTGCTGATCGACAATGGCGACGTGCTGCAGGGCAATCCCATGGGCGACTACATGGCCTACCAGCACGGCATGAAGGACGGCGACGTCCATCCCGTGATCAAGGCGATGAACACACTCGGCTACACGGTGGGAACGCTCGGCAATCACGAGTTCAATTACGGGCTCGACTTCATGTTCAAGGTGCTATCAGGCGCGAACTTCCCCTTCGTCTGCGCCAATCTGACCAAAGGCCAGCTCGCCTCGGACCCGAAGCAGGACGATCTGTTCTTCAAGCCCTATGTCATCGTGGAAAAACAGATCAAGGACGGCGCCGGCAATGAGAGCCCGGTCAAGATCGGCTTCATCGGCTTCGTGCCGCCGCAGATTATGCTCTGGGACATCAAGAACCTCGAAGGCAAGGCGCAGACACGTGATATCGTCGAGGCCGCCAAGGCCTGGGTTCCGGCCATGAAGGAAGCCGGCGCCGATATCGTCATCGCGCTTTCCCATTCCGGCATCGACGGAGCCGCGCCGTCCGAAAAGATGGAAAACGCCTCGCTGCATCTCGCCGCCGTCGAGGGGATCGACGCGATCTTCACCGGCCATCAGCATCTCGTCTTCCCCGGCCCGAAGAGCTGGGACGGCATTGCCAATGCCGATCCGGTCAAAGGTACGCTTCATGGCAAACCCGCCGTGATGGCAGGCTTCTGGGGCTCGCATCTCGGCCTTATCGATCTGCTGCTCGAAAAGGACGGCAACAGCTGGAAGATCGTCGATTTCACCTCGGAAGCACGGCCGATCTATCATCGCGACGACAAGAAGAAGGTGGTTGCAGACTACGCCGACAAGAAGGAAGTGGTCGAGGCGGCAAAGGCCGAACACGAGGCGACGCTCACCTATGTCCGCACCCCCGTCGGCAAGACGTCGGCGCCGCTCTATTCCTATTTCGCGCTCGTCGCCGACGATCCTTCGGTGCAGGTCGTCAGCCAGGCCCAGACCTGGTACATCAAGCAGATGCTGGCCGATACCGCGTTCAAGGATCTGCCGGTGCTTTCAGCGGCGGCGCCCTTCAAGGCCGGCGGCCGCGGCGGCGCCGATTACTATACCGACGTTCCGGCCGGCGATATCGCCATCAAGAACGTCGCCGACCTCTACCTCTACCCGAACACGGTGCAGGCGGTCGCCATCACCGGCGCTCAGGTGAAGAACTGGCTGGAAATGTCGGCCGGCATGTTCAATCACATCGAGGCCGGCTCGAAGGATGCGCCGCTGCTCAACAACGACTTCCCGTCCTATAATTTCGACGTCATCGACGGCGTGACCTACCAGATCGACCTGTCGCAGCCACCGAAATATGATTCCTTCGGCAAGGCGATCAATCCGGATGCCAACCGCATCCAGAACTTGGCCTTCAGCGGCAAGCCGATCGATCCCGCCCAGAAATTCGTGGTCGTCACCAATAACTACCGCGCCGGCGGCGGCGGCAATTTCCCGGAGATCGCTGCTGATAAGGTGATCTTCCAGGCGCCGGACACCAACCGCGACGTCATCGTCCGCTATGTCCACGACCAGGGCACTATCAATCCGTCGGCCGATGCGAACTGGACCTTTAAGCCGCTGCCGGGCACGACCGCGACCTTCGAGAGCGGCCCGAAGGCCAAGCAGTTCCTCGCTGCGGTCAAGAGCGTCAAGATCGAAGATGCCGGCGACGGTGCCGACGGCTTCTCGAAGTTCAGGCTGGTGCTTTAAGAATAAAAGGAAGGTGCGTCGGCCGCGCCTTCTTTATTCAGCCGCGAGCGGGATTGCGGGTTCACGCAGTTCCGCGATCTGGGCGTGGAAATCCGCCTGGCTCGGGCAATGGGTAAGCCGGGCGCGGAAGGCGTCGATCATCCAGGTGGCGGCAGGTCCGGGCGGGTTGGCGAGCCGGCGCATCGAATAGATGGGATACTCCCCCTGTTCGTAGGCATCGAGATCAAGATGGACGAGCGCGCTGCTCAGGAGATCGTCATGGATGAGCGACGCCGGGAGGCCGCCCCAGCCGAGGCCGGCCTTGATCAGTTGATGCTTCGTGGTGATATCGCTGACGCGCCATGTCTTGTAGGACAGCACGTTGAAATCGCGCCCCTTCGTCAGGCCCGACGCATCGGTGACGACGAGCTGCACCTCATCGCGCACGTCGCCGAGGGTCAGCGACCGGTCGAGCCCGGCAAGCGGGTGGTTAGGCGCGGCGACAGGCATCATGAAGGAGTGGCCGATGCGCTCGGTGACGACCGAATCGTCCTGCTTCAGAACCGCTCCGCCGATCCCGATCGTCGCCTTGCCACTCATGACCAGATCCATGACCATTCCGAGCTCACCGACATTGAGGTTCAACGAGACGGACGGGAACATCTCGCGGAATTCGTGGAGCACGTCGACCACGGCCTTTGACGGCACCATGACGCTGATGGCGACGGAGACCTCCGCTTCGAGCCCTTCCTTCAGGCTCTTGACGCGCGCCCGCATGACTTGGAGATCGCCGAGGATACGGCGCGCATCCTCCAGCATCGCCTTGCCTGCCTCCGTCAGCTTTGGCTGGCGGGCGCCGGAGCGCTCGAAAAGCGGCACTTCAAGCTGCGCCTCCAGATTGGCGATCGTATAGCTGACCACCGACTGAGCCCGGTTCAGCGCCCGCGACGCAGCCGAGAAGCTGCCGGTCTCGGCAACGGTCAAAAACACCTGCAATTGGTCCAAGGTCGGGTTCGGAAGCATATCCATCCATTCCATCGATAGTTTCGATCGACATTATCACCGTTTTTTCGATAGCAAGCCAGACCTATTTTCCGCTTCGAGACTGCGGCTCACCTCCCAAAACGGGCCGACAAATCCAATTCGAAAGGAAATGCACCATGTCGTCCATCCTTCTTCTGACGTCCAGCCCGCGTGCCGAATCGCTCTCGACGCCGATCGCCGTCGAACTCGCCGAGAAGCTGAAGAACCAGAATCCGGGCAGCGTTCTCGTTCGCCGCGACCTTGCCGCCAGCCCGCTGCCGCATATCGACGACCTCTTCACCGGCGCGATCCGTAAGCCGGCCGAGGCCCGCACCGCCGAGGAAGTCGCCGCCGTCAAGACCTCCGACGAACTCGTCAATGAACTCTTTGCCGCCGACACGATCGTCATCAGCACCGGCCTCATCAACTTCAATATCTATTCGTCGCTGAAGACCTGGATCGACAACGTCGCCCGCGCCGGCCTGACGTTCAAGTACACGGAAAGCGGCCCGGTTGGCCTGCTCACCGGCAAGAAGGTTTACGTGGTGCTCACCTCGGGCGGCGTCTACTCGCAGGGACCGGCTGCCCCCTTGAACCACGCCGTACCGTACCTGAAGTCGGTTTTCGGCTTCCTCGGCATCACCGACATCGAGACCATCTATGTCGAAGGCCTCGCCTTCGGTCCTGAAGCTGCCGAAAAGGCCATCGACGCTGCCAAGATGCGCGTCCAGGAAATTGCGCTGGCCGCTTAATCGGTTCTTCAACGCTTATTATAGTGCAGCGGCCGGCATTCGCCGGCCGTTGTCATTTGTCGATAGCAGCGACAAAATCCCGGACCGTCTCGAGGATTTCGGCCGACAGAGCCTCATCGGAGGAAATCCTGGCAAGGCCGACACCGCCGGCCATCATCGCGAAGGCGATGACCGCCTTGCGCCGTCTTTCCGCGTCGGCCCCCGACGCCTTGCTCGCCAAAGCCTGGAAATTGCGCTGGAGCCGCTGCGTCGCAATCCCCCGCGCCTTGTCGCCGCTGCGGGAGATGTCGGAGGTCAGCGCGGCGAAGGGGCAGCCTTCGCCGGGATTGTCGCGATGATAGGCGCTCAGATAACGGTCGGCGACATCGGCGGCCGTCATCTTCGCCGGGTCTATCCCTTCAGCCTCCAGCTTGCGTCCCCATGAATCGGAAGCCGCCTGGATCGCCTCGGCGACGAGATCGTCGCGGGAGGCGAAGTGCTTGTAGAAGCCGCCGACGGTCAGTCCGGCCTCCTTCATCAGGTCGGCGACGCCGATACCTTCCAGCCCCTCCTCTCGCAGCCGCTTCGAGGCCGTCTCGACGATCTTCTCGTGCGTCTTCTGTTTTTCCAGCTGTGAACGCCCCATACGAATCTCCCCGTATTAATTTTGAATGAGCATGATGTCGGCCGAAAACCGCTTACACTTTTCGGCATCATGCTCCTTGACTCACGTAGATTACAGTCATAATCCTTCTGGATAACGATCATAATCCAGATCGTTGCTATTTCCAAGAGGAGCATGAATCATGCGTCTAAGAAACAAGGTCGCGCTGATCACCGGCGGCAACAGCGGTATCGGTCTTGCGACTGCCAAGGTCTTTATCGACGAGGGTGCAAAGGTCGTCATCACCGGCCGCAATCCCGAAACGCTTGCCGCGGCCGAAAAGGCGCTTGGGGCGGGCGTCGTCGCGTTGAAGGTCGATGTCACCGATGCCGCCGCCACCGAGAAGGCCTTTGCGGAAGCCGCCGCAAAGGTCGGCAAGTTCGATATCGTCTTCGCCAATGCCGGCATCGGCGGCATGACACCGCTCGGTGACACGTCGCCGGAGCAGTTCAATCAGATCATCAGCACCAATCTGACGGCCGTCTTCTTCACCGTGCAATCGGCTCTGCCGCATCTCAGCGACGGCGGTTCGGTCATTCTCAACGGTTCGGTGCACGCCGTGCTCGGCGCTCCCGGCTGGTCGGCCTATGCGGCGACCAAGGCTGCGGTCCGGGCGATGACACGCAATATGGCCTCAGAACTCGCGCCGCGCGGCATCCGCGTCAATCAGGTGACACCCGGCGGCACGAAGACGCCGATCTGGTCGCCGATGGCCCAGACGGAAGATGCGATGTCGGCGCTCGAAGCCCGCATCGGCGGCATGAGCCCGCTCGGCCGGATGAGCGAAGCCGACGAAATCGCCAAGGCGGCGCTCTACCTGGCCTCGGATGATTCTGCCAATGTCACCGGCATCGAGATCACCGTCGACGGCGGCATGACGAGTGCCCCGTCCGGCGCCAAGATCTTCCGCGCCGCGTGAGTGAACTGGGGCTGCCTGTGAAAGGCAAGCTCGCCTGATGACAAGTTTACTTCGAGCGCAACGCAACCGCTATTCCTGCGGCTGCGTTGCCTCAGGCCAAACTTAACTGAACAGAGTTCCCGAAACCTGCGTGCCATCCGCAAGGTAGAAGAACTCGATGCTGTTTGCTCCGGCGTACCAGTCTTGCAGTATCACCGTAGCGTTTTCATAGCCTGTGCCGGCCGTCGCGTCGGCATGAGATTGAAGAACAAGATCATCCCCCACTCTCATGTTATCCAAATCCGCAAAGGACAGAACCCTGTCCAGATACACGGCGTCACTTCCTCCGACACCGGTGTCCTTGATTGTCGCAGCAAGAGCCATGTTCACATGGTAGGTGTCGCCATCATTGCCGCCATCGGCGAAGCCTTGGCCCAATATCAGGTTCAACGTATCGCTGCCGTCGTCGCCATAGAGGTGGAAATCGCCAGTGCCGCTGAAGAGCGTGTCATCGCCGCTGCCGCCATGCAGCTGATCGGCTCCGCCGCCGCCATTCAGCGTATCATTGCCGGTGCCGCCGGTGATGATGTTGTCGCCGGTGTTGCCGGTCAGTGTTGCGTTGCCGGTGCCGGTGAAGGTCAGCCGCTCGACGTTGGTGTCGTTCGCCATCGAATAGGTTGTCAACGTGGTGCGGATCTCGTCCGTCCCCTCTCCAGCAGCCTCCGTGATCGTCACGCCCTGGGCGTCGACAAGGTAGATATCGTCTCCCGCGCCTCCGACGAGGGCGTGTCCTGATGTCGAAGAGCCCAGAGTGTCGGCGAAGGAAGAGCCGACGACCCGTTCGAAGTTGGCGAGAACATCACCCATTGCATCGCCACCGCTGACGACATTGGTCGTCAGGTTGATATTGACCGCATCACTGGAGAGCGAATAATCGATCGTATCCAGAGTGCCCGCTCCGCCATTCAGATGGTCCGCCGAAGCTGAACTGAAGAAGGTGTCGTTGAAGTTCGAACCGATGAACGTCTCGATGCTGTCGAAGCTGTCGCCGGCGGCGTCACCTGTATGGACCCCGGTCTTCAAATCGAGAGTGATCGCGGCTGTCGCATTGGCATAGCTGGCGGTATCCGTCCCGGCACCACCGATCAACTGGTCGGCTCCGGCACCGCCGATCAGCGTATCGTTGCCCGTTCCACCTGATATGACGTTGTCGCCGGCATTGCCGGTCAGGGTCGCGTTGCCGGTGCCGGTGAAGGTGAGATGCTCGACATTGGCGTAGGCCGCCATCGAGTAGGAGGTCGCGGTGGTGCGGATCTCGTCGTCGCCGGCGCCTGACGATTCGGTGATGACGATGTTCTGGGAGCTGACGACATAGGTATCGTTGCCGCCGCCGCCCTGCAGCGTCTGGGTGGCCGTGGCGGTCGAGCCGAGCGTGTCTGCGAAGGCCGAGCCGATGACCTGCTCGATGCTGATGAGTCTGTTGCCCTCGGCGTCGCCGCCCGATGCGATAGTCGTCACGCCGCTCGCCCCAAGGATCACGCTGACCGCTGCAGCCGAAGAGGAATAGCTGACGGTGTCGGTGCCGACACCGCCGTTGAAGGTGACGGCCGTACCGTTGCCGACGAAGGTGTCCTTGGAGGAAGAGCCGATGAACGTCTCGATACTGCTGAAGGTATCTCCGGCGGCATCGCCAATGTGGACGCCAGTCTTCAGATTGATCGTGATTGCGGCCGCTGCATTGGCATAGCTGGCGGTATCCGTGCCGGCCCCGCCGATCAGTTGATCGGCGCCGGCGCCACCAATCAGCGTATCATTGCCGGTTCCACCTGATATGACGTTATTGCCGCTATTGCCGGTCAGGGTCGCGTTGCCGGTACCGGTGAAGGTCAGCCGCTCGACATTGGCGAAAGCCGCCATCGAATAGGTTGCCAGCGCGGTGCGGATTTCGTCCGTGCCCCCGCCAGTGGCCTCCGTAATCGTCACGCCTTGGTTGCCGACGAGATAGATATCGTCTCCCGCTCCTCCGACGAGGGCGTGCCCAGAAGTCGAAGAGGCCAGGGTGTCGGCGAAAGAAGAACCGACGACCCGTTCGAAGTTGGCCAGAACGTCACCCGCCGCATCGCCACCGCTTACGATGTTGGTCGTCAGGTCGACGTTTACCGCATCACTGGAGAGCGAATAATCGATCGTATCCAGCGTGCCTGCTGCGCCATTCAGAGTGTCCGCCGAAGCCGAGCTGAAGAAGGTGTCGTCGAAGTTCGATCCCTCGAATGCTTCGATGCCGGTAAAGGTGTCGCCGGCGGCGTCGCCCGTGTGGACCCCGGTCTTCAGATTAAGCGTGATCGCAGCCGCCGCGTTGGCATAGCTGGCGGTATCCGTCCCTGTGCCGCCAATCAGCTGGTCGGCGCCCCCGCTGCCGATCAGGATATCGTTGCCGCCAGCGCCGTCCAGGATATCGTTGGCCGCGCCTCCGGTGAGGATGTCATCGCCGGCGCCACCGGTCAGGTTCACTGCCCCGGTGCCGGTGAAGGTCACCCGCTCGATATTGGTGTAGTTCGCCATTGAAAAGGTTGTCAGCGAGGTACGGATCTCGTCCGTGCCCCCGCCAACGGCCTCGACGATGGTGACGCCCTGGTTGTCGACCAGATAGATATCGTCTCCCGCTCCGCCGACGAGGTTATGTCCAGCCGTGGAAGAGGCCAAGGTATCGGCGAAGGCTGTGCCGATGACCCGCTCGAAGTTGACCAGGCTGTTGCCCTCGGCATCGCCGCCCATTGCAACCGTCGTCACAAAGGCAGCCCCAAGGGTCACGTTGACGGCTTCGGCCGAGGTGGAATAGTCGATGGTATCCAGAACACCGGCGCCGGCATTGAAGGTGATGACCGTGCCATTGCCGACGAAGGTGTCGCTGCCGGTCGAGCCGGCGAATGCCTCGATGCTGTCGAAGATGTCGCCGGCGGCATCGCCGGCGTGGACGCCGGTCTTCAGATTAATAGTGACCCCGGTGGCCGTATTGGCATAGCTGGCGATATCCATCCCGGCTCCGCCGATCAACTGGTCGGCATCCGCGCCCCCGATGAGGACGTCGTTGCCGATGCCGCCGATCAGCACGTCAGTGCCGATGCCGCCAAACAGCGTATCGTCCCCCGCGCCTCCGGTGATGATGTTGTCGGCGCCATTGCCGGTCACATTGACGGCTCCGGTGCCGGTGAAGGTCAGCCGCTCGACATTGGCGAAGCCCATCACATAGGTTGCCAGCGAGGTGCGGATCTCGTCCATCCCCCCGCCAACGGCCTCGACGATGGTGACGCCCTGGTTGTCGACCAGATAGATATCGTCTCCCGCTCCGCCGACGAGGTTATGTCCAGCCGTGGAAGAGGCCAAGGTATCGGCGAAGGCTGTGCCGATGACCCGCTCGAAGTTGACCAGGCTGTTGCCCTCGGCATCGCCGCCCGTTGCAACCGTCGTCACAAAGGCAGCCCCAAGGGTCACGTTGACGGCTTCGGCCGAGGTGGAATAGTCGATGGTATCCAGAACACCGGCGCCGGCATTGAAGGTGATGACCGTGCCATTGCCGACGAAGGTGTCGCTGCCGGTCGAGCCGGCGAATGCCTCGATGCTGTCGAAGATGTCGCCGGCGGCATCGCCGGCGTGGACGCCGGTCTTCAGATTAATAGTGACCCCGGTGGCCGTATTGGCATAGCTGGCGATATCCATCCCGGCTCCGCCGATCAACTGGTCGGCATCCGCGCCCCCGATGAGGACGTCGTTGCCGATGCCGCCGATCAGCACGTCAGTGCCGATGCCGCCAAACAGCGTATCGTCCCCCGCGCCTCCGGTGATGATGTTGTCGGCGCCATTGCCGGTCACATTGACGGCTCCGGTGCCGGTGAAGGTCAGCCGCTCGACATTGGCGAAGCCCATCACATAGGTTGCCAGCGAGGTGCGGATCTCGTCCATCCCCCCGCCAACGGCCTCGACGATGGTGACGCCCTGGTTGTCGACCAGATAGATATCGTCTCCCGCTCCGCCGACGAGGTTATGTCCAGCCGTGGAAGAGGCCAAGGTATCGGCGAAGGCTGTGCCGATGACCCGCTCGAAGTTGACCAGGCTGTTGCCCTCGGCATCGCCGCCCGTTGCAACCGTCGTCACAAAGGCAGCCCCAAGGGTCACGTTGACGGCTTCGGCCGAGGTGGAATAGTCGATGGTATCCAGAACACCGGCGCCGGCATTGAAGGTGATGACCGTGCCATTGCCGACGAAGGTGTCGCTGCCGGTCGAGCCGGCGAATGCCTCGATGCTGTCGAAGATGTCGCCGGCGGCATCGCCGGCGTGGACGCCGGTCTTCAGATTAATAGTGACCCCGGTGGCCGTATTGGCATAGCTGGCGATATCCATCCCGGCTCCGCCGATCAGCTGGTCGGCGTCCGCGCCCCCGATGAGGACGTCGTTGCCGATGCCGCCGATCAGCACGTCAGTGCCGATGCCGCCAAACAGCGTATCGTCCCCCGCGCCCCCGGTGATGATGTTGTCGGCGCCATTGCCGGTCACATTGACGGCTCCGGTGCCGGTGAAGGTCAGCCGCTCGACATTGGCAAAGCCCATCACATAGGTTGCCAGCGAGGTGCGGATCTCGTCCATCCCCCCGCCAACGGCCTCGACGATGGTGACGCCCTGGTTGTCGACCAGATAGATATCGTCTCCCGCTCCGCCGACGAGGTTATGTCCAGCCGTGGAAGAGGCCAAGGTATCGGCGAAGGCTGTGCCGATGACCCGCTCGAAGTTGACCAGGCTGTTGCCCTCGGCATCGCCGCCCATTGCAACCGTCGTCACAAAGGCAGCCCCAAGGGTCACGTTGACGGCTTCGGCCGAGGTGGAATAGTCGATGGTATCCAGAACACCGGCGCCGGCATTGAAGGTGATGACCGTGCCATTGCCGACGAAGGTGTCGCTGCCGGTCGAGCCGGCGAATGCCTCGATGCTGTCGAAGATGTCGCCGGCGGCATCGCCGGCGTGGACGCCGGTCTTCAGATTAATAGTGACCCCGGTGGCCGTATTGGCATAGCTGGCGATATCCATCCCGGCTCCGCCGATCAACTGGTCGGCATCCGCGCCCCCGATGAGGACGTCGTTGCCGATGCCGCCGATCAGCACGTCAGTGCCGATGCCGCCAAACAGCGTATCGTCCCCCGCGCCTCCGGTGATGATGTTGTCGGCGCCATTGCCGGTCACATTGACGGCTCCGGTGCCGGTGAAGGTCAGCCGCTCGACATTGGCGAAGCCCATCACATAGGTTGCCAGCGAGGTGCGGATCTCGTCCATCCCCCCGCCAACGGCCTCGACGATGGTGACGCCCTGGTTGTCGACCAGATAGATATCGTCTCCCGCTCCGCCGACGAGGTTATGTCCAGCCGTGGAAGAGGCCAAGGTATCGGCGAAGGCTGTGCCGATGACCCGCTCGAAGTTGACCAGGCTGTTGCCCTCGGCATCGCCGCCCGTTGCAACCGTCGTCACAAAGGCAGCCCCAAGGGTCACGTTGACGGCTTCGGCCGAGGTGGAATAGTCGATGGTATCCAGAGCGCCGGCGCCGGCATTGAAGGTGATGACCGTGCCATTGCCGACGAAGGTGTCGCTGCCGGTCGAGCCGGCGAATGCCTCGATGCTGCTGAAGGTGTCACCGGCGGCGTCGCCGGTGTGGACGCCGGTCTTCAGATTAACAGTGACCCCAGTGGCCGTATTGGCATAGCTGGCGATATCCATCCCGGCTCCGCCGATCAGCTGGTCGGCGCCGGCGCCCCCGATCAGGACATCGTTGCCGTCGAGGCCGGAGATTTGGTCTTCTCCGGTCGTGCCATTCAAAGTGTCATTACCTGCCGTCCCCGTAATAACTGCCATCTTAGCCCCTAGCGATTCAAACAATGAAAAGAAATGATGTTATTCGTCCCGAAACACGTGCCGACATGGTTGCGGATTGGCTTCATGAGATAGGAGAGGACCGTTCGATCGGTCGTGCGGAAACCTCCGCGGACATGCCGGGCTTGAGCGCAAGATCGGAGCGCCAATGCATTGATTATACATCAAGAAATAACGCGCCGCTTAAAGTGGCCAGACATTCCGATACCTGTCAGGCTGCTCCTATCCAAGCACCGCATCCCCCCCAGAACAGTTCCCGCAATCGTTACGGCGACAGAAACCCAGATGCAACTTTTAATTTAAAATCTTGACAGCGCACGAAACCTATGCCTGCCGTATCTCAACCCCAACCAATGACGACCGAGTTGAACCGCTATTTCCGATTGAAGTCAGATTTTTAAGGTAAACCTTCTCATTCAATGAATGAGAAATTCGGGTGCAGCACATTTCGTCCCCGAAAAAATATCCAATAATGTTTTGCACGGTCCGCCGCCGCGGCAAGCGCTGACGCCAATTCATGCAGCAAGATTGGAATTTTGTCGGCGAGCCGGGACAAAGGCGAACCTGTCTCCACGCACTCTTCCGGACTATTTCATAACAATCGAAAGCCGGAATGATGCCGAGCGTAATCGCGAGATAACCAGCATGACATGGCCCGCACATCGAGTTTTCCGCGCCGCGTGAGTGAACTGGGGCCGGGCAAGTCGGACTTACCCGGCCTCGATCAGCGGTTCCTTGCGCGGCGGGCCACACGAAACAGGACGATTGCCAAATTGGCGACGGCAAGCAGCAGCAGGACATGCAGCATGGCTTCAATGCCGGAGGAAACGATCAGGTTGCCGGCGATCAGCGGAAAGCCGAAGACGCCGATGAAATAGGACAGCGAGAACAGGAGAAGCGATTGCGGCATGAGACCCGCCGGCGCTTCATTTGCTGCCAGCCCGTTGATGACGGAATAGGTCAGCCCATAACCCAGGCCCAGCATTGCCGCGGCTCCGAGGTAGGCCAGCTGATTTGATGTCACCACCAGGAACAGCAGGATGGATGCCAGCGTCAGGCTCGTCAGCACCAGAAGCGAATAGAATGGATCCTTCTTGACCACATATCCCGCCACGAACAGCCGGCTCAGGATGGCGGCGGACATGAAGCCGATGAAGAACAGCGAATAATCGAAACCGTGCGCCTTGGCGTAGCTGGTCTGAAAGCTGGAGAGCCCGCCGAAAATCGCGCCGCCGATGCCGACCATGGCGATGGAATAGATCGCCCGCGACCGGATCACCTGACGCGCTGCGGCAAAGGAGATCTTGTTGACATGCGGCAAGATCTTGCCGGCATTGGTCAGCCTGAGATGCAGCAGGAAATAAAGCGCGCCGCCGGCGAGACTGGAGAGGAATGCAAAAGCGAAGGCCGTCTCGATCGGCAAGGACCAGCCGGTGGCAATGCGGCCGATGATCGGTCCGGCGCCGATGCCCGACATCATCGATCCCGACAGCAGGGCGAAGAACCTGATGCGGTGCTCGGGTTCGGTGATCGCCGCGACCAGAATTGGTCCGAGCGCATAGAAAGTGCCCCAGCCGATGCCGAGGACGAAACCGACGGTCATCAGGCTCAACCCGGCCGCGGGAACCGTGGCAAATCCCAGCCCTGACGCCGCCAGAAAGAGCGCTGAAACCGCCACCGCCCGCGCCGAGCCGATGGCATCGGCGATGTGACCGGACAGGATCACGAGAATGACGGTGCTGACGGTCGCGGCCGAAATGATCAGGCCGGCGAGCGCCTCGTTGCCGCCGCGTTGCCCCACCAGGACCGGGATCAGAAAGGTCACGCCATAGGCGATCGACAGAAGAAATCCGCCGATGCACAAAACGGCAAATTCGCCGCCATCGACCTTCGTTCGCACAGCTGTATCACTCATGTCTCCACGCCCCTCGCAGGAAAGCTCATCCATTGCGGCAATGGAGATCACGTTTGCAACAGGCTAACAACCCGTTTTTATTGTCCTTATAACATATTGAAAAATCATGATGTCGGCGGCAGATGTTTCGGTTTATGCAACATCACAAACACCGGCAACCGACGCACTGCGTTGATCGGGTCAACCGAGTTTCACGACACCGGAACGGCCGACCACACAGTTGCGGCCGCTCTTCTTTGCCGCGTAGAGCCTGCCGTCGGCAGCCGTCAGCACGGCGGTGAAATCGACGCCGTCCTCGTCGGCGGTCGCCACGCCGATGCTGACCGTCACCGGCTTGTCATCCGGCGTCTTGACGCTGGTGGCAATCGTCCAGCGCAGCCGTTCGGCAAGCAGCAAAGCTTCCGCGTGATCGGTGCCTGGGCAGACGGCGACGAATTCCTCGCCGCCGAAGCGGAAGATGCGGTCGCTCGAGCGCAGCGTCGTACCGAGCCGGGCGGCGATCGCCTTCAGCACCTCGTCACCCTGAAGATGCCCATAGCCGTCGTTGACATCCTTGAAGTGGTCGGCATCGATGATGAGCACCGTGGCGTAGAGACCCTGCCTCAGCGCCTCACGCATCATCAGCGGCGCCTCCACCTCCATGCGCGTCCGATCATAGACGCCGGTCAGCATGTCGCGACCGGTACGCTCCAGAAGATCGTTGTAGCGCTCGCGGAACGTCAGGTCGCCGAATACGTCGCTGATCGAACGCGCGGAGACGGCCTTGCCGCCGCGGCGAATACGATATTCATAGATTGCAAACATTGCCGCATAGAGGCAGACGGCAAGCATTTTCGCCTTCCAACCTGCCCAGAATGCGGCGATCGGCACGTCCAGAAAATAATGCAGCGCCGCAAAGAAGCCGATCTGGTCGAAGGTCAGCAGCACGAAGCCCGAAATCAGGAAACGCAGGACGACGCGCCGACGGAAGAAATCGCCGAGCTTTTCGTAAAGCAGAATGATGCCGAGCGAATCGACATAGAGCAGCGCCGTGCCCCAGACCATCAGCCAGCCCATCTCCTGCAGGAAATCGACATCAGGCGTGTGGGCGGGCGACATCTGCAGCGGCAGGTGCAGCTGCAGCACCCAGGCAATGCCGACGGTGAGCAGGTTACCAAGGAACAGGCCATAGATCGGCTGGCGCACCGTCGCGGCATCCTCCTGCCGGTAAAGCATCAGGATCATCATCAACTTGCCGGAGAAGAAGACCGACGAGCCCGGCGACACATCGCCGAACGGCAGCGAGACATAGAAGACCGCCGCCAGATAGGTTTCCATGAAATGCATGACGCCGAGCGCCGTCAGGAAAACCCCGAGCCCGAGCCGATGACGGAAATGCAGAAGCGTCACCATCAGCACGAAATAGGCGACGGCTTCGACGACGAAAAGAGCGAGGTTGAGCGTCTCCATCACCATACCCCGGCTTCAGGCCGGCGCCCTGGACGGAATGCGGGCGCAACGGTCGCGACAGCGGATGCTTTGGTCGATTGTCCGAAAAAGTCAAACACGAGGGCGGCCCTGCATATGCTGCAGGCGATAGCTTTGACTGCAATCCTTTAAGATTGCGTGAGCGAAATGCCGATCCGCGACGGTGTCGCCGCGTCACAGGATTGAAAAACAAGAATAATTGCGGCCGGTATCACGTATGAATGCAGCGGATCCCGGTCTCAGACCTGACGAAGCTTCTCACCGTCACCAAAGAGTGACGAACCGTGCTGATCGATGATCTGCTGCGCCTTGCGCACCGTGCATTCGAGCGCGTCGTCGGAGGAGGAAAACAGATCGGCGCGGATGAAATTGCGCACCAGCACCTCGTCGCCGACCTTCTTTTCGATGCGGCCGGCAAGGCGATACTGGCTGCCTTCCCTGCGCGGCTCCGCATAGATCGTGCAATCATTGTAAAGCTGCGGCTCGCCGGAAGGGCCTGCCGCCTCGGAAGCCGGTTTGCCGCCGCCGGAGAACATCGAAAAGAGATTTGAAAGGAACGAAGCCATGATCCGCCTTTAGCACGATGGCATTGCTGTCGCCAAGTCAAATGATCAGGTTGGCGAGGATCTCGTTTTCGGTGATATCCTCGTAACCCATGCCGGCGGCTTCGAAATTTCCGATCAG
The DNA here is from genome assembly GCF_002531755.2 of Rhizobium acidisoli. NCBI lineage: Bacteria > Pseudomonadati > Pseudomonadota > Alphaproteobacteria > Hyphomicrobiales > Rhizobiaceae > Rhizobium > Rhizobium acidisoli. The sequence continues at coordinate 1,445,629 of NZ_CP034998.1, read as the reverse complement.
CCGGGCGAAATTCTCCGGCGCCCTGGTTTCGATGCCGATCAGGATCGAGCCGAAATTGCGCGCCGATTTCTTCAGATATTCGAAGCGGGCGATATCGTCGTCAGGGCCGAGCAGATTGAGGAAATCCCGAAGCGCGCCCGGGCGCTGGGCGAGCCTGAGGATGAAGTACTTCTTCAGCCCCGCGTAGCGCATGGCTCTTTCCTTAACGTCAGGCAGGCGCTCGAAATCGAAATTGCCGCCGGAAACGACGGCGACGATGGTCTTGCCGCGGATCGCCTGAGCGTCCATCGCAGCGATCGCGGTCAGCGACAGAGCGCCTGCCGGCTCCAGCACGACGCCTTCGACATTCAGCATCTCCTGGATGGTGACGCAGATGGCGTTCTCCGGCATCAGCTGCACTTGGCTTGCCGGGAAATCGCGAAGAGCGGCGAAATTCAAGTCGCCGATGCGGGCGACGGCAGCGCCGTCGACGAAGTTGTCGACCTTGGCAAGCGTCGTCACCTCACCTGCCTCGATGCTGCGCCTGAGGCTCGGTGCGCCGGCGGGCTCGGTAAAGACGAAGGCCGATTTCGGCACGGTACCGTCGAGATAACCGGTGATGCCGGCGGCAAGACCGCCGCCGCCGACCGGCAGGACGACCATGTCAGGCACCGTTCCCTCAGGCAGCTGCTGCATGATCTCGGCGGCGACCGTCGCCTGCCCTTCGATAATATCGGCATGGTCGAAGGGCGGCACCATGACGCCGCCGACCGCTTCGACATGGTCGCGCGCGGCCTGGTAGCACTGGTCGAAGAAATCCCCGAACAGCCGGATGGTGATGAATTCGGCGCCGAACATGCGGGTCTTGTCGATCTTCTGCTGCGGCGTCGTTACCGGCATGAAGACGACGCCCGGCACGCCGAAATGGCGGCAGACGAAGGCGAAGCCCTGGGCGTGATTGCCGGCCGAGGCGCAGACGAAGGTCTTGCCGGAAGCACCCTGCCCGATCGCCTTGCGGAAGAAGTTGAAGGCGCCGCGGATCTTGTAGGAGCGCACCGGCGATAGATCCTCGCGCTTCAGCCAGATATCGGCCCCATAACGCGCCGAGAGATGATCGTTGAGCTGCAGCGGCGTTGCCGGAAAAAGGCTGCGCATTGCCTCTTCGGCACTTTCGACATCAAGTCTCGTCACGGGCGTGATCCATTCTCGTCATGATACCGCCGCTATCGCACAGGCCGGCCGGCACAGGAAAGGCCGCTTCAGCCGTTTACGGTTCGGCCCAGGCCTGTTTGCGAAAGCTTTTCTTAAGCCAACCGCGAAATTGGCGGCACATGAACTGATTTTAACTGTCAATGAAAAGGCGAGCGACTAAATATGAAGCCATGATCCTGTTCAAATTCGCAAGGCCGCTCGCCTGGCTGCTGCTCGCCTTCATCATCTTCGTCACCGTTTCGCCGATCGGGCTGAGGCCGGAGACCGTTACGACTGTCGATACCGACCGCGCGAGCGCCTATATTCTTGTCGGCCTCGCCTTTGCGCTCGCCTATCCGAAACAGTGGAAATTGGTGGCCGTATTGCTGATCGCTGGTACCGTCGCCATCGAATATCTGCAGTATCTCTCGCCGACGCGCCATCCGCGCCTGCATGATGCCGGGATCAAGGCCATGGGCGCCGCCATCGGACTGCTGGCCGGCTGGGTTATCAATAGATGGCGCGAGACGCTGATTATCTCAGGCTAGAAACCGCGAAACTCCACGGCCCAGAAGAACAGCGGTATTGCAGCAATCGCGGTTCCCAGAACAAGCGCGACACTGGTCTTGAATATCCGGATGCGCCGAACCCTGGCACCAGTCCAATCGTAAACCATCGCCTTACTCCCACAAGACAACACTTACTCAACCGCCGCGGCGCAATCCTTACACCGAAAATGCTCTTGTCAAGCAATAACACGCTTATATCCACAATATATATGCATATTCAACCGGTATTATGCAGGTATGGGCAAGCAGAATCGAGCCCCGTATTGCCAGGGCCGATAGACTGTCGCTGAGATCCGTTACACTTGATCGGCACTGGGAACGACTATGATCCCTTCAGTGCAGCGCCGGATTGGTGCTCGGCGGCGAAGAGGTCAATACCCCCTCGCCGTCTCTCGCGCTTGTGCACGAATTCCTAAGATCGCAATCCGGAACGCAACGGCGCTATGGCGCCAATCATCAAGTCTAGCCGTCATAATGGCCGGAGAAGGCCGCTTCCGCAGACTTGACCGTGACAGCCACATTCACGCCCTTTGTCACCGTCGCGCCGGTGGCGCGAAGATCGGTCACCACTTTCAGGCCGCCCGCCTTGGGGGCCGGGAGCGGCAATACGGTACCTGCGTCCAGATCAGCGACCCAGAGCCCGTCTTGACCATCAACACTAATAACAACAACTGTAGCCATGTTTTTGCCCTCTAACGATTGATGTTTAAAATCCAGCTTTCTTCAGGCCTTCACGATAAAGATCTTTATGCCATTGCTCTTTACTTGGTACTGCGGACAACCACTTGTCCACATCGAAGTCCGGATTGCCTTCACGAAACCTTCTTACGAAAATCCGCGCCTTGTCCTGATGACCCAACATGGCCCAATTTGCAGCGGACAACCTATCCGCTAAATGAGGATCGGCCATCTGCCCGATATAGTCCAGCGAAGCTTCGAATTCGCCGAGGGCATAGTTTGCTCCCGCAGCCGTCCAGAAATAGGTGTCGGGACCGAGCGGGTTCAGCTCGATTGCCCGTTCGATCTTTCGCAATGCCATGGCCGGGAGCGAACAATGAACCAGCGTGTCGGCGTAGTCGGCAATCACGTCGGCGTAGTGTGGCGCGAGGCTTTCCGCCACTTCCATGGCTTCGGCGCTTTCATCGAACGCGCCCTGCAGTAATTTGGCGACGCCGAGCTCGCGATAGCCGTCAGCGAAGTCCGAGCGCATCCCGGTGACCTGCTTGGCGAAGGTCTCCGCCAATTGCAAAAGATCGATATCTCCCCGGGCCGTCAGCAACCATTCCTTGGAGTAGGTCCGCGCCATCGAACTTAGCGCCGGTGCGAAATCGGGGCTGACGCTGAGCGCCGCCTTCATTTCCTTGCGGACGCGCCGCAGGTTCGGAAGCGTCAGCCGCGCCAGGTGCCGCCTGCCGACAAGATATCTGTGGTAGGCAACCGGGTTCAGATCTTCGCGCAACGCCTCATGACGCTCGATTTCGCTGGATACGGAAAGAGCGATCTGCCGGGCAACAACTCTTCTGTCTCTGGCGAGATCCATACGATCGAGACTGAACCTTTCGGCCCAGACAATCTGATTCTGATCGAAAAAGATCAGTTGGGCAAAGAGCGTCACCTCATCGCCCATATTGCTGATCCGGGTGTCGAGGATGTAGTTGACGCAATGGCGTTCGAAGAAAGCCTTCTGCGTCTCCACCTGGTGGCCGATTTGAACCGCCGAATACGGGGCTATGACCTCCAGGCTGTTGAAGACGCAAAATCCGATCGTGATATCCTCCACCAAAGACGCGGCTAAGAAACCGGCTTGTGGCCGAGCGGATTGATTTCTGGGGGGAAGCAGCACCAGGCGGGGAATGGCAATGCGGATATCTTCGGGCTCAAGGGGAAGAGAGGCCTCAAGTTTCGCCGTTGACGACGCGGATGGCGGGCGCAGGAATTTCGCATCACCGTCGTCGGATCCGGTGCGCGCGGCGCTGCCTTTCGATGTCGCACTGCGCCGCTGTTCAAAATAGCTCCGAAGTAATTCGACTTCCCCTTCCGCCTTGAAGATCTTTATGAGCAGTTGCAGCGTCTCGGGATCCTTCGGCTCGGTCCGAAACAGGATAACCGCGGCCTTCCTCAGGAGCTCGGCGTCCTTTCGCGACTGGGCCAGCTGCGAGGCCGTTCTCAAAGTATTGGCGAGAAGCTCGTTATGGTAATTTTCACGTTCGGCGAGCCAATGCTGAAACTGGCGGCTATGGCTGTGAACCGGCTCGAGAAAAGGCTGGTTCATCAGCGTCACCAGCTGTCTCAGCCGGGAGAACGGCTCAACCTCTTCCCCCTCGCCGGCCAGCAGCATGTCGGACGACAGTGCCCCCCGGTCGAGAGTGAGCACGTTGCCCTGAGATGAAAGGATGTTTACCCCGAGATCGATCTGACGGGCCTTAATTCTCGAAATCACCTTCCGTAAAGTCGACTGTGCAACGTCCCGGTCGGCCTCGCCCCAAAGGAAGCGAGCCAAGGTCGTTCGATCCGCCGAACCTTGATCGGTTGTAAACAAATAGGCGAGCAGCAGCAGGCCTTTCTCGGGAAACGCGACAGCGTTCCCCTCCTCGTCGACGAGCTGCAGCCTCCCGAAGGTCTTCAGAACAAAAGCCATTTTGCCTTTTAAGTCACCACATGTCCCGGCGCTCACAATGAAAAGTGAAGTGCACGTATTGCAACAGTAAAAATCACGAACTCTACCCCAGCCAGCACTTTGTCCCAATGTCCTGCGAAATTCAACAAGCTTCTGTCGCAAGGGTTGTGGTAAGTTTTCTACGCTGACCGGGAGGAAATTTCACAATCGACTGTCGCGCTCTGCATGGGCATAGCGTTACTTTAAGGTTTCCTAATGTGCAGTTGCTTGTCGGAGCTTTGATCGGCGCGCCGGAGCGTCGCTTTACTCCCGAACGCAGCTGGACATTCGAGCGACCAGGTGCTGGAGGGTTTCCAGCGTTTAAACGGAATCGCACCTCGCCACTGAATATCGGTTGAGAATGCCGCCTCTCTTTGTTAGCAGGGAGAACCACGCGGACGTGGTGGAATCGGTAGACACAAGGGACTTAAACCAAAATTGAGTGCACTGGCGGAAACGCCTGATGTAGAACTGCTCAAAGTCGGGGAAACCTGTCAGATGGCAATCCCGAGCCAAGCCCCGCAAGGGGAAGGTGTAGAGACTAGACGGGCAGCACCTAAGGCAGACGCTAGGGTGAAGGTATAGTCCAGACCACAAACGCCGGAAGGCGGCGGCGAAAGCCGTAGCGGTAAGAAAATCCCTCGGCCTAGGCTATGCGGGTTCGACCCCCGCCGTCCGCACCATATGCCATAATATCAGGCCACCGATGAGACGATGGGCGTCACCGCAGGCCTGTGGGTTTCATTGCGAGGGAAAACCGTTGAACCGGTACAGTTCCCATCCAAACCCGTCTTTCAGCAGCAAAGTCGAGTCCGGCAACATTCGCGATATGGTTTTTTCCGCCAACGCAAACTTGGCGGCGCCGATGCGATCGGCCAACAACGGCTGTTTCTCGGTCTCGCGGATAAAGTACCGGATGTTGTCGCGTTTGACGAAGGCGTCCACGTCATTTTCGGAGTCAGGAAATATATAGGGCGGCAGCAACCATCCCTTATCTCTGCCGCCCGTGTAGGCGGCCTCATATAAGGTGCTGCCCGTGTCGAACGGTTGAAATACGGTCCTCAAATCATTTGCCGCGACATAGCGATAGATGATGTAGCCTTCACGCTGGGCCCCAAGAAAATCATCGAGTTTTTGCCGACCGATCAGGACATCCATGACGCCCTGCTCCATCCAGGAATATGGCTGCCGATTGGGGCGGTAGATGAATTTGACGGCAGGACGACAGAAAACCACAAGAGCGATAACCGCCACTGCAAACGTAACCAAATGGCCATTGATGGCCCTGTGTCCGGCCAGCACGCGTCCGGACACAGCAAACACAACCCCACCCGGCTGAGCGGATTTGCTCACTGCCATTTTTTCCACAATCAAGCTCGCGCCGATGTAAGCGGTAGAAAAATATAACAAATAGGCCGGCGTCGCCCATCGGATATGATTGAACATGACGGCGTACCAGATGATGAACATCGCCGCAGTTGTCGCTACGAGCACAAATATCCTTCTGAACGACACCAGCAACGCGCCAATGATCAGGATGAGAGCGACGGTCGCATATTGCCGGCGATCCAGAAACCAATCATGCAGGATGAAGAAAAAGTCGTGCCAGCCCTGGCGGGTCGTCAGATCGGTCACGAAAACCCGGTTTGCCGGATCGAAAGCACGGCCGAGTTCAAGCCTGTAGTCCGCCATCCACTGGTCTGAAAGTCCGGGATGCCCGAAGATGAAAGGATAGATAGGATTACCGAGCACGATGAGATTTTTGACGTACCAGTAGCCCGCAAGGGATAAGAACGCGGCCAGGCAGGTCAAAAAAAGCGAAAACGATATTTTGCCGCGATAGATCGACGGCAAGAGCGCCAAACCGATCAAGCCAACCATCTGAAGCTCGGTGTATTTGCCGCCGACTGCCCCACCCAAGAGCAAAGCACAAGAGACGATCTCGGAGGGCCTGCTAGTCTCAAGGTAGCGCCAAAGATAAAGGACGGCTGCAACCGAAAAACAGGATCTGGGAAGGTCTGTCAGAGAAACTGCCGCGCCTGGTGTAAAAAAGCCCTGGAACGCGATCAGATAGAAAACCAGCAACAATCCAGCCGCCCGTCAGCGGTGCGAACAGCTTGTGAGCAATAACAAAAATCCGAGGAAAATCGCCGCGTTCATCAGACCCGCCGCCAGCCAGTGATCGACGAACAGCAATGCACTGGCGAAAAGCACATTGAAGAAAAGCGGTATGTTTCCGTAAAAATTGCTGTCTATCTGCGGCGTGACAAATCCAGCATGGGAAACGATGCTTTGCGCGAGCGGAATCTGAAAAGCCCAAACGTCCGCTGATCCTGCCGGGAAAAGCGCTGTTACCGACATTACCCCAATCAAGCCAATCAATGCGGCGGACGCCAAAAGGGGAAACGGATTGCCCCTGGCAGTCGCCCACACACCCATCACCGCCAGATTGCGCAAATCGACAAAAATCGCCAGAACATCGTTCCGTCGCCAGATCATTAAAATCGCGGCAAGAGGCAGCACGATTTCTATGCGCAGCAGATGGATCACTCCGAGAGCGGTTGCCAAACCACCGACGAGGGCGATCCCCGGCAAGATACCGCTTAAGAGCAGATCCGTTGCGTCACGAACAGGCGGATAAACGCCGCGGTTTAACCAAAGCACCAGAGCGCGATTGAGGGTCAGGCCAAACAGCAAAATCGCTGCAATGACCAGCCAGGCGGCAACGACAGTCATGACCGGATGTATTCCTCTCACCTATTGCGCTTCCCGCTTCATCAGCGGCATCGATGCAGCTCGCGAACCCTCCGATCGGAATGAAATTCGACACGGCGACGACCAGTCACGGCTCGCTCTCGATCGCCAAGGCCGGAGGGATCATTCTCCCAGCCGCCGCTGGCACCGCTCGGCATAAATGGGAAATTTTCCCATTTGTCAATTATTGACGAAGAGAGACCTGCAGCCGTCGCGTAAACGATTGAATTTATTAGTGGGAGCGAGATGGACCACGATTCCGGAAGACGCTTCGCTCTTCGGCATCATGCTCGAGTGTTTGCAAAGCGGCCGAAGGGCGCTACCTATTCACCAGCCTCACATCACGGAACATCCCATGAGCCACGCCACCGTTGTTACCGCCGCCATGCTCGCCATTGGCGACGAACTTCTTTCCGGCCGCACCAAGGACAAAAATATCGGCCACCTCGCCGATCTGCTCACGCTTTCAGGCATCGATCTCAAGGAGGTGCGCATCGTCGCCGACGATGAGGAGGCGATCGTCGAGGCGCTGAACGCGCTTCGCGGCAAATATGATTACGTCTTCACATCGGGCGGCATCGGGCCGACGCACGACGACATCACCGCCGATGCCATCGCCAAGGCCTTCGGGGTGCCGTGCGAATATGACGAAACGGCGATGACGCTGCTGGCCGATATGTACCGTCGCCGCGAGATGGAATTCACCGAGGCGCGCCAGCGCATGGCGCGCATGCCGCGCGGATCCGTCCATATTGCCAATCCGGTGTCGACGGCGCCGGGTTTCATCATCGGCAACGTCCATGTGATGGCCGGCGTGCCGCAGGTCTTCCAGGCGATGGTCGACAATGTGCTGCCGACGCTTCGAACCGGAACGCCGGTGCTCTCGCTTGCCATCGCCTGCCCTTACGGCGAAGGCGAGATCGGCACGCCCCTGACGGCGATCCAGAAAGCCCACCCGGAGACCAGCATCGGCTCCTACCCCCGCTATATCGGCCAGAAATTCTCGACCGAGATCGTTGTTCGCGGCCGCGCGCAGGCGGCAATCGATGCGGCCGGCGCCGCGGTGCAAGACATGATCGACGCCATCCGCCAGAGGAAGGACATCGCCGAAAACCATTCCGCCGAGGCTTGAGGACAATGCCGGAACCGGGGATCAAGCTTGATCCCCGTCAAGGAGCGGAAGGACGATCCGGTGCATTCCTTGCCTCGCGCCTGCCATTTTCAGAGCAAGGAGAATTGATATGTCTTACAAAACCATTCTCGCCATTCTCGATACAGCAGACAATAGCGCCGCCGTTGCCGATTTCGCCTTCGCCATTGCCGCCGAAAGCGGCGCGCATGTGATCGGCCTGCATGCCGAAACCATCTCCGCCGTGCCGCTGGTGGCGCCGATGGAAATCCCCGATCCCGTCGCCGTGCAGGCGCTGCAGGACATGGCGCATGGCGAGACGATCGCGGTGGAGCGGATCTTTCGCGCCAAGGCGCAAGCATCGGGCGTCGCCTCCGAATGGCGCAGCTTTACCACGTCAACCGGCTACGGTTCCGCACCGCTGATCGAAAGCGCGCGGAGCGCCGATCTCTTGATCGCCTCGCAGGCCGACCCCGCCAGACCCTCCGACAGCCATGTCGACGTCGACAGCTTTCTCTTCGAAAGCGGCCGGCCGGTACTGATAATCCCCTACATCATCCGTCAGCCGAAGCCGATCAAGCGTGTGCTGATCGCCTGGAACGGCTCGAAAGAAGCAGCGCGCGCGACCTTCGACGCGCTGCCGATCCTGAAGGCGGCCGACGCGGTGGAGATCTTCTCGGTCGATCCGGCCGACACGGCGCTGCAATCGCCGCTGACGGCAGGCGCCGATATCGCCGCGACACTTGCCCGCCACGGCGTGAAGACGACGCTTTCAACCGCCCGAAGCGTGGATAAAAACACCTCGCATGTCATCGAGAACCGGCTTTCGGACGACAGCATCGATCTTCTCGTGATGGGCGCCTATACCCATTCCTGGCTCTGGCAGATGATCTTCGGCGGCACGACGAGGACCTTGCTGCACTCGATGACGGCGCTGACGCTTCTGTCGCGTTGATCGGCTGCTCTTGCCTTTTGCCGGCAAATTCCGTTAATTGCGCCGACCGATGACGGCTTCGGGCCTCGGCACAACTCGCGCAGTGCAGCGCGCGATCTCGCGCAGTTGCAACTCGCGCGATTTCTTGTTTTGCCGATCGCCGCCTCAAGCCCCTCCGGTCGCCGGCAAACGGCGTGTTGATTTTTCATGCCGCGGAGCAGCCCGATGTCCCTTCCCGATAAAGCCTTTCCCGTTTCCTGGGATCAGTTCCACCGCGATGCGCGCGCCCTTGCCTGGCGGCTTGCCGGCCTCGATCAGACGTTCAAGGCGATCGTCTGCATCACCCGCGGCGGCCTCGTTCCGGCCGCGATCATCTCACGCGAACTGAACATCCGGCTGATCGAGACCGTCTGCGTCGCCTCCTATCATGACTATGTGAACCAGGGCGACATGACGCTGCTGAAGGGAATAGCGCCCGAGCTTGCCGAAAACGGCGGCGAAGGCGTGCTCGTCGTCGACGATCTGACCGATACCGGCAAGACCGCCGTCCAGGTGCGCGCCATGCTGCCGAGGGCGCATTTCGCCTGCGTCTATGCCAAGCCGAAGGGTGTTCCTACCATCGATACCTTCATCACCGAGGTGAGCCAGGATACCTGGATCTACTTCCCTTGGGACATGGGCTTCACCTACCAGGAGCCGATCGCCAAGGGCGCCCGCTGATCGCCGATCAGAGCGCGTGATCCTCGCATTTACCACTTGAAATTGTTCCAGATTTTGTCTGCGGGTTTCGCGATTCCGCTATCGGGATTCACACATCTATTTTACCTTATGCTCATATACTAAAGCGCATCGCATCAAATTCGATTGATGCGACGCGCTTTCGTTCTTTGCTTGATGCATGTCGTGCCGGGAACCTCTGCACACGTCCGGCCGACATTCACGAAGCGACGTGCGAATCATATCAAATTGCGCTTAAAGCGTGCGGCGACGATACGGGCATGGGGAAACAAGATGGCGCGATGGGTGCATGTGGGAGCCGGTGTAACCGTCGGTCTGGCGGCATGTCTGTTTCTCCAGGCGCCTGCCCGCGCCGAGCCTGCCTATATTCCCCTGGTGCGCGACTATGTCGAGACGCGAATCCGGCCGATGGTGGAAGCACCGCTGGTGCTGAAGGCCATCGCCGAGCAGAATGCGGAATTCGGCGATGTCAGCGAAATCGACATGCGGGTCCTCGACGAGACCTACCGGTCGGAGGTCGACCGGCACCATCTGCAGATGGTGCAGCTGCTGCTCGACAAATCCGTGTCGACTTACCTGAAAACCAGGCAGGACGCCTCGCAGGGAGCGATCGTCGAATTTTTCGTCACCGACAGTCACGGGCTGAACGTCGGGCAAAGCACCATCACCGCCGACTACTGGCAGGGCGACGAGGAGAAATACCTCAGAACCTTCGCCGACGGCTCTCGAGAGATCTTCATCGACCGGGCGGAACGCAACCAATCGACCCAGATGCTCGAAACGCAGGCGAGCTTCGTCGTCATTGACGAAGAGGACAAGCCGATCGGCGTCGCCACCGTCACCATCGCCATCGATGCGCTCTGAAGAGGGCCGAATTCTACGCCGAATCGGCATGCGCATTTGCACGGGAAATGCCATCACAAGATTTGCCGCAGGACGCTTTTTTGTGGTTCCGGCTTTTTCCTTAGCCGGCAGCGCCTGCAAGCCATTGTAATTTCAGGGCTCCCCGGCTTTCCCCAATCTCCACAGGCGCATCCACAAGATGTTGTGGTTAGCAATCAATTAACGGCCAGCCCTTGACGGAATCACCCGTTTCAAACTTACTGTCCCTGATGTTGCGGCGGCGACAGGACCGGAGGTAACGAGACCGGTTCCCTATTGAAAATTAGGACGCGGAATCAGGGCGATGTGCCGGCAACGGTGTCAGGCCTGACAGGATCTCTGCGCGATTTTCGGCCTCCAAAAAAAGTGACGTCGGGACTGGCGATAATAAGCTGTTAATACTATATTTAGCGTTTGCAGCCACCATCACCACAAGATACAGGAAGGACATCTCCGGATGACACCCCTGTGACAATACGGAAACGAGACTGGCTGCACGACGACAATGTGCCGCCGGATAGGAATTTTGCGCCCCGGTCGTGGGGACTGGGCGCCAACACGAGGTCAAGACCATGCGCATCGAACGTCGTTTCACGAAGGCCGGCCAAGGCGCCTATGCGGATATCGAATTCCGCAAGGCGACCAGCGAGATCAAGAACCCCGATGGTTCGATCGTGTTCCGCCTCGAGAATATCGACGTTCCCGCCCAGTTCTCCCAGGTCGCGACCGACGTTCTGGCGCAGAAGTATTTCCGCAAGGCCGGCGTCCCCACCCGGCTGAAGAAGGTCGAGGAAAACGACGTTCCTTCTTTCCTGTGGCGCTCTGTTCCCGACGATGCGGCGCTGAAGACCCTGTCCAAGGATGAGCAGACCGGCTCCGAGATCGATGCACGCCAGGTCTTCGACCGCCTCGCCGGCACCTGGACCTATTGGGGCTGGAAGGGCGGCTATTTCTCTTCGGAAGAAGATGCTGCCGCCTTCAAGGACGAGCTTGCCTATATGCTCGCCACCCAGCGCGTCGCGCCGAATTCGCCGCAGTGGTTCAACACCGGCCTGCATTGGGCCTACGGCATCGATGGCCCCGGCCAGGGCCATTTCTACGTCGACCCCTTCACCGGCAAGCTGACCAAATCCAAGTCGGCCTACGAACATCCGCAGCCGCATGCCTGCTTCATCCAGTCGGTCGAGGACGACCTCGTCAATGAAGGCGGCATCATGGACCTCTGGGTGCGTGAAGCGCGCCTGTTCAAATACGGCTCCGGCACCGGCTCCAACTTCTCGATGCTGCGCGGCGAAGGCGAAAAGCTTTCCGGCGGCGGCCGCTCCTCCGGCCTGATGAGCTTCCTGAAGATCGGCGACCGCGCCGCGGGCGCTATCAAATCGGGCGGCACGACGCGCCGTGCCGCCAAGATGGTGGTCGTCGATATCGACCATCCCGATATCGAGGAATACATCAACTGGAAGGTCAAGGAAGAGCAGAAGGTAGCGGCCCTCGTCACCGGTTCGAAGATCGTCGCCCGCCACCTGAAGGCGATCATGAAGGCCTGCGTCAATTGCGACGGCGGCGACAACGGCGATTGCTTCGATCCCACCAAGAACCCTGCCCTGAAGCGCGAAATCCGCGCCGCCAAGAAGGACCAGGTTCCTGAAAATTACGTCCAGCGCGTCATCCAGTTCGCCCGCCAGGGCTACAAGGATCTCGAATTCAAGACCTACGACACGGATTGGGATTCGGAAGCCTATCTGACGGTCTCCGGCCAGAACTCCAACAACTCCGTCTCGATCAAGGACGATTTCCTGCGCGCCGTCGAAAATGACGGCGAATGGAAGCTGACCGCCCGCAAGGACGGCCGGGTGATGAAGACGCTGAAGGCGCGCGATCTCTGGGAAACGATTTCCTACGCCGCCTGGGCCTCGGCCGATCCTGGCATCCACTTCAACACGACGATGAACGACTGGCACACCTCGCCGGCGGGCGGCCCGATCCGCGGCTCGAACCCGTGCTCGGAATACATGTTCCTCGACGACACGGCCTGCAACCTCGCCTCGCTGAACCTCTTGCAGTTCAAGGACAAGGCGACCAAGCGCATCAACATTGCCGACTACGAACACGCCGTTCGCCTGTGGACCGTCGTGCTCGAAGTCTCGGTCATGATGGCGCAGTTCCCGTCGAAGCGCATTGCCGAACTCTCCTACGAATACCGCACGCTCGGCCTCGGCTACGCCAATATCGGCGGCCTGCTGATGTCGTCTGGCATTCCCTATGACTCCACTGAGGCCCGCGCTATTGCCGGTTCGCTGACCGCGATCATGACCGGCATCTGCTATGCGACCTCCGCCGAAATGGCTGCCGAGCTCGGGCCCTTTCCGAACTTCGCGCCGAACCGCGAGAGCATGCTCAGGGTCATCCGCAACCATCGCCGCGCCGCTTACGGCGAAACCTCCGGCTATGAGGCGCTGTCGATCGACCCGGTCGCGCTGATCCATTCGGAAAACCCGGATCAGGATCTCGCCGCCCACGCCAAATCAGCCTGGGACAAGGCGCTCGCGCTTGGCGAACAGCATGGCTACCGCAATGCCCAGGTGTCGGTGATCGCGCCCACCGGCACGATCGGTCTCGTCATGGATTGCGACACCACCGGCATCGAGCCCGACTTCGCCCTCGTCAAGTTCAAGAAGCTCGCCGGCGGCGGCTACTTCAAGATCATCAACCGCGCCGTGCCCGACGCGCTGCGCACGCTCGGCTATTCCGAAAGCCAGATCGCCGAAATCGAAGCCTATGCCGTCGGCCATGGCAACCTCAACCAGGCGCCGGCAATCAACCCGTCGACGCTGAAGACCAAGGGCTTCACCGACGAAAAGGTGGACGCCGTCAATGCTGCGCTGAAGAGCGCCTTCGACATCAAGTTCGTCTTCAACCAGTGGACGCTCGGCGCCGATTTTCTCAAGGAGACGCTGAAGGTTTCCGACGAACAGCTGGCCGATATGAGCTTCAGCCTGCTCGACCATATCGGCTTCTCGAAGAAGGACGTCGAGGCCGCCAACATCCATGTCTGCGGCGCGATGACGCTGGAAGGCGCGCCCTTCCTGAAGGCCGAGCACCTGCCGGTCTTCGATTGCGCCAACCCCTGCGGCAAGATCGGCAAGCGCTACCTCTCCGTGGAAAGCCATATCCGCATGATGGCGGCTGCCCAGCCCTTCATCTCCGGTGCGATTTCCAAGACGATCAACATGCCGAACGAGGCGACCGTCGAGGATTGCAAGAACGCCTACCTGCTCTCCTGGAAGCTCGGCCTCAAGGCCAATGCGCTCTATCGTGACGGCTCGAAGCTGTCGCAGCCGCTCAATGCCTCGCTGATCGAAGACGAGGGCGATGAGGATGCGCTGGAGGAACTGATCCAGCAGCCGCTCGCAGCACAGGCCGTGACGGTCACCGAAAAGATCATCGAGCGGGTGATCGAACGCGTCTCGCGCGAACGCGAGAAGCTGCCGAACCGCCGCCAGGGCTATACCCAGAAGGCCGCCGTCGGCGGACACAAGGTATATCTCAGAACCGGCGAATTCGGTGACGGCCGCCTCGGCGAGATCTTCATCGACATGCACAAGGAAGGCGCTGCCTTCCGTGCGATGATGAACAATTTCGCCATCGCCATCTCGCTCGGCCTGCAATATGGCGTGCCGCTCGAGGAATATGTCGAGGCCTTCACCTTCACCAAGTTCGAGCCGGCCGGCATGGTCATCGGCAACGACGCGATCAAGAACGCCACCTCGATCCTCGACTATGTCTTCCGCGAGCTGGCCGTCTCCTATCTCGGCCGTCATGACCTCGCCCATGTCGATACGTCTGACTTCTCCAACACGGCCCTCGGCAAGGGCATCCAGGAAGGCAAAACCAACCTGCTTTCCACAGGCTGGACCCGCGGCTACAAGCCGACGCTGGTTTCCGGCACCGGCGGCGAACGCCAGGCGGGCGAACCCAAGGGTGCCGCCACCGCGGCCCCTGCCCGCGCCGCCTCCACCGGCACCGTAACTGCCTTTGCCGGCAGTGCTGCCCGCAAGCTGGAGCCGACGGTCGCCATCTCCACCTCGGAAATCGTCGCCTTCAAGCGCGATTACGAGGAGCGCGCCAAGGAATTGGCCGAAGAGATCGCCGAAGAGGTAACCGAGGAAATCACCAGCGACGCCACCGCCCTCTTCTCCGACAAGGCGGCAGCGGACGCGGCAACGGCCAAGACCGAAGCCAAGAAGGTGGAAGCCGAACGCCGCCAGCGCTCGATCATGCAGGGCTATACCGGCAACATGTGCTCGGAGTGCCAGAACTTCACGATGGTGCGGAATGGGACTTGCGAGAAGTGCGACACGTGCGGCGCGACGAGCGGGTGCAGCTGAGCGGGCTTCTTACTCCTCGTGTGCGTGCGACGACATGAACTTTGTCATTTTGACGTAATCCTTGCTACAATGGCGGTTCTCTCGCAGCGAAGATCTTTCCGGGTGCCGATGGCGTCCGGAAAATCACCTCGGGAACGAAAGGGGGAATAAGATGGCTTCAGGGGTTTGTTCGTCAGTATCGACCGCTATGAGTCGCCAGCTGTCCGTGATCTGTCGTGCGCGACTCGCGATACGACCGCGCTCGAAGCTCTCTGCGCCGATACCCTTGACGGCCTGTTCGTTCTAGGCTGAGTTCGAGGCGCGTTCCCAGTGCGACGCCGACGATACCATCGTCATCGCATTCTTCGGGCCCCGGTTCGGAGACTCACGAACTAAGCAACCATCCGTCCGTCAGTCGTTTGCTAATTGTGACGCACGTCGCTGTCCCACCTGGAATCGGACGGTGAGCGTCCTTCACTAATTCCGGCACCACCTCGTGCACCCTGCTCGCGTAGCCGTCAATGGAAATAGGCTTCCGCTCCTCGGCCGTCACCAGCGCATCTCGGCACCGGTTGGGAAGCGCGTTGACGTCAGGAAGGTAGATCTCGGCTGTTCTAACGGTCGAAGCGAAGGGGAGCCATAGTTTGGAGCTCAGCCATGCAATGCGCTTTCCGTCAAACAGGCCGAAAACCACCGGGACCCGCATAATCTTATTTTTTTCGAGACCCCGCTGCCGAACCGCCGATCCTTGGTGTAAAAGGAAGCGCGCTCCGGCGCGTCTCTGAGTCTTAGAATTGGTACGGAAATGACGCTAACTTGCGGTGCTTTGTTCTCGGGAATCGGCGGATTTTGCCTCGGCTTCGAGCAGGCGGGATTCGAATCCTCTTGGGCAGTTGAGATCGATGATCATGCGGCGGAAACCTACCGGAAGAACCTTCCGCACGTTCGTCTGATAACGAAGAGCGTGTCTGAAATCGATGTCGTTGAGGATGCGCTGTCACCAGTGGACATTCTTCATGCCGGTTTTCCCTGCCAGAGCTTCTCTCAGGCCGGAGAAAAGAAAGGCTTCGAGGATCCGCGAGGTCGCCTGTTTTTCGAGATCATTCGGATCATCGAGCAGTTCGGGGACCGGAAGCCAAAAGTTCTCGTATTGGAAAACGCACCGTTCCTCCGGTATGGCGAGGGTGGAGCATGGTTCCTGGAGGTTCAACGCGCCATACAGAAGGCAGGTTACTGGTTTCGGCCGGAAAACGCCCAAGAACTGAGCGCCTTCGAGCTGACAGAGTTGCCACAGCAACGAACCCGCTTGTTCATGGTGGCCCTTTCCATGGAGCACTTCAACAGCGGGCGGTTCAACTTTCCAGCCGAGAAAAATGCGACGCCGAAGCGGCTGAGGGACTACATCAGCTTCGATGAGAGCGTGGCGGACGAATATTATCTCGATAGCGAGAACCGCTACTACAAGATGATTTCCGAAGCTGTGACTGACCGCGAACGTCTATATCAGCTCCGGAAATACGAGGTGCGGGCGAAGGAAGCGGGAGTTTGCCCGACACTGACGGCGAATATGGGTCTCGGCGGCCATAATGTGCCTTTCATCATGAACGGCCACGGGTTGAGAAAGCTTACTGAAGACGAATGCTTAAGATTGCAGGGTTTTCCAGAGGATTTTTCGTTTCCCGACGTTGTGCCACGTGCAAAACGCTATACACAAGTTGGAAACGCGATCGCTGTTCCCGTGGCGAAACTTCTAGCGGAACGCGTAAAAGCCAAGCTTGTGAATGGGGTGTCGTAATTGGCGAAGGTGGGGTTCGAATTTCCAATTGACGCATCGGGTCAATGGGACGGGTTTAACGATTCCGCGATGGAGCACTTCAGCGGCAATCCGTTCCAGCATCTCGGCCGCGAGGTTCCTCAAAACACGATAGACGCAAAAGCCGGAAATCCTGCACGCATCCGCGTTTCGCTCAAAAAGATCCCGCCGTCTCAGATCCCGGGTTTTGATGGGTTCTCGAAGACGATCGACAAGTGCCTTGAGTCTGCGAAAGCGGAGCAGAACGAGAAGGCTGTTAAGTTCTTCGATAACGCACAGGCATTGCTGAAGAAAAAAGATCTTATTGTCCTGCAAATCGAAGATTCCAACACGATCGGCGTGAAAGGTCCCTGTGAAAATGGACAGCCCTTCTTTGCTCTGCTGAAGGCCACGGGCCAGAGCCGGAAAGCCGACACCTCAACTGGCTCCTACGGCATCGGAAAGTTCGCACCGTTCACGGTTTCAGGTCTACGTACGGTCTTCGTGACGACGATATGGAAAGACGACGCCGGTGGCTGGCATCACTATGTCCAGGGCAAATCGGTCCTCATGTCGCACCTCGACAAGAAGAAGGTGCGTAGAGGTACAGGGTTTTGGGGCGTCACCGAAGGATGCATGCCCATCACCTCACTCACAGACGACGTGCCTGACTGGCTCCGAAGAACGCATGACGGCGAGATTTCGGGCTTTGCCGGAACCACGCTGAGCATCCTCGGCTTCGACGCGGTGAAGGATTGGCAGAACGTTCTCACCGCGAACATCCTCATGAATTTCTTTGGCGCCATCCAACGCGGCGAACTAGAAGTTTCCATCGACGGAAGCCACGACATCAATTCGGCAAGCCTGACGACACTGCTGAACAACGGGGCACTGGCAAAGGTGGCCGACGAGCAAGAAGGCGAAGCGGGCCGTTTCCGGACGATCCTAAGCTACCTGGAGGCTCTGGAAGGCGGCGAAGGCGTCTCCATCGAGAACTCACAAAACCTACATCTTGGCGATTGCCAAGTACGAATCCTTGTCGGGGAAAAGCTGCCGAAGAAAGTTGCTGTGCTGAGAAACGGCATGCTGATCACTGAAGAGCTTGCCGGATTAAAGCGTTTTGGTGAATTCAAAGACTTTGTTGCCGTACTTGAGTGTTCCAGCACCAAGGGTCAGGCACTGTTGCGCGGAATGGAGCCGCCACGCCATGATGCCTTCGAACCAGAACGACTTCCGCCCGACAGGCGTAGCGCTGGTAAGACAGCGCTCAAGGAACTCGCGGTTTTTGTTCGCGAGATGCTAAAGCGCCACGCCCAGGACCCTGTCACCGAGGTGACGAATCTTGACGAGCTGGCGGACTTCTTCGCTGACGAAGAAGACGAAGGAGACGGAAAGAAGCGCGATGAAAACCCTGCGGGCAAGATCGTCATTCGCGCGCGGCAGGTGAAGTCGAAGATCCGCGCGCCGAGCTACCTACCAGCTCCCAATGCGGTCGCCGCGGATGTCGACGACGACCTCGACAGTCCGGACAAGGCCGATGCACAAGGCGAAAATGCAGGACCCGGCGAAGGAGGAGTAGGAGAGCCAAAACCAAACGACAGCTCGGGTGGAGACGACGCCAGCGGGGGCGGAATGGGCAACGCGCAACACGGAGCGTTCTCCTCGGCCCCGGTCCGGGATGTTCGTGCCGTTCCCCTCGCCGACAAACGTCGTCGTCGAATCGCTTTCACTCCGCTGAGAACAGGTATGGGACGAGTTGTGCTACAGGACTCCGGCGCTGATACCGACAGAGCACTTAACGTGGTGAGTTCGACGATCGGCAAGGTAGCCGCCGGAATGGTCGGTTCGCTCCCAATGATTTCGGGGGAACGTCTGATGTTCGAGGTCGAACTCGACCGCGAGTTCGTCGGCACGATCAAGGTCGTAGCAGATGCAATTTGATCTTCTCAGGGCATTCCCCTACCCCGTTCTTCGTCCATCGGTCGACGACTATATTGACGGAGACATCCAGGCAACCGTCGACTTCACACAATCGGACGACGGTCTGACGCTGACGGCACACGTGTCCTTCGCGCTCTCGGTTCCGGAAATCGTGGCGGAGATCGAAGCTGGGCGCGCCGCTTATTCAGTGGTGTTCGCCTGCCGTGACACCTACTTCCGGAAGGCTGTCCTCAGCGATGTCCCGACCCTACTCCCATAGTTTCCCGGCGGGTTCGATTCGCGGCGAAGTGCTCATCTACCCCTACGTCGTGGCGAGAACGAATATCGATAACTTCACGTGCAAGTGGATCAACGCCGAATTCGGCGCAGGCCCGTTCGCCTTCGAAGAAGGCGCGGCGCTGGGGCTCGAGGTGCCGCAATCGATCTACGTCGACCGCGACGCCTTTAAGCCTATCAGCTCGGCATTTCAGCTGGTCAAGAATTACGATGTGCCTGACAACCAATGGCGCGTGGAGCCTTACGGCGACAAGGTCACGATCTTGGTCAGTCCGGACACCAAAGCCAAAATCGACCTCGCTCGCAACGACAGCGGAAAGAAGGCGATTCTTCTCAACTCGATCTATCTCGGCGCGGTGATCCAGTGCGTTTCGTTGCTGAAATACGAACCGCAGGAGGTCGAGGATTTCAGATGGGCGCATATCTTCAGGAAGAGGTGCGACGACCTGTCGATAAACCTAGACCATGAGAGCGCATCTTTCGTGGCCCAGGAACTGATGAAACATCCAATGAAGCTCATCGACGCTTATTTCTTTAAGGCGGATTCATGAAGGCCAGACTCCTGAAGGGCACGACCCTCGAAGAACTTCGCCAGGCAGTCCCAACACACCTCCAGCAATATCGAAGCGGAAACTTCGAAAGCATTGAAGTTGATGACGCCCTCTGGTTTGAACTTGACCGCGAGGTAAACGAGTCACGATTCAAGGACATGACGTTTTCGAAGGCTGGTGACCACTACGAAGTGGACAACTGCATTGTCCTCTACGATGCGTTCAACGGCCTGACAGCTTACGAAGCTCGCGATGAGCGGCTCTGGGCCTACTATGTCCACACGCATCTCCTCGAATATTCGAGACGCCGATGGCCGATTCCGAACGACGACGACCAGGCAGTCGCGCATATCCGGCGGCACTTCTTCGCCCGCGACAAGCGCCAGAGCGAACGGGACAACGCAGCGTCGCGACTCTGGTGGATGGCGCACCTCTGCGCGCGAGTGCCAGAGCTGGACAGGGAGGTCGCTCTCGAAGCTTTCCTTTACAAATCCGACGTCCGGGCAAACCTCGTTGAAAGGCCTACCACGTCGCAGTCAACCGAACTTTTCGGAGCCATACTGGAAAAGCTCGTCACGTCCTACAGAGGCAACAAAAAGCTGTTCGAGCGCCAGGCATTCCGACGTCTGATGGCAGAAGTCAATTCGATCGGTGGCTTCAAGCTGATCGACTGCTTCGATAACGCCCAGGCGTCGAACGTTATCTCTGATCTGATTTCGACTAAGCTAACGCTCAGCGACATCTAGACTAGTCAGCCGTTTTGAAGATGATGCCGCAGTGACGAACGTCGTCAATGATCGCCAGGACCGTTCTGACAACGGCCGTCAGGTCCTGTCTAATCTCGTGCTCCCATACCCGATGAACCCTCCATCCCTCCGAAGCGAGCTTTGCTGTGACCCCGAGATCACGTGCGCGATTACGCTCAAGCTTCGGAAGCCAGTAGTCTGCGTTAGATTTGGGTTTCGTGGCATGAATCGGACAACCGTGCCAAAAGCAGCCGTCAACGAAAATAGCCAGCCTGTAGCGCGGGAAGATAATGTCCGGTTTACCCTCCAGCGTTGATCGGATGCGATATCGGTGTCCCAATGCCCATAAGGCAGTGCGCAGCTGCAATTCTGGCTTAGTATTCCGCGAGCGTATCTTTTTCATACACGCCTGACGCTGTGTCGTCGTAAGATTGTCAGCCATATCCGCATCCCGTCGCTTCGCGAATCGGTATCTCGTTTCGGACAGCGCCTCCGGAGTGGTGCTGTGTTCGTCCGGAGCCGGCCCTAAGCTAGCGTTGGTCATCTTAGCCTAATCTTGCTGATTGATGACAATTGGGTTCCCGAATTTCCGGTGCCCTAGGTGCAGCGGCGCGAAAGAGGGAATATTTGGCGGCACGCGTTCCGCAACAATCACCCCACCCCGCCAGCAATCTGGCGCAGTCCGTTGGCGACTGCGATGACGGCCCGGTCGTTGCGGCTTTCCGGCAGCATCCATGCCGTGATCGAAAGGCCGAGCGGAACGCGGCGGTCGAAGGGGGCGACGAGGGCGCCGCTGTTGAGATGAGGTTGCACCAGCGATTGCCGCCCCATCAGAACCCCTGCGCCGGATAAAGCTTCCTGCACGGCAACTGCATAGAGTGAGAAGCCGGGTCCGGTGGGGATTACCGGGCTGTCGGGCATGGCGGTTTCCGCCCAGATCCGCCAATCCTGCCAGACCACATCCGAGATGCAGTTGACCGTTGCAAGATCGGCGGGGTCGGCAAGCGTTGCGGCCAATCCAGGCATGCAGACCGGCAGCAGCTGTTCGTCCCACAAGGTGATCTTGTCCGGGCCGGGCTCGGCATAGAACAGGCACAGATCGAAGGGTGTGCGCTTGAGATCCGGCGGCTCTTCGAGTGCAGTGACCGAGATATCGACATCGCGCAGCGCCGCGCGCAGAGGCAGCAGGCGCGGCGCCAGCCACAGCTGGGCGAGCGCCGGCGAGGTGACAATATGGACTTTGCGCGGGGCCGCGTGACGCCGCAGCTCGCGCACCGCACCGCCAAGCGCATCGAAGGCGGCGCTGAACCGGGGAGCGACGCGCTGTCCGAGGGCGGTCAGGGTGACACCCCTCGCCTGCCGGTGAAACAGCTCGGCGCCGAATTCGGCCTCCAGCGCCTTGATCTGCGCGGCCACGGCGCCTGGCGTGACCATCAGTTCATCGGCGGCGCGGCGAAAGCTGCCCAGCCGGGCGGCGGCCTCGAAGGCGCGCAGCGCGTTCAGCGAAGGCAATCTGTCGAACGGCGGCGCGATGGACATGAAATTGAGGCCTAGATTTTCTGACCCTTTTATCGCTGAAAACTGGTTTGTCGCAAGTCCGCCCGCATGAAATCTTGATTCATGCAGCAACCAAGTCGCGCCGCCTCAAGCGGAAGCGACATTCAGCAGGGATGATGACAGCCATGAAGATTTCGGCCATCGAGCTTTACGAATACGACCTGACCTACTCCCACGGAACCTATGTGATGTCCAAGGGCCGGTCGGCGAAACAGCAGCCGTCCAATCTCGTGAGGGTCATCACCGACAGCGGCATCGAAGGCTGGGGCGAGGCTGCAACGCTTTCCGGCAATTATCTGCCGGTCTTTGCCGGCAGCACGCGTGCGGCGCTGCGCGAACTCGCGCCGCTGCTGATCGGGCAGGATCCGCGCAGGAGCACGCACCTGCAGCGCCTGATGGCCAGTGTGCTGATGGGACAAGCCAATGCCAAGAACGCTTTCGACGTGGCCTGCTGGGATATTTTCGGCAAATCCGTCGATCTGCCGATCGCGGCGCTGATCGGCGGCGTGCTGAGCACCGACCTGCCGATCTTCGAGGCCGTGCCGCTGTCCTCGACCGAGGAAAGCCTCGACTATGTCAGCAAGCGCAGCGCCCAGGGCATCATGCGCTACCAGATCAAGATCGGCGACGATCCGGTAAACGACGCCGCGCGTGCCCGTGCCATCGTCAAGGCCTTCCCGGATATCTTCTTCTTCGTCGACGCGAATGCCGGATACACGCTGCTCGAAGCCCAGATCGCCATGCGTGCGCTTGAAGATATGAACCTCTACGTCGAACAGCCCTGCCGGGATCTCGCCGATTGCGCCATGCTGCGTAAGATCAGCGGGCTGCCGATCGTGCTGGATGAAGCGATCCTCACCCATGCCGACCTCTATCGCGCCAAATACGAGGTGAATGCGGCTGCGGTCAACATCAAGCTCGGGCGTCTCGGCGGCATCACGCCGGCGGTTGCCATGCGCAACACGGCGCAGGATCTCGGCATGCATTTCTGCATCGAGGACGTCTGGGGCGGCGATGTTACGGCGGCGGCGGTGTCGCATGTAGCAGCCAGCGCCTTCCCGGAAAATCTGATGCACACCTCCTTCTTCAACGATTGGACGAACGAGCATGTGGCCGGCTATCAGCCGCGCACGCGCAATGGCCGGGGTGCTGCACCGACCGGCCCCGGTCTCGGCATCACGGTCGACCGCTCGCTGCTCGGCGCGCCGGTGGCCAGCTTTTCCTGATGGAGGCCACGCCATGCTCCCTGCCCTCCTGACCTATGAAGCAAGCGTATCGAAGCTGAGCTGGCCCGCTGCGGTCGATGCCTTGCGCCGCGGCCATCAGCGGCCCCGGCCAGAACAGGGAGACCTGCTGCTCGGCTCGGACGATGCACGGCTTTTGAACCGCGCCACCCGGATCGATGGTCTCGGCTTCGCGGTCAAGGCGGACAGCGTCTTTCCCGGCAATGCCAAAAGGGGACTGCCCTCGGTTCAAGGGGCGGTTCTGCTGTTCGATGCGGATTGCGGGGCCGTGCGGGCCGTCATCGATAGCCGGTTGGTCACGCACTACAAGACGGCGGCGGATTCCCTTCTCGGCGCGCAATGCCTGGCGCGCGCCGACAGCCGCCATCTGGTCATCCTGGGGGCCGGCGCTGTGGCCGCCACTCTCGCGCGGGCCTATGACGCCGCCTTTCCCGATATCGAGCGCATCTCGATCTGGTCGCGCCGCCCGGAACAAGCCGAAGCGCTTGCCGCCACGCTTGGCGATCTGCGCGCTAAGGTCACGGCCGCTGCCGACGTGGCGGAGGCGGTTCGGACGGCCGATATCGTTTCGGCTGCGACGATGGCGCGTTCCCCGATCCTTCGGGGCGAATGGGTCCGCCCCGGCACCCATATCGATCTGATCGGCGCTTTCACGCCCGATATGCGCGAGGCCGATGACGCGCTGATCGCCGCGGGGCTGGTCTATGTGGATTTCATGGAGACGGTGATGGACCGGATCGGCGAGATCATGCAGCCGATCGCGGCCGGCGCCATCAAACGCTCCCATATCAGGGGAGATCTCTATGATCTCGTGACAGCAGGCACGACGAGCCGCCAATCCGACGAGCAGATCACCGTCTTCAAGAATGGCGGCGGCGCGCATCTCGATCTGATGATGGCGAGCTACGTGGTCGATGCGGTCAATGCTTAGCCATCGCCCTCCGTATCCGGCCACAAGGCCGGAACGGTAGCGAAATCGCCTCCGGGCATAGCGAATTTCGAGATCGCCGGCGAGTGCGTCCGCCGAGCGCTTGGCCGTGCGCGCTCTGAGGTTGGAACGACCATTGTTTCCAGAAATTGCAAGCCGGGCGGTTATCACCCAGCCGCGCAATAGCGAAAGCTGAAAAATCAGCCTTCGATAATAACAGGAACCGCAAACTAGGAGAGAACCGTGAAGATCTTATGGAAAGCACTTTGTGCTGCCGCAATGGTCGGGATGACCATGATGCCCGCACAGGCCGAAGAAAAGACCATTTCGATGGGAACGATGACGTGGGAAGACCTTACCCCGATCACCGAAATCACCAAGAAAGTCCTCGAGGATGCGGGCTACACCGTCAAGGTGACCCAATTCTCCGAGTGGGGCATTGCCTATGCCGCTCTTGCCAAGGGCGACATCCAGGTTCTGACCTCCCAGACGGACTACGCCGCCCAGGACTACTGGGACAAGAATAAGAACAAGCTGGAGAAGCTGTCGCCAGTTTCGCACGGCCTTTACCAGGCGGTCGCAGTGCCGAAATACGTCACCATCGACTCGCTGGATCAGCTCAACGACAATGCCGACAAGTTCGGCGGCAAGATCGTCGGCATCGAGCCCGGCGCCGGGCTGATGCGTGACACCGCCAACGCGGTCAAGGACTATGGTCTGAAGCTCCAGCTTATCGAGGGCAGCACGGCCGGCATGACGGCGGCGCTGAAGTCTGCGATCGACCGCAAGGAATGGGTGGCCGTGACCCTGTGGACGCCATCCTGGATGGCCCAGAAATACGACATCAAGTTTCTGCAGGACCCGAAGGGCGTCTACCCGCCGCCGCAGAGCTACTACTGGATCGGCCATAGAGGCTTTTCGGCAGACTATCCGCATGCCCGCGAGGTCTGGCCAGCGTCTACCTGCCGATTGACGACATCACCGCCATCAACGGCGCCGTCAAGGACGGCAATTCGATGGACGAAGCGATCAAGACCTGGATCGACGCCCATGCCGACCTGATGAAACGCTGGGAAAACGTCAAGTCCAAATAAGAGAACCAGGCTGGTCGTCCGGCCGCAAGCCGGGCGGCCAGCATTCCGATAAAAATCGCGCTTGGCGCTTTGCCGGGATGCCACCTCCGTTCAAAAGGGCAGGAAGTCGAACAAGCGATTGCTGGCGCTCGCTGCCCAGGAGGGCTTGACGCTCCCGGCGATCAATGGCGGGCCGGACGAAGGCGCCAGCGGCGATTGATAGAACCGATTGAGCATCGCGTCGCAGACATGGTGACCCCAAGTCGTCAGATACTCCGTCTCCTTGGCGCCGAGGAAATGAAGGTAGGTGCCGACGTCGGAAGGATCGACCGACGATGGCGGCAGCGTGTAAGAGGCATAGGGCGCGAGTTCGGCCTCCTTGCTGTCGATCGACCAATAGACGCCGCGCGTACTCGCGCGCAAAGCCGATTTCGAAGGAGCGTCGAGGCCGAGCATGTCGGCCTGTTCTGCTGCCTTGAAGCCACCGATCAGGTCTCGCCGCCGCAACGACCTCACCTGATTGTCGGTGGTGTCGAGAACACGCTTCAGCTGGCTGAGATAATTCCAGTATCCGCGGGTGGAGGAGCGCCAAGGCGCGCCGGCATCGCTGACAAGCAGGCAATCGCAGCGTTTCAGCGCCGGCTCGATGCCGTGATTGTCGTAAACGCCGCCATCGCTGAGGATTGCCCGGCCCGGCGCAACGGGTTCGCCGACGGTATCGTCGAGTTTTTCCCTCGTCCAGGAAAACTGCGACAGGTCCAATCGCAGCGGGGACAGCACGGGCGGGAATGCCGCCGAAGCCGCAACTGCGGTCGCGAGCGAAAGTGCGGGATGAAACGACACGCCAATCCTGTAATCCGCGATATAGCGGTTCGACATGCGGAAGAGCGAACCGGTGCTGAGATTGCTGGCGCAGAAGACGAACCAGGGCGCGTTCGGAAGATCTTTCAGGCTTGGCGATTTTCCGTCGAACAGATGTCGCTCATAGAGTTTGGCGGCCTCCTCCGCCGCGCTCGAGAAGGGATTGAACACGCCCTTCAGAAAGCTCGGGCCATCGGCAAAGACCTGGCTGAAGGCCAGAATGCGATCGACATATTCTGTTCTGAAGTTGACGGCGACACCGTTCTCAAAGACCAGCCGCGGCCAGATATAGGCGAGCAGGCCGGAGGCGATCGATCCGCCTGAGACCGAGGAGATCATATCGAGCTTCGCCAGAAGACCGGCCTCGTTCAGCCTCGCCAGCGATCCCGCA
The DNA here is from genome assembly GCF_002531755.2 of Rhizobium acidisoli. NCBI lineage: Bacteria > Pseudomonadati > Pseudomonadota > Alphaproteobacteria > Hyphomicrobiales > Rhizobiaceae > Rhizobium > Rhizobium acidisoli. Next base: position 1,419,070 of record NZ_CP034998.1, on the reverse strand, counting down.
TGAAAGAGCATGGCCCGACAGCCGCCGCCGGAAAGGCAGAGGCCGAGTTGATAGCGCTCCGCCGGCTTGTCGGGTTCGTCGGGTCCCGGCAGAACGGTGTTCGATCGGGAATGCTCGCCTTCTGACATGCTCGGCCTCGCTTAGGAATGTGAGTTTCCCAACATTTCTTCCTCCGGGCAACGACCGGTTGCTTGTTTTTGGGCCTGCGCGCTACCTGCTCGTATATCGGCGGGAATTGGCATCGCATTTTTGCCACTCCCAGTTTATTTCGGCTTCGCCTTCATGGCCGTAGCACCAGTCGACGCGGTTGAGCAGCGGACCGAGTTCGTCGCGCCGTTTGCAGGCCCGTAGCACCTCGGTGCCCTGGCGATCGACACTCGTGCGGCAGAGGTCGTCCAGTCCTGTCCACTGATGGATCAACCGGTCCGGCGCTTTTGCCCCCTTGTCCGTGGTGAGTACCTTTCCGCTCTCGGACTCGATCTGCAGAGAGGCCGTGTTCCACACGAAGGAGAATTCCGCCATGCCGGAGGAAGTCTTACCCGTGTCCCTGTTTCCGGCAAACCACTCGATAACTCCCGACATCTCGCATTTTCCGGCACAGCTGGCAGTGACGGAGCCTGGCTTGACGCTGTAGATGCGCTGCGGCCAGCGTTGGGCGAAGGTCGCCTTGTCTTTTAGCACGACGCCTTTGTCGACCGGATTTCCGAAGAAGGAGACCTCGTCGGCATAGACGTCCTTCATGAAGGCCAACGCCGAGGCGCTGTCTTTCGACCATTCGTCATTGTATCGGTTGACGAAATCAACCGCCTCCGTGGTCAGGTCGCCGGGTTCGGCTGCGGCCACCTCCTCAGAATCGCTTGAGTCCGGTAGCATGACGGCGGGTGTTGCGCTCACCTCAGGCGCGGCGTCCGATGGCGGTGCCGCGCCTTCCTCTGGCGAGGGCATATCCTCGGGAGTGTTGATGTTCCAGTCCCGCATTTCCGCAGCGGTGAGATACCTGATATCGGAGCTGTCGATCGACAGGCTGAGCTGCAGCAGATTGGGGCTTACCCCCATGTCGGTGAGATAGCCGATGATCTCGCCGGTCAGTGCTTGAACAGTCGAGATGGCCAATTGGCTGTCGATGGCAACATCGTCGGACAGGGAAACGCGATGCACGCCGATGGAGCCCGGCTGGGCAAATCTTTCAACGCCACCGACAAAGGCGAAGGCGCAAGCCGACGCGCACTCGGCGGCTCTGATCTGTATCGTTTTTGCATTCAGGAGGCGGAGGGCCCGACCGAACCTAATCGCTGCGACCACGTTTCCGCCGGGCGAATCAAAGGTGACATAGCTCGGCTGGTATTGCGTATATTCGTCGACAAGCGTCATCGCATCGTCGGAACTCTCGAACACGCCTTTTATCGTCAGGGCGCGTTCTCCCGGCGCGGTCTCCAGACGTTGGTAGGAAATGGCCGCATGCCCCTTTCCGGCCATGGCAACGAACGCCAGCAGCATCGATATCAACGAGACGAATTTCCGCATTCTTCCCCAGCCCTCGAGCACCCTTACTTCTCCTGTCGTCATTCGCAGCATAGCTTGCGCAGGTCTGTATAGCCGGATGATGAAAATCCCCTGCTCCACCAGCCTCATCCGTGACCGGCCGACGCCAATTACGGTCCGAAGAACAATAGCTTCGCAGAGAATGTTGACAGCTGCCCCAGCAGCTTAAGATCAATGCACAAGGGCGATCTTCTGGCAAGCGCCACAATCAGAAGTGATGAGACAAGGTAAATGCCGCCCCTTCGCAGTTCTCGAGGCATCATAGACGCGTGCAATTGATATCGGCTATGTCGCCTGCACCGACACATTTGATCAGCGAGGCCGTTCGTGACTTCCACCTATGACACCCACGTCCTCGACCTGAGGAATGATCTTGGTTTCTTCGCCCTTCTTACCGGAAGCTACCTGCGCATCACCGGCCGCCGTCTTATCGAGGAGGGGCAAGGGCCGAACTGGCTTTACAATGATGCGCCTTTCGTGGTCCTTGCCCACAATACCCTGCCCGACCCGCGCTTCATCTATGCGAATAGGACTGCGCAGAAGTGCTTCGAATACAGCTGGGATGAATTCATCACGCTGCCGTCGCGGCTTTCGGCCGAACAGCCTGATCGCGCCGAGCGCCAGCGGCTGCTCGATTCCGTCACGCGTGATGGTTTTGTCGATAGTGGCCGCGGTGTCAGAGTCGCGAAATCGGGCCGCCGTTTCTGGGTCGACAACTTCACCGTCTGGCAGCTCATCGATGAAGCGGGCAAGCTGTTGGGTCAGGCTGCGATATTCTCTTCATGGCGGGACGCGTAGTCTCTACGGTTTCACGCGGTCGGGATGCGCCGCCTGAAAGGCGGGAAGTTCGGCGCATCTGGCGTCGATGTCGGTGATGCGGCTGAAAGCGGTCACAACAACGCCCCAGCGGCGGGCATTGTAGAGCTGGGGAATAAGGCAGAGGTCGGCCATCGTCGGCCTATCGCCAAAGCTGAACTTTCCATCGGCCTCGCCGATCATGGCCTCCACTAGGCGAAGCCCGTCGCCGATGAAATGCTTCATCCATTCCTCGCGGGCATCGGCCTTTTCCGTCAGCGTCATGAGATGCGAGACGACATGCAGATTGCAGATCGGATGGATGTCCATGGCGACCGCATAGGCCAGGGCGCGGACTCTCTGACGATCGGCGCTATCGGTTGGCAGCAATCCGCATTCCGGGCGAAGCTCGGCCAGATATTCGATGATGGCAAGCGATTGCGTCAGCGGCCTTCCATCGATTACCAGGGTCGGCACCAGCCCCTGGGGGTTGAGCGTGAGATAGTCCGGCGTTCGGTGCGCGCCCTCCAGCAGATTGACCGGCACCGTCCTGTAGTCGATCTCCAGCAGGTTGAGCGCGATGCGGACACGATAGCTCGCCGACGATCTCCAGTAGTCGTAAAGAACGACCTCGCTCATTGCGCCCTCGCTCCGCCATAACGTTCGACGGTCTGCTCGATCGCCCCGAAGATCGAATGGCCGGCGCGGTCCTTCATCTCGATGCGGACCTGATCGCCGAACTGCATGAACGGCGTTTTCGGCGCGCCGGTTTCGATCGTCTCGATCATCCGGATTTCGGCGATGCAGGAATAACCGTCGCCGCCGTCTTCGATCGGCCGGCCCGGGCCGCCATCCAGCTTGTTGGAAACCGTTCCCGAGCCGATGATGGTTCCGGCCGTCAGACTGCGGGTTTTGGCGGCATGGGCGACCAGCTGGCCGAAATCGAACGTCATATCCACCCCGGCATTGGCCTTGCCGAACGGCCTGCCGTTCAGGCTGACGAGCAGCGGCAGATGCAGCTTGCCGCCATCCCACGCCTCCCCCAGCTCGTCCGGCGTCACCGTCACGGGCGAAAATGCCGATGCCGGCTTGGACTGGAAGAAACCGAACCCTTTGGCCAGTTCGTCGGGGATCAGGCCGCGCAGCGATACATCGTTGACCAGCATCACCAGCCGGATGGCGTCGCGCGCCGCGTCCGGACCCACCCCCATGGCAACGTCGCCGGTGATGACGGCGACCTCGCCCTCCATGTCGATCCCATAGGCCTCGTCGGCCACCAGGATCGGATCGCGCGGCGCGAGGAAAGCATCCGAGCCGCCCTGATACATCAGTGGATCGGTCCAGAAGCTCGCCGGCATTTCGGCGCCGCGGGCCTTGCGCACCAGTTCGACATGGTTGACGTAAGCGGAACCGTCCGCCCATTGATAGGCCCGCGGTAGAGGTGACGTAGCGTCATGCTCGTGAAAGCGGATCGTCGGCTGGGCTCCGGTTTCGATGCCTTCGGCAATCAGCTGAAGTCTCGGTGCCACATGCTCCCAGTCATCGAGCGCTGCCTGCAGGGTGCGGGTGATATGGCCGACTTCCGAGCAGCGGGTCAGGTCGCGGGAGACAACGACGAGGCGGCCGTCCCTGGTGGAGTCCTTCAAGGTCGCAAGTTTCATGTTCCAATTCCGATGCTATCACTTGATACCGGGGGTGCCGTCGAACTTGCGCTCCAGCCCGTCCCAGCACTCGAGGTAATCCTCCTGCAGCGTTTCCAGCTCGGCCGCATATTTCGTCAGCTGTTGCGGGTATCGGGTCTCGAACATGAAGGCCATGGTGTGGTCGAGCTTCACCGGTTTCAGCTCGGCATTGGCTGCCTTTTCGAAGGCGAGCGCGTCCGGCCCGTGGGGAAGCATCATATTATGAAGGCTCATACCACCAGGCACGAAGCCCTCCTCCTTGGCATCATACTGGCCGTGGATCAGGCCCATGAACTCGCTCATGATGTTGCGGTGGTACCAGGGTGGACGGAATGTGTGCTCGGCGACCAGCCAGCGCGGCGGAAAGATCACGAAATCGACATTCGCGGTCCCGGCATCTTCGGTCGGGGCGGTCAGAACCGAGAAGATCGACGGATCGGGGTGATCGAAGCGGATGGCGCCGACCGGAGAAAATGTCCTGAGGTCGTATTTGAACGGGGCGTAGTTGCCGTGCCAGGCCACCACGTCGAGCGGCGAGTGGCCGATCTCCGTGACATAGAATTTTCCGCACCATTTCACGTGGACGCGGCACGGCGTTTCCTTGTCCTCGAAGGCGGCGACGGGTGTCTTGAAGTCGCGCGGGTTTGCCAGGCAGTTGGCGCCGATCGGCCCGCGGTCCGGCAGCGTGAATTTGGCGCCGTAGTTTTCGCATATATAGCCGCGCCAGACCGCCTGCTCGCCGGTCTTGAGGATCTTGAACATCATGCCGCGGGGGATGAGGCATATCTCCAGGGGCTCGACATCCATGATGCCCATTTCGGTGAACACCTTGATGGCGCCGAGCTGCGGCACGATCAGCAATTCGCCATCGGCATTGAAGAAGTAATCGTCGACCATGTCCTGGTTGAAGACGTAGGCATGGGCCGACATGCCGACCTGGGTAGCGGCATCGCCTGCCGTCGTGATGGTCCGCACGCCTTCCAGAAACGTCAGTTTCTCCTCGGGTGCGGGGATGGGATCCCAGCGAAGCTGGCCGAGAGGCAGCGAATGCTCGTCCAGGCAAGGCGCGGTTTTCCAGAGCGGATAGGAAGCGTTGGAGAAGCGGCGGGTGTGGCGCACGCTCGGGCGAATGCGGTAAAGCCAGGATCTTTCGTTCGTCCCGCGCGGCGCGGTGAAGGGCGAGCCGGAAAGCTGCTCGGCATAAAGACCGTAATTGCATTTCTGCGGGCTGTTCTGACCCTGCGGCAAAGCGCCGGGAAGCGACTCGGTCTCGAAGTCATTGCCGAAGCCCGGCATATATTTCAGCGTGCTTGCCGTCGCAGCTTCACCGCCGGAAGTCTGGATCGATGTCTGGTCCATTGCTCAACTCCTCCCTCAATCCCTCCAGCGCCGCGCATCGTTCAGAGACGCGGCGCTCAGGAGTTTACTCCGCTGCCGTCCCGATGACACCACGCTTGATCTGATCGGCCTCGATCGACTCGAACAGCGCCCGGAAGTTGCCTTCGCCAAATCCCTCGTCGCCCTTGCGCTGGATGAATTCGAAGAAGATCGGGCCGATGACGGTTTTGGAGAAGATCTGCAGCAGGATTTTTGTCATGCCGCCATTCACCACGCCCTCCCCGTCGATCAGGATGCCGTGTTTCTTCATGCGTTCGATGGGTTCGCTATGGCCGTTCACCCGTTCATAGGACATGTCGTAATAGGTCTCCGGCGGACCCGGCATGAAGCGCAAGCCGTTATCGGCGAGCTTGTCGGTCGCGCCGTAAATGTCCTCGGTGCCGACGGCGATGTGCTGGATGCCCTCGCCCCGGTACTTCTTCAGATATTCCTCGATCTGGCTGGTGTCGTCCTTCGATTCATTCAATGGAATGCGGATCTTGCCGCAGGGCGAGGTGATGGCGCGGCTGACCAGACCGGTGATGCGGCCGTCAATATCGAAGAAGTGGATCTGCTTGAAGTTGAACAGCTCGCGGTAGAAATCCCACCACTTGTCCATGTTGCCGCGGAAGACGTTGTGGGTGAGATGGTCGAGATAGTAGAAACCGATCCCCTCGGGTCGCGGGTTGCGCTCGCCCAGCCAATCGAACTCGGCATCGTAGGCCGAACCCTTCGCCCCATAGGTTTCGACGAAATAGAGCAGCGAGCCGCCGATGCCAGTAATGGCCGGGACGTCGAGCATCTTGTCGTCGCCTTCGTAGGGAACAGCACCCTTCGACACCGCATGGTCGAAAGCATGTTTGGCATCGACGACACGCCAGGCCATCGATGCGGCGCAGGGACCGTGTTGCCCAACGAAGCGGGCGGCATGGCTGCCGGGCTCGGCATTCACCACATAATTGATGTCTCCCTGGCGCCAGACGGTGATGTCTTTCGTCTTGTGCCTGGCGACAGCGACATAGCCCATGCGCGTGAAAAGTTCGCTGAGCTTCTCGGGTTCGGGATGTGCGAATTCGACGAATTCGAAACCGTCGGTGCCGGCCGGATTGTCGGCGGTGATTTCGGATGGCGGCGCATCGTGCGGGAAAGGACCCATTTTCTCCTCCTGAAGAGATGGAGTTTGACTGTGCAAAGTGTGGCGCAAAACACGTGCAAAATCCTTGCATTCTTCATGTTCGAAGAAGATATTATGCACGGTTCGTGAGCATAATGGAGATTTCGTGCAATGGATGAACAGCTCGACAAATTGGATTTGCGCCTGCTCGAGGAACTGCAAAAGGACGGCAGGTTGACGAACAACGAGCTGGGGGATCGCATCGCGCTGTCACCGTCGCAATGCTCGCGCCGGCGCACGCGGCTGGAAGCCGAGGGCTATATTCGCAGCTACCGGGCCTATCTCGATCGAGAGAAGCTGGGCCTGGATATGCTGGTGGTCATTTCCGTGACGCTTGCGACCCACAATAGAGACAATGCCCGCCGATTTTCCCAGTTGATCAACGGGTTGCCGGAAGTTCTCGAAGCCTATGCTTTGACGGGGGAAATGGACTACCACCTGAAGGTGGCGGCCCGCGGCCTCGCCGATCTTTCAAAATTCGTCAACGACGTTCTCTTGCCGCACGAGTCGGTCCAGCACGTGAAGACCTCGATCGTGCTCGACACGCTGAAGACATTCGAGGGCTTTCCGGTGCACATGCCGGGCAGCCGCCATGGCGACAGCATGCGATAAGTTTGAAGACATCCCCTGCCCCGCCGGCGGTAGGCGTCAGAGCGGCAATTCGGTCGAGAATTTCAATTCGCGCAGCACGAAGCTCGAGACAACTGTGCGCACATGCGGGTTGCGCATGAGGTAGCGCGTCATGAAGGCTTCGTAGCTTTCGACGTCCCTCGCCCGGATCTTCAGCATATAGTCGAAGGCGCCCGACAAGGCGTAACACTCCATGATCTCCGGCCGCTCCAGCACCACCGCAGCGAAAGAGGCGACCGCCTCCTCATGGTGATCTTCCAGCGTCACATGCGCGATCACGCAGAGCTTGAGATCGAGTTTGCCGGGATCGAGCAGCGTCACCCGCTTGCGGATGACGCCGTCGGCTTCGAGTTCCTGGATCTTCCGCCAGGCCGAACTCTGCGACATGCCGGCCTTCTCAGCCAGATCTGCCAGAGAAAGGCTGCCGTCGGCCTGAATGAGCTGCAGAAGGGTTCGGCGAAAGTTCCCAGTTTCTTTCATTTGCGGCCCCAGGTTCGGGAAAATTTGCCACCATTATCGCAAGATCCAAGATGAAAGAAAAGAAAATCCGCCAAAGCTGGAGGATAATGGCAGCCATATCGTCATGCTCCGGGAGGATCAGCCTATGACCAAGGAAAGCAGCTACACCGCCAAACTGCCCGGCCCGGACCGCCTTTATGACTACACAGCCGAGGAAGATGCGATCTGGGGCGAACTCTACCGGCGCCAGATGAAGATGCTGGCCGATACCGCCTGCCGCGAATATCTGGACGGCGTCACGCTGCTGGGGCTCAAGCCGGAGAAGGTGCCGCAGCTTCTCGATGTGAACAGACGCCTGAACGAGACCACCGGCTTCGGCGTCGAAGGCGTGCCGGCGCTCATCCCGCCCTCGCGCTTTTACGAGCTTCTGTCGCAGGGCAAATTCCCGCTGGCAACCTTCCTGCGCCGTCGCGAGCATATCGATTATATCGAGGAACCGGACCTGTTCCACGAGGTGTTCGGCCACTGCCCGCTGCTGACCAACCAGAGCTATGCCAATTTCGTCCGCCATTTCGGTGAAACCGCCGTCCGGCTCGGCAAGGGTTATTCCTGGCATCTGTTCCGGATCTTCTGGTTCACTGTCGAATTCGGGCTGATCAACACGCCGCAGGGACGCCGCTGCTTCGGCGCAGGCATCGTCTCATCACCAAGCGAAGCCAAGGCGGCAACCGAAGGCACGGCCTGCGAGTTTCGGCCGTTCGATCTGCTGAGCGTGCTGAGGACGCCCTACCGCATCGATATTCTCCAGCCGATCTACTACGTCATCGACAGCTTTGCCGATCTGGAGGCGATCGTGGAACAGGATATCGAGGGCACGATCCTCAAGGCGAAATCGCTCGGTGATTTCGCTCCCGCTTTCGAAGCCAAGGCTTCGTAAACGCCGACGGGGTGAAACGAGGGTGGGGATTGACGATCTCTCCTCGCTCACTTCGGAGCGACTGAACTTCGATTGACGAAATCGACCAGGACGCCCGGCTTGACCATGCCGGCCAGTTCTTCAACGTCCCAGTTCGTCAGCCGCACGCAACCATGCGAGCCGACCTTGTCGATCAGCTTTGGCTCAGGTGTCCCGTGTATGCCATAGGTAGGCTCTGTCAGATCGATCCAGACGGTACCGACCGGACCGTTCGGCCCTTTCGGAATGGTCAGGACCTTGTCGTTCTTTCCCTGCTTGAAGTTGCGCTTCGGGTCATAGCGGTAGACCGGCATTCTCGCGACGCCCTTGACCTTGTGTTTGCCCGACGGCGCCGGGTTGTCTTCGCTGCCGATCGTCGCGGGATAGACTGCAAGCAGCGCTCCGTCCTCGGCATAGGCGAGCACCTGGCCCGTCTTCCTGTCGGCCTCGATCCTCTTGACCTTGCCTTTCCTCGGGGGACCGGGGTTCACCACCCACACCGTATCGCCAGGCGCAAACTGCGAAGCCGGGTTGAGCGCATTGACGAGATCGATACCCATGTGGAACCGCTCGGATAGCTTTTCCGCAACGCTGGTATATCCCAAGCTCTGCATCTTGGCCTTCTCGCCATAATCCTCGGGTATCCGATCGACGAGGCCCTTGGCGTCGTCCGCCGAGACGACATAGCTCTCGACGATCGGTATCGAGGCACCTTCTTCCAAGCGGGAAACGACGTCCGGGTCCGCCCTTCCATCGATGGGAAGCTTGTTCATCGCCTCGAAACCGGCCACCGCCTTGTTGACGTTCTCGCCGGTGAGCCCGTCGATGACACCAGGAGATGCGCCTGCCCGATCGAGGAGGACCTGGAGGCGGACGATTGCCGGGTCCGGATCGTCGGACGAGCGCTTTTCTGTTTTGATTGATGCAATCGAAGCGGCGTTGATTGCATCGGGTTTGAGTTCTGCCGCGACACCATCGCCAACGGAGATGATCAAAGCGAGCAGCGACATCGGCAGGGCTGTTTTCATAGACGACAAATGGCCGTCGCCGAAACTTGTTCCATCGAGCAAGGATCCTCGGACTTTAGGCCTAAAGCGCGTCGCATCAAACTTGATTCATGTGACGCGCTTTAGCTCTTTGTTTTGATGCATGTCGTTATCCCGGAACCGCTGCACACTTCCGGGCGACATGCATTGGTCGCTTATGTCCTTCTTCAAATCACGGGCGTCTTCCCACGCCTCCTGGCTTCGCGCGATCTTGCCGCGCGGCGCGCCGGCCTTAGTTCCTCGATCGTCGGCAGCCACCACTCGGCACCTTGAACGGGAGGCGTTTTCGCAGGCCAGGTGCGGACGAGTTCTTCGAGCGTGGGCGCCCGCCAATATCCCCAGACGTGATCCTCGGTCACACCGGGATAGACGTCCGCGACGATATCCGGGTCGGCCAGTTCGCCGGTGATATAAGTAAAGATGACGATGCCGTAGGAGATGGCGACCGGTCTTCCCAGCGGCGGCAGATCGTCACCGGGAAGCGGGTAGCGATGACGCTTTCGTTCCGCAGAGCGCAGTTTGCTGCGCATCTCCTGTTCCGTCCCTTTCCTCTCCTCGGCCCGGCGCCGTCTCTCTTCCGGCTCGTTTCTGCGAGCCGCCGCTTCGATATCGGGCCATCTGCGCCTGAGGTCCTCATAGGATCGGAAGGGAACGTGCCATATTCTGAGATCGCCGTCCCACCGGGACAATGGCACCTCGCGCAGTTCGTCGACGACAGTTTTCGAGTATGGCGTGCGGATTCGAAAACCTGCCTTGCCGAGTTGAAGATATGGGCTGTCGATCGGATCGAAGGCAAAGGCGTCGCGCCCCTTCGCATCCGCATGGGCGTCGGCTTCGGCCTCCAGCTCGGCAAGCCATCGCCCGATGCGGCGGGGCGCCGTCCGGCCGGGAACGAACCAGGCCTTGCGGGCATCGCTCCAGCGGGCACGCGGGAAACGCTTTCGGAACTGCTCGACAGTCATCCTGTCATAGGGGAAGGATACCTCGGCGCCGGGCTTGGGGTCGTCATCGCCCGCTGGCGCCTCGTCACGATCTGCCGGGGATTTCGTTTCGGTCATGGACTGAGAACGCTTGCACGACGGGATCTGTTTCCGGGGGACAGCCGGAAGCGACTAAATTTTCACTCGGAAAAACGAGACCGCGATAAGACCGCGGGCAATTCCTCTTCAATGAATTGTCTTCAATTGCGTTTCCGCATGTGAAACATCCTGCAGTGTCGCCATGAGCTTTTCAAACTCGTTCAGGACACGATTGAATTCGGCGTCCGGCATGCCGGTGATCTCCGCTATCGTCGAGGAAACGGAGGCGATGAGCCTGTCGATCCAGACACAGCGGTCGGCCGGCACATGGCCGAGAACCTCATGCCGATGGGTCTGCAGCTCGCGCAGAATGCGGACGATAAGGGCGCCCCGGTCCGCCCTGCTCAGGAACCGGAGCCTTGCCTGCGCCCTCTGGATTTCCGTTACCAGCGTCGTCGCCATCCCCTGATCTCCGACCCTCAACGCAACCGATATCACAACCGTAGCGTTTGCAACACGGACTTTGGTCCAACATCGCGCGGCGCGGCCACGCTCAATTGCTCGTCGCCACGAGCACAGATGCGTCGCAATTGCGCCGCGGGCCGTCCCACGGCTGATATGTATTGTCTTCAGGCCGATACGACCTGTAGCGAGCGGCGCACCAGGCCGCCGCCTGTGCATTGACTGTCGTGCCCGCGCCTTCATCGGCCGCGGCGACATCAGGCTGGTGCGGCGAAGAGCAGGCGCGGATTTCGCCACTGTAGGATCGATAGCTGTTGGTCGCAGGATCGAAGGAGCGGTAACGTTGCGCGCACCAGGCAAGGTGTTCGGCCGAAAACTTTGGTTGCGGCACCAAGGGTTCGGTTGACGAGCCGATGGGATCCGGCTTCGCCCTTGCCGTCATGACGGCCGGCGCCTCGGTGACATAGCTGGAATAGACGGGCGCAATCCGTTCATAGCCCTGCTGATGAGGCTCGACTTTGACCGGCCCTGTCGTCCAAAGATCGGGCTCGGCGAGGTTCTGTAAGGCATGCGGCTCGGAATCCGCCGCGACGTGGGAGGCAACGGATGCGACGGCTATGCAGGCCCCGACCGAGCTGACGATGCCGAAGGCGACAGATGCGAGGCCATTCATTGTCCCGCTCCCTGCTGCTGCACCTGTGGAACCCAGACGCGGCTGACCGTGCTGCCCTGTCGGCTGCCGGTGACGACAAGCACGGCGAGGATACCGGCGATCGCCAGCAGGATGACGACCAGCGGCAGAGCCAGACCAGTGGATTTCTCTTCGGAATAAATCATTTTCCTCTCCTCATCCCGGCGGCGCTAAGCCGCCGGGCGCCGGCTGCTAGGCCGAAATGATGTAGACGATCGTCAACGCAGAGGGATCGACGATAACGATCCGACCGTCGGCGAGGATGAAGAAACGATAGGCCTTGTACTGCGGAACGATTTCCACGATCCGCGGCGGCAGCGGCTCGAGCCTGATCTTCTTCGGGATGGCCGTGCCGACCGAGACCGTGAAATTCGTCTCACGAACCGGCTCGACATGAACGTCCTTCACGACAGTCCGGATTTCCGTCTGCTGCTCGACCGAGATGTTGACGTTGGTCGTATTGTTGGTCTCGGTCTTGGTGGTGTTCTTGGTGTTGCTGTCGACCGACGTGTTGTTGTTCTCGACGTTCGTCTTGCTGTTGGACTGGGTCTCGGTCGAACCGCCGGAAGACTTCGCGGCATCGCCGGATTTTTGGGTTTCGCCACCGGTCGAGGTGCCGGTGGATGTCTGGGAGTCCTGGCTGGCGGCAGGCTTCTGGCTTTCCGTCGAGGACTGTTTCGACTTGGGCGTCTTCGAGCTGTCAGAGCTTCCGGACTGCGTCTTCGCGCCCGGCTCGGTTGCCGTCTGACCCGAGGATCCATCGGTGGCGGTCCCAGAGGATGCGCCCGACGAGCTTCCGTCAGAGCCTGAAGGCTGCTGCGTGCCCTGACCTGTCGATGCGCCCGCGCCGCCCGCTTCCGGCTGCTGCGCGGCACCGCCGCTGGACTGGTCGTTCTGAGCCGCACCCTTCTTGGGAAGGATCGGTGCATCCTGCGCCGAGGCTGAGATGCCGATTGGCGAGACGCCGATCGAAAGTGCCGTCATCAGGACGGCGAGTATCTTGGTCTTCATAACAAACTCACTGATTTTGGCCGCACGACGTCGCTGCTGCGCGCCGTGCGGCTGTTCTAAACGATGATTTCCGGAGTAAGCCGCGGCAGAGGGGCCGCGGAGAGGTCAAGTCACTTGATGACCTGGATAACCTTGCGAGAAGACGGTTCGACGATGACACGTTCATCGTTGACCACCGCATAGGCATATGTCGGATCATCCGGAATAGGCGTCACGACGACCGTCTCCGGCAGCGGCTGTCCGACGACAACCTTCTCCTTGACGACCACGCGCGCCGATGGGGCCGGAGCCTCGCGGACATAGGTGACGACCTTCTGCGGCGGCGGATCGATCGCGGTGCCGACGATGGCGCCGGCAACACCGCCGACAGCAGCGCCGACGGGGCCACCGACGATCGCTCCGGTAACCGCGCCGCCGGCCGCACCATTGACGGTCGAGGACTGGGCGAATGCGACGCCCGACATGAGGGTCGCGGCAGTTGCCGCACAAACGATAAGCTTGGAGAGCATATTTTCCTCCTTCTGTTTTGAAGCGGCCTTGGTGACCGCTGCCAAACCAACCAGTTAGCGGCGTGGTCGTTCCACGCCCCGGACCTCAGTCCGATCGATCCCGGCCTTTGGTCCTAAGCGCATTTCAATGTCCGTTGCCGGCGCTATTTTCGGATGGAAAGGAACCGGTCGTACGCGGCATAGGCAGGAGACTGAAGGAGATGGCACGATCCAACCGCAGGGAGGCGGGCCGCAGGCGCTTGGCGATGCGTCTGCCGGAGATGCGGAAGCTGATCATGGAAGCGCGCGATCCTTGGCAGCTCCAGCTCTTCGAGGCCTACCAGATGGCAATCGAAGCGCGCGATTCCGTTCGCAAACGACGGTTCGATCCGAAGCTGGTGCAAGAATATGACGAGACCTGTTTCGAGATCGAAAAACATGTCATCCGGGCGATCCACGAACCTTCCCTCGGACTTACGACCCCACAGCGCAAACCCGGCGAGCCGTCAGGCCGATAGACGTGTCTGGACATTCCATTTGGAAAGCATGCGTAGAGCCTCGTCCGGCCTCCCGAAGAGATAGCCCTGCCCCGTCTCGCATCCGAGCCGTTGCAACGCTTCGGCCTCCAGCTCGGTTTCAACACCTTCGCCGACGACCTGCAGGTTCAAGCCGTGCGCCAACGAAATGATGGCGCGGACGATCTCCAATACAGTCGGACTTCCGTTCATTCGCCGGACGAAGGACTGGTCGATCTTAAGCTTGTCGAGTGGAAGATCGGCAAGGTAGCTCATCGAGGAATAGCCGGTGCCGAAGTCGTCCAAGGCAATGACGACCCCTGCTTCGCGAAGCGCGCGCATCTTTGCGATCACGGCTCCGCCTTGGCCGAGGAAAGCCGACTCCGTCAGCTCGAGGCACAGGCGGGAAGGAGGAAGCCCGCTGTTTGACAAGGCCTCCCTCACATCGGCCTCGATGTCGGACTGCTCGAACTGAAGTGCCGAGACGTTGACGGCGACGCCGAGTTCACCGGGCCAGGCGGCCGCTTCGGTGCAGGCCTCGAACAGCGTCCAGCGGCCGATCTCGCAGATCAAGCCGGAGGATTCGGCAATCGGGATGAATTCGGCCGGCGATATCAAACCGAACTCGGGATGGTTCCATCGGATCAGGGCTTCGGCACCTAAAAGGCGCCCACTCGCAAATTCGATCTGCGGCTGGAACAGCAGGAAGAACTGCCGGTCCCGGAAAGCATCGCGCATGTCCCGTTCCAGCCGGCGTGACCGGGCCTGGCGAACGGCAGCGGAAGGATCGAAAGAAGACCATCGCCGGCCGGCCAGGGCCTTGGCAGCATCAAGCGCGGATTCGGCGGCGTTCAGGAGCGCGCCGGGGGCGGCATCTTCCGAGCTGGCTATTCCGACGTGGACCGAGATCGGCACGGCCGAACCGCGGAGCTGCAGAGGCTCCTCGAACAGCGCCAAAAGACCATTGGCAAAATCCTCAATCGGACGTGCGTCCGTCATCGAAGTGGCGATGCCAAAATGGTCACGGTCCAGTCTTGCCAGCAAATGCCCGGCGAATGCATCACCGAGTCTTGACGCGACGGCTTTCAGGAGTTCGTCGCCGACGTCGCGCCCAAGCGTGGCGCAAAGCGAGGAGAAACGTTCGATATCCAGCACGGAGACGAGGATATCGCCCTCGAGGGTTGCCAGCCGATATGCAAATTCCCGGCGATTGAGCAGTCCGGTGAGTTCGTCCAGCTCGGACAGAGTCTTCAACCGTTCTTCATAGTCGTATCGCGCGGTGATGTCCCGGATGATGAGGCAACCGGCAAATCGCGACCGCGCCGCGGCCGGATGCGCATTCGGCTGTTCAATGGGCGAAATCGTGACTGATGCCTCGTAATGCGTCGCCTGCGAACCCCTTTTGCCTGCGAAGTCGACAAGGGCCGTGTGCACCCTACCCGGTTCGGCGTCGCGCTCTGAAACCAGCCTGCGCACGAGGTCGATGATGGCGGCGTCGGTGCTGGCGAGAAGGGAGGCGCCGATCTCGGCTCGCAGCACCGCCTTTGCGGATTCGCTCGCCTCGACGATCCTCAGATCGCTGTCGAATGCGACGACACCGTCCGAACTGTCGGCGATGATCCTTCTCATCAGGCGTCGGGTGTTTCGAGCCTCGGTATTGGCGATGGCGACAAGCATTCGGCCGAGGTCGACACGCTCGTTCAGGGCGAGCATCCACGCAAGCAGCAGCGTCAACCACGGCACCGCCGTTCCGACAAGGATCGCGTACCGCCACTGTAGCAGGAATGCGCCGATCTCGCCGACGGCAACGATGGTCAGTGCGACCGCCATCATCGTGACAAGGCCGGTTGAACGGCTGCGGATGACGCCGACGATCAGCAGGGCCGCAAACAAGAGTTCCAGCGGAACCTCATCGACCATCCTGAGGAAACGGTTCTGGAGCAGCGTCTCGGCCGCGAGCACGTGAATAAGCGGGCCGGCGATGGCGCCGTAGACGGGAACGGCGAAAATGTCTTTCAGCTCGGCTGCCGATGCCCCGACCACTACCGAGCGGTCTCTGATTGCCTCTGCCGGCACGCTCCCGTTCAGCACGTCGGACAAGGAGAATGTCGGGACGGTGTCGGGCCTTATCGAGTAGTCGATCAGCCGGGAACCGGCACTGCCGTCTATCGTGCCAAGGGCTGCTGCGGCGGATTGGGTGGGGTTTCCATCGAGCTGGCTTCCCAGATCGAAACGGCGGACGATCCCGTCTGCATCCATCGCGACATTGGCGAATGCAGGCCAGGCATTCTGCAGGAGCTGCGGGATCGGCCTTGTCACCGCGGTTTCAGACGATGACGCCATCTCCTGCTGCCGGAACACCGGCAGAAGGACCCCTCCTCCGGATCTCGCGAGCGCCGCCGCCAGACGCTCGTCCTCCTCGGTGCCGGAGAAGGCGCTGAAATCAACGTCGAGGAAGACGTCCTTGGCGCCAGAGGCGACCAGCTTATCGAGCAGCGTCGCGTAAATGTGCCGCGGCCAGGGCCATGTGCCGACGGCGTCGAGGGAGTGCTTGTCGATTGCAACGAAGACGATGTTGCCGGTGGCGGTGCGAGGCGCCCATTCGAAGCGCTTGGCGAAAAGACTGTTGTTGATCCCCTGCAGGAGGCCGAGACTGGATCCGGCCATGGGCAGCGCCAGCATGACGGCGATCAGCAAAAGCCGAACCGTGATCGTGCTGATGCCGTTGGAGAGGTGATCCCCAGCCGCCTTGGCTCTATCTCTCACTTGTCCTTGCCTTTGCCGTTTCCGCCGCCGTTACCTTTGCCACCGCCGTTATTATCGCCCTTGCCGCTGTTGCCGTTGCCATTGCCGGAATTGCCGTTGCCATTCCCACTGTTACCGCTGTCATCGGAATGACCGTTGCCATTGCCGTTGTTGCCGTTTCCGCCGGAATTGCCACGGCCGCCGCTATTGCCGTTTCCGCTGTTGCCGTTGCTGCTGGAATTTCCGTTGCTTTTGCCGTTGCTGCTGCTGTCATCGTCGTTCGCGTTGGTGGTCTTGCTCGTTGCCGAAGAGCTGCTCTTGGCCTCGGCGGTGGCGCCGGCGAGGCTCGTGGTGCCGACGGCCGGAATCTGGGCGACCGACGGCGCAACCGAGGTGATCTCGGGCTTGGATAACCGGCCCGCCACTGTCATGCCGGCTTTCTTGTCGACAGTCGCGCTCTGACCCGGCGCCACATTCGACCGCTGGCCGCTGGCAAACGAGGTGACCTGGACCAGGCCGCGATCCACGGCGACGGACGCCTTCGTCCTATCGGTCGTCACATGAAAGATCGTTCCTTTCACAACTGCCGCGAGGTAGGGCGTCTGTACGCTCGTATGCGGCTGGCGCCGCTTCTCGATTTCAAGGTCCAGCGAACCGACCTGCTGGTAGATCTGCGTCTTCATCGCAGCGGATTCGTTGGTGCAGATGGCGGCAAGCGTGTTTGGCTGAAACGTGATGCTCTCGACACCCCTGGCAAGCTGAACCCGCCCCCGCGGACCTGTGGAGACCCATGCCCGGTTGGGAACCACCTCGCCGGCGCGCAGGTCCTGCCAGTTCGTCCTGTCGACGGTATACTTCACCTGATCTGTCGCCTTGACCACCCGCCAGTCGTCGGCATCAGCAAAGACGGCTGTCGGCAGCAAGATCAATGCTGCGATCAGAATTCGAAAAATTGTCGACATGAATGCTATTCCCTCGGCCTTCGGACGAGTGAAGCATGTTCCAATTAAGAATGATTATAAAATGGGAGGATGATTGTAGGAATTGTATGATTAATGCGCCGGCACTCGGCCGAGGAACTACGAGACACGACCGGCGACGACCAAGGCGCTCATGCCGCCGCTAGGACGAGTTCCGTGCCGCGCTTCCACGCACTCGGCCACCTCATCGACGATTTCGGACATGCGTTCCGGCGCCCGCCATTCGATCTCGCCCCGCAGAAGCGTGCCCTGGCAGAATGCGGCTGCGACGTCCTGGGCGCTGGCCGCCACGGAGGTCAATTCGAGCCGGTCGCAGGTCACTGCCTTAAATCCAGCCGACGACATCTGCGCCTTGATGGCGCCGGGGTCGAAGTAGGAGTATGGCAAGCGCCGGAGAAAATCCGGAGGGTCGGATGGGAAGAGACCTGCCAGGCATTCGTCGACACAGCTCGCGAAGTCGTTGACCGAGAGTGAATCCCACGTCGAAAACAGAAACCGGCCTTTGCTGCGCAACACTCTTTCTGCCTCGCTATAGGCCTTCACCTTGTCGGGAAAGAACATTGCGCCGAACTGGCAGATGACCAGATCGAACATCTCCGGCGCGAAGGGAAGATTTTGCGCATCGGCGTGCATCCAGTGGGTCCGCGACATCGTCACCGTCGGCGCGCCGATGTCGATCATCGCCTGGCTGAGGTCGGTGGCAACAATTTCCGTTGGCGGATCAAGCGTCGCGCGCAGGGCGCGCGTCAAGGCGCCCGTCCCCGCAGCGAGTTCGAGAACGCTTCCAGGTTTCGACTGGTCGGCGGCGATCGCCATCTCGGTCGCATAAGGCGCGAAGAGGATCGGCACCAGGAGGGTCTGGTAAAGCTCGGCCATACCTTCATCGAATGGTGGGGCAGAGGTGGCGGGAGCGCCGTTTTCGATGTCAGCAGAAATTGTCACTCGCAAATCTCCAGAACCCCGAACCAGTCAGTGCTGAAATATGACTGAATCTGGTGACGTCTACGGGGCCCGGACCTAGGTCCGAGGCCTGTCAGACCGAAGTCCCGGGGGTGGAACGCGGACAGGACCGCGTCGTTTGGAAGGGGTGAAGGAGATCCCGATATGGCTCAGACTAACAGATCCCGTGTCAATGACGCCTGCAACGTGTGCGTCGTCGCCCTTGTCGTCGTCCTGGCGGCTCTTCTCTACGTTTTCGGTGCAGCCATGTCCGGCGATACGCTCCAATTGACGAAAAGTATAAGAGGCGCCGAAATCTTCGATACCAGGGATGTCCCCTGACGCCGTCTGGAAAAATTTCGAGGAAGCGATAGGTTAGTCGGCAAGTCTCTTACCGGTATCACAATGAATTGGCTTCGCCGCTGGAATGCCCGCTCACTCGCCTCGCAGTTCTTCATCGCGGGTGGTTTGATCTCGATTGCCGCCATGTTCCTGGTGGGCCTTCTCGTCACCCATCTCATCGAGGAGGCAGTCATCTACAATTCCGGTGCTGCGACGGCACTCTATGTCGACAGCGTTGTCGCGCCGCTGCTTCCCGACATGCAAACGGCATCATTCCTGGACGAAGGCAGCGCCCAGGCTCTGGACGAAACGCTTGGTCAGGGCGCGCTCGGCAGGCGGCTTGTTTCGTTCAAGCTGTGGCGAAGCGACGGCACCATTCTCTACTCGAACGAAAAAGAACTTGTGGGAAAGACGTTTGCGGTCAACGACAAGCTTCGAAAAGCCTTCGCAGGCTCTCTCGTTGCGCGCTACGAAATCGCCGACGATCCGGAAAGCGAAAAGGAGCGTGCGCTCGGCAAGCCGCTGATGGAAATCTACAACCCTGTGCTCCAGCCATGGTCCGGACAGGCCGTCGCCGTCATTGAATTCTACGAGACCGCGCAAGGACTAGGCGACAGTCTGACCAATGCCAGGCTCCGGAGCTGGGCCGCCGTCGCCGCTCTGACAGCAATCTTTTTCCTTATTCTCGCCGTCCTGGTGTTTCGGGTCAGCCGCACGATCGAAGCGCAACGGAAAGATCTCAAGGAACGGGTCAACGACCTGTCTGCGCTGCTGGCGGAAAACCGCGGGCTGCAGCGGCGGCTGCAGCGCGCCTCCCAGCGCGTGGCGGCGCTGAACGAAACATATCTGCGGAGCATCGGCGCCGATCTGCACGACGGTCCGGCCCAGCACATTGCCTATGCCTCACTGCGGCTGGACAGCGATATGTTGATCAATGCGTCGACCCCGCCCGAAGCGCGCGAAAAGGAGCTCGCGTGGATACGTTCGAGCCTTGCCGAGGCGATGACCGAGATCCGCAGTATCTGCAGCGGGCTGGTGCTCCCGCAGATCGAGAAGTCCTCGATCACCGAGATCGTCGCCCGTGTGGTCGAAGCGCATCAGCACAAGACCGAAACCCGTGTCGAAACAATTATCGACGACGATGGACCCGAACCCGCGCCTGCCGTAAAGATCTGTATCTATCGCTTCGTTCAGGAAGCCTTGAACAATGCCTATCGCCATGGCGGCGGTATTCAGCAGACCGTAAGCGCCGTCTCGCACAACGGTCATGTTCATGTCGAGGTCAGCGACCGCGGCGATGGCTTCGACCCGATGGAGGTGAGGCCGACAAGCCTCGGCCTGGTCGGGCTGCGCGAACGGATCGACAGTCTGGGAGGATCCTTCGACGTAAAGACGGGCGAAGGAGGGACGACGGTGACCATGACCTTCGAGCCTATGGAAGTGGGAGATTAGACATGACATCCATCACGATCGGCGTCGTGGACGACCATCCGCTTTTTCGCGAGGGCGTAACCCGGAGCCTCTCCGAGATCAGCGACTTTGCCGTCGTTGGGGAAGGCGCCAGCAGCGATGACGCTGCGATGATCGCTGCGAACAACCATCCCGACATCATGCTCCTCGATGTCTCGATGCCCGGTGGCGGGCTGTCGGCGATCAGCGACGTGCTGACGCGGAGCCCGGCAACGAAAGTGCTGATGTTGACGGTATCCGAGGAGGTGGACACGCTGATGGCAGCCCTGCAACGGGGCGCAATGGGCTATGTTCTCAAAGGTGTCGGCTCGCGCGGTCTCGCCGAAGCCATCCAGACTGTGCTGAGCGGATCACGCTATATCTCCCCGACAATGTCGACAAAGGTCATGGAGAATTCGCTGAATGGCGGCGCCACCGAGAAGAACGGTCTGACGCCACGGGAACGCGAGGTGATGGATCTCGTCGCTCAAGGCTTGTCAAACAAGCATATCGGCTTGCGTCTCAGCCTGCAGGAAAAGACGGTGAAGCATCATATGACGCAGATTTTGAGCAAGCTCGGCGTCTCGAACAGGACTGAAGCGGCTCTGCAATGGCGCCAACACTAGATCAGTTGACCACATCCCCGCCTTAGGCTTTTTAGCGGAGGTAGCGGCCTAGCCGGCGGGCATCGTTTGCCGTCGCTTGCCGGCTTATGATCGTCCTGCCCTTTCCGTCCTTCATCACGTAGCGGCCACGCCGCAGGGTTTCGGTAATGCCGTTCGCATGGCGGACGTCGATCGAGCCATCGGACGCTTCGGTCGCTGTTGCCCCCGATTCCTGCGAGGCGCTCGCGGAGGAAGAGGCAGAGGATCCGGCACTATTGCCCGAACCGCTGTTGCCGTTGCTGCCACTATTGCCGTTACCATTGCCTCCGCCGTTGCCGTTGCCGCCGCCGTTGCCGTTGCCGCCGCCGTTGCCGTTGCCGCCGCCGTTGCCATTTCCTCCGCCGTTGCCGTTTCCATTGCCATTCCCGTTATTGCCGTCCTTTGCCTGGGCGCTTTCTACCTTAAGATCAGGAAGGAAGCCGTCGAGGTTGAATGTGGCCGGCGATGCGGCTGCGACGATAGCAATGGCCGCGCTGCCGCCCAATCTCAGAAAATCACGTTTCGAGAATGTCATGCCATAGCCTCGTCCGCTCTTCGCCGTCTTACGCAATATAGACGCGCGCCAATTTTCGCCGTTCCGGCGGATAAATGCAACCGGACCTAGGTACTAGATCGGGCCGGACTTTGGTCCCGGCCGCCGGATTGCCAAGGCCATCAGCGAGGAAAAGTCCGAACGATTATCCCGGGCGCTGGATTGCGCAGCGCGCCATCGGCGATATTTGCCTCCTCGTCAATACATGGCCGCATCAGGCGAATGCATTTTTCTGGAACTTCTTTCCTCGTCACCGATTTGATTGTCGAAGAGCAACAGAGGAAATAGTGATGGCAAACCCGAACGAATCCCCCGCGGTCCAGTCCCTGCGAAAAGAGCAGGCAGAGCAGCAAAGAAGGGCTCGAAAGGGTGAGCTCGACAGAGGCATCGAGGGCACCTTCCCGACCTCCGACCCAGTGTCGGCCACCCATACCTCGATCCCTGCCGGCCGCAGCGATATCGAGGCGGCCGAGCGGGTGAAGCGGGAGCCCGATCCCACCAGGCTCGACGAGGCCTATCCGCTCGTCGACCAAGCGCTGCGATCCACCGGCGAAACCGGCGGCTTCTCCGAAGGCTCCGATTTCGATCGCGAAAGGCGCGCGCTTCAGAGAGAAGCCGGCGGCGTGGCGGAAACCGCTTCGGAGGTGGCTTCGGGGACGACCCGCCTGGCGAAGGCGGAAGCGCGAAGCTTTGTCCAGGACGTCGAAGACCGGATACGCCAGCAGCCGTTGACGGCGGTCGCAATCGTCGCCGGCATTGCCTTCGTCTTCGGAGCGACGCGTTGAGCGATCAGCGTGAAAATCGCAACCTATAACGTCAACGGGATCAATGGACGGCTGGCCATCCTGTTGCGCTGGCTCAAGGAGGATGCCCCTGATGTGGTCTGCCTCCAGGAACTGAAGACAGACGACGCCGGGTTTCCGCTAGAAGAAATCGAACGATCCGGCTACGGCGCCGTCTGGCACGGGCAGAGATCCTGGAACGGGGTCGCCATATTGGCGAAGGGCAAGACACCGATCCTGACTCGGCGGGGTCTTCCCGGCGATCCCGATGACAGCCACAGCCGCTATATCGAAGCCGTTATCGACGGCATCGTGATCGGATGCCTCTATCTGCCGAACGGCAATCCCTTCCCAGGCGCCAAGTTCGATTACAAGCTCCGCTGGTTCCGTCGCCTGTACGACTACGCCGCCGAACTGCTGGAACTCGAAGTGCCGTCGATCCTGGCCGGCGACTTCAACGTCATGCCGACGGAGATCGACGTCTACAAGCCCGAACGTTGGCTCGACGACGCGCTTTTCAGGCCGGAAGTTCGCAAGGCCTATGCCCATCTCGTCGGCCAGGGCTGGACCGACGCCGTCAGGCATCTGCATCCGGACGAGCGCATCTACACCTTCTGGAAATACTGGCGCAACAGCTTCGAACGCGACGCGGGGCTACGGATCGACCACTTCCTGCTCAGCCCGGCCGTCGCGCCATGGCTTCGATCGGCGACCGTCCGGAGAAAGCCGCGAGGCTGGGAACATACCAGCGATCATGCGCCCGTCATGATCGAACTCGACGTTCCCAGCACTGCAGCCGTTTGAGCCGAGATGGCGCTCATTCATCCGCGCCGAGATCATAGATGCGGCCTGTCAGCCAGGCCGGCCAGTCTCGCTCGAAGAAGGATTTGGCATCTTCATCCAAAGTGCGGTTCGCCCGCGTGGAAAGCCTGATCTCATCGCCCTTAAGCCGAACGACGATCTGCTCGCGCCTATGCGCCTCGCTTTCCCTGCGGAAGCGATATTCCTCCAACGGGCCTGCGTTCGCATGCGGAAGGGATTCGCCCTCGGCATCACATATCGCCCGCGCTCCGCGGCTGCCGCCGCCATTGCGGATGAAGAAGTCGAGCGCAGTGAGCACCGCTTCCGAGGCGAGCGCCATATGCCGCCACTGCACGCCCCGGACCGCCTCGGCGGCGCGGCCGTAGGCGATACCCTCCGCGCGAATGTCGGCATTCAGCTTGCGCGCTTCCATCAAGGCTTGGCCGACGCTTTCCTGATCGCAGATGATGCCGGCCTTCTCGCTCATCCGCGCCTGCACCTCGGAGCGGATCGACTTGACGGTGAGCGGGCTTTCGGCGCGAAGGACGGCCAGCAGTTTTGTGATGCCTGCTTCTGCGATCGCTGAGATCTCGCCCGCGGCGGCCCGCTTCGCTCTTCCGCTGGCGCTGATATGCTCGGCCGCCCGGGTGCCGAAGACTTGCCCGGCATTAAGCGCCGCGCCACCGGGCCGCGTCACGCCATGTGTGCCCGCCGCTTCGCCGACCGCGTAGCAGCCGGCAAGATTGCTGCGACCCCATGTGTCGACCATCACGCCGCCGTTCATGTGCTGGTTATTGACGGCGAATTCCAGCGGCTCGGCGGCAATGTCGATCTTGTAACGGCGGTAAAGTTCGATCGCGAGCGGGTTCATGTGCTTCAACCGATCGATCGGCATGTCCTGGCCGGCGCCGGCCTTGCCGAGATAGAGGCGGACGTCTTCGTCCAGCCTTTCCAAACTGAACGGCTGGTCACCCGGCACCGGCAGCGGATTGCGATTGAAGTCCATGAAGACGCGCCGCCCCGCGACGGTTTCGCGAGAGATAGCGAGATCCACTAGGCTCGATCCGAAATCGAGCATGCGGGTCGCATGAAACGGCCATTGATAGCCCTTGCGGAAGACGTTCGACGCCAATTCCTGCGTGCTGCGGTAATATTGCGCCAGGAAGTGATGTTCGATGCCTTCGGCATCGACCGAGTAGATGTGCGGGATTGCCTGGACGTAAGTGCCCGACAGATTCCACGGGAAGCCTTCCCTGCGCGTTCCGATGCCGAACTGGCTTTCGGTCAGATTGACGAGCTCGACGCCGGCCTCGAGCGCCAGCCCGAGCGAGCCGAAGCAGCCGTTGGGATAGACGCTGTCGCGGTAAAGCTCGCCCGGCCCGCCGGCTGCGAGCACGATCACGTCACTGACGAACAAGGCAATGCCCAGCGGATTCTCTTCACTGCGGTCGCCGGCGCGCATGGCGAGGATGCCGACGACACGGCAGCCCGCTCCCTCACCTTCCGTGAGGATTTTGACCGCGGTCGTCTGGTTGTAGAAGGGCACAGCAAGCCGGATCGCCTCCTCGGCCAGCACCTTGACCATCAGGCGCGAGGTGCGCGGGCCGCAACTGGTGGCGCGACCGACCTCGTCGTGGTCGGTCTGATATCTCAGCGTGCCCCCGAGCGGATCTTGCGGCAGCGGCAGGCCTAGGAACTGCAGCGACGCCATCATCCGCGACGAGCCGACGGCTTCGGCATAGGCCGTGTCCTCGTCCATTGCCCCACCGCTGCGGATGGCGCGGGCCATCGCCCGGTAATTGTCACCCTGGTCGGCCGTATTGGCCGTGTGCAGGGTCTGCTTGTCGGATCCCGAGCAAGCCGAGGTTCCGCCCCATGCGCTTTGGCTCATGATGACGACGTCGTCGCTGCGCCGCTTCATTTCCACGGCCGCACGCAGACCTGCGGCACCCGATCCGACGACGACGCAGCCGGCCCGATAGACCGGCACCTCGATGCCAGCGAGCCGGGTCGTGCCCGAGGGGCGAGCTTCCGGCGGGAGCTTGGGCATGTCGACATCGGTCAGCGCGTCGAGAATTTCCTGCGGAACAGCGGTGCTCATCGACGTCAGCCCAACGGGATGTCGACCCAGCGCTTCTGGCGGGAAGACTCCATGCATGCGTCGACGATCTGGCAGATGTGATGGCCGGTATCGAAGGTCGGCCACATCGGTGTGTTTGCGACGATCGAGCGGATCACCTCGGCCACCTCGATGATCTTACTTTCATTGTAGCCTATGCCGAAATTCGGCAGGGGAAGGAAAGCGCGGAAGGTGGGATTTTCCGGGCCGACATCGATCTCTCGGAAGCCGCGCCGCCCCGTCCGGTCGTCGTTGGAGTAGAAGCGCAGCCGGTTTATCTCGTCATAGGTATAGGCGATGCTGCCTTTGGTTCCGTAGACCTCGTAGGTCTGCATGAACTTGCGGCCGGTCGCGACACGGCTGAAATCGACGATCCCGCCGGCGCCGTTGGCGAACCGGCAGAGCAGGTTCGTGGCGTCGGGGTTGGTGATATCGGCCCAGGATTCGCTGCCTGTCAGTTTCACCTGCTCGCCATAATCAAGGCCCTCGACGACGGGCCGGCGCGGCGTGACGATGAGATTATCGGCGATCAGGGAACTGACGCGGCCAACCAGGAAATCCATGAAGCTGAAGATATGCGAACCGGTATCGCCGACGATTCCGGTCGGCGCCAGCTTGCCATCGGCGCGCCACATGAAGGGGGCCATGGGATCACCATACATGTCGACGTGCTGGCAGCCGCGGAACAGCTTGATCTCGCCGATTTCGCCGGATTCTATGATGTCTTTCGCCAGGTCATGGACGGGATTGCGGGGAAAGGCGTGTCCGACACGGGTGATCACACCCTTCTCTCTGGCGATGTCGGCAAGTTCCCGCGCCTCATCGGCGGTGTTGGCCAATGGCTTCTCGCAGTAGACATGTTTGCCGGCCAGCAGAGCCGCCTTGGCCACCGGATAATGCAGGTGATCGGGCAGGCAGATATCGATCAGATCGACCTCGGGATCGGCGACCGCCAGCTTCCAATCCTGATAGATCCTGGCCCCCGGCGCCCTGTTGGCTATATCCGCGGCAGCGTCAGGATTGCCGTCGACCAGCGCCACGATCCGCGCCGTTCCGTCCGACACGCCGAAGAAATGCGGAAAGGTCTGATAGGCCATCGTGTGGACCTTTCCCATCCAGCCCGAGGCGCCAAGCACTGCAACTCTCACTTCAGACATTTCACTACTCCCTAGCGGATTTCGGCGCGGGCCCGAGGCCTGACATCGTTGCGTTCATAGGCGAAGATAGCCGACGGCAGCGCAGGCAAGCCCCTGATAAGATCCGATCCCTTTTCGCCGACCATGATCGTCGGCGCGTTGGTGTTGCAGGACGGCACGCGCGGCATGACCGAAGAATCGCAGACGCGGATGCCTTCGAGGCCGTGGACTTTGAGATCCAGCCCGACGACCGCGTCGGGTCCTGTTCCCATCTTGCAGGTGCCCACGGGATGATGGTCGGTCTTTGCATTGGCGCAGCCATAGTCGAACAGCTGCTCGTCGGTCATGACCTTCGGCCCGGGAAGCCTTTCGGCCATGACAAAAGGCTTCAGCGCCGCCTGCTGCATAATCTCGCGGGCGATCTTCAGCCCCTCCAGCGACATCTGCCTGTCGTGCGGATCGGACCAGTAGTTCGGATCGATCAGGGGCGCGGCAGCCGGGTCGGCGGATGACAGACGCACCGTCCCGCGGGAGCGCGGATGCAGATAGGCAGAATTCAGCGTCACGCCCGCATTTTTGAGCCGCTCGACGCCGGCTTCGATGCCCGACCCCAAGCCGAGGTGAAACTGGATATCGGGAGACCGGGCCTCGGGATCGGCATACCAGAAGCCGCCGGTCTCGAAGAGCGACGACGCCACAGGACCGGTGCGGAACAGGACATATTGAACCCCGGCCCAGAGTGTGCGGTGAAGCTTTGCAACGCCGTCATAGGTGTGATCACCGGTGCATTCGGCGATGACGAAAAGGTCAAGGTGATCCTGCAGATTGCCGCCGACGCCGGGCAGATCGTGGAGCACCTTGACGCCCGCGGACCTGAGGTGATCGGCCGGTCCTATGCCGGACTGCAAAAGCAGCTTCGGCGATCCGATCGCGCCCGACGAGATCAGCACTTCGCGCTCGGCGTGGACGATTTCCGAGCCGCGCGCGGTGGCGATCTCGACGCCTGTCGCTCGCGTTCCCTCGACGATGATCCGCGCGACGCGGGCGCCCGTCCTAACCGTCAGGTTCTTCCGATCCTTGATCGGCGAGAGGTAAGCCAGCGAAGCCGATGACCGGCGGCGATCGCGCTGGGTGAGCTGATAAAATCCAACGCCCGCCTGCTGGCGGCCGTTGAAATCGTGATTATAGGGAATGCCGAGCTCCTGGCCTGCACGGATATAGGCGTCGCAGATCGGCAGGGGTGCTGCCGGCATCGAGACACCCAGCGGGCCACCATAGGCGTGGTAGTCGTCGGCGAAGCGCTGATTGTCCTCGGCGCGTTTGAAATAGGGCAGGATCGAGCGATAGTCCCAGCCCTCGCAGCCGTCTTCACTGGCCCAGAGGTCATAATCGGCCGCATTTCCACGCGTGTAGAGCTGGGCGTTGATCGACGAGCCGCCGCCGATGACCTTCGCCTGGGTATAGCGAAGCACCCGGTCTTTCATGTGCTTCTGGGGAACGGTTTGCCATCCCCAGCTGGCCACGCCCTTGGTCATCTTGGCGAAGCCCGCCGGCATGTGAAAAAGAGGATTCCAGTCGCCGCCGCCTGCTTCGAGCAGGAGGACGCGGATATCGGGATCTTCGCTCAGCCGGCTTGCAAGAACGCAGCCGGCGGGACCGGCGCCTGTGATGATATAATCGAAGCCCATTTTACCGTCCTATTTGTGCCCGGCATGCGCCAATGGATCTGATTTTGCCTGCAAGTCCTTCGACGCGATGTGGTCGGCAACTCTGAGCGCCTGGCTGGCAACGGTGAGCGCGGGATTGACCGCGGCCGAGGTCGGCAGGAAACCGGCATCGACGACGAAGAGGTTCTCGTGATCGTATGATCGGCAGTATGGGTCGAGCGGTGCCGTCGCAGGGTCGTTTCCGATGCGGACCGTTCCGCACTGATGGGAGGGCGTGCGCTTATCGAAGGGCCGCGACAGCACCAGCGGAAACCCGATCGACTTCAAAATCGCCTTCAGCCTGGCGACAAGCGCGAGATGCGCGTCCCAGTTGGTTCGCTGCCATTGGAGAATGATCCGATCTCCATCGACGATGACGCGGCTTTCCGGATTGGGAACGTCCTCGCTCATCGCATAGAAGTCGATGGCATGGTTGGTGATGAAACGCAGGAGCCATTCCGGCGCCTGCGGCAGAGAGCCCTTCAGAACTTTTTCGGAGATGCGGCCCAGCAGTTGCACGTTTCCGAGCGGCGGCCCACCCTCCCCGTCAGAGAGATAGAAGTCGTTGAAGGCAAAGGTCTTCTGATAGACGGCATTGTTCTTAAACCGCGGCGAGACGCCGATGACGGCGGAGGCATTGTGGTTCATGAAGTTGCGGCCCACCTGGTCGGAGGAATTCGCCAGCCCCTTTGGGAAACGGTCGTTCTTCGAGCGCAGCAACAGCACCGACGACTGAACCGCGCCGGCAGACAGGATGACCATCTCAGGCGAAACCGTGAGCGTCTCACCGTTCCTGACATAGGTGACCCGGCCGATCCGGCTCCCCGTCCCGGTGTCGAGCCGCGTGACGCGCGCATTGGTTTCGAGTCGGACGTTCTCGTGCTCCAGCGCCACTGCAAGGGCTGCGGTCTCGGCATCCATCTTGCCGTCCCGTGCGTTCGGATGTGCGTCCCAGGGAGTCCGCGCCTTGGAGAGCCAGGCATCGAGATCCATGCCGAGCGGCAGGGAAAAGGGATGCAGACCCTTCTGCTTGAGGCGGGCCCTGATGTCGGCGATCGGCGCCTCGTCAGGCACCGGCGGATACGCATAGCCAGCCGAGTGGTGCGGTTCCGTCGGATCGTCGCCCAGGCTGCCGCGAACCTGGTACATCCGCTCCGCCCTTGAGTACCACGGCTCCAGCTCCTCATAGGGAAAGGGCCAGGCCGGTGACATGCCCTCCCGGTGCTGGATGACGCCGAAATCCTCTTTGCGGTAGCGCGACAGGACGGCGCCGTAGAACTTCGAATTGCCGCCGACATTGTAATAGTTGCCGGGATTGAAACCCTTGCCGTTCGCCTCGTACCAGGTTTCCTTCGGTCGGAAATGGCCCCGCTGGAAGATCGCTCCCTGGTCACGATTGACGGGAAGATCGGCAATGTGATCGCCGGCTTCGAGGATTAATATCTCCGCGCCTGATGCAGCCAGGCCGGCCGCGACGGTGGAGCCGCCGACGCCTGAACCGATGATGACGATGTCCGGTGAACTCTTCATATCAGCACCTGGCCGTCACACGATCCGCACCTGGCTCTCAGGATCGAAGAACACGGCCTTGTCGAGATTGAAGGCAAGGCGTGTGTTTTGTCCGGGGGCGATGCCGGCATCGGCACGCAGTCGGGCGACGACGGATTTGCCGCCGAGCTTGGTGACGGCGAAGGTGTCGGAGCCGGCCGGTTCGACGACCTCGATCAGGCAATCGTCCTCGGTCAGCGAGCGCGCCTTGCGGTCGGCACCATCAGGGTCGGTCAGCGCCTCGGGGCGGATGCCGAAGATCACTTGTTTTCCGGCATAGGAGGACAGGCCATGATTGCCTGCGACGACCGGCAGCCGGAGCGGGGCGCCATTCGGCCGCTCCAGCGCGACCTGCAGTCCGCCCGCACCGTTTTCGACGGTGGCGTTGAGCAAGTTCATCGCCGGCGATCCCATGAAGTCGGCGACGAAGAGATTGGCGGGGCTGTTATAGATCTCGGCCGGCGTGCCGAACTGCTGCAGCACGCCGTCTTTGAGCACGGCGATCTTGGTCGCCAGCGTCATCGCCTCGATCTGGTCGTGGGTGACATAGACGAAGGTGGTGCCCATGCGCTGATGCAGCCGCTTGATCTCGGTGCGCATGTCGACGCGCAGCTTGGCGTCGAGATTGGACAAAGGTTCGTCGAACAGGAAGACCTGCGGATTGCGCACCAAGGCCCGGCCCATGGCGACGCGCTGGCGCTGGCCGCCGGACAATTGCGACGGCTTGCGGTCGAGCAGATGGCCGATCTGCAGCATGTCGGAGACCTGCTTGATCGCCTTGGCGCGCTCTTCCTTCGGCACGCCGCGGATCTCCATGCCGAAGGCGATATTGCCCGCCACCGTCATGTTCGGATAGAGCGCATAGGATTGGAACACCATGGCGATGTCGCGCTTGGACGGGTGCAGGCCGTTGATGGCGCGCCCGTCGATCCGGATATCGCCGGAGGTGATCGTCTCCAGCCCGGCAATGGTGTTGAGCAGGGTCGACTTGCCGCAGCCGGACGGGCCGACCAGCACCAGAAAGCCGCCCTTTTCGAGTTCGAGGTCGATCCCCTTGAGAATGTCGACGGCGCCGAAACGCTTTCTGAGACCGGAGATTTCGAGGAAGGCCATGACTTACCCTTTGACTGCCCCCGCCATCAGACCGCGCACGAAGTAGCGGCCGGCGAGGATATAGACGATCAGTGTGGGAACGGCCGCGATCATCGCCGCAGCCATGTTGACATTGTATTCGACCACCCCCGTCGAGGTGTTGACGACGTTGTTCAGCGCCACCGTCATCGGCATGGAGTCGCCGGTGCCGGCATAAGCCGAGGCAAACAGGAAGTCGTTCCAGATATTGGTGAACTGGTAGATCACCGTGACGACGATGATCGGCAGCGAGTTCGGCAGCATGATGCGGCGGAAGATCTGGAAGAAGCTGGCGCCGTCGACCTGGGCGGCCCGCACCAGCTCGGTCGGAAAGGCCTCGTAGAAATTGCGGAAGAACAGTGTGGTGAAGCCCAAGCCATAGACGACATGGACGAAGACCAGGTTGACGGTCGAATTGCCGAAGCCGAAGTTCCAGCCGGTGGCGTTTTGCAGGGTGACGCCGAAGCGGCCGAGCGAGCCGAGGATGGTCGCCATCGGCAGCAGCACCGACTGGAACGGGATGAAGCAGGCAAACAGCATCAGCCCGAACACCAGCGTATGGCCGGGGAAACGCCATTTGGTCAGGATATAGCCGTTCAGCGCCCCCATGATGGTGGAGATTGCCACCGCCGGCACCACCATCTTGATCGAGTTCCAGAAGTAGCCCTTGATGCCGGCGCAGGTCAGCCCGACGCAGGTCTCGCCCCAGGCCTTGATCCAGGGATCGAAGGTCGGCGCCTGCGGCAGCGCCAGCATGTTGCCGCCCTGGATCTCGTCCATGGTCTTGAACGAGGTTACGAGCATGACGAAGAGCGGCATCAGATAGAGGATGGCGAAGATCGTCAGCAGCCCGTAGATCACCAGGCGGCCGATCCAGCGGGTGTTGTTATTCCTGCTGTCGCCGCTCTGCGAAAGCGCTGCGGTCGAAGGTACGGTCGAGGCGGTGACGCTGCTCATCGGGCCTTCTCCTTCAGTTCGGAATAGAGATAGGGAACGATGATCGCCGAGATGGTCATCAGCATGATGATGGCGCTGGCCGAGCCGACGGCCATCTCGTTGCGCTTGAAGGTGTATTCATACATGAAGTTGGACGGCAGCCAGGCCGAGCCGCCAGGCCCGCCCGAGGTCAGCGCCACCACGAGGTCGTAGGACTTGATCGCCATATGGGCGAGCACGATGAAGGCCGACAGGAAGATCGGCCGCAGCAGCGGAATGACGATGCGGCGATAGAGCTGCAAGGGGGAAGCGCCGTCGATCTGCGCCGCCTTCATGATCTCGCCGTCGATGCCGCGAAGACCGGCCAGGAACATCGCCATGACGAAGCCGGACGCCTGCCAGACACCGGCGATGACGACGGTGTAGATGACGAAGTCCTTGTTCTTGATCCAGTCGAAGTGGAAGCTCGTCCAGCCGAAGTGGTGCAGCGTCTGCTCCAGCCCGAGGCCGGGATCGAGGAACCATTTCCAGGCAACCCCGGTGACGATGAAGGAGAGCGCCATCGGATAGAGGAAGATCGGCCGCAAAACCCCCTCGCCGCGGATCTTCTGGTCGAGCAGGATCGCCAGGAACAGACCGAGCGCCAGGCAGATGCCGACATAGAGGAAGCCGAAGATCGCCATGTTGGTGATCGAGGTATACCAGGAGGACGGCGGATCGCTCTCGAAGGTCCAGCGCCACAGCCGCTGATAGGCGCGTGCGCCAGTCAGCGCATAAGAGGGAAAGGTCTTGGAATTGGTGAAGGAGAGATAGGCCGTCCAGACGATGAAGCCGTAGACGAAGACCAGCGTGATGACGAAGCTCGGCGCCAGCACGATCTTCGGCAGCGCATCCTGCAGCCGGCCGCGCAGCGAGATCGGCGTCGAATGCGCCGGCGTCAGAACCGGATCGGTGGTCGCAACTGTGCTCATGGTATCTTGTCTCCCTTCCCGCAGGATCGGCTCGGCAATAATCGTCGCGGAGCCTGAAGCTTCCCCGCGACATGCGCGGGGAAGCATATTCATCGGCTGATCTCAGCGAGCGTCGTCGATCGCCTGGACGAGCTGCTTGACGGCTTCGTCGGAGCTCTTGATCTGGCCGTGGACGAACTTCGAGACCACGTCCTTATAGGCATTGGCGATCGCCGGAGGGGCGCCGTAGCCCTGGGCCAGCGAACCGAACAGCGTGCCGCCCTCATTGGCAGCCTTCAGATCGGCGATGCCCTTCTTGCCGCAGGCGTCGAAGTCGGTGTCGGGAACGTCGGTGCGGGCCGGCACCGAACCCTTGACGACGTTGAAGGCCGACTGGAAGCTCTTCGACAGCGTCGCCGTTGCCAGCGCCACCTGGGCCGCCTTGCGGTCGTCGGGGACGTTGAACATGCCGAACATGTCGGAGTTATAGACGACGCTGCCTTCGGTGCCGGGGAAGCGGTAGCAGAGGAAGTCCTTGTCCGGGGTCTTCTTGGCGGCGACGAATTCGCCCTTGGCCCAGTCGCCCATCACCTGCACCAGCGCATCACCCTTGATGACCATGGCGGTCGCCAGGTTCCAGTCGCGGCCGGAGAAGTTCGGATCGACATATTTGATGATCGTCGCCAGATTATCGAAGGACTTCTTCATCGTGTCCGACTTCAGCGACTCCTCGTCGAGGTCGTTGAAGGCCTTCTTGTAGAATTCCGGGCCGCCGGTCGACAGCACGATGGAATCGAACATCGTCGCTTCCTGCCAGTTCTGACCGCCGAGCGCCAAGGGGATGACACCTGCGGCCTTGGCCTTGTCGAGCAGCGCGATCAGATCGTCGAAGGTCTTCGGCTGGGTGCCGCCGATCTTGTCCATCACCGCCTTGTTGATCCACAGCCAGTTGACCGAGTGCACGTTGACCGGCGCTGCGACCCATTTGCCGTCATAGACCGAGAACTTCTGCAGCGCCGCCGGAACCGACTTGTCCCAGCCTTCCTTCTTGGCCGTCTCGGTCAGGTCACCCATGACGCCGGCCTGGGCATAATCGAGCACGGTATAGCCGAGCATCTGCGAGGCCGTCGGATAGGTGCCGGCCGCAACCATCGCCTTCAGCGCCGTCATCGCCGCATCACCGCCGCCGCCGGCCACCGGAACGTCCTTCCAGGCAAAACCTTCCTTCGACAGGTCCTGCTTCAACACGTTCAAAGCCGCTGCCTCGCCGCCGGATGTCCACCAGTGCAGCATCTGAACTTCCTTCACGTCGGCTGCGCGGGCGGAGACATGCGCGCCGGCCAGAGCCAATGCGATCATTGCGGTCGTGGTCAAAAACCTATTCATCGAAGAACCTCCCAGTTCCCTCTTGGAAGATGCGGGACCATTCCCGCATCCGATCACCCGCCCTCCTCGGGCAGTTTCCTTACCGGCTAAGCCAGCTTTTCCGTCTGCGGCATCCACCAGCCGGTGCGTTTGCCGATATGCATGTTCAGCGTTTTGGTCTCGGTGTAATCCTCGACCGCATGGCGGCCGAGCTCGCGGCCGAGGCCGCTCTGCTTGTAGCCGCCGAAGGGAAGCTCCGAGGCGCCGTCCATGAAGGTGTTCATCCAGACCGTGCCCGCCCGCGCCGACCGGCCGATCGTCAGGCAGGTATCGAAATCGCGGCTCCAGACACCGGCCGACAGGCCGTAGTCGATGGAATTGGCGATGCTGATCGCTTCGGCCGATGTCTCGAATGTCAGGACCGACAGCACCGGGCCAAAGACTTCCTCGCGCGCCACCGCCATATCGGGGGTGACCGCTTCGAGGATCGTCGGCGACATGAACTGCCCCATGCCGAGGTCGAGCGTCTCGCCGCCATGGGCAACGCGGGCGCCGCTGCTCCTGGCGCCGGCGACATAGCCTGAGATCTTCTCCAGATGCTGCGGCGTAATAATCGCGCCGACCTGTGTGGAGGGATCGAGGGGATCGCCGACCTTCACTGCCTTCGACAGTTCGGCAATCCGGTTGACGACGTCTGAGGCGATCGATTTGTGCAGGATCAGCCGCGACCCGGCATTGCAGCACTCGCCGGCGTTGAAATAGGCACCGAAGACCGCGGCATCGATGAAGGCGTCGAGATCGGCATCCGGGAAAACGATCTGCGGGTTCTTGCCGCCGAGTTCCAGCGAGACCTTCTTCAGCGTCTGCGCTGCATTCGACATGGTCAGTTTTCCGACACCGGTCGAGCCGGTGAAGGAGACCATGTCGACATCGGGATGAGATGTCATGATCGCGCCGACCTCAGGTCCCGTACCGGTGACAATATTGACGACGCCATCCGGAACGCCGGCCTGCTGCAGAATTTCTCCGAGCACGAGCGTCGATCCCGATGTCAGCTCCGAAGGTTTGACGACGGCCGTGCAGCCCGCCGCAAGCGCGAAGGGCAGCTTCTGGCCGACGATCAGGAACGGGAAATTCCAGGGCGTGATGATCGAGACCACGCCGATCGCTTCGCGGAGCACGACGCCGAGCGTGCCGTCGCCGAGCGTGTTGTAGCTTTCACCGTGGAGATCGCGTGCGAGAGCCGCCGCATAGCGCCAGATGTCGACCGAGCCGGCAATTTCGCCCCGCACCTGCGTGATCGGTTTTCCGGCCTCGATGGCATCGAGAAATGCCAGTTCCTCCGCACGCGCTGCGATCAGATCAGCCGCCTTGAGCAGGATAGCGGAGCGTTCGGACGCGGTCATCCGCGGCCATGGTCCCTGGTCGAAAGCCTTGCGTGCGGCGGCAATGGCGCGCTCGGCATCATTCCTGCTGCCGGTCGGGAACCGGCTGACCACGACCCCATGGCTCGGTGCGACACGCTCGATCGGATCGGCGGCGCCGGACTCCCATCTGCCGTCGATCAGCATCTTGAAATCACGCGCCTTGTGGTCGCTGAGCGCCGTGGGGTTGACGAGGACCGTCATTACCATTCTCCCTTGAACGTTGCCGGGCGCTTCTCGCTGAACGATGCGACGCCCTCTTTCAGATCGCCGGTCTTGGCAGCGAGGATCGAGCCCAGGGCTTCGACCGCGGTTCCGTTGTCCTCACCATTTGCCGATGCGATCATCAGCTTGGCGATCTCGACAGCAGCTGGCCCCCTTGCGGCAATCCGCTGCGCATAATCCCGGGCGGCAGCCAGCGCGCCTCCCGAGGGAACGACCGCATCGACGATACCGAGCAGGCGCGCCTCCTCGGCGGTGAAGATCTCGCCGCCGAGCGCCATGCGCCGGACGGCCTGCGCGCCGAAACGGCGCACGAGACGCTGGGTGCCGGACCAGCCCGGCACCATTCCAAGGCCGGTCTCCGGCAGGCCGATCTTAATGTGCTCCTCTGCGATGCGAATGTCGGCAACGCCTGCCAGTTCGAGCCCTCCGCCGAGGGCGTGGCCGTTCAGGGCCGCGACCAGCGGCACCCGGAGCGTCGCCAGCCGTTCGAAGATCCGGTGACCGTGTCGAACCCAGGCATGGCCGAACTCCTGCGGCAGCATTCCGCCCCAGGCCTTGATATCGCCTCCGGCGGAAAAACCCTTTCCTTCGCCCGTCAGAACGGCAGCGCGCACGTCCGGGTTCGCCTCGACTACGTCAGCGGCATCCGCCAAGGCTTTCAGCATGTCGAGATCGAGCGCGTTCAGCTTCTCCGGACGAGAAATCGTCAAGGTCGCAACATGTCCGTCAATGTCGATCCTGACTGTTCCGCTAGCCATGGAAAGTACCCTCCAGCGTCCGCGCGCTTTTGGCTGGAAGCGACAGGCCGATGCCGGCCTCGC
Source organism: Rhizobium acidisoli (assembly GCF_002531755.2). NCBI lineage: Bacteria > Pseudomonadati > Pseudomonadota > Alphaproteobacteria > Hyphomicrobiales > Rhizobiaceae > Rhizobium > Rhizobium acidisoli. Next base: position 1,382,628 of record NZ_CP034998.1, on the reverse strand, counting down.
CGAAGAGTGCCGCATCCATGACCTTCAGGTCAGGCGCGACGATCAGCGGAAATTCGGACTGATCGAGGATCTGGGACTGAAGATCGACACCGGGCGCGATCTCGGTCAGCACGATGCCTTCGGGCGTCAGCTTCATCACGCACCGCTCGGTGACATAGATGATCTCCTGCCCCTGCTCGATCGCCCGCCTGCCGCTGAAGGTGACATGTTCGACCTCGTTGACGAGCTTCTTCAGCTTGCCTTCTTTTTCAATGAGCAGAGCCCCGTCAGCGATCGAAAGCTTCGCCCCGGCGTTGAACATGCCTGAAAAGACGATCTTCTTCGCCCGCGCGGTGATGTCGACGAAGCCGCCGGCGCCCGCCGTCACATGCGGCCGGAAGGAAAGTTTGGAGACGTTGACCGATCCGTCCTTGCCGATCTCGAGGAAGGAGAGCAGCGACGCATCGAAGCCCGCGCCTTGAAAGTAAGTGAACTGATAGGGGGACGGCATATAGGCGTCGGCATTGGAGGCGCAGCCGAAGGCGAAGTCGAGCAGCGGCACCCCACCGACCGCGCCTTGCTCTATAACCCAGGTGACGGCGCCGTGGAGCCCCTCCTCCAGCAGAATGCGCGGCACGTTGGCCGAGATGCCGAAGCCGAGATTGACGCAGCTTCCCGCCTGCAGCTCCTGTGCGACGCGGCGGGCGATGACCTTCTGAACATTGAATTCCGGAACGTGGAAACTATCGAGCGGGCGGAAGATCTCTCCCGAAATCGCCGGATCGTACGCCGTCTGCGTCGTCTGCTTCTGATCAGGATCGACGACGATATAATCGACCAGCATGCCCGGCACCCGGACGTCATGCGGTTTCAGCGAGCCTTCCTTGGTGATCCGCTTGACCTGGGCGATGACGATGCCGCCATTGTTGCGTACGGCGAGCGCCTGATCGAGGCCGCCGAGATAGGCGCCTTCATGTTCGTATGTGAGATTGCCGCGCTCGTCGGCAGTGGTGGCGCGGATAATGGCGACCTGAGGGACGATCGAGGGGAAGAACAGCCAGTCGTCGCCCTCGAAGCTGACGCGCTTGACCACCTGTTGTTCCGAAGCCAGTTCGTTCATCGCGCAGCCCTGCCGCCGGGGGTCGACGAATGTGTCGACGCCGACCTTGGTCAGCACGCCCGGCCGCTTGGCGGCGGCTTCGCGATGGATGTCGAACAGGATGCCGGAGGGAATGTTATAGGCCGGGATCTCGTTGTTGGTGATCATCTGCCAGATCAGCGGCGGCTCGGACGATGACGGCCCGGACGGATAGGAGCCACCGATGATGCACTTGAGCAGGCCCTTCCTGGCGATGTAGTCGACGCCCTTGATGCCGCTCATGTCGCCGGCGGCGATCGGATGAAGGGTGGTGAGATCGCGGGGATGGCCGGTCGCCTCGAAACGCTCGCCGATCGCCTTCAGCATGAGGTCCGGGCAACCGAGACCGCTGGAAGACGATACCGTGACGACGGCGCCATCCGGGATGAGCGCGGCCGCTTCGGCTGGGGTGAGATGCTTCTTCATATGCATTACTCAGCGTCCTGTTTCGATTTTACGCTCTTGCCGGCCTTTGCCGGCGCGGTCTTGCCGGCGCCGCAGCTTTCGCGAACGACCAGCCGAACGGCTGTCGTCACCGTCTCCGCCTCGGCCTTGCCGGCATTGATCTGCTTCAGCAGCATCTGCGCGCCGCGGCGCCCGATGCCCTGTGGGTCGACCGAGACCGTCGTCAGCGCCGGAACCGCCGCCTGAGCCTCGATGACGTCGTCGAAGCCCACCACGGCGAAGTCGGCGCCGGGCTCCAGGCGGCGCGCCCGCAACCCGTCGCAAACGCCGAAGGCCACGGCATCGTTGAAGCAGACGGCCGCAGTCGGCCGCCGGCCGAGCGCGATCGCCTTTCCGATCGCCTCCACCCCGCCGGCTCGCGACGGCGCCGAGGAGATGACGAGTTCTTCGTGATAATCGAGCCCGGCCGCCTCCACGCCGCTGCGATAACCGGCAAGCCTGTCGTCGAAGACGGCAGTGTCGGGAAAGCCGCCGAGAAAGGCGATGCGCTTGTGGCCGAGCCCGGCCAGATGCTTGACGGCCGACATCATGCCGGCCCGGTTGTCGGAAACGATGGACGAGACTTTGGCGCCGGGCAGGTTTCGAACGACGACCACGACTGGAATCCCTGCCGCAACGAGCGGCTTGAAGTCGGCGGCATCGGTGGCGCGGGCCGGCGAGACGATGAGTCCGGAAATGCCGTGCTCGCGCATCGAGGCGACAACCTCACGCTGCCTGTCGATGCTCTCGCCGGTATTCGACAGGAACTGCACGAAGCCGGCCGACTGGACGACCATATCGACGCCGACCGCCAGCTCCGCAAAAAAGCTGTTCGTCAGGTCGTTGACGACAACGCCGATAATCTTCGATTTGGCACCGGCCTGGCGAAGATTGGCGGCGCCGCGATTATAGACATAGCCCAGTTCGCGCATCACGGCATTGACCTTGGAGCGCGTCCCCTCATTGACCAGGGAGGAGCCCTGCAACACCAGCGACACCGTCGACTTGGAGACGCCGGCGGCCTTTGCGATGTCAATGACGGTTACCCGCGCCTTTGTCATTTTCCTCTCCGACCATCACGTCGACTGATGGATAAATATTTGGAACGTTCCAATTCTGTCAAGGAAAATTTGGAGTTCCTTTTATGAATTTATTTGCTTCTATTGAGATGTCAGCTTTATTTCACCGTCAACATTTCAACTAATAAATTGGAACGATCTAAATTCCGGTCACAGTTGAGAGGCGCCTGCGGCCTGCAAAGTCGTGGAAGATTCGGGGCTCGTCCCCTATGCTGTCGAGACAATCATTGCGCCCGCGATCAGCGGAGGAAATCACCGAGACATGACCTTGCGCGCTGAACTGACCGCTCTGCCGCCACGCGAACAGGCACAGCGCCTGACAGCCGTCGCCGCATCCCTGGTGGCGCAAATCAGGTGCACCGAACCCGACGCACTGGAGGCCGAGGCCGCCTTGGCGGCCATCCGTGCCTGGGGCGACGGCGGACGCATAACCGGCCGATATTTCTCCGATCTTGTCTACAGCGATGAGGAGCGCGGGACGCTTCGCCGTCTTTCCGAGGCGGCAGGAAAGCCCAGCGAAGGCGGCTGGAATGCGCTGACGACGGCAGTCATGTACGTCGCCTGGCTTGTTTATCAGGAGACCGGCGGAGCCATGCCGAGTGACGTCAACGAGGTGGGAGAGGACAGCCTTGATCTTCTGGACGAGCAACTCGCCGAACTCGGCTAAGTGATGCAAAATCACCGCGCGCACTGTTGCTGCAAATTGCTCTCGATGAGTTACCGCCGACAGGCTTTAGCGAAACTTTATCGTTTCTGACGAATGCTACGAATACGTGCAGCGTGCCAGATCTGAAGCAGGGCCGGATGATGCCACATTCGTTTGAATCCATTCTGGAGAACCTGCCGCAAGGCATTGTTCTCCTTGATCCTGCCAGCAGGGTGACGGCTTTCAATTCCCGCACACTTGCTATTCTCGGGTTGCCGGATGGAGCCATCGGCAAAGGAATGAATATCGACGGACTGCCGGGCACCGCCGATTGCCGCGCGGCCGCATGCCGGCAGTCGACGACCGGCAGGCCGCACACGTCTCAGTTTGCGCTTTCCGACGGACGGATGGTCTCAATGACCTGCGCCCCATCGAAAGAGGGAGGCTGGATCCTCAGCTACGAAGACATCTCGACCCTGATCCGCGTCGAAGACAGTCTCACCGAACAACATCACCGGTTCGACGCAGCACTCAGCAACATGCCGCACGGCCTATGCATGTTCGATTCGACGAAGAAGCTGATCCTGTGCAACCCAGCCTACGCGCGGATGTACAATCTGCCGGATCTCCTGACGCAACCGGGGACGCCGCTTGTCGATATCCTGGCCTATCGCGGCCGCGAGGGAAATGGCCCGGCCGACACCGCTACCTATTTCGATGTGGTGTTCGAAGCAACGGCGCGCGGCGCGGTGGCCAGCCAGAATATCGTGCTCGTTGACGGCCGCGTTATCAAAATCACCCACAATCCGATGCAGAACGGTGGCTACGTGGCCACCCACGAAGACGTCACCAAAACAGTGCGGCTGACCGAAGAGCTGCGCCGGCATCACGATCAGCTCGAAACGACGGTGCAGAGCCGCACAGCCGAGGTCGAGCGGCAGGCGCGGGAACTCGAGCGAATGCTTGCGCAGGAGCGAAACATCAACGAATTGCAGCGGCAGTTCGTGGCGATGGCCTCCCATGAATTCCGAACGCCGCTGGCCATCATCGACGCTGCCGCCCAGCGGCTGCTGCGCAAAAGAGGAGCAGTCGAGCCCGAATTTCTCAGCGACAAGGTCGATCAGATCCGCGCATCGGTGAACCGGATCGTCGACCTGATGGAGAGTATCCTTTCGGCCGGGCGCCTCGACACCGGCAAGATCGATATCAGCTATGACGCCTGCGCCTTGCGATCATTGATCAGAAGCTGTTGCGAGCGGCAGTCGACGATCGCCAAGACGCACAGTTTCGTGCTGGATATCGACGGGCTGCCGGAGTTCATCGATGCCGATCCCCGAACCTTGGCGCAGGTCTTTACCAACCTGCTGTCCAACGCCGTCAAATACGCGCCCGGAACCTCGGAAATTCGCGTCACGGCATGGGAGGAGACGGGAAACGTCAAAGTTTCGATCAGCGATGACGGGGTGGGGATCGATCCCGAAGACGTGCCCCGGCTGTTCCAGCGCTATTTTCGGGCCGGGACGTCGACCGGAATTGCCGGGACGGGCATCGGCCTCAACCTGGTGAAGCAGATCGTCGAGCTGCACCACGGCGCGATAGAGGTTCGAAGCGCAAGAGGCTGCGGATCGACATTCACCGTAACCCTTCCGATCAAACGAACTGGTAACGCTTCTGAGAACAGCGACGCCGCCTGACATTTCAGGATTGCTGTCCTCAATATCTACCCTATCCTTCTCGCTATAGAGGAGGACCATGCCATGGCTTTCATTCACACCCCCAATGCATCCGCCAGCGAGAAGACGACGTCGATGTATGCGTCGGCCGAGGCGAATTATGGTTATCTGCCGAACATGTACCGCGCCTTCGGACACCGGCCGGAGGTGATGGAGAACTGGGCAGCGCTGCTTTCCAGCATTCGCGGACATATGAGCCTCAGGCGCTATGAGCTGGTGACGCTGGCGGCGGCCAAAGAGCTGAAATCCTCCTATTGCATGCTGGCGCACGGCTCGGTGCTTCTGCGCGAGGGTTTTACCAGCGACGGGCTGACGGCTGTCGTCAACGAGACGGAGAAAGCTCCGATCGATGCCGGCGAAAGGGCGATCATGGCCTTTGCCGCCAAGGTGGCGCGCGACGCAACGTCGATTACCCAGCAGGATATAGACGGGCTGAAGAAACACGGGCTGAGTGATGCCGAGGTCTTTGACGTGACGGCCGCGGCAGCGGCCCGGTGTTTCTTCTCGAAAATGCTGGATGCGCTGGGGGCTGCACCCGATCACGCCTATATCGAGCGGCTGGAGCCGAATGTCAGAAAGGCGCTCAGCGTCGGTCGGGAGGTCGAGCGGCCTCTGGCGCCGTCACCGTCGCGTGGCACATCGCAATGATCCGGACGGCGAGGACGTGAGGCCTCTGCCTCGAGGCCCTACTCCTGCGGCTTGTCTGCGAAATGCCGGATCGCAAATTCGGCGATATTCTGGCTCGACCGGTCGGCATCGTCGAGCAGCGACGGAAACAGCTGCCACTGATGCGGCATGCCCGGCCAAATCTCGGTGGTGACATCCACCCCGGCCTGACGCGCCTTGTCGGCGAGCCGCAGCGTATCGTCCAGCAGCACTTCGCCGGAGCCGACCTGCAGCAGCAGCGGCGGAAAGCCGGTCAGGTCGGCATAAAGCGGCGATGCCTGGGGATCGCTCGGCGACCGGCTGCCGAGATAGGCCTTGCGCAAGGTTTCGATCGAGGCCCTGCCGACCAGCGGATCGCTATCGGCATTCGATGTCATCGATCCGCCGGTCGCGGCAAGATCGGTGATGGGGCTGAGCGCAATGACCGCTGCCGGCAGCGGCTTTGCCGCCTGCCTCTGCCGCAGCACGGTCTCCAGCGCGATATTGCCGCCGGCGCCGTCTCCCGCCACGACGACATTCTCGGCGCGATAGCCGTTGTCGAGAAGCCAGCGATAGGCCGTCAGCGCGTCGTTGATCTGGGCGGGATAGGTATATTCGGGCATCAGCCGATACTCGATCAGAAGCACGTCGCTGGATGCGGCCTTGGCGAGCGAGCCGGCAAGCAGGCTGTGCGTGCGGATGGAGCCACCGGAAAAGCCGCCGCCATGAATATAGAGGATCACCCTTTGGCCGATCGGGTGGTGAAGGCGGGCGGGCCACATCAGCTCGGCGTCGACGCCATCGGCATCGACCTGCCGGACCTGGATGCGTGTCGGCCCCGGCGTCGTTTCCATCAGCGTCCGGAAGGCTGTCCGCCGCTGCTGCAGGCCATCGGTTCCGGCAAAATGATCCTTCCAGAGGCCGACGAGTTTTTCGACCTGATCGCGCGAGGCCTGGCTTTGCGGTTCAATGTCCTTTCCGACGGCCGCCGAGGCCAGCAGCATCACCGCAGCCAATGCGGGCAACAGACCGCCGAGCCGCTTTGCTGCGCTTCGATTGACCGTTGGCAAAATCCGACCGTTCATCAACCTCTCCCGATGATGCTGGCCATGACGGCCATGGCAGCATCATTGGCCAGTTCGCACGCAGGAGTCAAAAGGGTGAAGGGTGCGAATCCTGAGCTTTTTTACTCGGCTTTCATCGCATCGATGACCGCCCTGAAACCCGCCGACATGTGGCGTCGGCTCGGATAGTAGAGATAGAGCGGCTCCTCCGGCTGGCACCAGTCGTCGAGCACCTGGATCAGTTCGCCGTCGGCAATCGCCTTCTCCACCCGCGGCTCCCAGATATAGGCAAGGCCGACGCCGCCGAGCGCTGCCTGCAGCATCAGTTCGTGATCATCGAGCGACAGCGGTCCTGTCGGCTGAAAGCTGACCGTCTGGCCATCCTTTTCGAATTCCCAGGCATAACGTGCACCTGACGGAAACATGTTCTGGATGCAGAGGTGGCGCTTGAGATCGTGGGGCGTTTCCGGCTTCGGCCGGACCTCGAAATAGGCAGGCGAACCGACGACGACCAGGCGGATGCGCGGCTTGATGCGCAGCGCGATCATGCCCTCGGTGACACGCTCACCGAAACGGAGGCCGGCATCGAAGCCCTCCTCGACGATATCGACCAGCCTGTCTGTTGCGTTGATCTCCAGCTGCAGATTGGGATTGCGTTGGAGCAGCGGGGCAATGACGCGGCCGATGACGAAGGGGCCGATCGAATTCGGCACATTGATCCTCACCTTGCCGAAGGGCGTGTCGCGGTAACGGTTCAGTGCGTCGAGTGCTGCCGCCATCTCGCCGAAGGCCGGGTCGAGATGCGAGATCAGCAGTTCGCCGGCCTCGGTCAACGAGACGCTGCGCGTCGTGCGGTTGAGCAGGCGAATGCCGATCCGGTCTTCGAGGTTGAGCACCGCATGGCTGATCGCCGAGGCAGTGACACCCCTCTCCTCGCCCGCCTTGCGAAAACTCTTATACCGGGCAACGGCCGCGAAGGCCGCGAGTTCGGACAGTTCAGTGGCGCGCATTACTGAATATGGCTCATCATAGTTTCAATAATAACAAATCTTATACAGCAACGGATTTTCGGTCAAATTCAACCCGTCAGCACAGAGATGCGACGCCGAGACAACCAAATAGTCCTCGAAAGGAATTCGTCATGAAAGTCTGGTTCATCACTGGTGCATCCCGCGGCTTCGGCGCGCTGATGACCAAGGAAGCCCTTACCGCTGGCGATGCCGTCATCGCCACCGCCCGCAACCCGAAGACCGTCACCGAGCAGTTCGGCGACCATCCGAACCTCCTCGCCGTAGCGCTTGACGTCACCAACGAGGCCCAGGCGAAAGAGGCGGCGGCAGCCGGCGTCGCTCGCTTCGGCCGCATTGATGTTCTCGCCAACAATGCCGGCTACGGCCTGCTCGGCGCCGTCGAGGAGGCCACGGCCGATGAGATCGAAAAACTCTATGCCACGAATGTCTTCGGCCTTCTGAAGGTGACGCGCGCCGTGCTGCCCTATCTGCGGCGCCAGCGTTCCGGCCACGTCCTGAACTTCTCCTCGATCGGCGGTTACTTAGGCTATCCCGGCTGGGGCGTCTACGGCTCGACGAAATTCGCCGTCGAAGGCTTGTCGGAATCGATGGCCGCCGAACTCGAACCCTTCGGCATCAAGGTGACGATCGTCGAGCCCGGATTCTTCCGCACCGACTTTCTCGCCGATACGTCGCTGGCGGTAAGCCCGGCCTCGATCGCCGATTACGAAGGCACGCCGGCCGGCAACATGCGCAATTTCGCCGCCGACGCCAATCATGCCCAGCCCGGCAACCCCGCCAAGCTCGCCGCCGGCATCATGACAATGGTCAATTCGGCCAACCCGCCGCTGCGCATGCCGTTCGGCAGCGACACGGTGGCGATGATCGAAGCGCAGCATGCGAGCGTCGAAAAGGAACTTGCCGGCTGGCGTGAACTTGCCCTCTCCACGGATTTTCCGAGCGATGCGGCGGCCTCGGCCTGATACGCAAGACTATGCCTGCGCCGCTTTCCGGATATCGGGGTGCGGCGCAGGTTCGCTCGTGACCAGAAGGCCGACCGCTGGACTTTATTTGCCGACCTGCTCGGCCCAGTTCGGCGCCTTGCCGCCGCCATCGAGGAAAGTCATCGCCACATTCGCCATGAGCGGCGAAGCGAAGGTCTCGTAGTGGGTGAGATCGGGCAGGATCGCCAGCCGGTTCTTCGACATGTTCTCCCGCATCCAGCCCGCATCGCGCAGACCGCCGCCGAGCTTGTGGTAGAAGTCGATCATATGCTCGGGGCGGATCATATCGGCGTCGCCATAGATCAGCATCACCGGCATGGTGAGCCTGGCGACGGCATCGCTATAATCCTTGGGTTCGCGCATCAGCGCACCCATGGCATCGAGCAGCTTCGGAAACTCGGACACGTCGGGCGCCACCGCCTTGTAGGAGAGGAACATCGGCGTGTCCTTCATCATCTCGGCCATGCCGGCGCCGACGGCCGCCTGCTGCGGCAGCATCTCCGGGAAGAAGCCGTTCTGCGCATAGGGCGCCGAGAGGATCACCAGGCGGCGCACCTGGTCGGGCGCGTTCGCCGCCATGTTCAGCGCCACTCCGCCGCCGAAGGAATAACCGAAGACGTCGAGCTTGTCGTAGCCCAGTTGTTTCACCAGGATCGCGAGATCGGCGCCGATTGCCGCAAGGTCGATCGGCCGCTTGCCGAGCGGCGTACGGCCATGGCCCTGCAGATCGACCGCGATTACCTGCCGGTGGTCGGCGAAAACAGGCATGACCGGCGCGAACATCTCGATCTGCCCGAGGCCGCCGTGCAACAGCAGCAGCGGTTCGCCCTCCCCGCGGATTTCGTAATAATAGTCGATACCGTTGACCGGTACGCTTCCCTTCCTGACGATCGGCGCGACCGCCTTATCCTCGCTCGCCGACGCACCGCCGGCGCCTGCCATATCGGGCACGGCCAGGAATGCGGCAGCGGTTGCGACCATCGAAATCAGCCTCATCTTCGACATGTCCTTGCTCCGTTTTTGCATCGATACCGCAAGGACGGCGGCGGCCAGGCTTTTCCGACACTACTCTTCGAAATTTGCCGATTCAGCCTTTATGCAATTCTTATATTTTCATTCGTCGCCCCGAATGGATTTCCTACCGCAGGCGGCAGTAGGCTTCTGCCATCACTGCAAAGGTCAGATGCCATGCGAGATATCATGTCTTCCGGTTTCCACCCTCTTCGCCCGTACAGGATCACGCGAGGCAGCCGGCAGATGCGCGAGAAGCGCACGGCCCAGGCGCTGATGTTCTTCGGCGTCGTGCTCGCCTGTGTCGAACTCTACATCATCCTTGGCACGCTCTGAGGCCGCCATGGAGACGGCCAGAATGCCACGCCTTGCTGGCGCGATCACCGCCCTCGTCGCGCCGTTTCGCCATGGCAGGCTCGACAGGCCGGCGCTTCAGGCGCTTGCGGAATGGCAGGTCCTCAGCGGCGTCAACGGGCTTGCGGTTTGCTCTGTTACAGGAGAAGGCCCCACGCTTACGCCGCGGGAGCGCGCCGAGGTGATTGATCTCGCCATCCGCTCTGCTGCCGGCCGCGTGCCCATCATCGCCGCCACCGGCACCAACTGTACCGAAAGGACGATCGCGCTGACGCGAGAGGCCGAAGCGCTCGGTGCCGCTGCCGCACTCATCACCGTGCCTTATTATTCCAAACCCGGGCAGAAGGGCATCATTCACCACTTCGAGCAGGTGGTGGCCGCAAGCGGACTGCCTGTTATCGTCGACAATGCGCCGGCGCAGACGGCGAGCGACCTTTCAACGGAAACGCTCGGCCAATTGGCTGCCAACCCTGGGATTCTTGGGATTACCGACGCCACGGGCGACATCGCCCGATTCGCCGGCCTCTCGCCGTTCCTGCGGCAGCGCTTCCGCTTCTTTTCCAGACATGATCCTTCTGCGCTCGCCTTTACCATCGCCGGCGGCGACGGCGTGATCTCGCCGGGAGCCAACGTGCTGCCGCGGCTCTTCACCTCGATGTACCGGGCGGCGCGGGCCGGAAACCTTTCGGCAGCGCTTTCGCTGCAAGATCGGCTACTGCCGCTCATTGCCGAGTTCGGGCCGGAGGGCGATCCGGCCGGCATTAAGCATGCGCTGCAACTGCTCCGCGGGCTTGAAGTCGTACTTCGCCTTCCGCTTGTCACCGCCGAGCCTGAGAGACGTTTTGCAATCGGCAAGGCGCTTGCACCTTTCCTTGACGAACGCGGCGGGACAATGGCGCTATCCATATGATATTTTTATGTTTCTCTACACATACCAAATGGAAACCCTATCCGTCCCGGATTATTTTTTAAAGGTGACGCCGCCGCACCATCTAGCAGCGGTTGTGTGAGACTTCGAAAGGACAAACCGATGTCACGCCTGACTAAACCGAGTGCCGAAATCGCCCCGCTGAAACGTAACCACATCAGAATACTCACCGCCGATCCCTCCCATCAGATTCTCTCCGGCCTTGCCGCCATTGCGCCCTGGCTTGCGGTGACTATGGCTTTTGCCGGATTTGTGCAGATGACCTTCAACCTCATCTCCCGCTGAAGCATCGGAACAGAAGGATCATCATGATGGCAAACGCACAGCAACGTCGCAGCCTTCCGGCCAGCCTCTCCTCGCCTTCCACCCGCTTCACCGTCGGCCGCGACAGAAGCGGTCGCTGGATTGTCCACGATCGCGACGGCCTTGTCGGCGGGCTCTTCATCAATGAGGAGGCGGCCCTTCATTTCGCCGCCGGCGAATGCAACTGCACCTCCGCGGATATCTGCAGAGCGGCCGGAGGCATGATACTTGAATTCACGCCCTTTGCCCGCAGCAATGCGAATATCCACTAAACCCTGCCTATGCTCCCGCCCCTTTCCCGTGGCGGGAGCACGACGACATGAGCTCAGCGCGTAATTAGAGTCATAGAGCGTTCGTGGTGGACGCGCGGCACTCTATTGGCTGATTCCAACCTTTCCTTAACCGGCACGCTGGTAGAATCCAGTCGCAGAGACTTCAGACACAACGCGACCGATGCCGAAACCGAATTTCCGCTTTACCCATTACGATCTCAAGGAACAACGCGCCGGAACGATCGTCGAGGTGTCGTTGAATGCGGTAAACAACGTTCGGCTGATGACGGCGCCGAATTTCCAGCGGTTCACCGAGGTTCTCGATTTCAAATATATCGGCGGCGTCGCGCGCAAATCGCCGATCAAGATCGCCGTTCCGGAAAGCGGCCACTGGCATATCGTCGTCGATATGGAAGGCCATCACGGGCTGGCGGAATCGTCCGTCAAGGTGATCGCCGCGCCGCCAAATCAGAAGGCGCCGCGCGCGTCTTGAAGGTTCAGCGCGGATTGCGCTCCCGACGAAGTTTTTCCCACCATTCCAGCCGCTTGCGGATATCACGCTCGAAGCCGCGCTCCGGCGGATCGTAGAAGGTCTGGCGGCCCATCTTCTCCGGGAAATAATCCTGGCCGGAAAAGGCGTCCGGTTCATCGTGATCGTAGCGGTAGCCCTCGCCGTAGCCTTCGCCCTTCATCAGCTTGGTCGGCGCATTGAGGATATGCTTCGGCGGCAGCAGCGAGCCGTTCTGCTTGGCGGCCTGACTAGCGGCCTTGAAGGCGGTGTAGACGGCATTCGATTTCGGCGCGGTGGCGAGATAGACGCAGGCCTGCGCCAACGCCAGTTCGCCTTCCGGAGAGCCGAGATACTCATAAGCATCCTTGGCGACGTTGCAGATCACCAGCGCCTGCGGATCGGCAAGGCCGATATCCTCCACCGCCATGCGCACCAGCCGCCGGCCGAGATAAAGCGGATCCTCGCCGGCATCGAACATGCGGGCGAGATAATAGAGCGCGGCATCGGGATCCGAGCCGCGCACGGATTTGTGCAGCGCCGAGATCAGATTGTAATGACCGTCCTGCGCCTTGTCATAGACGGGAGCGCGGCGCTGGACGATCCGCGTCAGGCCTTCGGTGTCGAAGCTCTCGCCCTCGCGCGCGGCCCGCCACACCTCTTCGGCAAGCGTCAGCACCGCACGGCCATCGCCGTCGGCCATGCGGATCAGGCTGAGACGCGCTTCCTCGGTCAACGGCAGCGGCTTCTGCTCGATCGCCTCGGCGCGCTTCAGCAATTCCTCCAGGCTCTCCTCGTCATGCGACTTGAAGGTCAGCACCCGGGCGCGCGACAGCAGAGCGGCATTGAGCTCGAAGGACGGGTTTTCGGTGGTGGCGCCGACGAGAATGACGGTGCCGTCCTCCATAACAGGCAGGAAACTGTCTTGCTGGGCGCGGTTGAAACGGTGGATCTCGTCGACGAAGAGCAGTGTCTGACGGCCGTCCATGCGGCGCAGGCGGGCCGTTTCGAACACCTTCTTCAGATCGGCGACACCGGAAAAGATCGCTGAAATCTGCTCGAAAGCCAGCCCCGCCTCACCCGACAGCAACCGCGCCACCGTCGTCTTGCCGGTGCCGGGCGGGCCCCAGAAGATCATCGAGCCGAGCGAACCGCTTTCGATCATCCTTTTCAGCACGCCGTCTTCACCGGTCAGATGTTCCTGACCGGTAACATCGGCAAGCGTCTTCGGCCGCAGCCGGTCGGCAAGCGGCCGCCTGGCGGCAACCTCCTCCGGAACGCGCGGCGCGAAGAGGTCATTGCTCATCGGAAGAACTGCCGGATGCGCTGGCCGTCGCGCTCGATCTCCACCCGCCAGAGGCCGGGGTCGCTATCGGCGATTTGGGACAGCTCGCTGGTCGACTTCACGTCGGTGCCGTTGATCGAGACGATGATATCCTTCGGCTCGAAACCGAGACGGGCGGCAGGCGAATCCTCCTTCACCTCGGATACGACGACGCCTGCCGATTCCGGCGGCATGCGCAGCTCGTCGGCGACCCGCGGCGAAAGGTTCTCGACGACAGCACCGCTGAAGGGGGTACGCCCGCCGATGGTGCGCTGGTCGCGCGGCGAGGTTTCCGGGGCGCGATCGAGCGTCAGCGGCAGCTGCTCCTCGCGGCCGTTCTCGACGACCGTGAGCTTGACGGACTTTCCGAGACCGGCCGTCGTCAGCCGGTAAAGCAGCGCATCCGGATGCTCGACCGAAATACCGTCGACAGCGGTGACGATTTCACCGGCCTTCAGCCCGGCCTTGGCGGCCGGGCCGCCTTCCGAAACCTTGACGACCAGCGCGCCGCGCGCCTTGTTCAGTCCAAGCGCTTCGGCGACTTCCGAGGTCACCGCATCGAAACTCGCGCCGACATAGGGCCGCTCGAAGGATTTGACGCCGGCATCGGCCGAGGCGAGGAAGACCTTGACCAGATTGGCGGGGATGGCAAAGCCGATACCGTTCGAGCCGCCGCCGCGCGAGAAGATCGCCGTATTGATGCCGATCAGTTCGCCCTTCATGTTCATCAGGGCGCCGCCGGAATTGCCGGGATTGATCGAGGCGTCGGTCTGGATGAAGAAGCCGAACTCGTTCCTGACCACCTGGTTGCGGGCAAGCGCGGAGACGATGCCGCTCGTCACCGTCTGGCCGACGCCGAAGGGGTTGCCGATCGCCAGCACGAGATCACCGACCTCGACGGCATCGGAATTGCCGATCGGCAATGTCGGGAAACTTTCCTTGGTGTCGATCTTCAGCACGGCAAGATCGACACGGTCGTCGCGCAGCACCACCTTGCAGGGGAACTCGCGTCCATCCGGCAGCGCAACCTTGATATCGTCGGCGCCTTCGACGACATGATTGTTGGTCACGACAGTGCCGTTCGCCTCGACGATGACGCCGGAACCGAGCGAGGACTGCTTTTCCGAGCGATTCGGCATCTGCTGGCCGAAAAACTGCTCGAAGAAGGGATCGCCGGCAAAGGGCGACTGCCGCTGGACTGTCTTTTCCGCATAGACATTGACGACGGCGCCGGATGTCTGCTTGACGAGCGGCGCGAAGGAGAGCTGCATCTGCATCTGGCTCTCGGGCACCGTCTTTGCCGTCTGCGCGTAAGCGGCAGCCGGCAGAAGCAGCGTCAGAGCGAGCAGCGAAACGGAGGCGTGTTTGAACAGGCCTTGCATGATTATCCCTTTTTGAATCCTCTTGAGCAACGTTTAGAGCATGATGCCGAAAAGTGTGAGCGGTTTTCGGACGACATCATGCTCTAACTATTTAGTTGCGAACAGGATTCAGATTTTAAGCCGAACCGGCCTAAAATCATCCTGTTCTGCGGCCCGACGCTAGAAAGAAAAGAGGGCGGAAGCATGGAAGAATAAGGCAGAGACGACCCCACGAGACTGCGCTTGAAGCCTTTGCGAATTCGATTCAGGAAATTTGGCCATGCAACTGATATCAAAAGCTAAAATCTGGGCGAAGTCACTGAAGCGTGACATCGTCGCCCTATGGCTTGCCGCGCGGGATCCGCGCGTGCCTTGGCCTGCGAAAGCGGTGGCCGGCGCCGTTGCGGCCTATGCGCTGTCGCCCGTCGATCTCATCCCCGATTTCATTCCCGTACTCGGCTATCTCGACGATCTCCTCATCGTGCCGCTCGGCATTCTGCTGGCGACGCGGCTTATCCCGGCCGAGGTGATGAGCGAGCTTCGCGCCGAGGCGGCAAGATGCATCGAGCGCCCTTCCGGCCGGGCCGGATTGATCTTCATCCTTGCCGTCTGGCTTGCCTGCATCATCTTCCTGGCTCTGGCATTGCGCAAACTGGTTTGACCGGCAGCAACAGGAACAGGAATGATGACGGCAAGAGCGATGATGATGAGTTTTGGTTTTGCGATTTCGATCTTCGCATCGGATATGGCACAGGCGGCGAGTTTCGACTGCGACGCGAAGGAATTGAAGCCGGACGAAAAGACGATCTGCGACAATCGCGCGCTCAACGATGCCGACGTGAAGATGGTGACGACCTTCGAACTGCTCTCCGGTCTGCTGGCGATGGGCGCGCGCGGGACATTGCAGGACGAGCAGACTGCCTGGCTGAAGAAGCGGCAGGAATGCGCGGCGGATGCCGTCTGTATCAAGGCTGCCTATGATGAGCGGCTGAAGCAGCTCGGCGAGAGCTATAAAAACATCAACCGGCCGCTTTGAAAGCGACCGGTCGGCAGAGCAACTGACTTTTAATCAGTAGGTCGTCGGCTCAGGCTACTCAGCGAGCGTTCAGATCCCGCACGGCGCCGCGATCGGCGCTCGTCGCGAAGGCGGCGTAAGCCTTCAGTGCCGTCGTGACGTTGCGCTTGCGCACTTCTGCGGGATGCCAGCCCTTGGCGTCCTGATCGGCGCGGCGGGCGGCGAGTTCGGCCTCGTCGACGCGCAGGCTGATCGTGCGGTTCGGGATGTCGATGTCGATCATGTCGCCTTCGCGCACCAGGCCGATCGTACCGCCATTGGCCGCTTCCGGCGAGGCGTGGCCGATCGAGAGGCCGGAGGTGCCGCCGGAGAAGCGGCCGTCGGTGATCAGCGCGCAGGCCTTGCCGAGGCCCTTCGATTTCAGATAGCTCGTCGGATAGAGCATTTCCTGCATGCCTGGGCCGCCCTTCGGGCCTTCGTAGCGAATGACGACGACGTCGCCGGCCTTCACCTCATTGGCGAGGATTGCCTTGACGGAGGCATCCTGGCTTTCGAAGACGCGGGCCGGGCCGGAAAATTTCAGGATCGATTCATCGACGCCGGCCGTCTTGACGATGCATCCGTCGACCGCGAGATTGCCCTTGAGCACGGCAAGGCCACCATCCCTAGAGAAAGGATGTTCGACCGAGCGGATAACGCCGTTCTGGCGGTCGGTGTCGAGTTCGTCCCAACGGGCCGCCTGGCTGAAGGCGACCTGGGTCGGGATGCCGCCGGGTGCGGCACGATAGAAGTTGCGGACGGTTTCGCTGGTGGTGCGGGTGATATCCCAGCGGTCGATCGCATCGCCCAGCGTCTCGGCATGCACTGTCGGGCAATTGCGGTTCAAGAGACCACCCTTGTCGAGCTCTCCGAGGATCGACATGATGCCGCCGGCGCGGTG
The DNA here is from genome assembly GCF_002531755.2 of Rhizobium acidisoli. Taxonomy (NCBI): domain Bacteria; kingdom Pseudomonadati; phylum Pseudomonadota; class Alphaproteobacteria; order Hyphomicrobiales; family Rhizobiaceae; genus Rhizobium; species Rhizobium acidisoli. The sequence continues at coordinate 1,365,870 of NZ_CP034998.1, read as the reverse complement.
CACGTCTTCCATATGAACATCGCTCTTGGCGGGTGCGACCTTCGACAGGCAGGGCACCCGGCGCGAGAGCGCGTCGATATCGGCCATGGTGAAATCGATTTCGCCTTCATGGGCGGCGGCAAGGATGTGCAGGACCGTATTGGTCGAGCCGCCCATAGCGATGTCGAGCGCCATGGCATTCTCGAAGGCCTGTTTGGAGGCGATGGTGCGCGGTAGCGCCTTGACATCATCCTGCTCGTAGTAACGGCGGGCGAGATCGACGATCAGATGGCCGGCCTCGACGAAGAGGCGCTTGCGGTCGGCATGGGTTGCAAGCGTCGAGCCGTTGCCGGGCAGCGACAGGCCGAGCGCCTCGGTCAGGCAGTTCATCGAATTGGCGGTGAACATGCCGGAGCAGGAGCCGCAGGTCGGACAGGCCGAGCGCTCGATGGTCTGAACGTCCTCGTCGCTGATCTTTTCATCGGCTGCGGCGACCATGGCATCGACGAGATCGAGCGCATGCGTCTTGCCGTGCAGCACAACCTTGCCCGCTTCCATCGGGCCGCCCGAGACGAAGACTGTGGGTATGTTGAGGCGCAGCGACGCCATCAGCATGCCGGGGGTGATCTTGTCGCAGTTGGAGATGCAGACCATGGCGTCGGCGCAATGGGCATTGACCATATATTCGACGCTGTCGGCGATGAGTTCGCGCGAGGGCAGCGAATAGAGCATGCCGTCATGGCCCATGGCGATGCCGTCGTCGACGGCGATCGTGTTGAACTCCTTGGCAACACCGCCGGCCGCCTCGATTTCGCGGGCAACGAGCTGGCCGAGGTCCTTCAGGTGCACGTGGCCGGGTACGAACTGGGTGAAAGAATTCACCACCGCGATAATCGGCTTGCCGAAATCCGAATCCTTCATGCCCGTGGCGCGCCAAAGGCCGCGCGCGCCTGCCATGTTGCGGCCGTGGGTCGTGGTTCTGGAACGGTAGGCTGGCATCGGTATCTTCCTCGACGTGTCGGAGATCATCAGGCGAAGCAGGGCGGCATTGAGCCTGCGGCCGGGCAACGCTGCTGTTTGGAATTGTCCTAATCCAATCGGCAGGGACTGTCACTACCGGCAAGGCCAAATCCGGTACGCTGCCTGGAGAAGCGCCTTGAGCGCCGTTGGTGATATACGGTTCGGCGCGGGGTTCGGTTACAGCCTATTCCATCACAGCCGAACACAAAAAATTGGCTTCCCGTCAGCAATATTCAAGGCTTAGAGACTAATCCGAATATGCGGGCGGTTCGTTTAGAGACTATATTCGGGAAACCCGCCCTGGAGGTTTCGACATGCCCAGCTATCGCCCACCGAAGATCGCGTCGTCGGAAATCACGCCGCACCAGCTCTATCTGCGCCGCCGTGAATTCCTCGGGGCTGCAGCACTCGGCGCCATGGCGCTCTACGGCGCCGGCACAGCGAGTGCGGCCGCCCTTTCCGCCGTCGAGAGCAAATACAAAGTCGACGAGAAGCCGACGCCGATCAAGGACGTCACGACCTACAACAATTTCTATGAGTTCGGCCTCGACAAGGGCGATCCCGCGGCGAATTCCGGCGATTTCAAACCGCTGCCCTGGACGATCAAGGTCGACGGCATGGTCAACAAACCTGGCACTTTCGACCTCGAGGCATTGATCAAGGAATTCCCGATCGAGGAGCGCACCTACCGCATGCGCTGCGTCGAGGCCTGGTCGATGGTCATTCCCTGGGATGGCTTTCCGCTGGCATCGCTCCTCGACAAGGTGGAGCCACTCGGCAGCGCCAAATATGTCGCCTTCGAAACCGTGGTGCGGCCGGAGGAAATGCCGGGGCAGAAGGGCTTCTTCCAGTCGCTCGACTGGCCCTATGTCGAAGGTCTGCGGCTCGACGAGGCGCGCCATCCGCTGACGCTGCTTGCCGTCGGGCTATATGGCGAAACCCTGCCGAACCAGAACGGTGCGCCGGTCCGTCTTGTGGTGCCTTGGAAATACGGCTTCAAGGGCATCAAGTCGATCGTCAGGATGACGCTCACCGACCAGCAGCCGAAGAACACCTGGCAGGTGACCAATGCGCAGGAATACGGCTTCTACGCCAACGTCAACCCTGCGGTCGACCATCCGCGCTGGAGCCAGGCGAGCGAGCGGCGCATCGGCGAAAGCGGCTTCTTCGGCGCGAGCCGCCATCCCACCCTGCCCTTCAACGGCTATGCCGACGAGGTGGCGAGCCTTTATGCAGGCATGGATCTGAAGGCGAATTTCTGATGGCGGAATTGTCGCTCGCCATCCCGAAGCGCTGGCAGCCCGCTTCCGTCTGGCTGCTTTATGTCGTGGGGCTGGTGCCTGCGGCCTGGACCTTTTATCTCGGCGCGACCGATCAGCTCGGCGCTGATCCGGTCAAGACCTTCGAGCTGTTTCTCGGTATCTGGACGATCCGCTTCCTGATCGCAACCCTTGCCGTCTCCCCTGCCCGCGAACTCCTCGGCTGGAACTATCTGCGCTACCGCCGCGCGCTGGGCTTGCTGACCTTCTACTACGCGCTGATGCACTTTACCGTTTACATGGTGCTCGACCAGGCGATGGATGTCCACGCCGTCATCAACGACGTGCTGAAGCGGCCCTTCATCATGTTCGGCATGGCCGGGCTTGCGATGCTCATACCGCTGGCGGTGACATCCAACAATTTCTCGATACGCCGCCTCGGCAAGAGCTGGATCTGGCTGCACCGCCTCGTCATGATAATCGCCGCCTGCGGAGCGCTGCATTTCGCGCTCTCGACCAAGATCCTCGATCTCGAGCAATATATCTATGTCGGGCTGATCATCGCTCTCATCCTCTATCGCTCCTGGCGGCCGATCGCCCGCAGCCGGAAAAAAGGCCAGGGGCGGACGCGCAATCGCGCCATGGCGTCGGCTTCGTGAGACGGTAGACCTATCGGCGAGGACCAACCGCCGCCCGACGGACGGGATCGCAGGCGCAGGCCACGGCGATCCCGATCGCATAGGCCAGCATGTTCCAGAGCGAAAAGACGCGGCCGAGCAGCAGTGCGCCTGCGGTGGTCAGCCGAAACGCGTCGAGCCAGGGCGTGTGATAGAGCCGGAACAATTCCACTGAAATCGCTATCGTCAGCGCAATGACAGCAAGTGCGGCCGGCCGTGACCTTGCGACAAGGAGCGCCACGAGCAGATAGACCATCGCACCCCAGAGCGCCGACCCTCCATATTTGACGACGATGAAGGGCAGCTCGATCGCGTAGCCGAAGCGCCTGAGCGCCAGTCCGAGGAGAATGACGAGGAGCAGAGCGGCGAGGCGACGGAATTGCACGCGGGAGCGGGTGTGAATGATTTCGTGCAATTCAGCTGTCCCTCACAGTCCCAGCCATTTGAACGGCTTCTATGCAGATACCGCATTGTCAGGGGCTTAGCCGTCGTCACAGAGCGAAGGTCCGGCCCGCTGCTCTGAACAAACAAAAACAGCCGGGCTTTGCGAGCCCGGCTGTTTTGTTTCCGACGGAGCGGAAGATTAAGCGGCGACGGCCTGCTCTTCGGCAGCGACGCGGGCCTTGTCGGCTGCGCCCTTGGCGAAGGTGTCGCGGTCAACGAATTCGACAACGGCCATGGCGGCATTGTCGCCCTGGCGGAAGCCGGCCTTCATGATACGCAGATAGCCGCCGTTGCGGGTGGCGTAACGCGTTGCGATCGTGTCGAACAGCTTCGAGACGACAGCGGCATCGCGGATCTGCGAGATCGCCTGACGGCGAGCATGCAGGTCGCCGCGCTTGCCGAGCGTGACGAGCTTCTCGACGATCGGACGGATTTCCTTGGCCTTCGGCAGGGTCGTGACGATCTGCTCGTGGGTAATCAGCGAAGCCGCCATGTTGGCGAACATCGCCTTGCGGTGGCTTGCAGTTCTATTCAGCTTGCGGCCGGCTTTACCATGGCGCATTGCTATTCTCCTTTAATGCAGGTGCCCTTACGCTAAGTGGGCCTGCCGTTTCCTGGCACATGCAGGCGATCGGCCTGCTGTTTGACGGGGAAAGGCAGCCGAAAGAGCCTGCCTTTTGTTATGTTCTTGCGATCGGCGTGCGGGCGGAAAACCGCTCCACACTTTTCCTCACGCCGCTCAATATTGGTCTTCGTAACGCTTGGCGAGATCTTCGATGTTCTCGGGCGGCCATGCCGGCACTTCCATGCCGAGGTGCAGGCCCATGGAAGCGAGAACTTCCTTGATTTCGTTCAGCGACTTGCGACCAAAATTCGGTGTGCGGAGCATTTCTGCTTCGGTCTTCTGAATGAGGTCGCCGATGTAGACGATGTTGTCGTTCTTCAGGCAGTTTGCCGAACGGACCGACAGTTCGAGTTCGTCCACCTTCTTCAGGAGAGCCGGGTTGAAAGCCAGTTCGGTGACTGCTTCCTCTTCGGTTTCCTTCTGCGGCTCGTCGAAGTTGACGAAGACGCCAAGCTGATCCTGGAGAATGCGCGCCGCAAAAGCGACGGCGTCTTCGCCGGTGATCGAGCCATCGGTTTCGATGGTCATGTTCAGCTTGTCGTAGTCGAGAACCTGTCCTTCGCGGGTATTTTCAACCTTGTAGGACACCTTCTTGACCGGCGAATAGAGGCTGTCGACCGGGATGAGACCGATCGGAGCATCTTCCGCACGATTGCGCTCAGCCGGAACGTAGCCCTTGCCGTTGTTGACGGTGAACTCCATGCGGATTTCGGCGCCCTCGTCGAGCGTGCAGATGACATGCTCGGGGTTGAGGATTTCGATATCGCCGACCGTCTGGATGTCGCCAGCCGTGACAACGCCCGGGCCCTGCTTGCGCACGACCATGCGCTTTGCGTCGTCGCCATCCATCTTGATGGCGATTTCCTTGATGTTGAGCACGATGTCCGTGACGTCTTCGCGGACGCCCGGAATCGAGGAGAATTCATGCAGCACACCATCGATCTGCACCGCCGTGACGGCAGCGCCGCGCAGCGAGGAGAGCAGAACGCGGCGAAGCGCATTGCCGAGGGTGAGTCCGAAGCCGCGCTCCAGCGGTTCGGCAACAAGCGTCGCCCTGGTGCGCGAGCTCGAGGAGAACTCCACCTTGTTCGGCTTGATCAGTTCCTGCCAGTTCTTCTGAATCATGAGTTTGCCTTCCGTTCGTTGCCACCATCCAATCGTGGCAACCGAGCTTGAAAACCACCGGGAGCGCCAAGGCGCTCACCAGTGACGAGAGCGATGATCAGACGCGGCGCTTCTTGCGCGGACGGCAGCCATTGTGCGGGATCGGGGTCACGTCGCGGATGGACGTGATCATGAAACCTGCAGCCTGGAGCGCGCGCAGAGCCGATTCACGACCCGAACCCGGACCGCAGACTTCGACTTCCAGCGACTTCATGCCGTGCTCCTGAGCCTTCTTGGCGCAGTCTTCAGCAGCAATCTGGGCAGCGAACGGGGTCGACTTGCGCGAGCCCTTGAAGCCCTTGGCGCCAGCCGACGACCAAGCGATCGCGTTGCCCTGGGCATCGGTGATGGTGATCATCGTGTTGTTGAAGGTCGAGTTGACGTGAGCGACACCCGACGAGATGTTCTTGCGTTCACGACGGCGAACGCGGACGGCTTCCTTAGCCATGGTATTCCTTTCGTTGATCTCTTCACCGCCGTAATGCCAGCGGCTACACCGGAACGGCGCCTATATGGTCCCGCTCCAAACTCAAAAGAGGCCGGCGCAGACCGCCAGCCTCCCCACCCCGGTTTCCCGGAAATTACTTCTTCTTGCCAGCGATTGCCTTTGCCGGGCCCTTGCGGGTGCGGGCATTGGTGTGCGTGCGCTGACCGCGGACCGGAAGGCCGCGGCGATGACGCAGGCCGCGGTAGCAGCCGAGGTCCATCAGGCGCTTGATGTTCATCGCGGTATCGCGACGAAGATCGCCTTCGACCTGATAGTCGCGGTCGATGGCTTCGCGGATCTGAAGGACTTCGGCGTCCGTCAGCTGATGCACACGACGTTCAGCCGGGATACCGACCTTCTCGACGATTTCCTGTGCGAATTTCGGACCGATCCCGTGAATGTAGGTCAACGCGATAACAACGCGCTTCGCAGTCGGGATGTTGACGCCAGCGATACGTGCCACGCCTGTTCTCCTTGCATTCCAGTTGCCATCCGGCAAGTGGGCTTCGTTATGCGGCCTTTGGAACCGCTCGTTCAGATTTACGTCCGTAACATGTCAAAACGACCGCACCCGGACTTCCCTGGGAAATCCGCGCCGATCGCATGGAATGTCGCGAGTTGGCGCGGTGTTTAGCGGAATCACTGCTGAAAAGCAACCGTTCCGCCAAGTTTATTTTCAAAGCCTTAAAGCTTGGAAAGAATGTTTTCGACCTCGGCCGTCACCTGATCGATTTCCGCCATGCCGTCCACGGACCTGAGTTTGCCCTTGGCATGGTAATAGCCGATCAGCGGCGAGGTTTCCTTGTAATAGACCTGCAGCCGAGCCGTCATGGTCTCCGGATTGTCGTCGGGACGGCGCTTGAAGTGCGTGGAACCGCACTTGTCGCAGACGCCTTCGGCAGCCGGAACCTTATCGGTATCGTGATAGACACTGCCGCACTGTGCGCAGGAGTAGCGGCCGGCGACACGGCGGACCAGTTCGTCATCGTCGACACGGAATTCGATGACGACGGAGAGGCCGAGGCCCTTCGCCCGCAGCATCGCTTCGGTGGCATCCGCCTGGACAAGCGTCCTCGGGAAACCGTCGAGAATGAAGCCGTTGGCGCAATCTGGTTGATCGATTCGCTCGGAGACGATGGCGATAACAATCTCATCCGAGACAAGTTTGCCGGCATCCATCACCGCCTTGGCGCGCTTGCCGACATCCGTGCCGGCGTTAACCGCTGCGCGCAGCATGTCCCCCGTGGAAAGCTGCGGAATGCCGTGCTTTTCCACGATCCGCTGGGCCTGGGTTCCCTTACCCGCGCCCGGCGGCCCTAAAAGGATAAGTCTCATCGCCCCCTCTTTCCTCCACGCAACTTCGATTTCTTGATCAGGCCTTCGTATTGCTGCGCGATCAGGTGACCCTGGATCTGTGCAACCGTATCAAGAGTTACGCTAACCACGATCAAAAGCGAAGTCCCACCAAGGGATAATGGGATGCCGGTTTGCGACACCAAGATCTCCGGAAGGATGCAGACGAAGACGAGATAGATTGCGCCGATCACCGTGATTCGGGTCAGCACGTAGTCGATATATTCGGCGGTGCGCTCGCCCGGGCGGATGCCGGGAATGAAGCCGCCATGCTTCTTCAGATTGTCGGCCGTGTCCTTCGGATTGAAGACGATGGCGGTATAGAAGAAGGCGAAGAAGGCGATCAGCGCCGCATAGAGCACCATGTAGAGCGGCTGGCCATGGCCGAGGGCCGCTACGATCGACGTTGCCCAGGAGGGCATTGCCGTGCTGTTTGCAAAGCCTGCAAGCGTTGCCGGCAGCAGCAGCAGCGACGAGGCGAAGATCGCCGGGATGACGCCCGAGGTGTTGAGCTTCAGCGGCAGATGCGAGGTATCGCCCTGGAACATCCGGTTGCCGACCTGGCGCTTCGGATACTGGATCAAAAGCCGGCGCTGCGCGCGCTCGACGAAGACGATGACCCCGATGACGCCGATCGCGACGATGATGACCAGCAGAATGAGGAAGGTCGACAGGGCGCCCGTACGGCCAAGCTCGAGCGTGCCGGCAAGGGCTGTCGGAAGACCGGCGGCGATGCCGGCGAAAATGATCAGCGAGATGCCGTTGCCGATGCCGCGCGACGTGATCTGCTCGCCGAGCCACATCAGGAACATCGTGCCGCCGAGCAGCGTCAGAACGGTGGAAACACGGAAGAACAAGCCGGGATCGACGACGAGGCCCTGGCCGCTCTCGAGACCGGCGGCAATGCCGTATGCCTGGAGCGCACCGAGGATGACCGTGCCATAGCGGGTATACTGGTTGATGATCTTACGGCCCTGCTCGCCCTCTTTCTTGAGGTTTTCGAGCGCCGGCACGACCGATGTCATGAGCTGCACGATGATCGAAGCAGAGATGTAGGGCATGATGCCGAGCGCGAAGATCGCCATGCGCTGAACGGCGCCGCCCGAAAACATGTTGAAAAGGCCGAGAATGCCACCCGCCTGGCCGCGGAAAGCCTGGGCATAGGCTTCGGGATTGAGGCCCGGAAGCGGAATATGGGTACCGAGCCTGTAAACGAGGAGAGCTGCCAGTGTGAACCACAGGCGCTTCTTCAAATCCTCGGCTTTGGCAAAGGTCGAAAAATTGAGGTTGGATGCCAATTGTTCCGCTGCAGAAGCCATGCGTTTCTCCGCGCTACCAATTCCGGCGTCTCTGGGGGATAGGCCGGCCCCGGAATCAGTATGAAAATTATTCAAAACCGGGTTCAGTACGGATTGCAGCGCAACCCCATGCCTCACCCTTGTTTCAGTCTTACCGGCATGACGCGGGCGCGCCAGCCAACATTTTGTGAGGCCCACATATGGGAGCAAAATCGCCCGGTGTGAAGCACCCCGGGCGATATATCATCAGATTATTATTCGGCTGCAGCCGGAGCCGAAAGCAGCGTCACGGTGCCGCCGGCCTTTTCGATTTTCTCGACGGCAGGCTTGGAGGCGCCGGCAACGACGATGGTGATCTTGGCCTTCAGCTCGCCGTCGGCGAGAACGCGAACGCCGTCCTTGGTGCGGCGGATGACGCCGGCTGCCTTGAGGGCAGCTGCGTCAACGGTCGCCTTGGCATCGAGCTTGCCGGCGTCGATCGCCGCTTGGATGCGAGCCAGCGACACAACAACAAAATCGGAAGCGAAAATGTTGTTGAAGCCGCGCTTCGGCAGGCGACGATAGATCGGCATCTGGCCGCCTTCGAAGCCGTTGATGGCGACGCCCGAACGGGACTTCTGACCCTTCACACCGCGACCACCGGTCTTGCCGGAACCCGAGCCGATACCGCGGCCGAGGCGCTTGCGGCTGTGGGTCGAGCCTTCGTTGTCTTTAATTTCATTGAGTTTCATGAGCGTTTCCTCCGTCTCACTTCTCGTCGACGACGCGAACGAGATGCTGGACAGCACGGATCATGCCACGAACCGAAGGAGTATCCTCCAGCGTGCGGCGACGGTGCATCTTGTTCAGTCCGAGACCGATCAGCGTGCGCTGCTGAACATCCGGACGGCGAATCGGGCTGCCGATCTGTTCGATCGTGACAGTCTTCGCTTCAGCCTTCTTGGTAGCCTTGGCCATCTGTCAAACTCCTCTTATTCTTCAGAGGCGTTGCCGGAGGCGCTACGACGAGCCTGCAGCGTTGCATACTTGATGCCGCGCTGAGCTGCGATGTCCTTCGGGTGAACCTGGTGCTTCAGAGCGTCGAAGGTGGCGCGAACCATGTTGTAGGGGTTCGACGAACCAGTCGACTTGGCGACGACGTCGTGCATGCCGAGCGTTTCGAATACGGCGCGCATCGGACCGCCGGCGATGATGCCGGTACCGACCTTGGCCGAGCGCAGCAGAACCTTGCCGGCGCCATGGCGGCCGTGAACGTCGTGATGCAGCGTACGGCCGTCACGCAGCGGTACGAAGATCAGTTCGCGCTTGGCGGCTTCGGTTGCCTTGCGGATGGCTTCCGGCACTTCGCGTGCCTTGCCATGGCCGAAGCCAACGCGGCCCTTCTGGTCGCCGACGACGACGAGTGCTGCGAAACCGAAACGACGGCCGCCCTTGACAACCTTGGCGACGCGGTTGATCGCGACCAGCTTGTCGACGAATTCGCTATCGCGCTCTTCACGGCTCTGGCGGTCTTCCCGCTGCGGCCTTCTTTCCTGTGCCATTGTCCTCTTCCTTTTTCTTTTCCGGGTGCAATCGGCAAATACATGTGGACCGCATCAGCCTCCCCTTCCGGAGAGTGCCTGCGGTCCGGCGAAAATCCGGCCGGCGCCAAAGCGTCCGGCCGGAAACTGATCAGAAGGTGAGACCGCCTTCGCGGGCTGCATCGGCGAGAGCCTTGATGCGGCCATGATAGATGAAGGCGCCACGGTCGAATACGACGTCGGTAACTCCAGCCTTCGAAGCGCGCTCTGCAACGAGCTTGCCGACGAGGGCAGCTGCTGCTGTGTCAGCACCGGTCTTCAGAGAACCGCGCAGATCCTTATCGAGGGTCGATGCAGCGGCAAGTGTCTTGCCGGCAACATCGTCGATAACCTGAGCGTAGATGTTCTTCGAGGAGCGATGAACCGACAGGCGCGGACGGCCGTTGGCCACCGACTTGAGATGACGGCGCACGCGGTTGGCACGACGTGCAAGTGCTTCTTTCCTGCTAGCCATTTCGCGTGATCCTTACTTCTTCTTGCCTTCTTTGCGGACGATCCGCTCGTCAGCGTACTTGACGCCCTTGCCCTTGTAGGGCTCAGGACCGCGATATTCGCGGATTTCGGCGGCGACCTGACCGACCTGCTGCTTATTGATGCCGGAGACAACAATTTCAGTCGGCTTCGGAACGGCGATCGTGATGCCGACCGGCGGCTCATAGATCACGTCGTGGCTGAAGCCGAGGGCCAGCTGCAGGTTCTTGCCCTGCAGCGAGGCGCGGTAACCGACGCCGTTGATTTCGAGCTTGCGCTCAAAGCCGTCCTTGACGCCCTTGAAGATGCCTTCGATCATCGTGCGGGACATGCCCCACTTCGAACGTGCATCCTTGGTCTGGTTCACGGGCGTCACGACGACCGCGTTGTTTTCGAGCTTGAGGCTGATTTCGTCGTTAGCAACGAAAAACAGCTCGCCCTTCGGGCCCTTTGCAGTGACCTTCTGGCCATCGACCGTAGCCGTGATCCCAGCAGGCACCTGAACGGGCTTTTTACCGATACGAGACATGTTTCAATCCTGTCTGTTCGCTATGGAGATCCCTGCCCGATCTTAGAAGACCGAGCAAAGAACCTCGCCGCCAACGTTCTGTTCGCGAGCCTGGTGATCGGCCATCACACCCTTCGGAGTCGAAAGGATGGTGATGCCGAGGCCGTTCGCGACCTGCGGAATGGACTTGACCGAGACATAAACCCGGCGGCCCGGCTTGGACACACGGCCGATCTCACGGATCACCGATGCGCCTTCATAATATTTCAGCTCGATGCTGAGTTCCGACTTGCCATTGCCGAAATCGACAACGGAATAGCCACGGATGTAGCCTTCGGACTGCAGGACATCGAGAACACGTGCACGGAGCTTGGACGCAGGCGTCGAAACCGACGACTTGCGGCGGGAAGCGCCGTTACGGATACGGGTGAGCATATCGCCCAACGGATCAGTCATTGTCATGTAACCTGCTCCTTACCAGCTCGACTTGACGATGCCCGGCACCTTGCCGAGATTGCCCAGTTCACGCAGCGCAATACGCGACATGCGCAGTTTGCGGTAATATGCGCGCGGACGCCCCGAAACTTCGCAACGGTTGCGAATACGGGTCTTCGATCCATCACGCGGCAGGGATGCCAGCTTGATCGAGGCCTTGAACCGCTCTTCGATCGGAAGAGCCTGGTTCATGATGATCGCCTTCAACGCAGCCCGCTTAGCGGCCTGGTTGGCGACCGTAGTACGGCGGCGCTTATTCTTTTCAACTGCGCTTGTCTTCGCCATGTCAGGTTCCTTTTCTACGCTCGTCGTTACGGTTATTGACGGAACGGGAAGCTGAACTCTTTCAGAAGAGCCCGTGCTTCGTCGTCGGTCGTCGCCGTCGTGCAAACGATGATGTCCATGCCCCACATCTGATCAACCTTGTCGTAGTTGATCTCAGGGAACACAATGTGCTCCTTGATGCCCATGGCGAAGTTGCCACGGCCGTCAAAGCTTTTCGGGTTCAGGCCGCGGAAGTCGCGAACGCGCGGAAGCGCGATGTTGACCAGGCGATCCAGGAACTCGTACATGCGGGCGCCGCGCAGGGTGACCTTCGCGCCGATCGGCATCTGTTCGCGGACCTTGAAGCCTGCGATGGAGTTGCGGGCGCGGGTGATGACCGGCTTCTGGCCGGCGATCGCTGCGAGGTCGGCGGCAGCTACCGTCGGCTTCTTCGAGTCAGCGGTCGCTTCGCCGACACCCATGTTGATCACGATCTTGTCGAGCTTCGGGATCATCATCTCGTTGGCGTAGGAGAACTGCTCCTGCATCGCCTTGCGGATGCGCTCGACATATTCCTTCTTGAGCCGCGGCTCGTATTTTGCCTCAGCCATCGATCACTTCTCCAGAACGCTTGGCCACACGGACCTTTTTGCCGTCAACAACCTTGAAACCGACGCGGGTCGGCTTGCCGTCCTTGTCGACGATTGCAACGTTCGACAGGTGAACGGAGGCTTCCTTGTTGATGATGCCGGCTTCCTGGGTCTGCGTCTGGCGCTGGTGGCGCTTGACGACGTTGACGCCACGAACAACGGCACGATCTTCCTTCGGCATGACCTGGACAACTTCGCCGGTACGGCCCTTGTCCTTGCCAGCGAGCATGACGACCTTGTCGCCCTTACGAATCTTCTGCATCCCTTTGCTCCTTACAGTACTTCGGGAGCCAGCGAGATGATCTTCATGTGGTTCTTGGCGCGAAGTTCGCGCGGAACCGGTCCGAAGATACGGGTGCCGATCGGCTCTTTCTTGTTGTCGATGAGGACTGCTGCGTTGGTGTCGAAACGGATGACGGAGCCATCCGGACGACGGATGTCCTTGGCGGTGCGAACGACAACCGCCTTCATCACGTCACCCTTCTTCACGCGGCCGCGCGGGATCGCTTCCTTGATCGAAACGACGATGACGTCGCCGATCGAGGCATACTTGCGCTTCGAGCCGCCCAGCACCTTGATGCACATGACACGACGTGCGCCGGAATTATCCGCGACGTCGAGGTTTGTTTGCATCTGAATCATATCAGGTCGCCTTCTTGGTTTACCGGAATGGTTGGGCTAGCCCCCTACTCCGGCTTATGAAAATTTTCGCCGGCCGAACTGCCGAAACGGCAGCACAGACGCGGCAATGCTGAATAGCGCGGGATCGATCGTGCCAGGGTGGTTTCCCGAAGGACCTTCCGTGCGCTCAAAGCAAAAGAACGCCCGGCATTCGAGCGTTCTGACGCTGCTTCATACAGATATTTCGGCGAGACGCAAGGCCTCGCACAAAATTCTGTTTACTGGCCCTGGGCGGAAATCACCGTCCAGCGCTTGTCCTTGGAGATCGGCGCGCATTCCTCGATGGATACGGTATCGCCAATCTTGTACTGGTTGTTCTCGTCGTGGGCCTTGTACTTCTTGGAACGACGAACGGTCTTCTGGAGCAGCGGGTGAGCGAAACGACGCTCGACGCGAACCACTACCGTCTTCTCGTTCTTGTCGCCAACGACGACGCCCTGCAGGATGCGCTTCGGCATATTTTTCTTCCTTTAGGCCTTAACTTCTGCCGCCTTCTGGCGGGCAATGGTTTTCACGCGGGCGATGTCCTTGCGGACTTCGTTGATGCGCGAGGACTTTTCGAGCTGGCCGGTCGCCTTCTGGAAGCGCAGGTTGAACTGCTCCTTCTTCAGCTTGGCAAGCTCGTCCTTGAGTTGGTCGGCGGTGAACCCGCGAACATCTGAGGCTTTCATGAGCTCAATCCCTTACTCTGCAATGCGCTGAACGAAGCGCGTCTTGACCGAGAGCTTGGCAGAGCCGAGACGAAGCGCCTCACGGGCGATTTCTTCGCTGACACCGTCGATCTCGAACATCATACGGCCGGGCTTGACCTTGCATGCCCAGTATTCAACGGAGCCCTTACCCTTACCCATGCGGACTTCGGTCGGCTTTTTGGTTACCGGAACGTCCGGGAACACGCGGATCCATACACGGCCGGCGCGCTTCATATAACGCGTGATCGCGCGGCGGGCCGCCTCGATCTCGCGCGCGTTGACGCGGTTGGGTTCCTGAGCCTTCAGGCCGAATTCGCCGAATGCCAGGTCAGAACCGCCCTTGGCGACGCCCTTGATGCGGCCCTTGAATTGCTTGCGGTACTTGGTACGCTTTGGCTGCAACATTTTCTTATTCTCCGAACTTCTCTGCCACGCGCGCTATCAAGCGTTGTCGCGGCGACGGTCTCTGTCGCGGTCACGATCACGGCTTGCCGGACCCTGGGCGTCACCTTCCATCGCACGGCGCTCGGAAGCCATCGGATCGTGCTCAAGGATTTCGCCCTTGAAGATCCAGACCTTGATGCCGCAGATGCCGAACGCGGTTTCTGCTTCAGCCGTGCCGTAGTCGATGTCGGCGCGTAGCGTGTGCAGCGGCACACGACCTTCGCGGTACCATTCCGTACGGGCGATTTCAGCGCCGCCGAGACGGCCGGCGCAGGTGATCTTGATGCCTTCGGCGCCAAGACGCATCGCGGACTGAACCGCGCGCTTCATGGCGCGGCGGAAAGCCACGCGGCGCTCGAGCTGCTGGGCGATCGACTGAGCGACCAGCGTTGCGTCGACTTCGGGCTTGCGCACTTCGACGATGTTGAGGTGCGTTTCCGAGTTGGTCATATCCGACAGCTTCTTGCGGAGCTTGTCGATGTCGGCGCCCTTGCGGCCGATGATCAGGCCCGGACGTGCCGAGTGGATCGTGACGCGGCACTTCTTGTGCGGACGCTCGATGACCACCTTGGAGATCCCGGCCTGCTTCAGTTCGCTCATGACGAACTTGCGCATCTTCAGGTCTTCGTGCAGCAGCTGGCCGTACTCGGCATTGTCCGCGAACCAGCGGCTATCCCAGGTACGGTTGATGCCAAGACGGAAACCGATTGGATTGATTTTCTGACCCATTATGCGGCCTCCTCAACTGCCTGCACTTCACGAACGACGATCGTCAGGTGCGCGAAAGGCTTTTCGATGCGCGACGCGCGACCGCGACCACGAGCGTGGAAACGCTTCATGACGATCGACTTGCCGACATAGGCCTCGGCGACGACAAGAGCGTCGACGTCGAGATCGTGGTTGTTCTCAGCGTTGGCGATCGCAGATTCGAGCGTCTTCTTGACGGCACCTGCGATACGCTTGCGGGAGAACTCCAGCTCAGCGAGTGCGCGCTCGACCTTCTTGCCACGGATAGCCGCAGCAACCAGATTGAGCTTCTGGGGGCTGACGCGGAGCGTGCGGGCGACTGCTTGCGCCTCGTTGTCCTTCAGCCGGCGTTCGGCTTTTGCCTTGCCCATTGTTACTTCCTCTTCGCCTTCTTGTCCGCGCCGTGACCGTAGTAGGTGCGGGTCGGAGAGAATTCACCGAATTTGTGGCCGACCATGTCTTCATTGACGCTGACCGGGATATGCTTGCTGCCGTTGTAGACGCCGAAGGTAAGACCGACGAACTGCGGCAGGATCGTGGAGCGACGGCTCCAGATCTTGATCACTTCTGCACGTCCGCCTTCACGAACCTTCTCAGCCTTCTTGAGAAGATAGCCGTCAACGAACGGACCTTTCCATACTGAACGAGCCATTGGAGACTTCCTCTCTTACTTCTTACGCTGATGACGCGAGCGCATGATCATCTTGTCGGTCGACTTGTTCGACCGGGTGCGCTTGCCCTTGGTCGGCTTGCCCCATGGTGTCACCGGATGGCGACCACCAGAGGTGCGGCCTTCACCACCGCCGTGCGGATGGTCGACCGGGTTCATGACGACACCGCGGTTATGCGGACGCTTGCCGCGCCAAACGGTACGACCGGCCTTGCCGTCGTTGATGTTGGCGTGGTCAGGGTTGGAGACGGCGCCGATCGAAGCAAGGCAGGAGCCATGCACGAGACGCTGTTCACCCGAGTTCAGGCGAAGGATCGCCATGCCCTGGTCACGGCCGACGAGCTGTGCGTAGCCACCGGCGGAACGAGCGATCTGACCGCCCTTGCCCGGCTTCATTTCCACGTTGTGGATGATGGAGCCGACCGGGATGAACTGCAGCGGCATGGTATTGCCGGGCTTGACGTCGACAGCCTTCTCGGAAGCGATGACCTTGTCACCGGCAGCGAGACGCTGAGGAGCGAGGATATAAGCCTTTTCGCCGTCAGCATAGTTGACCAGCGCGATGAAAGCCGTGCGGTTCGGATCGTATTCGATACGCTCGACCGTGCCTTCGACGTCGAACTTGCGACGCTTGAAGTCGATCAGGCGATAGGTACGCTTGTGACCGCCGCCGATGAAGCGGGCGGTGATGCGACCGAGGTTGTTACGACCGCCGCTCTTGGTCAGGCCTTCCGTCAGCGCCTTGACCGGCTTGCCCTTGTAGAGGGCAGAACGGTCGACGATGACCAGCTGGCGCTGGCTCGGGGTGATCGGATTGAATGTTTTCAATGCCATTTTCTTATACCTCAGAGACCGGTGGAGACGTCGATCGTCTGGCCTTCAGCCAGGGTCACAACAGCCTTCTTCACGTCCTTCTGCTTGCCGACGAAACCGCGGAACCGCTTGGTCTTGCCCTTGCGCAGCAGAGTGTTGACGGCCGTAACCTTGACGCCGAACAGCGCCTCGACAGCAGCCTTGATTTCCGGCTTCGTCGCCTGCTTGGCGACATTGAAAACAACCTGGTTGTTTTCGGATACCAGCGTGGACTTTTCGGTGATCGCCGGAGAGACGATCACATCGTAGTGGCGAAGATCGGTCACTTGAATCGCTCCTCTAGCGCTTCAACCGCAGCCTTGGAAAGCACGAGCTTGCCGCGGCGCACGATGTCATAAACGTTGATGCCCTGGATCGGCAGAACATCGATGTTCGGGATGTTCTGAGCTGCGAGCTTGAAGTTGCCGTCAAGTTCTGCGCCGCCGATGAAGAGGGCGTTGGTCAGGCCGAGCGTCTCGAATACGGACGCCAGAGCCTTGGTCTTGGCTTCGGCGGCGACCAGGTTGTCGATGACGATGACGTCATCGGCCTTGATCTTGGCCGAAAGAGCGAGGCGCAGGCCGAGTGCACGAACCTTCTTCGGAAGGTCATGCTCGTGGCTGCGGACGACCGGGCCGTGAGCCTTGCCACCGCCGCGGAACTGCGGAGCGCGAGCCGAATGGTGGCGAGCGCGGCCCGTACCCTTCTGCTTGTACATCTTGGCGCCGGTGCGCGAAACTTCAGCGCGACCCTTTGCCTTGTGGGTGCCCTGCTGCTTCTTGGCAAGCTGCCAGCGGATGACGCGGGCGAGAATGTCTTCGCGGGGCTCGAGGCCGAAAATCGCGTCCGAAAGGGAAACCTTCCCGGCGTCTTTTCCCTCGAGGGTTTTGACGTTGAATTCCATTGATCTGGCTCCCTTACTTCGCGGCCGACTTGACGGCGTCGCGCACGATGATCCAGGCACCCTTGGAACCGGGAACAGCACCCTTGATCAGGATCAGACCACGATCTTCGTCGGTCGAAACCACTTCCAGGTTCTGCGTCGTGACGCGCGTCTGGCCCATGTGACCAGCCATCTTCTTGTTCTTGAAAACCTTGCCCGGATCCTGGCGCGAGCCGGTCGAACCGTGCGAGCGGTGCGAAACCGACACACCGTGCGTGGCGCGAAGACCGCCGAAACCGTGGCGCTTCATGGCGCCGGCAAAACCCTTACCGATCGTCGTGCCCGTCACGTCGACGAGCTGACCGGCTGCGAAGTGACCTGCCTTGATCTCCGTGCCGATCTCAAGCAGCTGGTCTTCCGACACGCGGAATTCAGCAACCTTGGCCTTCGGCTCGACGTTGGCAACGGCAAAGTTGCCGCGCATCGCCTTGGAGGTGTTCTTCACCTTCGCCTGGCCGGCACCGAGCTGAACTGCGGTATAGCCATTCTTTTCGACAGTGCGCGTGGCGACGACCTGGCAGCCGTCCATACGCAGTACCGTTACCGGGACATGCTCACCTGCGTCGTTATAGACGCGGGTCATTCCCACCTTCTGTGCAATCACACCTGAACGCATCGGTTCAATCCTTCTCACTCAGCCCGAAGACCCGAGGTCTCAGAGCTTGATCTCAACATCGACACCGGCGGCGAGATCGAGCTTCATCAGCGCGTCTACCGTCTGCGGGGTCGGGTCAACGATATCGAGAAGGCGCTTGTGCGTGCGCATCTCGAACTGTTCACGGCTCTTCTTGTCGATGTGCGGGGACCGGTTGACCGTAAACTTCTCGATGCGGGTCGGAAGCGGAACGGGGCCCCGGACGCTTGCACCGGTGCGCTTAGCCGTCGATACGATCTCGCGCGTGGAGGCATCGAGAATCCGGTGATCGAACGCCTTCAGGCGGATGCGGATATTCTGGCCGTTCATTCGACTTTATCCTTGTGTCTGTTATCCGCGTGTCACCATTCAGGGACACGACTTACCTTCAGTTACGTTAGCGGGCCACCGGTTTCAAAGATCGAGAGGGACACCGAGATCGGCGTCCCTATCCTTTCCTTGGGCCTGGTGGCCCAGCCGCTAATTACTCGACGATCGAAGCAACGATACCGGCGCCGACGGTGCGGCCGCCTTCGCGGATCGCGAAGCGCAGCTTTTCTTCCATCGCGATCGGAACGATCAGCTCGACGGCAACCGTGACGTTGTCGCCCGGCATGACCATCTCGGTGCCCTCAGGCAGCGTCACGATGCCGGTAACGTCCGTCGTGCGGAAGTAGAACTGCGGACGGTAGTTGGTGAAGAACGGCGTATGACGGCCACCCTCTTCCTTCGTCAGGATGTAGGCTTCCGCCATGAACTTCTTGTGCGGCTTGACAGAGCCCGGCTTGCACAGGATCTGGCCACGCTCGACGCCGTCACGGTTCACACCGCGAACCAGCGCGCCGATGTTGTCGCCAGCCTGGCCCTGATCGAGCAGCTTGCGGAACATTTCAACGCCGGTCACCGTCGTCTTCGAGGTCGCGCGGATGCCGACGATCTCGACTTCTTCGCCAACCTTGACAATGCCACGCTCGACGCGGCCGGTCACCACAGTGCCGCGGCCGGAGATCGAGAACACGTCTTCGATCGGCATCAGGAACGGCTGGTCGATCGGACGCTCAGGCGTCGGGATGTAGGCGTCAACCGCAGCCATCAGCTCGCGGATCGCGTCTTCGCCGATCTTCTTGTCAGAATCTTCAAGAGCAGCAAGCGCCGAACCCTTGACGACCGGGATATCGTCGCCCGGGAAGTCGTAGGACGACAGAAGTTCGCGAACTTCGAGCTCGACCAGTTCGAGAAGCTCGGCGTCGTCAACCTGGTCGACCTTGTTCAGGAACACAACGATCGCCGGAACGCCGACCTGGCGGGCGAGCAGGATGTGTTCGCGCGTCTGCGGCATCGGGCCGTCAGCGGCCGAGCACACCAGAATCGCGCCGTCCATCTGGGCAGCACCGGTGATCATGTTCTTGACGTAGTCGGCGTGGCCGGGGCAGTCGACGTGGGCGTAGTGGCGGGCCGGCGTCTCATACTCGACGTGCGCCGTCGAAATGGTGATGCCGCGGGCCTTTTCTTCCGGAGCAGCGTCGATCTGGTCGTACGCCTTGAACTCACCGAAGTACTTCGTGATCGCTGCCGTCAGAGACGTCTTGCCGTGGTCAACGTGGCCGATCGTGCCAATGTTGACGTGCGGCTTGTTGCGCTCAAACTTACTCTTTGCCATTTTCGGCTCTCCGTTTTGCTAGTCCCCGAGGGGATCTAATTCTTGTTATCGGTCAATAGGTATTCCGGTCACTTCTGACCGGAATACTTTGCCTGGATTTCAGTTGCGACATTCGACGGGACCGGCGAATAGTGATCGAAGGTCATCGTGTACTGAGCGCGGCCCTGGGACATGGAGCGCAGGTTGTCGACGTACTTGAACATGTTCGCGAGCGGAACGTTCGCGTTGATGACGACGGCGATACCACGGCTTTCCTGGCCCTGGATCTGACCGCGACGGGAGTTCAGGTCGCCGATGACGTCGCCGACATAATCTTCCGGGGTGACGACTTCGACCTTCATCATCGGCTCGAGCAGCTGAGCGCCGGCCTTCTTGGCTGCTTCACGGAAGCAGGCACGCGATGCGATTTCGAAGGCGAGAACCGAGGAGTCGACGTCATGGAAAGCGCCGTCGATGAGGGTCGCCTTGACGCCGAGCATCGGGAAGCCTGCGAGCGGGCCCGAAGACAGGACGCTTTCGATGCCCTTCTGGACGCCGGGGATGTATTCCTTCGGAACGGAACCGCCGACGATCTTCGATTCGAACTTGAAGTCGTCGCCTTCCGGGTTCGGTTCGAAGACGATCTTGACGCGCGCGAACTGGCCGGTACCACCGGACTGCTTCTTGTGCGTGTAGTCTTCTTCGTGCTGGCGGGTGATGGTTTCGCGGTAGGCAACCTGCGGCGCGCCGACAGTTGCTTCAACCTTGAATTCACGACGCATGCGGTCGACGATGATGTCGAGATGCAGTTCGCCCATGCCGGCAATGATGGTCTGGCCGGATTCCTGGTCGGTCTTGACGCGGAAGGACGGATCTTCTGCAGCCAGGCGGTTGAGCGCGAGGCCCATCTTTTCCTGGTCGCCCTTGGTCTTCGGCTCGATAGCGATCTGAATGACCGGCTCGGGGAATTCCATGCGCTCGAGGATAACCGGCTTCAGCGGATCGCAGAGCGTATCACCCGTCGTGGTTTCCTTGAGGCCGGCGAGAGCAACGATGTCGCCTGCGAAGGCTTCTTCGATGTCTTCACGCGAGTTGGAGTGCATCTGCAGCATGCGGCCGACGCGCTCGCGCTTGTCCTTGACCGTGTTCATGACCGACGCGCCCTTTTCGAGCTTGCCGGAGTAGATGCGGGCGAAGGTCAGCGAACCGACGAAGGGGTCGTTCATGATCTTGAAGGCGAGCATGGAGAGCGGCTCGGCGTCATCGGCATGACGCTCGATGTCGGCTTCGGTCTTGAAGTCGATGCCCTTGATGGCCGGGATGTCCATCGGCGACGGCAGGTAGTCGACGACGGCGTCGAGCAGCGGCTGCACGCCCTTGTTCTTGAAGGCGGTGCCGCAGAACATCGGGTGGAACTTGACGTCGATCGTGCCGCGGCGAACGAGCGCACGGATCTGATCGTTGTCGGGCAGAATGCCTTCGAGATAGGCTTCCATCGCAGCTTCGTCGATATCGACGACCGTTTCGATGAGCTTTTCGCGATATTCTTCGGCCTTGGCCTTCATGTCCTCGGGGATCTCGACGACATCCCACTGGGCGCCGAGCGACTCGTCGCGCCAGATGAGAGCGTTCATCTCGATCAGGTCGATGACGCCCTTGAATTCGGTTTCAGCACCGATCGGCAGCTGCATGACGACAGCCGTTGCGCCGAGACGGGTCTTGATCATCTCGACGGAGCGGTAGAAGTCGGCGCCGGTCTTGTCCATCTTGTTGCAGAAGATCATCCGCGGGACATTGTACTTCTCGGCCTGGCGCCAGACGGTTTCCGTCTGCGGCTCGACACCGGCATTGGCGTCGAGCAGCGCGATGGCGCCGTCGAGAACGCGCAGCGAACGCTCGACTTCGATGGTGAAGTCGACGTGGCCGGGGGTGTCGATGATGTTGAAGCGGCGCGTCTTGCCGTCACGGCCCTTCCAGAAGGTCGTGGTGGCAGCGGAGGTGATCGTGATGCCACGCTCCTGCTCCTGCTCCATCCAGTCCATGGTGGCTGCGCCGTCGTGGACTTCGCCGATCTTGTGCGACTTGCCGGTGTAATAAAGAATACGCTCGGTGGTCGTGGTCTTGCCGGCGTCGATATGCGCCATGATACCGAAATTGCGGTAGTCTTCGATTTTATATTCGCGAGCCATTGTGGACTGCCTTTCGATACCGTTCGGAATTACCAGCGATAGTGCGAGAATGCACGGTTGGCGTCAGCCATCTTGTGCGTGTCTTCGCGCTTCTTGACGGCGGAGCCGCGGTTGTTGGACGCATCGAGCAGTTCGCCGGAAAGGCGGTCAACCATAGTCGTTTCATTGCGCTTGCGGGCAGCAGCGATCAGCCAGCGAATGGCGAGGGCCTGGCGGCGCTCCGGACGAACATCGACCGGCACCTGATAGGTCGCACCACCGACGCGGCGCGAGCGGACTTCAACGTGCGGGGCAATGTTGTCGAGCGCAGAATGGAAAACCGTGAGCGGCTCCTGCTTGGACTTGCCCTGAACGACGTCGAATGCGCCGTAAACGATGTTTTCAGCAACGGACTTCTTGCCGTCGAGCATGATGGCATTCATGAACTTGGTGACGACGAGATCGCCGAACTTCGGGTCCGGATTGATCTCGCGCTTTTCTGCTTTATGACGTCTGGACATTATTCTCGTCTCTTCAACCGTTAAGGCGCTTCATCACGCGGAGGACCTCGCGCAGCGCCGGATTATTCAAAACCGAATTACTTCGGACGCTTCGCACCGTACTTGGAGCGGCGCTGCTTGCGGTTCTTGACACCCTGGGTATCGAGAACGCCGCGGATGATGTGATAACGGACACCCGGAAGGTCCTTGACGCGGCCGCCACGGATCATGACGACGGAGTGTTCCTGAAGGTTGTGACCTTCGCCGGGGATGTAACCAATGACTTCGAAGCCGTTGGTCAGGCGGATCTTTGCGACCTTACGCAGAGCCGAGTTCGGCTTCTTCGGCGTCGTCGTATAGACGCGCGTGCAAACGCCGCGCTTCTGCGGGTTCTCCTGGAGTGCGGGAACCTTGTTACGCTTTACGTTCGCCTGGCGAGGCTTGCGGATCAGCTGGTTTACGGTAGGCATTCAACCATCCCTTACGTTTTATCTCAGTACCCTTGCGGGCTTGAACTCGCGCCGTCTCCGGCAGTGACGCATGCTTTCCGTCAATGCGCAAAATATGGCCCGATCCGCTTCCGCAGATGGACCACAAGGAGCAGAGGACGCATAAAATATGCGTCGTGCGTGCAGCATCATGACTTCAACGTGCGTTTAGAACCTTGTTTGAGGTGAACTTCAGGGCGCGTCGCCCCGAACAGCCAAGCCTCACATGGGATCTGATGGCCGGGGTACTACTGGTTTCCACCCCTCTCGTCAAGGCCGGTTAAGAAATAAACTCGCCGTATCGCCTTGATCTCAGGGCCTAACGCCCTGATTTCATCCTTCTAGACGAAATGGCGGCCGTGCACCAAGATAAAAACTTGGGCATCGCGGCAAAAGCAGTTAAGGAATCAGCAATTGCGGCGTGCGGCCCTCACAGCAGGATTCGAGCGACCGAATCGTCAAAGAGCCGAAGGACAGGCGATGATTACGACACCTGATAACGACAATAATTTCGACGGACCGATGGTCTTCATCATCATCGGCAAAGGCTACGAGTCCGACGACAGCGAAGGCATCGATCTGCACATCATGCTGAAGGCGCCCGACGACGACACAGCCGTGCGCGAGGCCCTGAACGCCCTTGCCGAGGAAGGCTTCATCGAGGCCGATCTCGACCAGATCGGCATGCTGACCGAGGTGCCAGCCGAAGAGCCGCACGCCTCTGCCTATCAGGGCGCCGTCGACGGCGAGGTCGCCATCATCCGCTTCAACTGAAGCGAGCTGCCGCTGACGCTGCGGGTCGCAAAGGCAGCATAAAGCGCAGGCAGCACCTTCCCTCCCCCAACCTACCTGCAGACCAAAAACAAAAACCGCCCGGATCGCTCCGGGCGGTTTTTCAATTCGCGTGCCACCTGAGTGGTGGTCGTCGGCTGCGGATTATTCCGCAGCCGGAGCCTTTTCGGCCATGTCCTGCAGCATCGGCGTGGCAACGGCAGCACCCGTGCCCTTGCGGCGCTCTTCGAGGATCAGCTCGTCGCGCGACGTGGCGATACGGCGGATCTGGGTCATGGTGCCGCCGGTACCGGCCGGGATGAGACGGCCGACGATGACGTTTTCCTTCAGACCCTGCAGGCCGTCGGTCTTGCCGGCGATCGCAGCTTCCGTCAGCACCTTGGTCGTTTCCTGGAAGGATGCGGCCGAGATGAAGGACGGGGTCTGCAGCGACGCCTTGGTGATGCCGAGAAGAACCGGATCGCCGTAGGCCGGCTTCTTGCCCTGCTCGATCAGGTGATCGTTGACGTCTTCGAGCTCGATCCGGTCGACGTTGTCGCCGACGATATAGGTCGAGTCGCCTGCATCGGTGATCTCCACCTTCTGGAGCATCTGACGGACAATCACCTCGATGTGCTTGTCGTTGATGACAACACCCTGCAGGCGGTAGACTTCCTGGATCTCGTTGACGAGGTAGGAGGCCAGAGCCTCCACGCCCTTGATCGCCAGGATGTCGTGCGGAGCCGGGTTACCGTCGAGGATGTAGTCACCCTTTTCGATATAGTCGCCTTCCTGAAGGTGGAAGGGCTTGCCCTTCGGGATCAGGTATTCGACAGGCTCGACACCGTCTTCCGCCGGCTCGATGATGACGCGGCGCTTGTTCTTGTAGTCGCGGCCGAGGCGGATCGTACCATCGATCTCTGCGATGATGGCATGGTCCTTCGGACGGCGGGCTTCGAAGAGCTCGGCAACACGCGGCAGACCGCCGGTGATGTCCTTGGTCTTGGCGCTTTCCAGCGGCGAACGCGCGAGAACGTCACCCTGGGAGACCTTGGTGCCCGGCTCAACCGACAGAATAGCGTCGACCGAGAGCATGAAGCGGGCGTCACCGCCACGCGACAGCTTCATGACATTGCCGCTGGCATCCTTGATGACGATCGCCGGCTTGAGGTCCGAACCGCGCGGGGTCGAACGCCAGTCGATGACCTGGCGCTTGGTGATGCCGGTGGATTCGTCGGTCGCTTCCAGAACCGAGAGACCGTCGACCAGGTCTTCGAACTGAACGGTACCAGCAACTTCGGTCATCATCGGACGGGTGTAAGGATCCCACTCGGCCAGACGCTGGCCGCGCTTGACCTTGTCGCCTTCGTCGACATGCAGCTTCGAACCGTAGGCGACACGCTGCGAAGACCGTTCCACGCCACGCTCGTCCAGGATCTGGACGGTCATGTTGCGGCCCATGGCGACGAGGTTGCCATCGGAGTTGCGCAGGATGTTGCGGTTCTTGATCTGCACCGTACCTTCGTACGAGGCTTCCAGGAACGACTGGTCGACCACGGTTGCCGTACCGCCAAGGTGGAAGGTACGCATGGTGAGCTGGGTGCCCGGTTCACCGATCGACTGAGCAGCGATGACGCCGACGGCTTCACCCATGTTCACAGGCGTACCACGGGCCAGGTCGCGGCCGTAGCAGACTGCGCAGACGCCCGTCTGGATTTCGCAGGTCAGCGCCGAGCGGATGCGGATCGACTGGATACCGGCCTTCTCGATTTCGACGACATCGGGCTCGAGGATCATCCGGCCGGCATCGACGATGCGCTCACCCGTGATCGGATGATCGATGTCATCAAGTGCCGTGCGGCCGAGGATGCGGACGCCGATCGAGGCAACCACCTGGCCGGCATCGACGATGGCGGTCATGGTGAGGCCGGTTTCGGTGCCGCAATCGACGTGCGTGACGATGCAATCCTGCGCGACGTCGACGAGACGGCGGGTCAGGTAACCGGAGTTGGCGGTCTTCAAGGCGGTGTCTGCCAGACCCTTCCGGGCGCCGTGCGTCGAGTTGAAGTACTCGTTGACGGTCAGGCCTTCCTTGAAGTTCGAGATGATCGGCGTCTCGATGATTTCACCCGACGGCTTGGCCATGAGGCCGCGCATGCCGCCCAACTGACGCATCTGGTTCGGAGAACCGCGGGCGCCGGAATGGCTCATCATGTAGATCGAGTTCATCGGCTTCTGACGGCCGGTGTTCTCATCGAATTCGACAGCCTTAATGCGGGCCATCATCTCTTCGGCGACCTTTTCGGTGGCCTTACCCCAGGCGTCGACAACCTTGTTGTACTTTTCGCCCTGGGTGATCAGGCCGTCATTGTACTGCTGCTCGTATTCCTTCACCAGGGTTTCGGTGTCGGCAACGATCTTGGCCTTGGCATCCGGAATGACCATGTCGTCCTTGCCGAACGAAATGCCGGCGCGGCAGGCATGGGAGAAGCCGAGCTGCATGATGCGGTCGCAGAAGATGACCGTGTCCTTCTGGCCGCAATGGCGGTAGACCGTGTCGATCATCTTGGAGATGTTCTTCTTGGTCATTTCCTGGTTGCAGATGTCGAAGGGCACCTTGCCGTTCTTCGGCAGCAGTTCGCCGATGAGCAGACGGCCAGGCGTCGTCTCATAGATCTTCGAGTAGGGCTTGCCATCCTCGTCGACCGACTTGAAACGGCCGCGGATCTTGGTGTGCAGCGTCACGACCTTGCTTTCGAGGGCGTGATGCAGTTCGCCGAGATCGGAGAAGGCCATGCCTTCGCCCGGTTCGTTCTGGTTGAGGATCGACAGGTAATAAAGGCCGAGAACCATGTCCTGCGAAGGAACGATGATCGGCGCGCCGTTGGCCGGATGCAGGATGTTGTTGGTCGACATCATCAGCACGCGGGCTTCGAGCTGGGCTTCGAGCGACAGCGGCACGTGAACGGCCATCTGGTCACCGTCGAAGTCGGCGTTGAAGGCCGTGCAGACGAGCGGATGCAGCTGGATCGCCTTGCCTTCGACCAGGGTGGGTTCAAAGGCCTGGATGCCCAGGCGGTGCAGCGTCGGTGCGCGGTTCAGGAGAACCGGATGCTCGCGGATGACCTCGTCGAGGATATCCCAGACTTCAGGCTTTTCCTTTTCGACCAGCTTCTTGGCCTGCTTGACGGTCGAGGAGTAACCCTTGGCGTCGAGGCGGGCGTAGATGAACGGCTTGAAGAGCTCGAGCGCCATCTTCTTCGGCAGGCCGCACTGGTGCAGCTTCAGTTCCGGACCGGTCACGATGACCGAACGGCCGGAATAGTCGACGCGCTTGCCGAGCAGGTTCTGGCGGAAGCGGCCCTGCTTGCCCTTCAGCATGTCGGAGAGCGACTTCAGCGGACGCTTGTTGGCGCCGGTGATGACGCGGCCGCGACGGCCGTTGTCGAACAGCGCGTCAACCGATTCCTGCAGCATGCGCTTTTCGTTGCGGATGATGATGCCGGGCGCACGAAGCTCGATGAGGCGCTTCAGGCGGTTGTTG
The DNA here is from genome assembly GCF_002531755.2 of Rhizobium acidisoli. Lineage (NCBI taxonomy): Bacteria > Pseudomonadati > Pseudomonadota > Alphaproteobacteria > Hyphomicrobiales > Rhizobiaceae > Rhizobium > Rhizobium acidisoli. The sequence continues at coordinate 1,338,823 of NZ_CP034998.1, read as the reverse complement.
CGGTTGATGACGCGGCGGTAAAGGTCGTTCAGATCCGACGTCGCGAAACGGCCGCCGTCGAGCGGCACCAGCGGACGCAGATCCGGCGGGATGACCGGAACGACCTTCATGATCATCCATTCCGGACGGTTGCCCGATTCCATGAAGTTCTCGACGATCTTCAGGCGCTTCATCAGCTTCTTCTGCTTGAGATCCGACGTGGTGTCGGCAAGCTCGGAGCGCAGGTCGCCAGCGATCTTTTCGAGGTTCATCGAGGCCAGCATCTCGTAGATCGCCTCAGCGCCGATCATCGCGGTAAACTGGTCTTCGCCGTATTCGTCAACGGCCAGCATGTACTCTTCTTCCGAGAGGAGCTGGTGCTCCTTCAGAGCAGTCAGGCCCGGCTCGGTGACGATGTAGTTTTCAAAATAGAGGACGCGCTCGACATCCTTCAGCGTCATGTCGAGCAGCGTCGAAATGCGCGACGGCAGCGACTTCAGGAACCAGATATGGGCAACGGGAGCGGCGAGCTCGATATGGCCCATGCGCTCACGGCGAACGCGTGACAGCGTGACTTCGACGCCGCACTTTTCGCAGATGATGCCCTTGTACTTCATACGCTTGTACTTGCCGCAAAGGCATTCGTAGTCCTTGATCGGCCCGAAGATGCGCGCGCAGAACAGACCGTCGCGTTCCGGCTTGAACGTGCGGTAGTTGATGGTTTCCGGCTTCTTGATCTCACCGTAAGACCAGGAGAGGATCTTCTCCGGAGATGCGATCGAAATCCGAATGGAATCGAAATTCTGTGCAGGCACCTGCGGATTGAAAAGATTCATGACCTCTTGGTTCATGCCTGTCTCCTTCATGGGCTAAAGCGCCCTCAAAATGCGATGGTCGGCGGCAAATTCCCGGGAGCCGCCTCCCTCGCTTAAACGAGAATAACCGCAAGATGCGGCGAAACTTCCCTGCAGGGCCGATATGGATACGGCGCCCGGCGGGACCGGCGTGCGCCGCATTGGCAGCGCACGCCCTATCAACTGCTTACTCGGCCGCGTCGGGCAGCTGCGCTGCCTGCGCCTCGTCAAGCTTGGTGTTTTCGAGCTCGACGCTGAGGCCCAGCGAGCGCATTTCCTTGACGAGAACGTTGAAGCTTTCCGGAATACCGGCTTCGAACGTGTCGTCTCCGCGGACGATGGCTTCGTAGACCTTGGTGCGGCCGGCGACGTCGTCCGACTTCACCGTCAGCATTTCCTGCAGCGTGTAGGCCGCGCCGTAAGCTTCGAGCGCCCAGACTTCCATTTCCCCGAAGCGCTGACCGCCGAACTGCGCCTTGCCGCCCAGCGGCTGCTGGGTCACGAGCGAGTAAGGACCGATCGAACGGGCATGGATCTTGTCGTCGACCAAGTGGTTGAGCTTCAGCATGTAGATGTAGCCCACGGTCACCTGGCGGTCGAACTGCTCGCCGGTACGGCCGTCATAGAGCGTCGACTGACCGGTGTCCTTGAGACCTGCCAGGCGCAGCATGTCGTTGACGTCGGCTTCGTTGGCGCCGTCGAAGACCGGCGTTGCAATCGAAACGCCGCGCTTCCACTGGTCGGCGAGACGCAGAACCGAGTCGTCGTCGAAATCCTGGACCTGTTCGGCCTTCGGACCGTCACCGACGACATCGCCGATGGTCTTGCGCAGCGGCTCGATGTTGCCATTGGCCTTGTATGCGTCGATCAGTTCGCCGATCTGGCGACCCATGCCGGCGCAAGCCCAACCCAGATGGGTTTCGAGGATCTGGCCGACGTTCATACGCGAGGGAACGCCGAGCGGGTTCAGAACGACGTCGACATGCGTGCCGTCTTCGAGGAACGGCATGTCCTCGACAGGCACAATGCGCGAGACGACGCCCTTGTTCCCGTGACGGCCGGCCATCTTGTCGCCCGGCTGGATCTTGCGCTTCACAGCGACGAAGACCTTGACCATCTTCATGACGCCAGGAGGCATTTCATCGCCGCGCTGGACCTTTTCGACCTTGTCCATGAAGCGCTGTTCAAGGCGCGACTTGGATTCGTCGTATTGGCCGCGGAGCGCTTCGAGCTCGCTCTGAACCTTCTCGTCCTCGACGGCGAACATCCACCACTGCGAGCGGGGATATTCGGAGACGACGGCATTCGAAAGCTCGGTGCCCTTCTTGAAGCCCTTCGGGCCGGCGATGGAGGCCTGGCCGCGCAGCATTTCGATCAGACGGCCGTAAACGTTACGGTCGAGGATCGCCTGCTCGTCATCGCGGTCCTTTGCAAGACGTTCGATCTCTTCGCGCTCGATTGCCATCGCGCGCTCGTCCTTCTCAACGCCATGGCGGTTGAAGACGCGGACTTCGACGATCGTGCCGTAGGTGCCGGGCGGCATTCGCATGGAAGTGTCGCGCACGTCGGAGGCCTTTTCGCCGAAGATGGCGCGCAGAAGCTTTTCTTCCGGCGTCATCGGGCTTTCGCCCTTCGGCGTGATCTTGCCGACAAGAATATCGCCCGGCTGAACTTCGGCGCCGATGTAGACGATGCCGGCTTCGTCGAGGTTCTTCAGCGCTTCTTCCGAAACGTTCGGAATGTCGCGGGTGATTTCCTCAGGACCAAGCTTGGTGTCGCGCGCCATCACTTCGAATTCCTCGATGTGGATGGAGGTGAACACGTCGTCGGCAACGATACGCTCGGAGAGCAGGATCGAGTCTTCGTAGTTGTAGCCGTTCCAGGGCATGAACGCGACGAGCGCGTTACGGCCGAGCGCCAGGTCGCCGAGATCGGTCGACGGGCCGTCGGCGAGGATGTCGCCGCGGTTGACCTCGTCACCGACGGTGACCAGCGGGCGCTGGTTGACGCAGGTGTTCTGGTTCGAACGCTGGAACTTCTGCAGGCGGTAGATATCGACGCCGGATTTGCCGGCTTCGAGGTCTTCGGTGGCGCGGATAACGATACGCGTCGCGTCGACCTGGTCGACCACGCCGCCGCGGCGCGCGCCGATGGCAGCGCCTGAGTCACGGGCAACGACCGGCTCCATGCCGGTCCCGACGAACGGGGCTTCGGCACGCAGCAGCGGCACGGCCTGACGCTGCATGTTCGAGCCCATGAGCGCGCGGTTGGCGTCGTCGTTTTCCAGGAACGGGATGAGCGCGGCTGCGACCGAAACGACCTGCTTCGGCGAAACGTCCATCAGGTTCATGCTGTCGCGGGGTGCGAGCATGACTTCGCCGGCATGACGGCAGACGACGAACTCGTCGACGAAGGAACCGTCGGCGTTCATTTCGGCGTTGGCCTGGGCGACGTAGTACTTCGCCTCTTCCATGGCGGAGAGGTAAAGCACGTCGCTCGTCACCCTGCCGTCGACGATACGACGATACGGGCTTTCGATGAAGCCGTACTTGTTGACGCGGGCAAAGGTCGCAAGCGAGTTGATCAGACCGATGTTCGGACCCTCAGGCGTTTCGATCGGGCAAATACGGCCGTAGTGGGTCGGATGCACGTCGCGGACTTCGAAGCCGGCGCGCTCACGGGTCAGACCACCCGGGCCAAGAGCCGAAAGACGGCGCTTGTGGGTGATTTCCGAGAGCGGGTTGACTTGGTCCATGAACTGCGAGAGCTGCGAGGAACCGAAGAATTCGCGAACGGCGGCAGCCGCCGGCTTGGCGTTGATCAGATCCTGCGGCATCACCGTGTCGATCTCGATCGAGGACATGCGTTCCTTGATCGCGCGCTCCATGCGGAGCAGGCCGAGACGGTACTGGTTTTCCATCAGCTCGCCGACCGAGCGGACGCGGCGGTTGCCGAGGTTGTCGATGTCGTCGATCTCACCCTTGCCGTCACGCAGTTCGACCAGCATCCTGACCACGGCTAGGATGTCGTCCTTGCGCAGGATGCGGACGGTGTCTTCGACGGTCAGGTCGAGACGCATGTTCATCTTGACGCGGCCGACGGCGGAGAGGTCGTAACGCTCCGCATCGAAGAACAGCGAGTTGAACATGGCTTCGGCCGATTCCATGGTCGGCGGCTCGCCCGGACGCATGACGCGGTAGATGTCGAACAGAGCGTCCTGACGGTTCTCGTTCTTGTCGGCCGAAAGCGTGTTGCGGATATAGGCGCCGACATTGATGTGGTCGATGCCGAGAACCGGGATCTCGTCGAAGCCGTTCGCCAGGATGATGCCGAGCGTCTTCTCGTCGATTTCGTCGCCGGCTTCGAGGTAGATTTCACCGGTGGAGTAGTTGACGATGTCGCCGGCGAGGTAGTTGCCATAGAGATCGTCGTCAGCGGCCTTCAGCGCCTTCAGGCCCTTGTCGGACAGCTGGCGCAGCAGGCGCGGGGTCAGCTTCTTGCCGGCTTCGACGACGACTTCGCCGGTATCGGCGTCGACCATCTCGGTGATCGCCTTGGCACCCTTCAGCGTTTCCGGCTTGAAGGGAATGCGCCAGCCTTCGCCGTCGCGCTTGTAGAGCGACTTCGTGTAGAAGGTGTCGAGGATTTCCTCGCCGTCCATGCCGAGCGCCATCAGCAGCGACGTGACAGGGATCTTACGGCGACGGTCGATACGGGCGTAGACGATATCCTTGGCGTCGAATTCGATATCGAGCCAGGAACCGCGATAAGGGATGACGCGGGCAGCAAACAGCAGCTTGCCGGAAGAATGGCTCTTGCCCTTGTCGTGGTCGAAGAAGACGCCCGGCGAACGGTGCATCTGGGAAACGATGACGCGCTCGGTGCCGTTGACGATGAACGTGCCGTTGTTGGTCATGAGCGGCATATCGCCCATGTAGACGGACTGTTCCTTGATGTCCTTGATCGACTTTGCGCCGGTATCCTCGTCGATATCGAACACGATGAGGCGCAGCGTCACCTTCAGCGGCGCAGCATAGGTCAGGTCGCGCTGACGGCATTCGTCAACGTCGAACTTCGGCGGTTCGAATTCGTAGGATACGAATTCCAGCATGGAAGCGCCGGAAAAATCGGTGATCGGGAAAACCGACTTGAAAACGGCCTGAAGGCCCTCGTCGGGCCGGCCGCCTTTCGGCTCTTCAACCATCAAAAACTGGTCGTAGGACGCCTTCTGAACCTCGATGAGGTTCGGCATTTCTGCGACTTCGGGGATCTTACCAAAAAACTTGCGTACGCGCCTACGACCATTGAACGAAAGGGTCTGAGCCATCGTCGCTCCTTCAAAATCTTGCACCCGGGCCTGCAACGGACGGGAACCGATGGCCAGTCGATCCCGTCTATCAATGAGTAGTTCAATCTCGTCCGACACCCGAAAACGCTCAGCTCGGATTGCTGTGCTGCCCTCGGTGCGAGACTATCCTTTTGAAGAACCCATTACCCAAAAGCCGGTTTGACGCGGCTTTTGGGTAATTCGTTCAGAAAAACGGCAAATGGGAGGCAGCAGAGACTGCCTCCCAAAAGCGTTTCAAGATTACTTGACGTCGGCCTTGGCGCCAGCGTCTTCAAGCTTCTTCTTGATGTCAGCGGCTTCAGCCTTGTTGACGCCTTCCTTGACAGCCTTCGGAGCGCCTTCGACGAGGTCCTTGGCTTCCTTGAGGCCGAGACCGGTGATGGCGCGGACTTCCTTGATGACGTTGATCTTGTTGGCACCGGCTTCGACGAGGATGACGTCGAATTCGGTCTTTTCTTCTTCAACGACAGCCGGGCCAGCACCACCAGCAGCGGCAGCAACAGCTACCGGAGCAGCAGCGGAAACGCCCCACTTTTCTTCGAGAAGCTTCGACAGTTCTGCAGCTTCCAGAACGGTCAGCGAGGAGAGGTCGTCAACGATCTTTGCGAGATCAGCCATTTTACTAGTTCCTTTTGTTCGGTTCGAACCGGTTGATTATAAACAGCGAAAAACCGCCTTAAGCGGCTTCGTCCTTCTTGGCGTAAGCCGCGAACACGCGAGCAAGCTGGCTTGCCGGTGCTGCAACAACCCCAGCGATGCGGGTAGCCGGTGTCTGGATCATGCCCAGCAGCTTCGCACGCAGCTCATCGAGCGAAGGCAGGGTCGCAAGCGACTTGACTGCATCGGCGTTGAGCGTGGTTGTTCCCATGGCGCCGCCCAGCACAACGATCTTGTCGTTGGTCTTGGCGAAATCCATGACGACCTTCGGAGCGGTGATCGGATCGGTGCTGTATGCAATCAGCGTCTGACCCTTGAAGAGATCGGTGATCCCTTCCGCTTCCGTACCTTGAAGGGCAATTTTGGCCAGGCGGTTCTTCGCGACTTTGACGGTACCGCCAGCTGCACGCATCTTCGAACGAAAGTCGTTCATCTGCGCGACTGTGGCACCAGCATAGTGGGCCACGACAACTGAGCCCGAAGCCTTGAAGACTTCGTTCAGTTCCGTGACGAATTCGCGTTTTTCCGCTCTTTCCACTGCCTATCTCCAGTTGGCGGGACCGAAAACGGGCCCGCCGGGTTGCCTTTTGCCTCCCGGGATCATGTGAGATCCCAAGCGACGCTTGAGGATCCTGTCCCCCCGCGCTCTCGCGCCAATCAAGGCTAAAGAGGCACAAGGCATCCAAGGCTCGAACCGATTTCCTAGAAGCGAACTTCATGAATTTCGGGTCTTACCCGTCTCATGCAGGCGAAGTGATTAAGGGAAAACCACCTGCAATCTCGGACAGGATTCCGGATTTCTCCGGAATATTCCGGCCCCTTGCGAGGCCGGAATTTCAGTGGCCGGACCGAGGTCCGGCAATCAACTTATGCAGTCGGGCTTGCTGTGACCGAGCCGACTTCGATCTTGACGCCCGGGCCCATGGTCGAGGAAATCGCCACGCGCTTGACGTAGTTGCCCTTGGCGCCAGCCGGCTTCGCCTTGATGACGGCGTCAGCAAAGGCGCGGATGTTTTCTTCCAGAGCCTTGGCGTCGAAAGAGGCCTTGCCGATGCCGGCATGGACGATACCAGCCTTTTCGACGCGGAACTCGACAGCGCCGCCCTTGGAAGCCTTGACGGCTCCGGCGACATCCATGGTGACGGTGCCGACCTTCGGGTTCGGCATCATGCCGCGGGGGCCGAGAACCTTACCGAGACGGCCGACGAGCGGCATCATGTCCGGGGTGGCGATGCAGCGATCGAATTCGATCTTGCCGCCCTGGACGATTTCGACGAGGTCTTCAGCGCCGACGATATCGGCACCGGCAGCCTTGGCTTCATCGGCCTTGACGCCACGAGCGAAGACGGCGACGCGAACCGTACGGCCCGTGCCGTTCGGCAGATTGACGACGCCGCGAACCATCTGGTCCGCATGGCGCGGGTCGACGCCGAGGTTCATCGAGACTTCGATGGTTTCGTCGAACTTGGCGACAGCCCGTTCCTTGACCATGCCGATGGCGAGGCTCAGAGCGTAGAGCTTGGTGGGATCAACACCTTCGTTGATCTTCTGCGTGCGCTTACCAGCCATGATCTTAACCCACCACTTCCAGGCCCATGGCGCGGGCAGAGCCCTCGATCATCGCCATTGCACCTTCGATATCCGCTGCGTTCAGATCCTTCATCTTGGCTTCTGCGATCGACTTGATCTGAGCCTTGGTGAGGGAACCGGCCTTGGCGCCCTTGCCGGGCGTCTTGGAACCGGACGTGATCTTCGCTTCCTTCTTCAGCCAGTAGCTGACCGGAGGCTGCTTCATCGCGAAGGTGAAGGACTTGTCCTGGTAATAGGTGATGACGACCGGGATCGGCATGCCCTTTTCCATTTCCTGCGTGGCGGCATTGAACGCCTTGCAGAATTCCATGATGTTAATGCCACGCTGACCAAGCGCCGGACCAATCGGCGGGGACGGGTTTGCCGATCCTGCCTTGACCTGAAGCTTGAGCTGGCCTGCAACTTTCTTAGCCATATCTCTCTGCCTTTCATGAACGGCCGGTCGCCCGGCCCGTGATGCCGGATCTCTCCGGCGGCTGCGGTTGCGTGGTGCGGATCATTAGGGTCCGGCTAAGACCCCTCACCTTCCACGCGGGTGCGGACAAGGTCCGCAGGAAACCGGCCGCAAAGGCCTGCTTCCAATCTCTTACAATCAGACCTTCTCGACCTGAGCGTATTCCAGCTCGACCGGCGTTGCGCGGCCGAAGATCGACACTTCGACCTTCAGGCGCGAACGCTCTTCGTCCACATCCTGAACCGTGCCGTTGAACGACGCGAACGGGCCGTCGGAAACGCGAACCTGCTCGCCGATCTCGAAGGTAATGGAGGCCTTCGGCCGCTCGACACCTTCCTGGACCTGGCCGAGAATGCGCTCGGCTTCATGATCCGGAATCGGAACGGGCTTATTGTCGGAGCCGAGGAAGCCTGTGACCTTCGGCGTGTTCTTGATCAGATGGTAGGCTTCGTCCGTCAGATTGGCGCGAACCATGACATAGCCCGGGAAGAACTTGCGCTCGCTGTCGACCTTGCGGCCGCGACGCACTTCCACCACCTTTTCGGTCGGCACGAGGATCTTCTCGAACAGGTGCTCAAGCCCCTTCTGGCGAGCCTTGTTCTCGATGTCTTCAGCGACCTTCTTTTCAAAATTTGAATATGCGTGGACGATGTACCAACGTGCCGCCATTTTCATCTCCACCCGTATCAGTTGCCGGTATTGAGCACGAAGCTCAGAGCCCAGCCGATCAGCTGGTCAGCGGCAAAGAAAAACAGCGCGGCGAAAACCACCATCACAAGCACCATGACCGTCGAGATCATCGTCTCGCGGCGCGACGGCCATGTAACTTTGGACGTCTCGGAGCGAACCTGCTGCAGAAACGCAAACGGATTGGATTTTGATGCCATCGACTGCCCACGCAATTACGGCGCGTAAAGCTGAAACTATCAGCCCCACGCACCGCGTGTCTGTTGAACCCTAAATAAACACCGATTCCCCAATACACAAGAGGGAAACCGAAGTTTAACGAAATTAGTCACTGCCCATCGATCCCCGGCCGGAATGCCGCGAGCACGTCCGCGCTGTCCCGCATCAAGGAAAATGGCAGGGGCAGTAGGGCTCGAACCTACGACCTGCGGTTTTGGAGACCGCCGCTCTACCAACTGAGCTATACCCCTTCATGCCGCTCATTCAGCGCTGGGCCAAGGCCCGCAAATCGCTGCTGAAAAGCATGGCGCTCCCTTTAAGACGGCGACGGCGGATTGGCAAGCACGATTTTCGTTTTTCATAGCCATTCTGCGCATATGCGAGCGATCGGCTTGCTCATCGCGCCGCCGATACGGGTTCAGACCTTCACGTATTTGCGCCAATCGTGCTCTTCCTTAAAACCCAGCACCTCGCGAATCTTGCGGTTGGAGAGCAGGCCTTCATATTCGCCGATCTCGCGGGTGAAGGGCACGTTGGGGAAGAATCGCCTGGCAAGCTCCCTCGACGGCGTATTGGCCGAGACGGTATCGTTCGCCGCATTGAAGACCTGATAGCCCAGACCGTCCTTTTCGACGCAGAGATGGCAGATCTGCCCGAGATCGCGGGCGTCGATATAACTCCAGGCGATGCGTTTGCGCATCTCGGGATTGGCGAAATAGGTGGGGAACCTCTCATATTCGTGCGGCTCGATGACGTTACCGATGCGCAGCGCATAGATGTCGAAGCCTGAACGCTCCGCAAAGGCGCGCGCCGTCTTTTCGTTGACCACCTTGGAAAGCCCGTAGGAATCCATCGGATTGACGTCGTAGTCTTCCTCCAGCGGGAACTGGTGGAAATCGCGATGGCCTTCGGCGAAGCAGACGCCGTAGGTCGTCTCGCTGGATGCGACGATAATCTTCCTGATGCCGAGCTTCACCGCCGCCTCGATGACATTATAAGTGCCCATCGTATTGATGCGGAAAGTCTCATTGTCGGGCTTGATCAGAATGCGCGGGATGGCAGCGAAATGCACGACGGCATCGAAGGGCTGCACGCCCCTGCCCGCATCGAGATCGGGAAAATCGCGGTGCATAGACAGCGCGTTGAAGACCTGGCCGCTATCGGTGATGTCGGCAATGAGATTGGTGACGCCGGGACTGTCCAGCGGCACCAGATCGAGGTTGTGAACCTCGTAACCCGCATTGACGAGCCATGGCACGGTATGGCGACCTGCCTTGCCCGAACCGCCCGTAAACAGAATTCGCTTCTTCATGGAATATCCTCCGCGTCATCAAATCGGAGGCATAGTTAGACGCTTCCGCGCGAAGAGCAAGCGAGCGTCCTGCAAGGGTTTACCCCCGCGTCGCCAGGAGCACCCTCTCCGGGCGCCTGGCCGATCATTTCCGTTCACCGCAGACGCCTGCGGTGAACTGCTGAAATCGTCACTTAACGACGGTTACGTCACCGATCTGCACTCCGGCTGCCTGAACAACCTCCTGCGGAATTGCAGCGATGAAAAACATCGTGAAAACATACATCGCGAATATCGTCGCAACGAACGTGGCCTTTGGAATCATCCGGGCTCTCCTCTTTGCATGAAGGAGTCTGGACTAAAATGAACCAATCACAACTGGTTTCTGAATGTGAGATGAACAAAATACTGTGACAGGCATATTTAACGATATTTTTACAACACCTGTTAATCCCTCAAGCAGGTATCAAAACGAAAAAACCCCGCCGTTTCCAGCGGGGTTTTTCCTGAATTTCGGGTAATCCCAGGATTACTCGACGATCGAAGCAACGATACCGGCGCCGACGGTGCGGCCGCCTTCGCGGATCGCGAAGCGCAGCTTTTCTTCCATCGCGATCGGAACGATCAGCTCGACGGCAACCGTGACGTTGTCGCCCGGCATGACCATCTCGGTGCCCTCAGGCAGCGTCACGATGCCGGTAACGTCCGTCGTGCGGAAGTAGAACTGCGGACGGTAGTTGGTGAAGAACGGCGTATGACGGCCACCCTCTTCCTTCGTCAGGATGTAGGCTTCCGCCATGAACTTCTTGTGCGGCTTGACAGAGCCCGGCTTGCACAGGATCTGGCCACGCTCGACGCCGTCACGGTTCACACCGCGAACCAGTGCGCCGATGTTGTCGCCAGCCTGGCCCTGATCGAGCAGCTTGCGGAACATTTCAACGCCGGTCACCGTCGTCTTCGAGGTCGCGCGGATGCCGACGATCTCGACTTCTTCGCCAACCTTGACAATGCCACGCTCGACGCGGCCGGTCACCACAGTGCCGCGGCCCGAGATCGAGAACACGTCTTCGATCGGCATCAGGAACGGCTGGTCGATCGGACGCTCAGGCGTCGGGATGTAGGCGTCAACAGCTGCCATCAGCTCGCGGATCGCGTCTTCGCCGATCTTCTTGTCAGAATCTTCAAGAGCAGCAAGCGCCGAACCCTTGACGACCGGGATATCGTCGCCCGGGAAGTCGTAGGACGACAGAAGTTCGCGAACTTCGAGCTCGACCAGTTCGAGAAGCTCGGCGTCGTCAACCTGGTCGACCTTGTTCAGGAACACAACGATCGCCGGAACGCCGACCTGGCGGGCGAGCAGGATGTGTTCGCGCGTCTGCGGCATCGGGCCGTCAGCGGCCGAGCACACCAGAATCGCGCCGTCCATCTGGGCAGCACCGGTGATCATGTTCTTGACGTAGTCGGCGTGGCCGGGGCAGTCGACGTGGGCGTAGTGGCGGGCCGGCGTCTCATACTCGACGTGCGCCGTCGAAATGGTGATGCCGCGGGCCTTTTCTTCCGGAGCAGCGTCGATCTGGTCGTACGCCTTGAACTCACCGAAGTACTTCGTGATCGCTGCCGTCAGAGACGTCTTGCCGTGGTCAACGTGGCCGATCGTGCCAATGTTGACGTGCGGCTTGTTGCGCTCAAACTTACTCTTTGCCATTTGAATGCTTCCTGTGAACGAAATGGTGGGCCCCGGCGAACCGGTTTAGTGCCGCCGTTTAAGGCTTTCGGCGACATTGCGCAAGACTTAATTGCAGACGCCATTCTTGGTGTGACAGCGCATATGGGGGACAATTCGCCGGCTGCAAGGCGATTCGCCGGCATGCAGGGGAAAATCACTGAAATCCTTGCAGAAAATCGCGTGGACGGCGAGAGATGAAGCACGGGCGCGAAGGATCGAGCGCCCTCGCCTGTCAGTCGAGAGCCGCTGTCGCCAGCCTCTTCCGAAACATCGACGTGCGGAAATTATAGCGGCAGCACCGGGCGCATGAACGAGCTTTGGAAAACTGGAGCGGGTAGCGGGAATCGAACCCGCGTATTCAGCTTGGAAGGCTGCTGCTCTACCATTGAGCTATACCCGCGGGGTGGTCCGATCCGATGACGAATGGTGGAGAGAGTTGGATTTGAACCAACGTAGGCTGAGCCAACGGATTTACAGTCCGTCCCCTTTAACCACTCGGGCATCTCTCCAGTTTTTCGTCCGGATCTAGAAGACCAAGTTTGTCAGACTTCGAAGCGTTGCCGCCCGTCGTCTGCGCCGCGTATATGACCGGAGCATTTCAGTCTGTCAACACGATGACAACGGAAAAAAACACGAAAAATTTCATTCGCCGCCGAAAGCCGGCATATGAAAGAAAGCCTATGCGGCGGCGAGCGCCATGGCTATAAAGCCGCATGAGCAAAGACAAAAAACCCGGCGGCAAGGCCGCGACAGACCCATCGGCCAAGGATACGCATTACGCCACGCTGCGGCGCGCCCACCGTGACGCCAAGCGCGAACGCGGCGAGATCCCGACCCCTCAGCCGCAGAAACGCAGGCGCGGGGGTGAGGACTGGAAGCCGCCGGCGCTGGCGCCCGACCAGGTGCATCTCTATGGCCTGCATACCGTGCGCGCCGCCCTCGACAATCCCGAGCGCAAGAAGATCAAACTCTTCGTGACGCAGAACGCGCTGGCGCGGCTCGAAGTCGACGTCGAAACGCTCGGCATTCCCTTCGAGATCGTCTCGCCGCAGGAGATCGACAAGGTGCTCGGTCCCGAGGCGATCCATCAAGGCGTCATGCTGGAAACGCGGCCGCTGCCGGTCCGCCGGCTCGAAGCACTGAAGGACAGCCCTCTCCTGCTCGTCCTCGACCAGGTCACCGATCCGCATAATGTCGGCGCGATCATGCGTTCGGCGGTCGCCTTCAATGCCGGCGCCGTCATCACCACCCAGAGACACAGCCCGACTGAGTCAGGCGTGCTGGCCAAATCCGCCTCCGGCGCGCTGGAACTGATACCTTACATACAGGTGACCAATCTCGCCGATGCGCTCGGTGAACTGCACAAGCTCGGCTTCTCCACCATCGGCCTCGATTCGGAAGGGCCTGCGGCGCTCGAGGGCACGTTTTCGGGCGAGAAAGTGGCGCTGGTGCTCGGCTCCGAGGGCAAGGGGCTTCGCCAGAAGACGCGGGAAACCGTCAACGCGCTTGCCCGCCTCGACATGCCGGGCGCGATCAAATCGCTGAACGTCTCGAATGCGGCGGCGATCGCGCTTTATGCGGCGCGGCTTTACCTGAAGGCATAGGCTGGTCCGCATGCGGGCCGCGACAAGGGGGACTGTCATGATCCGTTTGGTCTTTCGGCTCGCGGCTTGCGCAGCCGCCCTCCTCATCTGCGGTCAGACGTATGGGCAGGATATCGATCCCGACATCCTCAAAGCGCAGGCAGGAACCTATCTCGTCGCGCCGGAAGACGGGCGCGCGGGATGCCGGATGACGCTCGGAACCGACATGGCGATCGGCGGCTATTCGGTTTCCGGGCAGGAGGCCTGCACCAAGCCGTTACCAGCCCTCGCGGATGCCGCTGCGTGGAATTTCGACGGCAATGGCGGCCTCATCCTGATCGATCCGACGCGCAAGGTGCTTGCCCATTTCGTCGAAAACGAGGGCTCTCCGATGAAGACGGAAGACGGCAAGCTGTTTCTGCTGCCTGCAGCCCCCGACGGCGTCGATCACCTGCCGACCTTCGACAGCCTTGCCGGGACTTGGACAATGCAGCGGCCGGACGGAGAAAGGCTTTGCGGCGTCACGCTCGACAGCAATGTCGGGACGGACGGCAATGCGCCATTGTCACTCTCCGGTGACTGCGCTGCCAATGTCGCCAAGCTCAAGCTTGCGGTCTGGCATATCGAGGGTTTCGCCCTCACGCTGATGGGCGGTGACGGCTCGTCGCTCGGGTTCGACATGCGCAGCGACGGCAATTTCGACAAATCGAAACAGGAAGGCGGCAAGCCGCTTTCGCTCGTACGTCACTGATCGGTCAGTCGGGCGTCTTGCAAGTGGTCAGACCGTCCATCGGCCGTCGGGTCGTATCGCCGGCCGCATAGACAAGCTCGACGGGATAGACGACCACGCTCGGCAGTTTCTCGATTTCGCTGGCGTGGTCGGGGCTGCGTTTGATTTCCGCCTTGTAGGCCGCGGCGCAATCCGGCAGTTGCTTCGGCGCCAGGCCGGTCTCGGCGGCAATCGCTTTCGCGCAGCCGGTGCCTTCGAGGTAGAGCGAGCAGGAAGCCGTGTAGACGCGGCGGAAATCGAGCGTCAGCTCCGCCTTCCCGCTCCTGATCGCGGCAAAATCATCGCCATCGAGGGAATCGTCGAGCAGCCGCTCGCCCGTCGCCGCATCGTAGACGACGAAGGGCAGCCCGCCGCTCCACCCGTCCGCCGCCCGGAAGAAGACGAAACCGCCGCTGACACCCATGAGATAGCCGGCGGTATCGTCCGCGATCACCCGCTCGCGCTCGCTTGTGCGCTCACACGGCGCATCGGCGGCAAGCAGCGCCAGCTTTTCGGCGCCGACCTCGCCGAGATCGACCTCCTTGACCATGAAGGCTGGATAGCGGCTGCAGGTGATCTTCGGCTTTGCATCGGGATTGAGCTCATCCTTCGGCAGCGCGACGACATCCACTTTTATCGGCTTGTCGAAAGCTACACCGTTTGCAGAGGCTCCGGCGACGAATGCCGCGACAATGACCGATGCTGTAACCGTCCGTTTCATGACCGTCCCCAACTGTTTCAGGCATCCCTGACACAGTTCAACCCGCTGCGACAGATGGAAAACGCATGCCTGAGATAGCCGCGCAAAGCTCGACCGATGCCGGAGAAATTCGATTTTGCCTTGGAAAGACCTCCTGGACCACTATGATCGGGCGATGACCGATCGCAACGACCGGTCGGAAGCAAGAAGGAACGATCCCCATCATGGCTATTCGACCGCTGATTTTCGGTATCCTCTTCATCGCGGTCTTCGTCGGGATCATTCTCAGCATCATCTGGGTGGACACCTCGCACCCGGTCCACCAGCCCGATCCCCTGTCGCCGACGGCGCCCGGCCCCGCGACGCCGGGAACGGTGCAATAATGCATGTCATCAGGAAACGTGCAGCGGTTCCGGGGTAACGACATGCATAAAAACAAAAGGCTAAAGCGCGTCGCATGAATCAAAATCGATGCGGCGCGCTTTAGCCCTGATAGGAACGCGGACGACAATGGTGCGTTAATCCCGACTGAACGAGGATTGAACGCCTATGCGCATAATGATTGCCGTCGTCGCCTTCATGGTCGCCTCCGTGCTCAGCATCGCAATCCTGTCGCCGTCGGGTGCCGGCCAGACCGGCAACGGCAACAAGCTCGAGGCGAGCGTCAACGAACCCGTCACGCATTGAAAAACGGCCCGGATGATCCGGGCCGTTCTCTCGCCGCGCGTCTCGGGCGCGCAACGAACGCTGTAGCAGAATGCGCTGGCGTCAGCCGCGATAGAGCCAGAAAGGCATATCACGATCGCGATGGCGCCACTCACGGCGTTCCTGCCAACGCTCGGCACGCCACCGGCGCCAGCGCCAGTCATCATCACGCCAGTCGGACCGGCGCCAATCGCGCTGATGGCGCCAACCGCGGTCGTCACGCTCATCACGCCAGCCGCGGTCGTCACCGTCGCGATCACGTCGCCAGCCATCACGAATTTGAACGATATCGCCCTGGGCCGACACAGCCGGCCGGTCGACGGGCATGGCGGCGGCCGGGGCGACTGACGAAAGAGCCGCACCGACGGACATGGTTGCGGCGAAAAAGAGATGTGCGAGCTTCATGGCTGCTTCCTCATTGTTGATGAGGCGAAGATAAGCTGGCGCGGCTGAATTGGCGCTGAAGCAGCCCTTCAGGGAAGGTTCATCAAGGGATGTGCGATGGCTGGACAAATCTGCCGGTGCGATCGAGCGAAGCGGCGTCCAACCCAGACTATGAGTTAGCCGGCGGTATCGCGCGGATGGTGCCGGAGCATTCTGAACCAGTCCGCCTTCGTTTCTACGAACTACGGCGCGACAGCCTCCGCTTAGCTGCTCTCTTCGGCTCGCCGAGCCGAAGCTTACAGAGCGTAGGCTGGTGCCCCCGGCAGGGTTCGAACCCGCGACCCCCTGATTACAAATCAGGTGCTCTACCAACTGAGCTACAAGGGCAATAGGTGCCCAACTAGCAGATTCTATGATTCTGTAAAGAAAAATTCGTGTCTGTGGGGAGAGATCGGCCGCCCTCAAACGCTTGGCGATAGAAAACGTCCTTGTCGCACCAGCCCTTTATCCGTTAGCTAGAGCAGCTTCACAAAGGGCATTGCATGGGCCGTTCATTTCAGACTCTTTCCTTTATCGCCTCGCCGACGACGGAGGCGCTCGCCGCGCGCGAGGAGTTGATTCGCATCTATGGCGACGTACCGGCCGATGATGCCGATGTCATCGTTGCGCTCGGCGGCGATGGTTTCATGCTGCAGACGCTGCACAACACCATGAACTCCGGCAAGCTGGTCTACGGCATGAACCGCGGCTCGGTCGGCTTTCTGATGAACGACTACCGCAGCGAACAGCTTCAGGAGCGCATCTGTGTCGCCGTCGAAAACGTCTTCCGGCCGTTGCAGATGACGACCGCCAATGCCGACGGCACCAATTCGACGGCGCTCGCCATCAATGAAGTCTATCTTTTCCGCCAGTCCTACCAGGCTGCCAATCTGCGGGTCACGGTGGATGGGCGCGTGCGCCTGGAGGAGCTGATCTGCGACGGGCTGATGGTGGCGACCCCTGCCGGGTCGACGGCCTATAATCTTTCCGCCCACGGCCCGATCCTGCCGCTCGAGGCGCCGCTGCTCGCCATGACGCCGGTCAGCGCCTTCCGGCCGCGGCGCTGGAGGGGCGCACTGCTGCCGAACAAGGTGACCGTCGATATCGATGTCCTCGAGCCGGTGAAGCGGCCGGTAAATGCGGTGGCCGACAATACGGAGGTCAAATCTGTACTGCATGTCCGCATTGCCCAGTCGGAGCATATGACGGCACGCATCCTTTCCGATCCCGACCGCTCCTGGTCCGACCGTATTCTCGCCGAGCAGTTCAAGGATTGAGACGATGGTTGTGCGACGGATATTGATGACCACGGTTTTCCTCATCGGATGGTCGGCTGCAGCCTTGCCGGCGCAGGATGCCATCCTGCCGGCATCGGTGATTTTCGCGACCAGCACCGGCTACTGGGAGGATGACGGCAACGCACCGGATGTCGAGCGGGCGCCGACAGGTGCCGAAAGCGTTGCCAATCCCGAGGGAAAGGCCACGCCGCGCCACGGCTATTACAAGCTCTTTGCCGTGCGCCAGGAAGACAGGACCTCGAAGGTCTATCTCCAGCAGATTGCCCAGACCGAGACCGGCCCGGCGATCGCTTCTACCGTCGAGCTGCAGGAGTTCAGCGACCTGAAGCCTTATGTTACCGATATACGCCCCGAAAATTCGAACGGCATCATCAAGGAACCGGGGCTGTTCGCGACGATCTATCTGAAGACCGATCCCAATGCCGAGCCGGATGGTTGGACTGTGCTGATCGACGAATTCGGAGACATCACCGTCGAAAAAGCGACGAATTGAACCACTGGGAATCGTTCGGGAAGGCGTGGAAGAGATGAAACTCGGCTACCGCGACGGTGTCCTTTACGACAAGAACAGGTTGAACTGGGACGCAAACGGCCCCAGGCCGATCAGCTGGTCGCTGTGGTATCCCGCCGCCGAGGACGCGCGGGAAAGCGATACAGCGGAAAGAAGCTGGTTCAAGAAGGCGGCCGTCGCCCGCGACGCACCCATCCGGCCGGATGCCCGGCCCTATCCCCTCGTCCTGTTGTCGCATGGCACCGGCGGATCCGCGGCCGGACTGGAGTGGCTGGCGCGACGGCTCGCCGATCGCGGATTTGCAGCGCTCGGCGTCAACCACCACGGCAATACCGGCAATGAGCCCTATCGCGCCGAAGGTTTTGCCTGCCTTTGGGAGCGGGCGCCGGATCTGAGCTTCGTGCTCGACCACCGCGATGACTGGCTCGGCGATCTCTCCAGTCATATCGATACGAGCCGCGTGTTCGCCGCCGGATTTTCGGCCGGAGCCTATAGCGTCACGCTGCTTCTCGGCGCTGTCGCCCAGTTTTCGCAGTTCGAGCCATCCAGGATGAAGCCGGGTGGCATGCGCGGACCAAGGGAGTTTCCCGACCTTGCCGATCATATCCCGGCCTTGCTTCGCACCAGCGATGTGTTTCGCGATTCATGGTCGCGGATATCGAAGTGCTACCGGGACGACAGAATCAAGGCTGCCCTCCTCTGCGCGCCGGGCCGATCCGTTCTCGGTTTCAGCGAGGAAAGCCTGAAAGCCGTCGACGCGCCCGCTCTTATTCTCGTCGGCGATGCCGACAGGGCGGCACCGGCCGAGGAATGTTCGGCATGGCTGCATGCGCGGCTGAGACACAGCACTCTTAAAATCTTCGGCGGCGGGCTTGGGCATTACGTCTTCGTGCCGGAGGGCACCGCACTCGGTCTGGCCTTTGCGGCAGAGCTCTTTACCGACCCCCCCGGCATTGCGCGCGCAGCTGTTCATGACGAGATTGCCGATCTGTCGGCAAGGCTGTTCCAGGACAGCGCGGTCAAAGCGATCGCCTGAGCATCAAAAAAGCCCCGTCTCCGGGGCTTTCCAATCTCAATCCTGGTTTTGTCTATCAATCCACGTCGTCGACGACTGCGTCGGCGGCGCCGCTGATGCGGTGGGCAAGGGCCGCTTCCATGAACTCGTTGAGTTCGCCGTCGAGCACATCATCAGGCGCGGTGCTGGCGACGCCGGTGCGCAGGTCCTTGACCAGCTGGTAGGGCTGCAGCACGTAGGAGCGGATCTGGTGGCCCCAGCCGATATCCGTCTTGGAGGCGGCTTCGGCGTTGGCGGCGTCCTCACGCTTCTTCAGCTCGGCTTCGTACATGCGGGCGCGCAGCATGTCCCAGGCCTTCGCGCGGTTCTTGTGCTGCGAACGCTCCTGCTGGCACTGCACGACGATGCCGGTCGGCATATGCGTGATGCGCACGGCCGAGTCGGTGGTGTTGACGTGCTGGCCGCCGGCGCCCGACGAACGATAGGTGTCGATGCGGCAGTCACCTTCATTGATCTCGATCTGGATCGAGTCGTCGACCACGGGATAGACCCAGATCGACGAGAAGGAGGTGTGGCGACGCGCGTTGCTGTCGTAAGGCGAGATGCGCACCAGCCGGTGCACGCCCGATTCCGTCTTCAGCCAGCCATAGGCATTGTGTCCCTTGACGAGCAGGGTCGCGGATTTGATGCCCGCCTCTTCGCCGTCATGGACTTCGAGAAGCTCGACCTTGAAACGCTGGCGTTCGGCCCAGCGGGTGTACATGCGCAGCAGCATGTTCGCCCAGTCCTGGCTTTCGGTGCCGCCGGCGCCGGAATGTACTTCGAGATAGGTGTCGTTGCCGTCGGCCTCGCCGGAGAGCATGGCTTCCACCTGCCGGCGCGCAGCCTCGGCCTTCAAGGCCTTCAGCGTATCCTCGGCTTCCTTGACGACGCCTTCGTCGCCCTCTTCCTCGCCGAGCTCGATCAGCTCGATATTGTCGTTCAGCTGCTGTTCCAGCTGCTTGACGCCGCTGATGCCGTCATCGAGCTGCTGGCGCTCGCGCATCAGCTTCTGGGCTTCCTGCGCATCGTTCCAGAGGTTCGGATCCTCTGCCTTGTTGTTCAACCAGTCCAGCCGTCTTATCGCCTGGTCCCAGTCAAAGATGCCTCCTCAGCAGGGTGATAGCCTGCTTGGTTTCATCGACCACGTTTTCGATTTCCGCTCGCATTTTCCTGCTTCTCTGTCTCGGTTCTTCTGGTGCTGGTGGACATAGAGACGCCCGCCGCGGATGTAAAGAGCCGCGGCGGGCGTTCAAAATTCGGCGATTGTCAGAACAGGCCGGGTGTGCCGGTCTGGACGGCCTGGTTTGCCTGCGGCGAGGTCTTCAGGATCTCTTCCGGCGCCATGGTGCTGTCCATGCCGATGACGTTGAAGCTGTCGGCCGGGCCGGTGCCTGGTTTGAAGGCCTCGATGATGGTGTTCGGATCGCCGTCGACGGCGGCCATGCCGGTCTTGCGGTCGATTGAAATCAGGTTCATGCCCGGCGGAATGACGAACTTCGATTCCGGCGTGTCCTTGACGGCGGCCTGCATGAATTCGTTGAAGATCGGGGCGGAGAGACCGCCGCCCGTGCCGCCGCGGCCGAGCGGGCCCGGCGTATCGAAGCCCATATAGAGGCCGGCGACCAGATCCGGCGTGAAGCCGACGAACCAGGCATCCTTCTCGTCGTTGGTGGTGCCGGTCTTGCCGGCCACGTCGCGGCCGCCGAGATCGATCTTGCCGGCGGCGGTGCCGCGCTGAATGACGCCCTGCATCATCGAGGTGATCTGATAGGCGGTCATCGGGTCGAGAACGGTTTCGCGGTTGTCGACGACATTCGGCTCTTCCTGATTCTGCCAGTCGCCGGCATTGCAGCCCTCGCACAGACGCTCCTCATGCTTGAAGATCGTCTTGCCGTAACGGTCCTGGATTCGGTCGATCAATGTCGGCTTGATCTGCTTGCCGCCATTGGCGATGACCGAATAGGCCGAGACCATACGCAGCACCGTCGTGTCGCCGGCGCCGAGCGACATGGAGAGAACCGGCAGCATGTGATCGTAGATGCCGAAGCGCTCGGCATATTCGGCGACGATGTTCATGCCGAGATCGTTGGCCAGGCGCACCGTCATCAGGTTGCGCGAATGCTCGATGCCCGAACGCAGTGTCGACGGGCCGCCAGATTCGCCGCCGTAGTTTTCCGGCCTCCAGACCTGGCCGCCCGAGACGATCTCGATCGGCGCGTCCATGATGACGGACGCCGGCGTATAGCCATTGTCCATCGCCGCCGCATAGACGAAAGGCTTGAACGAGGAGCCCGGCTGGCGCATCGCCTGGGTGGCGCGGTTGAATTCGGACTGGGCATAGGAGAAGCCGCCGACCATGGCGAGCACGCGGCCGGTCTTCGGATCCATGGCGACCAGGCCGCCCTGCACCTTCGGCGGCTGCTGCAGGCGATAGGAGGTCGAAGCGTCGCCGCCGAGCTTTGCGACATAGACGACATCACCGGGGGCGACGGCGCCGACCGGCGATTTCGTGCTCTTGCGGGCGGCATCGGCCGAACGGAAGGCCCATTGCATGTTCTTGGCGTCGATGGTGCCGCGTTGACGGTCGGGCGAAACCTTGCCGCTTCCATCCTTGGCCGGCTGCAGGCCGATATCGACGGTGCTGTCGGAGACGGCGAGCACGACGGCAAGCCGCCATTCCGGCACGTCGGCAAGTGCCGGAATATCGGCAAGCGCCTTGCCCCAGTCACCGCTTGCGTCGATCTGCTTGATCGGGCCGTGGAAACCGCGGCGCTCGTCATAGGTGATGAGACCATCCTGCAGCGCCTTGCGGGCAGCAAGCTGCAGCTGCGGATCGAGCGAGGTGCGCACCGAAAGGCCGCCCTCATAGAGGACCTTCTCGCCATATTGGTCGATCAGCTGGCGGCGCACCGCTTCGGCGAAATAGTCCGAAGCAAAAAGCGAAGGGCCGGTCGTGCGGGCAGTGACGCCGAGCGGCTGCTTCTTGGCTTCTTCGCCGTCACTCTGGCTGACATAGCCGTTCTCGACCATGCGGTCGATCACCCAGTTGCGGCGCTCGAGCGCAGCTTCCGGATGGCGGAAAGGATGATAATTGGCCGGGCCTTTCGGCAAGGACGCCAGATAGGCGGCTTCGGCAACGGTCAGCTCGGTGACGGATTTGTTGAAATAGGTGAGCGCGGCGCCGGCGATGCCGTAGGAATTCAGGCCGAAGAAAATCTCGTTCAGGTAGAGCTCAAGGATCTTGTCCTTGCTGTAGGCCTGCTCGATGCGGAAGGACAGGATCGCTTCCTTGATCTTGCGGTCGATCGTCTGGTCGGAGCTCAAAAGGAAGTTCTTGGCGACCTGCTGGGTGATGGTGGACGCGCCGACGGGGCGGCGGCCGGAACCGAAATTCTGCAGGTTGACGAGGATGGCACGGCCGAGACCGGTGAGATCGACGCCCGGGTGGTTGTAGAAATTCTTGTCTTCGGCCGACAGGAATGCCGCCTTAACGCGGTCGGGGATGGCTTGGATCGGCAGGAAGAGACGCTTTTCCTTGGCGTATTCGGCCATCAGCGCGCCGTTGCCGGCGTGGACACGGGTGGTCACCGGCGGCGCATAGCTGTTCAGAACAGCATAATCAGGGAGATCCTTCGCAACGTTGGCGAGATAGATGGCAACACCCGCCGCCGCGACCAGAAACAGGACGCAGGCCATTCCGAAGAAATATCCAAAAAGTCTAACCATATTTTCAGCTACCGGTCTCTTCGATCTTCAATCGGCGCAGAACGCAACGATTGCACGGATCAAGGCAATTTGCACGTTGCGCGGCTTACTCCATGAGCGCTACCGCCACAAGCCGATTCCGCGCCACAAGCTTAGGAAACATAAGCCGGAGTAACGGCGCGATTGTGAGGAAAATAGGGCTCTGCCCGCCGCATTCACCGCCGCAAGCGCGTTTCATTAGGACTGTCACATCCAAGCAACGCCCGTCCCCGCCGCCGATCCAAGCCATCCCGCTCAGAATTTGAGTCATGCGATGGATATTAAGTCTTTGTTTTCATGGATTCCACCGACCCGCAACCCCTATGGATTTATGGGGTCGGCAGGTATCAGCCGCCATTGGCGATGACGGCGGCGCGGTAGCGCTTCACTGCGTCGGTCAAAAGACCGACGATCTTGCCGCGCCAGGTCTCGTCGAGCAGCAGTTTCTCGTCGTCGGCATTCGAGAGGAAGCCGAGCTCGAGGAGGATCGACGGCACGTCGGGGGCCTGCAGCACGCGGAAACCGGCGTGGCGGTGCGGATTGTTGATGGTGCCGACCTGGTCCTTGAAAGAATTCAGCACGCTCTCGGCGAGCGAGATCGAGAAGGCCTGGGTCTCGCGCCGGGTCAGATCGAGCAGGATATCGGCGACCTCGGGCGGTTCGGCGACCGTCTCCTTGCCGGCAATCTGGTCGGAGAGGTTTTCGCGTTCGGCAAGGTCGGCGGCGAGCTTGTCGGATGCCTTGTCGGAGATGGTGTAGACGGTGGCGCCGCGAATATCCTTCTGCTTCAGCGTGTCGGCATGCAGCGATATGAACAGGCCGGCATGGTTCTGGCGGGCGATGAGCACACGCTGCGACAGCGACAGGAACTCGTCATCTTCGCGCGTCAGGAAAGCCTTGATGCCCGGCTCCTTGTTCAGCCGCTCGGTCAGGGCCTTGGCGAAGGCAAGCGTCACCTGCTTTTCCTCGGTCTTGGTGTCGACCCCGATCGCGCCGGTATCGATGCCGCCATGGCCGGCGTCGACGGCGATGACGAAATCGCCGGGGGCGGCTTTCTCAGGCGCCGGAATGGCGCTCGTCGTCTGGGCCGCTTCGGCCTGATCGTTCGAGGCTCGATCGCTCCAGGATTGCGTTTTCACCAGTTCGGAAAAGGCCTGCTTGTCAATCATCTCGGCATCGAGCACGAGGCGATGCCCCTTGCCGGCCTCGTCGGCCTGCACCTTGGCGAGCGCCAGCTTCACCGGCCCTGCCGTCGTCAGGACGATGCGGGCGCTTTCCTCGTCCATCTTGCCGTAGCGGATATCCTTGAACAGGCCGCGGGCGGCGAGATCCTTGGCCGGAAAACCGAAGGCGGTCGCCGGCAGGTCGATAACGATCCGTTCCGGATTGGCGATATAGTGCACCGAGAAGCGCGGTTCGCGATCGAAATCGATGACGATGCGGGTCCTCGCATCGTCGCCGACGATGCGTGCGCCATAGGCAAGCAGCGGATCCCCAGCGGCGACGGAACCGGCAACGGCCGGCAGCAGACCGACGGCCAAAAGCGCCGTCAGAATCCGCCTAGCGAATGTCGATCGCCGCCCTGCGGATTTCGCCGCGATCCGAGCCCTCTTAAACAATAAACCGCCACACCCTATCTGCATTGTGATGGAGCCGACCCGGCCGCGTCGAACGTCGCCTGGACGAAACACCCTTTGCGGCCTACCGAATCGCAATCACTTTATCCCCAGTTTCTATGCGTTACGAAATCCATCAATATTATGGCACATTTGGCTTTTCCCTTGCTATTGTGACACAGAAAACATACAACGAATTTTAGGGTAAAGTGTTGACGGGATAGAGTCGCCGCAAAGGCTGCCAGCCAGATCAGGACCTGGCGCCACCACCGGTCATCGTCCGCCGTCTCATGCGCTTCATCCCTAGAACTGGATCCTGATTTTCCGGCTTATTGTCGGAATTCATTGGTGGATCAGCCACCACGCTCTCAGGGAGCAAACTCATCGGACCCGAACGGGTCTTCGTATTTGTCGATCACGCTTGGTTGTTGATGGTTTCGCAGCAGGTTTTATCTGAAGTGTACAGGCCCCGGACCGAAATGGTTCCGGCTGCGGTCTGGCTGCTGCCCTCCCCCTCGCATCAGGCGCGACTTTCATTATCCGGCGCGGCTACAGTGGACCGCATTCTTTCTGTTTCAACAGCAGTCGGGAATGCGCTCTCGCGGCCACGCCGAGGAGCACAGCTTACATGGCAGACAAAATGCTTATCGATGCGTCTCACGAGGAAGAGACGCGCGTCGTTGTCGTTCGCGGGAACCGCATAGAAGAATTTGACTTCGAGTCCCAGCACAAGAAGCAGATCCGCGGCAACATCTATCTGGCAAAGGTAACGAGGGTCGAGCCCTCGCTGCAGGCCGCCTTCGTCGATTACGGCGGCAACCGGCACGGCTTCCTGGCCTTCGCCGAAATCCATCCCGACTATTATCAGATACCGCTTGCCGACCGTCAGGCACTGCTTCGGGCCGAAGCCGAGGAGCATCGCCGCGACGAAGACGTCGAGCACGTCGAAACCGCGCCGATGGTCGATCTTTCCAAGCAGGATCAGCCGGATGTCGGCATCGTGCCGGCCGAGGCGCCGGAAACGGCAGATGTAACGGAAGAGCCGGCAGCGGCGGAGGCCGTTGCATCGCCCGAGGCCGCCGAGGAAGCGCCGGCCAAGAAGGCCAGACCGCGCCGCAGCCGCAAGAAAGCCGCCGAGCCGGTTGCCGAGACGACCGCGACCGAGGACGCCGTTCCGACAGACGTCGAAGCCGAAGGCGCTTCGAGCGTCGACAACGAGGATGACGGCTCGACCGGCGGCACGATGGCCGCCATGGTCGAAACCGACTCGATCTCCGAAGACGTCGACACCAGCAAGCGTCGCCACGATGACGACGACGACGATGACGATCACGGCGAAGAGGAAGTCATCGAATCCGTCGGCGCCGAAGACGCGATGGAAGAGGTACCGGACCGCGTGCAGCGCAAGCCGCGCAAGCAGTACCGCATCCAGGAAGTCATCAAGCGCCGCCAGATCCTGCTGGTGCAGGTCGCCAAGGAAGAGCGCGGCAACAAGGGTGCAGCGCTGACCACCTATCTGTCGCTTGCCGGCCGCTATTCCGTGCTGATGCCGAACACGGCGCGCGGCGGCGGCATTTCCCGCAAGATCACCAACCCTGCCGACCGCAAGCGCCTGAAGGAAATCGCGCGCATGCTCGAAGTGCCGCAGGGCATGGGCGTCATCCTGCGCACCGCCGGCGCCAACCGCACCAAGGTCGAGGTCAAGCGCGACTTCGAATATCTGATGCGCCTCTGGGAGAACGTGCGCACGCTGACGCTGGCGTCCACCGCTCCCTGCCTCGTTTATGAGGAAGGCTCGCTGATCAAGCGCTCGATCCGCGACCTCTACAACAAGGATATCGGCGAGATCATCGTTGCAGGCGAGGAAGGCTATCGTGAAGCGAAAGACTTCATGAAGATGCTGATGCCGAGCCATGCCAAGGTGGTTCAGCCCTATCGCGACATCCACCCGATCTTTTCGCGCTCCGGCATCGAAGCCCAGCTCGACCGCATGCTGCAGCCGCAGGTGACGCTGCGTTCCGGCGGCTACCTGATCATGAACCAGACGGAAGCGCTGGTTTCGATCGACGTCAACTCCGGCCGCTCGACGCGCGAACACTCGATCGAGGACACCGCGCTGCAGACCAACCTGGAAGCCGCTGAGGAAATCGCCCGCCAGCTTCGCCTGCGCGACCTTGCCGGTCTGATCGTCATCGACTTCATCGACATGGAAGAGAAGCGCAACAACCGCGCCGTCGAGAAGAAGCTGAAGGAATGCCTGAAGAACGACCGCGCCCGCATCCAGGTCGGCCGGATCTCGCATTTCGGCCTGCTGGAAATGTCGCGCCAGCGCATCCGCGCCTCGGTTCTCGAATCGACCACGCAGGTCTGCTCGCATTGCGGCGGCAGCGGCCATGTGCGTTCGCAGTCCTCGGTCGCGCTGCATGTCCTGCGCGGCATCGAGGAATATCTGCTCAAGAACACCACGCACAACATCAGCGTTCGCACCACGCCTGACATTGCGCTCTACCTGCTCAACCACAAGCGCCAGACGATCATCGATTACGAAAACCGTTTCGGCGTCGCTATCGTCATCGATGCGGACGGTTCGGTCGGTGCGCAGCATTTCGCCATCGATCGCGGCGAGGCCGTGGAGAACCCGGTCAAGATCGAGACGCTCTTCAACTTCGCAGCCATTCCTGAGGATGACGACGACGATATCGTCATCGAAATGGATGAGGACGAAGACGAGGAACTCGAGGAAAAGCCGGCAGCCACCGAGCGACCCGTCGCGGCACGCTCGGAAGGCGAAGGTGACGGCAACAGGAAGCGCAAGCGCCGTCGGCGCCGGCGCGGCCGCAACGGCAATGCCGAGCAGCCGGCATCGGCAGCAGGCGAAGCCGGCGACGAGGATGAAGACAGCGACGACGAGGGTGGCGAAGGTGATGAAACCACCGAAGGCGCGACCGAGACGCTGGCTGAAAGCGAGGAATCGCAGCGCCGCAAGCGCCGCCGTCGCGGCAAGCGTGGCGGCCGCCGCAACCGCGCCGAAGATGGTTCCGAACTGACGGCCGGCGAAGCCGGTGAAGACAATGGCGGTGACGAAGGCGGCGAAGAAGGCGAAGCCGACGACGTTTCGAACGGCGGCGCTGCTGGAGAAGCCGAAACGGTCGAAGCGGTTGCCGAGCAGGCTGGCGAAAGTCAGGCCGCAGCCGCCGCTGTCGAGGGTGCGGCTGTTGTCGCCGAGGATGTGAAGCCCGCCCGGGGCCGCGGCCGCCGCAAAGCCGCCGCAGCGCCTGTGGAGGAGCTCGTGGCAGAAGCAGCTCCTGTCCCCAAAGCCGAGCCGGAGTTGGTCGAGGCCTCCGCCGATCTCGAAACGCCCGCCCAGGAAGAGGCCCCGGAAGAGGCAAAGCCGGTTCGCGCCAACCGCGAATCCAACATCACCTCCTCCGAGCCGACGGTGAAATCCACCCGCAGCGAAAATGGCGAAAGCGACGACGGCAAGCCGAAGAAGGCCGGTTGGTGGCAGCGCCGTGGCTTCTTCTGAACGCTGATTTTCGGACGTAAATGATCAATCCGGCCGCGGCGACGCGGCCGGATTTTTGTTTGTGGCGACGGCACCTTCAGTGAAGTTGAATCCCAACGGATGGGCGTGTACCTTCACGATATTGGTATACTCGAGGTGGTCATGCGGACGACGATCGATATCGATGATGGCTTGCTCGACGCAGCAATGATCGTCACGGGATTGGCGACAAAAGAGGCCGCCGTCGAACAGGCTTTACGAAACCTCATCGAGAAGCACCGCCGGAAAAATGCGATCGCCGATCTCGCAGGCATAGGCTGGGAGGGCGACCTGGAAGAGAAGCGTTGCGACCAGCCGGACGACGGACAGTGATCGTCATCCACAGTCGGTGTTGGATCGTGCATCAGCGCGGGACAAGTGTGGCCAGCCAGGTCCGGGAGATCGCCGACGCCCGCCCCTCATCCGCCTGCCGGCACCTTCTCCCCGCTCGCGGGGAGAAGGGGATATGCCGCAACGTCTCCATCCCTCGCCAGCGTCTCGCGGGGCGCGTCCCCTCGCCCCGTTTACGGGGAGAGGGTTAGGGTGAGGGGCAGCCGTCGGCGGAGCGCTTCGCTATCGATTGGATCGACGAGGCGACGTGAACAATACCCCGCCTGCGGTCAGGCGGCCGGGGGATAGAGCAGATCGACGATGTAGCTGGCGTCGAAGCGGGAATCGAGCATGCCGTAGGTGGAGCGCCAGCCGCCGGCAAGGCGCGTCTCGATGAAGGCATCGGCAATGCGCCCTGCCCCGAGCCGATAGAGTTCGGCGGCACCGGCGGCAAGCGCCAGCTGCTCGACGAGCAGGCGCGCGGCCCCCTCATCCTGTTCGCAAAGCGCGATTGCGGCGCGCAGCACGTCGATCGTCTTCTTGCCGGCCGGACCGAGATCGCGGGCAAGACCAGCGAAAACCGTCTCGAACAGGTCCTTGCCGCGGTTGAGCACGCGCAGCACGTCGAGCGCCATGACGTTGCCGGAGCCTTCCCAGATGGCGTTGACGGGCGCTTCGCGGTAATGGCGGGCGATCGGGCGTTCCTCGATATAGCCGTTGCCGCCGACGCATTCCATCGCCTCGTAGATCAGCGCCGGGGCGATCTTGCAGCACCAGTATTTGGCGACCGGCGTCATGACGCGGGCATAGGCTGCCTGCTCGGCATTGCCGCGCGCCTTGTCGAAGGCGTCGGCAAGGCGGAAGGAGAGAGCGGTGGCGGCGGCGACATCAAGCGCCATGTCGGCCAGCACGCGCGTCATGATCGGCTGGTTGACGAGCATCTTGCCGAAGACGCTGCGGCCGCGGGTGTGGTGTACGGCTTCGGCGAGCGAGGCGCGCATCATGCCTGACGAGGCCAGCGCGCAGTCGAGCCGCGTCAGCGTCACCATGTCGAGAATGGTGCGGATGCCGGCATCCGGGCCGCCGAGCAGGAAGCCGAAAGTGTCGGTGAACTCCACTTCGGCAGAAGCGTTGGAGCGGTTGCCGACCTTGTCCTTCAGCCGCTGGAACTGCAGGCCGTTGGCCGAACCATCCTCCAGCAAGCGCGGCACGAGGAAGCAGCCCATGCCCTCCTTCGTCTGCGCCAGCATGATGAAGGCATCGCTCATCGGCGCGGACATGAACCATTTGTGGCCTGATAGTCGGTAGATGCCTTCGCTGACCTTTTCGGCAGCGCTGCGGTTGGCGCGCACATCCGTGCCGCCCTGCTTTTCCGTCATGCCCATGCCGATGGTGACGGCGGATTTCTGCATGGCTGGTTTGTTCGACGAATCATATTTGCGCGAGAGGATTTTGGGCGCCCAGTCCTTCTGCACGGCGGGCGAAGCGGAGAGCGCGGCAACGGAGGCGCTGGTCATCGTCAGCGGGCAGAGATGGCCGGATTCCAGCTGCGCGGTCAGATAGAAGCGGGCGGCGCGAACCTTGTGGGCCTCATCCTTGGCATCGGCATCGGCCTGCGGATCCCAGACGGAAGAATGCAGGCCGACCGACATGGAGCGGCGCATCAGCGCATGCCAGGCAGGGTGGAATTCGACGACGTCGAGGCGCTCGCCGCGCGGACCGTGGGTGCGCAGCTGCGGCGCGCCCTGGTTCGCCATGCGCGCCAGCTCCTGCGCCTCCGGCGAGGTGACGTAGCGACCCATGTTTTCCAGGTCTTCGCGGATGCCGCGCGGCAGGGCCGCCGTCAGATCGACGATCAGCGGATCGGACCGATAGGCGTTGATGCCGGACCACAGGCTCGGCTGGTTGAGTTCTGCGAGTTTTTCGTCAGTCCGGTTGGCGGAGGTCATAATTCGCTTCTAGTGTAAGAACCCGGCAAAGGGAAACCGGAAGTTATGATTCGGTTCATTCTGCTCTATCGGAATTTTGGCGAAAATGCATGGGGACATAAGCCTTTGCCCACAGCGCATGCTTGCCCCGGCGGGCAGCACTCTTTATAGACCCGCCAGAGACAGCAAGAGGCAGGGTCATGGTCTTTTTCCCCCACCGCCACCTCATCGGCATCAAGGGCCTCACCGAGCAGGATATCACCTATCTGCTCGACAAGGCCGATGAAGCCGTCAAGATCAGCCGCCAGCGAGAGAAGAAGACGTCGACGCTGCGCGGGCTGACGCAGATCAACCTCTTCTTCGAGGCATCGACCCGCACGCAGGCCTCCTTCGAACTTGCCGGCAAGCGGCTCGGCGCCGACGTCATGAATATGTCGGTCGGCAATTCCTCGGTGAAGAAGGGCGAGACGCTGATCGATACGGCGATGACGCTGAATGCGATGCGCCCTGATGTGCTGGTCATCCGCCATTCGAGCGCGGGGGCGGCCGCCCTTCTCGCCCAGAAAGTCTCCTGCTCGGTCGTCAACGCCGGCGACGGGCAGCACGAACATCCGACCCAGGCGCTGCTCGACGCGCTGACGATCCGCCGCGCCAAGGGCAAGCTCTCGCGCATCATCGTGGCGATCTGCGGCGACGTGCTGCATTCACGCGTGGCGCGCTCCAATATCCTGCTGCTCAATGCGATGGGCGCCCGCGTGCGCGTCGTCGCGCCCGCCACCCTCCTGCCCGCCGGCATCGCCGATATGGGCGTCGAGGTTTTCCATTCGATGAAGGAAGGGCTGAAGGACGCCGATGTGGTGATGATGCTGCGGCTGCAGCGCGAGCGTATGTCCGGTGCCTTCGTGCCTTCGGTGCGCGAATACTACCACTTCTACGGGCTCGACGCCGAAACGCTGAAGTCGGCGAAGGAAGATGCGCTGGTCATGCATCCCGGCCCGATGAACCGCGGCGTCGAGATCGCCTCCGAGGTGGCGGACGGTCCGCAGAGTGTGATCGCCGAACAGGTGGAAATGGGGGTCGCGGTGCGCATGGCGGTGATGGAGACGCTGCTCGTCTCGCAGAACCAGGGTCCCCGAACCGATGGATTGAAGGCATGAGCAACCCGATCGTCCTCCAGAACGTCCGCATCGTCGATCCGTCGCGCAATCTCGACGAGGTGGGCACGATCATCGCCGCAAACGGCGTGATCCTGGCTGCCGGCAGCGCCGCGCTGAACCAGGGCGCACCCGAAGGTGCCAATATCCGCGACTGCACGGGCCTTGTCGCCACACCTGGCCTCGTCGATGCGCGCGTGCATATCGGCGAACCCGGCGGCGAGCACCGCGAGACCATCGCCTCGGCGAGCCGGGCGGCGGCAGCCGGCGGCGTTACCTCGATCATCATGATGCCGGATACCGATCCCGTGATCGACGACATCGCCCTCGTCGAATTCGTCAAGAAGACGGCGCGCGATACCGCCGCCGTCAACGTCTATCCGGCCGCCGCCCTCACCAAGGGACTTGCCGGCGAGGAAATGACCGAGATCGGCCTCTTGATGCAGGCAGGCGCCGTCGCCTTCACCGATGCCCATTCCAGCGTCCACGATACGCAGGTGCTGCGCCGGATCATGACCTATGCGCGCGAATTCGGCGCGGTCATCTGCTGCGAAACGCGTGACAAATATCTTGGCGCCAACGGCGTCATGCATGAGGGGCTTTTCGCCAGCTGGCTCGGGCTCTCCGGCATTCCAAGAGAAGCCGAGCTCATCCCGCTCGAACGCGATCTGAGGATCGCGGAACTGACACGCGGGCGTTATCATGCCGCGATGATCTCGGTGCCGCAATCGGTCGAGGCGATCGAACGCGCCCGCAGCCGTGGCGCCACAGTGACCTCGGGCATCTCGATCAACAATCTGGCGCTCAACGAAAACGACATCGGTGAATATCGCACTTTCTTCAAGCTCTATCCGCCGCTGCGCCCGGAAGACGACCGGGTCGCCATGGTCGAGGCGCTGGCAAGCGGCGCGATCGATATCATCGTCTCCTCGCACGACCCGCAGGACGTCGATACGAAGCGCCTGCCCTTCGGCGAAGCTGAAGACGGCGCGGTCGGCCTCGAAACCATGCTGGCGGCGGCTCTCAGGCTTCACCATGGCGGCCAGGTGAGCCTGATGCGCCTGATCGACGCCATGTCCACCCGCCCGGCCGAGATTTTCGGCCTCCCCGCCGGCACGCTGAAGCCGGGGGCTGCGGCCGATATCGCGCTGATCGATCTCGATGAGCCTTGGCTTGTCGCCAAAGACATGCTTCTCTCCCGCTCGAAGAACACGCCGTTCGAAGATGCGCGCTTCAGCGGGCGGGCAATCGCGACATACGTCTCGGGAAAGCTTGTCCATGCACTCTAGGACGCGGCTGGACTGAGAATAGGCCACGGAGGGCTGAGGCGGCATATGTTATCCAATCTCATGTCATGGCAGATCACGCTGCCGGTCGCGCTTGCCGCCGCCGTCATCGGCTATCTCTTCGGCTCCATTCCTTTCGGCCTGATCCTGACGCGCGCCGCCGGGCTCGGCGACGTGCGCAGCATCGGCTCCGGCAATATCGGCGCGACCAATGTGCTCAGAACTGGAAACCGCAAGCTTGCCGCGGCGACGCTGCTGCTCGATGCGCTGAAAGCGTCGGCCGCGGCCTGGATCGTCGGCTATTTCCTCGGTGAGGAGGCGGCGATCATCGCCGGTTTCTTCGCCTTCATCGGTCATCTCTTCCCGGTCTGGATCGGCTTCAAGGGCGGCAAGGGTGTCGCCACCTATATCGGCACGCTGCTCGGCGTCGCGCCGATCATGGTCGTGCTCTTTGCCGCCGTCTGGCTGGCAATCGCCTTCACCACGCGCTACTCCTCGCTGTCGGCGCTGGTCGCCATGCTTGTCATTCCGGTTGCGCTGTGGATACTGGGCAATGAAAAGGTTGCAGCCGTCATGGCGATCATGACGCTCATTTCCTATTGGAAGCACAGGGCGAATATTTCCCGGCTGATGGGCGGGACGGAAAGCAAGATCGGGGCAAGGGGATAATGGATGCGCTGAGCGCGGGACCAAAAGGCACTGTGCTGAGCGAACGGCAAAGAATTGCCTGGCTGCGCCTCATCCGTTCCGACAATATCGGCCCCGCGACCTTTCGCGACCTTATCAATCATTTCGGTTCGGCCGAGGCAGCGCTTGCGGCACTGCCGGAGCTTTCGGCGCGCGGCGGCGCGACGCGGGCAATCCGCATCGCCAGCGAGGCCGAGGCGCATCGGGAATTGGAGGCGGCGCATCGTTTCGGCGCCCGCTTCGTCGGCATCGGCGAGCCAGACTATCCGCAAGCGCTGAAGCAGATCGACGGCGCGCCGCCGCTCTTGGCCGTCAAGGGCACGCTTGCCGCCGCCAAACGGCCGGCCGTCGGCATCGTCGGCTCGCGCAACGCCTCAATCGCCGGCGCCAAATTCGCGGCGATGGTGGCGCGCGACTGCGGCCGGGCTGGATATACCGTCGTCTCGGGTCTCGCGCGCGGCATCGATACCGCGGCGCACCGGGCAAGCCTGGAGACGGGCACGATCGCGGCCCTTGCCGGCGGCCTCGACCAGCCCTACCCGCCGGAGAATATCGGCCTGCTCGAGGAGATCACCGGCAGCAACGGTCTGGCGGTCAGCGAGATGCCTTTCGGCTGGGAGCCGCGCGCCCGTGATTTCCCGCGGCGGAATCGGCTGATCGCCGGCATCGCGCTCGGCCTCGTGGTGGTGGAAGCAGCGACACGCTCGGGATCGCTGATCACCGCCCGCCTTGCCGGCGAGTTCGGCCGGCTGGTTTTTGCCGTGCCGGGCTCACCGCTCGATCCGCGCTGCCACGGCACCAACGGCCTGCTGAAGGACGGCGCTTCGATCGTCACCGCACCTGCCGATGTCATCGAGGCCCTGGCGCCGCTGGCGCAATTCGAGCTGTTCCCGTCGTCGATGGCGGAAGAGCCGCCAGGTGGCGGCGGGGCAATGACGATGCCGCCCGGCGATACGGATCGCAACCGCATCATCGATGCGCTCGGGCCGACGCCGGTCGAGATCGACGATATTATCCGCCACACCGGACTGTCGGCATCGGCGGTCTATCTGATCCTGCTGGAGCTCGACATCGCAGGCAGGCTGCACCGGCATCAGGGCGGTCTCATCTCGCTTTCCGATTGAGCTTTGGGCGATACGGACCGGCCGCTTTGCAGCAGCTGTAAGACGTAAAATTGTAGCAAACCCCTTGACCGCAGCGATTTCCCTGTCCATGTCGGAGGGCCGGCATCCATGTTGCGGTGTGTGTTGCGCTGGTTTCAACGCTGGCGTCGTTTCCTTTTTTAGAGAATCATCATGAATGTTGTAGTGGTGGAATCGCCTGCCAAGGCCAAGACGATCAACAAGTATCTGGGTTCGGGATACAAAGTGCTCGCCTCCTTCGGCCATGTGCGCGATCTGCCTGCCAAGGATGGCTCGGTCCTCCCCGATCAGGATTTCGAAATGCTTTGGGAGGTCGACGGGGCCTCGGCCAAGCGGATGAAGGACATCGCCGACGCGGTGAAATCGTCCGACGGCCTGTTTCTCGCGACCGACCCGGATCGCGAAGGCGAAGCGATTTCCTGGCACGTCCTCGATATGCTGAACAAGAAGCGGGTGCTGAACGGCAAGCCGGTCAAGCGTGTCGTCTTCAACGCGATCACCAAGAAGGCGGTGCTCGACGCGATGGCCGATCCGCGCGACATCGACGTGCCGCTGGTCGACGCCTATCTCGCCCGCCGCGCGCTCGACTATCTCGTCGGCTTCAATCTTTCGCCGGTCCTCTGGCGCAAGCTGCCCGGCGCACGCTCGGCCGGCCGCGTCCAGTCGGTGGCGCTTCGCTTGGTCTGCGACCGCGAATCCGAAATCGAGCGCTTCATTTCGGAAGAATACTGGAACATCTCGGCACTTCTGAAGACGCCGCGCGGCGACGAGTTCGAGGCAAGGCTGGTTTCGGCCAACGGCAAGCGGCTGCAGCCGCGCGCGATCGGCAACGGCGAGGACGCGGGCCGCCTGAAGGCTTTGCTGGACGGCGCGAGCTATGTCGTCGACACGGTCGAGGCCAAGCCGGTCAAGCGCAATCCAGGACCGCCATTTACGACCTCGACCCTGCAGCAGGCCGCCTCCTCCAATCTCGGTTTCTCCGCCTCGCGCACCATGCAGATCGCCCAGAAGCTTTATGAAGGCGTCGATATCGGCGGCGAGACCGTCGGTCTCATCACCTATATGCGAACCGACGGCGTGCAGATGGCGCCGGAGGCGATCGATGCCGCCCGCAGCGCCATCGTCGACCAGTTCGGCGAGCGTTACATGCCCGAAAAGGCGCGCTTCTATTCCACCAAGGCCAAGAACGCCCAGGAGGCGCACGAGGCGATCCGCCCGACCGATTTCTACCGCTCACCCGACCGCGTGCGCCAATTCCTCGACGCCGACCAGATCCGGCTCTACGACCTGATCTGGAAGCGCGGCATCGCCAGCCAGATGGCCTCGGCCGAAATCGAGCGCACGACGGCTGAAATCACCGCCGACAACAAGGGCGAGAAGGCCGGGTTGCGCGCCGTCGGCTCAGTCATCCGCTTCGACGGCTTCATCGCCGCCTATACCGATCAGAAGGAAGACGGCGAGCAGAGCGACGACGGCGACGAGGATGGCCGCCTGCCGGAGATCAATGCGCGCGAGACGCTCGCCAAGCAGAAGATCAATTCGACCCAGCATTTCACCGAGCCGCCGCCGCGCTACTCGGAAGCCTCGCTGATCAAGAAGATGGAAGAGCTCGGCATCGGCCGCCCCTCCACCTATGCCGCGACGCTGGCGACGCTGCGCGACCGCGACTATGTGACGATCGACAAGCGCAAGCTGATCCCGCAGGCCAAGGGCCGGCTGGTGACGGCTTTCCTCGAAAGCTTTTTCACCAAATATGTCGAATACGACTTCACCGCCGATCTCGAGGAGAAGCTCGACCGGATTTCCGCCGGCGAGCTGAACTGGAAGCAGGTGCTGCGCGATTTCTGGAAAGATTTCTTCGCCCAGATCGAAGACACCAAGGAACTGCGCGTCACCAATGTGCTCGATTCGCTGAACGAGGCGCTGGCGCCGCTGGTCTTCCCGAAGCGGGAGGACGGCAGCGATCCCCGGATCTGCCAGGTCTGCGGCACCGGCAACCTGTCGCTGAAGCTCGGCAAATATGGCGCCTTCGTCGGCTGCTCGAACTATCCGGAATGCAATTACACCCGCCAGCTCTCCTCCGAAAACGGCGGAGAAGCGGATGGCGCCGCCCTCAACGAACCGAAGAACCTCGGCACCGATCCAACGACCGGCGAGGAACTGACGCTGCGCTCCGGCCGCTTCGGCCCCTATATCCAGCGCGGCGACGGCAAGGAGGCCAAACGCGCTTCGCTGCCGAAGGGCTGGAAGCCTGAGGACATCGACTACGAAAAGGCGATGGCGCTGATTTCGCTGCCGCGCGATATCGGCAAACATCCGGAATCCGGCAAGATGATCTCGTCAGGCATCGGCCGCTATGGGCCGTTCCTGCTGCATGACGGTTCCTATGCCAATCTGGAAACGATCGAGGACGTGTTTTCGGTCGGGCTCAACCGCGCCGTGACCGTCATTGCCGAAAAGGCAAACCAGGCACCGGGCCGTGGTTCGCGCGGCACGCCGGCGGCGCTGAAGACGCTCGGCGATCATCCCGACGGCGGCGCGATCACCGTTCGCGACGGCAAGTACGGACCGTATGTCAACTGGGGCAAGGTCAACGCCACCCTGCCGAAGGGCAAGGATCCGCAGGCGATCACCGTCGAGGAGGCGCTTGCGCTGATCACGGAGAAGGCCGGTAAGGCGCCTGCCGGCAAGACGAGCAAGGCGAAAGCCAAGCCGAAGGCGGCGGCCGCCGAAGCCAAGACCACCAAGACGGCGGCCAAGCCGAAGGCAACGAAGGCGAAAGCGCCCGCGAAATCGAAAAAGAGCTGACGTGAGCAGAATACCGCGCGACAGAACGAACCCTGCGGGCAAGCGCCCGGGCAAGATCGGCCGTGCCGGCAAGGATGCTCCCGCCGTCGAGCCGCTGAACATCGTCCACGGCGCGCTGCCGTCGCGGGAGGTGATCCTGCGCTTCATCGCCGATCATCCGCAGAAAGCGTCCAAGCGGGAACTCGCCAAGGCTTTCGGCCTGAAGGGCGACAGCCGCGTCGAGCTCAAGCACCTGCTGCAGGAGCTCGAGCAGGAAGGCATGCTGCAGAAGAACCGCAAATCGCTGATCCGCCCCGGCGCGCTGCCGCCGGTCACCGTTCTCGATATCACCACGCGTGACAAGGATGGCGATTTGATCGGCCGGCCGGCGGAATGGCCCGAGGATCAGGGTGTCGCGCCCGCCGTCGCCATCCGCCAGCAATCGCCCGCAGGCCGCCAGGGCAAAGGCAAGGCACCGGTCGCCGGCCTCGGCGACCGCATTCTGGCGAAGATCTTCCCGGCCGTCGATCGTGGCGGGCCGGCCTATACGGCGCGGATCATCAAGGTGATCGACAAGCGCCGCGGCGCCTCGATGGGCGTTTTCCGCACGACGCCTGGCGGCGGCGGCCGGCTGCTGCCGATCGAGCGACGCGGCGAGGAGATGGTCATCGATCCAGACTTCACCGGCGGCGCCAAAGACGGCGACCTGGTCGAGATCGAAGTCGCCCGTCTCGGGCGCTTCGGCCTGCCGCGCGCCAAGGTGCTTTCGGTCGTTGGCTCCGTCGGCTCGGAAAAGGCGATCTCGATGATTGCCATCCATGCGCACGGCATTCCGCATGTCTTCCCGCCCGCCGTTATCGCTGAGGCCGAGGATGCAAAACCCGCGACGATGTCGCATCGCGAGGACTGGCGCGACGTGCCGTTGATCACTATCGATCCGGCCGATGCCAAGGACCATGACGACGCCGTCTATGCCGAACTCGACCCCTCGCCCGACAATCCCGGCGGCGTCATCGTCACCGTGGCGATTGCCGACGTCTCCTGGTATGTCCGCCCGAAGTCACCGCTCGACCGCGAGGCGCTGAAGCGCGGCAATTCGGTCTACTTCCCGGATCGTGTCGTGCCGATGCTGCCGGAGCGCATTTCCAACGATCTCTGCTCGCTGAAGGAAGGCGTCGACCGCCCGGCGCTCGCCGTGCGCATGAGTTTTTCCGGGGAAGGCCGCAAGATCGGCCACACGTTTCATCGCGTCATGATGAAGAGTGCTGCCAAACTCTCCTATCAGCAGGCGCAGGCGGCGATCGACGGCACGCCGGACGATAAGACCGGGCCGATGCTCGAGCCGATCCTGAAGCCGCTCTGGCACGCCTATGCGGTGATGAAGCGCGGACGCGACCGGCGCCAGCCGCTTGAACTCGACATGCCGGAGCGCAAGATCCTGCTGAAATCCGACGGCACCGTCGACCGGGTCCACGTGCCGCCGCGGCTCGACGCTCACAAGCTGATCGAAGAGATGATGATCCAGGCGAACGTCTCGGCCGCCGAGACGCTGGAAAAGAAACGCCAGCCGCTGATCTACCGCATCCATGACGGCCCGACGCTTGCCAAGCAGGAAATCCTGCGTGAATTCCTGGCGACGCTTGGCATCCCGCTTGCCAAGGGCGGCAATATGCGCGCCAACAACTTCAACGGCATTCTGGCGAAGGCGGACGGCACGCCGCACCAGACCATGGTCAACGAGATGGTGTTGCGCTCGCAGAGCCAGGCGATCTACGGCCCGGAGAATATCGGCCATTTCGGCCTCAACCTGATGAAATACGCGCATTTCACCTCGCCGATCCGCCGTTACGCCGATCTCATCGTGCATCGCGCCCTCGTCGGCTCGCTCGGCTTCGGCGAAGGCGGCATCACGACAGAGGAAGAGGCAGGCCTCGACGATATCGCCGCGGAAATTTCGACCTTCGAGCGCCGGGCCATGGCGGCCGAGCGTGAGACGGTCGACCGGCTGATCGCGCATCATCTGAGCGGCCGCGTCGGCGAGGAATTTGCCGGGCGGGTCTCGGGCGTTACGAAATCCGGGCTTTTTGTCGCCCTGCCGGAGTATGGTGCCGATGGTTTCGTCCCCATATCGACGCTCGGCAGCGACTATTTCATCTATGACGAGGCGCATCAGGCGCTCTCCGGTGAACGGACGGGGCTCGGCTATCGCCTTGGCGACAACGTCACCGTGAAGCTTGCCGAAGCGATCCCGCTTGCCGGGGCGCTGCGCTTCGAGATGGTCAGCGAAGGGCGCGAGATGCCGACGGCGGTGCGCTCCTTCCACAAAGCCGGCCGCCGCGACCGGGGCCAGGTTCGCAAGAAGCCGGGAACGAGGCCACCGCGCGGGCGGCATTGAAATGTTCCAGCTGTCCGAAAGCGGCATTGGGCGAGATTCACGAGCCTATGCGGCCTGAAGAGGAAGATGCGATGAGCACACCGACCGAACCGGTCGTCCGCTATGGCGACAGACCCGAGGCCGAGCGTCCGCTGGGACGCTCCATCCTGCGTTGGGCTGATGAACCGCTGCCCGGCCTGCGGCAGCGGCAAACTTTTTCGCGCCTTCCTGAAGCCGGTCGACCATTGCGCCGCCTGCGGCGAGGCGATGCATCACCAACGTGCCGACGACCTGCCGCCCTATATCGTCATCCTCGTTCTCGGGCACGTCGTGGTCGGCGGCTATATGCTGACCGACCTGACCTTCGTGCTGCCGGTGTGGGCGCATATCGCCATCTGGGCGCCGATCACCGTCATCACCGCGCTTGCCTCGATCCAGCCGATCAAGGGCGGCGTCATCGGCCTGCAATGGGCGCTGCGCATGCACGGTTTCGGCGGCGAGAGCGACGGTCCGGACGATTATGACATCCCCGGACGCCCGGATTGATCGCTTTCACCTTCCAGACATATTTACCGTGTAGTGCCAGCGCTCCACCGACCACTACCCAAATGCGGCAGCCGACGATCCTCAACCCGACATGGTAAGCATTTCTTGGCCGAACGGGCTTTACATTCCGCAGATGGTCACTCACATCGGAAATACTGCGAAGCGGCATCCGTCACCCGGATTTGGCACGTCTGTGTCTATCTGTCCGACGGGACCGGCCGATTCGCTCGCGCAGCTTTCTAAGGATGGATAAATGTCTCAGCCGAGAAACGGCACACCGGGCGATGTCGAGGAAATCCATTGGCCTTCTCTGGTGGCAGCCATCTCGTCGATATCAGCCGTTGGCATAGCAATCGGCCTCGGGCTCCCGCTTCTCAGCATCATCCTGGAAAAACGCGGCATCTCGTCCACACTGATCGGGCTGAACACTGCGATGGCAGGCGTCGCCGCGATGGCCGCCGCGCCCATCACCACCCGGCTCGCGCATAAATACGGCGTTGCGCCAACCATGCTCTGGGCGGTGCTGATTTCGGCGCTGAGCGCGCTCGGCTTTTATTATGCCCAGGATTTCTGGATGTGGTTTCCGCTGCGTTTCGCCTTTCACGGCGCGACAACGACGCTGTTCATCCTCTCCGAATTCTGGATCAATGCCGCCTCGCCGCCGTCCAAGCGGGGCTTCGTGCTCGGCATCTATGCGACCGTGCTTTCCCTCGGCTTTGCGGCCGGGCCGCTGTTGTTTTCGATCCTTGGCAGCGACGGCATCTTCCCCTTCCTGATCGGCGCCGGTGCCATCCTGCTGGCCGCCATTCCGATCTTCATTGCCCGCGACGAGAGCCCGGTGCTTGAGGAAAAACCGGAACTGCATTTCATGCGCTACGTTTTCCTTGTGCCGACGGCAACGGCGGCGGTCTTCATCTTCGGCGCGGTCGAAGCGGGCGGGCTGTCGCTTTTCCCGATCTTTGCCGTGCGCGCCCATTTCACCGAATCGCAGGCCGCACTTCTGCTCACCATGATGGGCGTCGGCAACGTCATCTTCCAGATCCCGCTCGGCCTGCTTTCCGACCGTATTCCCGACAAGCGGCCGCTTCTGGCCGGCATGGCGCTGATGGGCTTCGTCGGCTCGATGATGCTGCCGCTGCTGGTCGACAACTGGCTGCTGATGGCCGGACTCCTGCTTTTCTGGGGCGGCTGCGTCTCCGGCCTCTATACGGTCGGCCTCAGCCATCTCGGCTCGCGGCTGACGGGCTCCGACCTTGCCGCCGCCAATGCAGCCTTCGTCTTCTGTTATGCGATGGGAACCGTGGCCGGGCCGCAGGCAATCGGTGCGGCGATCGATGTCGCCGGAAATAACGGTTTTGCCTGGGCGATTGCCGCGTTCTTCGGCCTCTATGCCCTACTTTCCGGCATCAGACTGATGTTCATTCGAAAACGGACTTGACTTTTCGGGCGGGATTCGTAGTTTCGCGCCAGGATTTGCCGTGGAGCCCATCCGGCTTCCACGGCTTTCATTTTCTTAAAGGCAGGACGACCATGGCCAAGGCTACAACAATCAAGATCAAGCTGCTGT
This sequence comes from Rhizobium acidisoli, assembly GCF_002531755.2. Lineage (NCBI taxonomy): Bacteria > Pseudomonadati > Pseudomonadota > Alphaproteobacteria > Hyphomicrobiales > Rhizobiaceae > Rhizobium > Rhizobium acidisoli. The sequence goes on along the minus strand of NZ_CP034998.1, from coordinate 1,297,267 downwards.
CGACAGCCGACACCGGTTTCTTCTACGTCACGACGAAGAACAGCCGTACGATGACGGACAAGATGACGAAGACGAAGTACGACCCGATTGCTAAGAAGCACGTCGAGTTCAAGGAAACCAAGATCAAGTAATCACTTGGTTGCCGGATTTCGCAAAAAGCGCGCGCCCTCGGGTTGCGCGTTTTTTATTGCCCGAATTGGCCCTCTTGGCGATGACAGCGCAAACAGAAAAACGCCGCCCTTCCATCTTCGGGAAGTGGCGGCGTTTTCTTGAAAGGGGGTCGGCCAGCATGCAAAACGGCACGAGGAACCGCTATAACTTGCCTACTAGCCGACCGACCCCACGACCCAGGAGATGCGGCGGACCTGAGCATCATGGGGTATCGACAACTCCTCAGCGGGAGCGCTTCTCTTATGAGCCGATAATTTGCGCAAAAATGAAAGAAAATCAACAAATTCTTAATGATGATTTTTGCGGACTTGATTCTATGGTTAAAAGTCCAGTTTTGGTACATACAAAGATTTATCGCCTCTGCTTAAGGATGAAGCCTAGGCGCTGACCCACCCAAGAAATTCGACAATATAACGTAATAACCTACACCTCCCCTCCCGCTACGTGAGGTGGTGCGGCGGCACTCTATTTCCGCCCATCGGCGGAAGGCATTTTTTATAGTCGGCATTTTATTTTTAGCTATGGCCGGACGCCTTGAAGACTATCGGGCAGCGGCGCATCCGCAGCAAAGCCGGAAATCCATTTTTGGGCTATTTGATTGCAAATTTTTCACGCCGCGCTGTGCGGGCGAGCATTAAAAATCGGTAACAATCCGCTTACCACGGTGGAAAACCCATAAACGGCACATAAGGCGACAGGTGATTCGTCAGGCGGCCGCGGCGACGACGCGATTGCGGCCGGTATTCTTGGCCTCGTAAAGCGCAAGATCGGCCTGCTTCATCAGCTGATCCGGGGTCAGCACCGAGCCGATGCGCGAAGCGATGCCGAAGGAAGCGGTGACATTCAGCGCCTCCCCCGCGTGTTTCAGCATGAAGGGCGCGTTTTCGACGGCCGCGCGCAGGCGCTCGGCAACAGCGGCGGCAATTTCCGGCGAGGTATCGGGCATGACGACGACGAATTCCTCCCCGCCGTAGCGGCAAGCGAGGTCGGCGCCGCGAATGGTCGAGCGGACGCGGTTGGCAAACTCCCGCAGCACTTCGTCGCCGCCGTCATGGCCATAGGTGTCGTTTACCTGCTTGAAGCGATCGATATCGGTGATCAGCACCGAAAGCGGCCGGCCCCGCGCCATCGAACGGTTGAAAAGCACGTTCAGGTGATTGTCGAGATAACGCCGGTTATAAAGGCCGGTCAGCGGATCGGTCACGGCAAGCTCGATCGTCTGCTTGACGCTGGCGCGCAGGCGGTCGTTGCAGCGCTTGCGACGGATCTGCGTCAGGCTGCGGGCAACCAGCTCGTTGGGATCGACCGGGCGGATGATGTAATCGTTGACGCCGAGATCGAGCGCGCGCACGACCATCTCGTCCGCGCCCTGCTCGGTGATGATCAGGATCGGCAGGAAGCGGGTGCGCTCCAGCGAGCGCAGCTGCGAGCAGAGGCGCAGCGGATCGTAGTCGTCGAAATTGGCGTTGACGATGACGAGATCGAAGGCGCTTTCGGCCGCCTCGAAGAGCGCTGCCTGCGGATCGGAAAGGGCAAGCACGTCGGCGACGGGCTTCACCGCCTTAATGATGCGCTCCTGCGAATTGGCGCGGCCGTCAACGAGCAGGATCTGACCGGTCTCGTCGGCGCGGCCCTCGCCTGCCCGCATGAGATCGTCGATGCCCATCGTATGGGCGGTGTCGGCGCGGATGCGCAGTTCATCGCTCAACGTCTTCAGCCGCAGCAGGCTCTTCACCCGTGAGATCAGCTGAAGGTCGTTGACCGGCTTGGTGAGGAAATCGTCGGCACCGGCCTTCAGACCGCGGACGCGATCGGCCGGCTGATCCAGTGCCGTGACCATGACGACAGGAATATGGGCAGTCTTGCGGTTGGCCTTCAGCCGCTCGCAGACCTCGAAGCCGTCTATGCCGGGCATCATGATGTCGAGCAGGATCAGATCGACCTGGTTGCGCTCGCAGATCGCCAGCGCCGTGTAGCCGTCGGCTGCGGTCATCACGTCGAAATACTCCGCAAGCAGCCGCGCTTCGAGCAGCTTCACATTGGCCGGAATATCGTCAACCACCAGTATTCGCGCAGTCATAGCTGTCTTTCCGATGCGTCAGGCATCGCCCAGATAGGTCTTGATCGTCTCGATGAATTTCGGAACCGAGATCGGCTTGGAAACATAGGCTTCGCAGCCGCCCTGGCGGATCCGCTCCTCGTCGCCCTTCATCGCGAAAGCCGTGACGGCGATGACGGGAATCACGTGCAGCTCGTCGTCTTCCTTCAGCCATTTGGTGACTTCGAGGCCGGAGACCTCGGGAAGCTGTATATCCATCAGGATGAGGTCGGGGCGATGCTTGCGCGCCAGATCAAGCGCCTCCATGCCGTTTCTGGTCTGGATCGTGGTATAACCGGACGCCTCGATGAGGTCGCGAAAGAGCTTCATGTTAAGCTCGTTATCTTCTACAATCATCACCTGTTTGGGCATGACAAGCTGTCCCTACGTCCGTTCGCGCAGCGGTTCGTCCCATGAGAAAGGCACATGCGGACAATTGCTCCGTGAAACCGATAGCGCACGCTAGCGGTATTTGGTTGAAGAAAAGGTAACTTACCCCTCGAAATGCAAAGCAACTTCAAGACTTCGAAACAACCGGCCGCCGACCCGCACGCGACCGCGATCGCCGTGCTCGGCTGGCTTGCCGACGATCCCGACATGTTCGGCCGATTTCTTGCGCTGACCGGTGTTGCGCCCGGCCAGGTGCGCAGCGCCGTCAACGATCCCGGCTTTCTCGCCGGCATGATGGATTTCCTGATAAACCACGAACCGACGGCGATGGCTTTCTGCACGGCGAGCGGCATCAGCCCGGAAACGGTCACCGCCGCCTGGCAGCATTTCTCCTCGCCGGGCCTCGATTCCGGGGAATATTGACGGTGACCGGCATAGCGCAACTCGATACCTCGCATATCCGGCTCGGCGAACGGCCGCTGATCGTCTGCGACGTCGACGATGTCGTGCTGCAGTTCATCGGCCCGTTCCAGCTTTTTCTTGAAAGCCGGGGGCATGCCTTCCTGCCGCGCTCGTTCCGGCTCCACGGCAACATCGTCTCGCAGGCCGATGGCGCGGAGATCGAGGATCAGCGGGTCAGCCGGCTGATCGAGGAATTCTTCGAGGCGCAAGAGCTGTGGCAGACGCCGCTCGATCGCGTCGTCGAGACGCTCGGCCGGCTTTCCGAGGCCGCCGACGTGCTTTTCCTGACGGCCATGCAGCCGCGGTTCCAGGACCAGCGCCGCCGCCTGCTCGACAGGATGGGCCTGCTTTTTCCGCTGCTTGCCAGCGAAGAGCCCAAAGGGCCGATCGTTCACGCTTTGCATGCCAGCCGCTCCCTTCCCGTCGTCTTCATCGATGATATGGCGCGCAATCTGCATTCCGTTAGGGAACATGTTGCCGATTGCCTGCTGATTCACCTGATGCCCGACTCCCCCGTCCATCGTTTCGCGCCGGCGGCAGCCGACGACATCACCCGCGTCAGCGACTGGACTGATGCCGCCGCGCTGATCGAGGCGCACTTCCTTGCCGGCGCTTTCAGCCCTGCAGTTCCAGCCGCATGAGCGGTCGGCCGTCCTTGCGCCGCGCTACCGTCTCGAAACCGGCCGCATCGAAGATCGCCGTCGAGCCGATGCACAGCGTCACCGATTTCGACTGCTTCACATGATCGATCGGACAGGCTTCGAGCAACCGCGCGCCCTGGCGCCGCGCATGATCGATCGCCAGCGAAAGCAGGCGATGGCTCATGCCCTTGCCGCGCAAGCGCGGCAGCAGGAAGAAGCAGCTGACGGCCCAGATCGACGGATCGTCCGCATCGCCCTCCTCCAGCGGCCGCGAGACCGTGCGCGGCGAATTGAACTGCGGCACGTCATGGCGCGGCCCGACCTGCACCCAGGCGACCGGCGCCCCGTCGGCATAACAGAGAATGCCCGGCGGCGGCCCGGCCTTGATCCGATCGTGCATATGCACCTTGCGCTCGTCGGCCGCCATCTTCGTTCTGATCGCATGCGGCAGGCGCAAGGCGACGCACCAGCAATTGTAGAAGGCACCCTGCGGTCCGAACAGGGTTTCGAAGTCGTCCCAGCGTTCTGCCGTTACCGGCTCGAAACGAAGATCGTTATCCAAAGGCAAAGCTCCCGCCTCTCTTGAGACTCGGAAGCTTAAGGCGTAGTGTCGCGGCGTTCAACCTTTGTTCTCATGATGACGCCCGCGCCCGACAAGACACCCGGCTTCTGTCGCGACTGCCTTGCCGAGCAGAAGGGCGAGGCGCGCCGCTGCGTGTCCTGCGGCAGCCCGCGTCTGGTGCGCCATCGCGAGCTCTATGCCTTGACGCTTGCGCATATCGATTGCGACGCCTTTTATGCGGCCGTCGAGAAACGCGACAATCCGGACCTTGCCGACAAGCCTGTGATCATCGGCGGCGGCAAACGCGGCGTCGTTTCCACCGCCTGCTATATCGCCCGCATCCACGGCGTGCGGTCGGCGATGCCGATGTTCAAGGCGCTGGAAGCCTGCCCCGAGGCGATCGTCATCCGCCCCGACATGGAAAAATACGTCCGGGTCGGGCGCCAGGTCCGCGCCATGATGCAGGATCTGACGCCGCTGGTGCAGCCGCTGTCGATCGACGAGGCCTTTCTGGAGCTTGGCGGCACCGAGAGGCTGCATCACGACCCGCCGGCCCGCACCCTGGCCAAATTCGCCCGCCGGGTCGAGAAGGAGATCGGCATCAGCGTGTCGGTCGGGCTTTCCTATTGCAAATTCCTCGCCAAGGTCGCCTCCGACCTGCAGAAGCCGCGCGGCTTTTCGGTTATCGGGCGCGAGGAAGCGGTCGAGTTTCTGGCGCCGCGTCCGGTGACCACGATCTGGGGCGTCGGCAAGGCCTTTGCGGCGACGCTGGAGGCTGATGGTATCCGCACCATCAGCCAGTTGCAGCAGATGGAGGAAAACGACCTGATGCGCCGCTACGGCAGCATCGGCCAGCGGCTCGCCCGGCTGTCGCGCGGGATCGACGACCGTGAAGTGCATCTCAACGACGCGGCCAAGAGCGTTTCAGCGGAGACCACCTTCTTCGACGACATCTGGCGTTATGACGATCTGGTGCCGATCCTGCGCAATCTCTCGGAAAAGGTCTCCTGGCGGCTGAAGAAAAACGACATCGCCGGCCAGACCGTGGTCCTGAAGCTAAAGACCGCCGAGTTCAAGTTACGCACGCGCAACCGCAAGCTCGAAGACCCGACCCAGCTTGCCGACCGGATCTTTCGCACCGGGCTCGAGCTTCTCGAAAAGGAGACGGACGGCACGAAGTTCCGGCTGCTCGGCATCGGCGTCACCGATCTCGGCGATGCCGCCCGTGCCGATCCGCCCGATCTCATCGACCGGCAATCGGGCCGGCGGGCGGCGGCCGAAGCGGCGATGGACAAGCTGCGCGACAAGTTCGGCAAGAACACCGTCGAGACCGGCTACACCTTCGGCAGCGGCAAGCGCGATCACTAAAGCGTGAGCCGTGAGCGCCGCGCGGCCCATAAAATCTTCCTTAAACTTCGTCCCATAATGTGCCGGGCAAGTATTGCGTATGGTTGGCTATCATGTTCTCGCGTCTCGTCTTCGGCCTCGGCTTGCTGTCGGCCACCGCACTCGTGCACCCTGCTCTTGCCGCGGATGCGCGCACGCTGCAGATCATCGTCTCGAAGGACAAGCAGTCGCTTGCGGTCTATGACGGCACCGAGGTCGTCGCGACCTCGAAGGTCTCGACAGGCAAGGACGGGCACACGACGCCGAGCGGCATCTTCTCGGTGCTCGAAAAGCAGAAATACCACGAATCCAATCTCTATTCGAACGCGCCGATGCCCTTCATGCAAAGGCTGACATGGTCGGGCATTGCGCTGCACGAATCCAATTCCGTGCCGCGCTATCCGGCCTCGCACGGCTGCGTGCGCATGCCCGGCGCTTTTGCAAAAAAGCTTTACGGGATGACCGAGCCCGGCATTCCGGTCATCATCAGCGACGGCGAAGTGGTGCCGCAGCCGATCGACCATCCGACCCTTTTCCATCCAGAGGCGCCGGCGCCGATGCTGCTGCTTTCGGATGTCGAACTGCGGCCTTCGATGCCGGACAGCCCGGGCACACCGGTGCAGGTGGCGATGAACGACACGGCTGCGATGCCGATGCCGGCAGCGCCGCCGGCTGCGGCGCCCGAAGCCGAGCGGCCATCCGAACCGATCAGCATGCTGATCACCCGCCGCACGCTGCGCGAGACGGTGATCGACATCCAGACCCTGCTCAACCAGCTCGGCTTTTCCGCCGGCGATCCGGACGGGTTGCTCGGGCCGGCGACCGTGCAAGCGATCAAAGCATTCAAGACGCTGCGGCCGGCGGAATTTGCCGGCGACAGGAACCTCATCTCCGACACGCTGCTCAAATCTGTCTATGCCGCCACAGGCAAGGGTGAGCCGCCGAACGGCGTCATCATGGTGCGCCGGGCGTTCAAGCCGATCTTCGAAGCGCCGGTGACGATCGCCGATCCGGGCCTGGCGCTCGGCACGCATTTCTTCACGCTGCATGCACTCGATGAAAAGGCCGGTACGGCGGATTGGCTCGGCATCACGCTCGAAAACAATCTCTCGCGCGAGACGATGAAGCGGCTCGGCGTCACCAATCAGGAAAGCTCGATCGTCAGCGGCAGGCCGATTGCCCGGTCGCTCAGCCGCATCAAGATCCCGGAGGAGACCCGCCGCAGGATCGAGGCGCTGATCGCGCCCGGCTCGACGCTGACGATCTCCGATACCGGCCTCGGCCGGGATACCGGCGAAGGCACGGATTTCATCACCATCACCCGGGGTTGATCGCAATCACCCCAGGATGATCAAATCGCGCGGGTTGATGTGCATCACCCCGAGATGATCAGACAAGCTCGACATCGACGACGCCGGGGGCGGCGCGGAGAGCGGCGGCGATCTCCGGCGTGATGCGGTATTTCTCCGCCAGCGCGACTTCCACCTCACGTTTGCCCTCCTCCTTGATGACGATGAAGGAAACGAGGCCGTCGCCCCTGGCATTGAGATGGCCGGCGACCATCTTCAGCGGCCCGGAATCTCTGACATAGACGCGCAGCGCCTTCTGCATCTGCAGCGACTTTTCCTCCAGCGACTGGATCGTCTGGACGCGCAGGCCGATGCCCTCCGGCCGCTCCTCGCCGGTGGCGGTCAGCACGAAGGATTTTCCCGACTCCAGCACGTCGCGATACTGGTTCAGCATTTCCGAAAACAGCACGGCCTCGAACTGGCCCGAGGAATCGGAAAAGACGATGATGCCCATCTTGTTGCCGGTGCGGGTCTTGCGCTCCTGCTTCGAAATGACGGTGCCGGCGAGGCGCGCATTGAAGGCGCCCTGTTTGATCGCCTGGGAAAACTCGGCAAAGGTCTGAACCCGCATCTTCTGCAGGAGGTTGGCGTAGGAATCGAGCGGGTGGGCTGTGAGATAGAAGCCCAGCACCTGGAATTCCTTGAGCAGCCGCTCGGAGGCAAGCCAGGGCGAAAACGGCGGCAGGGAGATCTTCTCGGGCCCCGAGGTCAGCGTGCTGCCGAAAATATCCGACTGGCCGCTCAGCTTGTTCTCCTGGGCGCGCTGGGCATAACCGAGGATACGGTCGAGGCCGGCTGACAGCTGGGCGCGATCGGTACCGAAACAATCGAAGGCGCCGGCAAAGATCAGGCTTTCGAGCACACGGCGGTTGACCTGGCGCGGATCGATGCGCAGGCAGAAATCCTCGATGCCGGCAAAGGGCTTGTCGCCACGCACCTCGACGATATGGTCGACGGCGGATTCGCCGACCCCCTTGAGGGCGGCGAGCGCGTAATAGATGCGGTTGTCGCCGGTCTGGAAATGGCGGAAGGAGGTCTGCACCGAAGGGGCGATCACCTCGATGCCGAGCCGCTTGGCATCCTGGCGGAAATCATTGACCTTTTCCGTGTTGGACATGTCGAGCGTCATCGAGGCGGCGAGGAATTCGACCGGATAATGCGCCTTCATATAGGCCGTCTGATAGGAGACGATGGCGTAGGCGGCGGCATGCGACTTGTTGAAGCCGTAATTGGCGAACTTCGCCAGCAGTTCGAAAATATTGTCGGCCTGCGGCTTCGAGACGCCGTTCTTGACGGCGCCGACGACGAAGCGTTCGCGCTGCTGGTCCATCTCGGCCTTGATCTTCTTGCCCATGGCGCGGCGCAGCAGATCGGCCTCTCCAAGCGAGTAACCGGACAGGACCTGGGCGATCTGCATCACCTGCTCCTGATAGACGATGACCCCTTGGGTTTCCTTGAGCAGGTGATCGATCATCGGATGGATCGATTCCAGCTCTTCGTCGCCGTGCTTGCGGGCATTGTAGGTCGGGATATTCTCCATCGGGCCCGGGCGGTAGAGCGCCACCAGCGCGATGATATCCTCGATGCAGTCCGGCTTCATGCCGATCAGCGCCTTGCGCATGCCGGCACTTTCCACCTGGAACACGCCGACCGTCTCGCCGCGCGACAGCATCTCGTAGGTCAGTTTGTCATCGAGAGGAATGGCCGCGAGATCGACATTTATGCCGCGTTTGGCGACGAAATCGACGGCGACCTTCAGGACGGTCAGCGTCTTCAGGCCAAGGAAGTCGAACTTGACGAGGCCGGCCTGCTCCACCCATTTCATGTTGAACTGAGTGACCGGCATGTCCGAGCGCGGATCGCGATACATCGGCACCAGCTTGGAAAGCGGGCGATCGCCGATGACGATGCCGGCGGCATGCGTCGAGGCATGGCGGTAAAGCCCCTCGATCTTCTGGGCAATGTCGAGCAGGCGCGCGACGACAGGCTCTTTCGCCGCCTCCTCCTGCAGCTTCGGCTCCTCCTCGATCGCCTTGGAGAGCGGCGTCGGATTGGCCGGATTGTTCGGCACGAGTTTGCAGATCTTGTCGACCTGACCGTAGGGCATCTCAAGCACACGGCCGACGTCGCGAAGGGCGGCGCGCGCCTGCAGCGAACCGAAGGTGATGATCTGCGCCACCTGTTCGCGGCCATACTTGGCCTGGACGTAGCGGATCACCTCTTCGCGGCGGTCCTGGCAGAAGTCGATGTCGAAGTCCGGCATCGAGACGCGTTCCGGATTGAGGAAGCGTTCGAAGAGCAGCGAAAACCGCAGCGGATCGACGTCGGTGATCGTCAAGGCGTAGGCGACAAGCGACCCGGCGCCCGAACCGCGGCCGGGACCGACCGGGATGTCGTGCTGCTTGGCCCATTTGATGAAGTCGGCAACGATCAGGAAGTAACCGGGAAAACGCATGCGCTCGATGACGCTGAGCTCGAAATCCAGCCGCTCGCGATAATCCTTTTCCTCGTAGCCCGGCGACATGCCGAGCGTCGAAAGCCGCATATCCAGCCCTTCCACAGCCTGGCGGCGCAGTTCGCTCGCCTCGGCGCGTTCGGCCTCCTCGGCGTCGTCGGTCGCGCCGGTGAAGCGCGGCAGGATCGGTTTTCGCGTCTTCAGCACGAAGGAGCAGCGCTTGGCGATCTCGATCGTATTTTCCAGCGCTTCCGGCAGGTCGGCAAACAGCTTGGCCATCTCGGCCCGGCTCTTCAGATAATGGTCCGGGGTCAGGCGAAAGCGGCTGTCGTCGGAGACGATGGCATTGTGAGCGACCGCCATCAGCGCGTCATGGGCGTCGTAATCGTCGCGGGTCGGAAAGAAAGCCTCGTTGGTCGCAACGAGCGGCAGGTCATGGGCATATGCGAGCCCGACGATCCTCTGCTCGTGGCGTTTGTCATAGGTGCCGTGCCGCTGCAATTCGACATAGAGCCGGTCGCCGAAGAGACGCTTCAGCGCAAGCAGCCGGGCTTCCCCTTGCGCGGGATGGCCTTCCTTGATCGCCGCGTCGACAGGCCCGGTCAGGGCGCCGGTCAGGGCGATCAGCCCTTCCGTGCCGGCCTCCTCCAACCACGAGGCACGGATATGGATCGCCTGGTTGCTTTCACCGCCGAGATAGGCGCGGCTGACGACATCGACGAGCCGTTCGTAACCGGCATCCGTGGCGGCGAGAAGAACGATCGACGGCAGCTTGACCAGCGCCTGCTGGCCGCCGCGCTTTTCCGTTTCCAACCCGTCTTCCATGTCGATCGAGACCTGGCAGCCGATGATCGGCTGCAGGCCGTCGTCCATCGCCTTCTGGGAGAATTCCAGCGCAATGAACAGATTGTTGGTATCGGTGATGGCGATCGCCGGCTGGCTGTCGCCGGTCGCCTTGTAAAGTATCTTCTTCAGCGGCAAGGCGCCTTCGAGAAGCGAATAGGCGGAGTGGACCCTCAGGTGGATGAAGCCCGGCGTACCGCCGGTCGCCTCACCCGTTGAACCCATTGCCATATCCGCCATGTCATGCCTTCCCAATCACCCGAATGAATCGGACGCATTGTCGGCATAGAGGGCGATGATGTCCAGAAGAAGTCCCGCGTCCGGACCGCATGTTTGGCATGCGGTCCCCTGAAAACTTTAGATCGCCATGACGATGAGGGAGAAGCTGGCGACGAACATTGCGATGGAGGTGAATGCTGCGATATCACGGATCATGTCAGTCATTTGGCTCTCCTTTACTCGTTATGTTTTCAATTTGTTCGATATATGTTCCATTGTCAACAGGAATCTTTTCCTTCTTTCTTGCGTTTGAAAACCCCGGACGCACATCGCGAATCGGCGGGGACTGTGCGCGATCCGTTGGGCCGCTCCGGTCCTTTCGCAATCGGTGACGCTGGGACATGCTGCTTGCGCGGCAGACCGCCTCTTACGGCGACCCGCTTGCTTCCCGTTATTGTTCTGTTTTTGTTCTTTACATGCCGCAGCATATTTGCCAGCATCCGGCGGAGAGGAGAACGGGATATGCTCGACATTGCAATGCTCAATGAATTCGTCGTGGAAGCCAAGGCTGCGACCTATGTCGGCGGTGGTGTCCCACGCGCGCCCTGCCGGCCGGGTGCCCACGATATCGGTTATGAGCGCGGCGACTGGCGCTATCTCGACAGTTATTTCGGCGGCACCGATTTCGCCGGACAGGAGGTTGTCTGGTTTGCCGGCGAGCCTGTCTGGGTGATGAATTATTTCGGTTGGATCGTTGCACCGGATCTGATCGACGGCGCTGCCGCCGGTGCGGTGATCAAGGCGGCACTTTCAGCCATGTACCGGCAGGGGCGCTTTCTCGGCGGAATGGAATTCGATCATCCGCTCGGCCGCTATATCGATCACAGCGAAGGGGACTGCGAGCGGTTCGGCGGCAGTGAATGCATCATGGTCGACAACCGGAAAGCCTATAGGCTCGACTATCGCGGCGGGCTGGCCATCCCCTGACCTCAGTGTCAGAAATCGACGATCTTGCCATCCGAGATCGTCACGCGCCGATCCATGCGGCGGGCGAGCTCGTGATTGTGGGTGGCGATGAGGGCCGCGAGGCCGGACTGGCGCACCAGCGCCTCCAGCGCATCGAAGACGTAGCTTGCCGTTTCAGGGTCGAGATTGCCGGTCGGCTCATCGGCAAGAAGCAGGGTCGGCGCGTTGGCGACGGCGCGGGCGATGGCCACGCGCTGCTGCTCGCCGCCGGAAAGCTCGCCAGGGCGATGGGCGCCGCGGTGGCCGATGCGCATGTAGTCGAGAAGCTGGCCGGCCCGCTCTCCGGCTTCCTTCCAGGAAAGCCCGGCGATCAGCTGCGGCATCATGATGTTCTCAAGTGCGGAAAATTCCGGCAGCAGGTGGTGGAACTGATAGACGAAGCCGATTTCGCTGCGGCGGATCGCGGTGCGTTTCTCATCGCTCAGGCCGTCACAGGCATGGCCGCTGATGTTGACTTCACCACCGTCCGGATGCTCCAGCAGGCCGGCGATATGCAGCAGCGTCGACTTGCCGGTGCCGGAGGGAGCGACGAGAGCGACAATCTCGCCCTTCGACATCGAAAAATCCGCGCCCTTCAGGATCGGCAGCAGCGTATCGCCCTGCCCGTAATGGCGCTCGACGCCGGTAAGATTGAGAACGACGTTGCGTTTCATGAAGGCGGCATTCCTTATTCGTAGCGCAGGGCCTGCACCGGATCGAGCCTGGAGGCGCGCCAGGCCGGAAAGATGGTCGCGATGAAGGAGAGCGTCAGCGCCATGACGACGATCGAGATCGTTTCGCTGAGCTGCATCTCGGCCGGCAGCTGACTGAGAAAATAGACCTGCGGATTGAAGATCACCGTGCCTGAAATCCAGGAGAAGAACTGGCGGATGGATTCGATGTTGACGCAGACGAGGACGCCGAGCAGCACGCCGGCAACAGTGCCGACGATCCCGATCGCCGCCCCGGTCATGAAGAAGATGCGCATGATCGCGCCGGCGCTGGCGCCCATGGTGCGCAGAATGGCGATATCGCTGCTCTTGTCCTTCACCAGCATGATCAGGCCGGAGATGATGTTCAGAGCTGCGACAAGCACGATCAGCGTCAGGATCATGAACATGACGTTGCGCTCGACCTGCAGCGCCGAAAAGAAGGTCTGGTTGCGCTGGCGCCAGTCGGTGAGGTTGATCTGGCGGCCAGCCGCTTCCTCCACCTTGGGCCGCAGAGTGTCGATATCATCGGGGTGATCGACGAAAAGCTCTATCGACTGCACCAGTCCCTCGGCATTGAAATACAGCTGCGCTTCCTCGAGCGGCATGAAGATGATCGAGGAATCATATTCCGACATGCCGATCTCGAAGAGACCGGAGATCTTGTAGGACTTGACGCGCGGGCTGACGCCCATCGGCGTAATGTCACCATCCGGCGACGTCAGCGTGATGAGGTCGCCGACGCTCAGGCCGAGCTGGTTGGCCATGCCGGTGCCGATCAGCACGCCCTGGCCGGAGGCAAAACCCACCATGTCGCCTGATTTGATGTTGCCGGAGATCGTCTTGAGCTTGGTCAGGTCCTCGGCGCGGGCGCCGCGCACCAGCGCACCGGTGCTGCCGCCAGCCTGGGCAGAGGCAAGCACCTGGCCTTCCACCAAGGGCAGCGCCATCTTGACGCCCGGCACGGCGGCAAGCCTGCTGGAGAGGTCGGCATAATCGGTGAAGGGGCCATCGGACGGCTGGACGATCATATGGCCGTTGATGCCGAGGATGCGTGAGACGAGCTCGGTGCGGAAGCCGTTCATGACGGCCATGACGATGATCAGCGTCGCAACGCCGAGCATGATGCCGACGAAGGAGAAGCCGGCGATCACCGAAATGAAGGCTTCCTTGCGGCGGGCGCGCAGATAGCGCCACGCCACGAGGCGTTCGAAGGTGGAAAATGGCTTGCCAGCCGGACCCAAGCCGGATTTCGAACTCCGGTCCACTGCTGCCTCTGCCATTTCGCCTCCGTTTCCTTAAGCCACGAACCTGTTGATCGCCGCTTCGATGGTCATCGTTTCGCGGGCGCCGGTCTTGCGGTCCTTCACCTCGACTTCGCCGTTGGCGACCGCGCGCGGGCCGGCGATGATCTGGAAGGGCACGCCGATCAGGTCGGCAGTCGCGAACTTCGTGCCGGCCCGGTCGTCGGTATCGTCGTAGAGCACATCCTTGCCGGCCTTGGTCAGCGCGGCATAGATCAGCTCGCAGGTATCGTCGCAGGCCTGATCGCCCGCCTTCATGTTGATCACCACGATATCGAAGGGCGCGACCGACGCCGGCCAGATGATTCCGTTGTCGTCATGCGATGCTTCGATGATGGCGGGAACAAGGCGTGTCGGGCCGATACCGTAGGAACCCATGTGAACGAAGTGTTCCTTGCCGTCGGGCCCCTGCACTTTCGCGCCCATCGCCTCGGAATATTTCGTGCCGAAATAGAAGATATGGCCGACTTCGATGCCGCGCGCCGACAGGCGGTCGCCTTCGGGAACGGCGTTGAAGGCCGCCTCGTCGTGCATTTCCGAGGTCGCCGCATAGAGCGAGGTCCACTTGTCGAAGATCGCCTTCAGGCCGTCGACGCTGTCGAAATCAGTGCGGTCGTCGGGAATATCGAAGCCGACGAAATCCTTGTGGCAGAAGACTTCGGACTCACCGGTGTCGGCGAGGATGATGAATTCATGGCTGAGATTGCCGCCGATCGGGCCGGTGTCGGCGCGCATCGGAATGGCGCGCAGGCCGAGCCGGTCGAAGGTCCTGAGATAGGCGGCGAACATCTTGTTGTAGGAATGCTCCGCCCCTTCGCGCGTCAGATCGAAGGAATAGGCATCCTTCATCATGAATTCGCGCGAGCGCATGGTGCCGAAGCGCGGGCGGATCTCGTCGCGGAACTTCAGCTGGATATGGTAGAGATTGAGCGGCAGGTCCTTATAGGACTTGACGGAGGAGCGGAAAATATCCGTCACCATCTCCTCGTTGGTGGGGCCATAGAGCATCGGCCGGTCCTGGCGGTCCTTGATGCGCAGCATCTCCTTGCCATAGGCGTCATAGCGGCCGCTTTCCTGCCAGAGTTCGGCCGATTGCAGGGTCGGCATCGACAACTCGATCGCGCCTGCCCGGTTCTGCTCGTCGCGGATAATGGCGTTGACCTTGTCGAGCACGCGTTTGCCGAGCGGCAGCCAGGAATAGATGCCCTGCGACTGCTGGCGGATCATGCCGGCGCGCAGCATCAGCCGGTGGGAGACGATTTCCGCCTCCTTGGGGTTTTCCTTGAGGATGGGCATGAAATAGCGGGACAGACGCATGGCGGATTCCGAAGCAGTTGAGATCCCGCCGCAAGCGGAATCGAGAGACAATGGTTAATGTCGGGAGCGTTCATAGCCGCTTCGCGGCAGGAAGGAAACCCGCAACTGATGTCGGCAACCTCCCGCACGCGCATGTTCAGCCCCGCAAAATGACAGGGCATGAAAAAGCGCGTGTTTATAAGGACTTGAACGAAAATCTTGTCAACAGAAAAATTTTGCTAGAGTGTAGCAAAAATGCAAAAAAAGCTAATGACAAAGCCCAATGTTTGAGCTAGCTTTAGCTCACAAAACAGGCAGGAAGGATAAATTCTTGCCGAATTCGCGGTCAAGTCTTGGGAGGATCAGATCTTAGGCGCGCTCGTCGCTGCCCCGGCAACGGTTACAGATCACGCGATACTTAAAACAAGGCTTTTAGCCTTGTTTTTTTTTGGCTTTTCGGCTTCATCCGCCCCTAAAAATCCAGCCAACTTTCGTAAGGGAATGATCCTCATTCCGTTACGGCAGCTCTTTGCCGCAACAGCATGACGCTGGTATGACGAAGGTCGCTTTTTAATGATATACATATGCCCAAAGTTTGGGCAAAAGTTTGATCTTAATAGAAGCTCGGCCCGAGTTGTGGAAGGGCATCGAAGCCCCAGCCGAAATAGGTGTCGCAGACATACCAGGTGCCGTAGATCAGAGCGGAAATCAGCGTCGTCAGCGAAAAGGTGAAGACGGCTCGAAAGCGGCTCGGCGCGCTCGGAACAGTGCCGAGCACGACGTCATTGTCCTCAGCCTGGGTGCGCAGACCGATCGGCAGGACAGCGAAAAGCGTCATCCACCAAATGATGAAATAGACGGCAAATCCCTGAAGAAAAATCTGAAGCATTGGGGTTCCCGATAGTGTCGCGCCGACAGCATGCGACAGACGTTCTGTCACTTCCAGTTCGGCCCTTATACGGCGGAATGGCAGCCAACTCAAAGCCGATGAAGCGTGTGGCCGCCTAGAGGGCATTCTGCCGCAGGCTTCACGCCTGTTCGAGTTCGATCAGCGTGCCGAAGAAATCCTTGGGGTGCAGGAAAAGCACCGGCTTGCCATGCGCGCCGGTCTTCGGCTGGCCGTCGCCGAGCACCCTCGCCCCGGCCGCGACCAGCCGGTCACGTGCAAGCAGGATATCGTCCACCTCATAACAGATATGGTGCATGCCGCCGGAGGGGTTCTTTTCGAGGAAGGTTGCGATCGGCGAGGTTTCCCCAAGCGGCTGCAGCAATTCGACCTTGGTGTTCGGCAATTCGACGAAGACGACGGTGACGCCGTGCTCCGGCAGAGCCTGCGGCTGCGATACGGCAGCACCCAGCATGTCGCGATAGGCGGCGGTCGCCGCTGCCAGATCGGGAACGGCGATGGCGATGTGGTTTACCCGGCCGAGCATGATCAGACCTTGGTGACGAAGGCGGTGACAACCGGCTTCTTGCCCCAGGCATGGTTTGCCGCGGCGCGGATGGCGCGGCGCACCGCCTCCTGCACCATGTCGATATCCTTGCGGCGGGCGCGCGGAATGCTTTCGATGGCACTGATCGCCGCATCGAAGAGCGTATCTTCCATCTCCTCGCCCTCGTCGTCATAAACAGGCAGGCCGATCGAAACGAGATCGGGATCACCGACGATGTCATAACGCGCGTCGAGCACGACGCTGACCGCGACATGGCCGACATAGGAGAGCTTCTTGCGCTCGCCGATCCCCATCTCGTCGAAATCGCCGATCAACGAGCCGTCCTTGTAGATGCGGCCATGCGGCGCCTGGCCGATCACCTCGGCGGGACCGGGCGCCAGCCGCAGGATATCGCCGTTGCGCACGCGCGGCACCAGGGCGATGCCGGATTGCTCGGCAAGTTCCTTATGCGCCGTCAGATGCGTCGCCTCACCATGCACCGGCACGACGATCTTCGGCCGCGTCCACTCGTACATCCGCTGCAGCTCGTTGCGGCGGGGGTGGCCGGAAACATGAACCAGCGCCTCGGTATCGGTGATGATGTGCACGCCCTGCTCGACAAGGCCGTTCTTGATGTCCTGGATCGCCTTCTCATTGCCGGGAATGGCGCGGGAGGAAAAGACGACGATATCGCCCGCCGCAAAGGCAACATTGCGCATCTCGTCGCGGGAGAGCTTGGCAAGCGCTGCCCGCGCCTCGCCCTGGCTGCCGGTCAGGATGACGACGACCTTGTCGCGCGGGATGTAGCCGTATTCCTCCTCGGAGATGAAGGGTTTTACGCCCTCCATCAAGCCGATATCCTGGGCGACGTCGACGACGCGCTTCAGCGAGCTGCCGAGCAGCAGCACTTCGCGGCCGGCCGCCTCGGCAGCTTCGGCAACGGTGCGGATGCGCCCGACATTCGACGAGAAGGTGGTGATCGCCACCCGGCCCTCGGCATCCTCGATAATCTTGCGCAGGCTTTCCGAGACATCCTTTTCGGAGGGCGAAACACCGTCGCGCAGCGCATTGGTAGAATCGCACATCAGCGCCAGAACGCCCTCGTCGCCGAGCTGGCGGAACCGCGTCTCATCGGTCAACGGGCCGAGCGAGGGCTCGTGGTCGATCTTCCAGTCGCCGGTATGGATGACGTTGCCGACCGGCGTGCGGATCATCAGCGACATCGGCTCGGGGATTGAATGGTTGACGGCCACGCCTTCGATGCTGAAGGGGCCGACATTGATCGTGTCGCCTGCCTTGAACGGCGTCACCGGCACTTCGCCGATCCTGGCCTTTTCGAAATTGCGCTTGGCTTCGAGCAGACCAGCGGTAAAGCCCGAGGCATAGACCGGCACATTCAGGCCCGGCCAGAGATCGGCGAGCGCGCCATAATGGTCTTCATGCGCATGGGTGATGATGATCGCCTTGAGGTTCTTGCGCTCACTGGCGAGGAAGCGGATATCGGGCAGCACGAGGTCGACGCCCGGCAGGTCGGGGCCGGGAAAGGTGACGCCGCAATCGACCATGATCCATTGGCGATGCTCGGGCGGGCCGTAGCCATAAAGAGCGAGATTCATGCCGATCTCGCCAACGCCGCCCAGAGGCAGGAATACCAATTCGTCCTGTTTCGCCATAATTTTCGTTTTTTCCGCTATCCAAAAAACACATCACCGGCAGCAATGGGCATTATCCTGCCAGTGCCGGTATCGAGCATCAACAAGCCATTATCATCAATTCCGGCGAATTGTCCGGAAATCGATCGGTCCGGCAAATTCACCGTGATCTTTTCGCCGATGCCGCAGGCGATGGCGCGCCAGCGTGCGGTGATCTCGGCAATACCGCGGCCTTCATCCCATTGATCAAGCACATCCGCCATCGCCGCGAAGAGATGGGCGAAGAGTTCCTCCGGCGACGCCGCACTTGCATGCTGACGCAAGCAGGTGACGGGGTAGAGCGGATTATCCGGCATGACCGAGACATTGATGCCGATACCGACGATCAGGGCGTAACGGCCGTCCGGCAGCCTCTCGCCTTCGACGAGAATGCCGCAGGTCTTCTTACGGCCGATGAGGATATCGTTCGGCCATTTGACCTCAAGCGGCTCGGCGCCCGGCGGCAGCACCTGGCGGATCGCCTGGTGCACGGCAACGGCGACGGCAAGCGGCAGGGAACTCAGGCACTCCATCGGCGCCGGATCGATCAGCAATAGAGAGGCGTAGAGATTGCCGCGTTCGGACACCCAGAGCCGGCCGCGGCGGCCGCGGCCGCCGGTCTGGCGTTCGGCCGTCACCCAGAGATTACCGCCGTCGCCCGCCCGAGCCCGGGCGAGGCATTCGTTGTTGGTGGACGACGTTTCCGACAGAGCCTCGTGCCTGAAATCGCCGAGCGATATCCGGCGTCGTCCGTCGGAAACCATCAAAAGAGCGTCGCGGCTGCAAGCTCCGCCGCGCCGCCGATCGGGCCGCCGATCAGGACATAGGCGGTGACGAAGAGACCGGAAAGACCGAAGACCAGGCGCAACGACCCGGAGACACGGGCGAATTCGCCGGTCGCCTCATCGAACCACATCAGCTTGATGACGCGCAGATAATAATAGGCGCCGACGACCGAGGCGAGAACGCCGATGATGGCGAGCGCATAAAGCTTGGCTTCGATAGCCGCGACGAAGACGAAGTACTTGGCGAAGAAGCCGGCGAGCGGCGGGATGCCGGCGAGCGAGAACATCAGCGCCGTCAGCACCACCGCCATGAACGGGTTGGTGGTGGAGAGGCCGGCGAGATCGTTGACCTCCTCGACGACGGTGCCGTCCTTGCGGCGCATCGACATGATGATCGCAAAGGTGCCGAGGGTCATGACCATATAGATGACCATGTAAAGCATGACGCCGGAGACACCGGTCTGGTTGCCGGCGGCAAGGCCGACCAGCGCGTAACCCATGTGGCCGATCGACGAATAGGCCATCAGCCGCTTGATGTTCTTCTGGCCGATCGCGGCAAAGGAGCCAAGCAGCATCGAGGCGATCGAGATGAAGACCACGACCTGCTGCCAGTCGGCCAGAACCGGCTGGAAGGCGGTGATGACGATGCGGGTCATCATTGCCATTGCGGCAACCTTGGGGGCTGCGGCCAGGAAGGCGGTGACCGGCGTCGGCGCGCCTTCATAGACGTCAGGCGTCCACATATGGAAGGGAACGGCCGAGATCTTGAAGGCGATGCCGGCGAGGATGAAGACCAGGCCGAAGATCAGACCGAGCGAACGCGCACCCTCGACGGAGAGCGCCTGGGCGATCTCGGAGAAGTGGGTGTGGCCGGTGAAGCCATAGACCAGCGACATGCCGTAGAGCAGCATGCCGGAGGAAAGCGCGCCGAGGACGAAATATTTCAGGCCGGCTTCGGTCGACTTCAGGCTGTCGCGGTTGATCGCGGCGACGACATAGAGCGCCAGCGACTGCAGTTCCAGCGCCAGATAGAGCGAAATCAGGTCGTTGGCCGAGATCATCAGCAGGATGCCGAGGGTCGCCAGCACCAGAAGAACCGGGAACTCGAACTTGTCGAGCTGGTTTTCGCGGGCGTGACCCATCGTCATGAACAGGGCGACCAGCGAACCGATGAGCGCTACCAGCTTCATGAAGCGCGAGAAGCCGTCGGCCATGTAGACGCCGCCATAGGCAAGGCCTTCCGCCGGCACGAAGAGCAGCCACAGGCCGGCGGCAAGCAGCAGAACGATGGCCAGGCCAGTGACGACGAGGCCAGACCGCTCGCCTGAGAAGACGCCGACCATCAACAGGACAAGGGCGCCGACCGCGAGGATGAGCTCCGGCGCGGAAAGATGCAGACTGAGGAGAATTGTTTCAGCGGTCATGTCCGATAAGTCCCGTCATCAATTCATAGACAGCGCAATATTCTGCGCTGCGTGCACGGCGGCCGTGTAGTTGTTGACCAGCAGATCCACCGAGGCGGCCGTCGCATCGAAGACCGGGGCCGGGTAAACGCCGAAGAAGATGGTCAGTGCGACCAGCGGGTAGAGGATAAGCTGTTCGCGTCTGGAAAGATCGAGCAGCGCCTTCAGCTTTTCCTTCTCGAGCGCGCCGAAGATCACCCGGCGATAAAGCCAGAGCGCATAGGCGGCCGAGAGGATGACGCCGGTGGCGGCAAAGAGCGCGACCCAGGTGTTGACCCGGAAGACACCCAGCAGCGTCAGGAATTCACCGATGAAGCCCGAGGTGCCGGGAAGCCCGACATTGGCCATGGTGAAGACCATCATGGCGACGGCATATTTCGGCATGTTGTTGACGAGGCCGCCATAGGCGTTGATCTCGCGGGTGTGGGTGCGGTCGTAGACGACGCCGACGCAAAGGAAGAGCGCGCCGGAGACGATGCCGTGCGAGAGCATCTGGAAGATCGAGCCCTGAACACCCTGCATGTTGGCGGCGAAAATGCCCATGGTGACATAGCCCATGTGCGCCACCGAGGAATAGGCGATCAGCTTCTTGATATCGTCCTGCATCATCGCCACCAGCGAGGTGTAGATGATGGCGATGACCGACAGCGCGAAGACGAAGGGTGCGAAATAATCTGACGCGACCGGGAACATGCCGAGCGAGAAGCGGATCAGACCGTAGCCGCCGAGCTTCAGGAGCACGCCGGCCAGGATCACCGAGCCTGCCGTCGGCGCCTGAACGTGGGCATCGGGCAGCCAGGTATGAACCGGCCACATCGGCATCTTCACCGCAAAGGAGGCGAAGAAGGCAAGCCATAGCCAGGTCTGCAGCGCCGGCGGGAACTTGTAGGCGAGCAGCGCGGTGATATCGGTGGTGCCGGCCTGCCAGTACATCGCCATGATGGCGAGCAGCATCAGCACCGAGCCGAGCAGCGTATAGAGGAAGAACTTGTAGCTCGCGTAGACCCGGTCCTTGCCGCCCCAGACGCCGATGATCAGGAACATCGGAATGAGGCCCGCCTCGAAGAAGACGTAGAAGAGCACGATATCGAGCGAGACGAAGACACCGACCATCATCGTTTCGAGGATGAGGAAGGCGATCATATATTCCTTCAGGCGCTTCTCGATCGACAGCCAGCTCGCCAGCACGCAGAAGGGCATGAGGAAGGTCGAGAGGATGACGAACAGCAACGAGATGCCGTCGACGCCGAGATGGTAGCCGATGCCGGTGCCGAGCCAGTCATGCTTTTCGAGCATCTGGAAACCCGGATTGGCATTGTCGAAGCCGATCCAGATAAAGAGCGAGACGACGAAGGTGAAGACGGTGGTGATCAGCGAGATCCACAGCACGTTCTTGCGGCCGGTTTCGCTCTCGCCGTTCATCAATAGCAGGAGCACCACGCCGACGAGCGGCAGGAAGGTGACCGTTGTAAGAATAGGCCAATCGGTCATCAGAAGGAACTCCCGAGCATCATCCAGGTAACAAGCGCCGCAATGCCGATCAGCATGGCGAAGGCGTAGTGATAGAGGTAACCGGTCTGCAGGCGGACGACGCGGTCGGTGACGGCGACGACGCGGGCGGCCACGCCGTTCGGGCCGTAAGTGTCGATGACGCCGACATCACCCTTCTTCCACAGGAAGCGGCCGAGCGCCTTGGCGGTGCGGACGAAGAGGAAGTCATAGAGTTCGTCGAAGTACCACTTGTTCAGCAGGAACTGGTAGAGAACACGGTGCTGCCTGGCGAGGGTGCGCGGCGTCTGCGGCGAACGGATATACATGTACCAGGCGGTGACGAAGCCGAGCAGCATGGCGATGAAGGGGCTCAGGCCCACGAGCGCCGGCACATGATGGAACTGTTCGACGAGTTCGTTCTCGGCGCCAGTAAACAGCGCGCCCTTCCAGAACTCGGCATACTCCTCGCCATAGAACCGGCCTTCGAAGATCACGCCGGCAAACACGGCGCCGATCGCCAGGAGATAAAGCGGCACCAGCATGACCTGCGGCGACTCATGGACGTGGTGCATGACCTCATGCGAAGCGCGCGGCTTGCCGAAGAAGGTCATGAAGATCAGGCGCCAGGAATAGAAGCTCGTAAACAGAGCCGCGATGACCAGCAGCGAGAAGGCAAAGCCTGCAACCGGCGAATGCGAAGCATAGGTCGCCTCGATGATCACGTCCTTGGAGAAGAAGCCGGCAAAACCGATCGGCGTAAACGGAATGCCGACGCCGGTGATCGCCAGCGTGCCGATGATCATCAGGATGCCGGTAACTTTGATATGCGGATACAGGCCGCCCATGTAGCGCATGTCCTGCTCACCATCGACGGAATGGATGACCGAGCCGGCGCAAAGGAACAGCAGCGCCTTGAAGAAAGCGTGCGTGAACAGATGGAAGATCGCCGCGCCATAGGCCCCTACCCCGAGCGCCACGAACATGTAGCCGAGCTGCGAGCAGGTGGAATAGGCGATGACGCGCTTGATGTCGTTCTGCACCAGGCCGACGGTCGCCGCGAAGAAGGCGGTGATCGCACCGATCACGGTGACGACGACGAGCGCATCCGGCGACAGTTCGAAGAGCGGCGACATGCGGGCGACGAGAAAGACGCCGGCGGTGACCATGGTGGCGGCATGGATGAGGGCCGAGACCGGGGTCGGGCCTTCCATGGCGTCGGGCAGCCATGTGTGCAGCAGGAACTGCGCCGACTTGCCCATGGCGCCCATGAACAGCAGCAGGCAGACGCCGGTCAGCGCATGCGCCTTGTCGAGCTGCATGCCGAAGAGGTTGAGGATGACTTCACTCGCCTCGCCGCCGCCTTCATGCGGGGCGAAGTTCGAGGCATTGGCGAAGATCGTGTCGAAGTTGATCGAACCGAACAGCACGAAGACGCCGGCAATGCCGAGCACGAAGCCGAAGTCGCCGACGCGGTTGACGATGAAGGCCTTCATCGCCGCAGCCGTTGCCGACGGTTTCTTGAACCAGAAGCCGATCAGCAGATAGGAGGCGAGACCGACACCTTCCCAGCCGAAGAACATCTGCGCCAGATTGTCGGCCGTCACCAGCATCAGCATGGCGAAGGTGAAGAGCGAGAGATAGGCAAAGAAGCGCGGGCGATGCGGATCGGTGTGCATGTAACCGATCGAATAGACGTGAACCAGCGTCGAGACCGTGTTGACGACGATCAGCATGACGGAGGTCAGCGTATCCACGCGCAGCGACCAGGAGACGTCGATGCCGCCCGACTGGATCCAGCGCAGCACCTCGACCTTGATCGGGCCGCCTTCGGCATGACCCATGCCGACGGTGAAGAACACGATCCAGGAGAGGATGGCGGCGATGATCATCAGGCCGCTGGTGACATATTCCGAAGCCTTGGCGCCGATGGCGCGGCCGAACAGGCCGGCGACGATCGCACCGATCAGGGGAAGAAAGACGATAGCCTTATAGAGGAACATGAGCCACTCAGCCCTTCATCATATTGACGTCTTCGACCGCGATCGAGCCGCGGTTGCGGTAGAAGACAACGAGAATTGCAAGACCGATCGCCGCTTCGGCAGCCGCGACCGTCAGGATGAACAGCGCGAAGACCTGGCCGACGATGTCGTTCAGGAAGGAGGAGAAGGCGACCATGTTGATGTTGACGGCGAGCAGGATCAGTTCGACCGACATCAGGATGACGATGACGTTCTTCCGGTTCAGGAAGATGCCGAAGACGCCGAGCGTGAAGAGGATGGCGCTGACCGTCAGGTAGTGGGAAAGTCCGATGACCATGTTCTTTGTTCCTTGACCTGCCTTAAACGCCCTGCCCGGGCTTGACCGACACCACCTCGACGGCGGTGGCGGGCGTGCGGGCAACCTGCCTCGGGATATTCTGCCGCTTGATATTGGTGCGGTGCCGCAGCGTCAGCACGATCGCGCCGATCATCGCGACCAGCAGCACCAGACCGGCGATCTCGAAGAAATAGACGTAGTTGGTGTAGAGCACGTCGCCGAGAGCGGCCGTATTCGTGCGCTCGCTGAGCGCCGGGATCGGCATGGCGACGGATTTGGCGATCTCGGGCGAGATGACGCTGCCGCCGATGACGACGATCAGCTCGGCTGCGAGAATGATCCCGATCAAGCCGCCGATCGGCGCATATTCGAGAACCCCTGCCCTGAGCTCGGTGAAGTCGATATCGAGCATCATCACCACGAAGAGGAAGAGCACGGCGACGGCGCCGACATAGACGACGAGCAGGATCATCGCCAGGAATTCGGCACCGAGCAGCAGGAAGAGGCCGGCCGCATTGAAGAACACCAGGATCAGGAACAGAACCGAGTGGACCGGGTTCTTCGCCCAGATGACCATGAACGCCGACGCCACCGCGACAAAGGCGAAAAGATAGAAAAATAGAGCCTGCAGACCCATGTTGGTGCCTTTTTCATCTTCCCCCGGGCAGCCGGGAGTTTTTCTGCCCGATAGAGTTTGCGCGGCTGACCGGCAAAGCTCCTGTGCATATTGACCGCGACCGGAGCAGCGAAGCTCCCTCGCGGCATTTCAAAACTCGATCAGCGGTACGGCGAGTCGATCGCAATGTTACGGGCGATTTCACGCTCCCAACGGTCTCCGTTGTCGAGAAGGCGCGCCTTGTCGAAATAGAGCTCTTCGCGGGTTTCCGTCGCAAATTCGAAATTCGGGCCCTCGACGATCGCATCGACCGGGCAGGCCTCCTGGCAGAAGCCGCAATAGATGCACTTCACCATGTCGATGTCGTAGCGCACCGTGCGGCGGGTGCCGTCGTTGCGGCGGGGGCCGGCCTCGATGGTGATGGCCTGGGCAGGACAGATCGCCTCGCAGAGTTTGCAGGCGATGCAGCGTTCCTCGCCGTTCGGATAACGGCGCAGCGCATGCTCACCACGGAACCGCGGGGAAACCGGTCCCTTTTCGAAGGGATAGTTGATCGTCGCCTTCTGGCGGAAGAAATAGCGCATCGACAGAAAGAACGCGCCGAAGAATTCCTTGAGGAACAGCGAGCTGATGGAGCTGGACAAGCTTCCCATCTTCAACCTCCAATTTTGCCGGAAACGAGAGAGGGCGTCATCATGCCCATCCCATCAGCTTCAGCACGAATGCAACGATGATGACCATGGCGAGCGACAGCGGCAGGAAGACCTTCCAGCCGAGGCGCATGAGCTGGTCGTAGCGGTAGCGCGGGACGAAAGCCTTGACCATCGCGAACATGAAGAACACGAAGCAGGCCTTCAGCATGAACCAGATGATGCCCGGGACCCAGTTGAGGATCCAGATGTCGACCGGAGGCAGCCAGCCGCCGAGGAAGAGGATCGTCGTCAGCGAACACATCAGGCAGACGGCCGCATATTCGCCGAGCATGAACATCATGTATGGCGAGGAGCCGTATTCGACCATGAAGCCGGCAACGAGTTCCGATTCTGCTTCCGGAAGGTCAAAGGGCGGACGGTTCGTTTCGGCGAGCGCCGAAATGAAGAAGATGATGAACATCGGGAAAAGCGACAGCCAGTGCCAGTCGAGGAACGATGCCGGCAGGCCGAGCATGGTGCCGAGGCCGGTATGCTGCGCATTGACGATATCGGTCAGGTTCAGCGAACCGACGCAGAGAAGCACCGTGACGATGACGAAGCCGATCGAGACTTCATAGGACACCATCTGCGCCGCCGAGCGCAGCGCACCGAGGAACGGATACTTCGAGTTCGAAGCCCAGCCGCCCATGATGATGCCGTAAACCTCGAGAGAGGAGATCGCGAAGATGTAAAGGATGCCGACATTGATGTTGGCGATCACCCAGCCGTCGGCAAGCGGCACCACCGCCCAGGTCGACAGCGCCAGAAGCACCGTCACCAGCGGAGCAAGCAGGAACACCGCCTTGTTGGCGCCGGCCGGAATGATCGGCTCCTTGAAGACGAATTTCAGAAGGTCGGCGAAAGACTGGAACAGGCCGAAGGGACCGACGACATTCGGGCCGCGGCGCAACTGCACGGCCGCCCAGATCTTGCGGTCGGCGAGCAGAACATAGGCGATGAAGACAAGCAGGCAGACCAGAAGCAGCAGCGACTGACCGATCATGATGATCGCCGGCAAGACATAGGTCGAAAAGAAAGAATCCATAGTCCCCTGCCCTTACTCTGCCGCGACTTTGAAGTTGTTGCGGGCCAATGCCGAGCACTCCGCCATCACTGCCGAGGCACGCGCTATCGGGTTCGTCAAATAGAAGTCTTTCACCGGCGACGCAAACCCTGACTTGTTCATCTTGCCGGCTTTTTTCGCAACTGCGGCAATTTGGGCGCTATCGGTTTCGGCGATCTCGTCGATGGCGGCGAAATGCGGGAAAGCGGCATAGAGCCGGACGCGCAATTCGCTCAGCGAATCGAACGGAAGCTTCTTGCCGAGCACGTCGGAAAGGGCACGGATGATCGCCCAGTCCTCGCGGGCGTCGCCCGGCGCAAAGCCTGCGCGGTTGCCCATCTGGACGCGGCCTTCGGTGTTGACCCAGGTGCCGGACTTTTCGGTATAGGCTGCGGCCGGCAGGATGACGTCGGCATGATGGGCGCCGTTGTCGCCATGCGAACCGATATAGACGGTGAGCTTGGCCTTCTTGGCGGTGAAGTCGAGTTCGTCGGCGCCGAGCAGGAAGAGCACATCCATCGCCGTCAGCATTTCGGCGGCGTTGACACCCTTGGCACCCGGCACGAAGCCGAGGTCGAGGCCGCCGACGCGCGATGCGGCGGTGTGGAGGACGGCAAAGCCGTTCCAGCCTTCGACGACTGCGCCGACCGAACCGGCAAGCTTGGCGGCACTGGCGAGAACACCGGCGCCGTCGGTGCGCGACAGCGCGCCCTGGCCGATGATGATCATCGGCTTGGCGGCGTTCTTCAGAACCTCGGCGAAGGCGTGGCCGCCGTCGACCAGATCCTTCAGCGTGTCGGGACCACCGCCGAGATAGTCATAGCTGTAGCGCAGTTCGCCTGGCTCGCCGATGACGCCGATCGGGAACTTGCCGCGGCGCCAGCGCTTGCGGATGCGGGCGTTGAGGATGGCTGCCTCGAAGCGCGGATTGGCGCCGATGATCAGCAGCGCGTCGGCCTGGTCGATGCCGGAAATGGTCGGGTTGAAGAGGTAGCTTGCACGGCCGAGCGACGGATCGAGTGCCGCCCCATCCTGGCGACAGTCGAGATTGGCGGATCCGAGCGATTTCACCAGTTCGGAAAGCGCATACATTTCCTCGACCGAGGCAAGGTCGCCTGCGATCGCGCCGATCTTGTCGCCCGACGTGGCGCCGACGGCGGCCTTGATAGCGCCGAAGGCTTCGGCCCAGGTGGCGGGCTGCAAGCGGCCGTCGCGGCGGACATAGGGCCGGTCGAGACGCTGGGTCTTCAGGCCGTCCCAGATGAAACGGCTCTTGTCGGAGATCCACTCTTCGTTGATCGCCTCGTTGACGCGCGGCAGGACACGCATGACCTCGCGGCCGCGGGTGTCGACGCGGATCGCCGAACCGACGGCATCCATGACGTCGATCGATTCGGTCTTGTTCAATTCCCAGGGGCGCGCGGTGAAGGCGAAGGGCTTGGAAGTCAGCGCACCCACCGGGCAGAGATCGACGACATTGCCCTGAAGCTCGGAGGTCATCGCCTGTTCGAGATAGGTGGTGATTTCGGCATCTTCGCCGCGGCCGATCAGGCCAAGCTCGGAAATGCCGGCGACCTCGGTGGTGAAGCGGACGCAGCGCGTGCAGTGGATGCAGCGGTTCATCACCGTCTTGACGAGCGGGCCGATATACTTGTCTTCGACGGCGCGCTTGTCTTCCTGATAACGCGAGGTGTCGATGCCGAAGGCCATCGCCTGGTCCTGCAGGTCGCATTCGCCGCCCTGGTCGCAGATCGGGCAATCGAGCGGATGGTTGATCAGCAGGAACTCCATCACGCCTTCGCGGGCCTTCTTGACCATCGGCGTGTTGGTGAAGACCTCGGGCAGTTCGCCGTTCGGGCCGCCGCGGATGTCGCGTACGCTCATGGCGCAGGAAGCCTGCGGCTTCGGCGGGCCACCCTTCACCTCGACAAGGCACATGCGGCAATTGCCGGCAACCGACAGGCGCTCATGGAAGCAGAAGCGCGGAACCTCGGCACCGGCATCCTCGCACGCCTGCAACAGCGTGTAGTGATCCGGAACTTCGATCTCGTTGCCGTCAATCTTCAGTTTTGCCATCGTCGCTCAGTCCTGTTTCCCGTTTGCCTGATGACGGCAAACAAACCTATTTTTGCAACAGTCTCATTGCCAAGCCGGATCTTTCGTCCTGCCGACATCTGATGCCGCCCAAATTCTCTGTCGCGTGTCCCAGGTCCGGAACCCGCATCGGCTTCTGCAGCGTGAGGCCCCCGCCCGTCCGCCGATCCGCCCATCTTTCCGGCCGATTGCACGGCCGGAAAGTTCATTTTTTCCGACGGCCCCGCCCGGCCAGAACTTTCGCCTGGCCGCTCCAGTCGTCACGCCCGATGCGGCCGTTGAAGCCAAGCTCGGCGTCGAGCCGGGCGATGTCCTCATCGCTCCAGGCGGCGACTTCGGCAAAACTGCGAATGCCCTTGGCGTTCAGCACCTGCTCCAGCTTCGGGCCGATGCCGGCGATCAGCTTCAGATCGTCGGCCTTTTTCGCCCGCGCGACCGGTTTTGCCTTCACAGCCGGCTTCGGCTGGCTTGCCGGCACCGGTTCGCTGACCGGCCTGACAACCGTCAATTTCGGCCCTGCCCTCTTCGCGGCCGCCGGCTTGGCGACAACCTTGACGGCAGGGCGAATATTCTCCGGTCGGATCTCGACGTCGGGCGCGAGCTCGTCCGGCGGCGTATCATCGAGGGCGGCGGCGACCTTGCCGGTCGTTTCCAGCGCGCTCTGGAAGGCGCCGAAGAAAGCGCCCGCCATCTGCGTCGAGAGGCCGAAGCCGATCGCCGTTGCAGCAGCAAAGGCAGCGGCCGGATGCGCCATCAGCGGATGCACCGGCATTGCCCGTGCATTTTCCAGCATCTCGGCGGCAAGACGGCCGAAGCCGGCCGCGAAATCGGCGGCGTCTTCCTTCTTTCCACTCTTCGATGCGTTGTCCGCCATGATTATTCAGCCGCCTCCAGAACCGCGCCGTGATCGAGCGCGCTTGCCGTATACTGGTCGATGCGCTTTTCGATCTCGGGACGGAAGTTACGGATCAGACCCTGCACCGGCCATGCGGCGGCATCGCCGAGCGCGCAGATGGTGTGGCCTTCGATCTGCTTGGTCACCTGGAACAGCATGTCGATTTCGCGCTTCTGGGCATTGCCCTTAGCCATGCGCTCCATCACGCGCCACATCCAGCCCGTGCCTTCGCGGCAGGGCGTGCACTGGCCGCAGCTCTCATGCTTGAAGAAGGCGGAGATGCGGGCGATCGCCTTGATGACGTCGGTGGACTTGTCCATGACGATCGCAGCCGCCGTGCCGAAGGAAGAGCCGACGCCGCGCAGGCCGTCGAAATCCATCGGGCAGTCGATGATGTCCTTGGCCGGCACGATCGGGCAGGATGCGCCGCCCGGAATGACGGCGAGCAGATTGTCCCAGCCGCCGCGAATGCCGCCGGCATGGCGGTCGACCAGTTCGCGGAAGGTGATGCCCATTTCCTCTTCGACCGTGCACGGCTTATTGACGTGGCCGGAGAGCATGAACAGCTTGGTGCCGACATTGTTCGGGCGGCCGATGGCCGAGAACCAGCCGGCGCCGCGGCGCAGGATGGTCGGGGCAACGGCGATCGATTCGACGTTATTAACAGTCGTCGGGCAACCATAGAGGCCCATATTGGCCGGGAATGGCGGCTTCAGGCGCGGCTGGCCCTTCTTGCCCTCGAGGCTTTCGAGCAGCGCGGTTTCCTCGCCGCAGATATAGGCGCCGGCGCCGTGATGGACGAAGATGTCCATGTCCCAGCCGAGCTTGTTGTTCTTGCCGAGCAGGCCGTAATCATAACATTCGTCGATTGCCGCCTGCAGCGCTTCGCGCTCGCGGATATATTCGCCGCGCACATAGATGTAGGCGGCATTGGCGCCCATGGCGAAGCTGGCGACGACGCAGCCCTCGATCAGCGTATGCGGATCGTGGCGCATGATGTCGCGGTCCTTGCAGGTGCCGGGCTCCGATTCGTCGGCATTGACGACGAGGTAATGCGGGCGGCCGTCGCTTTCCTTCGGCATGAAGGACCATTTGAGGCCGGTGGGGAAGCCCGCGCCGCCGCGACCGCGAAGGCCCGAGGCCTTCATCTCGTTGATGATCCAGTCGCGGCCCTTTTCGAGGATCTGCTTGGTGCCGTCCCAGTGGCCGCGGCTCATCGCGCCCTTCAGGGACTTGTCCTTGAGGCCGTAGATGTTGGTAAAGATGCGGTCTTTATCTTGTAACATGCTTCACCTCTTACCGCGGCTTCTTGCCGAACACCTTGATATATTCCGCTTCGCCGCCCTTGGCGAGCGCCTTGGCCTGCTTGACCCAGTCGTCGCGCTCGATGCGGCCGCGGAAGTTCAGGTAGCCGTCGACCCATTCGCGTTCGGCCTTCTTCCAGCCCGCGACCTGCGAGAAGGTGAAGATGCCGATTTCGTTCAGCGTCGCCTCGATCTTCGGGCCGACGCCGGAGATCATCTTCAGGTCATCCGGCGCGGCGGGCTTTTCGATGCCGGCCGGACGGTTCTTGTCGGTGGGCGCAGGCTTTGCCGCCGGGGCGGCTTCGGCCTTGGCGGCAGCCACCGGTGCCGGTTCGGCAGGTGCCGTGCCGGAAACTGGCTGCTGCTCGGCAGCCTTGGCATTCCTGGCAGCCGCCTTCGGCGCCGTTGCCGGCGTCTTCAGCGCAGCGTTGGTCTCGGCATCGGTGCTCTTCGGGCGGGCAGCCTCTGAGGGCGGAACCGGAGCGGCGTCGACCGGAGCCGAAATGCTTTCGGCATCGGCCTTCTTGGCCCGCGTCCTTGCCTTCGGCTCTTCCGTCGTCAGCGAAGTCGGGCCGCCTTCAGGCGCCGAGAAAATCCGGTCGATCTGGGTGCCGGGCTTGATGCTCGCGCCATTGCCGGCGGCAAAGCTATCGATGATCTCCTCGAGACGCGCCGGCGTCAGGTCCTCATAGGTGTCCTTGCCGATCATCACCATCGGGGCGTTGACGCAGGCGCCAAGACATTCGACCTCTTCCCAGGACAGCGTGCCCTCGGCATTGCGCTCGAAGGCATGAGCATGGATCTTGCTCTTGCAGACCGACATCAGCGCTTCCGAGCCGCGCAGCATGCAGGGCGTCGTGCCGCAGACCTGGACATGGGCGCGGGTGCCGACAGGATGCAGCTGGAACTGCGTATAGAAGGTCGCGACCTCGAGCACCCGGATATAGGCCATATCGAGCATGTCGGCGATCTTTTCGATCGCCGCGCGCGTGACCCAGCCGTCCTGCTCCTGCGCCCGCATCAACAGCGGAATGACCGCCGACTGCTGGCGGCCGGCGGGGTATTTCTGGATCGTCTTGTCCGCCCAGACCGCATTTTCATCGCTGAAAGCGAATGCGGCAGGCTGAAATTGATCTTCGGCTAATCGACGAACGGACATTCTTCCTCACGCCTTGTCAGTTTAGGGTTCCACACCGCGAAGCGGTCAAAGACTGCATTTCGCAGGCATAGGCCGACTGGTCTTTCTGCATAAATACGACGAATTTGCTGCCATTCGGGATGGCAGCCTTGATCTGATAGCCCTTGGACAAAAGATCGCCCATGGACGTTTGCGCCGCCGGCGGCGTCACTTCCTTACGGCCCAGCGGCGTGCCGAGCGTATCGGTCTCCTGGGCCGAAACCCCGGATGCCGCAAGAAGAAGTGCGACGGCAAGCGGCAGACGCTGCATCAGCGGTCCACCTCACCGAAGACGATGTCGAGCGAGCCGAGCACGGCCGCGACGTCGGCAAGCTGGTGGCCGCGGCACATGAAGTCCATCGCCTGCAGATGCGCATAACCGGGCGCACGGATCTTGCAGCGATAGGGCTTGTTGGAGCCGTCGGAGACGAGATAGACGCCGAACTCGCCCTTCGGCGCTTCGACCGCGGCGTAAACTTCGCCGGCCGGCACGTGGTAGCCTTCGGTATAGAGCTTGAAGTGGTGAATCAGCGCTTCCATCGAGCGCTTCATCTCACCACGCTTCGGCGGCACGACCTTGCCGTCGATCGACGAGAAAGGACCGGTCTTGGCATCCGACAGCAGGCGGTTGACGCATTGCTTCATGATGCGGACCGATTGGCGCATTTCGATCATGCGGATCAGGTAGCGGTCGTAGTTGTCGCCGTTCTTGCCGATCGGAATGTCGAATTCGAGATCGGAGTAACATTCGTAAGGCTGGGAGCGGCGCAGATCCCAGGCAGCGCCCGAACCGCGCACCATGACGCCGGAGAAGCCCCAGGCCCAGCAATCCTCCAGCGAGACGACGCCGATATCGACGTTGCGCTGCTTGAAGATGCGGTTGCCGGTCAACAGATTGTCGATATCGTCGAGCGCCTTGAGGAAGGGATCGCACCAGTCTCCGATATCCTGGACGAGCTGTTCCGGCAGGTCCTGATGGACGCCACCCGGACGGACATAAGCGGCGTGCATGCGCGAGCCGCTGGCGCGCTCGTAGAACACCATCAGCTTTTCGCGCTCTTCGAAGCCCCAAAGCGGCGGCGTCAGCGCCCCGACGTCCATGGCCTGCGTCGTGACGTTCAACAGATGCGAGAGGATGCGGCCGATTTCGGAATAGAGAACGCGGATCAGCTGTCCGCGAATCGGGATGTCGATGCCGAGCAGCTTTTCCACAGCCATCGCATAGGCATGCTCCTGGTTCATCGGCGCGACGTAATCGAGCCGATCGAAATAAGGCACCGCCTGAAGATAGGTCTTGGTCTCGATCAGCTTCTCGGTGCCGCGATGCAGCAGGCCGATATGCGGATCAACCCGCTCCACAATTTCGCCGTCAAGCTCCAGGACAAGACGAAGAACGCCGTGCGCCGCCGGATGCTGCGGTCCGAAATTGATGTTGAAGTTGCGGACGTTATGTTCGGTCATGCTGCGTGCTCCGTGCCAAACGCGCTGCCAACTAAGCGAATAGCGAATAGCGAATAGCGAATAGTTTCGTTCGGTCTCATCATTTCTCCTGGAGACTCCGTATCAGCGCTCGAATCATTCGTCCGATTTCGTCGCATTTTCCGGTCATCTGCCTGAACTCACCCTCGTCGATCAGACCGATGCGATGAGAGATGAGCATATGCGTTTCCAATTCTTTCAGCGAACCTTGAGAGATACGCAGAAACTGTATGAAACTTCCCGTGAGCTCACGGCCGTGTCCTTCAGCTATATTGGCGGCAATCGAACTTGCCGCCCTGCGTATCTGAGCCGTCAGACCGTAAATCTCCTCCTTGGGAAACCCTTTGGTCAGTTGATAGCAATCCACCGCGAGATCGATCGCCATCTGCCAGACCTTAAGATCCTTGTAGGAGTTTATCGTCTGCCGCCCTTCCACTATTCGCTATTCGCTACTCACTATTCGCCTTTACTGCTTCGCTTTTTCGTCGCCGGGCAGCACGTATTCGGTACCTTCCCAAGGCGACATGAAATCGAAATTGCGGAATTCCTGTTTGAGCTCGACCGGCTCATAGACGACTCGCTTGGCGGCGTCGTCGTAGCGGACCTCGACGAAACCTGTCGTCGGGAAGTCCTTGCGCAGCGGATGGCCTTCGAAGCCGTAGTCGGTCAGGATGCGACGCAGATCCGGATGGCCGGTGAAGAGCACGCCGTACATGTCCCAGGTTTCGCGCTCGAACCAGTCAGCGCCGGGATGGACGGCACAGGCCGAGGGAACCGGCGTATCTTCGTCGGTCGCGACCTTGACGCGGATGCGCACATTCTGCTTCGGCGACAGCAGGTGATAGACGACGTCGAAACGCAGCTCGCGCTGCGGCCAGTCGACGCCGCAAATATCGATCAGGTTGACGAAACCGCATTTGGCGTCGTCACGCAGGAAGGTCAGAAGCGCGATCAGGTTTTCACCCGTCGTCGTCAGCGTCAGCTCGCCATACTTCATCTGCGATGCGGCGATCAGATTGCCGCGCGCTTCGCCAAGGTAGGACGCAAGCTCAGTCAGGGCTTCACTCATATGCCTTGTCCTTAACCCTTAGCGTTCGATCGTGCCGGTGCGCCGGATCTTCTTCTGCAGCAGAAGCACGCCGTAGAGCAGCGCCTCCGCCGTGGGGGGACAGCCCGGCACGTAGATATCGATCGGTACGATGCGGTCGCAGCCGCGCACCACAGAATAGGAATAGTGGTAGTAACCGCCGCCATTGGCGCAGGAGCCCATCGAGATGACGTAGCGCGGCTCGGGCATCTGGTCGTAGACCTTGCGGAGCGCAGGCGCCATCTTGTTGGTAAGCGTGCCGGCGACGATCATCACGTCGGACTGGCGCGGCGAGGCGCGCGGCGCAAAACCGAAGCGCTCGACGTCGTAACGCGGCATCGACAGCTGCATCATTTCGACAGCGCAGCAGGCAAGACCGAAGGTCATCCACATCAGCGAGCCCGTACGGGCCCAGTTAATCAGCTCGTCGGTCGAGGTGACGAGGAAACCCTTGTCGGCAAGCTCATTGTTGATCTCGCCGAAAAACGCGTCATTGCTGCCGATCGGCTTGCCGGTGGAGGGATCGATGATCCCCTTCGGCTGCTGGGCGACCAGCGGCTGATTGCTCACAGGGCTCACTCCCATTCCAGGGCTCCCTTTTTCCATTCATAGATAAAGCCGATGGTCAGCACGAAGAGGAAGACCATCATGGACCAGAAGCCGAACCAGCCGATGGCGCCGAAGGAAACGGCCCAGGGGAAGAGGAAGGCGACTTCGAGGTCGAAGATGATGAAGAGGATCGACACGAGGTAGAAGCGAATATCGAACTTCATGCGGGCGTCGTCGAACGCGTTGAAGCCGCATTCGTAAGCCGAGAGCTTTTCCGAATCGGGCGCTTTGAAAGCGACGGCGAACGGCGCAATGAGCAGCGCCAGGCCGATAACGAGCGCGATAGCGATGAAGATAGCGATCGGAATATAGGAACTGAGCAGTTCAGTCATCATGTTCATCCCTGCTTGCCGGAGGCGCCAGGCGGCGCATTTGGGCAAATGCCCGGCAAGCGAACGTGCGTTGCAACAAGCCGTGGTTAGCGCAGCCGAAGCCCCGGCGCAAGAGATTTACAGAGGCAATTCGACGCGCCGCGCGCGGACATTATCAAGCAGATGCAACGATGTCGCGACAAATCCACACAAACCGATTCAAGCTGCATGCCTGACCCTTGGAAACTGCATGGCTTTCGGAAGAGAATGGCGCGAGTGACGGGGCTCGAACCCGCGACCTCCGGCGTGACAGGCCGGCACTCTAACCGACTGAGCTACACCCGCGCATTGATCGACCATTTGCGGCCGCTGGGATGAAGAAACCGGACAAACGACAAATCACATTTGCGTTCTACAAGACTTGAAATGGCGCGAGTGACGGGGCTCGAACCCGCGACCTCCGGCGTGACAGGCCGGCACTCTAACCAACTGAGCTACACCCGCAATTCATTTCAAGCAGTCCGGATGCCTTCGCACCCTCACCAAAACGGCTGCCCGTTTCGATGAGCGGCTAACTACGGGGTTCGTCTTTTAGTGTCAAGCAGGTTTGGAGACAAAACCATGACAGTCGTTTGAATTGTTTCGGCAAGGCCGGCAATTCCGTTGCCCGCCATGGCACTGATGCCCGATCGAAGCCGGCGGCGCAGTCGAAGTCCCCATGCCCCCTCCCCTTTATCCACAGCCCGGCAGCGCTCCAGCCGCACCACAAGAAGCGGGACCGCCACCAAAAAAATCAAAAAATCTTCACAAACACTCTTGCGGTTTTGCCGCGATCCGCATAGATCACGGCCACCAACGCGGCAGGCCGATCCGGCTTCGTCAGCGATGGGCGATTAGCTCAGTTGGTAGAGCGCCTCGTTTACACCGAGGATGTCGGGAGTTCGAGTCTCTCATCGCCCACCATTTTTCCCCTTAAGTGCCAAATAGCAGCCTTCGCAGGCGGACGCCTCAGCTGCGTCGTCATGTATCTGGAATTCCAATTGGATCCATTGGCGCGTCCGGCAGGTCGCGATGCGGCGCGGCGTCTGAAATCAGCGCGCCACCAGAACGGACTACTCCGGCCGCCCCGCCACCTCCTATTGGGCGAATGGATGGGCGCGGGCAAAAGTGGGAGAATTCGCCGCCCGGAAAATCTCCGCGCTAGCGACACCTGGAGGTGTTCCATGAGGACTCTCTGCTCCGCATTGACGCTGTGCATCGCGGTCGCCCTTTATGCACCAAGCGCCAGATATGTCAGCCTGCCCGGATACGCCTTCAAGACGAATCCGCAATGCCAGCGCCACGAACCAAAGACGCGGTTTGACAGGAGGTGCGACTGGCCGAGAGTGGGCTTCAAGGACTTTACGCCGCCGCTTGTGACCGTGCTTGGGATCTGAAGCTCAGCCTCTCCACGAATCATCGCAGTCCTGGCGCGTGTTGTAGCCAAGGGTCATGGCTCTGTGACTGCGACTGGATTCTGCCTTCCCACCAGACTCTATATAGCCCTTCGGAATCCCGAAATTGGTTGCGGGATTGAAATCATTGCATGATTTTTTCTGTCGATACCGCGCAAAGCTCGGCGAATTTCGGAATCCCGAAGCGGGGAATTTCGGGATTCCGAAGTGGCGTTCTGGAATCGGGAGACGGCCCGGGGCCGGTCCCCACCATTTCACCCCTTCGCCAGTTCCTTATCCACCGCCGAAACCAGCCGCGAATCATCGGCCGTCACATCAGGGGCGAATCGGGCGGCGATTTTGCCGTCGCGGCCGATCAGGAATTTTTCGAAGTTCCAGAGAATGTCATCCTCGTCGCCGCCCGATATGCCGTGGGATTTCAGGCGTTCGCGCATCGGGCCGTCACCTGTGGTCTTCACGCCCGATTTGGTCAGTTGCCGGTAGAGCGGGTGCTGGGTCTCGCCCTTGACCGAAATCTTCGAGAAGATCGGGAAGGTGACGTCGTAGGTGCTGGTGCAGAAGTCGAGGATCTCGGCGTCGGTGCCGGGCTCCTGGCCCTTGAAGTCGTTGGCGGGGAAAGCGGCGATGACGAAGCCGCGCTCGCGCTTTTCGCCGTAGAGCTTTTCGAGGCCCTCATATTGAACGGTCAGCCCGCATTTCGAGGCGACGTTGACGATCAGCAGCACCCTGCCCTTGTATTCGCTGAGTGTGGTTTCACGACCATCCACTGATTTGACAGGGATATCCAGCACATTGCCCGCCACGGGAACCTCCAAATTGATAAGATACGTCTCGCCAACTTAGCGATATCGCCGCCGTTGTCATCAACGTCGGAACCAACTCGGCGTTAGCGGGACGCCGGTGCGGGCTACGGCCTGCACCGGCGGTCAGCACATCAGGCGGGAGATGTTTCCTTCACGTCGTCGAGCAGGAAGTGCACGACGATATAATCCGTCTTGTAATGGCGGCCGCTGTCGGACACCGAATCGACACTGCCGCCGTCCTTCGGGTGCCAGGCGTGGTAATGGGGATTGGTGGTGATCAGGGTGATGGCCTTGCCATCTTTTTCGCCAAGCCGGAAGCGCATCTCGGCCAGCGGCCAGATCCGCTCGTAATCCGCCATGCTGATGCGCGCCTTCAGCGCCTTGCGATGCAGCGGCGCTTCGCCGGCCTCTGCGGGTGCCTCCAACATCACCTCCTCGGCTCCGTTGATGATGGCGTTGAACTCTTCAGGCCACATGCGTCTCATGAAATCGCTCCTCCCGGGGCTCTCGTCAGTCCACAGGTGAAACTTAGCGATTTGTTCGAAAGAAGCAAATTCCCGTCATGTGGTTGTCATCGAGGTCCGCTGCTCCTACGTTCGCCGCAGACCGCATCAGGGCCGTCAGTCGCCCGCAATCCCGAGATCAGAGATGAAGACACGTGAAGACAGGCAGGCGCTCCGGGCGAGCATGCCGCGCACTCCGCTCAGCGCCCATCATATGGAAAATGCCCGCCTGCTGCCCGATCGCGGCGAGCTGCTCTACCGCATCCCCAACGGCGGCATCGGCGTCGAGGTGGGGGCTGCCTTCGGCGAATATACGGCAGAGATCCTGGAAAAGAATCGCCCAGCGCAGCTCTACCTCATCGATCCCTGGTCGATGGACCGCTACAGCTCCGGCCTCGATGCGATCCACACCAAGTTCGCGGCCGAGATCGAGGCCGGCCGGCTGCATCTGATGCAGGGCACTTCGCTGGAAAAGCTCGCCGAATTCGACGACGACTTCCTCGACTGGGCCTATATCGATACCGACCATTCCTTCGAGCTCACCTGGCAGGAACTGCTGCTCTGCGAAAAGAAGGTGAAGCGGACGGGGCGCATTGCCGGGCATGATTTCTGCACCGGCAATACGGTCAAGCCGATCGTCTATGGCGTCGTCGAGGCGGTCACCAAGTTCTGCAAGGATTACGGCTGGCAATTCGAGTTCCTGACGGTCGAATCACATGCGCATTTTTCCTATTGCCTGAAGCGGCTCTGAGAAGAACTAAAGCGCGGCGCGATCTTTCAGATTCGCTTGGCCCGCGCTTTCGTTCTTTGTTTTTGCGCATGTCTTCATCGCAAAACCGCTGCACACTTTTGCGAGACATGCTTTACGCCTCGCCGGAATACTGCGCGTCGGTGACCTTTTCCATCCAGTCGACATGCTTGCCATCAAGCGCCTCGTGAATGGCGATGTGCGTCATCGCCGTGGCGGGGCCGGCGCCATGCCAATGTTTTTCGCCCGGCGAAAACCAGACGGTGTCGCCGGCGCGGATCTCGCGGATTTCTCCGCCCCAGCTCTGGGCGAGGCCCTTGCCAAAAGTGACGATCAGCGTCTGGCCGAGCGGATGCGTGTGCCAGGCGGTGCGGGCGCCGGGCTCGAAGGTGACCGAGGTTGCCTTCACCCGGGCCGGCGCCGGCGGCTCCATCAGCGGGTCCTGGCGGACGGCGCCGGTGAAATAGTCGGCCGGTGGCGTCATCGAGGGGCGAGAGCCGGCGGGTTTGATCTCCATGATCTTTCCTTTTCCATTCCATTGCGGTTGAAGCCTTGTAACCCGACGATATTTCATCGAGGCGACCAATCAAGGCCGGATCGACAATTGCCGCATCCTCGCCCGGCTGATAGGCCAATCTCTTTCATCACCAAAGCGCGTCGCATTAACTTGGTTGATGCGACGCGCTTTAGTTCTTTGTTTTTACGCATGTCGTTAT
Source organism: Rhizobium acidisoli (assembly GCF_002531755.2). NCBI lineage: Bacteria > Pseudomonadati > Pseudomonadota > Alphaproteobacteria > Hyphomicrobiales > Rhizobiaceae > Rhizobium > Rhizobium acidisoli. The sequence continues at coordinate 1,257,646 of NZ_CP034998.1, read as the reverse complement.
CCCGGAATCGCTGCACACTTCCGGGCAACATGCATTGGGAGAATTTCTCATGAAACACCATGCTTTCGGCCGCATGCCCTTCACCGTCACCAATGTCGGCTTCGGCGCCTGGCAGATCGGCGGCTCCTGGGGCGATATCAGCGAGGCGGATGGCCGTGCGGCGCTGAATGCCGCACTCGATGCCGGCATGACCTTCATCGACACGGCTGACGTCTATGGCGACGGCCGCTCGGAAAAGATCATCGCCGACGTGCTGAAGGCGCGCGGCGGCGAACGGCCGATGGTCGCCACAAAGGCGGGCCGCCGCCTCAACCCGCATGTGGCCGAAGGTTATACCAAGGCGAACCTCGAAGGCTTCGTCGACCGCAGCCTCAAGAATCTTGCCGTCGACAGCCTCGACCTCGTGCAGCTTCACTGCCCGCCGCGCGAGGTGTTTTACCAGCCCGAGGTCTTCGAAGGTCTGGGCGCCTTGCAGAAGGCCGGCAAGATCAAGGGTTACGGCGTCAGCGTCGAAAAGGTCGAGGACGGGCTGAAGGCGATCGAATATCCCGGCGTCGTCAGCATCCAGATCATCTACAACATCTTCCGCCAGCGCCCCGACCATCTGTTCTTCCAGGAGGCGCGTCGCAAAAACGTGGCGATCATCGCCCGCGTGCCGCTGGCCAGCGGTCTGCTCTCCGGCAAGATCACCCGGGAAACGCACTTTGCCAGCGACGACCATCGCAATTTCAACCGTCACGGTGAAGCCTTCGATGTCGGCGAAACCTTTGCCGGCGTGCCCTTCGAGGTCGGCCTGCAGGCGGTCGAGGAGGTGCGCACGCTGGTGCCCGCAGGCGCCACCATGGCCGCCTTCGCGCTGCGCTGGATCCTGATGGCAGAAGCCGTCACCGTCGTCATCCCCGGCGCCCGTAATGGCGAACAGGCAAGAGCCAATGCCGCCGCCGCCGATCTGGCGCCGCTTGCGGCCGATGTCATGGCGGCAACGCGCGAGATCTACGAGCGGTTGATCGCGCCGCATGTGCATCAGCGTTGGTAGGGTTGGGGCTGCTTGTTTTTAAGGGCTGTGGGAAGCGTCGATGACTCGCCGTTGTTGAAGGTCTCACAGCTTTCGTCCGTCATATCCCAGGCCTTGAGCCAAACGCGTGAGAGGTTGCGGCATGGATCCTCGGCTCAAGGCCGAGGATGACGGAGTGTGGGGAGGTGTCCATGCCAAACTCCAACCGCACCTGCACGCTGTTGGAATTGCTCCAGCATCTCGCCTCCTGCCAGTCACGTCCTCCCAATCTCCGTCATGCTCGGACTTGATCCGAGCATCCATGCCAAAGCACTCTGCTTGCAAATGTTCTTCGGTCGGATGCCCTCGCCTTTCCGCTGCAAATGCGGACGCCTTAAGGATTCTCTGCATCAAAAAAAAGAGGCCGGGCTTTCGCCCGGCCTCTTCCTTTATCTCTCTATCCCGACTCAGTTCGTCGCGTTCAGCTCGACCGGGAAGAACAGCGTCTCGCCGGAGGAATCGCTGACGCCGTCGTTGTCGGTGACGGCGTAGGGCTTGCCTGAAGCGTCGAAGGTGAAGCCTTCGAGCTTGTCGAGCACGTAGCCGTTGGTCGCAGTCTTCAGTTCGCCGAGGAAGTCGTGGGCTTCGGTCTTCTTGACCACAGGCAGTTCGCCGCCGAGCTTGGCGGGTTTCAGCTCCGAGATCGCCACCTTGTAGAGCTTCTTCAGCTTGGCGGCATCGCCGACGAGGTTGTCGCGTTCGATGATGTAGACGCTGTCGCCCTGCGCCGAGATTTCAGACAGGCCGACCCAGCCGCTTTCCGTCTTGTCGAGCGGATAGCGCACGGCACCCCATTCCTTCTTCTTCGGATTGTAGGAGACGAGCTTGACGAAGCCCTTCTCGTCGTCACCCCATTCGCGCTGGACAGCCATCCAGAGCGTGGCATCGTCGCCGGTGCCGACAATGGTGATGCCTTCAAAGCCGTAGCGGATTTCGTTGGCGGCGAGTTCCTTCGGCAGGGCGATCTCGGCTTTGATGTCGCCCTTGGCGTTGACGTTGTAGAGGGCGTGCGGGACGAGACGCTCGCTGTAACCTTCCGAGGCAAGCCAGAAGGAGCCGTCGGCAGCCACTGCGATGCCTTCGATGTCGAGCTTCTGGGCCGGGGCGCCGTCACGCTTGACGACGAGAGCATCGGTGATCACTGCCGGCTTCTTGCTGGCATCGATCGTGTAGATCGTCGGCTGCGAGCCGAGAACGCTGTCGCTGACGGCATAGAGCATTCCCGGCTTGCCGGGAACGGCAGCGAGACCCGAAAGGGCTGCGAAGCCGATCGGATTGCCGTCCTTGTCGGCCGACACGATCTGAGGATAGGCTTTCTCGCCTTCCGAACGTTCATAGATCATCACATGCGAGCGCGTGCCGCCGTCCTTGCCGAGGTCGAGTTCATTGGCGGTGGCGAAGAGATTGCGCGCCGGGATGGCAATCCCGCCTTCCGGCGAAATGCCCGACGGCAGCAGCTGCACGAGTTCGGGATCGGCGCCGGTATCCTTATAGACGCCGACGACCGAGGCGCGCTCGGCGAGCAGGAAGAAATATTGGTCGTCGCCGAACTTGGCGGCTTCGAGGCCTTCCGGTTCGGCGCCCTTCGATCCCGAACGGCTTTCCGGGTAGTGGCCGATATGGGCGACGGCGCGTTCGAAGGATGCGCCCGATTCGTAGAGAAGCTTGCCCGTCTTGTCGAAGATGGTGAAACCGCGCGAGCCGCCCTGGTAATCGCCTTCATTGGCGATGACGAGACGGTTATCATCAAGCCACTTCACGGCGTCGGGCTCACGCGGAACGCCCTTCAATTCGCCGGTGAATTTCAAGGCGCCGTCACGCTTGGTGTCGATGCCGGTGAGATCGACGCTGCCGGCGGAGAAATGTGTTTTCACCTCAGCCGTCGTGGCGTCGATGATGACGATCTCGTTGTTTTCCTGCAGCGTCAGCGCGATCTCGTTCAGGCCGTTGAAGGCGACAAATTCCGGCTCCGGATCCTCAGGGGCCACGCCGGCAAGACCGGTCAGCGCCACGTGCTTGATGGTGCCGCAATCAACAGTGCCGTTCCTGACCTGGAAGACGACCAAATCGCCGGCCGGCATCTGCGGGATCTTGCCGTCATTGACCTCTTCGTCGCGCTCGTTTTCGATCGCGATGGCGCCGAGCGTCTTGTCCTTGTTCAGCGCGATCGAATCCGGCTGGCCGCCGAGATCGCAGCTGTTTTCGATCTTCTTCGTCGCCACGTCGACGATTGCCAGACGGCCCGAGGGCTTTGCCTTGCTTTCGGAGGTATTGACGGCGACCAGCGCCTTGCCGGCGCTCGAGGTGACCGATGTCGGCTCGCCGTCCATCATCAGCGCGCCGCCTGATTTCGGGGCCCTGGCGTCGGTGATGTCGATGAAGCCGATCGCGCCGAGCGGGCTGTCGCTATAGATCAGCGTGTTGCCGTCGTCGGTCGCGGTGATGATTTCGGCTGAGGTCGCCGAGAGCTTGTCCTTGTCGGCAGGCAGGTTCTGGGCGACCGGGAAGGAGGCGATGCGGTTGAAAACCGGCTCGGCGGCGGCCGGGAAGGCAACGGAAGCGAGAAGCACGGCAGCAAGCGCTGCCTTGCGCGATGAAATGGTCATGAAATCCCCCATGTATCGAACATTCGAAACATGGGTTTTCTGCGGGAGAGGCATGACAGAGGCATGACAGGTGCGGCATTTTGCGCCGGATCACGTCAGGCGGGCTGCCGCTCCCTGCGCATCTCGTTGCGCATGATGAAGAGCGAGGCGGAAAGGATGAGGGCTGCTCCGAGCCAGAGGTAGCCCGCCGGCGCATAACCGAAGAACAGCCAGCCGGCCAGCACATTCAGCGGCAGCTTCAGATCGTCGAAGGGCTGGACGTAGGCGGCATCGGCTGCGGCATAGGCAAGCGTCAGGAAATACTGCGCTGCTGCGGTCAGCAGCCCCGCCAGCAGGAACAAGGCAAGTGTTGCACCCGTCGGCACCGCAAAGCCTGCCGCAAGCGCCAGCCCGCCGTTTATCGGCGTCAGCAACACGAGCAGCCAGACGGTGATCGTTTCCGGGCGCTCGATGCCCGTCAGGCTCTTGGTGATCAGCGACGAGGCGCCCCACAGCAGGGCCGAGAGCACCGGCAACAGAGCCGCCCAGCCAAAGCCGTCCGACCATGGCTGCAGGATGATCATCGCGCCGGTGAAACCCGCAGCGGTCGCCGCCCAGCGGGCCGGGCCGACGCGCTCGCCGAGGAAAAGCCGGGCGCCGAGAATGATGAAGAAGGGCGAGGTCATCACCAGTGCGATCGCCTGCCAGATCGGCACCGCGGCAAGACCGGCCACCCAGGCCTCGACGCCGAGCGCGGCAAGCACGACACGCGCGAGGTGGCGCCAGGGATAGTGCGTGCGCATCGCCGACAGGCCGAGCCTGCGAAGGAACGGCAGCGAAAAGGCGAAGGCGAAGCCATATTGCCAGAAGGCTGCCGAGGCCGAGGGAAAGGCAAGCTTCATCGTCAGCCATTGGGTGACGACGTTGAGCAGCGAAAAGGCGATGCCGGCAAGGACCATCCAGAGTGCACCGACAAGGGCGCGGGACGGCTCGACCGCAAGGGAATTCTGATTCATGTCTTTCATCCAAAACCTACAGCGCCGCGCGTCCTTTCAGACGCGCAAAGGACGCTGTAGCACTTTAAATTGCTGCATAATTTCCTCCCTAAATCGATTCCGATTTAGGAATTATGCAGAGACCAACATAAATCAGGACGCATGAGGCCGGGCGACGAACGACAGGGCAGATCCCCCGCCCCTCGCACGGCCGACACTCATTCTCTTCCATCCGGACTTTAACCGTCGGCTCCGGAATCGCACCGGATCTGCTGACCCCTCTCAAGCCACAGCTTGAGAAGGCGCTCGCGGGCTTGGGCCGAGACCCTTACCGCCGGTGGGGAGTTTCACCCCGCCCTGAGAACAGAAATGTCGTAGATCAAAGGCCGCATGGCGGCAAGGGCCGCTCAAGCAAAAGGCCCGGCAAAGCAAAAAGGGGTCCGGCAAAACCGAACCCCTCCCAAATCCTGCACAGCCGGTCTCGTTTACGGCTGGCGGATAATCTCAGATCAGCCGTTGACGGCGTCCTTCAGGCCCTTGCCGGGCGTGAACTTCGGCACGTTGCGAGCCGGAATGTCGACTTCAGCGCCCGTCGACGGGTTGCGGCCCTTCGATGCGGCACGATGAGAAACGGTGAAGCTGCCGAACCCTGCGAGGCGGATGTCGCCCTTGTTCTTGAGTTCACCCTGGACAACGTCAAAAACCGCGTCAACAGCGGAAGCCGCGTCAGACTTCGTCAGTCCTGCCTTTTCGGCGACTGCGGACACGAGTTCATTCTTGTTCATGTTTCCACCCCTTTCTAAATGGTACGAAACGACTCAAAAGTAAGCTAGGCGCAGAATAGGTTTCATCAGGCCCGCCGGGAACCCAAAAGCCCTGCAAATCAAGGAAAAGCAAGCGTCTACATGACGTTTTCACAAAAAAGGCTGGCGTTTTCGCCAGCCTTTTTCCGTCTTTTCAGCCAATGGGGCATAAATGTGGCCTAGGCCACTCAATGCGCTATGGTCGCGCCCGTCTCGTCCAGGCCTTCGACCGAGGTGATGACAGGCGTTTCCACCGTGCCGTCCCATTCGATCGGCTCCGGCCGCCGGATCAGCGCATGCTTGATCACCTCGCCCATGCGGGACACCGGGATGATCTCCATGCTGTTCTTCACGTTGTCCGGAATCTCCGCCAGGTCCTTGGCGTTTTCCTCCGGAATCAGCACCTTCTTGATGCCGCCGCGAAGCGCTGCGAGCAGCTTTTCCTTCAGACCGCCGATAGGCAGCACACGGCCGCGAAGGGTGATTTCACCGGTCATGGCCACGTGCCTGTTGACCGGGATACCGGTCATGATCGAGACGATGGCGGTCGCCATGGCGACGCCGGCCGAGGGGCCATCCTTGGGCGTCGCGCCTTCCGGCACGTGCACGTGGATGTCGCTCTTGTCGAAGCGCGGCGGCTCGATGCCGAAATCAACAGCGCGCGAGCGGACATAGGAGGCCGCCGCCGAGATCGATTCCTTCATGACTTCCTTCAGATTGCCGGTGACCGTCATCCGGCCCTTGCCCGGCATCATCACGCCTTCGATGGTCAGCAGTTCGCCGCCGACTTCCGTCCAGGCAAGACCGGTGACAACGCCGACCTGATCCTCGCCCTCGGCTTCGCCATGGCGGAAGCGCGGGACGCCCAGATAGTCGGAGATGTTGGCAGCCGTCACATGCACCGACTTCGTCTTGCCCTTGATGATCTCGGTGACCGCCTTGCGGGCGAGCTTCATCAGTTCACGTTCGAAGCTGCGCACGCCGGCTTCACGGGTGTACTGCTGGCTGATCGCCATCAGGGCGTCGTCGCTGACCGAGAATTCTTCCGGCTGCAACGCATGTTCCTTGATGGCCTTCGGCAGCAGATGCCGCTTGGCGATCTCGCGCTTTTCATCTTCGGTGTAGCCGGCGATACGGATGATCTCCATGCGGTCCATCAGCGGCGCCGGGATGTTCAGCGTATTCGCCGTCGTGATGAACATCACGTCCGACAGGTCGTATTCGACTTCCAGGTAATGATCCATGAAGGTCGAGTTCTGCGCCGGATCGAGCACCTCGAGCAGGGCCGAAGACGGATCACCGCGATAATCCTGGCCGAGCTTGTCGATTTCGTCGAGCAGGAAGAGCGGGTTCGACTTCTTGGCCTTCTTCATCGACTGGATGACCTTGCCGGGCATCGAGCCGATATAGGTGCGGCGGTGACCGCGGATTTCGGCTTCGTCACGAACGCCGCCAAGCGCCATGCGGACATACTCACGGCCGGTCGCCTTGGCGATCGACTGGGCGAGCGAGGTCTTGCCGACGCCCGGAGGGCCAACGAGGCACAGAATCGGGCCCTTGATCTTGGTGGCGCGGGCCTGCACGGCCAGATATTCGACGATGCGCTCCTTGACCTTGTCGAGACCGAAGTGATCGGCTTCGAGGATCTTCTCGGCATTGTTGAGATCGGCCTTGATCTTCGACTTCTTGCCCCACGGAATGCCGAGCAGCCAGTCCAGATAATTGCGCACGACGGTGGCTTCAGCCGACATCGGGCTCATCTGGCGCAGCTTCTTCAGCTCCGCATCGGCCTTTTCACGGGCCTCCTTGGACAGCTTGGTCTTGGCGATGCGCTCCTCCAGTTCGCTCATCTCGTCGCGGCCTTCCTCGCCGTCGCCGAGTTCCTTCTGGATCGCCTTCATCTGTTCGTTCAGGTAGTATTCGCGCTGGGTCTTTTCCATCTGGCGCTTGACGCGCGAGCGGATGCGCTTTTCGACCTGCAGGACCGAAATCTCGCCTTCCATGAAGCCGAGCGCCTTTTCGAGGCGGGCCTTGACGCTGGTGGTTTCCAGCATCTCCTGCTTCTCGGTGATCTTGATCGACAGATGCGAAGCGACCGTATCGGCGAGCTTGGAATAGTCGTCGATCTGGCTGGCGGCACCCACCACCTCAGGCGAAATCTTCTTGTTGAGCTTCACATAGCTTTCGAATTCGGAGACGACCGAACGCGACAAGGCTTCCAGCTCGACCGGATCGTCATGCGGCTCCTCAAGCACGTGGCCGAGCGCCTCATAGAAATCTTCGCGGCTGGTATAGGTATCGATCTCGGCGCGGGCGCGGCCTTCGACCAGAACCTTGACGGTGCCGTCGGGCAGCTTCAGGAGCTGCAATACGTTGGCCACGGTGCCGACCTTGTGGATCGCGGAGGGATCCGGATCGTCGTCACTGGCGTTGATCTGCGTCACCAGCATGATCTGCTTGTCGGAACCCATGACCTCTTCGAGCGCACGGATCGACTTTTCCCGTCCGACGAACAGCGGCACGATCATATGCGGGAAAACCACGATGTCGCGCAAAGGCAGAACAGGGTAGGCAGTACTGCTCGCTACAGACGTTTTCTTCGTCATTTTTCAGTCCTTTCCATCGTCCCGTTACCGGGCTCTCTGCACGGCCGCTTGGGACCGGCCGGCACTCTCACTTGTTGCTACAAGTGGAGGTTCTGACTACGCTTTTCAAGCCACGCTAACGCCCGCGTTCCCCGGATGTGACAGCTTTATTACAACGGAACACCAACACTATGAAGCGCGTGGCTGGACCGGCGCTTACCACTTCCAACCGGCTAAAATACAAGCACCGACAATAGGCTTACGGAATCACGGCATCATTGCCAAGCAGTCTTCCTTGCGTAACATCGGCCCCTTCCCAACATCGGCAAAGTCAATTCCGGTTCCCACCGGCAAAATACTAACAGTGCCTCGGATGGTTTTTCAAATAGAAAGGGGCCTGCCGATGGCAAGCCCCCAAAATAATCGTGCGAAAGCGCAAAGGTTACGCCGAAGCGTTGGCCTTTTCTTCCTGACGATCGGCATAGATGTAAAGCGGGCGGGCCGAACCGCGCACCACTTCCTCGGAGATGACGACTTCGCGCACGCCTTCCAGCGTCGGCAATTCGAACATCGTGTCGAGCAGGATTTTCTCCATGATCGAGCGAAGGCCGCGGGCGCCGGTCTTGCGGACGATCGCCTTGCGGGCGATTTCGCGCAGGGCATCCTCATGGAAGGTCAGCTCCACGTCTTCCATCTCGAACAGGCGCTGATACTGCTTGATCAGCGCATTCTTCGGCTCGGACAAGATCTGGATCAGCGCATCCTCGTCGAGGTCCTCAAGCGTCGCCAGAACCGGCAGACGGCCGATGAACTCGGGAATGAGGCCGAACTTGACCAGGTCTTCCGGCTCCAGTTCGCGCAGGACTTCGCCGACGCGGCGATCGTCCTGGGCCTTGACGGTCGCACCGAAGCCGATCGAGGTCTTCTCGCCACGGGCGGAGATGATCTTGTCGAGGCCGGCAAAGGCGCCGCCGCAGATGAACAGGATGTTGGTCGTGTCGACCTGCAGGAATTCCTGCTGCGGGTGCTTGCGGCCGCCCTGTGGCGGAACGGAAGCGACCGTGCCTTCCATGATCTTCAACAGCGCCTGCTGCACGCCCTCGCCCGACACGTCGCGGGTGATCGACGGATTGTCGGACTTGCGCGAAATCTTGTCGACTTCGTCGATGTAGACGATGCCGCGCTGCGCGCGCTCGACATTGTAATCGGCCGACTGCAGAAGCTTGAGGATGATGTTTTCGACGTCTTCGCCGACATAACCGGCTTCGGTCAGCGTCGTCGCATCGGCCATGGTGAAGGGAACGTCGATGATGCGGGCGAGCGTCTGGGCGAGATAGGTCTTGCCGCAGCCGGTCGGGCCGACCAGCATGATGTTCGACTTCGCCAGCTCGACTTCGCCGTTCTTGGAGGCGTGCGCCAGGCGCTTGTAATGGTTGTGAACGGCGACCGACAGGATCTTCTTCGCCTGCCGCTGGCCGATGACGTATTCGTCGAGGACCTTGATGATGTCCTGGGGCGTCGGAACGCCGTCGCGGGACTTGACCATCGAGGACTTGTTCTCCTCGCGGATGATGTCCATGCACAATTCGACGCATTCATCGCAGATGAAGACGGTCGGCCCGGCAATCAGTTTCCGGACTTCGTGCTGGCTCTTTCCGCAGAACGAACAATAGAGTGTGTTCTTGGAGTCGCCGCCGTTGCTGCCGCTGACCTTGCTCATATCACTTTCCTTCCAGCACGCCGCATTTCAAGGCGAAATCGCGGTCCACTCAATCAGCTCCTGGCGGCACTCCGTCACCGGAGCCTTTGCCGAGAAGGGCTTCAGGGGCTACGAACCGGGCCCAATCGATCATGTCCGGGTTCCGGTGGCAACGAATTCCCCTTCGAATGCCGATGCTATGTCATAAAATTTCAACATAGCATTAATAGCTACTATTAGCGTCTTCGTCGCCAGTTGAAAGCCTTGTTCGATCACAAATGAGATAGAACTGTGGCGACGAAAACACCATCCCAATTAATTACTAGGCCTGTTCGCCTTCCATTTCGAGGCGCGACGTCAGAACCTTGTCGATCACGCCCCAGCCCTGGGCTTCATCCGCATCCATGAAATGGTCACGATCGAGCGTCTTTTCAACTTCCTCGTAGGTGCGGCCGGTGTGCTTGACATAGACCTCGTTCAGGCGGCGCTTCATCTTGAGGATGTCGCGGGCGTGACGCTCGATGTCCGAGGCCTGGCCCTGGAAGCCGCCCGAGGGCTGATGCACCATGATGCGGGAATTCGGCGTGGCGAAGCGCATGTCCTTGTGGCCGGCCGCCAGCAGCAGCGAGCCCATGGATGCGGCCTGGCCGATGCAGAGCGTCGAAACCGCCGGCTTGATGAACTGCATCGTATCGTAGATCGCCATGCCGGCGGTGACGACGCCGCCCGGCGAATTGATGTAGAGGGCGATTTCCTTCTTCGGGTTTTCGGCCTCGAGGAAGAGAAGCTGGGCGCAGACGAGCGTTGCCATATGGTCTTCGACGGCACCGGTGAGGAAGATGATGCGTTCCTTCAACAGACGGGAATAGATGTCGTAGGAGCGTTCACCGCGGTTGGTCTGTTCCACGACCATCGGCACGAGGGCCATTGCGGTATCGACTGGGTTTCTCATGTGCGTCCTTTGTCAGCGTCTCGCCGGCCGGCGCCGGGAATCAAAGAAAATGTCTTATCCCTACATAGAGTGTCCGTGCCCTTCTCTTCAAGACACGCATGCGGATAACGTTAAGAAGGCGGGCAAGGCGGCCCTGGCTGTAGCCTCTTTCCAACAAGCGCCTGTTAACGGCGAGCCCATGGCAACGCCTTCCCCGGCTTTTCTCCATGACAGGATGAAGGAAAGCTTACTCCATTCGAGAGTACTCACACACATTTACCCGGCAGAAAGCCTACCGGCAGATATCCGCCCAAAACCATGCCGCAGCGCAGCAGCATTAAGGAAGTGGCGAGCTTCCTCGGCAAGGATGCAGGCCAACAAATCGGGGCCGACAGACAAGGCCACCGATAAGACAGACGGGCAAGGGGTTGCTGCCGTGTTCAATATCGCTACAGGTCTCGCCATCTGGTGTTCGGAGGCCATGACGCTCGCTTTGGTGCTGTTCGTCGCCTGGCGCCACAATGTCCGGAACGAGGCCTATCTCTATTGGGGCCTCGGCTTTCTGCTGACCGGCATCGGCTTTGCGATGATCGCGCTGCGCGACCAAGTCCCCAGCTTGCTGTCGATAGAGATCGGCAATGCCATCGCGCTGCTCGGCCAAAGCGCCTGGGTGGCGGGCTTTCTGGCGCTCGACCGCAAGAAGATCGAATGGTGGGCGCTACTGCCGCCGGCGATCTGGCTGGCCGGGGTCTTCCTGCCCTGGGTCAACAGCGACTATTCAAACCGCGTCGTGCTCTACAATCTCGCTTCGGCAACGGGGGCTACGGCGCTTGCCCTGGCGGTCGCCGCCGGCGACATGCGCCGCGAGCGCACCCGGGTCAAGCTGATGGGCGTCTTCGTCATCCAAGGCTGCCTGTGCTTCGGCTCGGCGCTGACGATGGCGCTGACGCTGCCAAGCGATATCGAGGCAACCAATCTCGGCGGCGCCTCCGCCATGGCAAGCGCCTTCCTGCTGACCATCGCCTTCGCCTTCACCTGCCGGCTGATCATGGAGCGCTCCGAGCGGCACCTGCGCGCGCTCACGCTGACTGATTCGCTGACGGGTGTGCTCAACCGCCGCGGCCTGCTCGGCTATTTCGACGCCATCCAGGAAAAAGCCCATGACGAGCAACACCAGGTCGCGGTGATGCTCTTCGATCTCGACCATTTCAAGCGCGTCAACGACCGTTTCGGCCATCAGTCCGGCGATGCCGTGCTGACCGCCTTCGCGCGGATGGCCCGCCAGTATATTCCGAACAGCATCTTCGGCCGCATGGGCGGCGAAGAATTCGCAGCCTTCGCCGCGGTCACCGACCAGACCGAAGCCGAGGCGATCGCCGAAGCGATCCGCACCGAATTCTGCCGCCTGCCCGTCAGCACCGGCGAAGCCATCGTCCCGGTCACCGTAAGCATCGGCATCGCGCTCGCCTCCTCGCTCGAAGCCAATATCGACAAGCTGATCTCGGCCGCCGACCGGGCGCTCTATGCCGCGAAGGCTGCCGGCCGCAACTGCACGGTCACCTTCGGCGAAGCCGAGGCGGCTGCGCCGGCACCGGCGACGCCCAGCACCACCGCCGGCGAACTCGTGCCGACGGTCGACGACCAGGTCGAGGCGCTGCGGCGCATGGGTACGCTGTCGCGGGCCGGTTAGAGCTCGGCTTTACGCGAGTCGTTACCCCCCGGAACCGCTGCACACCTTCGGGCGACAGGCGTTGGCATAACCCTGAAATCGGAATCGAATCTTTGGGTTGGACGCAATCCTTAATGTGATGGTGCGTCCGGCCTAAAATCAACTGATCCAGGATCGCCCCTGCCCCGCATCTTTCCGAGGCCCGGCAAATCCGCTAAGCCTCGGGGCATGATGATACCGCCCTTTCTCTCGATCGACCGCTCAAGCCGCCACGTCTCGCTGGACGCCCGCAATCCGGCCTTCTACGGCGACCCGAATGCCGTATATGCCGCCCTTCACGCCCATTGCCCGACCTTCTACTGGAGCGAACAGAAGCAGTGGTTCTTCACCGGCTACGACCATGTGAACGGACTGCTGCGCGACCGCCGATTCGGCCGGCAGATCCTGCATATCGCCAGCCGCGAGGAGCTCGGTCTTGCCGAGCCGATGCCGCATCTTGCCAGTTTCGATCTCTCGGAACGCTATTCCCTGCTCGAGCTCGAACCGCCGGAGCACACGCGGCTGCGCACCCTGGTCAACCGCGCCTTCGTCTCCCGCCACGTCGAGAAGATGAAGCCGGAGCTTGCCGAGCTCGCCAACCGGCTGATCGACGGCTTCGCCGACAAGCGCGAGGTTGAGCTGCTCTCGGCCTTTGCCGACATCATCCCGGTGACGATGATCGCCCGGATGATCGGCATCCCCGAGGAGATGGGCCCGCAGCTGCTTGCCTGGTCGCACGCCTATGTCCGGATGTACATGTTCGGCCGCACGCGCGAGCAGGAGGATGAGGCCGAACGGGCGGCGAAGGAGTTTTCCGACTACGTCAGGACCGTCATCACAGAGCGCCGCGCCGAGCCGCGCGACGACCTGCTCTCCCACATGATCCATACCGAGCACAAGGGGCAGTATCTCACGGAGGAGGAGCTGATCTCGACGACGATCGTGCTGCTCAATGCCGGGCACGAAGCGACCGTGCACCAGATCGGCAATTCCGTGCGCACCATCATCGAGAGCGGCTCAGATCCGGCGGACCTCTTCCGCGACGAGGCGACGACCGAGCGCACCGTCGAGGAAACCCTGCGCATCTGCGCGCCGGTCCACATCTTCCAGCGCTGGGCACTCGAGCCCGCCGAAATCGACGGCGTCTCCTTCCAGCGCGGCGACAAGGTCAGTCTCATCCTCGCCGCCGCCAATCTCGATCCGGCGAAATTCACCGATCCGCTGGCCTTCCGGCCCGACCGCAATGAGGCGGCGAACCTTTCCTTCGGCGCCGGCATCCATTTCTGCATCGGCGCGCCGCTGGCGCGACTGGAGCTCAACGTCGTGCTGCCGATCCTGTTCGAGCGGCTTTCCGGTCTGAAGCTGGCGAAGACGCCCGTGGTCAAGGATGTCTACCATTTCCACGGGCTGGACAGGCTGGATCTGCAGTGGTGATCCAGCGCTGACAGATCAGCCGCCGATCGCGCGTCAGGCGGCCGACTCTTCTTCCAGCTTGCTGGATATGTCGCGTGCCGACATCGGTCTGCCCATCAGATACCCCTGAAGCTGATCGCAGCCGGCCTCTCGCAATATCGCTGCCTGGCGGCTATTCTCGATGCCTTCGGCGGTCACGGGAATCTGCAGGGCGGTGGCGAGCGAAATGGTCGCCCGAAGGACATCGGCGCCGTTGGCGCCTTCATCGAGAGCTGATACAAGCGAGCGGTCGATCTTCATGCGATCGAACCCGAACTGCCGCAATGCGCCAATGCTGGCGTAGCCGCAGCCAAAGTCATCAAGCGCGAATTTTATGCCGACGCGCTTGAGCTGGTCTATCGACCGCCGGGCCTGATCCGGATTCGTCATCAGGACGCCTTCGGTGATCTCCAAGGTCAGGCGCTTTGGATCGAAGTCGAGCTCCTGCAGGACCGAAATCACTTCGGCGGCAAATTCCGGATTGCAGAGCTGGATTGGCGAGACGTTCACGGACAATGCCAGATCGGGCCAGCTCCTGGCATGCTCGATCGATGTTCTCAGCATGTGAACACCGAGCGCATCGATGAGGCCGCACCGCTCGGCAAGAGGAATGAAAATCTCCGGGCTGATGTTTCCTGTCGACGTTCGCCAGCGCGCCAGCGCCTCAAGACCGGTGACGGCACCTGTCGTGGCAGAGACGAGAGGCTGAAAAACGGCCTCGATCGCACCACTGCCGATGGCGCCTTTCAGCAGACCTTCCAGTTCGGCGACCCGCTGGCGCTCCTCGTCCAGCTCGGGGTCGTATTCGATCGCCTGGCCTCGGCCATTTGCCTTGGCGCGATAGAGGGCCATATCGGCTCTGCGGAGAAGCTCCAAGGGCTCGATGTCCCCGTCGCCCGCGGCAGCTCCGATGCTTGCGCCGACTTCGATCGTCCGGCCGTCGATTTTGAAGGGCTCGGCAAACAGCGCCAGAATGGTTTTTTCCATATCTTCGCAGGTGGCGGACCCAACATGCACCAGCGCAAATTCGTCGCCTCCCAGCCGGGCCGCGGCAACGACTTCGGGGTGGCAGGCCGTCAGCGCGTTCGAGACCAGCCGGATCAAATCATCGCCGACCGCATGCCCCCAGGCATCGTTGACAGCCTTGAAACCATCGAGGTCGACCAGATAGAGCCGTGGCGGCGAAGAGCCCGAACTCTTAAACTCTTCCAACAGGCGGAGAAGTCCATGTCTGTTCAACAGGCCGCTCAGGCTGTCATGGCCTGCTTCGAAAAGTGCTGCTTGCGCCAATTGGCGCAGGCGTCGCGCCTCGGACGCGCCGACCATCAACACGCCGATCAGGAACAGCGCAAGGATGGCGACGGCAGCCGCGACATAGGGCGTTACCTGCTGAAACACGGTGCTTCCCGGCGCTTTGCTCGGCCAGACGAGATAGCCGATCACGGCCCCCTTCATGTCGGTGATCGGCGTGTTCAGAAATTCCGGCCTAGGCTTCGTCTCCAAGTGCAAGCCTTCGAGTTCATGTTCGTTCGAGAGCGCATCGAGAACTTCGGGCGAAAATTCCTTGTAAAAGCTCAGCGTGCTGAGTTTCGGAAGCTCGGTGGTGGCCGCGTATGGCTGGATCGCCTGCGATGCGAGCAGGGCGATACCGCTTTCGGTCTTGATGAAATTGACCACCGGCGCCCGCGCGGGATCGGCAGCTACTCTGATCTGCCGATAAAAGCCTTCGCCGAAAACGTCGCTCGGCTCGAAGGGCTTGCCTTTGGCATAGGCGGAGACGATCGAAGAGCGGTCGGGGCCGATGACGACCGCACCGTCATAGAGCGCGTAATCCTCGCTGGTCTTTCCCCAATTTTCATAGGCCCAAGCGGCCGCGGTCGGAGACGAGGCTGCACTATAGGCATCGTCCCATATGGCATTATCAGTCGTCGTCCCGCTCAGGCGCGCCACAAAGGCTGCGATTGCCGCGCGGGCGGCGCGCGTGGCCCTGGCATCATCGATCTCGTTCGCCGACCGGGTCATCGTGACAACGACATGCGCCATCAGCCCGGTCAGGATGAGGGCGACGACAAGGAAACAGACCGTCGTCGCGATGATGGAAGACGTTTGGGTGCGAACGTGCCTACCTGCAAGAGTCGACGACATGCAAATTCCGCAAAATATAATTGCAAGGCCATGTCTGGGAGACGGCAGGAGACATCATGTCCGCAATGCGCTGCAGACGAGATGTAGCATTTTGACAATGTAGGGCGGATTAATGGGATTGGTTAAAAGCGTCCTATCCGGCAAAGAGGCGCAGCCACTTACGGAAAAACGGGCTGTCCTCGCCGCAAATCGGAACAGATCAGTCCGTGTCAGCGGCGATTTGCCGGCGCCGCTTAAACCTTGATCACATAATCCTTGCGAGTCGTTTCAACGACTTCCCAGGTCCCCTTGAAGCCGGGTCTCAAGATCATCCGGTCGCCGGTCTTCAGATGAACCGGCTCGCCGCCATCCTCGGTCACGATCGAATGGCCGGACAGCAGGCTGAAATATTCCCATTCCTCATAAACGATCCGCCACTTGCCCGGTGTCGCCTCCCAGATGCCGGAATAGAGCCTGCCTGCGACTTCCTCCAGGTTCCAGGTGCGGAAATGCGGATCGCCGGAGATGATCCGGCCGGGCTCGGGAGCGCCGAATTCCGGTTCGACGCCGTCAATGCGGAAGGGAATGAAATTTGCCATGGTCGTCACGGACCTCTCCGAAGTCAGATTTTCGAGAGCGCCTGTTCGAGATCGGCGATGATGTCCTTGACGTCCTCGATGCCGACGGAAAGGCGGACCACGTCGGGTCCGGCGCCGGCGGCGATCTTCTGCTCGTCGCTCAGCTGCCGGTGCGTCGTCGAGGCCGGATGGATGACCAGTGAGCGGGTGTCGCCGATATTGGCAAGGTGGGAGAAGAGCTGCAGCCCCTCGACCAGCGTCTTGCCTGCCTCATAGCCGCCCTCGACGCCGAAGGTGAAGACGGAGCCTGCGCCTTTCGGCGAGTAGCGCTGCTGCAGGGCATGGTTCGGGTCGTCGTCGAGGCCGGCATAATTCACCCAGGCGATCTTGCTGTGCGCCTTCAGCCACTTTGCGACGGCGATCGCATTGTCGCTGTGGCGCTGCATGCGCAGCGGCAGAGTCTCGATCCCGGTCAGGATCAGGAAGGCGTTGAAGGGCGAGATCGCCGGGCCAAGATCGCGTAGGCCGAGTACGCGGGCAGCAATCGCAAAGGCGAAATTGCCGAAGGTCGCGTGCAGGACCATGCCGTTATATTCCGGCCGCGGGCTCGACAGCATCGGGTAATTGCCGGATTTCGACCAGTCGAAAGTGCCACCATCGACGATCAGGCCGCCCATGGAATTGCCGTGGCCGCCGAGGAATTTCGTCAGCGAATGCACGACGATATCGGCGCCGTGCTCGATCGGGCGGATGAGATAGGGTGTCGCCATCGTATTGTCGACGATCAGAGGCAGGCCGTTGCGGTGGGCGACATCTGCGATGGCGGCGATATCGACGAAGGTGCCGCCGGGATTGGCCAGGCTTTCGATGAAGATGCCGCGCGTCTTGTCATCGATCTGGCTTTCGAAGCTTGCCGGGTCGGCGGGATCGGCCCAGCGCACCTGCCAGCCGAAATTCTCGAAGGCGTGGCCGAACTGGTTGATCGAGCCGCCATAGAGCCTGTTGGCGGCGATGAAATTCTCGCCGGGGCGCATGATGGTGTGGAAGACGATCATCTGCGCCGCATGACCGGAGGCGACGGCAAGGGCTGCCGTGCCGCCTTCGAGCGCTGCGACGCGCTCCTCGAGCACGGCCTGAGTCGGGTTCATGATGCGGCTGTAGATGTTGCCGAAGGCCTGCAGGCCGAAGAGGGCGGCGGCATGGTCGGAATCATCGAAGACAAAGGCTGTCGTCTGATAGATCGGCGTGACCCGCGCGCCGGTCGCCGGGTCGGGCTGGGCGCCGGCATGGATCGCCAACGTATTGAATCCCGGATCGTTCTTGGCCATGTCGTCCTCCAGTTGTTGCTGACGGGCAGGATCATAGCCTGTCGCTTGCGAAAGTTAATCGTGATCCGTTTCAACCCATGGGCGTTCGGTGGAAAATCCGTCTCAGCCGACGGCAACTCAAGCAATGAGGATAGGCAACGAGGTCAGGCGATAAGGCGGGGATATTCGATCGCCGGGCAGCGGTTCATCACCACCTTGATGCCGGCGGCCTCCGCCTTTGCCGCAGCCGCGTCGTCACGCACGCCGAGCTGGGCCCAGATGATCTGCGGCAGCGGCCTCAGCGCCAGCGCCTCCTCGACCACCCCGTCCAGATATTCGGCGGCACGGAAGACGTCGACCATGTCGATCGGCACGGGAATGTCGGCGAGCCGGGCATAGACCGTGCGGCCCTGGATCTGTTTGCCCGCCTGCCCCGGATTGACGGGAATGACCTCGTAGCCACGCGACAACAGATAACCCATGACGCCGTTGCTCGGCCGGGCCGGATTGGGCGAAGCGCCGGTCAGCGCGATGGTCTTTACCGAATGCAGGATTCCGCTGAGATAGTCATCCATATAGCTGTCGTGGTTCATGTCCGCTTCTCCACTTGCAAAGCCGTTGGCATGGCCCGCAGGTTTTTTTTGCATTTCCGTGAAACCGGCTGCACGCCCTTCCCGTATATATGAACAGGATACTCCTGAGGATGATTCGATGAAAAAAATCGCTGTTGCCCTCATGCTCGTGCTGGCCGCATCGCCGGCGCTGGCGATCTCGCGCTACAATCCGCTTGCCATGAGCTGCGCCAGCGTGCGCGCCGCCATCCACAATCAGGGCGCGGTCATCTTCCGTTACCAGTCTCCCCGCGGTCTGCCGCTTTATGATCGTTATGTTCGAAACAGCAATTATTGCGATGCCACCGATTATGCGGAATGGACTCATATCCCCTCGAAAGACGATCCTCGCTGTCCCGTCCTGAACTGCCAGAACATCGACAACCTTGACGGGATGCTGTTCGTTCCGCATTATCAACTTTGATGGTTTCGCCGTCCTGACAGCCGCGGGAACTATGCGTCTTTCGCGTTTGCGAAAGGCGCGCATTCAATCCCGCGCTGCGATCTTTCGAAAGTTACACAATCACAAGCTTTAAAATCCCAGTATCTCAGAGTTATAGAATAATATCTATATTTCAGCATCATAGAATAGTCGGCCAGCGAGCTCCCGCAAATAGTTTCTCCTTTTGTTCCCGATAATGTCGGGCTCTGTTCCCGTATCCATTAGAAACATCTCATAGTTGAAAGGATCGCGTGGATTGAACGCATGTCGCGCGCACGTAAAAATTGCCCCAATGCGCCGCGATTGTGCCCATGCCGAAAGAATGCTATTCGACATATGAACACGTCCGCGACCGCCGCCGTGTATTTTCGTGCAAATCCCAGTTGTCTTTTCAGGAATTTGAAACGCCGAAGGCGAGGCGTTTCCAGCGTCCCTCATCTTTTCCGGATTTACTCCCTTGCCGCTCGACGTCATCCTGCTCGTTCTCTTCGGCGCATTGCTGCATGCGACATGGAACGCCATCGTCAAGGCGGGAAGCGATAAATCCCTCGATGCGGCGTTGATCTCGGCCGGCGGCGCGGTTTCGGCGCTGCCGTTCCTGGCATTCCTGCCGTTGCCGCAAGCCTCTGCATGGCCGTTCATCGGCGCTTCGGCCATCCTGCAATTCGCCTATTTCCAGCTGGTCGCCGCCGCCTACCGGGCCGGCGATATCGGTCTCGTCTATCCGTTGATGCGCGGCTGCGCACCGCTGCTGATCGCGGCGACAAGCGGTTTCATCCTGAAGGAAAATCTTTCCGTCGGCGCCCTTGCCGGCACGATGGCGATCTGCGCCGGCGTGCTGACACTTGCTCTGGAGGCGCGGCGCGGCAGCAGCCGCGCCGTCATGCTCTCGCTTGCCAATGCCTGCGTCATCGCCAGCTACACCTATGTCGACGGCATCGGCGCACGCCTTTCCGGCAATGCGGTTTCCTACACATTGTGGATGTCGCTGCTGCCGCCGGTACTGCTGTTTTCCTGGGCGGTCTCGCAACGCGGCACCATCGCCGTGGCGCGGCACGTCCGGCGCAACTGGTGGCGCGGCCTGATCGGCGGCGCCGGCTCGATCGCCTCCTACGGGCTGGCCCTCTGGGCGATGACGAAAGCCCCGGTCGCAACCGTTGCGGCCCTGCGCGAAACCGCGATCCTTTTTGCGCTGGTGATCTCGATTACCGTCTTCAAGGAAAAAGCCAGTGTCTGGCGCTACGTCGCCGGCGTCGTCATCGCCATTGGCGGGCTGGTTCTGAAACTGACGTGATTACTCGCCCTTCCATTCGGGCGTGCGCTTGTTGAGAAAGGCGCCGATCCCCTCCTCGGCATCCTGCGTCATCATGTTGTCGACCATCACCCCGGCGGCATAATCATAGGCGGTCTTGACCGGCAGTTCGAGCTGCCGGTAGAAAGCTTCCTTGCCGATCTTCAGGGTCAGCGGCGATTTGCTCGCGATCACTCCCGCATATTTGGCAACGACCTGCGCCAGATATTGCTTCGGCACGATGCGGTTGACGAGGCCGAAATCCTTGGCTGTGGAGGCGTCGATCGTCTCGCCGGTCAAAAGCATCTCCATCGCCTGCTTGCGATGGGCGGAGCGCGTAACCGCCACCATCGGCGTCGAGCAGAAGAGGCCGATATTGACGCCCGGGGTGCAGAATGTCGACGTATCCGTGCAGATCGCCAGGTCGCAGGAGGCGACGAGCTGGCAGCCCGCCGCCGTCGCCAGCCCGTCGACCTCGGCGATGACAGGCTTCGGCAGATTCGCGATCTTCAGCATCAGATCGGCGCAGAGCCGGAAGGCCCTCTCGAAGAAACCGGCCCCCTGATCCTCATCCGCACGACGAGCGGTGAGTTCCTTGAGATCATGGCCGGCGGAAAACACATTGCCGGTCGAGGCGATGACGACGACGCGCACATCCGCATCCGAGCCGGCCTTGTCGAGTTCGGCCATCAGCGCTTCGAGAAGCGCGATCGACAGCGCATTGGCCGGCGGGTTGTTCAGCACGAGCCGCAACACTCCGTCCCGCAGAGAGCGGACCAGCAGCGCTTCCGCCCTGCCTGCGTCCGGGAAGGATACGATTTCGGCCATGATGCTGCTCCCTGCGCTCGATTTCCAGACTGAGGTATTGCCACAAGGCGCCGGCAATTTCGAGCAGGATCAGCGCATTCCGCTAAGGCCGCAGCCGTTACGACCAGAACCAGGATTTTGCTGTCTCTGCCCTCGCCTGCGCACGGGTGAGGCCGACATCGCGAAGCTCGTCCTCTGTCAGATCGCATAGTATCCGGCGGCTGCGGCGCTTTTCCAGCCGATGGTCGACCGCCGCCAGCTGCTGGCGGACCCAGCGCGACGTTGCGTTAAATTTCGACCGAACGATATCGCGCGGCGTCTCGAGTCTCTCGCTCAATTCCAGGGCCATCTCGTCTTCCTTTCTTGGTGGATGAAAGATGCGCTGGAGAATGCCGCGAAGGAAGCTTATGGATATTATGAGATGCATAAGGATTTCTTTTGTATGGCGCTCAACCTCGATCAGCTCGCAACCTTCGTCAACGTCGCCGATCTCGGAAGCTTTACGGCGGCCGCCGACAAGGAAGGACTGACGCAGCCGGCCGTCAGCCTGCAGGTCAAGGGTCTCGAACAGCGGCTCGGCGTCCGGCTGATCGAGCGCGTCGGACGGCGGGCGCAGCCGACCGCGGCAGGCCTCGATCTGCTGGCGCATGCAAGACGGCTGTTGCAGGACGCGGCCGCCGCTGAGGAAGCGATGATGCCGCACAGGGATGGCGCCAGCGGCCGTGTGCGCATCGGCAGTGGCGGCACCGCATCGATCCACCTGCTTCCTCGGGCCATCGCCGCCGCCCGCCAATCCATGCCAGGCCTCGAAATCACCGTCCATATCGGCAATGCCGACGACATCTTGCGCGATCTGGAGGCCAACAGCCTCGATATCGCCGTCATCGCGCTGCCGGCTTCAGGACGGAACCTTGAGATCGAACCCTTCTACGAGGAGGAATTGCTCGCCGTCGCGCCCGCCGGCAGCCGCATGCCCGACGGCGGACCGGACCCCGCTTTCATGCGCGACAGGACGCTGTTGCTTTACGAGGGCGGCAATACGAGACGGGCAATCGACGCGTGGTTGGCAGCACCGGACATCCGGATCCGGCCAGCCATGGAGTTCGGCAGCATCGAGGCGATCAAGGAACTGGTGGCCGTCGGGCTCGGCTGGTCGATCCTGCCGGGGCTGGCGGTGAAGCGCGACCGCGCCGGCCTGGTCACGACATCATCGCTGCAGCCGAAGCTCACACGCCGCCTCGGCATGGTTCTGCGGCGGGACAAACATCTGACCCGCGGCCTTCGCGAAATGATGAAATGCCTGCGCGCGTTCGAGGGTTAGCGGCTGCTTTCGACCGTGGCACGCTGCTTCAGGTCCGGCAGGTTCAAGCCCGCCACGGGCGACGCGAAAACGTCCGATACGCCAGCTTCCAGCCAATTTATGTGAGGTAACATAATACCATACATTTAACCAATTGTTTTTGCTGGTAATTTTTTCTAGGCACCGAGGAAGTCGATGTTGACCCCATGTCACATTCCCTTTATACACCGCGCCAGAACGCAGCCTGTCCGGGCTGCTTTCTTTTTGGCATGCCGCAAGCCTGTCAATCCAAGCAACAAGAAACGCCCTTCAAGCCCTCGGGCCAAGGGTCTCAAAAGAGAGTATTCACTATGGCAACCTTCTCCCAGAAGCCTGCAGAGGTGGAGAAGAAGTGGGTGATCATCGACGCCGAAGGGCTGGTCGTTGGCCGTCTCGCTTCCATCATCGCTATGCGCCTGCGCGGCAAGCACAAGGCAACCTTCACGCCCCACGTTGACGACGGCGACAACGTCATCGTCATCAATGCCGACAAGGTCGTTTTCACCGGCAAGAAGTATTCCGACAAGGTCTACTACTGGCACACCGGTTTTGCCGGCGGCATCAAGGAACGCACCGCACGCCAGATCATCGAAGGCCGCTTCCCGGAGCGCGTCCTCGAAAAGGCCGTCGAACGCATGGTTCCGCGTGGCCCGCTCGGCCGTCGCCAGATGAAGAACCTGCGCGTCTACGCCGGCTCCAACCATCCCCATGAAGCCCAGCAGCCGGTCGCCCTCGACGTTGCCGTGCTCAACAAAAAGAATGTAAGGAGCGCCTGATCATGGCTGACCTCTCCTCCCTGAAGGATCTCGGCACGGCTACCGAAGCTGCTGCTCCGGCTCACGTCCGCAAGGTCGATTCGCTCGGCCGCTCCTACGCGACCGGCAAGCGCAAGAACGCCGTCGCCCGCGTCTGGGTCAAGCCGGGCTCCGGCAAGATCATCGTCAACGGCAAGGAATTCGCGGAATATTTCGCACGTCCGGTGCTGCAGATGATCCTGCGCCAGCCGATCGTTGCGGCTGCCCGTGACGGCCAGTTCGACATCGTCGCAACCGTCGCCGGCGGCGGCCTCTCCGGCCAGGCCGGTGCCGTTCGCCACGGCCTGTCCAAGGCGCTCACCTACTTCGAGCCGGGCCTGCGCTCGGTGCTGAAGAAGGGCGGCTTCCTGACCCGCGACAGCCGCGTCGTCGAACGCAAGAAGTACGGCAAGGCAAAGGCCCGCCGCTCCTTCCAGTTCTCCAAGCGTTAATCGCTTCGGACAGACGGAATTTACGAAGGCCGGGGAAACCCGGCCTTTTTGTTTGCGCGTTTCGGAGTTGCAGGCACCTTGTTCGTCGTATTGCTCGACGGCGACACCGCCTAGCCGCTGGCAGCTTATGCCGCCGTGATGGCGCTGATCACCCTCGCCGGACTGCGGCGGCTTTCGTGCAAGGTAGCCTGACGAACTTGCTGCGGAAAGGCGGCCGCTCGAAAACCAGGAGCGGCCGTCAAGCGAAGCATCGCTTGAAATCTCGCCCCACCTCGCCTACCCCTTTCCTGCCCCGAAAGGAAACATCGGTTCCTTTCGGGAGATCAGGCAAACCTGACCGTCCGGAGCAGCCTATTTCGTCGCCCGGTGGTTTGGTCGTGACCGGTGACCGGCCGATATAAGGCCGACATCGAACACGGCTATGGTTTAGCGCCCATAGAGAAGGAGCCCCTCTTGGCGAACAAGTCCATTGATCATGCCTTCACGGCGACCAGCCTCACTTCCGCCGCCAGCGATCCGACCTTTGCCGGCGCGCTGTCGTTCATGCGCCGCCGCTTCACCAAGGAGCTCGCCGGCGTCGACGTGGCCGTCTGGGGCATTCCCTTCGATGCGGCAACCTCGAACAGGCCGGGCACGCGCTTCGGGCCGCAGGCAATCCGCCGCGCTTCGGCGATCTTCGACAATGATGCGCAATATCCCTTCAACCGCGATCTTTTCACCGAAATGGCGGTGATCGACTATGGCGATTGCCTGCTCGACTACGGCAATCATCAGGACACGCCCGATGCCATCGAACGGCAGGCGAATGTCATTCTCGACAGCGGCGCCTTCCTGCTGACGCTCGGAGGCGATCACTATGTCACCTGGCCGCTGCTGAAAGCCCATGCGGCAAAACATGGGCCGCTCGCCCTTGTGCAGTTCGACGCGCACCAGGACACCTGGTTCGACGAAGACCGGCGCATCGACCACGGCTCCTTCGTGGCACGCGCTGCCCGCCAGGGTATCATCGATCCCGACCGCTCGATCCAGATCGGCATCCGCACCCATGCGCCGGAGGATTGCGGCGTCAATATTCTCTACGGCCATCAGGTCGAGGAGATGAGTGCGGGCGATATCGCCTCGGCGATCATCTCGCATACGCGCGGCGCGCCCGCCTATCTCACCTTCGATATCGATTGCCTCGATCCGGCCTTTGCCCCGGGCACCGGCACGCCGGTTGCCGGCGGGCCGTCGAGCGCCAAGATCCTCTCGGTGCTGCAGCGCCTGCACCAGCTCGATATCCGCGGCGCCGATATCGTCGAGGTATCGCCGCCCTACGATCATGCCGATATCACCGCCATTGCGGGGGCAACGGTGGCGATGTATATGCTGGGGCTTCATGCCGAGCGACGCGCCATCGCCGTGTCACAAGGCTGACCTATTATCCCAAAATGAATCCGGAAACCTTCTGAACCCATTGAAAGCGCAGGTTAACATGGCACCGAAAATCTTCATCGACGGCGAACACGGCACGACGGGTCTGCAGATACGCACGCGCATGGCCGGCCGCCGCGATGTCGAGCTTCTGTCCATTCCCGAAGCGGAGCGGCGCAACGCCGCCATGCGCGAGGACATGTTGAACAGCGCCGATATCGCCATTCTCTGCCTGCCCGACGACGCCTCCAAGGAAGCGGTTCAGATGGTTTCCGCCAACAACAACGTCCGTGTCATCGACACCTCGACCGCCTTCCGCGTCAATCCCGGCTGGGCCTATGGTTTTGCCGAAATGGACGGCGCACAGGCCGACAAGATCAAGGCCGCGCGTTTCGTCGCCAATCCCGGCTGCTATCCGACGGGCGCGATCGGCCTGATCCGGCCGCTGCGGGCCGCCGGCCTGCTGCCGGATGGTTATCCGGTGACGGTCAATGCGGTCTCCGGCTATACCGGCGGCGGCAAGCAGATGATCGCGCAAATGGAAAACCCGGATCACCCGGATGCGATCACCGCACCGCATTTCCTCTACGGCCTGCCGCTCACCCATAAACATGTGCCTGAAATGACCGTGCACGGCCTGCTTGACCGTGCGCCGATCTTCTCGCCTTCAGTCGGCAAGTTCGCGCAGGGCATGATCGTGCAGGTGCCGCTGCATCTCGACGATCTCGCCGAGGGCACGACGATGGAGAGCATCCATGCCGCCCTCGTCGCCCATTATGCCGGCCAGGACATCGTCACCGTCGTGCCGCTTGCCGAAAGCAAGGCGCTCCCCCGCGTCAACGCCGTCGAGCTTGAAGGCAAGGACACGATGAAGCTCTTCGTCTTCGGCACGCCCGGCGCGTCGCAGGTCAATCTGGTAGCGCTGCTCGACAATCTCGGCAAGGGCGCCTCGGGTGCCGCGGTGCAGAACATGGACCTGATGCTCGCCTCCTGACGTCATGACGCTCGATGCGCTTTTCGCCGGCGTGCACGCCTGGTTTGCCGCCGCCCTGCCCGACCATGGGATCTATGCGCTGATGGCGTTTGCCTTCATCGCCGGGCTCGCCCGCGGCTTTTCGGGCTTCGGCGCCGCATTGATCTTCATTCCGCTTGCCGGCGCGATCGTCGGGCCGAAGCTGGTTTCGCCGATCCTGCTCGTCATCGACGGCATTGCCACATTGGGCATGATCCCGCCCGCCTGGCGCGG
This sequence comes from Rhizobium acidisoli, assembly GCF_002531755.2. Lineage (NCBI taxonomy): Bacteria > Pseudomonadati > Pseudomonadota > Alphaproteobacteria > Hyphomicrobiales > Rhizobiaceae > Rhizobium > Rhizobium acidisoli. Next base: position 1,231,430 of record NZ_CP034998.1, on the reverse strand, counting down.
GGCCAACCGGCCCGAGGTCTTCGTCATGGCGGCCGGGGCCGCACTCGGCGTGCCGAGCGGCACGGCGATGCTGGCGCTGCTCGATCCGCTGCTCCTGCGCTGGAGCATCACCATCATCGCCATCGCCCTGCTCGCGCTTCTCGCATCGGGATGGCGCTATCACGGCGCGCCTTCGGCACCGCTCAGCAGCGGCGTCGGCCTGATCGCCGGGCTTTTCAGCGGCGCCGCGCAGCTTGGCGGCCCACCTGTCGTCGCTTACTGGCTTGGCGGCAAGAGCGACTTCACGCGCGTCAGAGCGAATGTCGTGCTCTATTTCTCGATCTCGTCCGTCTTCAGCGCCATCAGCTATTACGTCGGCGGATTGTTCGTGCCTGCCGTCTTCGCGCTGACCGCCGTCATCCTGCCGAGTTACGCGGTCGGGCTCTACGGCGGCTCGAAACTGTTCGGGCTCGCCGAGGAACGGACCTTCCGAATCGCCTGCTACATCCTGATCGCCGCCGCGGCGATCATCGGCATGCCACTGCTCGATGGCGTGCTGCGTTAGACTGACTTACGACACCGCTTCAGCCGCGCTCCGCGATTGCGGTGGCGTGCGGGTATTCGCCGTAAAAACCGCGCCAGTTGGCGATGGCGAAACCGAAAACCACCAGGGCGCCGGCCTGATGCAGCAGGCCCCAGTGAAGCGGCACCTGCATCAGCAGCGTGGCGATGCCGATCGCCGCCTGCAGCGTCACCAGTGAGAAAAGCACGACGGCGCGCCGGGCATGGGTGGTCCAGGGGGCGGCGCGAAGCGCGATCACCATGTTGATCAAGGTCAATGCGAAGAGCGTATAGGCGCCGATGCGGTGGATGAACTGCACCGTCTTCGGGTTCTCGAAGGCATTGATCCAGAAGGGCTGCTGGATCAAGAGATCCGACGGGATGACGGCGCCGTCCATCAGCGGCCAGGTATTGTAGGAAAAACCGGCGTCGAGCCCTGCCACCAGCGCGCCGAGATAGATCTGGAACAGCGCGAAGATGGCGATCGCGGCGGCAAAACCGCGCGAGCTGCGGGCCGGCGCCGGATCGTTGGAATGCGGGGAGAGCCCGCGCATGATCCACATGCAGCCGGCAAAGATCAGGCAGGCCATGACCAAATGCGTCGCCAGCCTGTACTGGCTGACGTCGGTGCGGACGGACAGGCCCGAGGACACCATCCACCAGCCGATAAAACCCTGCAGGCCGCCGAGCGCCAGGATGCCGACGAGTGGCCAGCGCAGGCGCTTTTCGATCCGCCCGGTCAGCCAGAAATAGAGGAGCGGCAATGCGAAGATCACGCCGATGCCGCGGGCGATCAGCCGGTGGGCCCATTCCCACCAGAAGATGCCCTTGAACTCGTCGACGGTCATGGAATTGTTCAATTGCTGAAATTCGGGAATGCGCTGGTAGAGGCGGAATTCCTCCTCCCATTCGGCGGCCGACAACGGCGGGATGACGCCATGGATCGGCTTCCACTCGGTGATCGACAGGCCGGAATTGGTCAGCCGCGTAGCGCCGCCGACCAGCACGAGACAGAAGAGCGCCAAGAGCACGAAACCAAGCCAGAAGCGCAAGGCGCGGCGGTCGCGGTTCTGCTTTTGCACTTCGCTCAGGATCGCCTGTTCCGTGGTCGGGTTTGCGACGGCCATGATGTCTCCTTCTATCCGGCAGTTGATTTGCCCCACCGGCTCATGCAAAACAAGCCCCGTACCTTTGCGGCATGCCGTCGCGCCGGTCCGCCCCGTCCCTGCCGAGAGAAAATTGATGCCAGTCCGCCTCCGCAAATTCATCGGCACGATCCTCATCATCGTGCTCGTGCTGGTCTATGCGCTGGTGGCGAATACGATCGCGGTGGCGACGCTCGGCAACGCGCCCTGGTGGGGGCACCTGCTCTATTTCCTGCTCACCGGTCTGCTCTGGGTCTTGCCGGCGATGCTGATCATCAAATGGATGGCCGGACCGCGGCAGCAATAGGCCATTAACGGCCGAATAACCGTGATCCGTGGAAAACCTCGCCCATCGCGTGCGAGTAAACCAAATATACGTCCTGCATTCCTACCTTCCCGTTCAGCATTCTTGACCGGAGAAAACCGTGCAGACGCAAAAGCTCGATGTTCATGAACAGCCGTCACAGGACGGGGCGCTGGCCCAAACCGCCATTTCGCGCCTGCGCCAGCTGAGCATGAAACTCGCCATGGCCGAAATCGACATCAGCGTTTTCGACGCGATGCAGCCGCTTGAGGACGATTGGCGGGCGCTGGAGCGCGACAATCTCCAGTCCCTGCATCAGAGCTACGACTGGTGCGCCGCCTGGGTAAGCGCCTTTCAGCGGCCGCTGGCAATCCTCAAAGGCACCCATGCCGGTCAGACGGCTTTCATTCTGCCGGTCGAAATCGTCAAGTCGCGGGGGCTTGGCGTGGCGAAGTTCATCGCCGCCGATCACAGCAATATCAATACCGGCCTGTTTTCCCGAAATTTTGCCGAAAGCGGCGGCAGCATCGACGCTGAAAAGTTCGCGGGGCAGCTTCGGCACGCCTTGAAGGGCCGGGCCGATCTGCTGCTGCTGCAGAATATTCCGCTGGAATGGCGGGGACGACAGACCCCGCTTACCGGCCTGCCGATGGTGCAGAACCAGAATCATGCCTATCAGCTGCCGTTCTTTCCGGCTTTCGAGGAGACGCTGAAGCAGCTCAACGCCAAGAACCGGCGCAAGAAATTCCGCGTTCAGTCGAAACGCCTCGAGGCGGCCGGCGGCTTCGAATACCTTGTCCCCGAGGCATCGGAAGAGCAGCACCGGCTGCTCGACATCTTCTTCCGGCTGAAGAGCGCCCGTTTCGCCAGCCTCGGCCTGCCCGACGTCTTCGCAGACAAGGAAACGCAGGCCTTCCTGCATGGTCTGATCGACATGCGGGATGACGGCAGGCAATATTTCGGGCTGCAGATGCATGTGCTGCGGCTCAAGGGAGAGAATGAGGGTCGGGTCGCCGCGATTTCAGGGATTTCGCGCAAGGGCGACCATATCATCTGCCAATTCGGCGCGATCGATGAGGAGCTCGTGCCGGATACCAGCCCCGGCGAATTCCTCTATTGGCAGACCATCTCGGGATTGCATAGCAAGGAGGTGGCGCTGTTCGACTTCGGCCTCGGCGACCAGACCTACAAGCGATCCTGGGCGCCTGTCGAGACCGCGCATTACGACGTGGTGCTGCCGGTCTCGCCATTCGGTGTTCTTGCCGGCGCCGCGCACCGGATCGTCACCCGCGGCAAGGCCCATATCAAGGCCCGCCCGAAGCTCTATAAATTTACGCAGAGCATCCGCGCACGCATCGGCTGATCGTTTAAGCGGCCTGGCCGAGCGTCTGCTCAGCCCCTTCCCCACCCGACATCAGCACGACGCGCTCGTAGCCGGCAGCCTGGAAGTCCGTCATCAGGGTCACGAAGATGGTCTCCTCGATCTCCGGCAGGGAGAGGATGATCTCGACATCGCGGCTGCGGGTCAGCCGCGAGACGCCGGCGACGTCGGCCGAACCGCATTCGACCACCACGAGGTCATAGGCGGCGGCAAGCGCATCGAGCAGCAGCGACAGCCGGTCGACACCGCGCATGGCGCGGCGCACGTCGCTCTGGCCCTGGGGGATCAGATGGGCGTCGGAAAGACGATCGCTGTGGATCGTGTCGCCGAAGGCGGCCTCGCCGCAGAGCAGATCGGTAACACCAGGAACGGCCTGGTCCTCAGCCATCAGTTCCGTGGGGTGGCCGGAACCGGTCATGTCGATCAGGATGACGCGGCGGCCGGCATCGGCGAGCATGCGGGTCAGCAAAACCGTTGCCGCAGAGCCATTGTCACCGGTCGGAGATATTGCGATTGCCAGCGGTGCGCGGCTGCCCGTGAGATATTCCGCAACGGAGGCGACGGAGAATTCATTGTCGTCCTCCGGCAACTCCTCGGCGGCCTCGGTGTCTTCGATCGCATCCGTTTCGTCTTCGTCCCCGACAATGGCGAGCATGCTCGGCTGGATCGGCTTTCTGACGGCAGCGACAACCGGAGCGGCCTGCGGCGCAACCCTCTCCTCGACGAGAGTTTCCGTCTCGATCGTCTCGGGGGCCGCATCGACGGGACGGAGCGCCCGGCCGCTGAAGAGTTCGGCCAGCATGGTGACGATGGCGCTCAGGATCAGCGTGGCGACGGCAGCGACGACGACGATCGGCACCACCTTCGGGAAATAGGGATCGACCGGCTCGATGGCCTTGGAAACGATACGGGCGTCCGCCGGGCTCGAATTGCTGTCGGCGCGGGAAGCCGCCTCGCGGTAGCGCACCAGATAGGTTTCAAGCAGTTGGCGCTGGGCGGTCGCCTCACGCTCCAGCGCATTGAGGCCGACCTCGTCCTCGCCGGCGCGGGCGCTGTTGGCCTGCACCGTGTCCGACTGGCGCTCAAGCTCGCTTGCCCTCAGATCCGCGACCTTGGACTCGTTCTCGATGCTCGTCAGAATCTTCTGCGTCTCCTGGCGGATCTGGGTACGGATATCGGCGAGCTGAGCGCGCAGGCTTTTCAGCCGCGGGTGATTGTTGAGAAGGCTGGTCTGCAGATCCGATATTTGCGACTGCAGGCCGGATTCCGTCGCCTTCAGCCGCTGGATCGCCTGGGACGACATGATGTCAGGCAGCGTGTCGGAGGCCTCGCCCGAAGACAGCGCATTGCGTACCGCTTGCGCCCTCGCCTCGGCATTGGCCTTGTCGCCGCGCACGCGGGTCAGCTCCGCCGAAATATCGTTCAACTGCTGGGCGGGAAAGGTGGTGGTGCCGTTGGTTTGCAGCAGCCCGTGAGAGGTTCGGTATTCTGCGACCTTCTTTTCGGCTTCGCTGACCTTGCGGCGCAGGCCTTCGATCTCCGGCTCCAGCCAGCGCGTCGCTTCCGAATTGGAATCGAGCTTGGCGCCGCTCTGGGTCGAAAGATAGACATTGGCCATGGCGTTCGGGATGGCGGCAGCGAGCTTCGGGTCCTTCGAGGTGAAGCTGATGCCGATGACGCGTGAGCCCGGCACCTGGTAGACCTGCAGACGTTCGACGAAAGCGTCGATCACCCGCTCTTCCGGCGGGTTCTCCATCGGGTTCTTCTTCAGATGCAGCTTCACCATGATACTGCTCATCGCCGAGCCGTTGGCGGCATCGTCGAATTCCGGCAGGTTATAAAGCTTCAGGTCGTTGATGACCTTCTTCAGAAGATCGGCCGATTGCAGCAACTGCACTTGGCTGGCGATATTCAGCTCATCCATCAGCGGGCCGGCGCCGGCGTCGTTGACCTGCTGGGTGCTGGCGAAGGCCGGCGCCCGGGGTTCGATCAGGATGCGTGTTTCGCTGCGATATTGCGGCGACATGATCTTGGCGCCGGCAAAGGCGATGCCCGCCCCCGCAAGCGTAATCGCCAAAATCCTGAGCCGCCGCGCCCAGACGGCGCGGACCAACTGGCCGAGGTCGATGTCCACATCCTGATCACGCGCTACGCCGGACATGCTCTTACTCCACAACAAATGTGCCGCAAGCGTAAACGACCATGGTAACTCAACGGTTAATGGCAATCTTGCCGAGTAATAAGCGACGGCCTGTAAAGGAACTCAGGAAATTGCAAGCGGCCTTTACCGGGCATTAACCCTAACGGATTGATAACGGCTCTACCGAGTTCATTTTCTGTGAGCACCAACGGATGTCTGTCGTCCAGCCCAAGATCCTTTTGGCCCTGAGCCTTGCAGCCATGACGGCGGCATTGGGCGGTTGCACGACATACAAGCCGGCTCCGAAGGCCTTCAACGAGGCGACCATCCAGCCTTATACGCTTGATAGCGGCGACCGGCTGCGCGTTACCGTCTTCGACCAGCAGAGCCTGACGAATACCTATACCGTGGATCAGGCCGGCTATATCGCCTTTCCCCTCATCGGCCAGGTCCCTGCCCGCGGCCGAACCCTGCAGCAACTCTCGGGCCAGATCGCCCAGAAACTGCAGCAGGGCTATCTTCGCGATCCTGACGTCACCATCGATGTCGATCGCTATCGTTCGATCTTCCTCATGGGCGAAGTCGGCCAACCCGGCCAGTATGCCTATGTCCCCGGCATGACCGTGCAGAACGCCATTGCGGTCGCCGGCGGCTTCACCAGCCGCGCCAACCAGAGCATGGTCGACGTCACCCGCAAGATCAACGGACAGGTGCTGACCGGCCGCATCAACATATCGGGGCCGATCATCGCCGGCGACACGATCTACGTTCGCGAACGGCTTTTCTGAGCGATGGCAACACAGAAGCCGCTCCGCATCCTCCATTGCTTCAGATCGCCGGTCGGCGGAATTTTCCGCCATGTCCGCGATCTGGTCGAGGAGCACAGCAAGGCCGGTCATCAAGTCGGCATCCTCTGCGACAGCTCGACCGGCGGCGATTATGAGGACAGCCTGTTCGACGATATCCGTCCCTATCTGTCGCTCGGCCTGACACGCGTGCCGATCCGGCGTTCGATCAGCCCGTCCGACCTTGCGACGATGTGGGATACATACAAGAAAATCAAAAGTTTGCGGCCGGATGTGCTGCACGGACACGGCGCCAAGGGCGGCGTGCTCGCGCGACTTGCCGGCTCAGCGTTGCGGGTGAACAGGTATCGCGTAGCCCGCCTCTATACCGCGCATGGCGGAAGCCTGCATTATTCGCGCTCCTCGCTCAGCGGACAATTCGTCCTCAGGATGGAGCGCCTGCAGGAATATTTCACCGATGCGCTGGTCTTCATCTGCGAATATGAGCGCGACACTTATGCGCGCAAGGTGGGCAAGCCGCGGACGAAGACCAGACTGATCTACAACGGCATCGCCGAGCGCGATTTCGAGCCGATCCCCACCCGCTCGGATGCCGTACATTTCATCTACGTGGGTATGCTCCGGGACCTCAAGGGTCCCGATCTGTTTGTCGATGCCTTCGCCAAGACCGAGCGGCTGCTCGGCAGGCCGCTGTCGGCGCTGATGATCGGCGACGGGCCGGATCGCGACCGCTACCGCGAGATGATGGTCGAGCGCGGCCTCGGCAAACGTATCGGTATGCTGCCGGCGATGCGGGTCCACGAAGCCTTCTCCATGGCGCAGAACCTCGTCGTTCCCTCGCGCGCCGAAGCCATGCCCTATATCGTGCTCGAGGGGCTCGGGGCCGGGAAGACGATCATCGCCAGCCGTGTCGGCGGCATTCCCGAGGTGCTCGGCGCCGACAGCGCAGCCCTTGTGGAGGCAGGAAATTCCGACGATCTTGCCCGCGTCATGGCGGAGACGCTGAGCACGCCCGACTGGCACGCCAGGACGATGCCGAAGCCCGAGGCGGTAAAGGCGGTTTTTTCCTCGGCCGTCATGGCGCGTGATGTCTTGAAATTGTACCATGAACTCGTCGATCCGGCCGCTGGCAGAGCAATGCCCGCCGCCCCGTAAATATTTCTTAGGGGCTTTCTGGTAATTCGCTTGGTGACAACGAGCGAAAGCCCCATGAACAAGCTGGAAAAAGGCGATCAATTCGACGTGGAAGCACTGCGCAAGCAGGTCTCCGACATCGAGGTGCGCGGCGATGCGGGTCAGGAAAAACCGTCCGACCCGACAGAAATCAACCCCTATGCCCGGCAGATCGCCGAACAGTTCCGTGACGGAACCAAGTCGCCGGTGATCATCATCGGGCAGTTGCGGCTGCTGGAATTCCTGGCGCTCTTCGCGATCGCCCTGATCGCCCACTATTTTTGGCCCGGCGACGGCTACGATTCATCGCTGGTGCGAACCGGCATGGCGGCGATCGCCTCGGCCCTGACCGTCATCGGCCTGCAGCTTGGCGACACCTACACCATTCCGGCACTTCGGGCCAAGCTGCGGCTGATCCCGCGCATCCTAGGGTCTTGGACGATCGCGCTCCTCCTGACTATCGGCCTGTTCGCGCTCGTTCGCGGCAGCACATGGGCGATGGTCGTCGATGCCTATCTGCCCTGGTTTGCGGCTGGCGCGCTGTTCCTGGCGGCCGAGCGTTTCCTCGTCGCCTACGGCATCCGCAACTGGGCGCGCAACGGCATCATGGAGCGCCGCGCCGTGATCGTCGGCGGCGGCGAGCCGGCCAAGGAACTGATCCGCATCCTCGAGCAGCAGGATGACAATGACATCCGCATCTGCGGCATCTTCGACGATCGCGGCGAAAAGCGCTCGCCGATCATGGTCGCCGGTTATCCGAAGCTCGGCACCGTGGCCGAACTGGTCGAATTCGTGCGATTGACGCGCATCGACATGCTGATCATCGCTCTGCCGCTTTCGGCCGAGGCGCGTATCTACGACCTTTTGAAGAAGCTCTGGGTTCTGCCGGTCGATATCCGCCTTGCCGCGCATGCCAACCGGCTGCGCTTCCGGCCGCGCGCCTATTCGCATGTCGGCACGGTGCCGATGCTCGACATTTTCAAGATGCCGATCCGCGACTGGGATTCCGTTGCCAAGCGCGGCTTCGACATCTTCTTCACCGTAATCGCGCTGGCGCTGCTCTGGCCGCTGATGGTCGCGACCGCCATCGCCATCAAGGCGACCTCCGAAGGCCCGGTTTTCTTCATGCAGAAGCGCCACGGCTTCAACAATGAAATCATCAACGTCTTCAAGTTCCGCTCGATGTACACCAACATGTCCGACCCCACGGGCAAGGCCGCGGTGACCAAGGGCGATCCGCGCGTCACCCGCGTCGGCCGCTTCATCCGCAAGACCTCGATCGACGAATTGCCGCAGCTTTTCAACGTGCTGAGGGGCGAGCTCTCGCTGGTCGGGCCGCGCCCGCATGCCGTTCTCGCCCAAGCCCGCGATCGCGCCTTCGGCGATGTCGTCGAGGGTTATTTCGCCCGCCACCGCGTCAAACCAGGGGTCACCGGCTGGGCGCAGATCAACGGCTGGCGCGGCGAAGTGGACAATGACGAGAAGATCAAGTTCCGCACCGCCTACGACCTCTATTACATCGAGAACTGGTCGCTCTGGTTCGATCTCAAGATCCTGTTCCTGACGCCGATCCGGCTGCTCAACACGGAAAATGCCTATTGAGCGCGATCGAGGCGACATATCCCCGTGTCGCCCAGCCGCAGCGGATGACGCTGCGCCTGATCGGCTCGGCCTTCGTCGCCTTCGGCGTCTTCCTCTCCGGTTTCGTGATCGACGAGCCGGCGCCCTACGAACTCTGGATGGCGGGGCTGATCGGCCTCTGGTTCATCCTGGGCCTCAGGATTTCGCGCAGCGTCGCACCGCTCCTTGCCCTTTTGCTCACCTTCAACATCGGCGGCATGCTGTCGCTGACACAGATGAAGGATCTGGCAACCGGGCCGATGTATATCGCGGTCTCGACCTTCCTGGCGCTGACGGCGGTCTTCTATGCCGCGATCATCGAGGACAGTCACAAGCGGCTGCCGCTGATCTTCAACGCCTGGACCTTCGCAGCCGTCGCCACCTCAGCGCTCGGCATACTCGGTTATTTCCACGCCTTTCCGGGCGCGGAAATCTTCACGCTCTATGACCGCGCCAAGGGCGCCTTCCAGGATCCGAACGTCTTCGGCCCCTTCCTGGTACCGCCGTCGCTCTATCTCGTCCATGGCATCCTCGTCGGCGACCTGAAGAGATCGCCGCTCAAGGCTCTCGCCCTGCTGGTGCTGGCGCTCGGCATCTTCCTGTCCTTTTCCCGCGCCGCCTGGGGTTTGTTCGCGCTCGGCGTCGGACTGCTGATCTTCATCATGCTGCTGAAGGAGCGCAGCGGCGCCTTTCGCCTCAGGGTGCTGGTGCTGTCGCTGGCGGCGATCATCATGCTCGTCGCCTCGCTGCTGGTGGCGCTGCAGATCCCGAAGGTCGCCGAACTGTTTTCGGCGCGCGCGCAGCTGGTGCAGCAATATGACGGCGAGCATCTCGGCCGCTTCGAGCGTCACCGGATCGGCTTCACCATGATGATGGAGCGCCCGCTCGGCATCGGCCCGCTGGTGTTCGGCACGATGTTTCCCGAGGACGAGCACAATATCTGGCTGAAATCACTCACCACCTATGGCTGGCTCGGCTTCGTCAGCTATGTCGGCATGCTTGTCTGGACGCTCGCGCTCGGCTTCCGATACCTGCTGCTCGACCGGCCGTGGCAGCCCTTTTTGATGATTGCCTGGATCTCGGTTCTCGGCCACGCCACGATCGGCAACGTCATCGATATCGACCACTGGCGCCATGTCTATCTGCTGCTCGGCACGGTCTGGGGCTGCGCGGCGCTTGAGGTGCGCCACAAGCGGGGCCGAAGGGCGTAGCCGCCGGCACGGCGCGCCGCTATTTCGTCGCGCCTGCCGTCAAGCCGGCAATAAACCGCCGCTGGAAAACCAGATAGGTCAGAATGAGCGGGAAAATGACGATCACGGCACCCGCGGTCAGAACCGGCGTGTTGACGGTGTAACGCCCCTGGAAAAACAGCATACCGAGGGGCAGCGTCCGATAGGCGTCGTCATTCACAAGGATGAACGGAATGAGAAACTCGTTCCAGGTCCAGATGAACAAGAACAGCGCCAGCGTCGACATTGCCGGTATCATCAGCGGGATAACGATCTTGCGCAGGATATAGAAGCGTCCGGCGCCGTCGAGAACCGCTGCTTCGAGAACCTCCTCCGGCAATTGCTGCATGGCGCTGGCGAGGAAGATCGTCGAGAACGGTATCGACATCGCGATCTGCGGCACGATGAGCGCCGCATAGGTATTGATCAGCCCGAAATAGCGCATTTCATAATAGAGCGGGATGATGAAGGCCTCCGCCGGCACCATCATGCCGAGCGTCAGGATTGCGAACAGCGTGCGCCGGAGCGGAAATGACAGGTAGGCGAAGGCAAAACCGGTCAGCAGGCCCAGGAAGACGCTGACGGCAACGACGGGTATGACGACGACGATCGAATTCCAGAAGTAGATGTTGAAATGCCCGGCATTCCAGGCATCGAGGTAATTTTCGAAATGCGGATAGGCCGGAAGGGCGAATGCGCCCTTAAGCACGTCGGCCTTGCTCTTTATCGAGGTCAGCAGCAGCAGCAGGAACGGGGTGATCGTTACGAAAGCGAGAAGCCAGAGCACAATGCGAAGGAAGAGCGCGGCGGGGATGTTGGACGAGCGGCCCATCAAGCCATTCCTTTGCTTCTTGAGCCCACCAGCCGGTGAATTGCATAGTTGATTGCGAATGTCAGCAAGGCGCCGACAATGGCGATGGCGGCCGCGGCGCCGAACCGATTGAGCTCGAAGCCGAGCTGATACATGTAGATATTCGGCACGAGCGTCGCGTTGGCGGGTCCGCCCCGGGTCATCGTGAAAATCAGGTCGAAGCTTTTGATCGAGGCTATAACCGTCAGAAGCAGAACCACCCTGATCTCAGGCAGGAGAAGCGGCAGCGTTATCCAGAAAAAGGTCTTCCGCGCCGACGCGCCGTCGACCTTGGCGGCGTCGAAGAGCGACGGGTCGATGCGCTGAATTCCAGTGAGGAAGATCACCATGCAGAAACCGAAGAAATACCAGGTCGCAACGATCCCGACCGCCGGAAGCACGAAATTGAAGTCTCCGAGCCAAGGTAACGCGAACCGGCCCAATCCTATCGCTCTCAGAAACTGATTGAACGGGCCGAATGCAGGATTGTAGAGCCATGCCCAGATGATGCCCAGAACGGCAGTCGGCATGATGTAGGGCAGGAACAGGAACGTCCTGAGGGCGAGTTGTTCGCGTTGCTTCAGATTCCACACACAGGCGGCAAGCGTTATGCCGAGCACCAGCGGCAGGACGCAGTAGAAGATCATCAGCTCGGCATTGTTGCGCAAGGCAATGTAAAAACGGCTGTCGGAAAAGAGATCGGCGTAATTGCCGAGGCCAACCCATCTCGGCATGGTCAGGCCGTCCCAGCTGGTCAGGCTCAAACCCAAGGCCGCGACGATCGGCCCAAAGACAAAGGCCGTATAAAGCAGCAATCCGGGCAATAAATAGATGAAATTGGTCTGGGGCGAGCCATCCAGTGCGGAGCGTTTCATCCAGTACTCCATGAAGCCAAAGCTCTGGTCATCGCGCCGCAAGCCGTCAGCCGGCAGCGCTCATTCTAACGTGATGGATAGGACGCCGGTCGAACCGCCCAGTGAGCGATCGTGACCGGCGTCCGCACTCCTTATTTCTGATCCTTCAAATAGGCCTGATAATCCTTGTCCATGGCATCGACAAAGGCTTCGGGCGTGATCTTGCCGGACAGGAGAAGCGGCGTGTTGTCGTCGATTGTCTTCAGCATCGTCGGGCTCGACCAATCGGGGTAATGGCCGAGCGCATCGTTGGCGTTGAGTGTCTTCCACATCTCGATGCCGGAGGTCAGGAGCGGCGTGAGCTTGGGCTTGGCATCCGCCGGGAGCGATGTTGCAGGAAGATAGCCTGCAGCGGCCCAGCTTTCAGCTGCCTTTTCGGACACCATATAGTCGATGTACTCGCCGGCCAGGTCCTGCTTCGCCTTGTCTTTGGCAAGGCTGGTTATCGCCCAGGCAAGATCGACGCCGCCGACGCTCATGGGTTTGGCGACGCCCTTCGGAGCCGGAATGGCCATGAAGCCGATATCCGGGTTGTTTTGCATGTCGCCGAAGTACCAGGTTCCGGAGATCAGGAATGCGCCCTGCCCTGATATGAACAGCTGGACGGCGTCATCACCCGAGATGCCCTCGAAGCCGGGGTAGAAATAGCCGCCCTGTGCCCATTTCTGCACGAGTTTGGCCGATTCGATGTTGCCTTTGGTGTTCCAGGAACCGCCCTTGCCGTAAATCAGGTCGTCAAGCTCGGCGCGATTGGCCGCGTCGATATGCGCTTGATCGATAGCGCCGATCATATGCAGGGCAAGGTGCTGCTTGGCGGAGCCCATCATGAAGGGCGCAACGCCTTTTTCCTTCAGCTTGTCGAGATCGGCCAAAAGTTCCTCGAAGGTCTTCGGCAGCGCCACGCCGGCGTCGTCGAGGATCTTCTTATTGTAGTAGAGGCCGACGATCTCGCCGAGACCTGATATGCCGTAGGTCTTGCCGACGCCGAATTTCGCGCCCTCCCAGCGGTCTCTGGCCAGCACGGAATCCGACTGCCGCTTATCCCAGCCATATTTTTTGATGTATTCGTCAACCGGCAGGAGCAAGCCTTCCTTGACCATCGCGCCCATGTCGCCGGCGCCCTGGTTGACCTTGGTGATGACGGGGCCATCACCTGCCGAGACTGCAAGCTTCAGCGTCAGCTTCATGTCATCGAAGGTGCGCGCGGTGCGTTTGATCGTGACACCGGGATGCGCGGCTTCGAAATCCTTATTCAGTTGCTCGATGACCGCGCTCTGGCCTTCGAAGGTCTGGTCATCCCACACGGCCAGATCGTCGGCCCGGGCGGCGGAAAGGCTGAAACTCACAAGCGCCGCGCCGGCGAGCGCGACAGCTGCTTTCAATCGGTATGCCGGCAGTATGCTGATCGATTTCACGGTTCTGTTCATCTGCTCCACCTCATTGGTTTATTCTCCACTCCCCGTCCGGGCCTCGCGCCTGGCGCCGGCCGAACGTTTTCTTCCCCAGAGCTTTGCCTGGTTGGCGAATCTGAGGTAATCGTTACTGCATCGGCCCCTCTCGCGATCCAGAATGACAAAGCGCCACGCAGGAGGTGGCAAGACGATGGACAGCAACTGCTTCATCCGCCCGGCGATTGAAGCCGATATCGACGCTCTTTTCGACATCTGCCTGAAAACCGCCAATGGCGGCGAAGATGCCAGCGCGCTTTACAGCGACCCGCATCTGCCCGGTTACATCTGGTCGGTACCCTATCTCAAATTTGCCAGAGACTTTGCCTTTGTTCTGGTTCAGGGCAAACGGCCGGTCGGCTATGTCGTCGGGACGCCCGATACCCGCGGGTTCGACCAAGACCTGAAAGCAGACTGGTGGCCGTTCGTCCGCCGAGAGATTGCCGAGCTGACGCCCAGCCGCCCGCGCGATGCCGACGTGCTCGAACGAATTCAAAATCCGCGCAGCGGAACGACGTGGCTTCAAGACGACTACCCGGCGCATCTTCACATCAACATTCTTCCCGGACTTCAGGCCGGCGGCTGGGGGCGCAGGATGATCAGCACCGAGCTTGAAGCGCTCCGCAATCACGGGGTCGGAGCTGTGCATCTCGGTGTCGATCCGAACAATGAACGCGCCAGAGGTTTCTACCGTCATCTTGGCTTTTCCGAACTCGAACGGGATGACTCCGTCGCCTTCGCCATGCGGATCGGTAAGGGATCCGAGTAAAACCGACCGAGCCGTCATGCTCATGAGATTGGCTCCGCATTTGCGGCGTCAAGCCCATATTTCAAAACGACCGCCGCCGGCATGGCACTCCAGCCCTGCAGCAGGGAGCCGCGCCCATAAGGCGGGGAGAAATATTCCACCGCACCGATCCAGCCGTTGTCGAGGCAGGTTTCCCACCAGCGCGTCAGGGCGTAGCGGGCACCGCCAAGTCCGTGGCGAAGGCGTTCTTCGGCATAGGCGCCATCCCAATAGGGCCAGTCCGAGCCATTGTGGTAGCGATAGGGAAAGGCCGTCTTCGATCGCAGATCGCTTGGCCGCTTGAAGGGCGGATAGGCGCACATCACGCCCCAGCTGCCATAGGGCTGTTCGTGATTGTTGCGCGTTTCTAGTTGGCTTTCAAAGGCTCTCAGCAGGCCAACGGCCTTCTGTTTTGAAATGGCTGCGAATCGCGACAAGGTCAGGCTGTCGAGAGCCAGATGATCCTCGACAAAAGCGCCAGGCGTTCCATAGTCGAGATATCCTCCCGTTGCCGGGACGAAGAGTTTGGCCTCGATCTCCTGGCGGGCAAGACCTGCGGCCTTGCCTGCCCGTTCGGCAAGCGTCGGATCCAGACTGTCGCCGAGCCTTGCCACCGCATCCATGGCGCCGACGAAAAGACCGAGGTCGTAGGAGACCAGGCCCTCGCGATAGACGTTGTCGGCCCAGTCCCGGTCGTTGCGCGGTTTCAGCGGCAGAACGCTGTCAGGACCGGCCAGGCTGAGATAGCGATCCGCAATTGCCCTGACCGTCGGCCAGTGCGCCTGCACCTCGGCCAGGTCCTTGGTTGCGCTGAAATAGTCGTCGATGAAAAGAATGAAGAAAAGCGGGCTGTCGAAGTGATCGCTCCACCAGTCTTGCGGACGGTTGTGGTATTCCGGAACCGCCTTTTTGTGGGTTTTGGGATTGGCTTTGCTGTCTTCGACAAAGCGCTGCCACGCCTTGGATTGCGCAGGTCCGGTCAAGATCACCCCGCTCGGGGCTTCTCCATCCGGCTGCACGCCCTTGGCAAGCAGCCGGATCTCGTCGCGCACCGCCTCCGGTGCGAGCGTCAAAAGCGGCTGCATCGTCCAATAGCCATCGCGGTAATAAGTCCGCGCTGGAGCGCTATAGGCCTGCCCCGCGGCAAGACCGGCAAAGGCGCCGTTTTCGTCGCGCCTGATGCTGGAAAGAGCGGCATGGACGCCTTGGCTGACCATGCTGCGCATCAGCGGGTCGGCGTCGGGCTTGAGATCACAACGCGCGACATATTCGGCGGCTTCGGCAATGATCGCTTCGCTGGCGAGGCTGAGAGCCTTCTCGGCTTCGCCTCTGGAGGCGCCGACGGCAATCCGCAAATCGGAACCGAGAATGTCCACAACGAGCACACCCCAGCCCATTTCGGCAGTCTGCCGATGGGGAGCCCGAGTAACCTTCGCGCTTGCGCCTTCCCCATCCGGCTCATGCCACCAGGCGCAACGACGCGCCGGATATAGACCTTGAAGGCGTGCGCCGCTGATCAGCATCACCGGCAGCGACTGGGCGACGAATATGCCGCCATGTGTGGAGACCATTCGGTTCGGCGCATAGGTATAAGGGCCAGCGATAGCAGAAAATCTCACGCGCCCCAGACTGCCGGCGCCCCAGAGGGCGAGATCGGCATATCCGTCCGGATGAACATCGGCCTGAAGGCGCGGCGCCATGACCGGCAGTAAAACGCCTTGTTCGGCGGAAAGCTGTCCATCGGTCGAGGGCTCTATCATCGATAATCCCCCCACAGCCAAGTTGAAGAGGCTGCAGAACGCGAAAGAGAACGATAGAGGGACAAGCCGGGGCCTGCTCCTCTTCGGGCGACCTTGGCGAGCGCGCGGCTATCCAGACAATGCGGGTGGCGCATACTTGTCCTCGACCCCCTTATTTCGTCGCGCATTTCATTGCACGTTGATATCAGCCTACAGGCGACCTTCCGTTTGTCAATGACATAGACAAATTGCCGCTTGGGGTGTACTGAAAACCGCTAAGATGACGAAGTTGAGCCGCAACCGTCCTTTTCGCGATGGTCGCGGGGTCAAGATCGGCCCTTGATTAGGTATATGCTCCGAACTAATTGGAAGAGCTAGCCGATGGCACCGACACTTTCTGCCACGCAGACGCCCATCGCACGAAAAATCTCAACTCATGCCGTGATCCGGACCGTTTTGGCGAGCGGCTCGATTTCCCGCGCCGATATCGCCAAGCTGACCGGACTGTCGAAACAGACGATTTCCGATGTCGTGCGCGACCTCGAGGATGATGGATGGCTGAAACCTGTCGGTCAGACCGATGGCCGCCCGGGCCGCAATGCGATTACCTATGAACTCAACGCCAGGGCGGGCCTTGCCGTCTCCATCGATCTCGGCGGCACCAAGATCGCCGCGGCGATCTGCGATCTGCTGGGCAACATCATTGCCGAAACCAAAGTGGCCACCGACCCGCGCGGGGGAATGCATCTCGTCAATCAGTTCAGCGATCTTATCGTTGAACTGGCGCTTGCAGCCGGAACGACCGCCGACAAGCTCCGTCTCGTGGTTCTCGGCAGTCCCGGCGTGCTCGATCCCGCCACCGGCCATATCAATGTGGCGCCGAATATCCCCGGCATCGATGCGATCAATCTGCGGCAGGTCTTCTCCGACAGAATGGGCATTCCGGTGATCGTCGAAAATGACGTCAACCTCGCCGCGCAAGGCGAAAGATGGCGGGGACACGGTGTCGAAACCGGCAATTTTGCGTTCGTCGCGCTCGGAACGGGCGTCGGCATGGGCATCATCGCCAATGGCGCACTGCTGCGCGGCGCACGGGGCGCGGCCGGCGAGATCGCCTATCTTCCGATCGGCGGCGATGTTTTCGATCCCGGCGGGTTTACGCTCGGGACCTTCGAGAGCGCGGTCGGCAGTGTCGCGATGTTACGCCGCTACACCGGCTTCGGCGGGCGCAACGCCGCCACCGTCGCCGATCTCTTCGCCGCCTTCAATGCGGGAGATACTAGCGCCGTCGCCGCAATCGAAGAGACGGCAAGGCTGGTGGCGCTCGCCATTGCCGCGATCGGAGCGACTCTCGACCCCGAACTGGTGATCACCGGCGGCAGCATCGGCGCAAGACCGGAATTGGTAAACGCCATCCGGGGTTTCCTGCCGCGCTGCACGCCTTATCCGCCGCGCATCGAGATCAGCCGGTTTGGGAACCGGGCGGCCCTCATGGGAGGCATGGGGGTCGCGGTCGAGCGTATGCACGACGATCTGTTCGGCGTGAAATTGAAAGACGCTTGATCGGCCTGCGCCACTTGAGAACTGCGGTAAATGCGCTAGATTTTCCGCCATGATAACAGCGACACAGATACGCGGCGCGCGCGCCATGATCGGGATGAGTATCGAAGAGCTCGCCGCCGCAAGCGGCCTGCCTGTGGAGACCGTGACGGCGCTGGAAAACGGTGAATTTGCGGGCGAGCCGCACGCGCTGTTCGATGTGCGCAGTACGCTGGAGGCGCACGGCATCATCTTCCTGTCGAGCGGCAATCAGGATGAAGGCGGCCCCGGCATCCGGCTGCGTGCGCGCACCGTGAGCGACGACGGTATCCGGCCGGAAAACCTCAACGCCGCCAACGACGATTAGGCCGACGCGGGCTCAATTCATCCTGTTCTTTCGGAACCAACCCGACGCTTGGCCGTTTCCGGTGTCCTATCAGGTATTTGGGGGCAGTCATTTGAACAGCAGGAATGGTCTCTACGTTCTCATCGGCGTTCTCGTCGTCACTGTCATCGGCCTCGGCGCTTATATCTACCGTGAAGAAAGCAAGCCGCAGGGGATCGAGATGAGCATCGGCAAGAACGGTGTCTCGATCGAGCAGAACTGAGCGTCAGAGGTAGGTCTTTGCCAGGTCGGCGAGTTTGCCGCCGTCCTTCACGCCCTGCCTGTAGAGCTGAATGATAACCGCACCGATCCGCTCGGCCTCGGGTGTCGTCCTGACGAGGCCGCGTTCATCGCAGACCTTGTCGAGCACCTGCGAAAGCAGATCGAGATCTTCCGAAAACAGCGGCAAATCATGCGGATGAATTGATGACCGTAACATCACGCCGCATTCCCTCCGAGGGCAAACGCATCCACGCTTGCATCGCCGGCCGCCCTCCGCAACCGGCAGAAATGATTATGCGCGACGGCTTGAATTTTAGCAACTGCGCAAATTTCCATGAAACAAAATCCGGGAACAAATTTGTGTCCCGCGCGTTTCGGCGCCGCCCTGTGGCAATAATCAGTGAGTGCAGACGTTGAGTGAAATACGCTTCCCCTCCCCCATCCGGGTGTTTTCTCCAGAGAGCAGCCTGATCGTTTCCACTGTCTGGGAAGCCGTCGAATATCTCAAACGATGGCCGAGCAAGCGTGGGCGTCACTATCGCGTCGCGCGCCAGCATTGCCTGGATGCGCTCGACGGGCTGCGCAGCCCGCGCGCCGCACAGGCTTCCTTCATCACGGCGGCGAAGACGGCGGGATTGCTGCTGTGAGATCAGCTGCTATGGCGACTGGTGGCGGCGAGGTGGGGGTGAATGGACCCTTCCATGATCACCTTAGCGGTCAGCTCGATCACCTGCTCCTCGGCGAGTTCAGCAAGCGCGAGGGCGACATCGCCCTCCGGCCAGCCAGCCTTGATGGCCTCGTCGGACAAAGCCTGGAATGCGCCGGCGAGGGCTTGCCTGCAAGTGAGATTCTGCTTCATTTCCGCCATGCGCTCGCACTAGGCTATTTATGATAGGGACGCTTTTAATCTACACATATTCGCATGAAAGCGAAGAGGTTTCACGTTTTTTAGATTCAAAATCGCGTATCTCATATTTAAACTTGGTATAACCTTAACAAAAGGCAACAAATAACACGCTCCGCAACTCAAAACGTACCAAAAAGAACTAATAGATTTATTTGATTCCACACCCGCAAAGGGTATTTCATTGCGTTATTTACTGCAAATGGTCGCAACATCGAAGTCGAAACGGCGACTGCTTACCCGCCCCGGCAAAGCGAAATCCGATTTGCGCCACGTTTCATCATCTTCCCTGCACCCTGTCAATCGGCTTCAGGATCTCCCATAGGCGAGCGCCCGCGCCCTTCGTCCGTGAGATGACGGTAAGCCTGGCCGAATGCGCATATGCGTTAACCGGCATCCTCAGCGGCCGCCAGCGCCTCCGGCGCTAATCACGTTAATACCACAACGACACCACACTGCCGTCAAACTCCGCCGTACGATTGCGTTGCGTATTATTGGGTTGGCGGGCTCATTTTCTCCAGGAGGTAAAATGTCTATCGAACTAGACGCGACGACCTATGTGCATGCTAAACCGGCGACGGCCCATTCCTATATTTTGCCGGCCGTAGTCGATGTTCTTGAGAACAGTTTTCAGGAGGCAAACGAGACCTCGGTCTTCGACCTCGGTTGCGGTGCCGGCGGTGCCGCAGCCGTGCTTGCGGGAAAGGGCTATGATGTCATCGGTGTCGATCCCTCCGAGGACGGCATCGCAAAAGCGAGAACGGCTCACCCGGATCTCCCGCTGGAAATCGGCTCCGGTTACGAAGATCTTTCCAGCCGGTACGGAACCTTCGATGCCGTGATCAGCCTCGAGGTGGTGGAGCACGTTTACGATCCCAAGGCGTTCTCGGCAACCATGTACGATCTGGTGAGGCCCGGCGGCATCGCGGTCATGTCGACGCCTTTTCACGGTTACTGGAAAAATCTGGCCTTGGCCGTGAGCGGAAAGATGGACGACCATTTCATGCCCCTCAAGGACCATGGCCATATCAAATTCTGGTCGCCGGAAACGCTGGGCACGCTGCTGCATGAAACAGGTTTCGAAGACATCGACTTCGAATATGTCGGGAGGATTCCGCTCCTGGCCAAATCGATGATCGCGATCGCACAGAAACCGCACTGAAGACCCAGCCTTTGCAGCGATGGCCCCGGGAGCGGCCGCTACAGGAAACGTGATGTTCTGACTGGATTTCAAGGGGATAAATGGTCGGGGCGACTGGACTCGAACCAGCGACCCCTTGACCCCCAGTCAAGTGCGCTACCGGGCTGCGCTACGCCCCGACCTGCCGAAACGGCTTGCTTCGTTTAGTTTTTCAGCGCGTGCAATGCAAGCGGAAAAACTCGCCTCCCACAAAAAGGAGGCGGTTTGTCGGATTGATCAGATCGCCGCGAGCGTCAGACGGCCTTCGGCGGTGTGGCCGGGTTGCCATGCCTGGTAGTTGGCGATCGAGAAATGCGGGGTTTCGAAGGGAGTGGCGTGGGTTTCCGTAATGACGGCGACATCGGCGCCGGCGGCTTCGCCGGCGAGGATGCCGGCGACGGCGTCTTCGAAGACCAGGCATTTGGCGGGATCGACATCAAGGCGGCTGGCGCCGAGCAGATAGCCTTCGGGGCTGGGCTTGCCGGATTTGACCTCCTGGCCGCTGACGATGACCTTCGGCATCGGGATGCCGGCGGCGGCCATGCGGCGCCTGGCAAGCTCGATCGGCGCCGAGGTGACGATCGCCCATTTGCCGTCAGCAATGGCGGAGAGGAAGCGAATGGCGCCGGGAATTTCGACGATGCCGGAGACATCCTCCATCTCCTCGGCGAGCAGCAGGTCCGCCTCATGGGCCGGATCGACGCCGGGAAGGCCGAGCCCGCGGATGACGTCGGAGGCGCGGATGCCGTGGATCGTCTTCAGAAAGACCTCCGGTTCGAAGCCGTGGCGTCTTGCCCACTCGCTCCAGACGCGTTCGACGACGGCGATGGAATTCAGCAGCGTTCCGTCCATGTCGAAAAGGAAGGCGTCATAGGACTTGTCGAGGATATCGTGGAGAGCGGGCACAGGGCGTTCCTTGCGGGTGCGAGGCCGGGGCGACCCCTGCACAGGCGAGTAGCGGAGAGCGGCGGCGGCGTCAACGTCAGTCGTTGACTCCGACGTCAACGCTAGTCGTTGACTCCGACGTCAACGCTAATCGTTGACGTCGGGATGGGTGACGTTGCGAACGTCGGCCAGGCCGCGGGCAGCGTCGCGGCTGCCGGTCGCGGCAGCGGCTTCGAAGATACGGGTCGCGTCGCCATACATTTTGAGATTGAGGTAGCAGTAGCCGCGCAGAACCATCAGGTCGATGCGTTCCTGCTGCAGCTGGGCGCGCTGATCGAGATAGATCAGGGTCTCGCGATAACGCCCGGCATCGAAGGCCGAAAGCGCGCGGTCGGCGAGGATCGCCACCTGCAGCTCGGCGGCGCGCTGGCGGTTCTGCGGCGCCTTGGTGGCGGCAACGGCGGCGTTGCTGGAAAGGCCGGCGCGCAGATAGGCAAGGCTCTGGCCGTAGGCTGCGTCTTCACGATCCTTGCGGACCGGGCTCTGCAATGCCGCCTCGAAGGCCGAAATCGCCTCCATCGGTCGATTGATATCCATCAGGCACCAGCCGCGAGACAGCGCATTGGCCGGGTTGAGCTGTCCCGCATCGATGGTCGTCGAGCAGCCGCGGGTCTGGCGCGAACCGCGCGCAACGGTCACCGTCTGCATCGCCGGCCTTGCCGGGCGAACGGCCACATCGGGCTCCGGCTGCAGCGGGGTGCGGCGTTCGGCCGGAAGCGGCTCGGCCGCCGTGGCAGGGCGTTGCGCCGGCGGCGTCGGCTGAACCGGCTGCTGCGGGGCAAGCGTGCCCTTCTCCGGCGGCAGGCTGCCCCCATTCGGCATCAGCGAGGAGGTGTCTTCGAGATTGGCAATCCGGGTCGAACGGCCGGCCCAGGCGCGCTGAAGGTCGAGCACACCCTTGCGGTCACCCAGTTGCTCACGGGTGACGACAAGGCCATAGGCAGACGGCTCGTCATCGGCTTTCCAGACGAGCGCGGTCTCGAACCAGCGCGCGGCGGTCTGGAACTGGTTGAGCGAGCGGGCATACCAGCCGAATTGCTGCGCCGTCGGCACATATTTCCGGGAGATAACCTCGGCGGCGATGCGATGCAGCACGTCTTCGGCGAGATCGGCCGGCGGCTGCAGCGCCATCAGATTGGCGGTCGCGGCGAGATAGGTGGCGCTCGCATCGTCTGAGTCGGCACGCCAGCGGAACATCACGTCCTCGGCTTCCTGAGGCGCCTTGCGGGCGATCAGCGCCAGCGCCAGCCCTTGCGAAGCGGCGGCCGTATCCTCCTTGGCGCGGGCGGCGCGGAACCACTTCTCCGCGTCGGCATCGTTGTTGCGGCGAAGCTGATACCAGCCGAGCAGCAGCGCGTCCGAGGCAAGCCCCTCGGTGCCTGCGAGTTTTTCCACGCGGGCGAGATATTCGGGCGCGATGGCGAGCTTCGGATCCTCGTTGCCTTCGGCCATGAAACGCCGGGCGAGATTGTCGCGGATCGCGTCGAATTCCTTGCTGCCGTCGGCAGCGGGTTTCTCCAGCGCCAGCAGCGCCTGCATCGGCTGGTAGGCAAGCAGTGTCGAGGCCTTTTCGATGGTCGCCTGCCGCTCGGCCGGATTGGGGCAATTCTTCAGGATATAGCTGTAGGCGTCCTGGCCGCGCTGCTGCCTCTTCGTCTGGATGAAGGCTTCGGCGACACGCCAGAGAACGTCGACTTCGCTGCAGGTGAGCAGGCTCGGCGTTGTGGCGGCGATATCGACCACCGTCGCATATTGTTTGAGGTCTGAGGCGTTGATGAGGCGGGCGCGGTCCTCGGCGACGGCGAGCCGGTCGAGCAGATCGGCCGGCGGCTGCCATCCGGCATCGGCCGCCTGACGGTCGGCGAGCGCCTTGCGCAGCTCGGCGTAGCGGCCATCGGAATAAAGCTGCCACATGGCTTCGAGCTGCTTGTCACCGTTTTGCGGCACGGCGAGCGGATCGGCCGGCGGAACCCAATTCGGGTAGAGCGCCTGAAGGCGGGAGATCTCGGCCTGCAGGCGCACCTTGTCGCCGCGGCTGGCGAAATAACGAAGCGCGCTTTCATCGACGGCAGGCTGTGTTGGAGCCACGGCCTGCTGCGGCGCCGGGGGCTCGGACACGATGGCAGGCGTGACCGGGGCCGGAGAAGCCGCCGGCTGAGGCGTAGGTTCTGGCGCAGATGGGGTCGCAGATTGCGACGCGGCTGATTGCGGCGGTACAGGCTGCTGCGCGACGGCATTCGGATCTGAAGTATCCGATGCCGATGGCGGCGGGGACGTAATCGCCTCGATCTTGTCGGCGACGAGCTGCGCATTGAATTCGGAATTGCCGGTTGCCTCGTTCGGCTTGATACGGCCCATCATCATCAGCTCCGGCGCCGGCTTGCCGGCAAGGCCGAACCTTTCCTGCAAAGCGGCACGGTCCTTCAGCCCGGTGACAAGGCTTGCCACCACCACTGCCGCTGAAACCGCCACGAGAGAAGACTTCACAGACACTCCGGATGCTTCTCCCCGATATAGGCCAGCCCCAGCAGTTGAAGGGTGGACGGATAATAGAGCGCGGGGGCAAACTGCAGCGCCGAACTCGGCAGCCTGGTCCCATCGACAACACAGGCCACAACATCGTTAACAATTCTATAACCGGGGTCCGACAGCACGGTCTTCGGCCGGCCGGTGGTCAGATCGATGGTGGCGGGAACGCCGTCTTGCGACATCCCCTTTTGCAGGCGGATGAGCAGTGCCTTGTCGGTGATGCCGCCGCGGGCGAGATAGAGCGGGATGCGGATGGCGTTGTAGCCGAATTCTGCGTCGAACCCCTCTGCCGGCCGCGGCTTGTCGTGCAGGCTCACCCATTCGGCGGGAAGCTTGCGCGGGCCGAATTGCATCGTCTTCAACAGCTCCACGCCGTCGTTCGACAGTTTTTGCCAGGCATCCGACGGCGCGAGCGCTGCCATCACCGGGATCGCCTCATAAATCCAGTAGGACGGGTTGACGACCGGACCGTCGTCGCGATCGCTGCCGGTAAACCCTTCGGTTCCCGGCATCAGCAAGGTGCGGCCCTGCGAGCTGCCGACGGTTTCGGCAAGCAGCGCCTGCGCCATGCGGGAGGCAGCGAGGATATAGTCTTCCCGTTTCCATGCCGTGCCGGCAAGCGCCAGCGCATAGGCGATCAGCATGTCGCCGTCGGTGGCATTGTTGGTGTCGGCCACGTGCGGCTTGACGTTCGGATCCCATTTCCAAACGGCCAGGCCGTCGTCGCGCAGCAGCAGCTCGGTGCGGGTGAAATACCAGATCTGTTCGAAATCGGCCGGGCTTGCCGAGAGATACGCGAGCAGCAGGCCGTAGCCCTGCCCTTCGCTGTGACTGATGTTGCCGTTGCCGTTGTCGACGATGCGACCGCTCGGATCGAGAAACTTCGCTTTGTAGGCCGACCACGCGTCGGCATTGATCATCGCCTGCTGCGCGGTGGCCGGCAGAGCCGGTGCAAGCGCGACAGAGGCCGCCAGCAGGAGCGCGCGCCACCGCCTCATTTCGACCGGCCCAGCTTCTTGAGCATCGTCGACGTGGTGACACCGATCAGGAGCACGAAGACGACCAGCAGCGAGGCATAGGAGAGGATATTCGTCGACAACCAGTTGGCGGCGATCAGGCGATAGTTGGCGATCGACCAGGGCGTCGACGGCACGAAATCGAAACGGGTGACAGGCAAGGCTTCGATCTTGCCGGTCTTGCTGGAATAGGTGGTGATGTGGCCCGACAACTGCGGCCAGTTCAGCTGCGACGTCAGAACCTCGACCCCTTCACGCAGATCCTTCGCCGATGGCGCCGCCACCACGGTCCAGGCACCCGCTCCCGCAGGGCTGGAGCCCTGGGCCACCAGAAGCGAGGCGGTGTTGGGCGGCGTAAAGATCTCCTCGGCGCCCGGCACGAATTGCAGCGAACTGCGGGAAATATCGAAATTGCGCCACAGCCACTCGCGGAAGGCGATCATCCGGGTGCGCAAGACACCGCCGCTGACCTTGGAATTCCATTCCTCGAAGGCGGTACCGGTGTCGACGACGCCCGGCTGCGCATCCGTCACCGGACGCCACGAGGCCTGGCTCGCCGTTGCTATATTGGTCTGCGACAGCGCAGTTGTCGGCATCTGCGAGATCGAGCCGATGAAGAGGGCGTCACGATCGCCGATCGTACTAGGCGAGGCCACGGTTTCCACGGGGATCGGATGGCCGGCCATGATCGCCATCTGGCCGAGCAGGGTGGCGGCAGCCGAAAGCGTATCGGCGTCGACCCGATCGATGAACAGCGGCATCGGCTCCGTGGCCCGGCCATAGGGATAGGCAGTGCCGGCCATGGCGGCCAGATTCGGCCGCTGACCGACGCGGGCGAAATCCGGCATGTGCAGCTCTGAGGTATCGAACAGGGCAAAGCGGGGACTGGCGCCGGCGGTGGCGCCAGGCGCGCAAGCCGCATCGTCCTTGGTCATCAGGATCGCCTCGATCGCCACTGTATTCAGGCCGGGCTTGACGTGCCGCATCGTCACGCGGATCGGCAGATGGCGCAGAATGCCGCCTGTTGTCGTGGTGATCGGCACAGTGGAGGCGATATTGTCGTTGACGTAGATATCGATGTGGCTGCCGGGCAGCACATTGTCGGTATAGGCGGCGTCGAGCAGCACCTTCGCCTCGCCATAGGCGTTGGCATAAAAATCCGCCGGCACGGCGATGTTGAAGCTGGTCCGCAACCGCCGGCCGGAAAATTCGGTGGTCTTCACCCCGAGCTGAGACAAAGCGATGTTCGTATCGGAAAACACCAGCGGCGCGTTCGGCGCGCTCCAGCGCTCGGTGGTCAGCACGTCGCGGCGGATATCTGCGGATCTGTCGGTCGGCGAGACAATGGTATCGATCGCCGAGGAGACTGCCGGCCAGGAGGGGCCGCTGATCAGAAGCACCGGTGAGCCGCTGCGCGGATCGGTGACGAAAGCGGCGAGTGCCGCACTTTCGGCGCCGGGCGGCAGGCCGGGAAAGAGCGGCCGCAGCTCCGCCGCGGTGCCGACGAGCACGCTGAGCTTGCCCGGCCCGCCGGCCGGAAGCGCAGCGGTGCTGAAGGCAAAGACCTGGTTCGGCATGCTGCTCAGCACCGAGAGGCCCTGCGCCAGCCGCAGCAGCGGCTTGGTGGTGCCCGGCTGCTCCAGCGCCGGGACGACGATGTCGAACTCGGTCTTGCCGGCGCCGTCGACGCCGATGGCGCGGATCGCATCGGCGCTTGCCGGCTCTGCGGCATCGCTGCCGGCAAAGCTCAGATAGGTTCCGGCCGGATCGATATTCGACCACAATTCATAGGTCGACTGGATGCTGCAATCGGTGCGGTGGCGCTGAGCGGCTTCGAAGGTGACGACATTGGCGCCCGGCTGCAGCAGGCCTGGCGGAACCGCGAAGGTGACGGCCGACGAGCCGTCCGGCGAGCCGACGCGTTGCTGGCCGATCGGGCGATTGTTGAGATAGACGGTCAGCGCCGAGGCCTCAGGCGCGACGACGATCGAATTCTGGTAGGCGAAAGTGAAGCTCGCCTTGGCGGCCGCCTGTTCCTGCGTCAGGTAGACGGACCATGACCGCCGGTCATATTCACCACTGAGGCCGAGCTTCGAAAAGGGCACGACATAGCGACGGATACTGCCGGGGCGCTGAACCGGCGCCGCATTTGCCGCCGCGGCCGGCTGCAGCGCCGGCTGAACGGCGATTGGGGGGGGAACTGGCGCAGGTGCAGGAGTCGCTTGGGGTGCGGGTGCCGGCAATACCGAAACCGGAGGCGTGACGGGAACCGGTGCGGTTGCTACCGGCGCAGCCGCTGCCGGCGGGGCCGGCGGTGTCTGTCTCGGCGCAACGGCGGCACCGGGCGGCCGCTCGCCGGACATGTCGAAGGGTGCCGTCTGCGCCTGGGCGAAGGCGGAGGCATTCAGCAGGAAAAGCGAGGCGGCGACGATGCTTCTCATCCGGCGTTTACCTTTGCCGCCTGTTGCTGGGCTTCGCGCTCCGGCCGCATGCTGCGGAAGAAATAAACGAGGCCGCGGCTCGTCTGGTAGAACGACAGGCCGAGGAACCAGATGGTGCCGCGGATCAGGCCCGGATTGCGCCGGCGCGAGGCCTGGAATTCGGTCCACTGGCCGGAATTGGCAAACATCAGGTCAGCGATCAGGCGGTGGTCGAGCGCGCTTTTCGGCACGTACTGGCAGCCGACATTGCTGATGTCGCCCGACGGCTCGATGTTGCGGACGATCAGCGGCAGAGTTTCCAGTTCCGCGCCGCTATAGGGCCGGAAGCGGATTTCACCAACGGCACCGACCAGCATCTCGTCGAGTTGCTTGTTGAAGATGTGGAGCCTGGCGCCATGGACCGAGACGTCCTCGATCGAGGCGGTATACCACTTGCCGTTGGCGCCGAATTCGCAGCGCCGGTTGACGCGGACGCGGCGAGACAAGGCGCGCTCGCCGCGCTCGGACACGACACCGAGCGCGCAGCCGGCCATGATCAGGTTGATGAGGTTCCAGCCGCCGACGACGAGGGTGACGTCGGCCTTATAGGGCTCGGCATAGATCCTGTAGATGGTGATGACGAGTGCGATGATCTGCACCGCAAAGATCACGAAGAACGGACGGCTGATCTCGGACAGGCGGCTGACGGCGATCGATTCGTCCTTGGCGGTGACCTTGAAGGTCGGCTTCCTCGGATTGAGCATGACGGAGATGACCGCCGGCAGCAGATGCACGGTCTGGACATATTCGTAGAGCTCGGAAATCCATGGCCAGCGGAACGACCCATAGAGGTAGTTCTGCATCATCAGGTTCACCAGCATATAGGCAAGCGTATAGGCAAGGAACTCGCCGCCGGAGGCGGTGAAGATTTCCAGATCGAAGAACAGGTAGAAGAGCGGCGCAAACAGGAAGATCGTGCGCGGGAACGGGAAGAGCCAGAACAGCGTGGAGGACATGTAGCAGAGGCGCTGCGGGATCGACAGGCCGCGTTTCAGCAGCGGGAAGCGGAAGCGCAAGATCTGCATCATGCCCTGCGCCCAGCGGCTGCGCTGGCCGATGAAGCTTGCGAAGGTGGCGGGCTGCAGGCCGGCGATCAGCGGCTTGTCGACATAGATGCTGTTCCAGCCGCTGCCGTGGAGCGCTAAGGCCGTCTCGCAATCCTCGGTGATGCTGATGCCGGAAAAGCCGTTCTGGGAGTCGAGCGCCCGGCGGCTCAGGACCGCGGCCGAACCGCAGAAGAAGGCGGCGTTCCACTTATCGAGGCCACGCTGGATGATGCCGTAGAACATTTCGTTCTCGCTCGGCATCTTGTCGAAGGTGCGCAGGTTACGCTCGAGCGGATCGGGATTGATGAAGAAGTGCGGGGTCTGGACGAGGAAAAGCTTCGGATCGTCTTCGAAGTAGCCGACAGTCTCGAGCAGGAAATCGCGAGCCGGTGCGTGGTCGGCATCGAAGACGGCGATGAGTTCGCCGGTCGAGTGTTTCATGCCGTTGTTGAGATTGCCGGCCTTGGCGTGCTCGTTTCGGTCGCGTGTGAGATAGCTGACGTCGAGGTCCTCGCAGAGCTTCTTCAGCTCGATATGGCGGGCGGCGGCGGCCTGGGCTTCGAGCAGCTTGCCGGAATTGCGCTTCTGCAGGGTGCCGCCATCGTCGAGCAGCCAGACATGCAGCTTTTCGGCCGGATAATCCATGGCCTTGGCGGCCGCCAGCGTGTTGCCGAGAAGCCCGGCATCCTCGTTATAGGACGGCACGAAGACATCGACATGCGGCAAACGGCCGGGATTGGCGGCACGCGAGGGGCGCGGCGGCAGCGGTGTGGCGACGATGAACAGGCTGAGCGCCAGCATCGCGACGCTGTACATTTCGGCGAGATAGAGCAGCAGGCCGGGAATGAAATTCTCAGGCTGGTTCACAGGCGGCAGTGTGTTGGTGGTGCGCCAGTAGACATAGCGCAGCACGATCGAGGTGCCGAAGGCGAGCGCCACCAGGCGCCACGTCCCCTCGCCCTTGAAGACCTTTATCAGCGCCATCACCGTCACCACCGTGATGCTGGTGATGAGCTGGGTCTGCAAGTTGACCGGCAGCGTGATCAGCACGATCAAGCAGAGCGAAACAACGGCCCATATGAACACACTGCGGGCTTTGCGCATCGACGTTCCTTCGAAATTGCTCAACCGGACACCATCGGCGCTCCGGGCATGCTCCCTAGAACAGGCATGATGTCGTCCGAAAACCGCTCACACTTTTCGGCATCATGCTCTATCTCCGGCAGGCGGCCGTCATGGCCGCGTCGCCTATGCAGTCTGGCGAAGGCACGGTGACGCCGATCGCCCTTGCGGATTGTTCGACCGGCTGTTCGGGCGGCGCGGCTGCCGCGTCCGGCATCACCCTCGCCTGCGGCGCCTCGCCGGGCAGCGGCACGCGCGGACCGATGGGCGCGGGCATCGGTGCGGCGCCCGGTGCCGGGGTCGAAGCGTTGCGGGGCAGAACCGCCCGCGGCCGGCTGATTAAGGCAGGCGCCGGCTCGTAGCCGATTGCCATCGGGCTGGCGCGATAACCGCCCTGGTCAGGATAGATCGGCGCGCCGGTGCGGCCGAGCGCGGCATCGGCCGGCGGCGGATTGCCGTACGGATTCCAGATCACCCCGTCGAAGTTGCCCGATATGGTGTAGCCATAGACGATGCCGAGCAGTTGGCGTTCGCTGGCGTTCGCATCGCAGAGACGCAGGCGCAGCTGGATCATGCCGAAATTGCGCGCCTGGGTGTTGGCGTTGACGCTCGAGCGGATCTGCTGCCAGGCATAGATGCAGGTGTCGCCGCCACGGCTGCGGCCGGAGGCGTAACCGAAGGGGCCATAGCTGTTCTGCAGAAAGGTCGCCGACGTCGCCATGGGCACGCCGGGGGCGGAGCGCGCCACTTCGCGGGCAATGCCGCTTTCATTGATCATGCTGAAGCCGGCATTGCCGGTGCCGGGGTTGACCCCGGACGCACCGAAAAATTGGACCTTCAGGAAGTTCTGGCCGGGCACGGAGGATGAGGTAAACAAGGAAACCGTCTGCTCGACGCCGTTGCCACGCTTGCGCTCGACGACGCTGACGATCGACGGGCCACCCGGCGGCGGCAGAACCAGCGCCTTTTCAGGCGCCACGGTCTCCGGCCCGGAAGACTGGTGGACACCGCCTGTCGACGTGCAGCCGGCCATCGTGCCCGCCACTGCCACCAGCGATATCGTCATCCGCAAACGCATGTTTCGAGCCGCCGCAATCGTCTTTCCAGATATCCATTCGCAAACCGAAACGCGACGGACCTTCGAATCAACGACCACGCGGCCGTTCACAGGGTATAAATCGCCAACATGGTTAACGAAGCGTAAACGGCCCGCCCCCGATGCCGCTGGACGAACCCGCACTGACCGTGATTCGGACAGCTCAACCGTATGGTGCATAAATTGATTTAGCAACATCTCAACTGCAGCGCGTCTGTCTTATGCCACGATGAAAAGCCGGCGCGGAACTATGCCGCATGGCCGGCGTTGCCTCGATGTCCAAGGTTAAAAAGGAGAACATCCCATGCGCAAGATCATGCTGGCTGCGGCCGCCATGCTGACCATCAGCTCCGCCGCCTTCGCGCAGAGCACCATCATCGTCACCGATCCCGCACCGACCGGCTCCGTCGTGTTGCCGGGCGAAGTTCGCACCTATGTCATGGAGCAAAATACGCCGTCCGTCGTCTATGACGGCGATATCGCCGTCGGCGCGACGCTGCCCGATACCGTCGAAGTGCACACCGTGCCGAATATGGACGGCTATGGCTATACCGTCGTCAACGAGCGGCGCGTCATCGTCGAGCCGAAGACGCACCGCGTGATCCAGGTCATCGAATAAGGCGATCGAACACAGTGGACGTGCGGCCGCCTAGCGGCGAGCGGCTTCACGTCCTCTCATTTTCCATTTTCGCCGGCACATTCAGAAGTTCGCGGATCTTATGGGCGAGCTGCTCCAGGCTGAAGGGCTTGGCAAGCAGGGAGACGCCATGATCGAGCACCCCGTTATGGACGATGGCGTTGCGGGTATAACCCGTGGTGTAGAGGATGCGGATCGCCGGCCATTTTTCCTGGACGATATCGGCAAGCTGGCGTCCGCTCATTTGCGGCAT